>NZ_FQZN01000089.1 GCF_900142015.1 Bacteroides stercorirosoris
CATAAAATCTGATTTTTACAAAGTTAATACATAAATAAAAAAACTACGAGAGAAACACCGTAGTTTTCTATTTACACAATCAGATGGATAGTCTCTACTCATAAGATTATAATGATCATTATAGTCATAGGTATGATTGTTGCAGATATCATAGTAATGGCAGTTGATACACACATTGTTGGTTATGATCACTTTCTTGGTATTCCTCTTGAATGGATAAGGTCTTTAAAATGATGTTCCGTTCAACCGGATATCTTTATTATCCGGCTGTTCTCATATCCGGATTCTCAATCTGCTTGAAAATATAAACTCCTCTCGTTTGCATCCCATCCGGAAAATGGAGCTAAAACAAGAATTTACTATAAAATGCGGAGTAGACTTGTCAAGCTGTCGCGGAAAGTTTATCTTTGTATCTGCATATAGAATATTTATTCTTTAAAGGCGTAAATTATGGAGCACGTATCAGATAGCAAATTGTTGCCTTATGGCATGATGAACTTTGCGGTTATTCGTCGTGATGATTATTATTATGTGGACAAGACCTCTTTCATTCCATTGATAGAGCGTTCGGACCGGTTCTTCTTTTTTATCCGTCCCCGTCGCTTCGGCAAGAGTCTGACCTTGAATATGCTGCAACATTATTATGATGTGAATGCGAAGGATAAGTTTGATGCCCTCTTTGGTGATTTGTATATAGGGCAGCATCCCACTAAAGACCGCAACAGTTATTTGGTACTGAAACTTAACTTCTCATTAGTAAGTGCCGAACTACACAACTATCGCAAGGGCTTGGACGACCATTGCACTACCTCCTTTGAGAATTTCTGCAAAACGTACGCCGACTATTTACCGCAAGATACGTTAGAAGGCTTACGTACAAAAGAGGGTGCAGTGGCTCAGCTGGATTTCCTCTATCAGGAATGTGCGCGTGTTAACCAAAAAATTTATCTCTTTATTGATGAGTATGACCATTTCACCAATACTATACTTTCTGATGCTAACAGTCTGAATCATTATACTGACGAGACACATAAGACCGGCTATCTGCGGGCTTTCTTTAATACCGTGAAATCGGGGACGGATTCATCCATTGAGCGTTGTTTCATCAC
>NZ_FQZN01000085.1 GCF_900142015.1 Bacteroides stercorirosoris
TGGAGTATAGGTTGTATCAATTCCGGGAATGTCCCTTTAATATTGAATGCACATATTGAAAAGGAACTTCTTCATAATCTACTTGATATTTACCGTCCTTCTTATATTTGTGTGCCCTCGTTGATGGCAGTTGACCTGCATTATGAAATGGTGTGCGAATACTACGGCTATATCCTCTTGCGTACAGGAATGGAAGATTGTGCAATGCATCCGGATCTATCTCATCTTTTACCTACTTCCGGCTCAACGGGTAGTCCTAAGTTGGTACGTCATAAATATAGTAATATAGAAGCGGCGGCCTTAAATATCTCTACTTTCTTTGGCCTGACTTCCAATGATCGCCCTTTGCTTGTCCTTCCATTATATTATACTATGGGGCTGTCAGTGGTATTCAGTCATTTTTATGTTGGAGCTACTGTGTTGATAACCAATCAAAGTATGACCGATAAAGCTTTCTGGAATTTTATGAAAGAACAGCATGCCACCAGTTTTACAGGTGTTCCTTATAGCTTTGAGATATTAAATCTGATGCGCTTTTTCCGTATGGATTTGCCTGATTTGACCCTGCTTACTCAAGGAGGTGGAAAAATGCCGCGTCAGTTGAATTTGAAATTTGCAGAATACTGCCGTGATAACGGGAAACGCTGGATTGCTACTTACGGACAGTCAGAAGGTACTGCCCGTATGGCTTATCTTCCACCGGAATATGCGATTTCAAAGTGTGGCAGTATAGGACATGCGGTTCCGAATGCGGAATTGTCATTGATAGACAGTGATGGCTCTGTAATAGAATTGCCGAATACAGAGGGTGAGATGTGTTATCGTGGTAAAAATGTAACAATGGGGTATGCCCGTAAACGCGAGGATTTACAGTTGGGTGATGAGCGTAACGGTTTTATGCGTACAGGTGACCTTGCTTATCGGGATGAGGATGGGTGCTATTACATTGTAGGACGTATGGGACGCTTCTTAAAACTGTATGGAATGCGTATCGGATTGGATGAGTGCGAACAGATTATTAAAGGCAAATACCCGATAGAATGTGCCTGTGTGGGTACGGATGAAAAGATGATTGTTTATCTGACCGATAATAAATATGTGACTGCGGTAAAGGAAATATTGGTAGAAAAGACCAGACTTGTGGCGTCGGCTTT
>NZ_FQZN01000084.1 GCF_900142015.1 Bacteroides stercorirosoris
TCTTCCGGTATAAGTTCCGTCATCCCGTGCTCTTCCAGATACAACTCCGTGGCCCTTGTGAACATCATCCCGTTCTTAAACTTGTTCCTGCGCAGGAAGCGGTAGTAATCCATTCTCATTTCATAGTTGATTTCCTGCTCCAGAACCTTTACGGCCTCTTCTCCCAGATAATTATAAGTCCTCGGGTCTTTCCCCACGCTGGGGCAGGGCAGGGAGAGAATGACATTCCCTTGGTCCCGCCACGACACGCCCTTGGGGCGGGGAGTGGTGAGCTGTAGCAGGCAACTGTAAAGATTCTGATTTTTGGTAAAACGGATGGCACCTTCCACTGTGCAGTGCGCGTATGCGCTTTGCAGGTAAGCCGCGAGATAGGGCTTCACCTGAATGGTAACTGTAATCATTATGTATATTGTTTTGAAGTGAAAAATATTTCCATACGTTTGTGTCCCTGTGGCGGGGATCGTTCCTCGGAGCAGTGGAAGAAGGCAGATGTGTTACTCCGGCAAACGATGGAAAATCCAATGATTACGGTATGTCGATGTTGCTCTACGACCTGCGGGTCGTTTCTCTACGGGGAAGGGTGCCTTGCCCGTAGAGGAACGCGCGGTTCCTCTACGGGTCAAAGCACCCGCCTCTGACCTTTGGTGCAAATATCTGTCAAATTAACATTTCTGACAAGACTTGAATGCAGTGGTTAAAGATAGTATTGTAACGAAACATTTGTCTTTGACTCCTGTTTGTGACGTAGTATATGCGCGTGCGACAACGTGCGAAAAAATGAATGAATATGAAAACAGTCTATTTAAACAAATTTATGAGTTCGGTGGTCGCTGAACTCGAAATGAACGGGCAGTACGGCACCGCCCATGTATGCGGCAGCGTGCTGCGGTCGGTGATGGCTTTCGGTGGCGAGGGGCTGCCCGTGTCCGGCATCACGCCCTTGTGGCTGAAGGCCTATGAGGGTTACCTGCTCCATAAGGGTGGGAAGGGTCTGGCGTGGAATACCGTCTCCACCTATATGCGTATGCTCCAGGCGGTTTATAACCGGGCTGTGGTCCGTAAACTGGCGGCTTTCATCCCCCACCAGTTCCGTGACGTGTTCACCGGGCGCAAGGCGGACCACCGTCGTGTGCTGGAACGGGACGATATGCAGAAGTTACTGGTGGAA
>NZ_FQZN01000080.1 GCF_900142015.1 Bacteroides stercorirosoris
TGTCTTACACTGATATAGGTTGACACCTATTTGTAGGCATCAAAGAAGAAACAATATGCCAAAACTTAGTCGTAAGCCGTATGATGAGACTTTCATTTTGGAAGTTCTAAGAGATTATTACCTCAGTGGCCTGTCCATAATTGCTACTGCCAAGAAGTGGGGCGTTTTTCACCCCACCACTCTTTTGAGGTGGATTCAATGCTATCCGATTGATTCAGAATCCCTATCTTTGTCCGCAGAACTTATATCAAAACTGAAGATGCAGAACACTTCCAAATCCCGGGATCAACTCCTTGAGGAAGAGATATTACGTCTGAAAAAGGCTCTGGAACTTGAGAAATTGCGTTCCCATGCCTTTAAGAAGTTGATAGAATCCGCAGAAAAAGAAGAAGGGATCTCTATCTTAAAAAAAGATGGTGTCAGACAGTGACGGGCCTTCGCCAGGAGTTTCCCCAGATCAGCGTGAAAACTCTTTGCGGACTGTTTGGCATGTCCCCCCAGGCCTATTACAAGAAGAAAAAGACACTTCTCTCGCGTAACCAGATAAAAGCCGCCATCTTATCGGCGGTCCTGTATTACCGCTCCCAGGCCCCGAGCATAGGCGGGTTGAAACTGCATTACGAGCTTTGCTCCATTTATGGTGGTGAGGTGATTGGGGGCAGGGATGCTTTTCTGAACCTGTTGCGTTCGGAACACCTCATGCTGCCTCCCAAGAAGCCTCGCCACACCACGGATTCGAACCATTTGTACAAAAAATATCCGAACCTGATAAAGGGCATGACGGCACGCTACCCCAACCATATCTGGGTCAGTGACATTACGTATATATGGATCCAGGATGGCGTATGCTACCTGCATCTCATAACGGATATGTATTCCCACGCCGTCCTGGGCTGGGTGCTTGCGCCGGGACTCCAGGCGGCATATACCGTACAGGCCCTGGAACAGGCCATCCTCAAGGGTGGAGGTGGCAACCTCTGCGGCACCATACATCACTCGGACCGCGGTTCCCAGTATGCCTGCGATGACTATATCGGCCTCCTGACGCAACACCATATACGTATAAGCATGACCGAAGACTCTAAACCGACCGATAATGCAGTGGCCGAACGCATGAACGGAATCCTGAAGACAGAGTGGATATACGGCAGGTCGCTGTTCAAAGACGAACAGGATGCCAGGCAGCAGATTGCACAGATGATAGACTTTTATAACAATGGACGCCCGCATATGAGTATCGGCATGAAGAAACCCATGGATGTATATTGCGGAGAGCAGCCGGGAAAATGTTTATGGAAAAAGGCAGGGAGTATATGAGAGATAAAATGTATATTTGCATCACCGAGAACCGAAGGACAATCGGAAATATCCATTGTTTTTACCTCATGACAACTGTTTAAGAAAGCAAGAGGGAAAACTGACAACCTTTCCAGTAGGGAAAGATAAGATGTGACAACTTATTTAGTAACCAGCCCCGAATAGTGACAACCATTTTTAGGATAAGACAT
>NZ_FQZN01000078.1 GCF_900142015.1 Bacteroides stercorirosoris
AAGATATTATGGAATTCACTTCCTATGGTAAGGGACGTGAAATTTTGAAAAAGTATGATGTTGAACTCTAACGGGTTGCACTATGGCAAGATGGAAAATTAAGAATGTCGACATGAAGGGAGTGGCTATGGCTGTCCCTGAGAATGTGGTGAAGACATCTGATTTTGATTTTTTCTCTCAGGAAGAGGCGGAAGTCTTTGATAATACAGTCGGGATAAAAAGACGTCATATTGCTCCGGATAATATGTGTGCTTCGGACATGTGTCAAGTTGCCGCTGAGAAGTTACTTGAAGAACTGGGATGGGAGAGGGATAGTATTGATGTTCTGCTGTTTGAATCCGTGACAGGTGATTATCGTACTCCACCTACTTCTTGTATATTGCAAGACAGATTAGCGTTGTCGGAGAACTGTTTCTGTATGGATATCCCTATGGGATGCTGTGGATGCATGTATGCAATAACGGTTGCCGGTAATTTGTTGACGACTGGTAATGTGAAGCGTGCTTTATTACTTATAGGTGATACTGCATTGCGTATGGGGTCGATGAAGGACAAGAGTCGTGTGCCATTATTTGGTGACTGTGGTACGGCTGTTGCTTTGGAGTATGATGAAACAGCTAATGATATTGTTGTTGATTTTCATACTTATGGTAAGGGATATGAAGCATTGATGACTCCTCATGGCGGTTTTCGTCATCCGGTTACACCGGAATCTTTTGAATACGAGGATTTTGGTAATGGTATTGTTCGTGCTCCTATTCATACCTTGATTAATGGTATGAGTGTTTTTTCTTTTGCAATTTCTCGTCCTCCCAAATCTGTAGAAGTCTTCTTAAATGACTATCATTTGAATCGTGATGTAGATATTGACTATTTTTTGATTCATCAGGCCAATAAGATGATTGTAGACCGGATTGTGAAGAAGTTAAAGCTACCTATGGATAAAGTTCCTTATAATCTTGAAGAATTTGGCAATTTAGGAGGTGCTTCTATACCTTCTTTAATGGTTACGCGGCTTCGTGAACAGTTAGTATCTAAGGAAGCTACTTTGCTAATGTCTTCTTTTGGCTTGGGTTTAAGTTGGGGGACTATGTGGATGAAGACAAGGCCAATGATAATACCAGATTTAATAAAGATGTAATAGCTAATGGAGATTGCTCAAATCGTCAATTCTGTTTTTAACTCGAACACCTTTATATTGTCTGAAATCAATTCACCTAATGTTTTTTTGATTGATATAGGAGATTTTATTCCCATTATATCCCAAATGAAAGAATGTACTACAGTGAAGGGGGTTTTTCTTACTCATACACATTATGATCACTTATATGGTATTCGTCAGTTATCACAGGAGTTTCCTGATTGTATGATTTATACTTCTTCTTTTGGACAGGAGGCTCTAGCTTCTGATAAAAAGAATTTCTCTAGATATCATGATGATTCAATCGTGTTTACTAGTGCAAATTTGCACGTTTTGAAAGAAGGAGATAAGATCAATATTTTCTCCAATAAAGAATTAGAGGTTTATGCAACTCCAGGGCATGATAGAAGCTGTTTAACATATAAAATAGGAAAGCATATATTCTCAGGGGATTCTTTTATTCCGGGGGTACAGGTTATAACAAGTTTTCCTAATAGTAATAAACTGGAGGCGAACCTTTCTGTACAACGTATAGTATCATTAGCCAAAGGGAATAATTTATATCCTGGGCATGGAAGGATTTATGAGAACTTTAATCCTTAATGTAGTTGATAAATAGTAATAGTGTACCCACTGTTTTTTATGATAACCGTATACTTGAATAGCAGTATACAATTAGAAGAACAATGATATAATGTTTATTATCTGTACTGGTATTTAGTTATTATGATGTGGATAGTAATACTTTTTACGGCTGTTCTTATGGTATGTTATTTGTAATATTTATGGATTAATAGAACCGCGTAAATGAACGGTACCTATACGAATTTCTAATTTATTTCTTTTCACTATTTTATATGAAAATAGGAGATATTTTTAGGATGCTTTGTTAAATCGGTAATTCGATAATAGTATTTATTCTAAAATTATATATTAATCATGAAAATTCCATTTTCGCCCCCTTATATTGACGAGGCGGTCATCAATGAAGTCGTTGATTCGTTACGTTCCGGTTGGATCACTTCCGGTCCTAAAGTAAAAGCATTGGAAGAAGAAATAAAAGTATTTTCTAATGCAAAAGAAGTGCTTTGTGTAAACTCTTGGACTTCGGGAGCTATTATGATGCTTCGCTGGTTGGGAGTAACTGCTGAAGATGAAGTAATTGTTCCGGCGTATACATATAGTGCTACGGCATT
>NZ_FQZN01000075.1 GCF_900142015.1 Bacteroides stercorirosoris
TCATACTCCGTGCTTCCCTGCCTGTCCCTTCTGGTGCGGAACCCGTACTTCTCCAGCGAGAGCACCAGTGTCTGTGTGGTCTGCCTGTTCACCTGTATCTTTCCGTAGGTCGCAATCTTGCTGAGTATGGCCGCCGCCGGCATCCACTTCACGTGGAGGTCTTCGGGGCCGGGCTTGCGGAAGTACACGAACAGGTCTTCCTCCACGGGATCCTTCATCCTGTGCCGCTCGTTGTGCCTGTTCAACCCGTCTATTTCCTCCCCCTCGTACCAGTACTGGAACCCCTGTTTCAGCAGAGCGTAAGCCTGCGCGTATACGCCTTCGTAATTCACCGGCGTGCGGTAATCCAGCGATATGACCGACGAGGGCAGGAACCGCCTGTTTCCCCCTATATCCTGCAGGCATTGCCTGTTGTTTGTACTTGCAATGAACGATGCGTGCCTTATGTAATTGTACGCCTGCATGTCGTAGGCTTTCCTCTCTGTCACGCTTTCCTGTGTGATGATCCTTTTGAGTCCCGCCATGTCTCCGATTCTCACTCCTTCAAACTCTTCCATATTGATGATGAGATGCGTACTGAGCAGTATCTGGTGGTCCTTGTTTCCCGGGTCCACCATGCCGTTCCGGTAATACTCCTTCCATTCGGGCGGCAGCAGCCTGCGTATCCATGTGCTCTTCCCCTTTCCCTGTTCGGAGTACAGGATGATGACCAGGTGGTTCACGGTATCGTCCTTCAAAGCTCCTGCCAGCATCCCTACGAACCACCTCCGGAAACTTGTCTTCCAGAACTCCCGGTCTTCCGCCTGCACGGTGTCCGCCAGCTCTCCGATGTAGTCTGTGACCCCGTCCCATGGCTTGAGTTTCCCTATGTACTCCATGAACGGGTTGAACTCCCTTGCGTATGATGAGTCTATGACCGCCTGGAGGAAGTTCCTGTAACACCTGATCCCTGCCAGTTGGAGCTGCAGGAATATGGAGTTGAAGCTTCTCGTCCTCATGGGTCTGAAGCTTCCTTTCCATCTCTCTTCCTTCTCGTTGAAGTCTAGATATTCCAGCCTGTCGAGTATCACGTTCCTCCGTATGTCATAGTGCGCCTTGAGGAAGTCGAGCACCAGGTTGATGGTATCTGTTTTCTCTTCCTTCCGTCCGAGCGCCTCGTAGGTCTTGTCGGTGTACGTATACGCATTATGCAGTGGCGTAGCCACGTCCATCCCTTCCTGTCCGAACTTCTCCCTCGCCAGCCTGACGGCTACATTCTCATCAATCCCTTTCGTATAGCATTTGTTTCCCAGCGCGAACAGGAAGTTGTCCCTGTTTCCTTCCTCGAATCTCGATATTCTCTTTACTGCGAGCACGGCCTTGTTGAATTCCATCCTTTCCCAGGGCTCGGCTTCCGCTTCCGCCTTATCCGCTTCCGGCTTGTCGCCCTCCGGCTTTTTATCACCTACCGCCGTGTCACTTACTGTCTTGTCACTTACCACTCTTTCCTTTGCCGCCTTATCACCTGCCGCCTTGGTACTTTTCTTTTTCCCCGCCGTTCCTTCGGGTAAAACAATATCTGTGAGCGTCCCGTCCACCTCTTTCATCAGTTCCTCGTTCAGGTATGCCTTATCATCGTAAGATGTGAAGAATCCCCTTGATATATCTTTCCCGCTTCCGTCCACTTCCACTCCGAGCAACTGTTCGTAGTATTCCCTGCAGGCATTGTACATGGCCAGGTGATGTTTCTCCAACGTGTTGAACTCCACCTTGTCTTCTGCCGCCAGTACCTCCCTCAGCCGGATGGCATAAGCTGTTTTCAGGAAGACGAAGAGCTTGAACCCGTGTCCTTTTGGAGTGAGGAAAGAGGCGAGCGTGTTTGGGTCTCCGTTGATTTTCTTTCTCAGCTCTTCCAGCTTTCCTTCCGGCAGGTCGTCAATATCCAGCAGTATGACCCGGGTATACCCTGTCATGCTGTACGCCTGCCTCTTTTGCCTGTATGTTGCCGTGACGGTGTAGAACGGCAACTGCTTCTTCACATTGTTCGCCTCTTCGGTCTTTCCCTGGCTGACGAGCATCCTGATTTTGAATACGAGCCTTGCATGCAGCCCTTTTGTGATGTTTTCTATTGCTTTCCGGAGAGTCATTTCTCCCCGTACATTACTGAAACCGCTGTATGCGGTAACCGGAATATTCTCCATTTCTGATTTTTGATTGTTTTAGTCTGCCTTATGGCGGCACAAAAGAATGCATAATATTTTAAACGTGATTGCGCCTTTTCCTCATGAAAAGGCGCAAAAACCACAATTTAGCAGAAAGGTTCGTATCTATCCCGGTATTTCCTTTTTCCCGTCTTCCTTTCTTTCATTCAGCATCTCTTTTCTTAGCTTAATGATTTCACTATTAAGGCTTTCCGGTGATATGAATCCTTTTTCATTTTTTCCCTTTTCGAAGGCTATACTGCGGTTTAGCAATCTTGCCAGGTGTGTGGTCCCTTTCAGTCCCGCCTCCTTCTTTTGCCCGATAAGCTTCCGTACCCACGGTGTCAGGAACTCTTCCCTTTCCCCGGCTTTGACGATCATGCGCCCGTCAAACGCTTCATTTTCAACTAACAGGATGTTGATCCTGTTTTCTGCTCTCTCTATTTGGATGTCATAACCATCCTCCTTCATGAGTTCAATACTCAATATTGTGTTTTTTTATCCATAAAACCACAATTTTAAAAGTTGGTAAATTATTATTAATTTAAAATGCGAAAGCAAAATTAACGTTTATAATGGTAATATCTTCTGTTTTCGTCTGAAAAAGTGAATATTTTCTTTGGGTGTTGTTACACACAGGCAGGTAAATAGGGTAGGGGGGCTACCCCCTATTGATAATAGAATGTGTGTAACAGGGTCTAAAGAAAAAATAGGGAAATACGCGCCTGTGCGTGTGTATACGCGGGTACATTATTATAAAAGGGAAATGTCCTGTTGGTGGATTGAAAGGAAGATGCTGCACTGTGGATATGATAGGGGAGTGAAGCGGGTGAATAGGGATGGTGTCAATAATGATTGTACTAAATCGGTGGTGTTTTTTAATCGTTCGTTTAATGTTCGCAAAGATAGTGCAGAGAAATGAAATAACAAAATATTCTGATAAATAAAAGCTGTTCATGCTTTTCTTTTGTGTCATATGTTGTTAATCTATAAAGAGTTATCCTGGAAATAAAATTGTGTTTTTTCCTCCTTCCTTTTGTTGAAAGAATCTTAGTGCAAATATGGCTTCAGTTTGCGCACAAAAAACGAACGATTAAAAGACGATTATTGCTCTTAATCCATTCTTTAATAGCTATTTACCTGCAATAAAACAAAGGTAATGACCGGCTACGGAAAATCAATTGGCAAGAGGAATACAAAGCTTGCCGTATCTTACATAAAGTGTTCGCAATTGATTGAAACTCAGGTGTATGCAAGGGTGTCAAAGCCCCGGAGGAACACCCTTTTCTGAACAGGACATAGAATGGAAACGGA
>NZ_FQZN01000074.1 GCF_900142015.1 Bacteroides stercorirosoris
ATTCGATCTGAATCGCTGTACAAGTTGTACTTCTTTTTTCCTTTTTCCATCTTTTTTAGTGGATTAAGAAGTGTCAACTTATTCAGTACACTACATTTTTCATTAGCCGTCGCAGGAAGAACAGATAAAAGTAACGGTGCGGCAACTTAGCAGCATCTTCTCCGCAAAACTCTGCGTTATTCTGTGGTGAATCACATTCGTAACAGTACAGTAATGAGTTTTCACCACAGAGTAACACAGAGTCTCACGGAGTTCTATTCTTTTGATTTCAAATTGATTAAACTCTGTGATACCCTGTGTTACTCTGTGGTGAATTAATTCATAACCCTACAGAAAGGGACCAAAGTACCTCCCCTCCCCACCAACAGCCTGTCACCGGCAAAAAGCTAAAATGTAATCGTATTGTAACACGTGTTTCATTTTCCCGTAACAAAATCACCCCATCTTTGTCGGCGAAAAGAAATAAAGTATAACTTTGTGGTAGGAGAATTTGTTTTGAATACCTCACTTTAATTAGAAAAGCAATGAACGATTATCGTATTTTAGTGGTGGACGATGAAGAAGACCTTTGCGAAATCCTGAAATTCAATCTTGAAAACGAAGGATACGAGGTGGATACGGCCAACTCCGCCGAAGAGGCATTGAAAAGGGATATCAGCAGTTACAACCTGCTGCTATTGGACGTGATGATGGGAGAAATCTCCGGCTTCAAAATGGCCAGCCTGCTGAAAAAAGACAAAAAAACCGCCCAGGTCCCCATTATCTTCATCACAGCCAAAGATACGGAGAATGACACTGTAACAGGATTCAATCTGGGTGCAGACGATTATATCTCCAAACCTTTCTCGCTGCGCGAAGTCATCGCCCGCGTCAAAGCCGTATTGCGCCGCACACAACAGGGAGAAACGGAACGTGAACCGGAACAGCTCACTTATCAATCATTAGTGGTAGACATCACCAAGAAGAAAGTAAGCATCGACGGCGAAGAAGCCCCGCTCACGAAAAAGGAATTTGAAATATTGTTCTTGCTCCTTCAGAACAAGGGACGCGTATTCTCACGAGAGGATATACTGGCCCGCATCTGGAGCGATGAAGTCTATGTGCTCGACCGCACGATTGATGTAAACATCACCCGTCTGCGTAAGAAAATAGGGATTTATGGAAAATGCATCGTAACCCGCTTAGGATATGGATACTGCTTCGAAGCTGAGTAATTCCCCGCACTTCCTGTCGTTCAGCCGGAAACTGTTCCTTTCGGTCATTTCGCTGTTCCTGGTATTTGCCGGATGCTTCCTCGCCTACCAATATCAACGCGAAAAGGAATATAAGGTAGACCTGCTGGACATACAACTGCAAGACTATAACGAACGGGTGCATCAGGAGCTTTCCCATACTCCGGACAGTTTATGGAACGAAGCATTGGGACAATATCTGAAAAAGTACATCACTCAAAACCTACGCGTCACCATAGTGAATGTGCATGGAGAAGTCCTGTTCGACAGTTATGAAAGCCAGGAACCGGGAAACCACATCGGCCGGCCGGAAGTGCAGAAAGCGCTGACCGAAGGAAAAGGATACGATGTACGACGCACTTCCGAAACCACAGGAGTACCTTACTTCTACTCCGCCACACTTTATGAGGACTATATCATACGCTCCGCACTCCCCTACGACCTGAACCTGATAAAGCATCTGGCAGCCGACCAGCACTACATCTGGTTCACCGCCATCGTGTCTCTGTTATTAATATTCATTTTCTACAAGTTCACCTCGAAGCTGGGAACCGCCATCACCCAATTGCGTGAGTTTGCCAAACGTGCCGACAAGAATGAACCCGTAGAGATAGACATACAATCCGCTTTCCCGCATAATGAATTGGGAGAAATCTCGCAGCACATCATCCAGATATACAAGCGTCTGCGCGAAACCAAAGAGGCGCTATATATTGAACGTGAGAAGCTGATTACCCATCTGCAAACTTCCCACGAGGGTTTGGGCGTATTCAATAAGGATAAGAAAGAGATACTGGTCAACAACCTGTTCACACAGTACAGCAATCTCATTTCGGACTCTAACCTGCAAGCCACAGAAGAGATATTCTCCATCAGCGAATTTCAGAAGATTAGGGATTTCATCAATAAATCTCCCAAACGTCCGGGCAAGGAAGAGAAACGTATGTCCATCAACATCAACAAGAATGGCCGTATGTTTATCGTGGAATGTATCATATTCCAGGATTTGAGTTTCGAAATCTCCATCAACGACGTCACCCAGGAAGAAGAGCAAATCCGGCTAAAACGGCAGCTGACGCAGAACATAGCGCACGAACTGAAAACCCCGGTCAGCAGCATACAGGGGTATCTGGAAACCATTGTCAACAATGAGAATATTTCCCGCGAAAAGATGCAGACTTTCCTGGAGAGGTGTTATGCACAAAGCAACCGTCTGAGCCGCCTGCTGCGTGACATTTCCGTATTGACGCGCATGGACGAAGCCGCCAACATGATTGATATGGAGAAAGTGAATATCAGCCTGCTGGTAGGCAGCATCGTGAACGAGGTGTCGCTGGAGCTGGAAGAAAAGCGCATCACCGTAGTCAACTCTCTGAAACCGAAAATACAGTTACGCGGAAACTATTCACTGCTATACTCCATCTTCCGCAATCTGATGGATAATGCCATCGCTTATGCGGGGACGGATATACATATCAATATCAGTTGTTTCCGCGAAGATGAGAATTTTTATTATTTCAGTTTTGCCGATACCGGTGTAGGTGTTCCGCAAGAGCACTTGAACCGCCTGTTCGAGCGTTTCTATCGTGTAGACAAAGGGCGTTCGCGCAAATTGGGCGGCACAGGACTGGGACTGGCCATTGTCAAGAACTCGGTTATCATTCACGGTGGCACCATCTCAGCCAAAAACAACCAGGGTGGCGGATTGGAATTCGTATTCACACTGGCCAAAGAAAAGTAATCAGCGGTTAGCGATAAGGGATCAGTGATTAGTGGAGGGGATTGAAAAATTAACCATCAATCTCTTATCACTAATCATTTTTTTACTTATCTTTGCGATGCATTGGTTTGCCGTCTTTGTTCGGAGTCGGCAATTAAAAGGGAATTAGGTGAAAGTCCTAAACAGTCCCGCTGCTGTAAGTTTCATGATATGTTGCAGGCAAAACACCAATAGCCACTGGAAGCCATGCTTCCGGGAAGGCGCCTGCCAACAGAAACAAGTCAGAAGACCTGCCATGCACTGTTTTATCATTGCTTTCGAGGAAAAAGCGTTGAGTCTAATGAACCGGGCAAGTCGTCCCATCATTTTATTCATCCACCCTGTTTCAGAGAAAGTAAAGTAACAATAAACTCTGCCAAGTTTATTTGAATGATGTCCGGCCGAAGGGATTTCGTCCGGACATTTTTTTTAAGTCTCTTCCCCAAAACAAATTCCGTAGTCCGCGTGTTATACATACAGTAAACAATTAATACGTACAATTATGGAAAAAGAATATGAGCTTATCGACAATGAGGAACGTCATCAATATGAGTTCCATGTCGAAAAATACACTCCCAGAATAGAGTATATCAAATCTAAAAATGGAGAAATCTACCTGACACATACTGAAGTTCCCCCTCAATTGGGCGGCAAGGGCATCGGCAGCCAGTTAGCAGAAAAAGCATTAAAAGATATTGAAAAACAAGGACTCCGATTGGTACCGCTATGCCCCTTCGTAGCCGGATACATTCACAAACATCCGGAATGGAAGAGAATCGTGTTAAGAGGAGTACACGTTTGAGCAATTGACAATTGAGAATTGACAATTGACAATTAAGAATGAAGAATCAAGAAGTGGTTACATTAAGAATGAATGATTATGAATATAAAAAAAGAATATACGAATGGTGAGTTGACCATCATCTGGCAACCCGGATTATGCCAACATGCAGGTATTTGTACCAAGACACTTCCGAATGTATATCATCCGAAAGAAAAACCCTGGATAACAATTGAGAACGCTACAACGGAAGAATTGATCGCCCAAATCAAGAAATGTCCATCCGGAGCACTCAGTTACAGAATGAATAACGAGAAAGAAGAAGATAAATAAAAACAGTAAGAGGATGTGTCACTTCAAACTGAAGTGACCCCCGAAAGTTGGACAAAAAACTTTCGGGGTTTATTTATGTCAAGACATCACACATTAGCAGAAAAGCAAGAAATCCTCCGTCTTC
>NZ_FQZN01000073.1 GCF_900142015.1 Bacteroides stercorirosoris
GCAAGATAACAATTTGCCGTGCCTGCACTACTCAAATCTTCTGTCCCCGCAAAATCGACAACAACCCTTGTATCTGTTGCCGCAATGTCATTCAAAGTAATATTATATGTATAGTTACCGTTCCGTTTGATATTGAAGTCACTCGTATTGTTTTCGCCAAGATACACCGTCCACGTCACGGTTACAGCACCTACCAAACCATGAATGACTACGTAAGTAGCCTTGGCTGGTGCATTGGCAGTCGTTTTATCCTTCTGGGCGGAAATGGATTTAGTCCCCC
The DNA here is from genome assembly GCF_900142015.1 of Bacteroides stercorirosoris. Classification (GTDB taxonomy): domain Bacteria; phylum Bacteroidota; class Bacteroidia; order Bacteroidales; family Bacteroidaceae; genus Bacteroides; species Bacteroides stercorirosoris. The sequence continues at coordinate 281 of NZ_FQZN01000073.1, forward strand.
TACGGTTCTCAAACATATAAAAAGTCTTACTTACCGAAGTTGCTCCGGACGCAGCGATAACACCGCTTTCTTTCCAATGTGCGGCAGTAGCAGCCTGAACGGCATCTTCCGATGCGCGGGCAATATAATAGGAACGTGAAGGGATATTCTTTACGGAATAATCCGTAATGGTAATCCCACTGCTTTCTTTCACTTTGATTTTCAACTCAACTCGTGCAACCATGCGGGTCAATACCAGTCGTGTGGCTAAATCCTGCGCTCCCGCCTTGATATTCACACTCTTCATACTTCCGGTCATTAGCAAATTAGTACCTTTACCCAAGTCGTCCCAATTGGTAAGACTATACACCATACTTTTCAGATATGACTCCTTATGTATGGCATATCCCTTGAACAAGTCGGCTTTGCCCGTATTGGCAACGGCATAGATAGTACACCCGGTAGCACTACGGGTATTCACGGTAACCGTAGAACTACCCGTCTGATATTTCTGACCGATCAGTTCACCCGAACTGTTATACACCAGAATATGAAGATTGCTGACCACACTCTCATTGACTGTCCGGGTAGCAATATCCACCTGTTCCTCACCCTGCACTTCCAACCGGATGGTAGCAGGCTGGCCTTCCTCCATATCCTCCATACCCTCCTCTTCCGGTTGGCAGGAACTGCACACAGCCGTCATCGCCAGCAACGTGCCCAGCATGAACAGCACGAAAAGCACTTTCCAGCAAAATGGAACAGGCTCTTCCTGTCTACGGTATACTCTGTATTCAAATAACCTGATCATACTCTTCCTATTTACATTTCCACATCCTGGCTGACCGTACCCCAGGGAACCACACTCACAACGACCTTCACCTCCGCATAGCGGAAGTCAAGATCTATGTTAGTCTGTTTACCAACAGGAGCATACAAAGGACGGAATTCATTGTCTTCGGTGATAGTCAACAATTTCTCCCCCTTCCGGTAGATGTCAATTTCCAACGGCCTCCCCTCTCCGGTAGGGAAGATATGGAAAGGCGGCGCATAGACATCCCCTTCAGCGTCGGTAACGGAAGCCGGTTCATATCCGGCCCCGCTCCCGGCAGCCTCACCCGTGAAATCCATTTCCGTACTGGTGCAGTGCACTATGAAGCGGTACGATTCACCCTTGTAAGGATAACGCTCGGAAAGATAACGCGTGCGTATGCTGAGACCCGCCACCATACGTTCCATTACGAGTGTAATGTCCGCACCTTCCACGCTACGGGTCTCCGTCTCCCCTATTTCCTTGCGGCAATAGAACAGATCCGTTAGCGGGAGATGCGTGCCGTGAGCGTATTGCCGGAGTTGAAGTTTCGCATCTTTCAGAGGGGTTCCCGGCGCTATCTCCGTAGTAATCAGGCTATCTTCTTTCAGATTTCCCCAGGCTACCAGCGTGAGACGTTCGCCCTTGTCCTCTCCAAAATAGAAGTCAGAAAAGCCATCGGAGGGAATCATCCTGACGAAGCCCTGCTCATTAAAGAGGTAGATATCCGATTTCTGCAAGGCCCCGCTTCCGGTGAGGTCGTTCCCGTCAGCATCCACCGCGCGGACATGAAGTTCGTAACGGGCACAACCTTCCATATCCTCACGTACGCACGAGGCGCAGCAGAGGAGAAAAAGAAGAAAGAGCGGAAAGATGGAGGATGTTCCGGATACTCGCATAGCTTGGGCACGGATTGGTTTATAATGTCATGTCAGTCTCATATTAATTATCACTCGAAGGTCACATCCTGGTTGATGGTTAGCTCCCAATCAGCAACAGTGACCGTGAGTTGCAGGGTGGCGGGGTCTATATCCGTGTTATCGTCGGGGGCGCCTTCACCCTTAATGACGGCGGTAAGCACGTATTTAGTGTTGAGAGCGATACTACCCTTGTCAGTACCTGCCCCTCCCGAAATAGTGGTGTTAGCCTGTTTCTTGTTGATAACAATGGGATAATACCGGGGCACGGAAGCACTGGATCCACCTCCATCCGCATCAAACATGCCTTTAATGATGAGCTTGGTCGGTGTATTTGAAACATTCGGAAATGTGTAGAAGTAGTAAGGGGTAGTGAGTTCCGTATTGGCTGTATGGGTGGAAACTGTCTCGTACAGGTACTTTTTTGTATCGGTACTCCCGTCACCTCCATGAACGAGAACACTACCCGTCTTGTCCGCATTGACGGAACTGTTGGCATTCTTCAGATATACACCTGTTACCTTGAACGTCGCATCCTTGAACCGTCCCACCGGATCGAAAGCCGTCTTGATGCTGCTGATAGATACTCTCGCCACAAGACGGGACAGGGCTATCTCCGCCTCGGTTTCCGTGCCCGCCGTGAAATCCTTTCCGATGGCGCTTCCCAGCATCGGGAGGTTGTTGGCCTTTTGCGTATCCGTTGCCGCACCGGCTCCAGCAGCCTTGGTGGTTTCCGAAAGTAGCATCAGCTTGGCTTTAAAACCGGCAAGGTTGGTAACTCCCGCAAAAAGTCCTGTAGAGGCATTGGCCACCACATAAATGGTCTGTCCGTTGCCGGGTTCGCAAAGCATCGTAATCTTCTTGCCGGTACCACTTGTTGCAGCCTTGATGTCATCGCCCGTGAATTCCCGCAGGGCATTGACAGGGTTGCCCGATGCTCCGGTGAAGACAGCCACCGTCAGGCGGTTGATCTGGGATTCATCCGTGGTAGGCAAAGTCCCCGTAGCACGGCTGTCAGCAGGGGTACCCACCAAGGTCAGTTCAAGTCTTGCAGTCTTTTCCTTCGGCTGGATTACATTCTCGTTTTCATCGCTGCCGCATGCGGACAGTGAAAGGGTGGCCGTTGCCAGCACCGCCCATAAGTAGTTACTCGTTTTCATATATTATACCGTTTATGGTTATTCTGTATTATTTATCTGTATTATCCATCTCTTAATTCTTAATTCTCTGCTTTTAATTTCTCCAGTGCCTTAACAGCCTGCTCCACTCCGGCGGCGGCAGCCATCGTGAGGTACACCTCCGCTTTGTCCCGGTTTCCTTCGAGCAGGCAGAGAATGCCCATATTGTTATAAGCCATCGGCAGAGTAGCGAAACGTTCCAGGTATTGGCGGGCACGCTTCGTATCCCGTTTTGTGAGTGCCACCGCCGCCGCATTGATGTTGGCTTCCGGACTGTCCGGGAAAAGTCGGGCAGCAAGATCAAGAACGTCATTATATTCGGTGGAACCTGCCGGATAGCTGCCGGCTACGGCGAAGAACTCGTTCAGGCGCAGGGCGCGCTGTTTTCCACTACGCAGCAGTTGGAGACTTTCGGCAGCGTCCAGAGGCTTGCGCGTGTATTCTATCCGGTAGTCCACACGCATCACCGCCGGGAATATCTTCTCCGAGAGATACCTGTAAGGCTTGCCGTCGGCAAGAGACATCAGCATACGTTCGCGGCCTTTGGAAATCTCCACATTATCAATAAGGTCGAGGGTGGCATCTTTCAGCATCATATCGCTTCCCCGAACCAGGCTGGTGATCGAGTCCCAGTCTTCGGGAATCCAGTCCACTTCCAGCAGGGCTTTGCCCGACAGACGGTTTTCACGCAGGTATTCCTTCAGCTTAAGAGCACGTATCAGGGCGTTGGTCTCGTTCTTCTTCAGGTTACCCACCGGGGCGCCATAGCCCGTCACACGGACTTTGGCCAGTTCCGTGCCCGTCTCCCGGCGTACCTCACGCAGGGCGTCACGAAGACGGTAGTAAATCTCGAAGTTCTGCTTTTCCTCGGAGAGTTCGCCAAGTTGCTTACCGTCCTTCCGGTCTTCCTCCCGTTCAAAGTACGGGATAGACCCTGTGATGCAATGCAGCGTGTCCTTGTCCGGTGCGGGCTGGATGAAGTTTACCAATGAAAGGAAACCGGCGTCGGTACCCGCATCCCACGGGGAGGTCCTCAGTTTCGGCAGGCGGAGGCCGTCCGCTATCTTATCCTCGTAGATATCCCCTTTCCGCCCGTGGCAGGCACATTCCTGAGAGCGGAGCAGGAGGACGGCCTGTTCCATCCACTCTTCGTAAGGGATAGAAGCCTTATAGGTAAACGCGCGGGAGACCGCAGCGTCGTCACGGATTACGACCGCCGGGATGGGCGAAGTACGCGCCTTGCCGTTACGTTTGCCCGCGGACAATGCCTGTGTACGCTGATACACTTTCTGTTTCTCCGCACCGTTGATGAGGACGGAGGGAAGTTCCTGCTCGGATTCACCGCTTTTAAGCACGGGGGTCACGGTCAGGGATTCGTCAGAAGGCATCTGCAGGTTCTCAAAGTCTACGGAAAGTTCCACGTTCAGGTGCCCGTCAGTCAGTGAAAAATGCTGTCCGGTGACAAACAGTTCTCCACGGTAGAACTCCTGCCCGGGGCAGAAGCT
>NZ_FQZN01000070.1 GCF_900142015.1 Bacteroides stercorirosoris
AGTTCCTGACGAATTGCACTGACGATTTTAGGATTGGTCAGTGGATGAAGCGGATCAATCTGAACACCACAAAATAACTGGTAATGAATATTCCCGTTTAAATGTTCAATCAGTTGTGAATCTGAAAAGTTGGTATAGGACTTCAGGAGCATCAAGGCTATTTTACCCTCAGGAGAAAAATAACTTTTACGCCCCAAAGCAGAGGACTTCAAATGCATTTCCCGGGCCAGTTCCGAGAAAGGAAACAGAGCATGGAGGCGACCTAATTCACTCGTAGCAAAACTTTGACGATATTTTTTTAGCATATCGAACTCGGTAAAACCTAAACGAGGTTCGATTTCTGAGATTTTTTGTATCTTTACCATGTGTTTTTAGTTTAGATTACCCCCGTTTTGGCCGTCAAACCGTTTTTTAGGGGGAATGCTTAAAGATACAAAAAAGGCAACTAACTCGCAATGAATTAGTTGCCTTAAATTTTATTATTTTAGGAATATCCCTAAAAATTAAAGGCTGTGCAATGAAACAGAATTCATTGCGCAGCCTTTAATTTTTAATTTTAAACTTCTAATTGGATTCCGTATCCACTTTTACCAAGCCTCCTGTATCGGGGTTGAACAGTACTTTGATTGTAGAATTCTTGTTGAACAGGACGGGAGCAAGGTACTCGACTACACCAAATTGGGTGACAGGAATTTCTGCGTTATACAATTCTTCGTTTTGGTAATTCAAAGTCACTTTTGCCCTGCCCGGCACATTGTAGGCAACGCCGTCCACTTGTTTTTTAGAGTTATCGGCAGGAGGGACATTGATGCTTTTAAGGTCGGTTATGGTGATGTAGACCGGTTCGCCTGCCAAGTCATGATTGGCTACCACTCCCAACTTCTTTGAGAAACGGAAAGCAACTTCATGATTCATTTCTTTAGGGACAATGCGGATGGTGTATGTTTTATCTTCGGTAGTGACTTTACCGGCAAACATCTCTGTCATGGCACGCTCCTGCAAAGTCAGGTTGTCGAGCATGAGTTTCAGTTGTGCGCCGTCTTTGGGCATGTTGTCCGCTTCGCCACGCAACAGGGCGTTTTTGCTTTCACGAATGTTGTAGATTTCTTTAGCTACCAGTTCCGCCATCTTTGCCGTAGAGTTTGCCATCAGAATTTCTTCTGTCAGGAAATCACGGGGATTGACGTTAGGCGTATTATTCGTAGCTTTGGGCTGCACCGGAACTGCTTTTTTCTGTCCGTTGCCCAATGGCATATTGATGGAGTAGACGATGCCATCCTTGCTCAATTCGATGAGAGGGGCTACGGTTTTATCCTTCATCTTCACGAAGTATACATTCTCTTTGTCGGGTACGCCGATAACTTCCGTCTGTATCTTATCCAGTGTCCAATAGGTTTCCGGTTCGGAAGAGACGTTGTTCAACCGCAGGTAACGGTCAGCATACTTCGAAAACTCTCCGGGAGTATAGATATTCTTGGTTACTTGTACGGTGAGTTCAATTTCGGTTTTAGGCAGTACATAAGTCACTCCATAGTCTTTGCCACGAGTGACACCCGCGGTCACTTCCGTTTGTGCCACGGCAGTCACGGAGAATAACAGGGCTGAAAGCAATACTATATTCTTTTTCTTCATAAGTCGCGTTGTTAAAACGATTTCAGTTAAGGGACAAAGTTAATGAAGTTATTTTTGTCAAGAGTAGAATTACGGAATATTAACAGAATAACCGGAATCAGGGAGTTGCCGGTGCTTTTCGTCTCAATAGATAGTGTGTTTTGTCTCAATAGATGGTATGTTTCGTCCCGATAGATGGTATGTTTTATCTCAATAGATGGTATGTTTTGCCTCAAGAAATGATGTTTTTTGTCTCAAAAGCAATGTTTTTTCTTCCCGAAGCTATGGGATATAAAAAAACAGAGAGAAGCCAAAAGCTCCTCTCTGTTAGTATCTATAAATCCGAATCTAAATCAGGATTACGTTGACAAATATACGATATTAAATACCGGAAGTCAAGCTTTTGCCCGGTTATTTTACGAATTGGATGCAAACAGGCTTATCCACTTTGATGTCCTGATGTATATCCGATAACAGTCCTGTGACGGAATCACGTTGGAATACTTGAATCACATGACTGTCCCGGCAGGCGGTTAACAGATACTTCCCGTTCGGTGTGATGATGAAGTTTCGCGGATGGATGCCTGTCAGTTGGTATCCTACCTTTGCCAGCATGCCGGTTTCGGGGTTTACTTCAAAGATGGCAATGCCGTCACCTTTCAGGCGATTGCTGGCATAGAGGTATCTACCGTCGGGACTGAGGTGTATGTCTGCGCTGCCACGTGCACGGAGCGTGTCGGCGGCGATGGTCTGTATCTTTTCTAACTTTCCGTCCAGATAGCTGAAAGCGGTGATGTTGCCGGATAACTCGCTGATGAGGTAGGCATACTTTCCGTTGGGACTAAATGTCAGATGGCGCGGGCCGGAATTGGAATCCACTTCGATGGCTTCGGCAGAAGGGTGGGGGATGATGCTCTTCGGATGCATGACAAAGCGCAAGATACGGTCGGCACTGAAATCGGTGGCGAAGATATAGTTCCCGTCAGGAGAGAAGACGGCACAATGTACGTGTGGCGTTGCTTGCCTGTCGGCATCCGGTCCACCGGTGCTACCTTCGAAGAGGGTGTCGGCAGGTTCCAGTGAACCGTCTTTTTTCAGCGGGAAGACGGACATGCTTCCGCCGCTATAGTTGGCTGTAAGCACTTCTTTTCCGTTGGTGGAAACGTAGCATGGGTCAGCGCCCATAGTAGGCTGGCGGTTCAACAGGCGGAGTTTCCCTGTCTCTTTGTCGAAGGAGAAAGCATTGAGCGCTGCCGTCGTATCGTTCATTTCGCTGACGGCATAGACGAACTTCCCGTCTTCGGAAGGAACGAGATAAGAAGGATTGAGCACTTCAATGGAACTGAGTGCCGCTGCCATACCTGTTGACTGATTGAAGCGGAAAGTGTAGATACCTTTACTGTTTCCGTCGGTATACGTACCCACCAGCATGGTGAGTTCATCACTTTCATTGTTTACGTTTCCCGCCTTACGGGGGGAACACGCTACCATAGCTAATCCAAGCATAAAGAAAAGAAGTTTTCTCATGATATCTTTATATTATTCCAGTTTCACTTCCGCCACCCCTACGCGGTCATCGTTCAGCACGATGCGCAAGTCGCTGGCAGTAGTTCCCTTGAACGTGTATGAAATCAGCTTGCCGTACTCGCTGACTGTGCCCGAATAAACCGTTAGGAACTGTCCGCCACCGCCCGAAAGCTGTATCTCAAACTCTGCCGGCAGACCGTTGCTTCTGCTGAATGCAATGGAAACACCATCTACCTTGGAGCCGTTCTTTAAGGCAAAGGTAATATAATCTCCTTTATTTCCCTCCCAAACAGTATTCATTTTTTTATCAAGTACGTTCATTACGCTTTCCGGATTAGTACTGGCAGTCACGGGACTGTCTGTTTGGGTTTGCGTTTGTACAGGAGCGTTCGGGTCTTCTACTGTCAACATTCCATTCAGGCGGATGTCTTCGGAAGAGGCGCCTACCATGACGCTGAAGTCTCCGGGCTCTACCACCCATTCCATGTGTTTGTCCAGTAGTTCCAGGTGTTTATGGTCGAGGGTGAAGGTGATTTCTTTCGTCTCTCCCGGTTGCAGATGGACACGCTCGAACCCTGCAAGGTTCTTTTCGTAAGTGGTGACGCTGCTTAACATATCGCGGATATAGAGTTGCACTACTTCATCGCCTGCCCGCTTTCCGGTATTGGTAACTTTGCAGCGCACGGTTGCTTTCTGATTGGCAGTCATCACTTTCGGGCTGATTTCAATATCGGAATACTCGAAGGTGGTATAACTCAGACCGTAACCGAAGGGATAAAGTGCACCGTTGACACGTGACATATTTCCATCCGGTCCCGGATTCTTTCCTCCGTCAATCTGCGAAGAAGGTTTGCAAGGGAAATTGAAAGGGATTTGTCCCACACTTTTAGGGAAGGTAACAGTCAGCTTTCCGCCCGGATTGTAATCTCCGAAGAGTACATCGGCCACTGCCGTACCACCTTTAGAGCCCGGATACCAGGTTTCCAGAATGGCGGGAACAAACTTATCCGCCCAATTGATGGAAAGCGGACGGCCGTTAATCAATACCAGCACGACGGGCTTACCTGTTGCCTGCACAGCTTGGAGAAGTTTCAGTTGCCGTCCCGGAAGGTCGAGACTACTGCGTGACTTATTCTCACCGCAGGTGCGTTGTCCGCCTCCTAATACCACCACGGCTACATCTGCCTGGCGTGCGTTTTCTACTGCTTTATTGATTTCAGCTTGTTCGTTATCTGTCATCGGATAGTCGATAAGTTCGCTTTCCGGCCAATTGGCATCTACAAGGTCGCAGCCTTTGGTGTAGAGCACTTCCGCTTTGCCTTCGGATTTTTGGCGAATGCCTTCCAGCACTGTGGTTACTTCTACTGCCAAAGGACCGTAGTGTGTCAGTGCATATCCCTTTTCGTTCGCATTGGGGCCGCAGACTGCTATTTTCTTCACGTTGTGGATGTCCAATGGCAACACGTTGTTTTCATTCTTCAACAAGACGAGGCTCTCGCGTGAGGCTTGCAGTGCAAAGGCTTCATTCTCAGCTTTCTCTACTTCTTTATCAGCTCCTGCAAGGTCAGTCTGATAGGGAGCGTCGAACAGCCCTACGAGGAATTTTACACGCAGAATGTCACGTACACGGTCGTTAATTACTTCTTCGCTTAGTCCGCCCTCCTTTACCAATTCGCGCAAAGGCAATACATATGAATCCGGTGACCGGAAGGTGCAACGTACATTCAGACCGGCTTCTACACTTTGACGCACGGCTTCTTTCATATCTTTGGCGGTGCTGTGTTTGGTATAAAGATATTCAACGGCATCACTGTCCGAAACCACATATCCCCGGAATCCCATCTCGCCACGCAGGCGTGTAGTCAGCCAATAATAACTGCCTTGTATGGGGACACCGTCGTAATCATTGTACGAACTCATCACTCCCAATAGTCCTGCTTCCTTTATCACCCGTTTGAAGGGGTAGACATGTATCATTTCCACTTCGCGCGGTGACATTTGCGGGTCCACACGTGCCATACCTTCGCGGGCGCCCTTGTTGTTACTGTAAGCAACGAAATGTTTTCCGGTTGCTGCTACCTGGTGGTTATGTTGCATGCCGTGTACCATTTCAATACCCAGTTCGGCAACGAGGTAAGGAGATTCACCATATACTTCTTCATAGCGTCCCCAGCGCTGGTCACGACCGACGTCGAGGATGGGGGCATACACATTGGTATATCCCAGCATACGGGCCTCCCGTCCGGTGATTAGTCCAATCTGGCGTATCAGTTCGCGGTTCCAGGTATGTCCCAATCCCAGTTGTGTGGGGAAATTGGTTGCACGGTAACTTTCTACGCCACGAATACCTTCGTTCGTAAAATCTACGGGGATGCCGAGACGGGTTTCTTCGATGAAGAAGCGTTGCACTTCGTTCAGTGCCCAGGCATGGCGGGAGGCGGGCCATACGTTCGGGTTATCCGATGGGGGAAGTCCCCATTGCTGGAAGCCGTTCAGATGTTCGTCGATGGCACCGATGCCGTCTTTCCAAAGCATCTGTTTCCATTCGGGGGTGGGGAGGTCGTCCTTTAGTACACGTTTGTAACCGTAGAGGGTTACCATCTGGCATGTCTTTTCTTCCAGTGTCATCTGGCTGAGTAGATCTTCGATACGTGCATCCAGCGTGGCATTAGGGTCTTCGTACACATCTTTCACTCCGTTTTTGTTGAAATCAATCCAGCCTTTTTTGTACATCTCGCTTTTGACGGGTTTGTACACAGCCGGTATCTTCACGGTCTTTTGTGCGCAGAGCAGAGTACTGCCTCCGAGCAGTAGTGTCATTGCAATAAGTTTCTTCATGATATTTATATTTTCGTGTATATTATCTTCTGTTGCCAAAGGTACGGGTTATGTGGGAAAAAGAAAGGCAAAATCGTCCGGAGTACTGGCTTTTATTGTACGTATGGTGATGTAAGACAGTTTTTGATCTTATAAAAAGATAAGGTTTATTAATCCGGACTAAGCAATCACACTATTCTTTTGTACAGTAACAAAAGAATTCTTATCTTTGCCCCACGATTTCTAAAAACCGTATGTATTCTGGGGTTGACTGGATTTGACAGCGGGTAGAAATAGTAAGTAAGCATGCAGTGCGTCGTTGATTTGCACTTTAATCTCAGTCTTCAAAATTTTATCTGGCGAAAGACAATACGCTCTTGCTGCTTAATCGAATCATAGTAGATTGAGCTTAATCCCGGCACCAGGTGCTGGGACGAGACATCACTCGGAAGCTGTTGCTCCGAAGCATTCCGATCCAGTGGTGCAGTTACATCGGGGATAGTTCTTGTCGGCCTTGAGACGAGAATGAAACTTTAAAGGATAAGGCAATGGTTGATGGCTTTGGTTCTGCCGTTGCTCGAAAACTTAGGCAAAGATAAGCATGTAGAAAGCTTATGATTTCCTCGTTTGGACGAGGGTTCGATTCCCTCCAGCTCCACTAAAAGAATGAAAGCTCTGATTATTTCAGAGCTTTCTTTCTTTTTATTTAGGGATATTCAGTAAATGTCCCTCTTTCTAATAAATTAAGAGAACAGTTTTACTTTACGTGAGCTTTTCTCTTAATTTTTTTCTGTAAAGCCTCAAGTCTCCTATCTTTTTCATAGAATATTATTTACATATTCTTATTTTTTCTTCCCAACGGTACATTATGTATATGTCTTTTTAGGGGAAGTTAAAAACCTCTCCTGTTTTCCTCTTATTATTTTAGTCTGATTATGCAGCCGTTCTTTTTTTCTTTTCGACCTTTTCTATCATGCATACCGCATTGGCCGTATGTATTCCAAAGAAAATCCAAAGCATTTCCGTTTTCCTGTTTCTAGCTTTTATTCTGGCCAGTGAGTAATGTTGTTT
>NZ_FQZN01000065.1 GCF_900142015.1 Bacteroides stercorirosoris
TTGAATGACATTGCGGCAACAGATACAAGGGTTGTTGTCGATTTTGCGGGGACAGAAGATTTGAGTAGTGCAGGCACGGCAAATTGTTATCTTGCGAAAGCAAATTCTTGGTATAAGTTTAAAGCAACGGTAAGAGGTAACGGTGCGGCGACTGCTGCTGAAATTTCTCCTACGGGAAGCGCTTTGGCGATGAATGCCTCTATAAGTCCTAATATTGCAGAGTTGGTTTGGGAAACAAGTGGTCATGAGAAAATTATTCGGGTATTAATGTTAAAAGGTGGCTATGTATACTTTAGAACCGGAGAAGTCAAGGAAGGAAATGCTGTAATTGCAGTTAAGAATACTTCAGGCGCTATACTTTGGAGTTGGCATATTTGGGTGACAAATACTAATGTGCTGGAGTCTGCACAGACGTATAGAACTAATCCGAGATGGATGGACCCGACACTTTTAAAAAATGGACTTGTACCGCGAACATTAACGATGATGGATCGTAATTTGGGAGCTGCCGGTAATGAAGCTTCCGATGCGAATACGGCTTCCCGGGCGTTTGGATTGTATTATCAATTTGGGCGTAAAGACCCGTTTCCCTCGGGAAAAATGGGTGGTGGAGTGGAATGTATAGAAATATATGACAAAGCAGGGAATTTGCTTCCTATGGCAACATTAAAAGGGAGTACTTTTCAAAAGACGGCTGCTCAAGTTCCTCATACGTCAGTGGCAGAAAACATCGCTTATACAATAATGAACCCTCTGACATTTATAATATATCCCGCAGGTGATACTGATGTTAGCGTTAATTGGCTTTATGGAGCTTCTCCGCTAATTAGTTCTCCAACTATATGGAGAAGTTCCAATAAATTGTGGGGTGGTGATTTGAATAACTATATGAGTGAGTATCCACTTGGGCTTGATTCTAAGTTTACTGGTAAGACTATTTATGATCCATGCCCGTATGGCTGGTGTCTGCCTCCACAGGACACTTGGACGAATTTTACGACAACAGAGAATCCGTTGGGGGCAAGTACTGCTAAAGATGACTATGTTAGTTATGCTACAACGAATCCTCTCTACTATAACTCTCCATCTGGCGAGAAGCGAAACTATGACAGTTCCACTGTGATTTTCGGACGTCACTTTTATATCTCAGAGATAGGAAAAGGTGAAATTGCTTTTTATCCGGCAACTGGTTGCCGTTCAGGAAAAAAGGGGGATATAGAAAGTGTTGGTGACTTTTCTTGTGCATGGTCATCTGCTCCATATAGTGCCTTTTCTACATTTGGAGGTTATTTGTACTCTTCCAAATCAGGAGTCTCTCCCAATGGTACTTCATGGAGAGTACATGGTTTTCCGGTACGTTGCGTAAAAGAAACGCCTTGATGAGTAAATACCGTTTTTGAAATCACCACACCAACGTCTTCCGTCTATAATCCACGGACAGCCAATATTGACGTTTTAATATATCCGACAAGAAAGAACGCTCAATCAATACCTTTACCATCTGATTTTCTTTTGCAAATGCATCTAATTCCCGTTTTACGACCCGTTCTGGAAGCCCGATGCGACGGCCAAATTCTTCAAAGTCAGTTCTACTCACTTGATGCGTGTCCGAAAGTTTCATGCCTTCGCGGAATAGACCTTTGTCAAGGGCAAAAATACGGGGCTCTACTAAATGTAGGGAAGTGTTTATCAAATCGTAAGCCGGAGAAAGACGATACTCCTCGTCTTTATTAATCAGCGAAAAATTCTTTAGATGAGCATCGTCATTGAGAGTGATAAAATTAAACACTACCAGACGAAAGAAACGGGCCACATCAATGGGAGCCGCCTTGACATACCGGCGAATTACTTCGGCACACTCTTCGTAACTGGCATTACAATATTTATAATCGCTTCCACCATGTGCTTTGGTATATCCCAGCAACGCTGCAAAATCTTCTTGCTGATACTTTCCGCCGGAATGTATGTCAAAACGGCGAGTAATGTAAGCTGCTTCATTATTCTTGAAGAAACAAAGGGCATTTGCTGCCGTTTCGATGCCATATGCCTGTGAGGCTATTTGCATGGTGAGATGTTCGTTGGCGGCACAATATTCCTTATTCAGAATGTGATAGCCGTTAGGACGAGGTTTCAATATATAAGTTCCCTGTTCGCCTTCACGGGCATAGCGCAAATATAAATTCTCCGTATCTACCACCACCGCAAATTTGGGTTGTACACCCGACAAAGAGATGCGTCCCACATTACGAATCGCCTCTTTTGCTTCAGCGCTATCTTCCGATGGACTTGGTGCATCAACGTAATGTGACACCTCCTTGCCGTCGAACATCTTTTTTCGTGCAATAGGGGAATAGGTTTCATAGCCTTCAGCTAAAGTGGAGGGGCAAACGTGTATCTCTTTCATAGGGCAATCGGTTTAATGGTAACAGCTCCTATGGTATCTGCTTGTGCTGTGGCAAGCAAAATACCGAAATCATCATCCGCGTCAATATGATGCACTTGGGATTGAATTTGACGATTCTCTCCTTCAGAAAGCATGTTGAAGAAGAACGCAAACAAATATGGCGAATGATAAGGTTCTTTACGCAAAGGCAAGGTAAGACTGACAGGAGGGTTTTCTTCGCCTGATAAATAAGCCGCATCGTAAGAGAATGTGTATTCCCGATGGTCATCTTCGGTAAGCACCCCGGCACGAATACCGTGTACATAAACTTCACATTGTCTCATAATCTTAATCTTTTAACCTGATTTCGACTTGTAGTCCCAAGGTGTCAAGGATAGCAAGCAGTGTTTCCAGCTTTGGGTTTCCTTGTCCACGTTCAATAGCGACCAATGTATTAATACCTACACCGGCTAAATCTGCAAGTTCCTGTTGTTTCACTTTCAAGTATTGACGACGCTTCTTGATAATGACTCCTATTTCTTTTGTATTCACAATGCAATGCGATTTTTGAGCAAAAATAAAGAATAATATTGGAATATACAACTAAATTCACAACGCATTGTGATTTTAAGCTGGGCTTGTTGCATTGTAACACTTTTCCGATTCAAAATCACAATGCTTTGTGATTCTTTAAAGTTATGCATCCTTATTTTCTTCTCATGAATGACGGTAAAGGTGTGAATCTAACTATTCCGTTTCATGTCTTTTCTGAAATCCACAGGTGATATGCCCGCTTTCCGTTTGAAGAACTTCCCGAAAGAAGACTGGTCGGAAAAGTTGAGGGCGACGGCTATCTCTTGTATGGATAGTTTGGAGTGCGTCAGCAGGTTGCGGGCTTCACTGAATAGCATTTCAAAGATAAAGTCGCTTACGCTTTGCCCTGTCACAAGTTTCACGATTTGCGTCAGGTGGTGGGTGGAAAGGTGTAGCCGTTCAGCGTAAAAGTCTACTTTGTGTTCTTCACGGTAATGTGCCGCCAGTAGTTCGATGAACGACTTGATGACACTTTCGTAGCGGGTCAGGCAACCGTCTGTATGGGGCAAATTGGTGCGTTCGAGGATATCGCTTAAATCGAGATAGAAAGCGAACAATCGGTTCAGAATCACTTCTTTGTGATAAAAATGCTCTGTACGGTCAATGTTTTTGTTGACGCTGTCCAGTCGTTCCGCCAATAGGGCGGCATGTGGATGCTCCAAAGGTATTACAGGCTCATTATATAGCCGTACGCCATATTTGGTTCTCCGGTAAATCATATCGGTGGAGTCCATCTCATCAGTAAACGCCTTGCTGACAAAGAGGCATTGGCATTGGAAATCATCACTGCAATCATAAAAATGGAACAAATGAGCGGAAGTCAGCAGCAAGAGCGTATTTGCTTGAATGTTATACGTTTTGTAATTGATTGCAGCCCGTCCCTTTCCGGATAAAACCAATAGGATGATGAAGGCATCGAGGTGGATGTCTGACGAAAACTGTTCTTCCGCTTCCCGGTGCCCGATGGTGATGCAACTGATTTTCTTGCGTGTATCGTTTTTGCTACCGCTGATAATAGGTAGTTCACAGATGTTCTTGATGCGTATGGAAGAGGCCATTAAGTAGTCTTTTTTATTGTATGGCAAAGGTAGCGCAAACCTTTGAAATCTCCAAATTAAACCAACTTTGCACAATTTTGGATTTACCTTTAGCAAAGAATTTGTCCGAACTTTGCAGCCGTTTTTGAGGTAACAATTTAATAGATATGATGAAAAGATTGAAAGAATTATTGGTCTTGATTTTAGCTCTGAACGTTTCTCTTGCATCTGCACAAACCATTCAGAAGATGACAATTGAAGAAATGTTCGAGTTGGCGGATGCTAACAGCCGCAGTATTCGCACGTTCCGTCTGGCGGAAGAAGAGGCCGGACAAGCGGTGAAGGTAGCTAAGAATGCCCAACTTCCTTCCATTGACGTTTCCCTTTCCGCAAGCTATCTGGGCGATGCCTGGCTGGCAGATCGTGACTTCGGGAACGGTGAGAATGCCGCTATGCCGCATTTCGGTAATAACTTTGCGATAGAAGCGTCGCAGGTAATTTATGCCGGAGGGGCTATCACGAGCCGGATTGCCATAGCCCGGTTGCAGCAACAGTTGGCGGAACTGGATAAGGAGAAGAATAGGCAGGATATACGTTTTCTGCTGGTAGGCAACTATCTGGAGATGTATAAGTTGCAGAATCAGGCGGAAGTGTACCGGAAGAATATCGAGCAAACCCGCAAGTTGGTGGAAGACATCAATGCCAAACAATCGCAGGGATTGGCTTTGAAGAATGATATCACCCGGTATGAGTTGCAACTCAAATCTTTGGAACTGGCTTTGACGCAGATAGAAAACAGTATTCTCATTCTGAATAATCAGTTGACTACAGTGCTTGGATTGTCGGAGGAAACAGTGATTGATGTGGATACAACATTGCTGAGACGGCTCCCGAAACCATCGGAAGAAGCGCATTGGCAGGAAACGGCTGTATTGAGTTCGCCTGTGTTGCAACAGATGAAGCTGAACATCAAGCAGTCTCAGTATAACGAGCGGATAGCGAAAGCGGAACGTCTGCCGTCCGTGGCTCTCTTTGCCGGTGACAAACTGGACGGGCCTATTACAATTGAAGTGCCTCCCATTAATAAAAATCTGAATTATTGGTATGTGGGTGTCGGGGTGAAGTTTGACATCGCTTCTACGTTCAAGTCCGGCAAGAAGGTTCGTCTGGCACGGTTGTCTACCCGGCGGGCGCAGGAGAGTGATTTGCTGTTGCAGGAGAATGTGCGCACGGAGGTGAAAGCGGCATACATCCGTTTCCACGAGGCTTTCACTATCTGTGATACACAGGAGAAAAGTCTGGAACTGGCAACGCAGAACTACAGTGTGGTGAACAACCGCTATCTGAATGACCTGGCACTGATTACCGATATGCTGGACGCCAGCAACTCCAAGCTGAATGCGGAATTGCAGTTGGTGAATGCACAAATCAATATACTTTTCAATTTCTATAAGCTGAGAAAGACAGCCGGAAGCCTATAAACGAATTTAAAATAACAATAGAATATATGGAACGCAAGAAGAAAAAAGTGATTTATAACGTGGTGGTTAGTCTCCTGCTCATTGCCGCACTGGTGTGGGTGTGCTCTCATTTCGTTCACCTCGGCAGCGTGGCATACACGGACAATGCACAGGTGAAACAACTCATCGTCCCCGTCAATAGCCGCGTGCAGGGATTTATCAAGAAGATATATTTCGACGAATACCAACAGGTTCGCAAAGGCGATACGCTGGCTGTGATAGAAGATGCCGAGTTCCGCTTCCGTCTGGCGCAGGCTGAGGCTGATTTCCAGAATGCCATCTCCGGCAAGAATGCGGTGGCTACCACTGTACACACTACCCAGAACAACATTGCCGTATCTGACGCCGGCTTGCAGGAAGCTAAAGTCCGCCTCGATAATGCCGAACGTGAATATCACCGTTACAAGAACCTGTTGGCACAGGATGCGGTCACCAAACAGCAATATGATGCTGTGCAAACGAACTATGATGCCTCCAAAGCCCGCTACGAACTTCTGTTGCGCCAAAGGCAATCCACCACCCTGGTGAAACAGGAACAGACCCACCGCCTGGAACAAACCGATGCCGGCATCAAACTTGCACAGGCTGCCCTGGAACTGGCACGCCTGAATCTTTCCTATACCGTCATCCTCGCCCCTTGCGACGGAACCACCGGACGAAAGGAAATTCAGGAAGGGCAACTGATACAACCCGGACAAACCCTGGTGGACCTGGTTGATGAAAACGAAAAATGGATAGTAGCCAATTACAAGGAAACCCAGACCACACATATCCAAGAAGGCCAGCCCGTGGAAATCGAAGTGGATGCCGTTCCCGATATCCTTTTCAAAGGAACCGTGAAGTCCATCTCCCGTGCTACGGGGGCCAGCTTCTCCCTTCTCCCGCAGGATAACTCCGCCGGAAACTTCGTGAAAGTGGAACAACGTATCCCCATCCGTATCGAGTTCTCTGCGGACAATCGTCCGGAAGATATGGAGCGCCTGCGTGCCGGTATGAATGTGGAATGTGTAGTAAATTATTGATGCGATGCACGAAACAGGACCTTTTTCTATTCCGGCCATCCGTGATTTTGTTCCGCCTAAACTGCGCCCCTGGATAATTATTGTCTTCGTCATCATCTTCCAGTTTTCCGGTGGTATTTATCTGTCGGCAGTCAGCGAAATGGTTGGTTCAACGGCGTTGATGCAGGAAGACATTATGATGGCGGCGTATGCGTCTATGGTGGGCATGGGGCTGACATTCGCCATCATGTTCCGCCTGAAATTCCGCTTCGCCTCGAAGACTTCGCTGATGACGTGCAGCATAGCCCTGATTATTGCCAATCTGATATGCATGCATACCCGCAGTATTCCCCTGCTGGTGATAACTTGCTTTTTTGCCGGCATCTTCCGCATGTGGGCCACGTTTGAGTGCAACTCCACCATTCAACTATGGCTGACTCCCAAGCGGGATTTATCGGTGTTCTTCTGCTTTATCTACCTGCTGGTACAGAGTTGCATCCAGTTGTCGGGTTTGATAACCGTCTACACGGCTTTCTGGGCGAAATGGGAGTATATGCACTGGCTGATAGTGGGCTTGTTGCTATTAGTGATGCTGGCTACGCTCTGGCTATTCCGCAGCTATCGTTCCTTACCGAAACTACCGTTATTCGGTATCGACTGGCTGGGAGCTTTGATGTGGGGGCTCGTTCTGCTGTGCATCCTTTTCGTCTGCGTCTATGGTGAGCATTACGATTGGTATCGGTCTTTCCAAATCCGGGCGGCAACCGTCATCGGCATAGTAGTCCTGGCACTGAACCTGTGGCGCGCATCTTTCATCCGTCATCCGTTCATTGCACTGAAGACGTGGACGTATCGCTCCGTGTGGCTGCTCTTTATACTTTATATAATAATAGATATCCTGTTAGCTCCTTCACACCTGTTTGAGCATATCTATATGGAGGGTATATTGGGTTATGATGCCCTGAATGTGATTTCGCTCAACTGGGTAGTGTTGCTGGGCATTGTGGTTGGAGCAGCTTTTACTTTTCTGACTTTTTCACGCCGTAAATGGCGCTATAAGACGATGACGGTGATTGCTTTCTCTTCCATCACTGTCTATCTGATGTATTTCTACTTTGGCATTGATTATGCTTTGCCGAAGGAGACGCTGTTTGTGCCGTTGTTCTTTCGTAGTTTCGGGTATGTCATAATAGCTATTTGCTTTCTTACGGTGCTGTCACGTGTGCCTTTCCAGCACTTTTTTCAAGCGGTGTCTGTGCAGGCGTTTGTCAGTGCCGGGTTTGGAGGGGCTTTGGGCACGGCTATCCTGGGGCATGCTTTGAGTGTGACTTTAAAGAAGAATGCGATGCTGCTTGGTTCGTCACTGGACCATGTGAACCCGTTCATTAGTCGGATGTCTGCCGGAGAACTTTATGGTGCTGTGCAGCAACAGGCGTTGATGGTTTCGATGAAAGAATTGTACGGCTGGCTGATTCTGATAGCCTTGTTCTGCCTGTTGGTGTTCTTGGTTTATGAGAGCGATATCCGCCCGTACAAAGTGCTGCATCCCACTTATCGCTCTATTCGCCGCTTTGCGAAGCATGAGCTGCGTATGGACAAGAAATTGGGAGTTACGGGCTGATTAAGCATTTATTTGTTCTTGTTTTGAATAATCACAGCTAAATTAGGTGGGGTGGGTCAACTGATTTATTCTTAATTTTGCCGTGCAATTAATTAAGGGTAATTATATGGGAAAAGATAATTCAAAACTATTCATTCTTATCTTATTAGGAATGTTGACAGCCTTCGGGCCGTTTGTCACAGATATGTATTTGCCAAGCCTGCCGGCTATGGGAGAATATTTCAATACGAGTTCTTCAATGGTTCAGTTGGGACTTACCACCAGTATGATCGGGCTGGCAGTCGGGCAGATATTCTTCGGTCCTTTGAGCGACCGGTATGGCAGACGTATACCGTTACAGGTTGCCATGTGGCTATTCATTGTTTCAACAGTTCTCTGTTTATTTGCGCAGGACATTCATCAGTTTGTCACTTTCCGTCTGATACAGGGTATTGCCGGTGCGGGCGGCATCGTTATAGCCCGTTCCATTGCTACGGATAAGTTTTCGGGTAAGGAACTGGCGAAGATGCTGGCAATTATCGGTGCCATCAACGGCATTGCTCCGGTGGTGGCGCCCATCATTGGAGGAGTATTTACGGAAGCCATCGGCTGGCAGGGGATTTTCGGTATTCTGCTTGTACTGGGTATGTTGCTGCTGGCAGGCTGCATGCGCTTCCGGGAGTCGCTTCCCGCCGAGAAGCGGTTGGCAACGAAATGGGCAGATACGTTCAATAGTTTCAAGGTGGTCCTCCGCAATAAGCAATATATTTGCTATGTGTTGCAACTGGCGTTTGCGCAAGGAGTGCTGTTTGCCTATATAGCTTCGTCTCCTTTCATTATTCAGCAACATTACGGTTACTCTCCTTTTGCTTTCAGCGTGTGCTTCAGCATTAATGCCATCGCTATCGGTGGTGCCGCAGCATTTTCCGTGAAGTTCCGCCGACCGGAAAACGGGACATTGATAGGCTGCATGGGGATGCTTGTTTTCTCTATACTGGAATGTGCTGCGTTGTCTTTAGGTTGTAGCTTCTGGGTATACGAACTGTTGCTGCTGGCAGTGCTGTTTATGATGGGAATGACTTTCACTACCTCTACCGCATTGGCTATGGAGTGTGAGCGCACTAATGCCGGGACAGCTTCTGCGTTGCTGGGAGCTGTCAGTTTCTCTTTCGGCGGCATTGTTTCTCCCTTGGTGGGCATTGGAAATATCTTGGTTTCCACCGGGATTATATTCGTAATATGCTCAGTCTGTTCTCTTGCCGGCATATTATTTGCGTTGGGCAGAAGGCGGTTGAAAGTTCGGTTTTACATGGCGTTCAGTACATCCCAGAAACGTTGAGGCAGATGAATGTTGGGCACATTCATGGCTTCTTTAAATAGGGGGGCAATTTCTTTCGGGGCAAATCCGGCAATGCCGCATCCTATTTCAGTGACGAGGAAAACGTATTCGGCATGTTCTTTGGCAAATCCGATGAATTGGTCAACATAAGGTTTGATGCTTTCTGGGCCACCGTGCATGGTCGGGATGGCGTAAGTCTGTCCTTGTAGTCCTGTTCCTTGTCCCCAGATGGCTCCCCACTTCTTCCAGGCCAGATATGCGGCTCCACCACCGTGAGCACCTTCCAGATTACTGCCGAAGACGAATATCTCGTTCGGCTTTAGTTCCGTAATACGGTTTGAGGTAATTCTTGTTTCCATATATTTAGTTAGTATTAGGTTCTACTTGATTATTTTTCTTTTTTCTTCATTTTTAATCTCTTGCTTTTCAGCAAAAGTAACCTCCAGGTAACTATCTTACTTGTTTGTAACTTCTTGTTTATAAGTAAAATAGTGTATAGCTTTGCAATGTTGAAAAGTCATAGACTTCATTGCGAAGTTAGTGAAAAAACTGGTGAATACAACTATTTTATAAACTATTTAAAAACAAAAGGACAATGAAAGAACTTGCAGTAAAGAATTACAAGACCGCCGAAGGTCAGAAAATCAGTCAGGGTGGCAATGAATTTACAGTGAAACCGATTGTTGCGCAGGAAGACGTAACCCAGTGCCGTGTCAACTTTGTAGAGGTGGAACCGGGTAACTTTGCCTATGGCTATCATTATCATGAAACGGATGAGGAAGTGTTCTACATCATCAGTGGTACAGGCGTTGTGCGTACCGCCAATGGGGAGGTGACAGTAAAAGCGGGAGATGTCATCACTTTTCCTGCCGGGCCGGAAGGTGCGCACGTCATGCGTAATGGGTCTGATACGGAGAAACTGGTATATCTTGATTTTGATACGAATAATGTGCCTGAGATTGTGCACTTCCCGGATACGAATCAGGTGATGGCTTACGGAAGATTCTCTAATGGTATTTATGATAAGAAGTAGAGTTTGATTTGTCCTGTTTTCGTTTTGCTGAATTTTAGGTGAGATTTATATGCTTGCGGAAAAAGGCAGAACGGTGCAGAAAAGAAGCATACCCGGAACGGAAAGGAATGAAACTTGTAGCCCGTAACCGTTTTTTTTCTTCTTCCAACCACTAACCTTTTTCTTAGGCATTCTTACACTTCTTTCTGCCCAAACTTAATACCTTTGTATGCGGATAGCTATTCTTTCCACCATGGAGGAAAGAAAAAATCCCCATGGTGGAAAGAATAAGTGTTTACTACGTTTTTTATTAGCCGTCGCAGGAAGAACAGATAAAAGTAGCGGTGCGGCAACTTAGCAGCATCTTCTCCGTAAAACTCTGTATTATTCTGTGGTGAATCACATTCATAACCGCTCAGAAAGAAATTAATTCTGCCAACGGATATATATTATGTTTTTTATTTATCTTTGCTTTCACTGGATAAAGTTACTGTCCGATCCACTTTAAAAAGAATGCAGAAATGCAACGTGGTAAACCGGTTCCCATGAAATATATGGTTCCTTTTATTTTTAAACAGGAATAGCATTCCGAACTCTTTAATGAATAAAATATATGGATATAGATTTAACCACTCCGGCCCTGTTGTTCTCGGCCATCTCATTGATAATGCTGGCATATACCAACCGCTTCATGTCGTATGCCCAGTTGGTGCGCACGTTGAAGGAACAGTATCGTGCCAATCATTCGTCGGTAACCGCTGCACAGATTGCCAATCTGCGGAAACGCCTTTATCTGACGCGCGCCATGCAGGTGACGGGGACGGGTAGTCTGTTGCTATGTGTAGTCAGTATGTTCTTCATCTATATACAGCTCTATTTAGTGTCGATATACATCTTTGGTCTGGCAATGGTGCTGCTGATTATCTCTTTAGCCATATCCGTATACGAGATTTATATCTCGGTGAAGGCTTTGGAAATACATCTGAATGATATGGATGAGTGAGACCGGACCTGTTGTGCAGACGAGTGCGGTTCAATCTACTAATAACCTGGATGATGAATGATTCTATTAACGGGATCATAGAAGGGCGAAGGAAAGACTTGAAAAAAGAGGTGCAGGAAGAAAATGTATTGCCGGGAGTGATGGAGCAAATGGCGGAATTCAGAGATGGAGGCATGTATGGTTTGGAGCGTTTCTTGTATAAGAACTTGCGTTGGCCGGAGGGCGTTGATGAGAATAAGTCGGGTCGTGTGCTTGTGAGATTTCTTGTTGATAAAGACGGAACGGTGAAATCTGCCGAAATATTGCAAACTGCAAGTCCTGAATTTGGTAATGAGGTATTGCGGGTGATTAATCTCATGCCTAAATGGGCGCCCAGCATACTTTACGGAATTCCGTTGGCAACGCAATATACAATTCCTGTGGTATTTAATTCTTCGAAATAACAGAGAATGGATAATTCTGTCCCCATATTATGTATCAGCAGACATCGCCTGTTAATTGACGGTGAGGGAGTGACGACTTTGGTCGCTTTTCATGGTTGTCCTTTGCGTTGTAAATATTGTCTGAACCCTCAATCTTTGTCGGATGAAATCGGACTTCCTCTTTACTCTTGCGAACAACTATATGAGAGTGTGAAAGTAGATGAACTCTACTTTCTGGCAACTCGCGGAGGTATCACCTTTGGTGGTGGAGAACCTTGTTTGCGAAGTGAATTTATCGTTCATTTCCGCGAACTCTGCGGAAGAGACTGGAGGATTACGGTGGAGACTTCCTTAAATGTGTCCCGTCAGCATTTGGAGACTTTATTGCCCGTCGTGGACGATTACATCATAGATATTAAAGATATGAATGATGTAATCTATCAGAACTATACAGGCAGAAGCAATCGGCAAATGCTGGAAAACTTGCAATGGCTGATAGAACAGGGAAAGGCGGAACATATCACCGTCCGCGTCCCCCTTATTCCGGAATATAATACGGAGGAGGATACGGCTCACAGTGTCAATCAGCTAAAATCTATGGGACTTTCTGATTTTGATGTATTTACTTAGGGATATTCAGTAAATGTCCCTCTTTCTAATAAATTAAGAGAACAGTTTTACTTTACGTGAGCTTTTCTCTTAATTTTTTTCTGTAAAGCCTCAAGTCTCCTATCTTTTTCATAGAATATTATTTACATATTCTTATTTTTTCTTCCCAACGGTACATTATGTATATGTCTTTTTAGGGGAAGTTAAAAACCTCTCCTGTTTTCCTCTTATTATTTTAGTCTGATTATGCAGCCGTTCTTTTTTTCTTTTCGACCTTTTCTATCATGCATACCGCATTGGCCGTATGTATTCCAAAGAAAATCCAAAGCATTTCCGTTTTCCTGTTTCTAGCTTTTATTCTGGCCAGTGAGTAATGTTGTTT
>NZ_FQZN01000064.1 GCF_900142015.1 Bacteroides stercorirosoris
AGGTTTGATTCGCTAGCTCAGCAGGTAGAGCACAACACTTTTAATGTTGGGGTCCTGGGTTCGAGCCCCAGGCGGATCACTGAAAACAAAAGAAAAATCAAGCAAATCCCTGATAATCAGACATTATCAGGGATTTCTTTTTTCTGGCAGGTAGCAGAAAATAGCCGTTTCAAGCATATTATCGGTGGATAAATCGTGGGACTAAAATTTAGTCTAAAAAAGTCCCACGAATTTGCATCTTTCTCTCTGATTCATAACATTTTGCATAGACTTACTTTGGAAGAGAATACATAGTTTTGTAACTTAAAAAACGATGTAAAAATGGCTCGAAAATCATTTTCTGTTTTGTTCTTTATCAAAAAAGCCAAGTTATTAAAGAACGGAGAAGCACCTGTGTGCATGAGAATCACTGTAAACGGCTGTATGGTAGATATTTCTATCAAAAGAAGTTGTCCCGTAAACCTATGGAATCAAGCAAAAGAGAATTCAAAAGGAAAAGACCGTATGTCGGTGGAACTGAACCACTACTTAGAAATCACACGCTCACGCATACACCAAATTTATAGGGAACTGGAAACTTCCGACAAGGTTATCACTGTTGATCTTGTGAGAAAACTGTATTATGGTGTGGATGAAGAAAGCAAAACCCTTTTGCAAGTATTCAGAGAACACAACGAACAAAGTCGTAAGCTGATCGGCAAAGACTTTGTTAGTAAAACCGTTCAACGGTATGAAACCACTACCCGATATTTGGAGGAATTCATTAAGAAAGAATATCAGTTATCTGATATTGCCCTGAATAACTTGGAAGCCAACTTCATTTCTAAGTTCGATGCTTTCTTGAAGATTGAAAAAGGTTGTGCGCAGAACTCCGCTATTACCCGATTGAAGAATTTAAAGAAGATTATCCGTATTGCTTTGGAAAACGACTGGATAAAGAAAGATCCGTTTGCTTACTACCGTTTCAAATTGGAAGAAACCGATCCTGAATTTCTGACGATGGACGAGATTAAAATCATTCTCGCCAAAGAGTTTACAATTAAACGAGTAGAACAGGTACGTGACGTTTTTGTCTTTTGCATTTTTACTGGCTTGGCGTTCAGCGATGTGAAAGATTTATCACCCGAACACTTGGTAAAAGACAACAAAGGGGAACTTTGGATAAGGAAGAACCGGCAAAAGACAAAAATCATGTGTAACATTCCTGTGCTGCCTGTGGCAGCTTCTATACTTGATAAATATAAGGATGTGGCAGAGTGTACCGGAAAACTTTTACCTGTATTGTGTAATCAACGCATGAACAGTTATTTGAAGGAGATTGCCGATGTGTGCGGAATTCATAAAAATCTTAGCACACATACCGCCCGTCATAGCTATGCTACAAGCATTTGCCTTGCAAATGGCGTAAGTATGGAGAATGTTGCTAAGATGTTAGGTCATGCAGATACAAGCGTAACAAAACACTATGCAAGGGTATTGGATCAGAATATTTTCAAGGATATGCAAAAAGTAAATAGCTGCCTGTCGGAATTGGCTATATAATAAAGATAGTAGCTAATATTGAAAAAGGATTGGGAAGAATGAATTTCATTTTCTCAATCCTTTTCTTTTATAGTAAGTTTTCCAGAACTCAATATGAAGCATTGACAAAGATAAGTTCCGTATTTAGCCTGTTCAAGTCCAAGCCTTCGGTTTAGATGAAAATCTTCCTCTCACTATGTTCGAGCGTATTTTCATCTAAAGACTTGCACAGACTAAATACTTCACTGGGAAAGTCAATGATTCAAACTAAATTCCGAAAAACAATGTTTTGGGCTTGGCAGGTTACTCTTTCCAACTTTCAAAGTAGTGCTTTTGGAGCAGTTTATCAATATCACTCTGACGGTAGATGATTTTACCTTTTATCTGGATAAAGGGAATTAGCCCTATATCTCGCCATTCTTGCAGGGTTCGCAAACTGACATTCAGTTTCTTGGAAACTTCATTATTAGAAAGAAAGCATTCCCCATTCAGGTGGGGCTTGTAATGCTTGACTATAGATTCAATACCATCCAGCATCGAATCGAGCGAAGAAATAAATTCTTTGACTTGTGGGGTATCTTTATTTATTAGTTCCATGATTGAAAGATTGTTTTATTGAAATATTGATTTCAAGATGGCTAGATAGCTGGTTAGTTACGCAGATAGTGACCCAAAGATGAAATGTTAAGTACGTCTTTTGCCGGATCATAATCTACATAGAGCCGTTTGGATGCAGGGGCAATAAAATACTGGCTACCATCTTGCTGTATCTCATAAGTAGCAGGTGAAGCCTGTTTGGTTGTTTCCGATACATATATAATAGAAAGAAGGTACTCTTTGTCGCTCCGATAGATGATAACCGTAGGATTCAGATTAATGCTTTCCCATGTGCCAACAATGGAAAACAGGTTGAAAAACGGATAATCTTTTTTAATTCTTTTCATAAGACGTGGGGTGTTTGGGTGATTGATTTTGCGTTTCACTGTCTGCAATAATTCTTTCAATATCGGAAGTCTTATAATAAATCTTACTACCAATTTGAGAATAAGCCAATCTTCCGCTACTTCTGTAATACTGCAAAGTTCGCTTACTAACGCCTAACAACAGGCACACTTCCTGACTATCCAGCCAGTTTTCGACTTTCTGGGTATGAGTGCTGCACAAACTTTCTATCCGTTTGGCAAACTCCGTGAACCTCTCGCAGACATACGAAAAAGTTCTCTTTTCAATAGTTACTACTTCCATACTTTCAATTTTAAAAGGTTTATAAAACGTGTCGATTTTATTTTCATCGGCAAATAAAAGAAGAATCATGAGCCGTTTTCAAAACTGTCCGAAAGTGGCGAAGTAAAGTTCTTAATGACTTAATATGTACTTATCGTGGCAACATAATACAATGATTTATAGACCAAATACTCATTGATTTAGGCAGATCATATAGAAACAAAGAAAAATAAACCGATATTTCTTTGTCAATTCAAAAATAACGCTTATGTTTGCAGTGACCAATAATAACAAAATAGTCACACGGTATGGCAAAAGCATTTGATGACAACGAAAGAAAGCTTATAAAGGATAAACTCAAAGAAGGAGCTTTGCTATTTATCCAGCAACAAGGGGTACGTAAAACTTCTGTAGATGAGCTTGTTAAATATGCCAATATTTCTAAAGGAGCATTTTATCTATTCTATACATCAAAAGAACTTCTTTTTTTCGATACAATAATAGACTATCATAAGAAATTGGAAAAAGAATTTCTTAATGCCATAAATAAGCATACCAATAATATTACAGTTGATACATTGACAGATATTATATCTGACTTGCTAATCAACAACAAACCATACTTTGTATCTATCTTCGTTAATAGTGATGTGGAATATCTAAATAGAAAGCTCCCTCAAGAAGTACTTTCAAAACACGTAGATGATGATGTCATGCTAGCAAACGAACTACTGAAATTTATTCCAGAAAGTAAATCAATTGATACAAAAGTATTTGCAGGGGCTTTAAGAGCTGCATTCTTGACTATTCTAAACGAGAAAACAATTGGAACAGATATTTACAATGAAGTTTTCAAGTTTATAGTTAGGGGAATAGTACAGCAACTATTTAAAGACTAATCCAATACAACAAGATTATATAATATCAACTGACTATGTGCAAATATGTTACATAGCGATACTTTGAATTTACAATATGACTATATAAACAATTTTAGTCATACGATATAAAATTTAAAAATTATGATTACAGTAAAAAACTTATCGTTTAGTTATTCTCAACTACCATTTATTGAGAATATGAATTTTCAAGTAAGAAGCGGAGAAATATTTGGCTTCCTAGGACCTTCTGGAGCAGGAAAAAGCACTCTCCAAAAGATATTAATAGGTATGCTCCCTAAATATAAGGGGAGTGTTTCTATTAATAATAATGAAATTAGAAATAAGTCTGACCAGTTCTATGAGAGTATTGGTGTCGATTTTGAATTTCCTAGTTTTTATGAGAAATTCACCGCATTGGAGAACTTAAAATTCTTTGGTTCTTTATATGACTGTAAGCTGATTCCTATCGAACAATTATTAGAAATGGTTGGACTATCACAACATGCCAATAAGAAAGTGGCAGGTTTTTCTAAAGGTATGAAATCCAGATTAAACTTTGCCCGGTCAATTATTCATCAGCCCAAAGTGTTATTTTTGGATGAGCCAACATCTGGTTTAGATCCTTCGAACTCCCAAGTGATGAAAAACATTATTCTTGATCTTAAAAATAAAGGAGTAACAATCATTCTGACTACTCACAATATGCACGATGCAACCGAACTTTGTGATCGTGTAGCATTTATTGTTGATGGCAACATTAAAGCTATGGACACTCCTCATAATCTTATCATGTCAAGGCGTTATAATGAAGTAACATATTCATATTTGGAGAATCAAAAAGAATTAAATACTACAATCGCACTTGACAAAATAAGTACAGATAAAAAGCTACAATCTCTGATTCAAGCTAATGCCTTATTATCAATACATAGCAATGAGCCAACATTAGACAATATATTCTCAGAAATAACAGGGAGGAAATTACTATGAAGCTTAAAGGTTTAATACTAGGTGATATTCGGCAACAATACAAATATGGTTTTTATACCCTATATACGTTATTTACACTAGTGTATATTACAGTATTGCGCATTCTTCCTATGCCGTGGAAAGAACTATGTACAACTACCCTTATATTTTCAGATCCCGTACTGATCGGATTAATGTTTATGGGAGCAATAATATTATTCGAGAAAAGCGAAAAAGTAATGCAGGCATTAGCTGTTTCGCCCATATCAATACACGCATACATTTTGTCAAAGGTAATTTCCATTGGACTAATTTCTTTGCTAAGTGGAGTTCTCATCGCATTGTTCTCAGGCATGGAACATTCTTACATACATCTTGCTGTTGGAATTATGTTAGGTTCAGCATTATTCACACTGGTTGGAATATCACTTTCTGCTTTTATTTCAACCATGAATAATTTTATGCTGATTATGGTTCCCACTTTAATAATATCTGTAGCTCCCATATCTGTTTATACAATGGGCTATAAATCGGGAGCTATGCTATTACATCCAAGTATAAGTCTTATAGAACTTATGTCTGGAAATATCAGTGTCATATCTCTAATAGCAATAAGCATTTGGGGTATTGCAATGTATATTTTTTCTTGTCTGTCAGTAAAAAAAATGATGACGATATAATTATGAATCAGAATATTATTTCCTTCAAAATGTTTATCAGAAACATATTCTCAGATGGTATGTTATCTGCAATAATATGTATCCCGCTAATATTAGCAGCAATATATAGGTTTGTTTTCCCTTTAATTGTACAGCATTATCCGATGCTAAAAGATTTCAGCCTATATTATCCGATATTGGATTTATTCCTTGCAATTATGTGTCCTTACATGATTTGCTTCGCTTCGGTCTTAGTGGTATTAGATGAAACAGACATGAAAATCAACAGGTATATCATAATTACCCCACTTGGTAAGAAGGGGTATCTTATATCAAGATTGCTTATTCCTGTTTTATTTGCAGCCATTGTTTCTTTCGTACTGCTTTCTTTTTGTTCTGTATCAGATATGTCATTATGGACTACATTTATAATATCAATATTGGCTACAATACTAAGCGTTGTGGCTGCTATGATTATTTTGGCATATGCGGGGAATAAAGTAGAAGGTATGGCACTTGCAAAAGTATCTGCTTTAGTTATGGTGGGATTAATAATACCTTTTGTTATTACAGATAGTACCCAATATGTATTTTCATTTCTCCCTTCTTTTTGGATAGCCAAGTTTCTAATAAGTAATAACTATTGGTTTATTCTACCAACTATATTTCTTTCTGGCGGACTGATTTACATATTATATAATAGGTATATCACAAAAATATAGTTTCTCCTAAAATTGATACTATAAATACCGAAGATATAAAAAGTATAGTACCTAAATAAGCATATTGAATTTACGATTATACGAATTAATATTATTCACTATCTAAAAATTATGCTTATGAATGAGTTATTGAAAATGAAGTTTTTTGAGCTATTGTCTAAAACTTCACAAGAAGTTACTAACACAGAGATGCAAGATGCTTATGGAGAATTTGTCAAGCACATAGTCACAATTAGCAATTCAGAAGATTATTCCTATATCTTTCGGATGCTAAATCTCACCCGTATTGAGATAGCACCCTTAAAAGAGTTATATCAATGTGGGCAGGGGGAAAAATGCGCTTAAAATTCTCTATGTCCATAAAGCGTTATCGACAATTGATGCCGAGTTACAATTAATCAACTTGAAAATTAACCATCCAGAACAATTTAAGTTATCTATTCCTACAGCGTTCAAGTCCGACCTATATGTAATCCCTAAGTCAAAAGACTTGGGGATTATTGGCATTGCAGAAATCGTATTAGCTCTGTTTTTACAGGGGCAAATCGTTGGCGAAGATGGAAAACCTGTCCCAGAAGTTCGTTTAGCTCGTGGCTTTGAGCAGCTTTTCAATCTAAAATTCGGAAGTATTTACGATAAGGTAGGTGAAGTATTTACCCGCAAGTCGTACAACCTTACCAAAACATTGGATGCCTTACGAAATGCTATCATCAAAGAGGATCGAAAACGTAAGAACCGATAAAGATCAAAAAAGATATTTATACAAACTATTCATTCTCAGATATTTACAAATATCTTTTCGGGGAGTAGGTAACTACTCCTCTTTTTCTGCTACATTGTTTTACTGAATTTTGCTTCATCAATCGATTGAGAACAATAATGTTAAACTAAAAAATGAAGCAAAATGTATATAGACAACGAAAACTTCGATAAATGGATGGAGAAGCTATCTAAGAAACTCACTGAGATAGGACAAGACTTAAAATCCCTTATCAATACCGATCAGGTATTAGAAGAAAATGAACGATTACTTGATAATCAAGATTTAGCATTTCTGTTAAAAGTGTCTTTCAGAACTTTACAACGCTATCGACTAAAAGGCAAGCTCCCCTACTTTACTATTGGGCATAAAACCTACTATCGGGCTAGCGATATTAGAGCTTTTGTACGTGAACGAGCCGATTATCAAACTTATAAACAGTTTGAAAAAGCCAATCAATTAGAAAACAAACTCTGACAGCAAAATGCAGCAGAGGAAAGAAGCTTGTGTTTAAGCTATCACTTTGTGTAACCACCCCGATTTAGTAGAAACCGCTTCACCTATCGGTTCGGCTCGTTTCGCTAAATGAAGCAAGAGGGAACTGGACAAGTCCTGTTCTTCCCTCTTGCCCTGCGGGGCAAAGCCTTAGGCTTTAGCGTGTTACAAGAACACGCTGTAATGACACCTGTAATAAGCATTTTCTTTGCAACGCTTATTATCAAGTATTTATCTATTCATATTTCTATAAAAAAGTAATTATCATGCCCAATAGCAGTCGAAAAACGATATTCACTACCATTTCCATAGACAAGGAAACGGCAGCTTTAGTAGAGAAGATATGCAAACGCTATTCACTGAAAAAGAGCGAAGTTGCAAAGTTGGCGTTCGGGTATATAGATAAGGCACATGTCAACCCATCGGAAGCACCTGAATCTGTAAAATCGGAACTGGCGAAAATAAATAAGAGACAGGATGATATTATCCGCTTTATCCGTCACTACGAGGAAGAACAACTGAATCCTATGATACGAGCAACAAATTCTATAGCTTTGCGCTTTGATGCTATCGGCAAAACTTTGGAAACTCTGATCCTCTCTCAACTGGAAGCCAGTCAGGAAAGACAAATATCCGTGCTTAAAAAGTTAAGTGAGCTGTTCTGTAATCATGCCGATGTTATAAACAACCAATCCAAGCAGATTAATGCCCTCTATCAGATACATCAACGGGATTATAAGAAGCTACTTCAACTGATACAACTCAATTCGGAACTTTCCGCTTGCGGTGTGATGGATAGTAAAAGGAAAGAGAATCTGAAAGCCGAAATCAACAATTTGATAAACACATAAGATTATGCACATAGACTTTGCTCCGCCTTCAAACGGAACATATAATAATGCTGGGAGTTGCCAACAGCTAGCTAATTACATGGAACACGAAGATTTAGAGCGAATAGAAAAAGGTATTTATACCGAAGGTTTTTTCAATCTGACGAATGATAACATCTATAAATCGAAGGTCATAAAAGATATAGATACCAATATCGGGCAACTCCTAAAAACGGATGCTAAGTTTTACGCTATTCATGTCAGTCCATCGGAAAAGGAACTCCGAGCAATGGGTAATACAGAGCAGGAGCAAGCCGAAGCTATGAAACGGTATATTCGGGAAGTATTTATCCCTGAATATGCCAAAAACTTCAATAAAGAACTATTCGCTTCGGATATAAAGTTCTATGGTAAGATTCATTTTGACCGTGATCGTTCGGATAATGAACTGAATATGCACTGTCATTTGATTGTCAGTCGGAAAGACCAAAATAATAAAAAGAAGTTATCACCGCTTACTAATCATAAGAATACCAAGAACGGAGTAATCAAAGGTGGGTTTGACCGTGTGAATCTGTTCCAGCGAACCGAACAAGGATTTGATAAGCTGTTTAATAACAATCGTCAGCAAACAGAATCATTTGATTACCATAACACGATGAAGAATGGTTCTATTCCTGAAAAGCTTAAGTCACAGGAGGAAGTATTTCAATCCAGTGAAAGAAAGACAGAAATCAATCAAGAAAACATGCTTTCTATCAATCCTGAAAATCAAATAACAAGTAATCAAACTTTTAACACCAATATAACTATTGCCGATAAACAAGATAGTAATACATTCATCAATCCACATCTCAAGCCTCAAAACAACGAGGCTTCTGGTTCATTTTTTTCTGCTATTTCAACAGAGTTACTTTTCTCCTCAAACCAACCTAATCCCGAATCACAACCTACAAATGTCAAGAAGAAAAAGAAGATAAGACATAAGATATAGTATGTAAATAAGCTGTTTGTTAAAAAACATAAGATTTTATGTCATTGGTATTGAGTTTTTTAGTATTTTTGTGTTATTAGATATATAGAATATGAAAAAGAGAATCAATATTATATTTAGTCATTTTGATTATCCCAAAACACTATCTGTTAATGATGTTGTGAATGTTTTTAAAACATTGCCCTACAATGAAGATATTGGGTTTGGATACACTGATGTTGAAATCAACAGTGGTATTGTATATGCTACTTTAATAAAACGAAGTATAACGACACTTTTAGAATATGATTTAAAGAATAAAGATTTCATCAAAAAGGAAATTCCTGTTTTTGAAGAAATTTCTTTCGGTATGGATTTTGAAAAGTTGTTTTTATATACATATGGTTTAACATCAAATCATAACAAGATAAAATCAGCATTACGAAATACATTTGAAGTACCCTTTACCTATACAAGTGTTGATACTTCTCCTATAAATATTATGAATAAAATAATCACCAATGTACTTAATTACAAGATAGAGGAAATTGTAATACAGAGGTTTACATATAATGATGGTGCAACTGGAAAATATACAGCTAAAATAACAAAGCAAAGTATAGGGGAAAAATTACTAAATGAATATTTATCTGATATTGTAAAGGTTAGTATATCTATTTTTGAACAAGATGAATTTCAACTTGTAATTTCTACTAATGCATCAATTAGTATTAAATGTAATGAAAATGATTTTTATTCCATATTGGAAAATATAAAAAATAAAATATATGGCTGAAGATTCACAATACAAAGGCGAGCTTTGGAACAAAAGAGCAATAAAACTTCTTAATCTATTCTCATGGGATATGATTGGAGATAGTGGTATGGATTTAGAAGGAAGCGATGGAGAAAAATATGGGATTGATTCTTTGTATTCATTTAAAGATCCTGCTAAAGACATTCCTGAGAGTTTAATATTGGAAGCAAAGTCTTACAAAACTACAAGTTTTAGCAAGTCAAAACTTCAAGAGTGGATAGATCGGTTAAATATAAAAATATTAGAGCTAAGAAATTCTGAATATCTTATTGAGCGTTTTCCTATATTCAAAGATATATCAACACTCAAAATAGGCTTAATATTTATTTGGTTTGATGATATAGAAAACTATAAGGAGTATCGCCAAAAATTCCTTGAAATATTAAGCGAAATAAAAGTATCTTCCAGAACATTTCGCAATGGCGTTTACAATAAAATATATGTGATAGATAATGATTTAATTTCAAAATTATGCTCCTTATATACTGTTGTAAGAGAGTTTAATGAGAACTTTAAGTTTTATTATCCATCTGCATTCATACATGAAAGAGCTGTTCAAAGAAGTGCTGTGCTTTCTTTAGATTATTTTTTTTCCAAATTTATTTTAGGTCAACTAAAATCATCAGGAAAGAGATATGATACGAATATAGTATTTTATTGGGGAGAATTGGATGTGCGTTCTTTCGAAATGCTAAAATCAATACTAAAATCATATTCATTCGTTGATCAGGAGTTCAAGCTTGTGATATACAAATACAAAAGAGATGACGATGAGTTTCGCAAAATTCTACCGCAAATAAAAAAATCTTATGAAAATGAAAATATTGAGTTTGACATAAAAGATATGAATTCTTGTACTGAATTACCAACATTTATTATTAATGACTGACATGATAAATAAATATCCTACTATATATGAAATTCAAGAAGTCTTAAATTCTCCATTAATCACAAGAGGATTTATCAATCAATTTGCTCAAAAACGAGGTATTTTTTTAGTAAATGCTTCAAAGGAAGATTTAATAAAAGAACTATCATATCATTTATATGAGTATACAGATTTAGATGAAATTAGAAATCTGGCATATCAAAGTTCAAACAAACAAGTACTTAGTGGCTTCACTATCATTTCTAAAGAAAAGAACTTTGATTTAGAAAATCTTTATGATCGTTTAAGAGACTTTGGACAATTACAATCTAAAGGCTATCAGTTAAAGGCTATAACGAAAAAGAAAATAGGAGAAAATGTTATTTTTCATGGAGAAATAGAATATACTAAACGAAAAACAGGAAAAATTGAATTTTTACAAAACGAAAAGTTGGCAACAGACTTCTATTTTCATAGTATTGAAGATGGAAATTGGCAAGTCGAAGTAGATGGAAATACTTCTTCTGATGGCAAGGAAGTCATGAAACTAATGAACTTTATCGTTGATGGTAAAAATGCAGAAATAAACAGTTTAGAAATAGATAATTTAACTATCCCTAATGTCATTTCTTTTTTTGATAGACTGACAAAAGAGGGACTGGATAATAAAACATGGAGAATATCTGACATAAAACAATTAACATTCAAAAGGAGAAAAAGTACTTTGGCAACTACTGGTAATGATAGTGAAGAAGATGACGAAAGTGATGAAGATATTGCAATTGTTGATGATGAGAATTTAGGAGGTATTAGTCAAGCCGTACTAGATGGACGCAATCTACGCGAGCATCCATTTGTTAAACAAGCTGAGAAAGATGGATGTATATTTACTGCAATGACATATGAATTTGAGAATATAAAGAAGCCGCAATATATTTCAATTAAAGCAGAATTTAAAGGTAGTCCCAAAATATTTGAAGTATCAATAATTAGTACAGCAAGAGTGGAAAATACAAAAAGAAAAAAAGTGTACTATACTCCAACCATTGAATATAAGAGAGAGATGTCTAGTCTTTTTTGGAATAATGCAAAAAGAATATATCAAGAACTGATATAGATATAATCCCAACTATACTAAAGCATAGATTATGATACAACAACAAGTAGCAGCAGAGGTAGAAAATGCAAAATCTGTAATTATAAATCTTAGATATATTTTTACAAACAATGAAAAAAAACGTGTTTTAGAAAAATCAGGCATAGATGTAATCCATATAATAAATTTATTATCGATTTTGGAGAATCAGATACTCGTCCCAGATAAGTTTATGCTCAATGACAAATTTTTAGAAATTATATATCGTGAGTTTCCGAGGTTTTCAATGGATCTGGAAAGTAATATTGCAAGATACCAGAATGACACAATAGAGTTTGGCGCAAATAATGTTTTAGAAATCAGAAATATATGCCAAAAATTGCTATCAGTTCTTTGTTCATTGACCAATAATAATAAAAAATTATTCATAGGTAAATCTTACAATTCGGAAACATATTATGAACAGCAGATATCTGAGCTGAAAAGTTCAAAAAGTAAATTGGAAAAACAATTATCTGAACTACAAAAAACTAAAGAGCAACTGTCGGAGGTCAGCCAAGATCAAAAAACAGAATTACAGCAAAAAGAAAATGATATTTCTCAAACTAAAATTGAGTTAGCAGAAACGTTATCTCGTTTAAGTGATGCTGAAAAAGAATTAGAAGAAAAGAGAAAGCAAGAAGATGCGCAAAAGAATTGGAGTGAAAAGATTGAATCTACCTTTAAAAACTTATCTTCTCTTTTAGATCCGATAAGTAAAGAGTATTCTCGCTTATCAACTCTTTATTATATTTATATGGTATTGTCTGGATCTATTATAATTTTATTACTAGTGCTTGAAATAATTTTATGCAAATCATTGTCTCAAGAAAATGACTATCCTCAGTTATTGGAATATGTACCATACTATGTCCCCATTCCCATTTCAGGGGCTCTACTATGGGCATTTATTGTACAAATGAATAGAGCACAAAGACAATTAGTTATTTTGGCAGAACGAATACATCATATCAAATATATTGAAGGGTTATTATTATCTCTAAACACCTTAGCTCCTAATATTGAAGATGCAGTGAAGCGAATAAATAGTGCTATGGATAAACTTATCAAAGGACATTTGTTAAGCCAAAATATTATTCATGACGAAGAAAGCATTCTTAATGAAGAAAGAAAAGATGCATTACCAATAGATATTGTAATCAAACTTCTAGAGACAATAAAAAGTACAACAAAATGATATAAATAATTCTTTTTTTATATCTTTGCCCTCAGTATTCTCCATGAGCAAACTACCGCAAAAGCATGTAGCAAATTAGTGGGATAAATCATGGGATATGCTTGAAGCAGAAAATATAAAGTTTTAAATATCAGCATGGTAACTCCAGCAGGAGAATCCCAGGCGGATCAC
>NZ_FQZN01000062.1 GCF_900142015.1 Bacteroides stercorirosoris
AAACAACATTACTCACTGGCCAGAATAAAAGCTAGAAACAGGAAAACGGAAATGCTTTGGATTTTCTTTGGAATACATACGGCCAATGCGGTATGCATGATAGAAAAGGTCGAAAAGAAA
Organism: Bacteroides stercorirosoris; assembly: GCF_900142015.1. Classification (GTDB taxonomy): domain Bacteria; phylum Bacteroidota; class Bacteroidia; order Bacteroidales; family Bacteroidaceae; genus Bacteroides; species Bacteroides stercorirosoris. The sequence goes on from NZ_FQZN01000062.1 coordinate 121, forward strand.
AAAAGAACGGCTGCATAATCAGACTAAAATAATAAGAGGAAAACAGGAGAGGTTTTTAACTTCCCCTAAAAAGACATATACATAATGTACCGTTGGGAAGAAAAAATAAGAATATGTAAATAATATTCTATGAAAAAGATAGGAGACTTGAGGCTTTACAGAAAAAAATTAAGAGAAAAGCTCACGTAAAGTAAAACTGTTCTCTTAATTTATTAGAAAGAGGGACATTTACTGAATATCCCAATTTACTGCAAAGGCAAATGAAATAAGGGCTTATCAATTGATTGCAATTGTCAATTTCTGCTTTGACGCTCTGGTTATTTATAACTCACCTGCTGCATTCCAATCAACCTGTCATACCTTTCTCCGAAAGCCCGGTGGTAGACAAGTATCAGATATTCATTTTCTGTTTCATAATAGTTTCCTTCTGCCTGCGCAGTGCTTCCTGCTGTACTTCCCGGTGCCACGTATAAATACTGATAATTATACGCCCCTTGTTTTAGCAACTGACTACCTTCATAGGCATGTGTCTCCGGATTATACTTCAACCGGTTTCCCTCATTGAAATCATCGTAAGTAAATGCTCCTTGTAGATAGAAATCTCCTTCACTGAGCGGATTTTCCCATAACAGGGAGAAATGCACGAAGAAGTAATCAGCTTCCGTATTGTTGTCCACGGCTTCATCATAACGTATTACAAAGCGCCCATTCTGGTCTTGGTCATAACTATAATTCAATATTCTTGGTTCGGCCGGACTGAGAGTCACATGATAATAAGGTGCATGATAACGGATGCTCTCCACCCCTTGCGAAGCATAGCGGGTACTCACCATCTCAAAACGTCGATACTCATTCCCGGCAGGAAATATCAATGCGCGGTTATGTTCATATCGCAGTTGGTCAGGACCCACATAGGAAGGTTTCAGGTCAGTCACCCAATTATCCGTGCGATTGTCCTGCAAAACGTGTACTTTTACTTCATTCTGCGGATTATGGATGGGATATCCCTTATACTGAATACTGAAACTAACCTGTTGATGCGTCTTGTTGCGGTCTATCTCCGTGTCGCTGCTGACTTGTGCCAATACATTCACCCCCTTCTCCAGTACCCGAAAACAAGTACTGAAAGCGGGCTTGTCTTTGCCTTCGGCATCATCATAAACCGTCAGCCGATAGTTACCGGAAAGTTTTGGCCGTACCTGATCGTTAGGCAGCGTCAGCCGATAGTGAGTGTAGGGCAGGGTAGTGTTGACCGAGATGTCGTAATCTTCTATCGGATTGTCGTTGAAACCATCCAGATATTCCGTTTCAGAGAGATCCGAAGGCGTCCAGTCTGCATTACAATGCGTGAGTATGTATTGGTAGCGGTGATAATCGTGTGTAAGATGGTCGAAAGAAATTTCCACGGATTCATCTTCACCCAGTCGGATGACCGCAGGAGCCATATAGTCATTATTGGCAATGACCTGTACCGTTCGTATATGGGGAGTGTGCACTTCTGTACGCTGGGCATGCAACCCACCGCAGACGATACAAGCAAAGAGGAATATCCAGATTTTCTTCATTCCGTAGTATGTTAAGCACACAAATATACGCAGATTATTTCTTTTTCTTCTTCTCTGTCTTCTTCTTTTCCTTCTGCTTCTTGATGTCCTTCTTCTCTACCGGTGGAAATTTGGGGACCAATTTCATCAGTCTCAATATCTGTGACTGCCTGTGCAGGATATAAGACGAGGGGTGTGCAGAGTCAAAGCGTATGGGATTGGGGAGTGTGGCGGCTATCAGTGCGCATTGTCCTGCTGTCAGTTTGGCGGCAGTGGTCTTGAACTTGTATTTGGCGGCAGCTTCCGCTCCATAAATACCTTTTCCCATTTCGATAGAGTTGAGATATACTTCCATGATTCGTTCTTTCGACCAGCAGAGCTCAATGAGCCAGGTGAAGTAAACTTCGAACCCTTTGCGTACCCACGAAGATTGCGGCCAGAGGAATACATTCTTTGCTGTCTGTTGGCTGATGGTACTGGCTCCTCGTTTCCGTTTACGGGTTTCATTCTCTTTTAAGGCTTTCTTTATTTCAATGAAGTCGAAGCCGTTGTGAGTGGCAAAGCGGTTGTCTTCCGAGGCAATGACTGCCATCGGTAAATGGGGGGAGATTTTGTCAAAGGGCACCCAAGTGTGATGCCAGATCGGTTTTTCACCTTTAAAGAGTTGCTGGGTACTGCGGATGACCATGAGGGGAGTGGCATAGACAGGGATAAAACGATAGAGTACCACTGCAAGAATAGTGGAGATAAAGAAGAATAATACCAGATTGCGGATAATTCGCAGAGCTTTCTTTATACTCATTGTCGTGGTGCTATTTTTGATAAATGATAATTTAGCGGCGTAGCGCTGGATCAAGGTTTCCTTTCGGCATACTCATTGACGTGATAGTACCTGGTAGGCTGAAAGCCTTTTATCTTATAGCCCAGGGCAACGCCCTGGGGGATTGCCATGTGTTTCTCTTTGCGCCCTGTAAGGGCATTACAGCACACATAGGTTTTTGCCCTTGCAGGGCGTAAGATTGTGGGAGCATCCATTACCCAGGGTGTTACCCTGAGCTATAAGATAAAAGCCTTTCAGGCTTAGGGGATGCACGCTGATAAATTATCATTTAGTTTCCTGCTTCCGCATTCTTAATCATCTGTTCGCTGGCATACATATAAATATCCACGCGGCGATTCTGACTTGCCGTCATGCTGTCATCATACTGATTGTAGCCCACGCCTTCCACTTTCTTGAACTGTGAAGGAGACACACCACAATCTTGCAGATAATTTTCTACCGTATACGCGCGGTCCTTTGAAACTTTCATGTTAGCTTCATACGTACCCACCTTGTCGGTATGTCCTACGATAGCGATGTCCGTTGTCGGGTCTTCTTTCAGAATCTGAGCCAGTTCGCGCAGTGAAGCTTTAGACGTATTGCTCAATGTAGAAGAGTTGAAACCGAACAGAATGCCCGATTCAAAAGTAACCTTTACCGCAGCGAGTCCGTTGGTATCTGTCACTTTCTCTACTTGTGCGCCTTCAATCTTGGCAGCTTCGGCAGCCTTTTTATCCATCTTATGCCCGATGGCAACACCTGCCCCCGTACCTACTGCCGCACCGACAGCCGCACCAATGGCCGCACCCTTACCTTTACCGATAAGTCCACCGATGATTGCACCGGCGGCAGCACCGGAACCACCACCAATCACACCGCCTTTTGCGGTATTGTTCATTGTACTACAACTTCCTAATATAATGGCACAACTCAGTAACAGTGCCGTAAATTTCATCTTTCTCATACTTTTTCTATTTAATATGTTACCATAATTAATAATACAAATTTAGATATATAACAATTATCCTGTAGCTATGTTCAGGTCGTTTGTTCGTCTTTTTTAGAGAATTTTTCTTTTTATAATAATAAACCACAGTGTGAGGATGATTCCTTTGGCAATGGTTGTTGCACTTACAGCCCACCAGATGGCATCCACGCCCATTCCCAGATGTACCAGGAATAAGGCAATAGGGATACGCATGTAGTTGCATGATATGCTGATGATGGCAGGAGGAACCGTTCTTCCCAATCCGTAGAACACACCTTGCATCGTGATTTCCAGCATCATGAAGAGTTGTGAATAGCCGTCTATACGCAGGAAGTCGCCACCCACACGGTATGCTTCCGGTTCGGGCACAAAGATGGAAAACACTTCGCTTCCGAAGAATATGAATAACAATGAACAAAGTGTACCGAATATAGACGTCATCCATAGCGTTGTGCGCCAGGCTTTCTTCACCCTCGATTTCTCTCCGGCAGCATAGTTTTGTGCAATGAAAGTACTCAATCCGGTGGAGAAACCTTGCGAGGTATTCCAGGTGATGGCTTCTATTTGTCCTCCGGTAGTGAAAGCCATAAGCCCGAGGTGTCCGCCCTGTTCCGATGCGGTGCGCGAAAGGAACATATTGACGAAGGCAAACAGCGTGTTGAGCGTAGCTACCGGGAGTCCCAGCTTGAAGATACGTTTTGTATATTTTCCCTTCAGCCGGGTAAGGAAAGGGAAACCACCCAACAAATCGTCCTTGCAGCGTAATTGATAGATAAAGATACCGAACACCGTTGCCTCAGACAACCATGTGGCAAGCGCCGCACCTACCGTTCCCCAGCCAAAGCCGAAGATGAAAAGCGGGTCGAGTATAATATTCATAATCAACCCAGTGCCACTGATGTAAAAGGGAGTCTTGCTTCGTCCTGCCGCATTATATATCCCCGTGAAAGCGGCAGAGAGGAATACGAAAGGAAATCCGGTTGAGACTATGCGCAGATAAGTAATGGCATTTTCCGTGATATGCTCTTCCAACTCGAATATGTGTAAGATAGGGCTGGCAAAGAGGAATAACAAAGCTCCCCAGCATACTGAAATCAGCAATGCAATACTGATGTTATGCGAGGCGAATTGCCGCGCATCCTGTTCGCTGCGTGCTCCGATAGACTGTCCTACGCTAACTTCCGAACCTACCTTGTTCAGCAGGGCAATAGAGCCTGACATCCAGGTAAGTATTCCTACCGCACCGACCGCAGCAACGGCTTCACTACCCAAACGGCCTACCCATGCCATATCCGTCAGACTGTACGCCATCTGGATGAACGAGGTAGCCATAATGGGTATTGCCAGATTGAATAACTGGCGGTTAATAGGCCCTTTTGTCAGACTTTTTATTCCTTGCATTCTCTTTTTGCAGACTATATATCAAATACGGGTTGCAAAGTTACGGATTATTTGTTAATAATACGAATGGGTTGTTGAAATTGGTTTGTTATTGTAGCGGTTATGAATGAAACGGACTATTTCAATTCCCCTCCCTCCGGGGAGGAGGAGAATTGAGATAGTTTTGCTTATCATTTCATTCATTTCTTATTAATAATTGTGCTGACTTTTTCAAACTTTTCTATGGATAAACTTTCCCTCAATCCAGTAAGTGGCATGATTGGCTTTGAACTTTAAAATCACATAAGTCGGGTCGGTTGGTCCGCCGGGAAAATGATTGATGAACCAATCCTGCCAAAGTTCCAGTTTGATGTCCGCATCTGTGATTACCTCTACATCACCGGTCATGCAAACGCTGTCTCCCTGGGCGTAGAAGCATAAACCGCCTTTGGGATTCTTGCGGAAATCCTCCGTCTTCCACGAAGTGTCTCCGGTGGACATCCAGACAGTGGAGATACCTTCGGTTTTTATCATGCTCATCGGTACAGGGCGGGGATACCCTTCCTTGTTTATAGAAGTGAGAACTACTACCTCGCTCTTTTGAAGCATTTCTGCGGCTTTCTTTTCAAGTGTTTCCATTTTATAATCTATTTAGTTGATTGATGGTACAAAGATAAGCGGCCGGAGAGATTACTTTATTGTATAAAAACGACATTTATGCCTCTACATAAGTCAGCGTGGCTTCTTCTTCCGATGTTGGCCGGCTCATAAAGGAACAGGCGGTGCTACCGGACAAATTCTTTATCTCCCTTGACAGGTGCGGCACGTCATAATACCCTGCATGGACAGCGGTCGACAACAGGCTGTCGCAAGTATTGTTTCTCAGTAGGTCTACGGCATTTTTGAACTTCATAATCCTGCTGTATATCTTGGGAGTATATCCGGTGTTCATCTTGAATTTGCGTTCGAACTGTCGCTGGCACAGACAAATATTATCCATTAGCGATTGTATAGGGAGCTTCCCCTGATATCGGTTTATCCGTTCTATGGCAAATGTAATCTGCGGGTCTGCCGGTAAATCATGTTTGTATAATGACCTGATGAACAATTCTTCTATAATCTTCACCCGGTCTCCCAAACTGCTTTCTTCACACAATCTTTCGGCGAATGAGGCATCGAAGAAATTGCTGACTTCGTCGGCATTTATTCTCTGGTTGGTGAGTTCGTGCAGGGGAAGTCGGATGAAACGGGATAATCCGCAAGGCAGAAAGCGGACGCCCAGCATATGAATCGTTTCTGTATATGCCGCTAATTCCGAATAAGTATTCATTGGCCCGATGAAGTAGGCACGGTAGGGTTTCATCCTCAAATCACTGTTTACGGCTTGTGTCGCTTCTCCAAGAGTGAAGATGAAGTCTGTACACCCGTCAGGCAGTATATTGATGCGCATTCCATATTCGGGATTGCCTTTTAATTCCCAATATTTGTCGATATAGGGAGCGAGCAGGGGGCAGGGCGAGTATTCCTTATACATATATAATAGGTCTTATGCGCAAAGATAGCAATTTTTATTTTTCCATCTCCTTTTCCAGTCGTTTGCTCGGCATCACCCACAGGCAAGCCATCCTGAATATACAACAAAGACGAGTCAGTTTCGTTTTCCGTTTTCAGGGATTTTTGTCCCAACTTGGGAGCTTCCTTATTTCTGTTCTTTTTCCGGTATGTCCAGATCACCCTGGAAGCTGATGGACTGGCGATTCTGCATATTCACGAATATCGACGACGAACCGTTACTGAAAATATCAATATTGAAGCTGAACCTGTCCTCTGTGCTCCGCGCAATGAACCGTACTTTGGCGGTTCCCTTTTTGTCCCACTCTATCTTATAATCACTGATTGGAGCTTTGAAGTTCAATCCTTCGCCACCACCATACGGGATGGAGTAGGCGCGTCCGTAATAGGGGAGGTAGGATATTACAGAGTCATTTCTTATCTCTATTGAATAAGGAGAAGTCAGCGAAACGGAGCGTCCTCTTGCGGGGATTGCCCTGTCTACGTCTATTTTATACTTTTCAGATAAGACCAGCTCCCTGACAGCTTTCTGTTTCATCTCTTTCTTTTCCTTCTTGGTCTGTGCGGAAAGAGTAGGGGCGCCGATTACTGCTACCAGCAGTAAAAAGAAAATCGTTCGGATTGTTTTCATACATACTATGTTTTAATCGTTTATATATGAGTAACAATCAAATATACAGATTATGCCGGACGAATGAGCACTCTTTTAATGATATTTAGATTAATTTCTCCGTGAACAAGAGTTTCCTTTTTCCATAATAGTTTTACCGATGCTATTCTTTATAAGTTATCCTTGCGATTATACTAAAATACACTTACCGACACCCGGGTGTTGGTAGTACTTACATGGGGGTGTTGGTAGTGCCAACATGGGGATGTTAGTATATCCAACACCCGGGTGTTGGTAAGAGGAAGTATTAACGAAACACAGTATATTCTTTAAAGAAGACGGATAAAGGAATATATGGAACGAAATATTAAAAAGTATAAGGTTCTGCCGAAAATCCATTATATTTGTATCCCGAATAAACAATTCCTATTACAGTGCCGGTGAATAACTTGAAAAACATAAAGATAGCATTATTTCTTTTCTTATGCCTCAGGATAACGTTGACGACCTGTGCCGCTGATTTCCTATTTACATCTATCAATACCTCACAAGGTCTGAGTGACAATCAGATACGCTTCATTCTCCAATTGCCGGACGGAAGAATGGTATTCACCACCAGTGGTAATGTCAATCTGTATGACGGCGTACACTTCACTTACCTGCACCGTACTGCAGAAGACGTATACCCATTGCAGCAATACGATGGATATTATCGCATCTACCGGACAGGAGACTCCCTGCTGTGGGTTAAAGACAATCATAAACTGATGTGTATTGATCTCTATAAAGAACAATACGTCACAGACTTATCTTCCTACTTTCGGGATAAACACATATCCTGCCCCTTAGAAGACCTTTTTGTAGACGATCTGGGGCGTACATGGCTACTGATACCCGGCGCTTTGCAAGAATTAAGTGGTGGAATGCGTATTCCTCTTCCCGACAATGGCTCAAGAGTACTACAGGATGTGAATGCAAAGGATGATGCCCTTTATCTATTCTATGATACAGGCGAACTTGTCAGCTACGACCTTGTGAATCAGAAAGAAACATATGCCGCCTCCGCTTATCCTCCGTCCGAACGGGATGATTTTCGGAGAACTTCCCTTGTCGTCAAAGGCAGTAAGGGATTTTACCAGCTACGGAACGGGCATAAAGGCGGCTTATTCTACTTCGATTGGCAGAACCGGAGCTGGAAGAAGATATTTGAGCAAAATTACACACTGAATACCCTGGTTATTCTTCCGGGTGATGAGAAAGCGTACATCAGTTGCGTCCACGGCTTTTGGATTATCGACTTATTGGATGGAGCACATCAATACCTCCCTTTGTTGCAGACCAGGAAAGGCCAGATTGTCTCAACAGAAATCAGTACCATCTTTCAGGACTTTCAGGGTGGGTTGTGGGTAGGTACCTTAAACCGTGGATTGCTGTATTATCATCCGGCTATGCACAAACTGGCATATATCGGGCGCAATTCCTTCCCTGTTCCTCCGGAAGAAGATGTAGCTGTCGAATGTTTTGCCGAAGACAAAGCGGGCAATATCTATCTGAAAAATCATTCCCATATTTATCGGTTGGCCGAAGACAAAGACGACTCTTTGTCTCTGATTCCGGTAGCTGCTTCTTCCATTCCTTCCGAATTATCTGCCCCGTTGCAAAGAAATGCTGCGAGCTGCCATTTCAGAGGTAAGGACTATACCGCCCTCTGTACCGACTCACGTGGCTGGACTTGGGTGGGAACATCCGATGGACTGGAACTTTTTACAGATAACGAACAGGCATCTCGCATCTTCTACTGCGAAAACGGCCTGAGCAACAACTTCGTGCAAGCCATCCACGAAGACAGGCATCATGATATCTGGGTAACCACCAGCAATGGCATTTCCCGCATCCACGTCAATCCGGACAGCCATGACATCAGTTTTACGAATTTCAACCGGCAGGACGGTGCTCTGGAAGGAGAATATATGCAGGGAGCTGTTTTTGAAGCCTCTGACGGCACTCTCTATTTCGGAGGCATCGATGGCTTTAATGTATTCCGTCCGGACCGTGAGCCGATAGCTCCGGGGCTGCCTTATGCTCCTGTTTTCACCGCCTTGCGCTTATACGGCGAAAAAGTAAATACAGGCGAAAAGTATGGCGACCGCATCATTCTTCCCCAAACGCCCCCTTACACGGAGAATATAGAACTGGATTACAACCAGAACTTTCTTACTTTTGAGTTTTCCGCCTTGAACTATCTGAACGGTGAGCGTACTTACTACCGCTACCGGTTGGAAGGTGTCGATAAAGACTGGATTCGTGTCTTTGCCGGTGGGCAGAACGGTGGAACGGACGGTACAGGCATTCTTCAGGCTTCCTACACCGACCTTTCTCCGGGAAAGTACACCTTCAGAGTCATGGCTTCGGACAACATCCTGCAATGGGATGGGAGAGTGACGGAACTGTCGCTCATCATCCATGCTCCCTGGTGGAAAACGAACACTGCTTATACCTTATATATAATTACATTATTATTGGTAACCGTAGTCGGCATCCGACTTTACGTCTACTGGACCCGCAAAAAGATGGAACGTCGGCATAAGGAAGAAATTCTTTTGCTCCGCATCCGCAACCTTATAGAGCAATGCAACAGTTATGAGGCCGAGCAGAAAGCCCGTTCGGAAGAGAACAATCCCCCTGCAACCTGTAGCGTTGTTGAAACGTCCCATGCTCCTAAGCAAGATGCCGCAGAGTCCGCATTCCTTGCGCGCGCCATCGAGCAGGTGGAAAAGAACCTGCACGTCTCCGGTTATTCCGTAGAGCAACTGAGCCGAGACCTTTGCATGGAACGCACCGGACTTTACCGGAAGCTGGTGACTATGCTCGACCAGTCTCCAAGCCTTTTTATCCGTAACATCCGTTTGCAGCGCGCAGCCCAATTACTGGCGGAAGGAAACCTCAGCATTACCGAAATTGCCGAACGCACGGGTTTCAGCAGTTCCAGTTATCTGAGCAAATGTTTTCAGGAAATGTACGGTTGCCGTCCCTCCGAATATGCCGAAAAGATGAAGAAATCAACATGATTATTGTTGCTTTCAACGTGGTTGTTGCCCGCCAGAGGCCTTTCTTCCCTACTTTTGCAACATCATAAAACACTTAAAAACCATGAAAATGAATCTTATTAAAAAAGTCGGTTTCTTGCTGGTATCGGCGGCCATTGTTGCTACAGGCGGCGTAGCGCAGAATGTGCAACGCACGCCCCAGGGCATCAAGTATGCTGCACAAGGAATGGACGTCAGTGTGGAATTTTATTCGCCCACCATCGTCCGGGTTTATAAAACACCTATGCAGACATCCTACAATAAAGAAAGTCTGGTCATTATCAAAGCTCCCGAAACTACCCCGGTAACTTTCGATGAAAACGGCGAAAACGTGACATTGAGCAGTGATGCTGTGCGGGTGGAAGTGAATACGGAAACCGGAGGTATTCATTTCTTCGATAAGTCGGGAAAACGTATGCTGACGGACAAGGATTACGGAACCCAGTTCACTCCGTTCGATGATGCGGGAGTTCCTTCTTTCAATGTCCGCCAGGCTTTCCTGCTGGATAAAGATGAAGTCATCTACGGTCTGGGACAGCAGCAGACGGGCAAGGTGAACCAACGCAATCAGAAGCTTTTCCTTCGTAATCAGAATATGAGCATCTGTATCCCGTTCGTTCATTCTGTCAAGGGATATGCTTTGTATTGGGATAATTATTCTCCCACCACCTTCCTGGATAATCCGCAGGAGATGTCGTTTGACTCGGAAGTAGGGGATTGTGCCGATTATTATTTCATCTATGGCGGCAATGCCGATGGTGTGATAGCAGGTGTGCGCGACCTGACCGGACAAGCTCCGCTTTATCCTCTTTGGACTTTGGGTTTTTGGCAATGCCGCGAACGCTACAAGAGTCCCGACGAACTCTGCGAAGTTGTTGACAAATACCGTGACCTGAAAGTGCCTTTGGACGGTATCATCCAGGACTGGCAATACTGGGGATGCGACTCGAACTGGAACTCCATGAAATTCCAGAACCCCCGTTATATCAACAAGATGGGTGATCCCGAATATATGAAATATCTTCCGAGCGGTGAAGACAAGAATGCACGCTACGGCACTCCGCGCATCAAGAGTCCGAAGGAGATGATAGACTATGTGCATAAACAGAATGCCCACATCATGATTTCCGTATGGGCTTCATTCGGCCCCTGGACGGAGATGTATCAGAAGATGGATAGTCTGAAAGCCCTGCTGCACTTCGACACATGGCCACCCAATGCCGGTGTGAAACCTTATGACCCGTTCAATCCGGTTGCCCGTGAAATCTACTGGGCCGAGATGAAGAAGAATATCTTCGACCTGGGCATGGATGCCTGGTGGCTCGACTCAACCGAACCGGACCATCTGAACGTTAAAGATCAGGATTTCAATACTCCGACCTATTTAGGTTCGTTCCGCAGGGTACACAATGCTTTTCCGCTACTGTCTAACAAGGGAGTTTATGAGCATCAGCGTGCCGTGACTTCTGATAAGCGTGTCTTTCTGCTTACTCGTTCGTCTTTCCTGGGACAACAGCGCTATGCTTCGCATTCATGGAGCGGTGATGTGGCTTCGGACTGGTCCGTTATGCGCAGACAGATTGCGGCAGGTCTCAACTATTCCTTATGTGGTATTCCTTACTGGAACACGGACTTGGGTGGTTTCTTTGCCTGGAAGTATAATAATACGGTGGATAATATCGCTTATCACGAATTGCATACCCGTTGGTATCAATGGGGCGCATTCCAGCCGATTATGCGTTCGCACAACTCCGGTCCGGTGGCTGTGGAAATCTATCAGTTCGGCAAGAAGGGCGACTGGGCTTATGATGCGCTGGAGAAATACACTCATTTGCGTTATCGTCTGTTGCCTTACGTTTACAGTACCTCATGGGAAGTGACCGATAAAGCCGGCAGTTTCATCCGTCCGTTGATGATGGACTTCCCCGAAGACAAGAAAGTGCTCGATATGGATACTGAGTATATGTTCGGCCGTAACTTCCTCGTCCGTCCGGTGACGGATTCTCTTTATACCTGGCAGGATAAAGATCAGAACGGTCATCTGAAAGATATGAGTAAGGTTGGGAAAACAGATGTTTACCTGCCTAAGGGTGCCCGCTGGTTCGACTTCTGGACGGGACAGACACTTGAAGGTGGACAGACTATTCAGCGCGAAGTCCCTATCGACATCATGCCTGTGTATGTTCGTGCAGGCTCCATCCTTCCCTGGGGACCGGCTGTGCAGTACTCCACCGAGAAGAAGTGGGATAACTTGACAGTCCGTATCTATCCGGGTGCTGATGCCGAATTTACTCTTTACGAAGATGAGTTTGATAACTATAACTACGAAAAGGGCGCTTACACTACCATTATCATGAAGTGGAATGACAAGGAGCGTACACTCACGATTGCTGACCGCCAGGGTAGTTATAAGGGGATGCTGAAGAACCGCAAATTCAACTTTGTGGTGGTGGAGCCGGGCAAAGGCTGTGGCGATGAAGATACGACAGCGTTCGATAAATCGGTTTCTTACAGAGGAAAGAAAGTGGTTGTGAAATTGTAATTGAAGAATTGTATTTCATATTATAAACAAAAGTAACTCCATTCTCCTCTCCGAAGGAGGAGAATGGAGTTACTTTTGTTTATTTTGAAATTCTATGGATATATCTCATTCCAACTCCCTCGCACAAATATTAATTGTCCGCAGCGCATCCGATATCTCAGCCGGACTCATCCCCAGACATTCTATTCTTAATACCTTTTCCCAGTCTTCAAAATCTACGTTCCATCTATGAATCTGAGGATATTGTGCAAGCAGTGTTCCTACTCTTTTCACATCCTGTTTCCTGACTATAGAGGTTCGGAAAATTAAAATACAGTCTTCCATCTTTCTCATTGTTTTTAGTGTTTTGGTATATGGCGCAAAGATAGTCTCGAAACTACTTGCAAAATAGGTCAAGTAGACGAATTCCTTTGCCATTTCCGATGAAATAAGGAAAATAGGGGATGAAATCGGTGCCCTCAGATAAAATAAAATGAATCGTTCATTGGCCCACATTTTAGAAAAATGACGTTTTTATAGGTTTTATTTTTGAATCTAAAATAAATGCATATATTTGCAAAACATAGGACCTGTCTCATCAGAGTCTGAAGTGATCTTTATATTCAATTTATTGTTATTAATCAAACTATGAAATTAACGGAATCCGAACCAAGCCAAGTCGATATGGAATTGGAACAATATCGCACTCGGCTTGAACAAATGGTCGAGGAGAAATCCAGAGACCTGATCGCCAGCCAGGAAATACTGGAAGCAACCAACCGTCGCCAGGCATTATTCATCAAAGTACTACAAATACTGCAACTGGAAGCAGACATACCCACAGCCATGAACATGGCACTTGCCGAAATCGGGCGCTATACCGGCGTTGATCGTCTGGCAACATGGGAAAATCACTTGGATGGAGTTACATATGGCTGTACCAACGAGTGGTGCAACAAAGGAATCGAACCTGCCATAGACTATCTGCGGAGCATGACCATTGAAGCTGGTAAACCTTGGTTCGATATGCTCGAAAAAGACAATATCATCTGTACATCCGATATCTATTCACTTGATCCCTTCATCACGCAAATGCTGGAGATACAAGGTGTGAAAGCAATTGCCGTCTTTCCGTTGTCGCAGTTGGGCGTACATTTCGGTTTCCTTTCATTTAACTTTTGCTGGAACAAGCAATGGGACGAAAAGGATGTGGAACTGATGAGCCAGATATCACAAATCGTATCTACCGCTACCAAACGCTGGCAAGTTGAAACCACCTTGCAACAATCACAGCAAACGATGCAAAAGGTATTAGACAATATCAATGCCAATATTTTTGTTAGCGACTACGATTCGCTGAAGGTGCTTTTTGCAAATAAATCTTTCAGAGAGGAAGCCGGACAAGTGTCTGAAAGTACGGAATGCTGGAAAATGCTGAATGCGGGATTGAATAATGTGTGCAAGCACTGTCCGAAGCCGAATCTGTTTGATGCTGACCATCAGCCCACAGGTGTTCATTTCTGGGAAGACTATAATCCTTCCACTGATCGTTGGTATACCATTCAGAGTACAGCGCTCAAGTGGATTGACGGACGGCGGGCAATCATGGAGTTGGCTACTGACATCACTACTCGTAAGCAAGTGGAACTGGAATTGATTCAGGCGAAAGAAAAAGCAGAGGAATCGGACAGGCTCAAATCAGCCTTCCTGGCGAATATGAGTCATGAAATACGCACTCCGCTCAACGCTATCGTTGGCTTTTCGAGCCTGCTTGCCGAGACTAATGAGGAGGAGGAACGTCGCTCATACATGTCTATAGTAGAGAAGAATAATGAACTGTTACTCAATCTGATTTCTGATATTCTGGATATTTCGAAAATAGAGTCCGGCACGATAGAACTTAGCGTGGCAAGGGTGGATGTGTTTCAGCTTTGCCGGGAGATAATCAGCTCTTTTTTGTGTAAAGCTCGTGATAAGGCGGTAGAACTTCATTTCGATGAAAGTTCACCTCAGATAGTGATTGACGGTGATAAGAAATTGATTACGCAGGTACTCTCTAATTTTGTGAACAATGCTTTGAAGTTTACTGCCGAGGGATCGGTCACTCTTTCTTATACTTTAGAAAGTGACGATCAGGTACACTTCTGTGTTAGGGATACAGGTGAAGGTATTCCCGCCGAAAAGCAGGATGAGATTTTCAATCGTTTTGTGAAACTCGATTCGTTTGTACAAGGTGCCGGTCTTGGATTGGCGATATGCCAGAATTTGGTAGAGAGAATGGGTGGAAAGATTGGAGTCGAGTCTCGTGTGGAAGAGGGTTCGTGCTTCTGGTTTACACATCCATGTGTGATGAAGGTTTAATTTGTGAGCAAAATGGAAGAGTTTACACACAGGTTACAAAACGTGGTTTTTAAACTAAAAAAGTAGCTATCTAATTCAGATAGCTGCTTTTTTGTGATCCGCCTGGGATTCTCCTGCTGGAGTTACCATGCTGATATTTAAAACTTTATATTTTCTGCTTCAAGCATATCCCATGATTTATCCCACTA
>NZ_FQZN01000061.1 GCF_900142015.1 Bacteroides stercorirosoris
AATGCCGTAGCACTATATGTATACGCCGGAACAATTACTTCATCTTCAGCAGTTACTCCCAACCAGCGAAGCATCATAATAGCTCCCGAAGTCCATGAGTTTACACAAAGCACTTCTTTTGCATTAGAAAATACTTTTATTTCTTCTTCCAATGCTTTTACTTTAGGACCGGAAGTGATCCAGCCGGAACGTAACGAATCAACGACCTCGTTGATGACCGCCTCGTCAATATAAGGGGGCGAAAATGGAATTTTCATGATCTATTATATCGAATTATTTTAAATGAATCAAATACGTAAGTCCACAAGAGAAATATTCCCACTTTATCGTATTGTTTGAGCCCAAAGACATTTACTGATTCATTCTTTCTTTTTTATGATAAGAATTTATAAGAGACTTTTCCACTTATCCACATCATGTCCTGCATAAACAATTCTGTTTTCAGCTAAACAAAGAATATGTTCCATAGAAATCTCTGCTTTTACTTTATCACCATACGGCAATTTAGTTACAACTTTAGCATCAGGGATATAACTATCTCCTGTAAAAATATAGTTATCAGTATAATAAGTCAAACAACTTGGACAATGACCAGGTGTCTCAATTACGTATAACATTACATCGCTAAATAATTGAACTTCATCACCACTTGAAAGGAGTATCACATTCTGACCTTCATATATGGTAGAATGTTCATAATAAAACGAAAAATTTTTCCTATCGTCATACAATGCTTCTTCTCCATATTTTGATGTATAAATACTACAACTAGGAAATCGTAAAACAAGCTCATTTATGCCTGCAATGTGGTCGAAGTGTGTATGTGTAAGAAAAAGTCCTCGAATATTCAAATCTTTCGGCAATTCATTAAACAACACTTTTACATCACTCACATCTATAAGAAAAGCATTATTCTGCCCCTCCTCAAATAGTACATACATATTTGAAGAAGGGGCATCATTAATGATTTTTTTAACCTTGAGCATTATTCCCAAAATGTAAGAATATCACCTATGGTTTTGAACTCACGAAGCTGTTCACCTGTTAATTTCTTTCCAAATTCTTCATCAGAAATAACAATAAGCGAAAGTTTCGCCATAGAATCAAATTCATCTACCGTAGAAAGTTTCGTCTCCACAGTCAATGTACCATTCTCTAGTTCCAGCATATCTTCTAGAACTGCAATTTTTTCTTCAATAGTCATTGTTAAAAAAAGATTTAATTATTATGATGATAATTTACCGCCATCAACACTAATGCAACTACCTGTAACCATTTTAGACAAGTCACTCATTAAATAAACCACTGTATTTGCAATGTCTTCGGGCTGACAAATGCCTAAATACTGCCGGCGTAGTATCTGTTTGTATTCCTCAGAATCCCCCCCATAACTTTCAGACATTCTTGCCATAGGAGTATCAGTAACACCAGGTGCAACTGTATTTATACGAATATTTTTAGGAGCTAATTCTTTTGCAATACAGCGAACAGCAGAATTCATAGCAGCCTTGGATGCACAATATGCAGTTTTCGTTGAATTTCCAAGAAAAGCACCAATTGCTGAAACACCAACAACATTCATACCCTGTAAATTATATGCGTTACGAGTAGAAAAACATCTTATCATCTCTATGAATGAAAAAAAATTAACATTCATCACTTTCAACATAAATTCGTATTTTGACAACTTTAAGGGACGTACTACACCAACTCCAACACAAAAGACCAATCCGTCCACAGGACCATTCTCTTCAATAATGGAGTTTACACAAGGTTCAATAGTATGGATTGCCGAGAAGTCACATATATATGTTTTATTCCCTTCACCTTTGAGTTCTAGTAAAGTTCTATTGAGATTATTTTCATTGAGATCTAATAAAAGAATTCGAGCACCATAAGCATTAAGTGTTTTAGCTGTAGCAGCACCAATGCCACCAGCACCAGCCACAACAAAAGTCTTATTTGTAAAATCTATAGCACTATTCATAATATATATCCTCCATCTATTACTATTGATGTACCCGTAATCGTTTTAGTAGCATCACTAAGTAAAAAGGCAATTACATTTGCTACCTCTTCCGCTTTTGTCAACCCCAAAATCTGCTGCTGTACCAAACCGCCATTAATAGCACTAATATTCTGAATATGATTTTTTTTTAAATCAGCGTCAACTCCACCTTTTTGGACAGAATTCACTCGAATACCATCATTGGCAAATTCAACAGCCAAACACCTAACAGCTGCATCCAAAGCAGCTTTTGAAGAACAGAAAGCCATCTTTGCTTTCATAGCTTTGATGCTACTAATAGAGGACATTGCTACAATACTTGCTCCGTTTTCCATCCCTTTTACTTTCTTGAGCGAACGTACGACTTCAATAAAAACATTGAAATTGTCATTCAAAATTTCATTCAAATTTCCAGGTTTAACAAATTGAAGTGGTTTAAAATCACTGTGTACAATAGCAAACACAACACCATCAAAGGCACCATTGGATTTTACGAGTTGCTTGATATATGACTCAATGTGTGCTGTATTTCTCTCTTCATACACTTCGACTTTCGCACCAAGTTCTTTGATCTGACGAAAAATTGCTTCGTCTAAAGCATTTGAACCTCCAATAAGCAATATACGCTTATCAGTCAAATCCATTGGATTTATCATTTAGGATTTTCTTTAGGATTTTTCAAGTTCTGAATCAAATTCCAAATCGCTTCAACTGAATTGAAATTATCAGGAATTAGTTCATTAATACGAACTTGTACGCCAAATTCATCATCTAACTCAGATATAATAGACACGACATCCATTGAATCCAAAATTCCATCATCAATTAATAATGTTTCATTTTTGAAATCGACATCTGGTCGAACACGCTGCAATATTTCCAATAGTTTCTCCATAGTTCTATTATTTATTTTATTAATGATATTGTCGATTTAAAAGTATACTTAAATCCTTTCTTCTGATACATACTAACAGCTACAGTATTCTGATGTTGCACCCAAAGCATATAACGATGTTTCTCATTTTCCATATTATTTTCTATAAACGTATCAAGCAGAACTTGTCCTACGTGTCTACCTCTTCCTTCAGGAATAACTGCCACATGTGAAATACAAGCTGTTTTACCTATAAAAGTCTGGTGCAATGCCCCTAAAAATTCATCATTATCAATGTCATGCGCAATCCAAATAGCATTATTTATCAATAATTTTTCATACATATCAGAAGTTATATAATCGCCACTCAAAATATCAAATGAATCATTAAATAACTTACAAGCTTTTTCTATCTCCCATAAGTTTTTTGCAAATTCGACTTTCACCCCTTCTATTTTAATTGGTCTTTCCAAATCCTTATATACTCCTAAATACTGGTCTCTAATAAGATTAACCCTAAATCCCACCTTTTCAAGAAATTCTATTTCTTCCTGTGGAAAATAACTTTTTCCACGATATAAAATTTCAACCACTACATCTTTAAGTTCATTAAAATCTGGTTTTGCATTAAAATCATTGATATAATAATACATTCTAAATCCAGTATTTTTTTTCACAAAAAGAAAAGCATTATGCCTATCACAAACTTCAAAAAGTTCACCGTTATTTATCAAAGTCTCCGCTTCTCTTTGCAAATAATCGTTAGAAGCCCCTTCTTTACTTCGATATTGTTCAACTATCTCCACATATCGTTCAATAGTATTTATTTTATTGAGCATCATAATTCTTCTTCAACTCTATACGATCTATTTTACCATTCATATTATAAGGCAACACTCTCAAGTGAAAGACTTCATTAGGAAACATATATTTAGGGAGTTTATCTTTTATCAAATTAATAATGTCCAGTTCTTCACCTGAAACAGTTGTATAATAGAGAATAATGGAATCCTTTTCTTGATCAAAGATACAAGCAGCATTAGAAATATCTGCAATTGAATTAACAACGACTTCTATTTCTTCTAATTCAATGCGATGCCCCATATGTTTTATTTGAAAATCCTTACGTGACACAAATTCAATCTCTCCATGTTTGTTATATTTTACGATATCACCTGTACGGTAGATTTTATCATCATAAAAATTATGAAGCGGATTTTGGACAAATACCTCATGAGTTTTAATTTCGTTATTATAATAACCAAGAGCTACACCGGTACCACGCACACATAACTCACCTATCTCATTCACTCCTACAAGCTTATCTTGATCATTGAACACCAGTACTTCCATATTATGACAAGCTTTACCAATAGGTATGTATTCATCGTCATCAAAATCACGATTCACTACATAATAGGTACAGTCAACAGTAATTTCGGTTGGTCCATACAAATTTACGTATTGAGCATTTGGTAATTTATGTATCCAAACTTTCAGTTGCTTTGCCGGCATTGCTTCACCTGCAAAAAATACACGTTTTATATACTTTGGAACACTATCATTTAGTATTTGGCTATTACCAACTAACACTACAGCAGATGTAGCCCATAAAATAGTTGTAATCTTTCGTTCATTAAGGAACTTCACCAACAATTTTGTAAAAGTGAAATACTTCTTGGCTATAATGTTAAGCGTAGCACCCGACTTCAAACAAATATAAATATCCTTCACCGAACCATCAAAATAGAATGGAGTTTGATTTCCAAGTGCATCAGTTTCATCAAATCCAAATGTTTCGACAAGCCACTCTGCAAGATCAATAGCACCACGGTGACTAATTACTACCCCTTTGGGAACTCCAGTCGAACCACTAGTAAAGATAGAATAGAGAGGGTCAGTGTCTATTACTTTAGATCGAACATCTGCAATATACGCCTTGTCCACCTCATTATCTATCACCTCTGCATAATTGAAACGCACCCCTTTAAACTCAATCAAGTCAAGTATCTTATCATCAGCAACCGTAGTAGTGATAGCAGCTATCGGATTAAGCACATCATTAATGAGCTTTACACGCTGATCAGGCATTTTACAGTCGATAGGTACATAAAAATTGCCACTCTCCACTACGCCCATAAATCCCACAAGTCCTTCTATCCGACGATCTACAAATACCAGTACAGGTCTACGCATCTGCTTATCTGTAGCAACACCTAACGCTGTTCCAATAACTTCAGCTTGATATTTCCATTCGGCAAAAGTCAAAAAAGTCTTTTCATCAGCAATAGCTGTTTTATCAGGAAAGCGTTGTGCCATTGCATCAAGATAGGAAAGAATATTTGTTATCATTTCTTTTCGTATAATTGGTTAGGATTAGTAATAAGCCCTTCTTCAAAGATTTCATCATCCTCAAAAATTGGCAAAATATCGTCTGTATTTATTTCAAACGAAGTGGCACCCAAAGAAATGCCGATACCAAAACCACAAGTCATCACTTTGATAACTTTATGTTCATTGTTATTTCCATAGCGATCACAAAGCGACACGATAGCAGAAGCACCAGAGGTATTTCCATAACGATCAAGTGAAATAGGAATTTTATCAAAATCGATCCTGGATTTCTTTGCTATCTGCTTCAATATATAAAGATTAGCTTGATGCAAAGCAAAGCAATCATAACTATCAGATGTCGTTCCCGTTTGAGTAAAAAAATCCTTAATAAGACGAGGCACATCAAAAATCGTAAATGTAAACACTGAAGTGCCTTGAATGAAACTATTCATCAATGTACGTTCATTTCCATCTTCGCACATTACAACTTTTTCATTCGCATGAAGGTTACGATAACCACCACCTGGAACAATCATATATCGATATCCCGAACCATCACTACGAAGCAATGCTGTTATTTCATCATATTCATTATCAGTCTTTTCCAGCAACATCACCGCACCAGCCTCGCCAAACAGCATAGCCGAACTTTTATCAGTTGGATAAACAGACTTCCCAGCTGTGTCACCAACAACAACCAGTGCTCTTTTTATGTCACTAGTGGTCATAATCGAAGCAATAGTCTGCATACCTACGACCAATGATGAACATCCTAAACTGATATCATAACAAACAGCTTCTTTAGGAATTCCTAAACGATATTGCAATACAAAAGCGGTAGAAGGGCGACGATAATCTGGACTATGTGATACAAACAACAATGCCCCAATCTCTTCAGAACTAATACCATTCTTTTTCAAAAGTTCTTTAGCTGCTCTATAACCAAGATCTGAACAAGTTTGATATTCAAAAGTACGGCGTGAGGCTCTTACACCCGTCATCGCCATAAACTTATCCACCTCTACATCACCAAACAAAGGCTTGTAGCTTTCTGTCTTAACTTCATTACTAGGAACGGCACATGCCACTCCTGCAACTTTAATATTCTTGAAATTAAAAAATGCCATATTAGACAATTATAAAACTAAACCATTATCTGATTTTAGTTGTTTTTTAAATAAAACCCTTTCTCTTCCATCTGGTAACACAATCTCTTCCACCACCTCTGACTTATCTATTTTTGTATAAAATTTATATACCCTCTTATTAAATTTATCCACTTCAAAAAACAATTCTCTATAGCCTAAATTATAAATAATATTCTCCTTAACATGCCCCATTTCTATCGATTTTACCCCATCATCTTCATTCTTTAACCAACACCAATACTCTCCTCTAACGCCTTCATTATGTATAAATTTTATTTTATTTTTTTTATCCAATGACTTATATCGATCAATAACTTCAATTATCAATCTAGGATGAAATATTAGACTTCCTAATGCCGAAAATCCAAGTCTAACAATATTTTTCTTTATTGTTAAAGCCTGATATTTCGCATCCAAAGTTGCACTGCTGAAACCAATAATCTTTCTCTGACTATTTTCTGCACAAACGACAACTTCATATGGATCATTAAGTATCACTTTATAATAAGATCGAAGAAAAGATTTTCCTAGTGATAAAAAAATTCCTTTTTGATATCTTTCTCTTACATTCCAATGCACATTCGCTATTTGTTTTGCATCAGAAGGTTTAGCTAGTCTGAATTTAATATTGCTCATTCTTATATACTATTAATGACATCAACCATTTTCTTCGCAAGAAATTTATAGTCAAACTCTTTAGCTGCCAACCTAGCTCTATCACACATTAACGCATATTCTCCTTCAGGCAAATCTAAAATTTTTAATATCTCTTCTGCATAATCAGCTGAAGAAGTATATTCCCTCGCAATACCAATACGATTTTTAGAAATAGGGCAATCATAAATATTAATATTACAAACGATTGGCTTACCTGCAGCCATATATTGAAACATTTTACTTGAGCTTATACCATTTTTCGCAAAATCAGATGACAGGTAATTTAATATATTTAGATAACTTTTGGATAGTACATATGGAACAAATTTTGGATCTATCCACTTATCTTTAACAATAATATTAGATAGCTGATGTTCTTTACAATATGATATTATTTTCTCTCGTTCTGTACCATCCCCATAAATCAAAAATTTCACATCTTTTTTCTTGTTTTCTAAGATTTCTGCAGCATAGACCAATTGCATTACATTATTCACGCGCCTTAATGAACCTAAATAAACAACTTTTTTATGGCAAGAACGTAAATCTGGATCATCAATGACAAACTGTTGTTTAAAATTTTCAAAATCATCAAGATCAACCCCATTATTTATATAAAATACCTTTTTCAAATCAATAGGACCACCGTTGTCAACATCCCATCTTTTATTTTTAAGGTAGTCATAACAACCAGACCAAGAAAAAACAAGCGCATCTGATTTGGCACAATTATATTTTGATTGAGCAAATAACAACTTCACTATTGGATTCCATTTAGAAATTAACCCAAAATCCACAAAATTATCAGGCCAAACATCTAGGCTTTCCTTTATATATGAAATACCTCTTTTTTGGGCATATTTCAATAATGGGTTCGTCAAGAGAGGCCCTCCTGTCGCAATAATACAATCTGGACATTCAAAGTTATCTGCTAAATTCACCAATCTCTTAAAGAAAAGATAATCGCTCAATACTCTCCTTACTTTAGACGCTTTACTATACATTAACGTATTAATATGCACAAAATCAATCTTGCCATACTTTCGCCTCATATATTTTGAGTTATCTTCAATGATATTTAAATCCATGTTATGCATGACACTTGATCCAAATAATATCACCTTGTAACCAAATTCGGTCAAATAATAGGCAAACTTTATAGCACGCAGTCTGGATTCATATTTAGGTGGCATTGCATATTTATTTACAATCCAAATTGTTCTTATTTTGCTACTCATATAGAAACACTTATTAACAATCACTAGATGTACTTATATTCACAACAATAAAAAGTAAAAAAGGGGTTAAATCCTCTGATAATAATATTTACACATAAAATTACTTTCCAATATAACAGAATGCCCCATATTGTATGCAATTATTTACACAAAATTATTTTACTGGAAAATTATTAATCAACTTCACAACGTCCTTCACTTCCTCCATTGAAATTGTAGGTCCAATTGGTATACTCAGCTCATGTTCAGATATGTATTCCGTAATAGGAAGATTAAGGTTGGCCCACTCTTTGTAACATTCTTGTTTATGTGGAGGTATAGGGTAATGAATCACAGTCCCGACACCATTCCGCTCCAAATAGTCATGTAGTTCATCACGCTTTTCACACAGTACAGGAAACAAGTGGAAGACATTACTTCCATAAGATAATGTATCCGGCAAAGAAACCAAGGGATGTTTAATGTTTTGAATATAATATTTAGCCACTTCTTTACGATATGTATTATCTTCAACAAGATATTTCAATTTCACATTCAGCACAGCAGCTTGAACCTCGTCAAGTCTACTATTACGTCCCTTATATTTGAATATATATTTTTTCTGTGAACCATAGTTAGCCAAAGTACGCACAGTGATGGCCAGTTCCAAATCATTAGTTGTCACAGCACCACCATCACCTAATGCACCTAAATTCTTTCCCGGATAAAAGCTATGTCCAGCAGCATCACCTAACGAACCTGTCATGTAACCATCAGCTGTCAAACAGCCATGCGCTTGAGCATTATCCTCTACTAACTTCAGATTATATTTTTTGCAAATATTGGCAATTTTCTCACTCCAAGCCAAACGACCATAGAGATGCACAAGAGCTATAGCTTTTGTACGAGAAGTTATAACTTCCTCTATCTTATCCTCATCAATCTCAAGCGTATTCAGTCTTGGTTCTACAAGAACAGGCTTCAAACCATTTTCTGTGATAGCAAGAATAGTTGCAATATAGGTATTTGCCGGTACAATAACCTCATCACCTGGTTGCATTACACCCATCTCAATGTATGCACGGAAAATCCAAATCAGTGCATCCAAGCCATTGGCACAACCAACTGTATATTGTACTCCAACAAATTTTGAGTAATTCTCTTCAAAGCGTTCGTTCTCTTTGCCTTGAAGGTACCAACCTCCTTTAACCACACGGCTTACAGCCTCATTTATCTCAGCTCCGTGAAGAGCGGTTACATCTTTTAATGAAAGAAAAGGTATCATTTTGTTTTTCTTTATTTATCAGCTATTTTTCTAAGAAATTTCGCTGGATTACCTACCCAAATTTCTCCGGCAGGCACATTCTTTGTCACCACACTGCCAGCACCAATCATGGAATCCTCACCAATGGTTATCCCTGGAAGTATCGTAGAACCAGCACCGATAGATGCACCCTTGCACACCTTTGTCTTAAGAAGAACCCAATCCTCATTCTTCGACTTTGGATACATATCATTGGTAAAAGTCGTATTAGCACCTACCATTACATTATCTTCCAACTCAACACCATCCCAAACTTGGACACCACACTTAATAGTAACATTATTACCAATCACCACATTATTCTCAATCAGACAATGAGAACAAATATTGCATTTTTCGCCAATCCTGGCCTCAGGAAATACTACACAGTACTGCCAGATATTAGTAGAGGCCGGAACATTTTGATTCTTACAATCGCTTAACGGATGTATCATTGCTAATCTCCCTAAATTCAAGAAATTCATCATAATTGCGAATATAGTCTTCCTTTTTATATACATCAGAAGCCAAAACCATGCAAACAGCACCAGAAGAAAAATCATCCAAGTCACGCCATATACCGGGTTTTATATATAGGCCTTGATAAGGACGATTCAAGAAAAAAGAACGTTTAACTTTGCCATCATCCAAGGTTACACGAAAGGAACCGGATGCGGCAACCATAAACTGGCTCAAATCTCTGTGAGCATGTGCTCCACGAGACTCACCTCCTGGGACATCATATAGATAGTATACACGTTTCACATCAAAAGGAAGAGTATCGCCATTCTGCACTACAGTCAGGTTACCCTTACGATCACTGTGATGTTTGTCCAGCTCAATCATTGAGCAATCAAATACACTATATTTCTCCATTGCTCTTTAACTGTAAATAGTCGTCATAATTTCTAATATAGTCATCTGGAATATAACTAGTTGAAGCAAATTCCAATGCAAGAGAATTTGTAGAGAAATTGTCTATTCTTCTCCACAACCCTTTCGGAATATAAAGACCATAGTAAGAACGATTAAGTGTAAACTTATTCTGCCTCTCACCATCATCCACTATCACATCAAAACCTCCTGAAAGTGCAACTATGAATTCTTCCGTATTCCTGAATGCATGACTTCCACGGCATTCTCCTCCTGGAACATCATAAATCCAATATGTCCTCTTGATTTCAAACGGAATATGATTGTTCTGTTCTACAAACGAAAGATTCCCTCTCACATCTAAGAATTTGGGAAGTTCAATGATTTTACAATCTTTGATTGACATTTTATAATTCAGAATACAATATGGATATTTTATTTCAGTTGTTATAGACAAGCCATTAAATGTAAATGCTGATAATTCAATGATGAATAAGACAGGGAATCGTTATATGTTCAAGTAATTTTTATTTAACAATCAAATTATTCAAATATAAATCAGCGGCATTCTTATCTGTCAAGCGACGAGCAGTTTCAATTGCTCTCTCTGAAACAGCTAACCTTTCATCCAGAGTGAGTTTATTAATTTTACGAATTATATTTGCAAGCTCTTGAATGTTACCCGCTTCACATAAGAAACCGTTCACACCATCTTCTATCACACCATCAAACCCTTCTTTCTTAGAAGCTATAGTAATGCACCCACGAGCCATAGCCTCCAAATAGACTAATCCATAAACTTCCCTACGACTAATCATTATCATACAGTCAGCATTGTCATACTTAGCCTTTATTTCATCTCTCGGAATCCTACCACAAATAGTCACTTGACTCTCCAAATGATATTTCTTCATCTTCAATTTTATGGTTTCCAATTCATGACCATTGCCCACATAGTCAATGTGAAATTTTTTATCTTCATAAACATTAACCAAAGCCTCGATAATTTCAGCCGGATATTTACGTTGAATCATCTCTCCAACATAGATAAATCTACTTAATGGTTTCTCAAATGAATGAGTATTGCTTTCTGTAATATAACTTGCGGGAACACCTGAATAGCAGATAAAAGAATGCTTAAGCTTACCATACCTCTCTTCGAAATCTTCTCTATATTTCTTTGAACGGAATCCCCACAAATCAATTTTATTATAAAAACATTTAAATCGTTCACCGTAAACACCATCCAGATCAAAATTCTCATGCATTATAATAGCAGTTGTTGCTGAAGAATAAATACTTTTCAACTTCGCAACCACCTCTATCTGAGGATTAGGAAAATGCCCTACTATAACATCAGGTATAAAATCAGCTTCAGTATTACTATTAACTATTTTTTGAATAGATTTTCTGATAGAAATTGATAAAAATCTCCCATGAGGAATTGGTTTGAATAATGGTATTCTCAACACTTGCACACCATCCCATTCATATTGCGCCCCCTTATCACGTTTTGTATAAACTACCGCACCTGTTTTCGCAGTAATCAAATCTCTCGCTACCCGAGCTGCCCAATAGTAAAAGAAAGGATATACAGCCTGATAATGTACCACACGCACATTATGACCTTCTTTCACCCACTCCTTTGTAAAGTAATGACATACCGAAGTTCCCTTATTTTCCTTTGAAGGAAGCGGGTAAATGGTTGATAATAGAAGAATATTCATAATCATATGCAAATTCGCATTCTCTGTATATACAGCTTTGCGTTAGCTATAAAACATAGAAAATACTACTATTTACTTCAAATTAATATTTTTAGAACCGATTTTAACAAATGAATTTTACTTAATTTACAATAAGTAAAAGTCTATTGGGGCCAATAATATATAATTATTTTTACGAATCTCGTTTAAATACATCTCTAGTATAAACCTTCTCCTTCACATCATCCAGACAATCGTCATAACGATTAGCAATGATGGAATGACTCATTAACTTGAATTTCTCCAAATCATTATTTACCTTACTCCCAAAGAAAAGACTACCATCCTCCAGTACAGGTTCATAGATAATCACTGTAGCGCCCTTAGCCTTGATGCGTTTCATGATACCTTGAATAGCACTTTGACGAAAATTATCAGAGTTACTTTTCATTGTGAGACGATAAATACCAATCACACACTCCTTTTCGTGCATTTTATCATATCCATTTTGTTCACTGTAACTATAATAGCCCGCTTTTTTCAAAACTTGGTCAGCTATGAAGTCCTTACGGGTACGATTACTCTCAACAATAGCAGTCATCATATTCTGTGGTACATCGTTATAATTAGCCAGTAACTGTTTCGTGTCTTTGGGAAGACAATAACCGCCATAACCAAAGCTGGGATTATTGTAATGGGTACCAATACGGGGGTCAAGCCCCACTCCTTGAATAATAGCTTGTGTATCTAATCCCTTGATTTCAGCATAGGTATCTAATTCATTGAAGTAACTGACACGAAGAGCCAAATAAGTATTGGCAAAAAGCTTCACAGCTTCCGCCTCCTTCAAACCCATAAAAAGAGTGTCAATATCCTTCTTTATAGCCCCTTCCTGCAATAGAGAGGCAAAAACATGCGCCGCCTCCTCAAGCTCATTGCCTCCAATGGTATGGATAGCCTTATTCTCCTCATCAAACTGACCAATCATTTTAGGATAACCCACGATTATGCGACTAGGATATAAGTTGTCATATAATGCCTTACTTTCGCGCAGGAACTCAGGCGAAAAGAGCAAACGAAATTTGTGTGTGGTGTCCCACCCTTTCTCCTTAAATTTTTCAGTATACTTCACGTACAAGGAACGGCAATAACCAACCGGAATAGTACTTTTGATTACCATTGTTGCATCGGGATTAACCTCTAGTACCAAATCAATCACATCCTCAATATGATGCGTATCAAAGAAATTCTTCTGAGGGTCGTAGTTTGTAGGAGCTGCAATCACTACAAAATCAGCATCACTATAAGCCGTTGCACCGTCCAACGTAGCTGTCAGGTTCAGTTTCTTTTCCGAAAAATACTTTTCAATATATTCATCCTGAATAGGGCTGATTCGCCTATTGATTTTTTCAACCTTTTCAGATACCACATCAACAGCTATCACTTGATGATGTTGTGCAAGCAAAGTAGCCAACGACAAGCCCACATAGCCTGTTCCAGCTACAGCAATTTTAAGATCTTTAAAGTTTCTCATTTTTTTCACTTCTTACTAATACCAACAAATAGAATCATACAAACCATTTATATTCATAAAGTTTTTTGGGGATTAGTTCTATATGATATAAGAATAATCAATAAAGCCCAAACTCCACTAGATAAAAAGGTTGCGGGAATGAAAGTTGAAATAATCGCATATGAAAATATCACAGCTATAAAAAATATATATGACTCATTTACTCCTTTCGCACATGAACTTATAATTTTAAAGTAAACAACTAATATAAAGGGTAATATAAAACAACCTTCATTTCCAAAATTAGCATACGCTTCACTAATTAATCCATTATTAGCTCTTATACCTTCCACTTCTGGTGAAAAGTATTCCCCCACAGCAATATCTACACTAGTTGATGAATAGGGAGAATTCATGCCAAATCTGCTAAAAATGCTATTCCTATAATAATCCGGTTCAAACAGATTGAAAAAAGTATAATATTCATAATCCATTCCAGATGGAACATAAAACACTCTCCAAAAAACAAAAGAAACACCTAACTGTATTGTTGCATTTTTTACAAATGAGATTAAAATAATAAATATTGATGCTAATAACGGAATGTACCTAAGATAATATTGCTTATAATACAATCTTATTATAATTCCTATCACAGTTGCAAAAACTATAGATTTTAATCCTAAAATAGAAAAATCTATATAGATAATTATTGCAAATACAAATGCCGAAAAATATTTTTTTTTATCCAACAAATAACATATAACTAACGGACATAATAGTGTTGAAGCCGCTAAAATATACCTAAATACCGTAGGATAGCTATTTTCTCTTTGTTCAAATCTAATATCATATACATCAAACAACGAGGTATGAAGATGAAAACCAGTATATCTTATAGAAATGTATAAAACTGATATAACAAATAGACCAATAACAATATAAAACAAGTTCCTTAAACATCTATTGTGCTTTTCAATACAATCATTGCTCACTATTTTTATTGATGGCATATTATTACATAACGCCACAAACATAAACCAAAAGATAAAATTTGTGACGATGTATGCTTTCTCATA
Organism: Bacteroides stercorirosoris; assembly: GCF_900142015.1. GTDB lineage: Bacteria > Bacteroidota > Bacteroidia > Bacteroidales > Bacteroidaceae > Bacteroides > Bacteroides stercorirosoris. Next base: position 14,713 of record NZ_FQZN01000061.1, read on the forward strand.
ACTAATATAGCCAAGTAGAATAGTCAAAGGAATGAATTTCAATAATAGAAGCACAAATGAAACATTGCTCCAAAAACGATCTTTTCCAAACATTGCCTTTATAAACAATAAGGCCATACCTATGAAAAAAGCCCACGATATAATATATCTGGATAATGACGCATCATTAATATAACCGGCATAGCTATATATAGGCACAATGAATTTTACATAATACATTTCCTGTGCTATACGGTATAATACAAGAAATAAAAAAAGTGATATCCGTTGATGCTTAAATATTTTCATAATGTCATTTTACCGAATATCTATAGCACCAATAAAACTGCAACAAAAAAAGTAATGACTTTATTCCACTAAAAAAAAGCAAGAAAACATAAATATCTCTATATAAATTAGATATAACAATAAGAAGTAACATTGAAAACAAAAACAAAAGTTGCCATATAAAATCATATGACTGTTTACTTGCAATTATTAAAGTCGGACGAATAACTTCTGTAACAAATGATATGGCAACCATAGGTATTAAATATCTAGTATATATGCCAGCATTTATCCACTGTGAACCTAAAATAATTTCAAAAAGAAATGGAGAGATTATGAAAAGAATAGAAAAACCCACTAAAGAAATGATAGAGATAGGAACTATTGTTTTAACGAGTATATTTCTGCATGAACCATAATTGTTATAATCTTCATTCGCCCTCTGCCGATATGCATCACTAACAGCTATTGTAATAATGGAAATAGGAACTGCTATTATCGTATTCGACATTGAAAAAAAACCAAGCTCCTCTTTAGTAAAAACCGCACCTAAATAAAATAGAGGTATAGCGCACGATACACTATTAATCAATTTTCCAGTCATTACATATTTTGGAAATCTAATATATTTTATCAAACATTCCTTAACAACAGATAATGACACGATTTTATACAGATTTCTATCTTTCACAAACATAGAAAATAAACAAGAGAATGCAGAGATACCTCTGCCTATTAATTCACCATAGACCTTCCCGTTACCTAAGACCAATGAATTCATACACCCAAACAGTGTTTCTGCAATAGATAATGATGAACTATTTACTAGCTTATTCACGGACAACTGTTTGAAATATTTATTTTTAACACACCATTCATTATAACATTGATAAATAACAATGAACAATGCTATCAATATTGGGATAAAAAACAATTTCACAAAAAGAGGTTCATTTAATAATAAATGAATTTCATCTCTTAGGAAATAAAAAGTTAAGCATATAATACTTAACACAAATATCGACAATGACAATACTAATACAATAATATTAAAGGCCTCTTCCTTACTTTTAGAAATAAAAATTGAATAAGTATATCCACCAGTAACTAAGATAGCTAATATTGCCGCTATTTGAGAAAAAATTGCAGCTGTCCCTATTTGATCTGGTGTAAATAGCCGTCCTATTATTGGATAAAATATAATTGGAATTAATTGTGCTATAAAGGTTCCTCCAGTTAATACTAATAAGGACTTAGTATAATCTGACGTACGAATTCTATTTATAAATCCTTTGACTAATTTCATTATAAATTCTTAATTTCTTCCATACCACTATAGAGCAAATATGTAAGTGCCTTTAGCAACATATATGGCAAGAAGACTTAATTTCAAAAGCAATACACCAATTAAGACACTTACTCAATTTGATCTAATTCATTGATGACCTCTTGTTGCTCACTAGTGAACAAGCTATCCCAACTATTTATAATTATATGCGCTTCTTTTGCTAATTCTTCCTCTAACGTCTCTCTATAACAGGCCACCAATAATCGACATTTTAACAGCGAATCAGATATTTTATTCAATATTTCCCAACTGCGATCAAGTAGCATCTGAACTTTATCTTCCTTATCCCCATGATTGTAAATTGTAGCACTATAAGCTTTCAAGAGAGTAGTACAAAGCATCACCTCTTCTTCGTCATTCCGGGCTTTCTTCCGATACAAAGCTTCTGCCTGATTATAAACATCCGAATTTAGTTGACGAAAACGATCCGCATAAATGGGTTCACCATCCATACCAAGATAAAGAGGGTCAGTCCGAAAACCCTGTGGGTATGTTAAATTTACGCTGTCAGTTTGCATAATCTAAAAATAAAGAATGGTATATCTCCGACTCCCCTAAAC
>NZ_FQZN01000057.1 GCF_900142015.1 Bacteroides stercorirosoris
GAGACTTTACAGAAAAAAATTAAGAGAAAAGCTCACGTAAAGTAAAACTGTTCTCTTAATTTATTAGAAAGAGGGACATTTACTGAATATCCCTATATATCCTGCACATCCGGCATATAGGTGCAGGAAACAGCTGCTTTATCTCTTTTGTTTATCTCATCGCCAGCGCCTTATTCTCCGCTTCTTCCATGATTTCCCGTTCTCCCGGACCTTTGTCATTAATCCCGCAAAGATGCAGGATACCGTGAATAATCACGCGGTGCAATTCCGTTTCATAATCGCTGCCGAATTGTTCCGCATTAGTACGCACAGTATCAAGGCTGATAAAGAGGTCACCGCTGAGGCGATTGCCTTCGCAGTAATCAAACGTAATGATATCGGTGTAATAATCATGTTGCAGATACTGGCGGTTTACCTCCAGTATTTTCTCGTCGGAACAGAAAATATAGGCGATTTCACCGACTCTCTTTCCATAAGTGGCGGCAACGGCCTTAATCCATTCCGTTGTCTTGCTTTTTTTGATGGCGGGCATATCTACGCCGTCTGTCTGATAGGAAACCATGGCAATTAAAAATTAAAGATTAAAAGAAGAATATATAACTGATGATGATAGCAGCGATAATACCAGCCAAATCCGCTATCAATCCACAGGTGACAGCGTTGCGCGTCTTGGTGATGCCTACGCTGCCGAAGTAGACCGCGAGAATATAGAACGTAGTGTCCGAAGCGCCACGGGCCACACAACTCATTCGTCCTACAAAAGAGTCGGCGCCATACTCTTTCATGGTGTCAATCATCAGTCCGTTGGCACCACTGCCGCTCAATGATTTCATCAACGCGGTTGGCAAGGCACCTACAAAACTGGTGTCCACCCCAAATAGACCTACCACATAGCCGATGCCGCTTACCAGCATATCCATCGCACCCGAAGTTCTGAATACGGCAATACCAACCAGGAATGCCACCAGATACGGAATGATGCGTACAGCAGTCGTAAAGCCCTCTTTGGCGCCTTCTACAAAAGCATCATATACGTTTATCTTCTTCCACAATCCCCAGACAATAAACAACAGGATGATGCTGAACAGAATGATATTGGCAACCAGTGTAGAATACGTTCCGATTTCCTCGCGACCGAGTAGTGTAAACATATAAATAAGTCCGGCGAAGAAGAGGCTGATACAACCAATCAGGATAAGAATAGGTTTATTGATTAGATTAATGCCTTGGGCGATGCTGACGGCAATCACCCCCACAAGGGTAGAAACAGCCGATGTGATCAGTATCGGGATAAATATATCAGTGGGCTGCGTAGCGCCCATCTGTGCACGATACATCATGATGCTGATAGGAATCAGTATCAGCCCGGAAGTGTTGAGCACCAGAAACATGACCATCGGATTGGTAGCCGTGTCCTTCTTGGGATTCAACTCCTGTAGCTCCTTCATGGCCTTCAATCCCATAGGAGTGGCCGCATTGTCCAGCCCCAGCATATTGGCGGAGAGGTTCATAAAGATGGAGCCCATGGCGGGATGCCCTTTCGGTATTTCGGGGAAGAGGCGGCAGAACACAGGACTCAACCAGCGGGACAGCGCGTTTATCATGCCGCTCTGTTCGCCAATCTTCATGATGCCCAGCCAAAGGGACAGAATACCCGTCAGTCCCAGGGATATTTCAAATGCCGTTTTCGAGGAAGTAAATGTGGAGTTGACAAGCTCCGTAAAGATTTCAGTGTTGCCCATGAACAAGAGCTTGATGAGTGCCACAATGAAAGCTATTATGAAGAATGCTACCCAAATGTAATTTAAAACCATAAAGTAACGCGTTTATTTTATGGCAAAAGTAGGAATATCTTTCCATTTAGCACGCTAAATGGAAAGATTATTGCATTTATTAGGGCAATAACACTCTTTCGAATATAAATTTCTGCTTACCTTTGTCTTACAATCAAATGATCATTAACCAATAGTAACCATGTGATATGAAAAACAAATGTATGCTAATTGCAGCTTTGCTGATGCTGTCCGGAGCGATGTCTGCCAAAGTAGTGCTGCCACCTATGTTCTCCGACAATATGGTGCTGCAACAACAAGCGGATGCCCCCATTTGGGGAACAGCCAAGCCGATGAAAACGGTGAAAATTACAACTTCCTGGGATGGAAAGACGTATGAAACCTTAGCCGGTAAGGATGGCAAGTGGAAACTCTCTGTCCGTACGCCCGAAGCGGGTGGTCCTTACGAGCTTACGTTGACGGACGGACAAAAGCTGGTGTTGAAGAATGTAATGGTCGGTGAAGTCTGGATATGTTCCGGCCAGTCCAATATGGAGATGCCCCTGAAAGGTTGGGGGAAGATAATGGATTATGAGAAAGAGATAGCGGAGGCTAACCATCCTGATATCCGTTTGTTGCACGTAGAGCATGTGACGAGTACACAACCGGAATCGGATATCAAAATCCGCGATAATGGCTGGCAGGTATGTTCACCGCTTACTGTTCCCGAGTTCTCTGCCACTGCCTACTTCTTTGGCCGTGAGATTTCTGAAAAGCAGAATGTACCTGTCGGATTGATCCACACTTCCTGGGGAGGGACGAACGTTGAGTCGTGGATAAGCGGGAAGGTGCTGAAAGAAATGCCCGACTTTACTAAAGTAGTGGAAGATATTCGCCTGATGCCTGATAAATCTGCGATGAAAGCGGAGTATTTGAAGGGTCTGGAAACTTGGAACAATCGTGTGGACGAAGGTTTCGCTGCCGGCAAGCCGATACGTGCAGAAGTCTCCTTGGATGACAGCAACTGGCAGAAAATGAACTTTCCCGGCATGGTGGAAGAACAAGGCCTGGCAGGTTTTGACGGTCTGTTGTGGCTGCGCCGGACAGTTGAGATACCTTCCTCCTGGGCCGGTAAGAAGCTGCAACTGGTCTTAGGCACCATTGACGATAACGATATCACCTATTGGAATGGTAAAGAGGTAGGCCGCACCAATGGCTATTCCGTTTCGCGTAATTATACTGTCCCCGGCAAGATGGTTAAAGCCGGACAAGTAACGTTGGCCATCCGTGTTGTGGATACAGGCGGTGGCTGCGGTATGCCCGATGAGCTTTATCTCCGTTCTGCCAATGGCGAACAAATCAGCCTGGCCGGTGAATGGAAATACCAGGTGGCGGCAGACGGCCGGAAAGAGGGGATGCCTCCGGCTGATATGTCCGAAAATCCTAACCTGCCGACCTCTTTATACAACGCTATGATTCATCCGTTGGTGCCTTACGGTATTCGTGGAGCCATCTGGTATCAGGGAGAGAACAATGCTTCCCGTGCTTATCAATATCGTGAACTTTTTCCTTTGGTCATTGAAAACTGGCGTCAGGACTGGGGACAGGATTTCCCTTTCTACTTTGTGCAGTTAGCCAACTTTATGCAGCAGTCTCCCCAACCGGCTGATTCTGACTGGGCGGAACTTCGCGAAGCACAGAGCCGTACATTGTCCGTAGCCAATACAGGCATGGCGGTGATTATTGATAAAGGCGATGCCAATGACATTCACCCGAAGGACAAGCAGGCAGTCGGTCACCGGTTGGCTTTGGTTGCCCGTGCCAAGACGTATGGCGAACAGATATCGTACTCCGGTCCGATGTACCGCTCTTCTCAGGTGGATGGGGATAAGATTATCCTTTCTTTTGACCATACGGACGGCGGGCTGAAGAGTGGTGACGGAAAAGAATTGCAAGGCTTCTCCATTGCCGGACGCGACCATAAATTCCATTGGGCAAAAGCGGAGATAAAAGGTGATAAGATTGTGGTGAGTTCTCCGGAAGTGCCTTACCCTGTTGCCGTGCGCTATGCCTGGGCCAATAATCCGGTTTGTAATTTATATAATGGAGCCGGATTGCCTGCATCTCCCTTCCGAACGGATGATTGGAAAGGGGTGACGCAGAAAAATTAGCGAATTTATATAAGGATTTTGAACAAGAAGCTGAAAGGAAAGAAATAGCAATGGAGAATGGTATCATGAACAACGACCGTATGTCTGCTGAATACTTTTTACATAATAGATGCTTTCCCATAAGTTCGTAAAGAAGAAAAAACGAGTGAGTTGACTTCAGTCGTTACTTCATTCTCCCCCTTTTCAGAATATGTTTTGGAGGGGGGAAGGACAATTTCCTCTTTTTCCCAAAGGGAGGGGCGGTTTTGTATTGAAAAAAATGTAAGAAACGAAAGGGGATATAGCGTCAGGAACATTGAGTAAACAAATTAAGGAAAAGTTGTATTCTGCATTATAGAATGCCATTAAAGGGGGGGCATCCGACAAATGCGTAGTTTTATTCATTACTGTAACGGTTATGAATTAATTCACCACAGAGTAACACAGGGTATCACAGAGTTTAATCAATTTGAAATCAAAAGAATAGAACTCCGTGAGACTCTGTGTTACTCTGTGGCGAAAACTCATTACCGCACCGTTAGGAATGATGATGAGTGGATAGTGCTGCTTATTATTTACAATAAAAAGATAAAAAATGTCAATTGCAAGCTTCGTGTGACGGGAGGAATGTTTTGTTTCATATTTAAAACATATCTTTAGAACCTGGTTAGTGTGCAACAACTAAATCACTTATGATGAAAAAAACGATTCTCGCCTGTATTTATCTACTATTGGCTGTTGGGGCTATTTATGCCCAGCGAGCGGATTCTGCCTATGTTAATAATATGCGTGCTTATTATAATAAGTACTTTAATGATCCGACTAATCCTATTGTACTGACAGCTTCGGACACCCTATTGGATATGGCAATCAGGTGTAATGACACCGTAATGGCTAAAATAGCTTTGGGAGCAAAGCTGGATTATTACTATTACGGGCAAGGTGAGAACCGTACGGATAGCGTTATAGCCGGTGTAAACCGCCTGAAGCAATTTGCCAAGCGTGTGCAGAATCCTGAACTTTACTATTGGACGTGGGCCGCCAGGCTGGTGAACTATTACATCAAGCAGGGTGAATATAACATTGCCCTTGTCGAAGCCGAAAAGATGCTGCGGGAGGCTGAGAGGGACGGATTGCAGTCGAGCATTGCCGAATGTTACTATGCATTGGCTAATGTATATGGTGCTAAAGGTTTATCGAAGAAATCGCAGGAATTCATGCTTAAAGAGATTGAACTTTTTGAGAAGACTAACGTCACAAGATATAATATATCCTGCCAGTATAGTGATGCCGCAGCGATATACATTGACATGGGCGAAGCGGAAAAAGCTCCCGAACTATTGAGAAAAGCACTGAAGACGGTCAAGTATCCTTATCATGAGGTGACGGCCAAGCTGGTTTATGTTTCACTCTACCTCACTCAAGGGGATAGGGAGGCTGCTTATCAGGCGTTGGAAGAATGCCGGCAGATGTATGTGGACGAACCTTCGTTGAAACGCCATATCCACTATTTCTATGATGTAGAGATTGATTATAACCGGAGGCTGGGTAACTATAACGAGGCTCTCGGCATATTGGATGCACGGGAGGCTGAACTAAAGAAAATTAACGATTTAACGACTCTGGCGGCATTGAGGAAGACGAAAGCTGATATTCTTTGGGACATGAACCGCAAAGAAGAAGCCGCCGGTCTGTATCGTGACTTCCTGTCGGAGCAGAAGAAAGAGAAAGAAAAGAATGAAGAAATCACTACCGGTGAGTTTGCCACTATCCTGAATCTGCAACGGCTCAGTGCTGAAAAACAACAGTTGGAAAAGATTTCCCAGGAGAAGCAGCTACAGAATACCCGTATTATCCTGTTCTCCGTAGTGGGCATTCTGTGTATTGTAGTGGTCTTTCTGTTGCAACAGAGAAAATTTAATGCCAAGTTGCACAGATCGAAAGATAAGCTGGATGAAAAGAACCGCATCTTGGTTGAAGCTAAAGAAGAATTGCGCAAGGCTAAGGAACTTGCCGAACAGAGCAACTGGATGAAAACCATGTTCATTCAGAATATGTCCCACGAAATTCGTACCCCACTTAACTCTATTGTTGGATTTTCCGGGGTATTGGTCGATCTGTTCGACGACCAGCAGGATATCAAGCAATATGTTTCATTGATTGAGAGTAACAGCAAACTGCTGTTGAAGTTGGTGGGCGATATCCTTGATATCTCCGCGCTCGACAGTGATATTGAAATCAACCATTACGCTGTCGATGTCAATGCCTGCTGTCAGGCTTCGATGGATTCGGCAGGCGAATTATTTTCCAAGGATATAAAACTCATATTTAAACCTGCTTGTGATGAGCTGATAATTGATAGCAATTACAGTTACATAGTGCAGGTGCTCGACAACTTGCTGAACAATGCATCGAAGTTTACCCATGAAGGTTCCGTAACGTTGGCCTATGAGGTGAAAGAAAGAGAGAAGCAGTTGATTTTTACGGTTACGGATACTGGAATAGGCATTCCGGTTGATGAGCAGGAACATGTTTTCGAGCGTTTTATCAAGCTGAATGATTTTAGTCAAGGCACAGGTCTCGGCTTGTCTATTTGCCGTACCATTGCAAAGAAGTTGGGAGGCGACTTGGTTATTGATAAAGAATACACTCAGGGAACCCGCTTCATTTTCAGTGTGCCGATGCAAAGAATCTGAGCATCTGCTTAAACTCTCCATGGTAATGGCTGTGTCATTTTAGCGATACGGCTGATTTGTGCTACTCTTATGATTGATCAGTTATGATTGATCAGTGCTTTATGAAATCGTTTCAATATACGAATTAATTATGAGCATCTACTTAGGAAATTAAGCCATATATTTTGTGAATCTTATGGTAATGAAAGGAGTTGGAATAGCATCGTTGCGGAGAACAAGGATAAGAAAGTGTTGTTTTTTTGCGTTAAAGTGTCAACAGTTTAGCTAAAAACTGCATACATTCGTGCAATTTATATTCGGTAACTCATGAAAGATAAGCAGAAAGCAAAAGAAATCCAGCAAGAACTGGAGCAGTACATTGACCCGGTGAAGCGGGAGTATCTCCCCAATTTCTTTAAAACCGGAAAGGGGCAATACGGAGAAGGAGACAAGTTTCTCGGCGTTGTGGTTCCTAACACTCGTATGGTGGCAAAACGCCATAAGGATGCGCCTTTCGGTGTGATGGCGGAATTGCTGCAGAGTGAGTGGCACGAATGCCGCCTTTGTGCCTTGTTGATGTTGGTGGAACGCTTTAAAAAAAACGATGAAAGCGGCAAAAAAGAAATATTTGATTTCTATCTGACGCAGACTGTCCGTATCAATAACTGGGATCTTGTGGACTTGTCCGCTCCGGGCATCGTAGGCGAATATCTGACAGACAAACCTCGTGACGTCCTCTATCGCCTGGCAGATAGCAGCTTGCTTTGGGACCAGCGCATCGCGGTAGTTTCTACTTATACACTCATCAAAAACGGCGATTTCATCGATATTCTGGCTCTTTCCGAACGTTTGCTTCATCACAAGCACGACCTGATGCAGAAAGCCGTGGGCTGGATGTTGCGTGAGATGGGAAAGCGGGATAAAGACATGTTGGTGCAGTTTCTGGAAAGGTTCTGTAAGGAGATGCCCCGCACCATGTTGCGTTATGCGATAGAGAAATTCCCGGAGGAAGAACGGCGGGAATTCATGAAGCGCTGAATGTAGGCATACGCTATATGCTTGGGGTAGGTGCATACCTTATATATAGAAAATAAAATTCAGACTTTTCAGTCTTTATGGAATAGGGGTGTACCGGAAGTTGCGGATAGTTACTTCCGGTACACCTTTGTTGTTATGAATTAGATGATGCCGGGGAAGAAGTATAAGGGTAGAAGTGTTTGTGAAAAGAGTTAACTTATAGAGATAATCTCAAAATAAATTAGTTATTTTGCAGGAGACAATAGACTAAACCTATGAGACAGGCTATTCCACAAGAGGAATCAGGGAGTTGAATAGGTAAAAGTTTTTATGGATCAGCCTAATAAGTTGTATGATTAACGAATGGAACAAGAAGATTTTGATATACGTGACCAACAGCCGTTGACCAGTAGGGAACGTGATTTTGAGAACGCACTTCGTCCGTTGTCCTTTGAAGATTTCAGCGGGCAGGATAAGGTGGTGGATAATCTGCGCATCTTCGTCAAGGCAGCCCGTCTGCGTGGTGAGGCATTGGACCACGTATTGCTGCACGGACCTCCGGGATTGGGAAAAACGACTCTATCGAATATTATTGCCAATGAATTGGGAGTAGGCTTCAAGGTCACTTCCGGTCCGGTGCTTGATAAGCCGGGCGATCTGGCGGGAGTCCTTACCAGTCTGGAACCCAACGATGTACTATTCATTGACGAGATACATCGGTTGAGCCCGGTGGTGGAAGAGTACCTGTATTCGGCAATGGAAGATTACCGCATTGACATCATGATAGACAAGGGGCCGTCTGCACGGAGCATTCAGATTGATTTGAATCCGTTTACGCTGGTGGGGGCTACTACCCGTAGCGGTTTGTTGACTGCTCCTTTGCGTGCTCGTTTTGGCATTAATCTGCATTTGGAGTATTACGATGATGATGTGTTGAGTGGCATTATCCGTCGTTCGGCAGGGATATTGGATGTGCCGTGCTCTACCAGGGCGGCGTCGGAGATTGCTTCCCGCAGCCGTGGAACGCCGCGTATTGCCAATGCGTTGCTGCGCCGTGTACGGGACTTTGCACAGGTGAAAGGTTCGGGCAGTATAGATACGGAGATTGCGAATTATGCGCTTGAAGCACTGAACATAGACAAGTACGGACTCGATGAAATCGACAATAAGATACTCTGTACTATTATAGATAAATTCAAGGGCGGTCCGGTAGGGCTCACCACCATTGCTACGGCTTTGGGCGAGGATGCCGGAACCGTAGAAGAAGTGTATGAACCGTTCCTGATAAAAGAAGGTTTTTTGAAACGTACTCCTCGCGGACGCGAAGTGACTGAACTGGCTTATAAACACTTGGGACGTAGTCTCTATAACAGTCAGCGTACGCTATTCAATGAATAACTGTTAATCATTAATCATTAAATCAAGTGGCGGGATTAAAATCTTTAGCAAAGGAAACTGCTATTTATGGGGCGAGTAGTATTGTAGGGCGTTTCCTCAATTATCTGTTGGTGCCTGTTTACACGATAGCTTTGCCTGCATCGTCAGGCGGCTACGGTGTGGTTACGAATATATACGCCTGGGTGGCGCTGATGTTGGTGCTGCTGACGTGCGGCATGGAGACGGGATTTTTCCGTTTTGCCAATAATGGAAAAGATGAGCCGATGCGGGTGTATTCCACCACCTTGTTGAGTGTCGGCTTCGGTTCGCTTGTCTTTCTCGCTTTGGGATTGCTGTTCCTGGATCCTATCGCCGCATGGCTGGAATATGGCGAGCATCCCTGGTATATAGGCATGATGATGATTGTGGTGGCGATGGATGCCATTCAAAGCATTCCATTCGCTTATTTGCGTTATAAAAAGCGCCCTATCAAGTTTGCAGCGTTGAAACTGCTGTTTATCTTCCTCAATATTGCGCTCAATCTTTTCTACTACGTTGTTCTGAAAGGAAATGATGTAGGCTATGCCTTTCTGTTTAATCTGATATGTACTTCGGTGGTGATGTTGTGCATGATACCTGAGTTGAGGGGCTTTACCTATACGCTGGACAGGGAACTGCTGAAGCGGATGCTCCGTTACTCGTTGCCCCTGGTTATATTGGGAGTGGCCGGCATCCTCAATCAGGTGGCCGATAAGATTATCTTTCCTTTTGTCTATCCCGATGCGGCTGAGGCAAAAGTCCAACTTGGCATTTACGGGGCTGCCAGTAAGATAGCTATGATTATGGCGATGTTTACGCAGGCATTCCGCTTTGCCTACGAACCTTTTGTTTTCGGCAAGAGTAAAGAGAAAGATAGCCGGGAGATGTATGCGAAGGCAATGAAGTTCTTCATTATCTTTACATTGCTGGCCTTCCTGGCAGTAATGTTCTACATGGACCTCTTGCGCCATATCATTGGACGCGGCTATTGGGATGGACTGAGAGTCGTGCCTATCGTGATGGCGGCGGAAATCTTTATGGGCATTTATTTTAATCTCTCTTTCTGGTACAAACTGATTGATGAAACCCGTTGGGGAGCCTACTTCTCGCTGACAGGCTGCACCATCCTGATACTGATGAATATCTTCCTGATACCGAAATATGGTTATATAGCTTGTGCCTGGGCGGGATTCACGGGATATGGTGTCGCTATGCTGCTTTCTTACTTTGTCGGTCAGAAGAAGTACCCGATACAATACGATTTGAAAGCAATCGGGATGTACGTCCTCCTGGCGGCCGTGCTTTATGTGGCAGCCGAGTATGTGCCGATAGAGAATATCTACCTGCGTATGGCGTACCGCACCGTTCTGCTGCTGCTGTTCATCGCATACATTGTGAAGCGTGATCTGCCGCTTAACCAAATACCTGTTCTGAATCGTTTCATCCGAAAATAATTGCGCTTATGGAAACACCCGAACAAAACCGGAATGTATTTGCCATCAAGAAGTTCCTGAATGAATATCTTGATTTGCGAAAAGACAAAGACAATGAGCTGGAAACCGTAGACTCCATCCGTAAAGGAGTGGAATTTAAGGGAGCGAACCTGTGGATTCTGATATTCGCCATCTTTATGGCGTCATTGGGGCTGAATGTCAACTCCACTGCCGTTATCATCGGCGCCATGTTGATTTCCCCGCTGATGGGGCCTATCATGGGTGTGGGACTTTCTGTCGGTCTGAATGACTTTGAACTGATGAAGCGCTCATTGAAGAGCTTCCTGATAACGACCCTGTTCAGTGTGACCACGGCTACCATCTTCTTTCTGGTAAGTCCCGTGGCCGAGGGACAATCGGAGTTGCTGGCACGTACTTCACCCACGATTTATGACGTATTCATCGCGTTGATGGGTGGTCTGGCGGGTGTGGTTGCCCTTTCTACCAAAGAGAAGGGGAATGTGATTCCCGGTGTGGCCATTGCTACGGCATTGATGCCGCCGCTCTGTACGGCAGGTTACGGACTGGCAACGGGAAATCTTGTTTATTTCCTCGGTGCTTTCTATCTTTATTTCATTAATTCAGTGTTTATCAGTCTTGCCACGTTTGTGGGTGTGCGTGTGATGCACTTCCAGCGCAAAGAGTTCGTGGACAAGAAACGGGAAAAGAAAGTACGCCAATACATCATACTCATTGCGGTGCTTACGATGTGTCCGGCTGTTTATCTTACCGTAGGCATCATCCAGAGCACCTTCTACGAGAGTGCTGCCAACCGGTTTGTTTCCGAACAACTCTCTTTTGAGAATACGCAGGTGCTGGATAAGAAAATCCATTATCACGGTACTAAAGACAATGAAATACGTGTAGTATTGATAGGGCAGGAAGTGCCCGAAGCATCTATCGCCATTGCGAGGGGAAAGATGAAAGATTATAAGTTGGGTGAAACGAAGCTGACCGTCCTTCAGGGAATGAATAATGAGGCTGTGGATATTTCTTCTATCCGGGCGATGGTGATGGAAGATTTCTATAAGAACAGTGAGGAACGGTTGCTGGAACAGACAAAGAAGATTTCTGTTTTGGAACAGAGCCTTGCGAAATACAAGTCTTTTGATGAACTGGGAAAAACAATCGTTCCGGAGCTAAAAGTGCTGTATCCATCGGTGAAAACGGTTTCCATATCCCATGCGATAGAGCTGACGGTTGACTCGATACGGACGGATACCATTACGCTTGCCGTACTGAAATTCGGCAAACATCCCAGTGCGCAGGAAAAAGAAAAGATTGCCGAGTGGCTGAAAGCGCGGACAGGGGCGAAACAGTTGAGGCTGATTGCAGAATAACTTAATACTAACTATAGAATGAAGCTAAAGTATATCCTAATAACTGTTTGCTGCTTCTTCACATTGGCAGGACAGGCGGACGAAGGCATGTGGATGCTGGGAAACCTGAATAAACAGACCCGTAAGACGATGAAAGAACTCGGCTTGCAGATGTCGGCCGATAAACTGTACAGTCCGAAACGTCCGTCGCTGAAAGATGCGGTGGTCAGTTTCGGAGGCTTTTGCTCCGGTGTGGTTGTGTCCGAAGATGGTCTGGTGTTTACCAATCACCATTGCGGCTTCAGCAGCGTGCAGCAACATTCGTTGGTGGAACACGATTACCTGAAGGATGGTTTTGTGGCGCGTAGCCGTGAAGAAGAACTTCCGAATCCGGAACTTTATGTCCGTTTCCTGTTGCGTACGGAAGATGTGACGAAACGTGTGCTGGGAGCTGTCAAGCCTTCGATGAACGAGATGGAACGTTCCAGCGCGGTGGATTCTATGATGCTGGTGATAGGCGGGGAAGTTTCTCACAAGGATTCTACTTTGGTTGGCATTGTGGATGCTTACTATGGCGGAAATGAGTTCTGGCTTTCTGTTTATCGCGATTTCAACGATGTCCGGCTGGTTTTTGCACCCCCTTCTTCTATCGGCAAGTTCGGCTGGGATACGGACAACTGGGTTTGGCCCCGGCATACAGGTGATTTCTGCGTGTTCCGTATCTATGCGGACCGTAATAACCGCCCTGCCGAATACTCTCCCGGGAATGTTCCCTATCATCCGGAATATGTGGCTCCGATTTCCCTGGATGGTTATCGGGAAGGTTCTTTCTGCATGACGCTGGGTTATCCCGGCAGCACGGAGCGTTATCTCTCTTCGTTCGGGATAGAGGAAATGATGAATAACTCCAATCAGGCGCAGATAGATGTCCGTGGCGTGAAACAGGCCATCTGGAAACGCGAGATGGACCGCAATGACAGTGTGCGCATCAAGTATGCCTCCAAATACGATGAAAGCTCTAATTATTGGAAAAACAGTATCGGGATGAACCGGGCTATCCGCAAACTTGGGATATTGGAAAAGAAGCGTGAAATGGAACAGGAACTTCGCCGCTGGATAAAGCAAAACCCGGAAGAGCGTGAGAAACTGTTGCAACTGTTCACTGATCTGGAGCTGAGTTATAAGAACCGCCGTGAAGTGAACCGTGCGCAGGCTTATTTCATCGAATCCTTCCTGTATGCCCCGGAGTTGGTGCAGCTTGCCCTGAAAATCCTGAACTTTGACTTTGAGGGGGAAGAGAAGACCGTTGTTGCCGGTCTGAAGGATATCGTAGAACAGTACTCCAATCTGGACTTGGAGATTGATAAAGAGGTGTTTGTAGCGGCATTGAAGGAGTATCGTTCAAAGGTGGATACCACTTTCCTGCCTGCCATTTATCATACCATTGCGCAGGAATACAATGGGGATGAAAAGGCATACGTAGACAGCCTGTATGCTCATTCGGAGCTGACTACTCCCCGTGGCTTGAAACGTTTCCTCGAACGGGACACTACTTACCATATCTTTGATGATCCGGCCATATCTCTGGGCATAGACATGCTGACGATGCTATTTGATATGAATATGCAGATGCAGGCGCCCACTTCGGAGGTTGTTCGGGGAGAGCGTCTGTTGAATGGGGCTGTCCGGCGGATGTACGCGTCGCGCAATTTCTATCCGGACGCTAACTCTACCATGCGGTTAAGTTTCGGCACGGTGGCGGGATATACGCCTTTTGATGGTGCGGAGTATGATTATTACACGACTTCGAAAGGCGTTTTGGAGAAGGTAAAGGCAAATGTGGGAGATGTGGATTTCGAGGTTCAGCCGGAGATTCTGTCGCTGCTTTCTTCGGGAGATTTCGGAAGATATGCCGATGAAAAGGGGGAAATGAAGGTGTGCTTCATCTCGAATAATGATATCACGGGCGGAAATTCAGGCAGTGCCATGTTCAATGCGAAGGGTGAGCTGCTGGGCTTGGCATTTGACGGGAACTGGGAAGCTATGAGTAGTGATATTCTGTATGAGCCGAAGATACAACGCTGCATCGGGGTGGATGTGCGGTATATCCTGTTTATTATAGAGAAATACGGGAAAGCGGGCCATTTGGTGCAGGAACTGAAGATTGCACCGAAAAAGTGATAATATCTGAATAAAAATAGGTCCTCCCAATAGATATAGATTCTCCCAATAGATATAAGTAGTACTATCTCCATTCTCCTCCTCCAGTCGGAGGAGGGGTACCCGTAGGGGGAGGTGGTAGGTAAGCAATAAAATACCTATTAATAAGAACACTAAAGAATTCTTTTCTCACCTACCACCCCGCCCTTTGGGCACCCCTCCTCCGACTGGAGGAGGGGAATAGAGATAGTCCTTAAACGATTCCTCTTATCCTGTCATCGAATGCCGAAAGCGCTGCTTTCGCCCCTTCGCCCATTGCGATCACAATCTGTTTGTAAGGTACGGTCGATACATCTCCCGCGGCATATACGCCCGGGATATTTGTCCGGCAGCAAGCGTCAATCTTGATTTCTCCCTGCGGGGTAACCTCCAGCTCTTCCCGGAAAGAGATGCTGTTTGCCGCCAGTCCTATCTGAACAAAGATACCGTCGAGCGGGAAGTCCCGTTCTTCATCCGTCACCCGGTCTTTGACGCAGATGCCTATTACCTTATCTCCATTTCCCAGAACTTTCGTCGTTTGTGAAGACGTGAAGATTTCAACGTTTGGCAGGCTCCTGGCTTTTTCTTGCAGCACCTGATCCGCCCGCAGGCTATCTGCAAACTCAAATACGGTTACTCTCCGGCAAATACCGGCCAGGTCGATGGCTGCCTCTATACCGGAGTTTCCGCCTCCGATGACAGCTACATCCTTTCCCTGATAGAACGGTCCGTCGCAATGCGGACAGAAGGCCACACCTCTCCCGATATACTCCGTTTCTCCTTCTACGTTCAGTTTCCGCCAGCTGGCACCTGTCGCGATAATCACGCTGGGCGAAGTGAAAACTTCACCGCCTACCACCGAGACAATTTTTTCCTTACCTTGAAGCTCCGCTTTTTCTATCTTCCGGTCTTCGAACAAGTCGATAGGATAATGATTGATATGGCTTCTTAAATTATCCGCCAACTGTGCTCCTGTTGTCTGCGGAACAGAAATCAGGTTCTCGATACCTACGGTCTCTTTCACCTGTCCACCGATTTTTTCGGCAACAATAGCCACGCGCAATCCCTTGCGGGCTGAATAAATGGCTGCTGAAGCTCCTGCCGGTCCGCCACCCAATACGAGGACATCATACGTGCGTGATACGGGCTCTGCATCCGCCAACGGTTCAGAGCCGAACATATCTTCTAATTTCTGCAAGAGTTCCCCCAGCGTGCCGCGTCCGACGTGGAGCAACTTCCCGTTGGCATAGACAGACGGTACGCCTTGTATCTTCAGTGCATCCACCTCTTCCTGGAAGAGGGCCCCGTCTATCATTTCGTGCGTAACTTGCCCGTTCAGCAAGGCAATGACGTTCAGAGCCTGCACTATATCGGGGCAGTTCGTACACGTCAGCGACACATAGGTTTGAAGAGAAACAGGCCCTTTCAACGCCTGGATGCGTCGTCTTATGGCCTCGTCGGGGATGTTCTTACCCTTACCGTCTGCATTAAGCACTGCCAGAAGCAAGGAAGTGAATTCGTGTCCGTTCGGTATTCCGCGGAACTTTACACCGGTTGCTTTTCCCTCTTTCAATAGGGAAAATTCCAGTTTCGGCTGTTCGGTTTCCGTTATTTCGCAAGATAGTTTGGCGGAACACTCTGCCACATCTTTTAGCATATCTATCAGTTCCTGCGCGCTCTCGTGCCGGGGATGGCAGACAATATGAAAGGTGTACGTCGCTTCCAGACTCTGGAAGATACCGCGTATCTGTTCTTTTAATGCTAAGTCTAACATAATCTATTACTGTTTTTTTGAGAATAAAACGAGCCCCCTCCAAAGTGTGTGCAAGATACAGGATAGAGGGGGCCCGCTACTAAAAAAGGGAGATGAACTTAAATTTTACCAACCAAATCGATACTTGGTTTCAGCGTTTCGCCGCCTTTCTTCCATTTTGCGGGACATACTTCGCCGTCGTGCGTAGCTACGAATTGCGCAGCTTCCACCTTGCGGAGGAGCTCGTCGGCGTTACGTCCGATGTTGTTGTCTTGAATTTCCGCAATCTTGATCTTACCCTCCGGGTTTACGACAAACGTACCGCGGTAGGCCATACCTTCTTCTTCAATCATCACGCCGAATGCACGGGTCAGGACTCCTGTCGGGTCTGCCAACATGGGATATTTGATTTTACGGATGCTTTCGGATGCATCGTGCCATGCCTTGTGCACGAAGTGAGAGTCTGTACTTACTGAATATACCTCTACGCCCATTGCCTGGAACTGTTCGTATTTTTCGGCGATGTCCACCAGTTCGGTAGGGCATACGAAAGTAAAGTCTGCGGGATAGAAGAAGAAAATAGCCCATTTGCCTTTTACGTCTTCGTTGGTTACTGTTTTGAAACTTCCGTTCTGGAATGCCTGAACTTTGAATTCAGGAAGCTGTGAATTGATAATTGGTTCCATAATCTTTTTTGTTTTAAAAGGTTTAGTACTTTGTTTTACTGGATGCAAAGTTCATGCAAACCGAATGCAGAAGCAAGCTCGCTTGATTATGCTGAGGTGCAGCTGAATTTCGCGTTTGCAAAAATATAGCATCTTTTGCCGATAGAACAAAAAAAACGATTGAAAAGATTTATGGACCGATAGAAGAAATCTATACCATCACTTGAGTTGCCCGCAGGGACAGCATCTCGCGCGGTACGGACGCCTGGATTTCTTTTGTGAGAACCTCCAGCAAGGTAGTGCGGATGAAGTGTTCGCAGGTGATGAGAATGATTTGCCGGGTGGGAGTGGGGATGGCAAACGGGCGCACCAGTTCCTTTTGGGTGTCGTTCAGCTGGTCGATGGCAAGTTCGGGAATGAACGTCACGCCTTTCCCGCTTTCCACCATGCGCATGAAAGTCTCCATGCTGCCCAGGCGATAGGCTATCTGACTGGCTTGTGCCGCTTTCATGTGGCAGAAGCGAACCAGCTGGTCGCGGAAACAATGTCCTTCATCCAACATCCAGAGTTGCTCGTCGTTGAGGTCGGAGGTACGGATTATATTATTATTGAACAGGTCGCTTTCGCGCGCGATATATGCATAGAATTGCTCATAGAACAGGGGTGTTTGTCGGAACTCGTCTTTCTCCGGCAGGGTGGCGATGATGCCGGCATCTATATCTCCCTTCAGCAAGGCCTGCTTGATGTCTTTGGTCTTCATTTCCGTCACGCGGATATCCAGTTGGGGGTATTTCTTCATCAGTTGCGGGAAGAAACGTGGCAAGAGGTAAGGGGCGATGGTGGGCAATATGCCCAGCTTGAAGACGCCCGACAGGGAATGTTTTTCTTCTTCTATAATATCCTTTATACGGTCGGCCTGCGACAGCACCACTTGGGCTTGCTCCACGATGAGCCGTCCGACGGGGGTGGGGCAGATGGGTTGCTGGCTGCGGTCGAATATTTTGGTTTCCAGCTCGTCTTCCAGTTTCTGTATCATGGCGCTAAGGGTGGGTTGGGTTACCCGGCAATGCTCTGCCGCTTTGGCAAAATGACGGAACTGATCGACGGCAAGAATGTACTCCAATTGTTGTAAAGTCATGATAAATAAAGGGTTTGAACGGGTAATATAGATTCTGTCTATGCAAAGATAGAAATTATCTGTTTGACAAGCATTGATTTCCCCCTTATCTTTGCAACAGAAACAAAGAAAGTCGTATCTCGGCATAATCGGGCAAGTTTGCTTCTGCATCAGATAAGCACTTTCTTTACAACAAGAAATTTTTTTTAAACAGTATAAATTTTTAAAACGGTAAAATTATGAAGACTTTAGATTATATCAAATTAAACGAATCGGGAGTAGCTAACGTAGTATCTGCATTGCATCAACTTTTGGCAGATTTCCAGGTACATTACACCAATCTGCGTGGCTTCCACTGGAACATCAAGGGGCATGGTTTCTTTGTACTGCACGAAAAGTTCGAGAGCATGTATGACGACGCGGCTGAGAAGATTGACGAAATTGCAGAACGCATCCTGATGTTGGGCGGTGTGCCCGAAAACAAGTTCAGCGGATACCTGAAAGTAGCCAAGATTAAGGAAGTATCTGATATCTCTTGCGGTAGTGATGCCGTCAGCCATATCCTCGAAACATACAGTTACCTCATCGGTGAAGAAAGAAAGGTAATCAAACTGGCGGGTGAAGCCGGCGATGACGTTACCGCCGACCTGATGACCGGTTATCTGAAAGAACAAGAAAAGATGGTTTGGATGTTGACCGCTTTTAGCACAAAATCTTGCACAGGCAAATAATTATATAGGTTTAGGTGATAAATGATGGAAAAGGTGATGAAGCGGTGGAGACACTGCTTGGTCACCTTTTCTTGCATCATGTCTTCTGGCTGTTCTGATGAACCGATGCTGAATGAAACCCAATGCAACGTTACTGCATGTCTTACACTGATATAGGTTGACACCTATTTGTAGGCATCAAAGAAGAAACAATATGCCAAAACTTAGTCGTAAGCCGTATGATGAGACTTTCA
>NZ_FQZN01000056.1 GCF_900142015.1 Bacteroides stercorirosoris
TATTTAACCAATTTATTACTATATTTGAAAACAGGATTCAAGTATAAAACCCGAATCCTGAAGTTTTCTATTTACACAAAATTGTGGACAGTGCCTCTTGTTCCTTGGTACGTTAATAAAATTCTTTTTTCTGATTAACTCGTATTTCTTTGATATATATTTATTTAGATCTTTGCAGAAAAGAGATGTAATTACTATGGGAGATTCACACTGCTTTATGTGAATTTCATAATAGTCATACTTGATGTGGTTACGGAAATATTTAAAGGATATGATGTCTTCCTGGGTAAATTCTATTTTTCGGTTTTCTGTGCAATATGTAAATTTGTTAGAATCTTTATGTATAATGAGTGAATCTCTTTTGTTTATACTGTATTCTTTGATGATTGTTACAAGACTTATAATGAATATTGAGTTCAATAATATATAGGAAGCAATTACCATTCTATAATCAGTGTACTTGTGTGCGGTGCAAGCTATTATTATATTGGTTGTGAGTATGGCTGCTATATTTCTAAATATCATTTTTCTATAATACTTTTTATCTGCATTGAAAACAATATCGGAGGCATTGACCCTTTTAATATTTAATTGGTTATTATCGATCTTTTCCTTAGGAATTTGAGTATATCCATATCCTTTCTTAATTTTTTTGTGAATAAGCATGTTGCTTTTAGTTTTTATGTGATAAATCAAGTTTAGTTGCTTTTCTAATTTTTTACATAGCATACTTGTAAATATGATTGGATATTCTTCTCCTTTTAGATATATTTCATAATAATATTTGTCAGTTATCCGTGTCTTACAGTATGTTACCGTTAAGTTGACGATGTTGTCTTCCGAGAATTCTATTGTTTGTTCGGGGGTTATATATATTATTTTATTCTTCTCTTTGTCTATTATTAATTGACAGTTTTTGTGCAAATTGTAGTATTGCAATAAAATTCTTAGATTTGTGATTCTCCAATAATAAATAACGCAACAAAGTAAAGCAAAGAGGCCATAATTAATAATGGTACGTTCTTGTATTCGATAGGTAATAAACCAGCATAAGGTAAGCATAATTCCTAATAAGAATAATATTTTACAATAAAGTTGGATTTGAAAAATCCATCTTTTAGGTTTGAATGTAATGCAATCTTTACTCATACTTTTGTTTTTTTTAGATATATCCTAATATATAAACAAAGGATGAGTTTTTCATATATATACAGGGTACACTATCTATATTTTTTTCTAATTTACCAACTAATAAGCTCGATAAATAGTATTCTTCTCCATTCTTTAAAACAATTCGGTAAAAATATAATTGTTGATAGAAACTATATCCGTTCTTGTATTTCTGAAAAGTAACAATATCTTCATAATGGAATCTGTATTCAATACTGAGGTCTTTGTATGGCTTATAAATGATTTCTTCTTCGGAATTATCTATAAGGAGAGTACTCCATCTATCGTAATTCCACATATCGAGAACATAGTTTAATGGCTTAAATCCTAAATAGTAAGCTACAAAAACAGCAACTATGTATATGTAATAGCTAGGGTATAGTATACCAAATACCCATGCAATAAGAGTTGTTGCCATTAAAATAATCCATGGCATAATGTGGCATAACGCTAATTTCCAAATCTTTATTTTTAGTAAAATCATATGAATTTATTTTTGCTAATCAATATAGGTGGTTTACGATCATGATTAAAAAATAATGTTTTGTCAATATGTTTTTCATATTTTCTAAGCTCCTTCTTAAGTCCCGGAAGTATTAGGGTAGATATGTAAAATCTATCTCCATTTTTCAACATGATACAGTAGAAGAAGGGAGGAAGAATTCTTTTCATACTTACTATTTGCTTTATATCATTAAATGTAAATAAAGCAGACTTGTCGTCTTTGCTATATTCCATTTGTTTATTTCTCCAGTCTACTCGCAGTTGTGTGTTTTTGTCATAAAGATAAAATCGATATGTCTTTTCAAAGTATGTGATGGCTCCTCCTATACCTGTTGGAATATGAAACATTAACCAATAAATGTTATCAGTCCAAATCCATCCCCACAAAATAGGTAAATGTAACCAAATGATAAATATCCAAGTGGTTGGAGAAAATAATATTCTTATGAGATGAGTCTTATATGTTTTCATGAACTGGGAATGTAAGATTTATAGGGTAGGGTTAGGATTCTGAAATCATATTAAGAATGACGTCATATTCGTTTTTATCAAGAGATACAGAGTCTGCAATTTTGACATGGCACTTCTTTTTTATATACTTTTCTAAATTGCTGGACAGTACACAAGTAATGATTAGTGGCGTTTTTTTATCTTTTATATAAATTTGGTAGTAAAACTCTTGAATTCTTCTGGAATTCTCATTCCGTACTTTCTGAAAATCAGTAATATCACTTGTGCTAAATTCTAAATAAACATTATCTCTTATATATGTGATTTGGTTTGAATGGCAATCAATGCTAATTTTTGTCTGTTTGTCAAATTGCATATATTGATATTGCAGTATGCAGGAGTGAATTAAGGTAAATGATAATAAGACTATAATTGAAATAATTATGATAATGAAATAAGGAGTTCTCATTGTATCTTTTATAGAAAAGGTAACTCCTAATATGGTTAGCGATAGTAATCCCCAAAGTGTTATTTTTAACCACGTTTTGGGTATACTGATTGTGAGTGTTTTGTTTTTCATCTTTGTTTTTTTTCAGAAGTATACACTTCTCCGGTTTGCTGGATTGAATGAATTTTATTGTCGCTATCTATTTTCTCAGAAATTACAGTCATATCATTGTAGCTTTTCATACAGGTTAAATTATAGCTCATTTATGATCGTGCTGCAAATTTCACGATAATAAATGTGCCGTAAAAGAACTCTATATAGACATGTATATGATTGGTATATAACTGATTATTGTGAACTGATGTCACGTTATGCTTTCTATCACTGTACTCCTATAGACATTCTTTCTCTGTATTTCCCTCCTCCTTCTCTTTTGCCTTTACATAATACATCTGATTTCCTCTTCCCATCCTCCGTATTATCCCTTTCTCCTCAAAACTCTTTAAGTCTTCCGTCGCCTTCCACTTCAGCCGTCCGGTTAAATCCGTATAAACCGACCGTGTGATAAAGCTATTTTGTTCCAGGTGCTTCATCAGCCGTCTTTCCAACTCTTCCATATTCAGTTGGCTGGAATTGCGGAAAGTACGTTCAGGCACACGCTCCAAGTCGCCGGCCGACTTCATTCTGAACTGTTTGGAAGGCCGGAAATTGACTCCGTTGAAACGGATGGAAGTGGAGCGGATATCAGTTTTCCGGGCTACCATGCGTGACGCCTTGATTTTCCCGGCAAAGTAGCCGAATTCGCCGAGTTCCACACGGTAACCTTCACCGATGTAGCGTGCGGCTGTGTCCATAATGATGCCCAGGGCACCTTCCAGTTCGCCTACGGTGTATCCGGTTCCGTAGGCAGCCCTTTCCAGCAGTTTGCGTGCGGAGAGCGTGCCATTATATACTATACTCGGGTAGAGCGTTTCCTTTTCACCGTCCTTTGTGGTAAGGGCAGGTTTCTTCTTCAAGTCGTAGAATGCCATGAATCGTTTCTTTAGATATTCTTAATTAAAGAACTAACTTCAGGCGGTGCATAAATTAACTCCATGCAGTGCGATGATTAATTCCCCTTTATTAATAAAAGAAGTGGGTTGGTTGCAGCAAGCCTATCGGGTGTTTGTAATCAGCCAATGGGCTGTTTGTAACCAACTCATCGGTTGCTTACAAACAGCCCATTTCTTTTATGCGGTAAAGGTACTTAATTTATTAGGTGAAAGCAATTAAATCATGAATAGTTTGAAGTTAATCTTCAAACAGAAGTGTTTCAACTCTTTGGCAGGGCGTGTGATGAGGCAGAACGGATCGGAGATATACCAGTGTACAACTTCTGCACCGTCACGCTTGCCTGTGTTGGTGACAAGTACTTCTACTGTGAATTTTTCATTGCGCTTGATGTCGGCTTTTGAGAGAGCTTGATGTCACCGTAGCTGAAAGTGGTATAGCTCAAACCCGGACGTCCGTTGGCTAGTGCCAATACAATCGGTGTTCCGGCTTTCATTACTTTTTGAATATATATTTGGAAAATATACAATAAAGCTATACCTTTGCACCCAAATTCGGAACAATGATGAAACATTTATGTACATATAATCCTCTGAAACGTGCGCTGCAGAATGAAAATAACTGCTGCTGTAGCGTCGTGCATGTACATTGGTTCAGTGGTTTCATCTAAATACCTCTATAAATCTTTTTCTTTTCAGCCGGATATGCTGTCCGGTATACTGTTTTTCAATTACTAACTTTTTGTAATTGCGGTTTTTGTTGCATTCTTGCCAATCGGAGTAAAGCGTAAAAACTTCGCTGTGCGGCAAGCAAGTAAACTGCGTACTGACTAAACTGAAATAGATATGTTTAAAATACTTGGCCTGATGTTTCTGGGCATAATTATCGGTTACGGCTTGCGCCGCATTTCGTTTTTGCGCAAAGTGGAGGTGTCTATATCTTATACGGTGTTCCTGCTGCTGTTTGTGCTGGGTGTCACCATAGGTTCCAACAAGCTGATTGTAGATAATCTCTTTTCCTTTGGCTGGCAAGCGGTGCTGCTGGCACTGTCCGCTACGGTGGGCAGTATCTTGGCTTCATGGATTGTATTAAAGTTGTTTTTCACTTCTAAAAAGAAAAAGGTATGAAAGATAGTTTGATTGTATTGGGAGTTTTTGTGGGCGGATGCCTTTTGGGAGTCTTGGGATATTTCCCGGTAGAGCTGAAGACGGGTAATATGTCTATGTATATATTGTATGCGTTGATGTTCCAGATTGGTATCAGTATCGGTTCGAACAAGGAACTGAAGAGTATGATTTCCCAGCTTCGCCTGAAGTTTCTGTTGATACCGCTGGCTACTATCAGCGGGACGCTGGCTTTTTCCGCACTTGCCAGTCTGCTGCTCAGCCGCTGGAGTATCTTCGACTGTATGGCGGTGGGAAGCGGCTTTGCTTATTATTCCCTGTCATCTGTGCTGATCACGCAGTTCAAGGAAGCTTCAATCGGCCTTCAGCTGGCTACGGAACTGGGCACTATCGCTTTGCTGGCGAATATCTTCAGGGAGATGATGGCTTTGCTGGGTGCGCCATTGCTTGCGCGGTATTTCGGGCGGTTGGCGCCTATCTCGGCGGCAGGCGTCAATTCGATGGATGTGATATTGCCTGTGATAACCCGCTATTCGGGGAAAGACATGGTTCCCGTAGCCATATTTCATGGCTTGCTCATTGATATGAGTGTACCGTTTTTCGTTTCTATGTTTTGCAGGCTATGACGGCTGGTCCGTTTTTCCTACGCTTATTTCGTTCTCTGCGCCGGGCTCTATACCTGGTTCTACGCCATCCTCTATACTGTCCTCTATGCTGTCCTCATCACCGGGCTCTTCATCAGGCGTTTCTTCTTCGTCTGCAAACGGGTCCGGTCGTTGAGGCCCATATCCCATGAATGCCAGTGAGCAGATTGTGCCGGCTATGGCGCCGCTAAGGTGTCCTTCCCAAGAGGTGGTTTCTTTGGCGAAGAACGGGAACATATTCCAGACGAGTCCTCCATAGAGAAAAGTTACTAATAAGGATATAGCAATCAGCGGTACGTGCTTTCGCAAGATGCCACTGAAAAACAGGAAGAAGGCGAGTCCGTAAATGATTCCGCTGGCCCCGATGTGCCATCCGGGTTTACCTATAAGAAAGGTGAAAGCTCCGCAGCCTATCCAGATAGCAAAGAAGATGTAGGAAGCTATGTGCCGGTAGAAGTAGAACAGACACCACGACAGGAAGAACAGCGGCAATGTGTTTGCCAATAAATGCCTCCAGCTGCCATGCACCAGCGGATGGGCAAAAATACCGAATACTCCTCTCTGCTCCATAGGATACACGCCCAACCTCCTGAAATCCCAATCCATGCCCACTTCGAGGAACTTCAGTAAGTAAAGAATAAAAAGGAGGAATAACGGTATAACCGCGGCCAGGGCTATCCGGCGTATATCATGCTTCATATTTTAGTACGGGCTTCTTTAATTATTGTGCAATGCTACAAATAATTTAAGTAAAAATGAAAATAAATGAACTTTTTATTTTGCGTATTGTCTTTAATTTGTATTTTTGGGCATCACTACCATACTTAGAGGCATTCTGCCGCAGGTATGGAGTATGATACCTGAACAATTAACCTTTAAATAATGCACAACTATGAGTTATTTACGATTTGACAAGACTCTGATGATCAATCTGGAAGAATCTTTACCAAGGGAGATACTCCGGACAAATAAGTCAGGTGCCTATCATTGTACAACGATTGTAGATTGTAACACACGCAAATATCACGGACTGTTGGTGATCCCTGTCCCCAATCTCGACGATGAGAACCATGTGCTGCTATCTTCTTTGGATGAAACGGTAATTCAGCACGGTGCGGAGTTTAATCTGGGCTTGCATAAGTATCAGGGAGATCACTTCAGTCCCAATGGACATAAGTATATCCGTGAATTCGATTGCGAACATATCCCGGCGACGACTTACCGTGTAGGAGGTGTTATCCTCCGTAAAGAAAAGATTTTTGTACATCACGAAAATAGGATTCTGATTCGTTACACCTTGGTGGATGCCCACTCGGCTACCACGTTGCGTTTCCGCCCTTTCCTGGCGTTCCGCAGCGTACGCGAATATACGCACGAAAATCAGCAGGCTAACCGCGACTACCAATTGGTGGAGAATGGTATAAAGACCTGTATGTATCCCGGCTATCCCGAACTCTTCATGCAACTGAACAAGAAGAATGAGTTCCACTATCAGCCGGATTGGTATCGTGGTATCGAGTATCCCAAAGAACAAGAGCGTGGATACGACTTCAATGAAGACCTGTATGTTCCAGGCTATTTCGAGGTGGATATAAAGAAAGGGGAGAGCATTGTCTTCTCCGCCGGTATCTCCGAAGTGTCGCCGCGCAAGTTGAAACAGACTTTTGAAGCCGAAGTGGAAGACCGCACGCCGCGCGACAGTTTCTATCACTGTTTGGTGAACTCAGCGCATCAGTTCCATAACAAGCAGGGCGACAATCACTATGTATTGGCTGGATATCCCTGGTTCAAGTGTCGTGCCCGTGACTTATTTGTCTCCTTGCCCGGTCTGACACTGGCTGTAGATGAGCAAGACGAGTTTGAAGACGTCATGCTGACGGCCGAAAAGGCCATCCGTGAGTTTATCAGCGGAGAGCCTGCCACCTATAAGATATATGAAATGGATGACCCGGACGTCCTGTTATGGGCAATCTGGGCTTTGCAACAATACGCCAAGGAAACTTCGCGTGAACAGTGCCGCCAGAAGTATGGCAAATTGCTGGAAGATATCATGGACTACATCCGTAGCCGCAAGCATGACAATCTCTTCCTGCATGAAAATGGCTTGCTTTATGCCAATGGAACGGAGAAAGCCGTAACCTGGATGAACTCTACAGCTAACGGACGCCCCGTCACTCCGCGTACGGGATATATTGTAGAAGTAAACTCTTTATGGTATAACGCACTTCGTTTTATTGCTGATTTGGTTCGTGAGGGTGGCAATGTCCATCTGGCAGACGAACTGGACGCACAGGCCGAAGTGACCGGAAAGTCCTTTGTAGAGGTTTTCCGTAATGAGTGCGGTTATCTGTTCGACTATGTGGATGGATATATGATGGACTGGAGCGTCCGCCCCAATATGATATTTACCGTTGCTTTCGATTATTCCCCGTTGGATCGGGCACAGAAGAAACAGGTGCTTGATATCGTGACGAAAGAGTTGCTTACACCGAAAGGGTTGCGTACTCTCAGTCCGAAGAGCGGAGGATATAATCCGAATTATGTCGGTCCTCAGACTCAGCGAGATTATGCTTATCACCAGGGTACGGCCTGGCCGTGGCTCATGGGCTTCTACATGGAGGCATACCTGCGCATCTATAAGATGAGTGGTGTGTCATTCGTAGAACGCTACCTGATAGGCTTTGAAGATGAGATGACGAGTCATTGTATTGGTTCGCTGCCCGAACTCTTTGATGGTAATCCGCCGTTCAAAGGTCGTGGTGCAGTCTCCTTTGCCATGAATGTGGCGGAGATACTGCGCATCTTGAAGTTGTTGTCTAAGTATAATTTATAAGAGGAGGAACGAAAATGAAAGTTTTAATGTTTGGATGGGAGTTCCCCCCGCATATCCTAGGTGGCTTGGGAACTGCCAGCTACGGTCTGACGAAAGGAATGTCCCAACAACAGGACATGGAGATTACTTTCTGTATTCCGAAGCCGTGGGGCGATGAGGACCAGAGTTTTTTGCGTATCATAGGTATGAATAGCACTCCGGTAGTGTGGCGTGATGTAAATTGGGATTATGTTAAGGGACGCGTAGGGTCTTATATGGACCCGCAGCTTTATTATGATTTGCGTGATCATATTTATGCTGATTTCAATTATCTGAATACCAATGATCTCGGATGTATTGAGTTTTCCGGACGTTATCCGGACAATCTGCACGAAGAGATAAACAACTATTCCATCGTAGCGGGTGTCATAGCCCGTCAGCAGGAATTTGAAATCATTCATTCACACGATTGGCTGACGTACCCTGCGGGTATCCATGCAAAGCAGGTGTCGGGCAAACCGTTGGTAATCCATGTACATGCCACTGACTTCGACCGTAGCCGTGGCAATGTGAATCCTACTGTTTATGCCATTGAGAAAAATGGTATGGATCATGCCGACCATATCATGTGTGTGAGTGAGCTGACTCGCCAGACGGTTATTAATAAGTATTTCCAGGATCCTCGTAAAGTATCTACCGTGCATAACGCTGTTTCTCCGCTTCCGCAAGAGATACAGGACATCGTGCCGCAGAAGAAGCCGAATGAAAAAGTCGTGACTTTCCTGGGACGTATCACAATGCAGAAAGGACCCGAATATTTTGTGGAGGCTGCCGCCATGGTATTGCACCGTACACGTAATATTCGCTTTGTGATGGCCGGTAGTGGTGATATGATGAATCAGATGATCCGCCTGGTGGCTGAACGTGGCATTGCCGACCGTTTCCACTTCCCCGGCTTTATGAAGGGTAACCAGGTGTACGAGATGCTGAAAGCAAGTGATGTGTACATCATGCCGTCCGTTTCGGAACCTTTCGGTATATCTCCGTTGGAAGCCATGCAGTGCAGTGTGCCTACTATCATTTCCAAGCAGTCCGGTTGTGCCGAAATTTTGGATAAGTGCATCAAAACCGACTATTGGGACATCCACGCTATGGCAGATGCTATCTATGCCATATGTACTTACCCTGCGCTCTACGAATATCTGCGCGATGAGGGAAAGAAAGAAGTGGACGGCATTAAGTGGGAAGATGTCGGCCTGAAGGTGCGCCGCATCTACGAAGAGGTTATTAAACAATATAATAGATAACAATTAAACAATATAGATATGAGAACCATCTGTCTTTATTTTGAGATTCATCAAATCATTCACCTGAAACGTTACCGTTTCTTTGATATAGGTACTAATCATTATTACTATGATGATTATGCCAACGAGTTCAGCATTAACGAAGTGGCTGAGCGTTCCTATATTCCTGCGTTGAGTGCGCTCATTGAAATGGCTAAGAACTCCGGTGGCGCGTTCAAAGTGGCTTTATCCGTTTCCGGTGTGGCTTTGGAACAATTGGAGATTCATGCGCCGGCTGTCATTGATTTGTTGCACCAGTTGAATGATACCGGTTGCTGTGAGTTCCTGGCTGAACCTTATTCGCATGGTCTTTCTTCTTTGGCAAATGAAGATTACTTCAAGGAAGAAGTGAAACGCCAGAGTGCCAAGATGAAGCAAATGTTCGGTAAGGCGCCGAAAGTGTTCCGTAATTCCAGCTTGATTTATTCCGATGAAATTGGTGGATTGGTTGCAAGTATGGGCTTTAAAGGTATGCTGACTGAAGGTGCTAAGCACGTGCTGGGGTGGAAGAGCCCGCATTATGTATACCATTGCAGTCATAACCCGAATCTGAAACTGTTGTTACGTGATTTTAAACTGTCGGATGATATCAGTTTACGTTTCTCTAATTCGGAATGGAATGAATATCCGTTGTTTGCCGATAAGTATATTGGCTGGATCGATGCTCTGCCGCAGGAAGAACAGGTCATCAATATTTTCATGGAATTAAGTGCGCTGGGTATGGCTCAACCGCTTTCTTCTAATATCCTGGAATTCCTGAAAGCTCTACCTGCTTGTGCCAAAGAAAAAGGCATCGCATTCTCTACGCCGACTGAGGTTATCACCAAATTGAAGTCTGTGTCTCAGCTGGATGTTCCTTATCCGATGTCCTGGGTAGACGAGGAGAGAGATACCAGTTGCTGGTTGGGTAACAGTATGCAGCGCGAAGCCTTCAATAAACTGTATAGCATTGCTGAACGTATTCATCTCTCCGATGACCGTCGTATCAAGCAAGACTGGGATTATTTGCAGGCAAGCAACAACTTCCGTTTCATGACGACGAAGAACAGTGGTGTAGGCTTGAACCGGGGCATATATGAGTCTCCTTATGATGCGTTCACCAATTACATGAATGTTTTGGGCGACTTTATCAAACGTGTAGAGTCTCTTTATCCGATGGATATAGACAATGAAGAATTGAATGCTTTGTTGACGACTATCAAGAATCAGGGTGATGAGATTGATGAATTGCACAATGAAGTGGAAAAGTTGCAGGCAAAGCTGGAAAAAGAGAAATCTGAGAAGCCGGCAAAGGTCAAAGAAGCGGCTGCAAAAGCTAAAGCTCCTGCTGCAAAGAAACCTGCTGCAAAGAAAACGACCAAGAAGGAAGCTGCCAAGTCTTCTCCTGGAAAGTAATATCACAATAAAAAAGCCTTCCGTTCAGTTGAGCGGAAGGCTTTTTTGTTACCTTTACTTTTTATTGAGAAAGAGCTTATTTATTGAATGTGGTATAAGTCACTTCCAATTGTAGCGGATTCTTCACCTTTCCACCCTCTTCAGCCGGACCACCTTTCAATTTTGCATATCCCGGTTGCAGATCATTCTGGATACCTGTCATGGTTTTCTGACCAGTGCTGCTCTGATCGTAAGTGATTGAAACAGGGATCAGGTATACCGTGCGCCAGTCTTTTTCCCATTCTTCTTCGTTCCATGTAACTGTAGGATCAGCATCAGCTTCTTCTTTCGCCTTTTTCTTGGCAGCATCCTTTTCTTTAATGCAAGTAGTTACCAAACGGGCTATGTTGCTGAATGTGTACTGATTGGTTGCTACGCTATTATGCTCAACGGTAAATGACGTAAGATTGTCCGGCAGCTTATTCTCTTCAAAGAAGCTCTTGAATTCCATTTTACGTAATAGTAATACATACCGGGGAGCACTCATGCTGAATTCATTATCACTTTTTTCATTGTAATTGGTGAAAGTCAGTTTCACGGCATTGAGCGTATCACCAGCCAGTTCCTTGTAAATATCATCGTAGGGCAAAACCGCTTCTGTGAAGATTCCGGCAGGGGATTTGATATAAGTCCACTCATTTTCGTTTTTGACGATATCTTCAACTTTCTTTGAATTCTCAAATCGGTTAGCCTGAATAACCTCCTTGGTAGAAGCAAATTCTGTCATCCATGTTTGAGCAATGGAATCTTCGCCGACATGCCCTTCTTGTTTACGTTTATAAGGAATATTTGTAGTGTCATTCAATACATAGAATTCGTATTGCATCTGAAGGTCTACACGGTCTATATAAAGTATGGTTCCGTCACCATAATCACTCTTGAGGTAAATACCTCTAAATACATTCTCTATAAATGTCTCGGAATTTGCGAAGTCGGAGGCAGGTCTGTTATACCAATCATCTCCATACTTTTCCTTGTCGAGTGTGAAATCTATATGGGGATAGTAGGTCAGATCACCGTTGCTGTCCGTTGCATATCTTTCTTCATCGGTTACACTTGTATCGTAAGCGGTGTAAGCTCTCCGGCCTAATAAATCAGTCGGCTTATAATACTTTGCCGGGTCAATATTGGTGTAGCGGTTACGATCCAGTTTCTCAGATAGTTCGTATGCGCTCATGCGACAAGCATTTAAGGAGTCTCCAAACCAAGAGGAATAGTAGACACGCAAGCGTACTCCTGTTATTCTGTTCTTTGTTAATCTTCCTGTCTTCTTTTCAAAATCGTATTCTTCCGGGAATTTGAAACCATCTCTACAGTTTAACTCCGTCAGGAAGCTGGCTTCATAAGAACCGAACTTGGAATCCGTGAAACGTCCTACATAACCTGTACTGGTCTTGGCAAATACCGAATCGGCAAATACCGATCTTGTCACCACATTGAACGTTGTCGTATGCGCGGAAATACCATCAGAACCGGGTAACATCCCTATTCCTAATGTACCGGTATTATCATCGCAACCAAAGAAAGTAAGAGTTGCCGTCAAAAGCAGAGCTCCTAAATACTTAACTTTCATAGTTTTCTTTGTTATCTTATTTATTTTTGTTCAGTTTCCCACACTTTGTCGTAGAACTCATTGCAAGCATTGGCAAAAGTTTCGGGAGTTTGAAATTCCAGTATCGGTTTTCCGGATTGACGGGCATATTCCAGCACCTCTTCGTTGACGTTTTCACTTTGTTGGATAACGCCGTCCGAGTAATCAATAGCCAGTTTACACAATGTGGCATAATCCACCGGAGTCTTCAGGTTGGCTACATCTTTCTTTGCAACACCTTTCAATATCAATCTGTTCACAAAGTCAGCATTGAATGATTCTTTGAAGTCATCTTCGAAGACAGAGAATACCACTTTGGCATCACGGAATGAAGGCTCGTCCTTATATGCTTTCTTAATATACAAAGGAGCTAGGGCCGCCATCCAGCCTTGGCAATGAATGATATCCGGGCACCAGCGCAACTTCTTCACAGTTTCCAGCACACCACGTGCGTAGAAAATAGCGCGGCTGTCATTATCTTCATATTCCACACCATTCTCATCGGCAGCTTGCAGGCGGTTCTGGAAATAATCATCGTTGTCGATGAAATAAACCTGCATGCGGGCAGATTGGATGGAAGCAACTTTAATAATGAGGGGGTGGTCGGTATCGTCAATAATCAGATTCATACCGGAAAGACGTATCACTTCATGCAATTGGTTCCTGCGTTCGTTGATATTCCCCCATTTAGGCATGAATGTTCTGATTTCTCTGCCTTTTTCCTGGATTGCTTGAGGTAGGTGTCTGCCTACAAGGGACATTTCGGATTCTGGTACGTAAGGAGTAATCTCTTGGGTAATAAATAAAACCTTGTTCGCCTTTGTCATAATAACAATGTTCTCAATTATTCTGCAAAGATATAAAAAAAATCGGGCACTTGGGCAAATATGTCGGCTCTATAATTCCTTATGAATTGTTAACTGCTTGTGTTTCAATGTTTATCTGTCCTGTGGAGGCTTGCTGTGCCGACATAACTTTTGCATTAATTTGCGATATTTCTTCTTTATATGCTAAATAATAGTTTATTTTGCACCGTTTTTGCGAACAACTAAGTTATTATACAACCTATTAAAGATGAAAATAGTACATACTATCAAGGACTTGCAGGCCGGATTGTCGGCTTTACGGGCCCAAGGTAAAAAGGTAGGATTAGTGCCTACGATGGGCGCCCTGCATGCCGGTCATGCGTCATTGGTGAAGCGTTGTGTTGCAGAGAATGACGCTGCGGTAGTGAGTGTTTTTGTAAACCCGACACAGTTTAACGACAAGAACGATTTGGAGAAATATCCCCGTACATTGGAAGCCGACTGTGCTTTGTTGGAAGCATGTGGTGCAGCGTTTGTGTTTGCCCCTTCGGTTGCGGAGATGTATCCTGAACCCGATACGCGCCAGTTTAGTTATGCGCCGTTGGACACAGTGATGGAGGGAGCTTTCCGTCCGGGCCATTTCAATGGTGTCTGCCAGATTGTGAGCAAACTGTTTGATGCCGTGAAGCCGGACCGCGCTTATTTCGGAGAAAAAGATTTCCAGCAACTGGCTATTATCCGTGAGATGGTTCGTCAGATGAAGTATTCGTTGGAGATAGTGGGATGCCCCATTATACGTGAAGAAGATGGACTGGCTCTGAGTAGCCGTAACGCGCGTTTATCTGCAGAAGAACGCAAAAATGCTTTAAAAATTTCGCAAACATTATTTGAAAGTCGTACCTTTGCAGCCTCTCATACCGTTGCTGAGACTCAGAAGTTTGTGGAAGATGCCATTGCAGCCGCTCCCGGTTTGCGTTTGGAATACTTCGAACTGGTGGACGGCAACACGTTGCAGAGAATAGCCAATTGGGAAGATACGGCATATGCCGTAGGTTGTATCACGGTCTTCTGTGGTGAGGTTCGCCTGATTGACAACATTAAATATAAAGAGTAATAAACCTAAAAAGAGAAATCAGACCTTATGATGATTGAAGTGCTGAAGTCGAAAATCCATTGCGCCCGCGTCACGGAAGCTAACCTCAATTATATGGGGAGCATTACGATTGACGAGGATTTACTGGATGCGGCCAATATGATTGCCGGTGAAAAAGTGTACATTGCCGACAACAATAATGGCGAGCGTTTTGAAACCTACATTATTAAAGGTGAACGCGGTTCGGGCAAGATTTGTCTGAACGGTGCGGCAGCCCGCAAGGTGCAGCCGGACGATATCATCATTATTATGTCGTATGCCTTGATGGACTTTGAAGAAGCCAAATCGTTCAAACCGTCGGTGATTTTCCCTGATCCGGCAACGAACAAAGTGGTGAAGTAATTCTTCATAAAATACAAAGAGGAAGCCCCGTCTGCAACTTTAGAATGCAGGCGGGGCTTCTCTGTTACTGAGGATGTATATGGACTGATCCTTTTAAGAGAGATTCTGGTTGGGAATAATATTGCTTTTTCCCATTCAAATCAAGCAATGTTTTGAGTGGGAACATTGCTTGTTTCCGGGTATAACATTGCTTGTTTTCATTGGCGAAGGCGGTACAGGTCACGGTTCAGCGTGTATACCTTCAGAGTTTGTCCCAGCATGAGTTTTCCAGTCTCGCTTAACCCTTTGACCGGAGTGTCTTTACTTCCGTATCCCTTCAGGATGGGATATAGCGTTGAGTAGACAAAGGGAGAGATGATCCCGTTTTTAGAGTAAAACAGTCCATTGTGATAAAAGACAGCGTGAGTGATCAGATTGTATCCATTGACGAAAGCGATGATGCTGTTGTCGGGAAAAACCACGTCTTTCACTTTCTTATAATGGCAGGGATAATCGGCTACATGTTCGAGAAAGTGTTCGAAGAAGGCATTCAGCTCTTCTGTCTTGCTGAAATTCGTATTGCGGGTAATGACAGGGTCCGGACAAATGCCGTGGGTGCGGAACAATGCATCCAATGCGTAAAAAATGCACGTTTGCGTACAGTTCATCAAGGTGTCTCGCGGACTCTTCATCCGTCTCATAGAGTCGGTCAGTGCGGAAATTTCCCTTTCGGTCAGCCCATCGACATCGGCAATAAAGCGCGTGTAGGGTGGAATTGAACTTTCCACTTCCAGAACACGGACTTTCCTTTTCTGTTTGTCGTCATATCTGTGATAGAAACGTGTATCGGGAAGCATGGCATAACTCAATGTGTCATTACCCCATATTGCCAGAAAAATAGGATAATCACCTTGGGGTGTCAGCCAACTGGCCTGCTGGATAGTATCAAGATGGTTGACGAGTGAATCTGTGTAGTTGCCGTTACCGAAAGGTACCATTCCCGGACTGAGTATCCAATCTTTTTTTTCAGTATTCCTTCTTGCAATTCGTTGGTGTAGGACACTTTGATTTCGGGAAATGTTTCTTGTGCCAGGCAATTCCCGCAAGAAAGAATAAGAAACAGACAGTTCATAGCCCGGACTGCCTGTTTTCTTAGATGTTTATTCATACAGATTGTTTTCTGTTTTTATCCTTTCAGCTGTTCATTCATAGCGGCAGCGGCCTTTCGACCGTCGCCCATAGCGAGAATAACGGTAGCACCGCCACGAACAATATCGCCACCGGCATAAATGGTCGGGATGGACGATTGCATATTCTCGTTCACGGCAATTGTGCCTTTGCGTCCCATCTCCAGGCCTGGGATGGATGAAGGTACAATCGGGTTGGGAGATACACCTACGCTGACGATAGCCAGGTCGATATCAATCGTTTCTGTTGCTCCCGGAATGGGAACAGGGCTACGGCGTCCGGAAGCGTCCGGTTCGCCAAGTTCCATTTTTTGCAGAATGACTTGTTTCACCTTTCCTTGTTCATCGGCGATGTATTCTATCGGATTATGCAGTGTGAGGAATTCAACACCTTCTTCTTTGGCATGCTTCACCTCTTCGATACGTGCAGGCATTTCTTCTTCGGAGCGACGATAAATAATCATAGCACGTTCAGCACCCAAGCGGCGTGCTGTACGCACTGAATCCATAGCTGTATTTCCGCCGCCGATAACGGCTACATTTTTACCAAAAGGCACAGGAGTGTCAGAGTCTTCGCTTGCTGCATCCATCAAGTTCACACGCGTCAGGTATTCATTGGATGACAGGATGTTGATGGAGTTTTCGCCCGGAATATTCATAAAGTTAGGTAATCCGGCACCGGATGCCACGAATACTCCTTTGAAACCTTCTTCTTCCAACTGTTCCACGCTGATGGTCTTACCGATGATGCAATCCTTAATGAAGTTAACCCCCATTTGGGCAAGATTGTCAATCTCTACATCTACCACCTTGTTGGGCAGACGGAATTCGGGGATACCGTACTTCAATACACCACCGATTTCATGCAGAGCTTCGAAAACGGTAACATCATAACCGTAT
The DNA here is from genome assembly GCF_900142015.1 of Bacteroides stercorirosoris. Classification (GTDB taxonomy): domain Bacteria; phylum Bacteroidota; class Bacteroidia; order Bacteroidales; family Bacteroidaceae; genus Bacteroides; species Bacteroides stercorirosoris. Next base: position 16,941 of record NZ_FQZN01000056.1, read on the forward strand.
TTCGCCATATCCCCTGCAAAAGAAAGTCCGGCAGGTCCGGAACCGATGACAGCAATCTTGATACCGTTCTTTTCCTTGATTTCCGGTACGGAGATTTGTCCGCTTTCGCGCTCATAGTCGGCGGCGAAGCGCTCCAGATAGCCGATAGCTACCGGTTGTTCCTTCATCTTCAAGTGGATACATTTAGATTCGCACTGTTTCTCTTGCGGACAAACGCGGCCGCAAACAGCAGGCAGGGCACTGGTTTCTTTCAGTGTCTTGGCGGCTTCAAGAATTTCTCCACGTTCAATGTTTTTGATAAAACGGGGAATATCAATACCTACAGGGCAGCCTTCCATACAGCCCGGATTGGCGCAGTCCAGACAGCGCTTGGCCTCTGTCAATGCCTGTTCTTCGGTCAGTCCCTGGTTCACTTCTTCCTTGCGGCTGTGTGAACGGTATTCTGCATCGAGCTCGTTCATTTCAACGCGTGGAATGGCGGTGCGTTCTTTCGGTTTCATAGCTTTGCGAAGTTCCAGACGCCATGTGGCATTGCGGCTTTTCTCATCCACTTCCTGTGTGGCTTCCGGCATGGCTTTGCATGCTTCGTCTTCTTCAAGTTTGTGCATTTCTTCGCGTTCGATGCTCTTGAAAGCACCCATGCGTTTCAGCATTTCGTCAAAGTCTACCTGATGGCCGTCAAACTCTGGCCCATCTACACAGACGAACTTGGTTTTTCCACCGATAGTGATGCGGCAGGCACCGCACATACCGGTACCGTCCACCATAATGGTGTTCAGTGAAACGTCTGTCGGAATTTCATATTTTTTAGTCAGCAAACAAACAAATTTCATCATGATGGCGGGACCGATGGCAAAGCATTTGTTCACTTTTTCCCGTTTGATAACTTCTTCTACTCCTTCTGTGACCAATCCTTTGCGTCCATAAGAGCCATCGTCGGTCATAATGATAACCTCGTCAGCACTTTCACGCATTTCTTTTTCAAGGATGATCAGTTCTTTGCTGCGTCCGGCAAGTACGGCAATAACGCGGTTGCCGGCAGCTTTCAGAGCTTGTACGATAGGAAGCATGGGGGCTACACCGACGCCGCCACCTGCGCAAACCACCGTTCCGAAGTTTTCAATGTGAGTAGCTTGTCCCAACGGGCCCACTACATCTGTGATGTAGTCCCCCTCATTCAGTTCGCAAAGGCGGGTGGAGGAGAGGCCTACTTCCTGTACTACCAAAGTGATAGTGCCGCGCACAGTGTCTGCCGCAGCAATTGTCAGCGGCATACGCTCGCCTTTTTCGCCTACACGTACAATGACGAAGTGTCCTGCCTTGCGTGAACGGGCAATCAAAGGTGCCTCAATCTCCAGTTTAAAAACCTTTTCAGAAAAATGTTCTTTGCTAATGATTTTGTTCATTATCTTATAATTTTGTTGGTATAATTACGTAATTACTTTCAGATTGTTACGGTTTGCAAAGATACGGGTTATTTGGTAAAAACAAAGAAAGTTAGGGGTAAAAAAAGAGAAGGGTAGGGGTAAAGGGAAAGGAATGGGTAAAGAGAAGGGTGGAGGTAGAGAGAAGGGAAGAGGTAAGGAGATAAGAAGATAAGAAGAATTAAAGAGACAAGATTCTCTTTATGTCTTGTGAAAGGCTGAAAGCCTTTTATCTTATAGCCCAGGGCAACGCCCTGGGGAATGGGTCATATTACTATCTTACGCCCTGTAAGGGCATAAGCGGGTGATGAAGCGAGGATAACTTATGTCCATAAATACTCTTCATTATATTCTACATGATAACTTTCCAGAAATTCAATCAACTCTTCTCTAAAACTTTTCTTTTGATGATGTTCCTGCTGATGACAGATATAATGTGTTACTGCAGCTACTTTTGATTGACTGACTGAGAATGCTGCATAACCGTTTTGCCAAGAAAAATACGGAAGCTCCGGATATTCATTTTTAATCCACTTAGAAGAACTTCTTTTAGTTTCTTGTAACAGCATGGCAATAGATACGGTGCTTGCTAATTCACAAAGTATGTGTATATGATTGGCTGTGCCACCTACAATAATACTTTTGCAGAGGTTTCGATTGATTATCCCTCCTATATATCGGTGTATGTTATTTAAATCTCTTGGGGGAAGTATATCTTCACGGTTTTTGGTAGAGAAGATAATGTGTGTGTAGATTTTATTTAGGGGTTGTGACATAGTAGTTTGATTTTGCCCTTTCAGGGCGTAAGTGTGGGTATGAAGAAACCCGGGGCGGTGCCCCGGGCTATATGATGTAAGGCTTTCAGCCTTTGTAATACAATGTATTATAGGCACTGTCCACAATTTTGTGTAAATAGAAAACTTCAGGATTCGGGTTTTATACTTGAATCCTGTTTTCAAATATAGTAATAAATTGGTTAAATA
>NZ_FQZN01000079.1 GCF_900142015.1 Bacteroides stercorirosoris
TGTAGTGTACTGAATAAGTTGACACTTCTTAATCCACTAAAAAAGATGGAAAAAGGAAAAAAGAAGTACAACTTGTACAGCGATTCAGATCGAATGTCTTATATTCGTGAGTATTTATCCAGTCCTGAGAGCAAGTATCAGTTTTGCAAGCGTATTGGAGTATGTTGCAAATTGCTTAATTATTGGCTTGTGAAGTACCAAATCGAAGATAAAGTTATGAAGTCCTGTGAAAAAACTACAGAAAGTGGTGTAATATCTGCTGCTATGGCAGAATTACAAAAAGAACTCTCCTTGTTGCGTGCTGAGAACCGTAAACTTCAGTGTGCACTTGCGGATGAGAGTTTGCGTCATGAAGCCTGCGAGGAACTGATAAATTTGGCTGAGTCCACCTATCACATCAAGGTACGAAAAAACTCCGATGCCAAGTAATCGACACCTTGTCACAGAGGCACTTAATCAATCATAAGCGTGGTTGTATTAAGTTCCTCTGTGATTACTTCGGCATAACCAGGCAAGGTTATTACAAACATGTCAATAGAGAAGTGGATCTTGACATTCTTACTACCAGCATTGTTCTTTACTGCAATGAACTGGTTAAGATAATGCCTAAAGCTGGCATGCGTGAACTATACGCCTGCTGCGTGCGTAAGTTCCAAGAAAAACTGGTTATAGGTCGTGACCGATGCTATGCCATTTTTCGAGCTAACGGCTTGTCTCAACGCAAAAGCCGCAAACGTCCCAGGACAACGAACTCTAACCACAATTATTATATCTATCCGGATCTACTAAATGTAACTCCTAAATTCGTAGCTAAAGAGTTCGGTGTAATGGTAGTGGCGGATATCACTTATGTAGCTACCTATAGTGGATGGGCTTATCTTTCATTACTTACTGATGCAGCTAGTCGTGCTATCGTAGGATATGCCTTTAGTAAGACGTTAGAGACGGAAGGCCCTCTGGAAGCTCTGGATATGGCTATAGACTTCTACAAAAGTAATAACATAGACATGAGTACCTTAATTCATCACTCTGATAGGGGAGTTCAATATTGCTCCAATAAATATGTGGAGAAGCTAAAATGGAATCATATTAATATAAGTATGACCCAATGTGGTGACCCTTTACATAATGCACTGGCTGAGAGGATGAATAACACCATTAAAAATGGTTGGCTGTTCGATTGCGGTGACCAGGACTTCGAACGGGTGTACAAGCGTATCAAGCAAGCTGTATATACTTATAATCACGTAAGACCACATCAGGGGATAGGAATGAAGACACCCATGGATATGGTCAGGAGTATTCATAGAACAGTCATGTAATTAACGCTCGTCGGGACGGGTGGTCCCGCCCCTTGCCGCCGGGCGTTCCCCGACCGATGAGTTATTTTTATGAGACAAGGGATTTCTTCAACAAAGTATTTGGGGTATTGCCGGAAGATGCATATTTTTGCAAACACTTACAAATGACAACTTATATAGGAAGAACAACCTTGGAAGTAAACAATTTTAGGAATTAAATTATAGTGAGTAAACTTATTAAGTCATAACAACCGAAGTTGTCAACTAAAACCAGTACACATCA
>NZ_FQZN01000054.1 GCF_900142015.1 Bacteroides stercorirosoris
TATTTAACCAATTTATTACTATATTTGAAAACAGGATTCAAGTATAAAACCCGAATCCTGAAGTTTTCTATTTACACAAAATTGTGGACAGTGCCGATGTCTCCGCGGAAACGTTCGATATATGTTTCACGATTGGTAGTTGTGCGGAAGTCCATTAGATCGAGAGCCTCTTCAATCTCGTCCCATTCTTGCTTTGTTAATTTGTGGTATTTTTCGTTCGGAAAGGATCCTACGATATCTTCAAATTCATAAATCCAAGTGCCTCATGTTTTGCCTTGTTCTTCTCCCAGTCATCCAGTATCGCTTTCAGTTTTCTAATGATCTCTTTTACGGTATGACCTGTATCTTCAGCTACATTAAACAGAAATCCCACGGTTTTTTCTTTCCAGTCGAAACCGTTTCGTCCGACAGTCGATAAATGTTCTTCAAAGTAATCTTTACCTGCTTGATCTACCTGTCTTTTGTGCAATTCTTTGGCCAATCGTGCCGCTGCGTATGCTACATGTATCTTATATCCCATGATATCTTCATAGGCATCTTTTGTTTTTTCTGCAGCTTGAGGGTTAAACGTTCCCAAGTATTTGATATATTTCATATAAGTTCGTTCTCCCGCACCTGATAGCCCTGACATAGTGTCAAGTAGCTGGTCGCAATCTGATCCAATACATTAATATCTTGGATATTGTTGCGCATTGCTTCATTCAACCGTTTTCCCGCCTGTTTCGCCATTCGTTGTTCCAATGCGATGCTCCGCTTGCAGAATGCTATAAAATTTGAGTCAAGTTTCATCCTTTTACACGCTTCTTTTTAATTAATTCCTCTTGTTTTTAATTATATAGTTAATTATAACATATTTGGCAGACTATCATTGTCAGCCAAATATGTTGCTAATAATTATGGGATTATATCCTGTTTTTGTCAATGTTTACTTTTTTTATTTCATCCCATTCTGCCAGAGAGATAATGTCATGGTATTGTTTCAATGATAAAACATTCTCCTCGCTATCCCTACATTCGTATTCCAATGGAAGTTGATAAACGGTTCCTTCTTCATGATGGCCCATGTAGTCGTGAAATGTGTACGGAATCAATTTCACATGATCCTTCTCCTTGAGTATTCGTAAAAGTTTGGCAGCGTCGTGTATTTCCAAAGGAGCGCCAGTCTTGTAAAGTGCAGTGGCGACTTCTATCGCGACATCCGCATACGCTGAGTAGCTGTTGGAAACAATGATTCTCCAACCGGGGCTGTCAAAATCCGATGCGAGTACATTCAGCCGCGACAATCCCAGTTCCCCATAATGGTCTGAGGCGAATTTGTTGAAATCCGTTTCACTGTCGAGATCGTATTCATCTTGCAAATCGCAGAATTTAACCATGTTGTAATATGCGACATCTTGTAATTCCAATGGTACTCCATTCAGGAAGGTCCGCTTCTTTCGTGTAGTATCAAACCTTTCAAAATACCGGTCATAGGCTTCATGAGCGATCCGATAGTATTTGCAATACGAACATATCGTCATTGTATCTAACAGTCGCCCGAAATTCTTGCAGACGGAATCCTCCAGTGCTTTTATTGCAGTCTCCTCGTCTTCGACTTCAATTTTAAATCTCGGTTCGATTCTGTTGAACTCCTTTCTCGCAATTCTTCCGTTTCGCTGCTGGTAAGGAAGATGATTCGCCACATAATCATTGAACCCCTCCGGATCTTGTATGATAGCATCGATTAGCTTCTGAAGATATAAGGCCAACTTTACAAAGAAATCCCTTTGCCATTCGGGATAAAAACAATCACCTATTCTGTCTCCATATCGGGAATAATTCGCAATAGTAAAATACGAGTGTTTCCTGTCCGAGAATTGTATGGTACGATTTTCTTTATATCTGGCGGAGCTAACATGATACCATACCATTTCCCTGGGATTTGACAATTCCCAATCCCGGAAATATTCTTCCTTGCTCTCATATTCTCTGTCTGCAATCGACGCTTCGCAATCTCCCCATTCTTCCTGAGTAGGACGGGGCAATTCGATATAAAATCCTCTGTATTCATTGTCACCCATCTCTTCCAGTTGAGCAAATTGTTCCTGAAGTTTAACTAACATCTTCAATGTATCGTTATCAACCACGATTTCTGTATCGCGCCTGCTTCCGAGCTGTTCGAATATCGCAGCATTCAATCCGCATTCTTTTGCCAAGTCTATGAAAAGATGCCTGGTAAAGATTGTCTTCTTATGTCGTTCCATATCTCATTCGTTTTCAATCGTTAAAAATCTCCCCGGATCAAATCCATTGATTACATGCTCGTTTTCAAATGCATATCCCATCTGGTTGCAAATCACTTTTGTACTCCCGATTTCTGTGTCGATATTGGTATGCGAATGTCTGTAAATCCAAGCATTGATCCGGCTGTTACCGATCAGGTCTCCGTATTCACTGGCAAAGGCACTGTTCAATACGGAACCTTTATGCTGAGGAGCAACAACCTGCAAAGTAGGCAGGTGGTGAGTCACGACCACTATGTGTTCTGCCGTACTTTCGGCAAGACTTTTTTTGATATGCCCTAAACAGAAGTCATGCATCTGATTATATGCTTCCGTTTGGAGCAGTTTCCCTTTGTACATGGTCTGACGGAAATCGTTAAGTCCTTTCCAAACGAAATATTCGTCTGCCGGTTCGATATGCGACCAAAATGTGCTCATTATGAAATCGGTATCGTCTATTCTCAATACTTGATTTTGATAATAACCGACATTCTCTTTAAACATCCATCGCCATTGTAATCCCCGTTCCATCACATCGCAATAATTGTAATATTCATGGTTCCCGGGAACAATAAGAACCTGCCTATAGTTTTTAGATGCCCATTCCCAGAAATTCCCCAAAGGAGCTACTCTGTCTTTCAGATAGAAAATACCTCCGGCCAATACGAGTATATCGCCCGTTACCGGAAATCTGTTTTGTTTTATGCACCTGCTGTTCTCCTTGAACTCAAAATGCAGATCGCTCATATATTGTATTCTCATATTACTTATTTTTATTTGCTTGTTCAACCTGTTTTTGGATTATCCTCTTTACCTGCTCATATGAGACCGGAGTAAAGTCATTATTATCCACTCCCACATCATATTGCGTCGGAAAGAGCATATCCAGCCGTGAAGCGTCTTTTCCCGTATTATTCTTGCTCGTATGCACATGCCCGAACAGTTGCCACATATTCCTGTAAGCACCTCCATAGCAGAGGAACGGATAGTGGTTCAGGTAGATTTTCTGCTTGTCGACCTCTATGTGCATTTGCATGCTTGTCAATTCAAACCTGCTGGCGTACCCTTGCCTGATATTTTTTAGATCATGATTACCGAGAATGAGATAGATTTTTCCATTCAGTCTGTTAAGAATCTTGGTCCATTCATGGGATCCTCCCAGGCAAAAATTCCCCAGATGAAACACGATATCATCTTGACCAACTACCCGGTTCCAATTTTCGATCAGTGTTTCATTCATATCTTCTACATTCTTGAATGGCCTTTTGCAAAAGTCAATGATATTCGAATGATAAAAGTGCGTGTCCGATGTAAAATACACCTTGCTTCCGTCAAACTTGTAATTCATTTTGCTCTCTTTTGTGCACATTGCTGTGCGGTTAATTAAAATTGGTTGTTCTTGTGCTCATTGTACGGAAATGACGGGAGAGGAATTGCACGGAGCAAACAGTCACCAATGGGCATAAAACAAAATAGTTGGAAAGTTCGGTAAGGACTCTCCAACTATTCTGTTGTTTATTTTAAGATCAAGATACGAGCATCTATCGCATCTTATCTCCTATATCTGTTCGTTGGAAAGTATTTATGATATTCTCTGGCGTTTCAATGCTCCAAACATGAAGAACATACGACTGAACTTCGAAGCATTTGTTGCCTCGAATTGTCGTTTGGGATAATATGTTCATTCTATTTTGCTGCATTGTAAATTTTCAAAAGAGGCGCAAATGTACAGAATAATTTCGCAATACTCCAAATATTTTTCAGTGAATTCTTCAAATCACCCTATAAAAATCACTGTGAGACTTAAGAGGATGTTCAATATGCCATGATTCGAATACTTCGCAATAATGGTTGGGAATATTTATCAAATGTATTATATGAAATCTCATTGGTGATGATTTCTGCTGTTATATTCAAATATACCAATCGCTTGATTATCAGAATCTATTTTGGCTGAAAAAACAATTCAGTTCTATTCGAATATTATCTGTAATTTGGATAAGTTTTAGTGGTACTGATAAAATTTGCTTATTTATCACTGTTAAATTGTATGAGGGACAGAATTTTGTCCCTTGTATCCGTTCAGGGAACAAACGGGGGACAAAATTATGAAAAATTGATACAATACTTTATTATTCCTTTGCATTTAATGTGTTGATTATCAATGTTATCTAAGTTGGACTGTTTCTTCTTTTACTTTCTATTGTATATTGTATAATATATTGATAATCAATTGATTATATACTGCTATTTCCCGATGCAAAAATGCTCAAAAATATTTCTCAACACCATGTCATTCGTCACCTCTCCCGCAATGTCATTTAAATGAAAAATGCACTCCCTGATGTCCTGAGACACGAAATCCCCGGATAGATTGCTTCTTAACCCCTCTTGTACACGCTTTATCGCTTCCAAAGCATGCGTAAGAGCCTCGTAATGACGAACATTTGTAACGATTACGTCGTTCTGTGTCACCGATGGAAGATTAGCGGCACTTACCAATATTTGTTGTAATTCATCAATGTTTGTCCTCCGTTTGGCAGATAGAGCAATAGATTGCACATTGTCCGGAAAACCGGCAGGGACGACGCTTGAAGCATCGGTCACTAAATCTGCCTTATTGAATACAAGAATCAAGTGTTTCCCTTCGCAACGCGGAAGTATTTGCTTGGACAATTGGTTGATTTGCGAAGCGGCATCCGTTGCATCTACCATCCAGAGCACAATTTCGGCCTGTTCCAACTTCTGGAACGTGCGTTCTATGCCCAGACTTTCAATGGTGTCATTCGTCTCCCGGATGCCCGCCGTGTCAATAAAACGAAACGTGACTCCACCCATGTTTACGGTGTCCTCAATGACATCTCGCGTGGTGCCGTGAATGTCGCTCACAATGGCCTTGTCTTCGTTCAACAAGGCATTGAGCAGGGTCGATTTCCCGGCATTTGTCTCACCGATAATGGCTACGGGAACTCCATTCTTTATTACATTTCCTACGCTGAACGAGTGTACAAGGCGGGAGATGACCGCCTCAATGTTATCCGCCAATTGGCAAAGCTCGGTCCTGTCGGCAAACTCCAACTCTTCATGGTCGCTGAAGTCCAGCTCCAACTCAATAAGCGATGTGAAATGAAGTAACTGGTTGCGCAGGTCCGCCAACTCTTTGCTGAACCCTCCACGCATCTGGCTCATGGCAAGGCGGTGGGTGGCGACGGACGACGAGGCTATCAGGTCCGCCACGGCCTCCGCCTGACTCAGGTCCATCTTCCCGTTCAGGAAGGCGCGCTGGGTGTATTCGCCCGGCTGGGCCATGCGGCAACCCTGATGGATGAGTAGTTGCATCACCCGTTGCAAGATATAGCTGGAACCGTGGCAGGTGATTTCCGTGCAATCTTCTCCCGTATAAGAGTGCGGGGAGCGAAAGAGGCTGACAAGTACTTCGTCGATAATTTCCCCGCCATCATATATCCGTCCGAAAGTCAGTGTGTAAGGTTTGCTTTCAGTCAGGGTCTTACCCGATTTTGCCGGAGTAAAGATGCGGCTGGTTATGCTGATGGCATCCGGTCCTGAGACACGTATGCTCCCGATTGCTCCCCCTTGAGCCGTGGCTATAGCACAGATAGTATCCTGGTTCATCATATATTTTCGTTATTTGGATTGCAAAGATAGACTTTTTCGGGGTAAACTTAAATTCTGTCCAGTACGATTTTTATCAATGTGTCAATCGTATTCTTGTAGCCCGTATTAGCCTCTTTTATCAAGCGGTTGGCAATCACCATGCATACCGTGGTCGCTTTGTGTCCCATCAGGCGGCTCAAACCTGCCAGTGCGGAGCTTTCCATCTCGAAATTGGTGATACGATAACCGTTGTATTCGAAGTTCTCGATTTTCTCATTCTGTTTCGGGTCGGCCAGCGGAATGCGCAACTCGCGCCCTTGCGGACCAAAGAAGCCACCGGCGGCAATGGTTACGCCACGCACCATGTCATCGGCGGCAATGCGTTCAATCAATTCGGCATTGGCGTCAATCACGTAAGGAGCGGGGGCGCACATGTTTCCCGACCATCCCATGTGGTTGAGGAAGGCGCGTTCAAATTGCAGGTCGCACACTTCATTGCGTCCCGAATAGAAGTTCAGCAAGCCATCAAAACCGATGGACTTTTGCGAGCAGATAAATGTACCTACAGGGGTATTGGGTTGAAGACCGCCACAAGTGCCGATACGCACCAGTTCCAGTTGGCGGAGTTGGGGCTTCTCTTCGCGCGTATTGAAATCAATGTTTGCCAGAGCGTCCAACTCATTCATCACGATGTCGATGTTATCGCAACCGATGCCCGTGGAAACCACCGTGATTCGCTTGCCTTTATAGGTACCGGTAATGGTTTTGAACTCGCGGCTTTCTACTTCACACTCTTTATTCTCAAGGTGCGAGCCTACTAATGCCACCCGTCCCGGGTCGCCCACCAAGATTACTTTGTCTGCCAGCCATTCCGGCTTTACGTGTAGGTGGAATACGGAACCATCATCATTGATGATGAGTTCGGAAGATGCAAAATACTTTTTCATATGCTGGATTTTATGGGTTAATATGTTCGTAAAAAAGAAAACGCCGGAACGGGATTACTGTTCACCGGTTCCGACGTTTTTTCGGGGATAATATTTTTACCGGGTTATTTACTCAATGGCTGGTTTGAGTTATTACCTGTAGGTTTGGCTATGTTTTCGCGCATGGAAGTATCGGCTTCGATGTTCTTCATCCGATAATAATCCATGATACCCAAATTACCGCTACGGAATGCTTCTGCCATAGCCTTAGGCACTTCGGCTTCTGCCTCAATCACCTTTGCACGGGCTTCCTGAGCTTTCGCCTTCATTTCCTGCTCGCTGGCCACGGCCATTGCGCGACGTTCCTCAGCCTTGGCTTGGGCAATGTTCTTATCCGCATTTGCCTGGTCAATCTGTAATGCCGCACCGATGTTCTTACCTATGTCGATATCAGCAATATCAATGGACAAGATTTCGAATGCCGTACCGGCATCCAACCCTTTGCGGAGCACCAATTTAGAGATTGAATCCGGATTTTCCAATACCGACTTGTGGTTTTCGGACGAACCGATGGAAGATACGATACCTTCGCCCACACGTGCCAGAATAGTGTCTTCACCGGCACCACCCACCAATTGGCGGATATTGGCGCGCACCGTCACACGAGCCTTTGCTATCAACTGGATACCATCCTTAGCCACGGCCGTCACGGGAGGAGTGTCAATCACCTTCGGGTTTACCGACATCTGAACCGCTTCGAACACGTCACGTCCGGCAAGGTCGATGGCGGTGGCCATCTGGAAGGACAATTCGATGTTCGCTTTGGAGGCGGACACCAATGCATGAACCACTCTTTCCACGTGTCCGCCGGCAAGGTAGTGAGCCTCCAGCTCGTCGCGGGTGATGTTGCTCAGTCCGGCTTTGTGCGCTTCAATCATGCCCGGCACAATGATGTAGGGGGGCACGTTACGGATACGCATTAGAAACAATTGCACCAATGAAATCCTGACTCCCGAAACTTTGGCGGACAACCATAGGAAGAAAGGAACATAGTGGAAGAACAGTACGATGAAGATAATGCCTCCTATCACAAGAAAGGCAGTTAAGTACATAGAGTCTACGTTCATGATTTATACGATATTTAAGTGTGAATACTAATCTTTTATCTTTTCTACCATAATCACACCATCTGTGATGCGGCTTACGATGATAGGGGTCTTCTCATTCAGGAAGCCATCCATGGATTTCACTTCCACAATGTTGCCGTTAAATTCAGCGTTTCCAATCAATGCCAGACGTGTGAAAGCTACTCCCGTGTCACCGACTTTCACTTGGTCTTCGGCCGTACGGTCTACTTTGGATGTGATGTTCTTTTTTAGCGCAATCTTGTCCAGCGTTTTGGAGCGCATGAACAGGACCAGCGAACCTATGCAGGCTATTGCCGATATGCCGAGCGTGATGAACCCGCCTGTGGTGCCCAGATAGGTGAAAGCGTAGTAGTTGGCAAAGATGATGCAACCACCTGCCAGGAATCCGGCTACGCTGATGCCCGGGATGACGAACAGTTCTACCAGGAACAGGATGACCGCCGCAATGATGAGTACGATGATGATGAGTATGTCCATAATTATTAGGGTTTTAAAGTTTGTTTTTCGGTGTTGCGCACTTTGATGGCGGCGCGTTCCACTTCGTCCGACAATTGTCGCATCTGCTTTTCCAGATCAAGTATGGCAGGGGCCAGCTTGGCTTTATCGCTTTCATTGGCTCGGGAGTACAACGTGCGTTGCTCTTCCAGTTTATTCAGTTGTTGCCTGTAACTTTTTTCCAGTTGGCGGTATTTGCTGAATAGATTCTTGGCTTGAGGTGATTTGAAATCACTCCATTGATAATACGTGGTATGGTCGTCAATGACAAATTCGAAGTCGTGTGCCCGTTCGGCTTGTGGCTTTTCATTTATTGCGGCTTGTAGGCGGCGTTTCGCATCGGATACGACATTTTGATCTACCCAAGAATCCTTCAGTGAATGAATTTGGGCAAGTCGGACGGCCTTTTTCTTGTCCATTCCTTCGTAATTGTACACTCGTTTGGAAGAGTTGGGAATGAATACATAGATGCAGACTTTGCCTTCCGGTTGATAACGGTCGGAAGCAAACCATCCGAGGTTGTTGAACTCGTCAATAACGAACATATAGTCGTTGTAGGGGGAGTTGAACGGCATTCCTACGTTTTCCGGGGTCAGATAGGTATTGGTATTCGTATTGTAGCGGGTAACGAATATGTCGTATCCTCCGATTGAGTTTTCGCCATCGGCCGCATAATAGATGGTTGCGCCGTCGGTCAGCACATACGGGTAATTGGCATTGATGGAATCGTTGATGCTGCTGGGTAGCAAACTACCTTTTCCCCATTCGCCTTGCATCTTGTTGCGGGAAAGGATGCTAAGTTTACCGTCGGATTGACGTTCACCGTAATAAATCTTGGTGCCAAGTTCTGTTTCATATACGGTGGCTTCCATTTCTTCCTTATTTTGGAAAAAGTCGTTATATGTGAATAGTTTACCTGACTCGGGACTAATCTTATAAGCTTCCAGAAAACGTTCTTTGTCTACTACGGTACTATCAATAATACAAACTTCTTCGATACCTTTCAGCATGCGGAAATTTGCTTTACTTTTTTCCAGAAGTTTTTCAGCTTCTGCGGTCGGTCTTTTTCTTTTGCTCAGGTCACTGATATACTCCTCATAGCATTTGATGGCATCTTCGAAGCGGTATAAGTCATTATAGGTGCGCGCCAGATATAACTGGCCGCTCGGAATACGTTTTTTTACGGCCGTCTCCAGATATTTTACGGCCACATCAGGCTCTCTTGTTTCCAGGCAACACACACCATACCACAAGTTATAGTTTCCGTTTGCAGGTTGTGTTTTGACGAATTTCTTGAAAACGGGTTTGGCTTTCTCATATTGCCCTTTTTTGTAGAAGGCTTTTGCTTGTTCTAATGTCTGTGCTGATGCACCGGCTAATACAAGGCAAAATAGAAGGAATGAAATATATCTCTTTTTCATGCTAGTTATCCAACTTACAAATTCTAATGTTCAAAAATACAAATTAATCGGGAATAATGCTGAATTCCGTTATTCAATTTTGTTAATTCTTCCTTAAATCGTTCTTTTCTCTTACTTTTGCACCGCAAAAAGCTACGAGTAACAAGGAGTACAAGCAACAAAAGCTAAAATCATCATGGCGCAATTTACCGAAGAAGAGAAAACCATTCGCCGCATTGAAAAGCGGTTTAGCAAAGGACTGGTGGAATATGGTCTGATAGAGGACGGTGACAAGATTCTTATCGGACTTTCCGGCGGCAAAGATTCTTTGGCGTTGGTAGAGTTGTTGGCGAGACGTGCTCGCATCTATAAGCCCGGTTTTTCGGTAGTTGCCGTGCATGTGGTTATGAAGAATATCCCTTATCAGAGTGATTTGGCATATCTGCGTGAATATGTAGAGTCGTGGGGGGTACCTTTTGTGTTGTATGAGACGGAATTCGATGCAAGTACAGATACCCGTAAGTCTCCTTGTTTCCTCTGTTCATGGAATCGGCGGAAGGCATTATTCACGGTAGCCAAAGAACAAGGATGTAATAAAATAGCATTAGGGCATCACATGGATGATATATTGGAGACTTTATTGATGAATATCACTTTTCAGGGAGCATTCAGCTCCATGCCTCCCCGCTTGGTTATGAAGAAATTTGATATGACGATTATCCGTCCGATGTGTCTGGTGCATGAGGCTGATTTAGTGGAACTGGCGCAAATCAGGGGATATCGCAAACAAGTGAAGAATTGCCCGTATGAAGCGCAATCTCATCGTAGCGACATGAAAGAGGTTTTGCATCAATTGGAAGAGATGAACCCGGAAGCCCGTTATAGTCTTTGGGGGAGTATGACTAATGTTCAGGAAGAACTTTTGCCTAAGAAAATGATGATTTAGCGGGCATCCGCCCGCTAAATCATCATTTATAGAACACAAAATACACCGCCAGCACCAAGCAAACAAATGCCGCAAAGTGGTTCCAATGCAAGCTTTCACCTTTAAAAAGGATAGTAGTAAAAACGGTGAAAATGATAAGCGTAATCACCTCCTGAATAATCTTTAGTTGTATCAGTGAGAAAGGTCCGCCATTACCAATAAAACCAATGCGATTGGCGGGAACCAGGCAAAAATATTCCGCAAGAGCGATACTCCATGAAAAGAGGATTATGGCATAAAGCGGCCAGTTTGTGATCACTTTCATATCTTGTAACTTCAGATGGCCGTACCATGCGAAAGTCATAAAGATATTAGAGACAATTAAAAGCAAAATAGTATAGAGCCCTTTCATTTCAACGGTGTTTTTATAAAGTGATTATTAGTCTAAATTATCATTTTCTTTCTATAAACCTTTCCATCCCCTTCGTATAATAGATTTGGAGTTCTCCTTTCTCATCTGTATAGATGAAGCAAGCATCAATGTCCGGGTGTGCATTGGCAAAGCGTTCCGCTTCTTTCAGCCCCATTACCATGAATGCGGTGGCATAAGCGTCGGCACTCATGCAATCTTTGGCCACTACGGTAGCGGATAAGATGTTGTGTTGCACAGGATACCCCGTTCTCGGGTCTATGGTGTGTGCATATTTCTTTCCGTCCTTGTAATAGAAATTACGATAATTGCCCGAAGTGGCAATGCCCACATCGCTCACATTCAGCACCGTTTGCAATTCCTGATTGATGGATAATGAGTCATCTACGGGCTTATTGATACCAATTCTCCACGAGCTTTTCTTCGGGTTCTCTCCACGTGCCACAATCTCTCCGCCTATGTCCACCATGAAGTTCTTAATGCCCTTCTTTGCAAGGAATTGTGCGATGACATCCACCGCATACCCTTTGGCGACGGCACTACACGAAAGCATCATACGAGCGTCTTGTTTCACTACTTTCCCTTCTTCGGATAAAGCTACTTTGGTATATCCGGTGATTTCCAACAAGCTATCTATCATGGCCGAGTCGGGGAATGCCCCTTTCTTGAAGCCGAAACCCCAGGCATTTGCCAACGGAGCAACCGTAATATCGAATGCACCATCCGTCTCTTTGGAAATCTCCATACTACGGTTGAATACATTGGTGAAGAACGTGTCCGGCACTATGTCTTCGTTGCGATTAATCCGGGTGATGGTGGCCGTGTCATTGAAAGGAGACAACGAACCGTCAAAACGCTTCAACTCGTCGTCTATCTCAGCTTTCAGGTCGCCATCATATTGATAAGTGATTTTATAAACCGTACCGAATATCAGTCCGTTCACGGTGGTGTAAGGTTCTGTACGGTTGTGGCGTGCAAGTATCCAGATTGTTCCCAGTATGAGCAGGGCAATCCATAAGAAGTTTCTCTGTACTTTTTTTTCCATAAGGTGGGGTTTAACTGAAAAACAAATGTTCTATTAATATTTTGGTTCCGATAATAATCAGGATGATACCTCCCCAAAGCTCTGCGCGTAGTTTACGTGCGATACCGCAACCGAAACGAATACCAAACATCAATCCTATAAGGGACATAGCGAAAGATACGAATCCAATGATAGAAACGGGCGATAGTATCTCCGAAAAATCCCGTATACCCAGGAATGCGAATGATACTCCAATGGCCAATGCGTCAATACTGGTTGCTATGGCCAGTGCCAATACTACTTTCAGGCTTTTCGGGTCGTATTCTTTTTTACAATCTTCATCTTTGAAAGATTCCCTGACCATGCGTCCGCCTAAGAAGGCGAGGATAGCGAAAGCAATCCAGTGGTCCAGACTCTCTATTAGGTGACTGAACGTGCTGGCACCTATCCACCCGAGAAGTGGCATGATAGCTTGAAACAATCCAAAGAAAAACGCCATGGTTAGCATGGGCCGCCATAGCGTACGTTTTAGAAGGATACCACTGGCAATGGATATGGCAAAGCAATCCATTGCGAGGCCCAGGGCAAGAAGCCAAATCTCTAATCCGGTCATAAGTTTTTAGAATGGTAGTTTATAAGTGATTGTATAAGTTACGCCCATCGTGTTTGAGCCATATTTGCCGAATCCCGGTACATACCACGGGTCGCCATATTCTCCCGTAGATGAACTGGTGCGGAATTTAAAACGTAATCCCCAACCCATATAGAATTGCTTCCAGATATGTGCACGGATACCCACGCAGAATTCAAACCATTGCATCGACCCTTTCAACTTATGATTGAAAGGAACGCTACCGCCCCAGATGTCATCCATTTGGTTGGGATTCCCGATAGCTCCACCATAAACGGGGTCGTCTACGGAAAGGGCCTCAACGTCATACTTGAAACTACTCATAGCGTAGCGCAAACCGACAAACAGAAAATTATCGAATTTCTTTTTATAAAGAGCATTGTAATTCACTCCGATGCGAAAATAAGGCGCACTGCTTTTGTAGTGTGTGCCATTGTCATTCCATGCGTCGGTTCCACCATATCCGAGTTCCACTATCGGGAAGAAGCGGTTCTTTAGATTAACATCGACGGCCACTTCCGAACTGAGAAAATCCCCTCCGAGAACTTTGCTTCCAATACCCCATAAGTCTACACTGACGGTTACACCGTTGTATAGCGGGAAAGCCTCTGCATCCGTATCCTTCTTTTGCTCCTTTGGCGGATTGGAAGCGGGGGGCTGGTTGCTATTCTGCGCTTGTGCCGGAAGTCCCGTCAGCAAATAAAGCACCAGGCTAATTGCGATAAAAGAGCTTAAGATTTTCCGTTCCATTGATGCTTGCTTCTTTTGATTGAATGTATATGGAGTCAAGAATGTGGCGGCTATATTCTCTGCCTGTGATACTCTGCTTCATTTGATAGCCGCAATCCATCGAAAGGAAATAGGGGGTGTTTTTCTGACGGATGATGATTGTATCTTTTTTAATCTTGGGATCTTTGCTATAATGGAATACTAGTACGGTAGAGTCGGCCGTATAGCGCAACGGCAATGACAATCCATGCACTCTTTTCTCGTTATTAAGAATAATGGAGTCTGTTTCCAGAGCCGTAATGGTCAGCGAATCGAGCGTATCATTCAGCACCCTATTGTTGTTTTCCCTATCTATGATATAGAGATAGCATTGCATCATCGGGCGTGCATTCATAGAGCAATCTTCTTCTTCCGAACACGAAGAGACGATGCTGGCAATGGGATAAGCAATCAGACAAAGCAATACCAGTTTTACTAATTTTCTCATGGCCTTATATTGTTTTTTCTATTTGATATTTGTTTCGTTCGGGAGCGTTGCGCGAGATTAGTTCGCCGAGAAAGCCTGCAAGGAACAATTGTGTTCCGATAATCATGGCGGTCAGCGACAAGTAGAAGTAGGGGGAGTCCGTAACCAGGCGGTAGGGCATTCCGTTGTGCATATGATACAGCTTCATAACTCCCACAATGACTACCGAGATAAAACCAAAGACAAACATCAATGAACCCAAGAGCCCGAAGAAGTGCATCGGTTTCACTCCGAAAGCTGACAGGAACCAAAGTGAAATCAAGTCCAGATATCCATTGAAGAAACGATTCAGTCCACCGAATTTCGTCTTCCCGAATTTACGTGCCTGATGTTGGACTACTTTTTCTCCGATTTTATTGAAACCTGCATTCTTGGCGAGGTAGGGGATATAGCGGTGCATTTCACCATATACTTCGATGTTCTTTACCACGTCTTTTCTGTAGGCTTTCAGTCCGCAATTGAAATCGTGCAGGTTCTTTATTCCGGATACCTTCCGGGCGGTTGCATTGAATAATTTCGTAGGAATGGTTTTCGAAATCGGGTCATATCGCTTCATTTTCCAACCGGACACCAGGTCGTAACCATCTTCTGTAATCATTCGGTATAGTTCGGGGATTTCGTCAGGACTGTCCTGCAAATCTGCATCCATTGTGATGACTACATCTCCCTGTGCCTTTTCAAAACCACAAAATAATGCCGGTGACTTCCCATAGTTGCGACGGAACTTGATGCCATGCACTGTATCCGACTTCCGGCTTAGTTCTTCGATAATCTGCCAGGAACGGTCGGTACTGCCGTCATTCACGAAGATTACTTCGTATGAAAAACCGTTAGCTTTCATCACCCGTTCAATCCATGCATACAGTTCCGGAAGAGACTCTTCTTCATTATACAAAGGAACGACAACTGAAATATCCATCTTTCTTATTTACGATTTATTCCCTATGGTCATGACATATTACTTAATCTTTATCGCATAGGTACGTTAACGATTTACGATTGAAATTACTTTTAATCACCATTTTATCATTTTACCACTCTATTACCTTATCTTCCGCCTATGTGGTCAGCCGGTGGCCGCTTCATGGCAAACAAAGCAGTAGGAATGGCAAGCAACGATCCGTAGAAAACATTCTGGGACATCAATTGCATAGTGATTTCTATCGGAGACAATGAACGCATCACGCTCAAAGCATCTTTCAACTGTTCGATATATATTTCCATTCCCGGCAGGATGTTTGCTTCAAAGTTATTCAGTAAACTTTCGTATGTGTTCAGTATGAAACCTTGATCTATGAAACGGAAATAAATGTAATGTGCCACGGACGTGAGCAATGCGGCAAACATATACATGAATACGGTGAAAATCCACGCGTGGAGGAAACTGATAGTACCGCCACATACATGGTTGCGATACATGCGTACATAATAGTATGCCATGAAAGGCACGCATAGGGTCAGCCCTCCGAAAAGGAAAAGTAAGAATGGTACAGTTAACCCCAAAGGGAACAGAATGAACTTCAAAATCCAAAATCCCCCCAGGTAAGTGCCGAATAGCATGGCATATCGTTGTAAGTAACCTCTGTTTTCTGTCATCTTTCATTAGGAATATGGGCGCAAAGGTATAAATAATATTGTTTGTAACCTTTGTATTCTTGTTAAAGTTGAAAAAAGTTTGGGCAAACTATTGCAAGTTTAATAAAAATGCCTACCTTTGCACCCGCAAACGAAAATACGGGTAAGTCCTATACGGCCAGCTCCCTTCGAATCCTCCAGGGCTTGATCGCAGCAAAGGTAGTTGGTTGTAGCGGCGCGATATAGTAAGCTTACCCACCCGCCTCTTTAGCTCAGCTGGCCAGAGCACGTGATTTGTAATCTCGGGGTCGTTGGTTCGAATCCGACAAGAGGCTCAAGAAAGGAGATATGTTCTGACAAAGAATGTATCTCTTTTTTTATTGCTTTTTACGAAAAAAGTAATAGCTTTGTTTCTTAAAATCTAATATATATGATACGGATACAACCTTACTCTTCATATTGGGTCCTTATATTTCTATTTTTGATACCTTTTGGCAAAGTCTTTGCCGGTTGGAATAGTTTCATTGTCAACTTCGATAAGAGTCTTTATGGTAAAGGTACGCAAACCTGGCAGATAGCCCCTTATGATGACCATTGGGTTTATTTTGCAAATAAGAACGGCATGGTACAGTTTGACGGAAATGTCTGGACGGTGTTTCCGATGAATAACTTTTCAGATGTGCGTTCTGTATTGGCGTCCACTACTCAGAAAAGAATCTATGCAGGGGGTATTAATGAATTTGGTTATTATGAACCGTTGGATGATGGTGAGTTGGTTTATCATTGCATGTCCGATTCGCTTGGCGATGCTTCCCGTCTTCTTGGCAATGTGTGGGGGATTCACGAAGCGGATAATATTCTTTATGTGCAAGGAGACGACCGCGTGGTGAAATACCTGAACGGAAAATATGCCACTATTGAGATGGATGCCAAAATAGACTGCTCCAATATGGTGAATGGTATTCTTTATATAGGAACCGACCGTGGGGTATGGGTATTGGTCGGAAATACTTTTTTTCCTCTACAAGGGGCTGATTCGCTGGCCTCCAATCGTATTCGCGGCATTATTCCCCATAAAGGCGGAGGCGTTATAATTGTTACGGCATACGATGGCTTGTTTTATTGCAACGGGCGCACTACCGTACCTTTTACCACCGGTGCTGAAGACTTCATGCGGGAGAACGAGGTCTTTTGTGTAGCTGCCCAGGATGATAAGATTGCTTTGGGAACTATTCATAAGGGGCTGCTATTGATAGATTGTGCTACCATGGGTTTGAAATACTTCAACGAGAATAACGGATTGCGCAATAATACTGTGCTTTCTGTTGCTTTTGATAGTCAGGGGAATTTGTGGGCAGGGTTGGATAGTGGAGTGGACTATGTTTCTCTAAGTTCTCCTTTTACCAATCTGTACTCATATCCCTATTCTTACGGTACAGGCTATACGGCTGCCGTAGAAGGCGGTTACCTCTATTTGGGCACCAATCGCGGACTTTATTATACTTCCTATCCGGTAAAGTTGAACGGCGATTTGCCTGATATTCATCCTATACCTCAATCCAGCGGTCAGGTCTGGAACCTTTGTAAGATTGGCGACGAGCTCTTTTGTCTTCACGACCGTGGTATTTTTCAGATAAAAGGTACAAGTATGCGCCGTATAACGGATATAACGGGTGCTTGGTATTGTCAAGAGGTTGTGGGACATCCCGACCGTATGTTTGTCGGGGTTTATAATGGCATTTACCTTTTGGAGAAGAAAGCGGGAGAGTGGAGTGTGCTTTGCAAGGTCGATGGATTTATGGATTCGTGCCGTTTGTTCGAGCAGGAATCCGCCAGAGTCTTATGGGTTTATAATTCCGGTACACTTATGCGTATTGAGTTGAGTGAAGATTTAACCCGGCAGGTCAGTATGAAATCTTATGGTATGGCAGAAGGGTTTCCGGTGGAACGCGACATACATGTTGCCAAGATAGAAGGTCGTGTCTATTTTGCTACTCCGCAGGGAATCTATAAATATAATATTCATAAAGATATGATGGAGCCCTGCAATGATCTGAACAATCTGTTGAATGGAGCTGTACCTTATACCCGCCTGTTGGAATATCATGACCATCTCATCAGTCTGAGTCCGCATGAAATCTGTATCGCCAATTTGGGGACTTATAAAAGGGGAGCTAATACCAGTATAAATCCTATTCGTACGTCTTTGCTGGAGCTTGTGCCTCCTTATGAAGCGATTGTTCCTCTTTCGGATTCTCTTATAGTGATTCCGAGTGAAGAAGGTTTTGCTTTATTCACTCTTCCGGCGGTGAAGCATCGGCAAGACTTGACTCATACTGTCTATATCCGGAATATGCATCTTACCTATCCCAAGGATTCGTTGGTGTTTACGGCCAATTTTCTCGGAAAGAAACCCTCTCTCGCTATTGACTATACTTCCAATTCTGTCCGCTTTGATTATAGCCTTTCTTTTATAGCTTTGGGCGGTGATGATGTTCGTTTTCAGTATCGCCTGAACGGAGGTCCCTGGTCGGATTATACTACCGTACGTACCAAGGAGTACAGTAATCTTTCTGAGGGAGATTATACTTTTGAAGTAAAAGTGATTTATCCGGACGGCACCACTTCGTCAGATGAACTTTCCTTTCGGATTCTTCCGCCATGGTATCGCAGCATTCCTGCTTATATTTGTTATTTTGTCATCGCGTTTTTGGGATTATGGTATGTCTACCGTTGGGATGATGTTCGTGTGAGACGGAAGAAAGAACAGGCGGTTGTAGAGAAGGACAAAGAATTGCATGAAATGGAGAAAGAATTTGAAGCTGAAAAATCCCGCCGTGAGAAGCAGATTATGCAATTGGAAAAAGAAAAACTGGAATATGATCTCCAGCATAAGAGTCAGGAAATGGCGAACCTCATGATAAACTTTGTGCGTAAAAATGAGATGCTGACAGAGATTAAATCGGAAATATTTAAGGTGGCT
Organism: Bacteroides stercorirosoris; assembly: GCF_900142015.1. GTDB lineage: Bacteria > Bacteroidota > Bacteroidia > Bacteroidales > Bacteroidaceae > Bacteroides > Bacteroides stercorirosoris. Next base: position 18,669 of record NZ_FQZN01000054.1, read on the forward strand.
TCTTCGCTGAAAGGAGAGGGGGCTCGTGAAGGTAAGCAGCTCCTTTTGGTGATAAACGGCAAAATTGATTCCAATATTCAGAGCGATGAGGTTCTGAAGCGTATAGAGGAGCAGTTTGATCTGATTCATAACAACTTCATGAAGCGTCTCCATGCTCAGCATCCCGACCTTTCTAACAATGAGCGCATGATGTGTGCTTATTTGAAGATGAACCTTTCTACTAAAGAGATTGCCCCTCTGTTGAATATTTCCGTTCGTGGTGTCGAGACCATTCGTTATCGTTTGCGAAAGAAGTTCGGGTTGGAACGAGAAGATAGCCTGACGGATTATTTGAGTAATAAGTTGTAGGTAGGTGTATGTCCAAGCAGAGCAAAATCCCTACATGTAGTTTACGCATACTTTTACCTACACGCTTACACCCTCACTCTGTATCCCCCTATTCATCGGATGTAGAACGGTGGTGGAAGTAAATTAAAACAGGGTGTAGGTAAAGTTGCCTACACCGGCCTGAAAAGAAGCTATTGTGTTGCTTCTCTTCGAGTTAATGTCTGTTTACTGCATAAATGTGCCATTTTACCACCCCTTATTTTTCTGCATATTCTCTTCAAAATGATGGAAAATACGCTGCATTTCGATAGATTTCTTTAATGTTGCATTCCATTTGCCGCCCACTTTCACTGTCTTGGTGTAGGGAATGTAAATGTCAATAGCTTATCTTTATAAGATTAACTTCGTATGTTTATTCTGTTGGTAGACAATGTTATATTAGTGTTTACAGCTGTGGTTTGCGTGCTTCACAATTGTGAAGCATGCAAACCACAGTCGTGAAGCACGTAAACCACAACTGTAGTCAACCCTATTATGTTGATTACGAGTGTGATAAACTGTGTGTATGAAGGCAAAGAAGAAAGGAGATAAAGCAATAATACTTCAATAGAATCTTGCCAAACTTCGGTGACTTTGAAGAAAATTGTAGTGAATCATTCCTCTTTTGTATTTTATGCACAAAATAGCGCGCCAATCAAGAATACTGTCTTCAATCAGGATTTGAACTCCTTCACCGCTTTTTCCAGTCTTTCCAGGGGTAACTCTCCGGATTGCCTCCAAAGTTGCTCGCCTTTTCTCAATAATATAAATGTAGGATACATTTCGATTGTATAAAAATCGGCAAGAGCGCTTTCCTGGTCAATATCCACTTGTACCACTTCAAGAACTCCTTCCATTGATTTCTTGAATTCTTCTACAATAGGCTGCATGCGCTTACAATGAGGACACCAGCTCGCATAAAATTCCGCCATAACCCAGTCGGCATTAGCCAACTTTTCTCTGTTCCGTTCTTCACGGGCTTCTTTCTTTTCTTCCATAATAATATACCTTAAATGATTGATTGTTAGTTCAACAATATTGGAAGAAAAAAAGTTTGTGAATTTGTGATTCTTTGTGCTGTAAAAATTACTATTTTTGTCAGCAAAAACACGAAAGGACAAATAATATGTCACATTTAGCTACTTTGATAAACGATTTGGCTCTGATACTGATTTGCGCTGGAGTCATGACGCTATTGTTCAAGAAACTGAAACAGCCATTGGTGTTGGGATATGTCGTAGCCGGTTTCCTGGCTAGTCCTCATATGCCATATACACCTTCGGTAATGGATACGGCGAATATACAGACGTGGGCGGATATCGGTGTGATTTTTCTTCTGTTTGCGTTAGGACTGGAATTTAGCTTTAAAAAAATAGTCAAAGTGGGTGGAGCGGCTATCATTGCTGCCTGTACCATTATTTTCTGCATGATTCTTCTCGGAATCGCTGTCGGAACAGGCTTTGGCTGGCAACGCATGGATAGTATCTTCCTGGGGGGTATGATTGCCATGTCTTCTACCACTATCATTTATAAAGCATTTGATGATTTGGGAATGCGCAAGAAACAGTTTACCGGATTGGTGCTCAGTGTGCTGATACTCGAAGACATTCTTGCTATTGTCTTGATGGTGATGCTGTCCACTATGGCGGTGAGGCATAATTTTGAGGGGACGGAAATGCTGGAGAGCATTGGGAAGTTGCTCTTTTTCCTGATACTTTGGTTTGTTGTCGGCATCTACCTGATACCCGAATTGTTGAAGCGTTGCCGTAAGCTGATGAGTGAAGAAACTTTGCTCATAGTTTCGCTTGGTTTGTGTTTCGGTATGGTTGTTATGGCGGCCCGTACTGGTTTTTCTGCGGCCTTCGGGGCATTTATTATGGGCTCCATTCTTGCCGAAACGGTGGAAGCGGAGAGTATCGAGCGACTGGTAAAGCCGGTGAAAGATCTTTTTGGTGCGGTGTTTTTTGTTTCGGTTGGTATGATGGTAGATCCTGCTATGATTGTGGAGTATGCGCTTCCTATTATTGTGATTACGCTGGCGGTCATCCTGGGACAATCTTTATTTGGTACGTTGGGAGTGTTGTTGTCAGGGCAACCGTTGAAGACGGCTATGCAATGCGGTTTCAGTCTGACGCAGATAGGTGAGTTCGCCTTTATCATCGCATCGCTTGGCGTGTCCCTTCATGTGACGAGCGATTTTCTGTATCCTATCGTGGTGGCGGTTTCGGTCATTACTACTTTTCTGACTCCTTATATGATCCGTTTTGCCGAGCCGGCTTCTGATTTTGTAGACAAGCATTTACCTGATAGATGGATGGCCTTCCTGACAAGATATGCTTCCGGTTCGCAGCCTATGAATCATGAGAGTCTATGGAAGAAATTTATCTTTGCCCTGACAAGAATCACACTTATCTACTCCATTGTCAGTATAGCCGTCATTGCATTGTCTTTTCGTTTTCTGGTTCCGTTATTTCAGGAAAATTTGCCCGGTATCTGGGGAAAATTGTTGGCGGCAGTAGTTACTATCTTATTTATAGCTCCTTTCTTGCGGGCCATCATGATAAAAAAGAACCATTCTGTGGAGTTTGTAACTCTGTGGAATGATAGTCGTGGCAATCGTGCGCCATTGGTTGCAACGATTGTCATACGTATCTTGATTGCTGTTTCATTTGTAATGTTCGTGATAGCGGGCTTATTTAAAATATCTGTCGGTCTGTTGCTTGGGGTGGCGGCTTTGGTGGTTACGATGATGATTCTGTCCCGCCAGCTGAAGAAGCAATCTATCATGATAGAGCGGAAATTTTTTCAGAACCTGCGCTATCGGGATATGCGTGCCGAATATCTGGGTGAAAAGAAACCCGAATATGCGGGACGTCTGTTATCCCGTGATTTGCACTTAACGGATTTTGTGGTACCTGGTGAGTCGGCTTGGGCGGGAAAGACGCTTGCCGAACTTAATTTTGGTAAACAATATGGCGTACACGTTGTGTCTATTCTTCGTGGCAGGAAAAGGATTAATATACCAGGGGCTTCCGTGCGGCTTTTCCCGGAAGATAAGATACAGGTCATAGCTACCGATGAAGAGTTGAATCAGTTTGGTGCGGAGATGGAAAAGGCTGCGGCTTTAGAAACTGATGTCGTTGAAAAGAGTGAAATGATTTTGCGCCAGTTCCGTGTGGATGCCCATTCAGTATTTCTGGGTAAGACAATGCGTGAATCCGGTATTCGCGAGCAATATCATTGCTTGATTGTAGGCGTTGAGAGGGGAGAAGAAGCTTTGCATGCACCCGATTCGCATGAGCCGTTTATGGAAGATGATATTGTTTGGGTGGTAGGAGAAAATGCTGATGTGTATAAATTAGTCGGACAAAAGAATGAGAATGTCGACATGGAATAAGGATAGAAAGTTTATCTTTGCTCCGTAAACATAAATAATAAACCAAGAATATCATGAAAAGTGATCCGAAAGAATGTCTGTATTGTCAGAATAATGAGACATTGCACAATCTGATGATTGAGTTTGCAGAATTGAGTGTATCCCGTGTGTTTTTATTTAAGGAACAAACATACAGGGGGCGTTGCCTTGTGGCTTACAAAGACCACACGAATGATTTGAATGAATTGAGTGATGAAGACCGTAATGCTTTTATGGAAGATGTTGCCCGTGTGACTCGTGCCATGCAAAAGGCGTTTAATCCGGAGAAGATTAATTATGGTGCATATTCCGATAAATTGTCGCACCTTCACTTCCATCTTGCTCCGAAGTATGTGGATGGCCCTGATTATGGTGGTACCTTCCAGATGAATCCGGGAAAAGTATACTTGACGGATGCTGAATATCAGGAATTGATTGAGGCGGTGAAGAAGAACCTTTGATGAATTGAAAAATAATAAAATTTAAGGCAACTAATTCATTGCGAGTTAGTTGCCTTTTTTGTATCTTTAAGCATTCCCCCTAAAAAACGGTTTGACGGCCAAAACGGGGGTAATCTAAACTAAAAACACATGGTAAAGATACAAAAAATCTCAGAAATCGAACCTCGTTTAGGTTT
>NZ_FQZN01000049.1 GCF_900142015.1 Bacteroides stercorirosoris
AAACAACATTACTCACTGGCCAGAATAAAAGCTAGAAACAGGAAAACGGAAATGCTTTGGATTTTCTTTGGAATACATACGGCCAATGCGGTATGTATGATAGAAAAGGTCGAAAAGAGAAAAAGAACGGCTGCATAATCAGACTAAAATAATAAGAGGAAAACAGGAGAGGTTTTTAACTTCCCCTAAAAAGGCATATACATAATGTACCGTTGGGAAGAAAAAATAAGAATATGTAAATAATATTCTATAAAAAAGATAGAAAACTTGAGACTTTACAGAAAAAAATTAAGAGAAAAGCTCACGTAAAGTAAAACTGTTCTCTTAATTTATTAGAAAGAGGGACATTTACTGAATATCCCTACAGTGTTCAATCCGGTTTTTATTTTATCCGGTCCGTTTTTCAAATCCGGGTTACTCTCCTATTTCCTGAATGTCCCTTTTCAACTCATCCACCTGTTCATAGGTAAATCCATCAAGGGCTTTCTTCATACTGAGCAGTTCCTCACGAATAGCTTTCAGACGGTCCACAATCTCAAAGTTGCGGAGAGTATTTTCTTTATTATCTTTCATCCGCTGGCGCGCACCGGGCAACGTCATACCCCGTTCCTTTACCAGATGATAAATCAGCTTCACCGTTTCTATATCCTCCTTACGATATTGCCGTACGCCGCGACTACCCTTCTTCGGAGAAAGCTGTGGAAACTCTTTCTCCCAGAAACGAAGCAAGGATTCGTTGACGTCAAACATCTGGGCTACCTCACTGATGGAATAATATAACTTCAGGTCTTTATTCATAATTAATCAAGAACCTTACCGTGGTTGGCGGCAATCTGTATCATGCGGTCATAATCTTCGGCACTCAAGTCCATAAAGTAATAGTTAACGGGGTTTACTACCTGCCCTTTTACGTGAACTTCATAGTGCAAGTGAGGCCCGGTACTCTTTCCGGTGCTACCTACTCCGGCAATGACTTCGCCACGCACTACCTTCTTTCCGAGTTTCGTGCGGTATTCTTTCAAGTGCCCATATAAAGTCTGATAACCAAAGCCATGATCTATCACAACAGTATTGCCATAACCGGTTTCCCAGCCCAGCTTCACCACCGTACCGTCTCCCGTGGCATAAACATCCGTACCGATAGGTGCGGAGAAGTCCATGCCGGCATGAAATTTCGTTGTACCGTAAATGGGGTCGATACGCGTACCATAACCGGACGCAGTCTTGCGAAGGTCTTTATTGGAAATGGGCTGGATAGCAGGAATACATCGCAGCATTTCGTCGTGGCTCTTACACATATCCACCACATCGTCGAAAGAACGGGACTGGATATAAAGCTGCTTACTGAGCATATCCATCTTCTGGGTAGTATTCACTACCAGGTCGGCGTTCGCCATATCCATCAAATGCTCATAACGGTTAGTGCCTCCATACCCCACCTGACGAATGGCAGACGGTACAGGATCCGCTGCAAAGATCACGCGATAAAGGTTGTCATCACGTTGCTGTACATCCTGCAACACCCCCATAGCCTCGTCCAAACGACGTGAAAGCACATTATACTGCGCTAGAAGTTGGCTATTTTCCTTTCGTAATTCTTTCTCGGAAGGAGAACCGAAGATAATCAGCAGAACAATGAAACTGCCCGCACCCAACCCCATACCGATAAATAAACGGCGCAAGAGGCTCACCGCCCGTTGTCTGACGGTAGGGTAAATACGGTCATAAGTCTGCGTCTGTGGATTATAAATGTAGTAAACTTTGCGCATCTTTTGGAAATATTTCGCTCGTTAATACGGCAAAAGTAATAAAAACTAGCTATCTTTGCACAGTTTTTTCAAGAATATTAAGACTAAGTAGTTAGTAGTAAGTAGATAGTAGTTGGTAGTAGTTAGTAATAGATTAAGATAAATAAAAGAGTATGTTGACTGCAAATGAAATCCGGAACTCATTCAAGAGTTTCTTCGAGAGCAAAGGACACCAGATCGTGCCTTCTGCTCCGATGGTAATTAAAGATGACCCGACACTGATGTTTACCAATGCGGGGATGAACCAGTTCAAAGATATTATTTTGGGTAATCACCCGGCGAAATATAAAAGAGTCGCGGACTCACAGAAATGTCTGCGCGTAAGCGGCAAGCATAACGACCTGGAAGAGGTAGGCCACGATACATACCACCACACCATGTTTGAGATGTTGGGCAACTGGTCGTTCGGCGACTACTTCAAGAAAGAAGCTATCAACTGGGCATGGGAATATCTGGTGGAAGTACTGAAGATTGATCCCAAAAATCTTTATGCCACCGTTTTCGAAGGCAGCCCCGAAGAAGGATTGGAACGCGACAACGAAGCCGCTTCTTTCTGGGAACAATATCTTCCGAAAGACCACATCCTCAACGGAAACAAGCATGACAACTTCTGGGAAATGGGCGATACGGGTCCGTGCGGTCCGTGTTCCGAGATACATATAGACTCACGTCCGGAAGAAGAGAAAGCCAAAGTGCCCGGCAACCAATTGGTAAACAAAGACCATCCGCAGGTGATCGAAATCTGGAACCTCGTGTTCATGCAGTTCAACCGTAAGGCTGACGGCAGCCTGGAAGGACTTCCCGCCAAGGTTATCGATACAGGTATGGGCTTCGAACGCCTGGTGCGTACACTGCAAGGCAAGACATCCAACTATGACACGGATGTATTCCAACCGATACTGAAAGCTATCGCCAATATGGCAGGCACCGTTTACGGTAAAGACAATCAGCAGGACATCGCCATGCGTGTCATCGCTGACCATATCCGCACAATTGCCTTCTCCATCACAGACGGTCAGTTACCGTCAAATGCCAAGGCCGGATACGTCATCCGCCGCATTCTTCGCCGTGCCGTTCGTTATGGTTACACATTCCTCGGACAAAGACAGGCATTCATGTACAAACTGCTCCCCGTTCTGATAGAGAACATGGGCGAGGCTTATCCGGAACTGGAAGCCCAGAAAGAACTGATCGGCAAAGTCATCAAAGAAGAAGAAGACTCCTTCCTCCGCACACTGGAAACCGGTATCCGCTTGCTGGATAAGACAATGGCTGACGCCAAAGCTGCCGGAAAGACAGAAATCAGCGGTAAAGATGCCTTTACCTTATATGATACTTTCGGTTTCCCGCTCGACCTGACGGAACTGATTCTCCGTGAAAACGGTATGACTGCCGACATCAAGGAGTTCGATGCCGAAATGCAGCAACAGAAGCAGCGTGCACGCAATGCCGCCGCTATCGAAACCGGTGACTGGATTACGCTGAAAGAAGGAACGACAGAATTCGTTGGTTACGACTATACCGAATATGAAACAAGCATCCTCCGTTACCGCCAGGTGAAACAGAAAAACCAGACGTTGTATCAGATTGTACTGGACTACACTCCGTTCTATGCGGAAAGTGGTGGTCAGGTAGGTGATACCGGTGCGCTTGTCAGCGAATTTGAAACAATTGAAGTCATTGATACCAAGAAGGAAAACAATCTTCCGATACATATCACCAAGAAACTACCCACACATCCGGAAGCTCCGATGATGGCTTGCGTAGATACCGACAAACGTGCTGCCTGCGCAGCCAACCACTCGGCTACCCACTTGTTGGACTCTGCACTCCGCGAGGTATTGGGCGAGCATGTAGAGCAAAAGGGTTCTTTGGTAAGCCCCGACTCACTGCGTTTCGACTTCTCTCACTTCCAGAAAGTGACGGACGAAGAAATCCGCCGGGTAGAACACTTGGTGAACGCCAAAATCCGTGCCAACATACCTTTGAAGGAATATCGCAATATCCCTATTGAAGAAGCCAAGGAACTGGGCGCAATAGCCTTGTTCGGTGAAAAATACGGCGACCATGTACGTGTTATCCAGTTCGGTTCATCCGTTGAGTTCTGTGGAGGTACACACGTTGCCGCTACCGGAAATATCGGTATGATAAGGATTGTTTCTGAAAGTTCCGTTGCTGCCGGCGTACGCCGTATCGAAGCTTACACAGGTGCACGCGTGGAGGAATTGATGGACACCATCGAAGATACTCTGAAAGATCTGAAAGCACTCTTCAACAATGCACCCGACTTGGCCGGAACCATCCGCAAGTACATTGAAGAGAATGCCGGATTGAAGAAACAGATGGAAGACTTCATGAGGGAGAAAGAAGCTCAGATAAAGGAAAGACTGCTGAAAAATATGCAGGAAATCCACGGCATAAAAGTGATTAAGATTTGTGCTCCGATACCTGCAGAAAGCATTAAGAATATTGCATTCCAACTGCGTGGCGAGATTACAGAGAGCCTGTGCTTCGTTGCCGGAACCATCAATGAAGGAAAACCGATGCTGACAGTTATGTTGAGCGATAACCTCGTAGCCAGCGGATTGAAAGCCGGGAACTTGGTGAAGGAAGCTGCCAAACTGATTCAAGGCGGTGGCGGTGGCCAGCCTCACTTTGCAACAGCAGGTGGAAAGAACATTGACGGACTGAATGCAGCAATAGAAAAGGTGCTGGAGCTTGCCGGTATTTGATTTTGCTTTTCAGCTTCATACCTAATTTAATATAGAAGCTCCGCTTTTGACAGATTACAGAGCATGCTCTGCAGTCTGTTGGAAGCGGAACTTTTATTTATTGAAACGAATTAATTCCGCCAACGGGTTATTAAATTATTTTTCTCCTATTGGGAAAAAACTTTTCTCCTACCGGAGAAAATAAAATGCCCGGTTACACCACTTTATTTTTAAAACGTTACTTAGCCCATATTATTAAAGCAAAAATTCCTTTTCGAAGGAATAATATTCTTACAGAGCGTTATATTGTAAAAAAGAAAACGTAACGTTTGCAGCGTCCGACAGAAGAAATTGCCGGACAGTAGAAAGCGTTTTCTGCTTTATCCCAAGTATCGAAATCTAGGAAATTTCAAAGCAAGGGGATGAAGACAATGTAACGCTCATTCTGTTTGTATATGTACGAGAACAGTTCATGCTGTATCTTGAGGTCATCCGATATTTCCGGTGCATGCGTTAATAGAACTGGGCAGCATGGAGGGCCATGTGTACCAGTGAGAGCTGATGCTTGTAGCAGTGATGAGTGACGCCTATACCAGTGAGAGCCGACGCTTATACCAGTGATGGCTGATGCAGATAGGTGCGTAAGGCGTTGCAGGTATAAGCGTGTCGTTTCGGACTATGAAGCGCAGGGGCAAAAAACGGATTATTTTCTTCTTCTCATCTTTTTGTAAAAGAATAGAAAAACGCTTCCTTCGCCTGTCTACAAGAAGTCAGGAGTTTGTCAACAGGAAGTTAACTCCTTGTCGACAAACTCCGAACTTCTTGTAGACAAAGAATTGACATCTTGTAATCTTTTGATAATCAGCAGTGGAAATAGTCACTGAAATCAGTGAGTTTGTACTCAAATATCACCAGTACAAAAACACCTCTTCAGACTCCGTAGTATCGGATTCGTTAGAGGAAGATTTATAAAATAAGCACCGGAACACTTGACATCGCCTTTGGGATGTAGTATATTTGTATCGTCAGATTATAGATACTTCCATTTCAAATCAGAATAAACGGAGAGGCATTGCTTCTCCGTTTTTATTTGCTTCAAACAGATGATGCGTTTACGAAAAACAGACCGTTTGTTTGAGCAAAACGCACCATCTGTTCGAGGTAAACGCATCATCTGTTTGAAGTAAACACACCATCCGTTTGCAGAAAATAGAAATGGGAAAGCCGAAGCCCTCCCATTCCGTTAAACATCCATAAATTCTCTCTTGACAAAAAAGGCCGGATTAGTATACCTTCTTAGTTCTTCTCTATATAATTATATTGCGACAGGCGTTCTATATGATAGACCTTACATCCCTCCGGAACAGCTACCGGACAAATCTCAGTAACATCCTCCCAAAGATCCCATTGTGCAGTTTCTAAAGAAGTTCTGGTGGTTTCAGGAAAAGCGCCGGAACGATAAAGATGTTTCTCTTCATTATAAGTAAACAACAAACCTGCCCGTTCAGTCTCACCCTCAAGAACCGGTACTCTCTCATACTGTCCTATCATAGGAGCAATCGTAGAGTCATCCGGACGGACACGCAATACTCCACCTTCCCACATTTCATATTCATTATCCGGTAATAACTCATAACTTCCTCCCAGTTTTACGGTAAAAGTACTCACAAAAGCATTCGTGATTTCAGCTTTTTGTTCTTCCGTAACTTCTCCGGTAACTGCTATACCTTCTTTCACTTTATACAAAACCAACTTCACACGCTCATCTACCGTCACCTGCAACGATGCTGAGTTGCCACTACCGTCCCTTACTATTATTACAACCTGCCCCTCTGTTTTAGGAGTTACCTGCATACGTTGATAACCATTCTCACTCTTTACAAAAACAGCAGTCGCTATGGCATTGTCTCCATTTATTATAGAATAGTTATTGTCACCACCATCCACACCGACAACCATACCATCAGGTTTAGTCAGATACAGTTTAACGGAACCGATCAGGTTATCACATGTTCCTATCTGGTAAATAGGCGCATCACCCGTAAAGAAGACCATATCACGGTAATCATCCTCGCATGCAGTACCCACAAACAAGAGTGAAATCAACATTAGAATAGAGTAGATGTATTTCATTGTTTCAGTTTATTTAGTTCGATTTCATATAATAGAAATACATGGTTTAGTTAATTACTGCATGGAAGCTGATATTTTTTTTATTTTCAATACCTTTATAATATCTGTTCCTTCGGATAGTTCACCAAATACAAAGTACCCGTGGCGCGCGTAAAAGCCGTGTACAACCAACGGAAATAATCCGGTGTCAGATACTCATCCGTCATATACCCCTGATCGAGAAATACATTCTTCCACTGTCCACCCTGCGCTTTATGACAGGTGACGGCATAGGCATATTTCACTTGCAAAGCATTATAGTGCGGGTCTGCCTTCATCTTCTTCATCCGTTCGCGCTTCATGGAAATATCAGCATAATCTTCGAGAACGGCATAGAACAAGCGGTCATTGTCCGCTTTAGGCAGAGCAGGCGCATCCGTGTGCAGAGTGTCCAGAAGCAGATTGACTTCCAGTTCAAAGTCCCCGTAGTCGGGAAAAGCAAGCAGGACTTCGGCAAAACGAAAACCATACAGTTCGCGCGTCCGGCGCATCCGGCGGAGAACGGCAATCTCACCGTTGGCAATGAAATCCATCTCCTTGCTTTTCTCCGTCCAATAATAATTATTCTTTGCCACCATCAACAAGTCACCCGTATTCAGCTCATCCTCCCGCCAGAGGATTTGCGCGCGTATACCCTTATTATATATATTCGCCCGCTTGTTCGAACGGCAGACTACGATGGTTTCATCCATCCCGTCACGGTCATAACAAGTGCTCAGCGTGTCTATCAGTTCGTCACCCGGCACCACTTTTATATCGGCAAAGCCTGACACCTTTATCTTGGGCAGACTCTCACAAGCATCCTCTGCTATGAGCTGGCGCAAGCAGGTAGCATTCCATAAGATACCGGAATCCTGAACCTGGCGTACCACCTGTGTCAAATCCACTTCTATCACTTCCAGCCCGTAGCCTTTCAGTGCCTCGGCAAACAGCGCCGGACTTTGCTCCTCCCCCACCGGAGGAAGCTGTGCGGTATCCCCCATCAGTATCAGACGGCAACCGGTGCCGGAATAAACAAACTGTATCAGGTCGTCCAGCAAACGCCCCGTCCCGAACACAGCACCGGACAAGCCTTCGTTCGAAATCATCGAAGCCTCGTCCACTATATATAAGGTGTGTGTGGTCAAATTATCATTCACCGAAAAGTTACTCATCTCGTTGGAGAAAGATTGCTGACGGTAAATCTTTTTGTGAATGGTAAAAGCCGGATGCCCCGCGTAAGCGGAAAATACCTTTGCCGCCCGCCCCGTAGGAGCCAGCAGAACAGACTTCTGTTGCAGCTTGTCCAACGTCCGTACCAACGCTCCCACCAGTGAGGTTTTTCCCGTACCGGCATACCCCCGCAGCACAAAAACCGCGTCATTACGGGGAGATAACAAGAAGGTAGCTAATGATTTTAGTACTATTTCTTGTTCAAAAGTTGGTTCATAAGGAAAAATTTCCTTAATTTGCGTTTCTAAATAGTTATTTATCATTTTTGTAATAGAAAAAAGTTACAGGAACTATCGCCATTAGAATTATTTATTTTATTTTTGCGGTACGAATATAACAACTAAAAAACATATTTATCATGAAAACAGTATTTAATGTCGTTTTAGGCTTGTGTGCAGTGGTATTGATTTACATCTGCTATACCAGCATTATGGGTCCTATTAATTTTGAAAAGGCTAAAAAGCACAGAGAGAAGGCAGTTATTGCCCGTTTAATGGACATCCGTAAAGCACAGCAGGAGTATCGTAACCTTAACCACCAACAGTACACGGCCAGTTTCGACACCCTGATTTACTTTGTTAAAAACCAAAAATTACCTTTCATCTACAAAGAAGGTGAATTGAATGACAAGCAGCTGGAAGACGGTATGACCGAAAGAAAAGCTATCGCTATCATCAACAAGGCTAAGAAAACAGGTAAGTATGATGAAGTAAAGAAAGCCGGTCTGGAAAACTTCAAACGCGATACAATGTGGGTTGCCGTACTGGATACTGTGTTCCCCAAAGGCTTCAATCCCGACTCTATGAGATATGTACCTTACGGTAACGGCGCACAGTTCGAAATGGCTATCAAGAACGATACAGCTAAATCAGGTGCTCCTTTCTGTCTGCTTGAAGTGAAGACTCCGTACGAGACTTATTTGAACGGTCTGGATAAGCAGGAAATTGCTAACATGAAAGACGTACAGACTAAGTTGGGCAAATACTGCGGTCTGATGATCGGTAGCTTGGAAACAGCTAACAACAACGCAGGTAACTGGGAATAATCCCCCATCCTCACAATGTATGATAGAAACGATTGACTTTAGTAAATCGGAACAATATACGTTATCCATCCGCCTCAGTGCGGATGGATTTTCTTTTTCTGTATTCAACCCTCTGGGAGAAGGTGAACTCTCTTTCTTCGACCGGAAAGTGGAAGAGTCACTCTCCCTCACAGCCAATCTGAAACAGACTTTCCGTGAAGTAGAATGGTTGAACCATCCTTACCGGCGTGTGAACGTACTCATAGCAGGCAAGCGTTTCACCCTCGTACCGCTTGAGTTCTTCGAAGACGAACAAACGGAAATGCTTTTTTATCATAATCATCCGAAGCGGGAAAACGAAACTGTGCTATACAACATTTTACGGAAAAACAATACCGTTGTATTGTTCAGCATGGATAAAAGCGCCCGTTCCTTCTTGTGCGAACAGTATCCTGATGTGAGGTTTTATTCACAGGCAAGTTCATTCATCGAATATTTCTCCAGCAAAAGCCACCTGGGCAACAGCCGGAAGATGTATGTACACCTGCGGAAAGATGCCGCCGACCTGTATTGCTACGACCGCAACCACCTGTTGCTTGCCAACTCTTTCGAATGCAAACAGACACCGGACCGTATCTATTACCTATTATATATATGGAAACAACTAGGCTTTGAACAGGAACGCGACGAACTGCACCTCACCGGTGACTTGTCCGACAAGGAAGTCCTGCTCAGCGAACTACGGAAATTCATCCGGCAGGTATTCGTCATGAACCCTGCCACAAACCTCGATCTACAAGCCATAACAGTATGCGAGTAATCAGCGGAATATATAAAAGAAGAAGGTTCGACGTGCCCCACACCTTCAAGGCACGCCCCACAACGGATTTTGCCAAAGAGAATCTGTTCAATGTACTTTCCAACTACCTGGATTTTGAAGACGGTGTATCTGCCCTCGACCTCTTTGCAGGTACAGGCAGTATCAGCATAGAATTAGTGTCACGCGGCTGCGACCGGGTAATCAGCATTGAAAAAGACCGGGATCACCACGCCTTTATCTGCAAGATTATGCAGGAAGTAAAGACCGATAAATGCATCCCCATCCGCGGCGATGTATTCAAGTTCATCAAGGGAGGACGCGAACAGTTCGACTTCATTTTTGCCGATCCGCCTTATGAATTGAAAGGACTGGAAACGATTCCCGACCTCATTTTCGAGAACAACCTGCTGAAAGAAGACGGCCTGTTCGTTTTGGAACACGGGAAGAAAGACAATTTCGAAGATCATCCGAACTTTGTGGAAAGACGGGTATACGGCAGCGTGAACTTCTCGCTCTTCAAATTATAAAAGCGGCGCCATCAAGCGCACCACACTCTCGGCAGCCTTTCGCCACCAAGGGCGTTTCACCCAGTTTTTAAGGAATATCTGCACGCTGTCCCGTTGGTCTTGAAGAAAGACTTCACGCATCTGCAATGCCGTTTCCGTGTCATAGATAAAGGCGTTCACCTCAAAATTGTGCTCGAAGCTGCGGAAATCGACATTGGTAGAACCGACGGTGGAAAGTTCATCATCCGACACCATCAGCTTGGAATGCAGAAAACCGATCTTATAAAAATAGACCTTCACACCAGCCTGCAATACGTCTGCCAGGTAAGAGCAAGAGCCTAAATGCGTAAGGCGGTTATCAGCACGCAAAGGCAACATCAAGCGGACATCCACGCCCGCCAATGCCGCTGTTTGCATGGCCGCCAACACCTGTTCGGTAGGCAGAAAGTAAGGGGTCTGTATATAGAAGTATTTCTTTGCACCGGATATCGCCATACTCAACCCCTGCATAATCTCTTTCCAGGGACCGATGGGATCACTTGTCACAATCTGCACCAGGGAAGTGCCCAAAGATTCCACTTTGGGGAAGTAGCGGGAAGCGCTAATCAGCGTGCGGTCTACAAAATACCAGTCGAGCAGGAAAGCCGTCTGCAAGCCATGCACCGCCTTACCCTCAAGCAGAAGATGTGTATCGCGCCAGATGCCCCATGAGAAACCTCGCATATAACGTTCCGCCAGATTCATTCCTCCTACGAAACCTACACGACCGTCTATGACCACTATCTTACGGTGATTACGGTAGTTCACTTTACTGGTGAACAATGGGAAGCGTACTTTCAGGAAGCTGCGCACTTCGATGCCGGCCGCACGCATTTCGTCATAAAAGCGATTGGGGACATGCCAGCAGCCTACATCATCATAAATGACACGCACTTCAACGCCCATCCGGACTTTTTCTATCAAGACATCGCGCACCATGCGCCCGATGGCATCATCTTCAAAGATATAGAATTCAATATGAATATGATTCTGAGCTTTTTCCAGTTCACGCAACAAGGATTGCAACATGGAGACACCGCTGGTGTAAGTTTCCACACGGTTGCCGTCGAAGGGAAGTGCTTGATTGGTATTGCGGAATAAAGAGATCAGCCGGCTATAAGCCATAGGTAAGGTGGAGGCATCCTGTGCCAGATATTCTACCATCGGTTTATTGAGCAGGCGGTTATAAATCTTGTTCCCTATCACCCGCTCGCGCCTTTGGCTACGTCCAAAGAAGAAATAGAAGACCAACCCCACAACAGGCAGGAACATCAGCACCAATATCCACGCAAGCGTCTTCACCGGATTACGATTGTCGAGGATGATAACGACAATAGTTCCGATGATAGCACCAAAATAAATGATATCAAAAGCAACGGTGGCTACTTGGTTCAATATATAATTCCAATCAATCACAGAAGCAAATATAGAGAAAATTAAAGAATTCCTATTTTTTTATAAGGAAAAAGAGATTGACTTTAAAGTATTTACATATATTTGCCAAATATACACTAATACTATGAAATATGAAAAGACAACTGCCAATCGCCCTTCTATTGGGTTTATCCGCCACTATCTGTTACTCACAAGTAAAGATTAACGCACAAGCCGGAACCGGACTGACCGGCATCACCAAGAACGAGAATTACAATGCGAACTTTGGCTACCGCTTCGGTTTTGGGGTCGAATTCCCGATTAACCGAACATGGTCGTTACAAACAGGGCTCCATTTTTTAAGAAAAAATTACTCTGTTGATGACTCTTCTCTAATACAGAATTCGGCAGAAGGAGGAGGAACTTACTTATTCTATGAAAAAATAAAATCCAAGATAAATGCCACTTACGTTCAACTACCTATAAAGATTGCAGCATATTTACCTCTAAACACAAACTGCGGATTGCAGTTCAGCACTGGTACATACATAGCTTATGGCATCGCAGGTAAGACTAAGACTGAGATATGGCGACATTCTAAACTGGATGATGGGGAATTTATTACACAAGATTACAGTGCAGAGTACACGAGTAGCTGGCGAGATACCTTCGATAAGAACTATGGATCGAAAAAATTAGATATAGGATTGAGCATAGGAGCCGATTTCAAGTATAAATTCCTCTTCATCGGTGTCGGTGCAGAATATGGTTTTCTTCCTATAAGCAAGAAGTTTCCCAAAGATTTGTTTGGAGGTCAATTTAATGAAAACCAGCCCGTTGTATCTCCCCATAACATAGGAATAGAATTCCATGTTGGCTTTTGCTTCGATACAGGAAAACGTTAAAACAGAATCCCCTTCCATCTCTTTCTACGAGAATGGAAGGGGAAACTTTATAATCATAACTGGTTCTACTTTAGAAACGTCTTCCCCCGAAACCACCGGGACGTCCGCCAGGACCACCATGACCGGGACCAAAACCACCTCTACCTTGCATCTTCTCACGGGCAGCCTTGCTGCCAAAGATATTCAGACGATAGATAAAGTGCACCATGCAATAGCTGTTGACACCATTATATTCGGAAACAGAACGGCCATCCGCTGTCAATGAACGGCTGATATTACTTTGCTGCTTCAAGATATCATACATTTCGAAGCTCACAGTCGCCGCACCTTTCAAGAAAGTTTGCGAAAGCTGCGCATTCCAAATCAACTCATTACGGTTCATGCTTGCATCCGTGTAACCACGACGGCTCTGGTTGGCAATGTTCGTTGTGAAAGTCATGTTCCAAGGAGCCATCAACTGCGTATTGGCACCATAAGAGAAAGTGTAAGGTTCCTGATTGTTGTCCGGACGCAGTTTGTTACGCTCAGCGGTATAAGAGATAGAGCCATTCAGACCGAACTCAAACCAATCGTTACGATAAGCACCGTTCAGGCGTTCGCTCAATGTCAATCCGGTTGTCGTATTCTTATCATCCATCTTAGTCTCCTGATTATACAAATACGCTACATTGTTCTGATAGTTGATATTGGAGAATGAATTGATAGTATACTTCTTATTCTTCAGTGCCGTATTAAAACCGAACATACCGAATGCACTCCAGTTGCCATTGATATTCTTCGGAGTAGTGGTACGTCCACCGGTTTCCTCGTTATACTCGGTACTGTTGCTGATGCTGTTCTGCGTAGCCGAGAAACTGGCATGCGTCATGATACCCCGTTGGAGCTCCGCATTATACGTATTGTAGAACAAACGCATGGAGTGCGTGAAAGAAGGCTTCAAGCCCGGATTACCGACACGGATATTCAGCGGATTGGAGTTGTCTACAATCGGCAACAAGTTCTCCATGCTCGGCTGGGCAGTACGTCCGCGATAATTGAAACGCAACTGGCTTACTTTGGAAAAGCGGTAGCGGAAATCAATGTTCGGGGCAAAGTTGAATACGGAACGGGTGGTATCAATCATATAATTCCCTTTCTTATAAGAAAGTTTGGAACTCTGCGGCTGGAAAGACATACCGGCACTCAACTGGTACTTCTGACGGATGAAACGCAATGATACGGAAGCGTCATGGTTATAATATCTGTACTCGGCATACTTACCCAGACTATCTACCGCATGGTTTTCATAACCGACAGGCAGCGGTTCGCCCAGTCCCCATTCCGGATTGACTTTATACAAATCATACGTCGTCTTGTCACTCTCACTATATTTATACTGGAACTGATAGCTGAATTGCAGGAATGTGGCCTGTGCAATAGGTTCGCTATAAGTGATTTGCGCACTATAATTATAGTTATTGGTAGGAGTGGTGATAAACTGGTTACGAATCAGAGTAGAGTCCGGATTAGTAGGAATCTGATAGTAACGTGTCATCGACTCCGTATACTGGTTATTATCATTATCCCCATAGCCGAAACGTCCGCGGAACGTAATATTACGCCCTCTGTCATTCAGCTTACGGTTAATCTGCAACGTTGCGTCCGTCGAAATGCTCTTACTGTCAGAAAGCGTACCGCTGTTCGTGGCATTCACACGGATATCCTTCAACGGATCGCCGGTATTTATCAAATCGAAATCAAGATAATCGTTCGGGTTGGCAACTAAGTTGAACGGGTCGGCATTAAAGGTTCCCGACAATGAAGTGGAAGCGTTGTCCGTCTTTCCATAAGAGAAGTTCGGACGGAAGATGATGTTCGTCATTGAATCCGGTTTCCACTCCATGCGGAAGTCGGCTCTGAACGTTGAATTCTTGTTCCGGTTGGCTGAGTTGGAGTTGGAATATGAATTGCCGTTTTGCAAGAAACGTTCGGACGAATTGATGTTGATGATGTCAGCATCATTATGATTATACTGCGCACTACCTCCCAACTCTATCTTGCTGTTTTCGGTGGCAAAGCTGATACCCAATTCTTTAGGGGCATTCAGACCATTATTACGCCGCCAGCGCGGACCGCCGCCACCACCGGAAAAGCCCTGATTGTTCACGTTGTTGGCAGAACCGATAAGCGTAACCTGCGTTTTATCCACAAAATGATTTAAGTTCACACGCCCTGCATAGCGGTCTTCAGTACCCACGGCAGCATCGGCATTACCAAACCATCCGCGGTTCATGCCCTTTTTCACTGTCAGGTCGAGCACGGTTTCTTCTTCACCGTCATCAATACCCGTGATTCGCGCCAGGTCAGACTGTTTATCATACGTTTTCAGTTTGTCAATCATCTCCACCGGCAAGTTCTTCAAGCCCGTCTTTACGTCTCCGCCAAAGAACTCTTTTCCGTCCACCATAATCTTTTTCAAGTCCTTACCGTTGATTTTCACGTTACCGTCGTCATCAATCTCGGCACCGGGAAGTTTCTTCACGAGTTCTTCGAGCATGGCACCTTCGGGTGTACGGTAGGCGGTGGAGTTATACACCAACGTGTCTTCCACTACCTGCACCTGCGGCGCTTCTGCGGTGATTACCGCTTCAGCCAGCATCACTGCATCTGTTTTCAATGAAATGGTGCCCACATTCTTGTTGGGAGTTTGAGCCGATAACTGCACAGGAACCACTGTGGGCTGGAAGCCGATATAGGAAACCTTCAATACATATTTCCCGGCTTTAACTTTAGGGAGAGTGAAGTATCCCTGTTGCGTAGTTGCGACACCCGCGGCAAATGCACTGTCGGGCAACGAAAGCAACTGTACTGTGGCCTGTACGGCGGGGTCTTTCGTGTCATCTTCAACGACACGTCCCGCCACTGTAATGTTTTTAGTCTGTGAGAAAACGGAAAGCGTTGTTGTCAGCAATAACACTGTTCCGATGATTACTTTTTTCATGCGCCTGTTTTTTATGAAACAAAATGTCTGTTTTTACACTGCTTCATTTGACAAGCTTTACACTAAAAAGTTTAATGAGGATTAAACAAAATATTCTAATTATCGACGTTCGCGCTTAAATAATCCATCAACCCGCGCTTTCTTTATACCAAATTCCAGGCAAAGAATATTCAGTATAAGGAAGATCAGGAAAGAAGAGGAATCCACGCTCATGACATCGCCTTTCGCCACCCGGTAGAGCATGCCGCCGAAGATGAAGAACACAGTAAGAAACATGGCGTTGCGCACGGCCTTGTTGCGAATGACCTCCGTCTCCTTGTTTTCATTCTTCGTCAAGGCAAAGATAATCATCAGTGCTCCCAACATCATCAGCAGTTTGGAACATTCTTTATAAAACAAAAGGTTGGCATCCGTCATCTTTCCCGTTATGTACAGCATAATCGGAATGAACAACGCCAGTGCAATCACAAAATATCCTAATAAACGGCAATATACCGGTAACAATGCTTTCATCTATTTATGATTTATTGTTCATGATTTATATCTCCACCCTATCCGGGGGTAAGTTTTATTGTCTGCAAAGATACTTCTTTCGAAGAGAAATCCTATCTTTAAAAGAAGATAAGCTGTATCTCAGCATAACTTTTTCATGCAAGCATGAAAGTTCTGCACTCGATTTGCATTATCTTTGCGAAACTAAAAAAGACAAATACATCATGAGTAAACAAGAAGTAATCCTCTGCGAGGAGCTGGAAAGCAGTCTGACAAGTGCCATCGGGAAATGTCCCCATGACAAGCTATTTATCCTGACCGACGAGCATACCCACCGCCTTTGCCTGCCGCAACTCAATGGCATCCCGGCCCTAAAAGAAGCTACAGAAATCATTATCGGCGCCGAAGACGTCCACAAGAATCTGGAAACCCTGGCCTCCGTATGGCAAGCCTTGAGCGAACAGGGGGCCACCCGCCATTCACTGCTCATCAACCTGGGCGGCGGCATGGTGACCGACCTGGGTGGTTTTGCCGCCTCCACTTTCAAGAGGGGTATTGCCTACATCAATATTCCCACTACGCTGCTGGCAATGGTGGACGCTTCCGTGGGAGGCAAAACGGGCATCAACTTCAACGGACTGAAGAATGAAATCGGCGTCTTCGCCCCTGCCGCCTCGGTGCTTCTCGAAACGGAGTTCCTGCGTAGCCTCGATGCCCACAACTTCTTTTCCGGCTACGCCGAGATGTTGAAGCACGGACTCATCAGCACTCCGGAGCATCTGGCTGAATTACTGGCTTTTGATACAGAAAAGATAGATTACGCTGCATTGAAGTCAATGGTGGGCCGTTCCGTACAAGTGAAGGAGGACATTGTGGAGCAAGACCCGCTGGAACATGGCATCCGCAAGGCGTTGAACCTGGGGCACACCGTAGGTCATGCTTTCGAAAGTCTTGCCCTTGCCGAAGGCCGTCCTGTGTTGCATGGCTATGCCGTTGCCTGGGGGATTGTTTGCGAGTTATACCTTTCTTATATAAAGGTCGGTTTCTCGAAGGAGAAAATGCGGCAGACCATTCAGTTCATCAAAGAGAACTACGGAGCTTTTGCCTTCAACTGCAAACAGTACGACCGGCTTTACGAGCTGATGAAGCATGACAAGAAGAACAGTGCCGGCATCATCAACTTCACCTTGCTGAAAGAGGTGGGCGACATCAGCCTCAACCAAACAACGGACAAGGATACTATTTTCGAGATGTTCGATTTCTACAGAGAGTGCATGGGGGTATAGCCTCCATGCATATAACGCAGTTACTTTATCGCCCTATGCGGGTATATACAGCCATTTAGTTCAAGAATCCATCATTGCTTTTCTTGAAAGCACCGACTTCGAAAGTGCCATCCGCCTCACCGTGTCTTTAGGAGGCGACGCCGACACGATGGGAGCCATTACGGGAGGAATAGCAGAAGCGTATTACAAAGAAGTGCCACCGCACATCCGGCAGAAAGTGATTAAAAGGCTTTCGGACGAGTTTATCGAAATAATGCATGAGTTTTATGAAAAATACGTGCGGACTTAAGATTAAGTTCAAGCTGTTTATCAGCAAGATAAAGCCACAGGGCATATATTCCAATAAAAAACGGCATAAAATATTTGCTATTTAAAAATAAAGCACTACTTTTGCATCCGCAATTCGGGATGTAGCTCAGCCCGGTAGAGTACGCGTCTGGGGGGCGTGTGGTCGCAAGTTCGAATCTTGTCATCCCGACTACTGAGCATCAAGGAGTTAAGCTACCAGCTTAGCTCCTTTTTATTTATGTCGATTACAGTTTTATTACACTTTTCGGATAACTTAGTCCAACCCAATACAAATTGTGACACCAATTGGATTTGTATTTGGTTGACCGTTAATCTTTCCTAATCCTCAAAAGTTTTTTCACGCACAACCACACTCCCTGTTTGCGCATAACTTCTTTTACTCTTCTATTAGGAACAAACCCATAATAACAAACAGGGTAGGACAACTATTGCCCTACCCTTGTTTTAAATGCTCCGTTAGAAGCCTTATTCTTGTTTTTATAATATCATTCCAAGGACTGTTTTTCAAAACACAGCAGCTATTTTCTTTATATTGTTTAGCTTTTCACGCAAGGAGTTATTCTTTCGTGCTACCTGTATATTATAATCCGTTTGCATTCTTACAAGCAAATCAGCATTGATACCCAAAGCTGCCTCTAAAAGCAAGGCAAATTCTGTTGTTATTGGACGTTTAGCATTTAACGCCTCATTTAAGGCTGAATAAGACAAACCAAATTTCTTCGCAAATTCCTTTTGCTTTATGCCTCTACATTCCAATTCTTCCTTTACCAATTCGCCTGGATGATAGGGACGGAATGACTGTAAATTATTTGCTGCTATACCCATAGTTCTTCCTATTTATAATGATTTGTAATATCCACCAAAGAACATATTTCTATGACTACTTGATTACCCGCATTAGCTATTTCCCGAAATTCAAGCCTATATTGGTCATTGATACGTAAAGAAGAAAGTCCTTTTTTATCACCTTTCAACTTTTCATAGTTCAAAGACCTATACTGATATAAATCTTCCATTCGAGAGGCATTTAGTAAAGCCTTGACACACTTCAAATAACCATTGACTATTTGAGATTGGAAACGATGCTTCTTATCATCGGTCTTTCCTTTTTCATAAAGTTCCGCCAAATATTCCTTTTCAAACTCTACATTCATATAGCTACTCTTTGATGACACAAAGATACGAAACAATTTGCACAATTCGCAATATTAGCGAATTATTTTCGACAACAACCATTAAAGACACTCTTCTACTCCTCTATTAGAACAACCCAGTTATAACAAACAGGGTAGGACAACTATTGCCCTACCCTTGTTTTAAATGCTCCGTTAGAAGCCTTATTCACCCTTTAATCAACTTTTATAGATATTACCAGTTTAGAGGGTCGCTCATATCCTGCTCCTTAGACACTTTGTTTTCCACGACTTCTTTAATTTTCATGACCTCTTCATTGCAAGAACGCCTCCAAAGTTCTTCCTCAATAATTCTTTCTTTTCGGTGCTCTTTTGATTCACCATACAAGAATAACAAAAAAGCCGCAATGATAGGGGTTAATATTATGGCTATGAATACCCAAAAAGCCTTATCTCGCCCACTTCTATCTGCATAATGCATAACAGCATTAAGCATGAAACAGTAAACAACGATAAAAAGCAATACGCCCCATCCAATAGGAATATCTTCAATCTCATTCATAATTAATCCTCCTAAATTATTTGTTTTTAATAGGAACTACTGAAAAGACCGTATAAGTAGCAGGAACGGTAACGATTATCCCCTTAGGGCTCTCAACCTCTGTATGAGACTCAACTCCGTTGTTATTCAAATACCAACTCAACTTTTGTTTTGTTACGACAACAACCTTTCGTCCTGTTACTCTGTCTGTTCCCTCGTATGTATAGGACTCCTTACCACTACTCTTATATTTGACACTTAAATTGATGATATCCCCTTGAACCTTGATATAGATTCCATATGTCTTGTCTGAACCATCGTAGGATATTTCAAGTTTCTGAGTCCAATGTTTCATATCATTGTCCGTTATCAGACATCCTCTTTCATAAGTGCATAATTGAACACTACCAGAAGTCAAGACACCACTTTTGGAAGTATCTTTTGATGATGAATTTTGAGCATGAACATTTGGAAATACCCCCATTAATACAAATAGTAATGATACCACGAAATACTTTTTCATAATACTGTAGATTTGTTTTCCACAGTCCCAATAGGAAAGGTTTATATAAAAAGGAAAGCGTGGGACTGTTAGAATTATCTGTTTTAGAGGCTCTGGTAAACCCATGGTACAAGATAAAACGACACCCCACGCCAAGCTATATATATCATTGATATATACAAGATTAGCATGAGCGTTTGTATCGTCTATCCCCGTACCATATGAAATTTTACCAGAATTTCTAAAACGGGATAAAGCTAAACGCTTCCTTTGACTAATATGTCACCGACAGGTTTTTCAACCTGTTAGTGCGACAAATGTAATCAATTTCCAGCGTTCTACAAACGTTTTTTGGGATGTCGTGGAACAAATTTACTCAATTATTGATAGTGCACAAGATTTTATAGGAGGAAGTCCGATGAGGCTGTTGCATTTCAGGATGTCTAATCTTTTATGGATGCCTCGAAATAGCCTCATCACCATATCCAGCACTCCAACTATACCTTACTATTCCATTATATTTCATCTGTTTTTAGGTGATATACGATATTTTCACTCCACTACATTGTAAGACCTCTATAATGCTATACACTATCATCACATAAGTTCATCACTATGCGGTGAGGATTTATTAGCCCTTATTCTTCTTTGATAATGAACAACATTTACTCTATCGACTGTACACCAACAGCCTCATCACTTCTTAGCCTCCTCTTACAGTCCTCTATTGAAATCTTACTACCTAATTGAGCACAAGGTTCCGCATCTGTATTTAGAATCTCGTATTGCTTCCTACAGACGCTCTATTTTAGTGATAGCCTTTACTTCTATTATTTAGTTCTTATCATAAGCATCGGGAGACTCCGTAAACTTCCATGTCAGGTAATCCTCTATCTTTTTATTTAGCTCTATTACCAAATCAGACTGCCCCATCTGTTGTTCAAAGTGTTGGAGGGCTTTCTTCATTCTGTCTTGTATCCTTTTATGATATTGAGCATCTATATCCTGTGGATTTTCTCTATTCTTAAACAACTGTTCCTTAATGAAATTAGGGAGATTAATAACAGTATTTGCTATACAGATACACCAGTCTTCCATGTCCTTGGTGGACTTTATCTGCTCAAAGGGTATATCAAAGAGCCTGTCAGAAATTTTACCTATATCCTCATAAGCACCAAACCACTCCGCAATAAATTGCCAAAAGACTTGTTTATTATATAAATCACAAGCCTTTAGCCGACGACCAAACACCTGTCTAATCTTCGTTCTTCCGAATTGCATTTCATACCTCAACAAATTTTTCTTCTCTCCCTCCGGCAGAGGGCAGCTTTCTCGCTTATGGCGACGCTTGCCCCTCTGCCGGGATTCCTTGCCTTTATCATAGAGCCGAAGCATAGAACCTTTTATTATAGGAAAATAGGTTGTCCCACTCTCCCATCTGTTAGGATGGGAAGTACCTAACGATTTCATTTTAGAGATATAGAGCTCTGGAGGATTATCCACCTCTAAATTTTCGGCAATCTCCACCTCCATAACATCAGCTTTATCTATAGGTAGATTGAGTTCTTTCCCTAACCGCTTTATAGCCTCTTTAGTATGAGCTAAAGTTAGGGTCATAATATTATCTCCATAGAAATATTTAGAGAGACTTCCTTTTATATTGACTGTATTCTCAGTAACAGATACACGTAATCCATCCACATAGCCAAATCCACCATCAAATCTTTTAAAATCACAAACTTGATAAATTCTTTGGAAGACAGCCTCCCACTTGTATTTATCCCCTATATCTTCTTTTTTTAACTGCAATTTAACCGCATCATACATAGCCTTTGTTTTTTTTACATATATACAAAACTCCCAATAATTTGGGGTTATTATTTATTTATTTTTACGAGCCAATAGCCGTTTATCCATAATTTCTATATACTCTTGATTGGATTCCTGTTTACGCTTTGTCATCCACTGATATATTTCCTCAAGACGGAACATAACCTTTCTACCATTGTTTCCAGGGCGGAAGCATGGTATTTCATTTTCGTGTATCAACTTATAGATGGTATTCTTTTTATAGCCTGTTATTTCACAACACATGTCAACCCCAAATACTTCGGGAGGGTCTATCGGTTGTTTTTCGGGTCTACTGGTCTTCTGTTTTTCTGCTTTAGGTTCTGTTGAGGCTGTACTCAGCATTTGATTAATAATTCCTTCTAATGACCTTATTTGTGCCAATACCAAATCTTCCCATTGATTCTTTAGGAGGTCAATATCATTATTCAGACGTGCCATATCCATTGCATCACGATGATATTCATTTATAAAGCCCATCCTTTCAATCTCATCATAGAGGTAATCAACCGTCAAAGCTGTTTTACCCTCTTTACGCAAACACTCTTCCTCCACAAATAAATCATCCAAATCTTGTGGAGTCCATTGGGTATTACCCGTTCGATAGGCATTCACTCTTTCATCATATACTGAAATGAAGTAGGAACACTTCCAATCGTCTATGGCACCCTCTATTTCGATTAAAGCCTGTTGGAATGCCTCATGGCTATTTCCCATTTTACTATCCACATAGGTACGAAAATCCTCATCATGGACTTCTGCTGCTTCCCCTTTAAGCAACTTCTCTATTAAGCTGCTTAAAGGCATATTCGTTTCTATTCTCATTATTTGTTTAGAGGAGTTTTGCAGCCTCATCCACTACACTTGTTTCGAAGCTATCAAGATATACATTTGTTGTTTCAAGGTTGCTATGTCCCATTACTTGACTAATGACCTCACGAGGCACTTTGTTACTCTGCAATGTCATCGCCATTGTATGACGACTTACATAGGTGGTTAACTTCTGACGCTCAATACCTAATGCAACGCCCAATTTCTTAAGATTCTTATTGTAACGTCCATAGCGGGAGCGAATATGTTCATACAGTTGTTCACCGCTATAATCCCGTGTTATGATAGGAGTTAAATAGTCACCAATAAGAGGGGTATTCTTTCCAAACCACTCTATCAGCCCCCTTATAGTATCAGTCAAAGGTATTTTGATGGACTTTACCCCTTTTTGGTTCTTAATCTTCTGTCTTTTGTAAACGATATACTCACCTGTTTCCAATTTTTCTATGTTATGGGTGGTCAAACTTGCCATATCCACATAACTGATACCAAAGCAATAATAGGAAAACAGGAACAATCTCCGTGTATATTCCATTGTGAAGTTTTGCTGTGGGGAGTTCTTTATCAAGTTTAAGTCTTCTGACAACAGGTATCTTTTACGTGTCTCCTCTTCCAGTGTACTAATTTCAAATCCACCCTTTCCAAATGGATAAGTACTTAGCGAAGCCTCCTTCTCCTTTATTGCCTTGTTTAATACAGCACGTAGAGTTTTCATATAATACTTGCGTGTATTGCCACCACACTTATCTTTTTCCAAAGCAACATTAAACGCATTTACATATTTGATGTCGATTTCGGGAAACAGTCGTTCCTCTATCTTATCATCATATTTACCCATTACGTGGAGAGTACGTGCATACGCTTTGGCATTGCCAATATGATTGGTTGCCTTTAGATTCTCTATTTGAGTAATAAAGAAGTCATAAACCTTACCTTGCTTAGACATACCCCAAAATTGCTCCTCAAACAGGTTCAAAGTCCAGTCTATTCGTTCCTCAGCAAATTTTCTTAGGATACTGTCTTTCCGCTCCTCATAGTGGTTCAGCAAACTATTATCTCTTACATAGGTAGGATTTAACCGCTTATCCCTTTTGAAACGTCCTGTACTTTCGTCCCATTGGTTTTCTTGAGTGGTTAGACCCAAGTCGATATATTTCCTCTTACCCTCTTTTGTAGCTCTTAGACATATAGGATAACTCCCGTCTCTCTTTTGATTACTTTTGTAAGCGACAATATTAAATTTTGCCATAACTAAATTGTTTAATGTTTGACCTACTGATTTAAGTACCTTAGGATGATACAAATATACTAATTTAGTTCCGTAGTTCATAGAGTGGAAGATGAGTTATTCGACTACATTTCCATTTGTCCATGCAAGGCTATTTTTACCCTTCGATTACACTTTCATTACACTTCTCACCTTACTTAATCTGAGTTGATACAACATAGCACCTCACTCACAGGGTATTCTATCGCTGATTTATAACCAAATACCAATGAATACCAATATTCTTTCAACAGCTGGGGGGCGTGTGGTCGCAAGTTCGAATCTTGTCATCCCGACTACCGATAAAGCATTGATAATCGCAAGGTTATCGATGCTTTTTGCTTTTATAAATCTCTACTTAATGTGGAGTAGTTGACGCGAAAAGTCAACCATAATTTTATGAAAGCAACAGTTTCTGTTATCTGTTTAAACTGAGGTTTAAACTATAGCATTAATGAATTATCAATAAACGAAGAAAATCACACCCATGCAGATACCTGCAAACATACAAAAAGCAAAGATCAGCTTCAATATCACAGTATACTTTTTGTATATTTACAACCTAATTGCTTATATTTGCACAAACACTCATCTGAACATACTTATGAAGAAAATCCTTGCTTACATTGCCCTCGGTTTTACGGCAATAACCGGTTATGCAGCTACTCCTCTCTGGATGCGCGACTTACAAATCTCACCCGATGGAACGGAAATTGTATTCTGCTACAAAGGAGACATCTATAAAGTTCCCGCCAAAGGCGGAACAGCCACACAGCTCACCACTCAAGATTCCTACGAGTGTACCCCCATATGGTCGCCGGACGGTAAACAAATAGCCTTTGCCAGCGACAGAAACGGGAATTTCGACCTCTTCGTAATGCCCGCAAACGGCGGAACCGCCCAACGGCTGACCACCCACTCATCCAACGAACTCCCATCCGCCTTTACACCAGACGGCAAATATATCTTATTTTCCGCCTCCATCCAGGACCCGGCAACCAGCGCCCTCTTTCCCGCAGCCTCAATGACCGAACTCTATAAAGTCCCCACAACCGGCGGACGTACACTGCAAGTATTGGGAACACCTGCCGAAGCCGTCTGCTTTGACAAATCCGGCAACCGTTTCTTCTACCAGGACCGCAAGGGAGGTGAAAATGAATGGAGAAAACATCACACCTCTTCCATAACCCGGGATGTATGGATGTGCGACGTAAAAACAGGCAAACACACCAACCTCACCAACCACGCAGGCGAAGACCGCAATCCGATATTAGCACCGGACGGAGAAACCGTGTACTTCCTGAGCGAACGTGACGGCAGTTCATTCAACGTATATACCTTCCCGCTCTCCCAGCCCCAATCGGTGAAAGCGGTCACCTCCTTCAAAACCCACCCCGTACGTTTCCTCTCGATGAGCAACGACGGCACTTTGTGTTATGGATACGACGGAGAAATATACACCCAGCAAGCAGGGAGCACTCCCCGGAAGATAAATGTGGAAATCATACGCGACGACCAGCCGCAAATTGCCAACCTGAAATATACTGATAAGGCAACTTCGGCCACCTTGTCACCCGACGGCAAGCAAATAGCTTTCATCGTGCGGGGTGAAGTATTCGTCACATCGGCAGACTATGTCACCACCAAACAAATCACCCGCACGGCAGCACGTGAAAGCAACCTTTCATTCGCCCCGGACAACCGGACTCTGGCTTATGACAGCGAACGCAACGGCAACCTGCAAATTTATCTGGCAAAGATAGTCAGGGAAGAAGACCCGAACTTCCCCAATGCAACCTTGATAAAAGAAGAGCCACTACTCCCCTCCACCACCATAGAGCGCTCTCACCCGCAGTTCTCTCCCGACGGCAAAGAACTTGCCTTCATCGAAAACCGCAACCGTCTCATGGTGTTCAACCTGGAGACCAAGAAGCTACGACGGATTACCGATGGTTCCACCTGGTATAGCACCGGCGGCGGCTTTGACTATGCATGGTCTCCGGACAGCAAATGGTTCACCCTCGAATTTATCGGAAACAAGCACGACCCGTATTCGGATATAGGTCTTGTAAGCGCACAGGGCGACAGTGAAATCATCAATCTGACCAATAGCGGTTACAGCAGCGGTTCGCCCAGCTTTGTACTCGACGGTAATGCCATTCTTTTTGTGACCGAACGCTACGGTATGCGGGCACATGCCTCATGGGGTTCGCTGGACGACGCCATGCTGGTATTCCTCAATCAAGATGCCTACGACAAATTCAGCCTGAGCAAAGAAGACTATGAACTGTACAAAGCAGCGACCACCGACCGGAAAAAGACAGAGGAGAAAGACAGCAGCAAAGTGAAAGATATCATGGTAGAACTAAAGAATATAGAAGACCGCATCGTGCGTCTTACTCCCAACTCTTCTGAAATGGGCAGCGCCATCCTCGACAAAGACGGCAAAACCCTTTACTACCTGGCAAGTACAAAAGGCGGGCGCAACCTATGGAAAATGGATCTGCGCAAGCAAGAAACCAAACTACTCCACAAGATAGACGCCGGGTGGGCATCTATGGAAATGGACAAGGAAGGCAAGAACCTCTTCATCCTGAACGGTAAAAATATGCAGAAGATGAATCTGGCTTCCGATGAACTCAAACCCGTGAAATACCTTGCCCAGCTGAAACTGGATCTGGCTGCCGAACGCGAATATATGTTCGACCACGTGTACAAACAGCAACAGAAGCGTTTCTACAACACCAGTATGCACGGTGTGGACTGGGATGCCATGTCGGCAGCCTATCGCAAGTTCCTGCCGCACATCAACAATAATTACGATTTTTCAGAAATGCTGAGCGAATGGCTGGGCGAACTGAACGTGTCGCATACCGGCGGACGCTTCTATCCGGACAGCCAAAGCGAGCCGACAGCCAGCATGGGGCTGCTTTTCGACTGGAACTATCAGGGAAAAGGCATGCTCATTGCCGAAGTACTGGAAAAAGGCCCGTTCGACAAAGCCGATACCAAAGTGAAAGCGGGCGCCATCATTGAAAAGATAGACGGTACGGAGATTACTCCCGAAACGGATTACTACACGCTGCTCAATGACAAGGCCAAGAAGAAAACACTTGTCTCGCTGTATAATGCCAAGACCAAAGAACGTTGGGAAGAGGTCGTAATCCCCATCAAAGACAGCGAACTGAACCAACTGCTCTACGAGCGTTGGGTGAAACAGCGTGCGACAGATGTTGACAAATGGTCGGGCGGCCGCTTGGGATATGTGCACATCAAGTCGATGGGTGATGACAGTTTCCGTTCCATCTACTCGGACATTCTGGGAAAATACAACAACCGTGAAGGGATTGTGATAGATACACGCTTCAATGGCGGCGGACGCCTGCACGAAGATATAGAGATATTGTTCAGTGGCGAAAAGTACTTCACGCAAGTGGTTCGCGGCCGCGAGTCCTGCGATATGCCCAGCCGCCGTTGGAACAAGCCGTCCATTATGCTGATGTGCGAAGCCAACTACTCCAATGCGCATGGCACGCCGTGGGTATACAGTCATCAGAAGTTAGGCAAGTTGGTGGGTATGCCGGTTCCGGGCACTATGACCAGCGTGTCGTGGGAACGTCTGCAAGACCCGACGCTCGTATTCGGCATCCCGGTGGTGGGCTATCGCCTGCCCGATGGAAGTTATTTGGAAAACACACAGTTGGAACCTGATGTGAAGGTTGCCAATTCACCCGAGACAATCATAAAAGGTGAAGATACGCAACTTAAAACGGCGGTGGAGGAATTATTGAAACAACTACATTAGATAGTGATTATTAAGAAGCCAGGTTATGAACTTGGCTTCTTTTTACGTACCTTTGCGCGAAATATAACAAATCCTCTAAATTCATGTTTACCGACCTACTCAATTCCTCTTATTTCGCACTCTTCCTTATTGTTGCATTAGGCTTCATGTTAGGAAAAATCAAAATCAAAGGATTGTCGCTGGACGTTTCAGCAGTCATCTTCATCGCTCTGCTATTCGGGCATTTCGGAGTAGTCATCCCCAAAGAATTGGGAAACTTCGGACTGGTTCTTTTCATCTTCACCATCGGCATCCAGGCGGGCCCAGGTTTCTTCGACTCCTTCCGGAGCAAGGGAAAAACGCTGATCATAATCACCATGCTGATTATCTGTTCAGCCTCACTGACAGCCGTCGGTCTGAAATATCTTTTTGATATCGACACGCCAAGTGTAGTAGGCCTGATAGCCGGTGCACTGACCAGTACACCGGGACTTGCCGTAGCTATCGACAGTACAAACTCTCCCCTAGCATCCATTTCTTATGGTATCGCCTATCCTTTCGGTGTGATTGGCGTTATCTTGTTTGTGAAACTGCTGCCCCGAATCATGCGCATCGACCTGGATAAGGAAGCCCGTCGTTTGGAAAAAGAACGCCGAGGACAATTCCCCGAACTGACCACTTGCATCTACCGCGTCAGTAATCCTTCCGTATTCGGCCGTAGCCTCATGCAAATCAATGCCCGCGCCATGACCGGAGCTGTCATCTCACGTCATAAACACGGAGAACTGATCTCTATCCCGACAGCACAGACCGTGCTCCACGAAAATGACTATATACAGGCAGTAGGCAGCGAAGAAGCGCTGAACCAGCTTGCCGTTCTGATTGGTGAACGTGAAGAAGGCGAGTTGCCATTGGTAGCCACCCAGGAAATAGAGTCTTTATTATTGACTAAAAAAGACATGATTAACAAGCAGTTGGGAGATATGAACCTGATGAAAAACTTCGGTTGCACCGTAACCCGTGTTCGCCGAAGCGGTATCGACTTATCTCCTTCTCCCGATTTGACCTTGAAATTCGGTGATAAACTGATGGTGGTAGGAGAAAAAGAAGGACTTAAAGGGCTGGCACGCCTGTTGGGAAACAATGCAAAAAAATTGTCGGATACGGATTTCTTCCCCATTGCGATGGGTATTGTATTGGGTGTATTATTCGGCAAGCTGAATATCACTTTCCCCGGTGGGTTATCGTTTTCACCGGGACTGACGGGCGGTATCCTGATAGTAGCTTTATTCTTAAGTGCAATTGGTAAGACAGGCCCTATCCTGTGGTCCATGTCCGGCCCCGCCAATCAGTTATTGAGGCAACTGGGACTTTTGCTTTTCCTTGCCGAAGTAGGCACGTCGGCAGGTACTAATCTGGTGGCGACGTTCCAGGAAAGCGGGTGGCTGCTGTTCGGGGTGGGTGCCGCAATCACACTGGTGCCGATGCTGGTGGCTGTATTTGCCGGACTATTCATATTCAAAATCAGCATACTCGATCTGCTGGGCACCATTACCGGCGGCATGACCAGTACACCGGGACTCGCTGCCGCCGACTCCATGACTGACAGCAATATTCCGAGTGTGGCCTATGCTACGGTCTATCCTATTGCAATGGTATTCCTTATCCTGTTCATACAGATAATCGCATCTGCGGTATATTGACAATCCAGCATTCAACTAATATAAATAGCAACTAAATATGAAAGCATCAAAAGCCCAATCAATAATCAGCCTGATAACCTGTTTCTTTCTAATTCTGGCAGTAACCATCTGCAAAGAGAACAAGTTCCGGAATATCCTTCCTGATAATGAAAATGAAACGGAAAAGCAAAGCGGAAATACCGGCATACTGCGACAAGCAGATGACGGAATACAAATAGTATCTACCCGGCAGATAACCAAAGATGTCAATGGTTACGGCGGAAACGTACCGCTTGAAATCTATATGAAAGATAACCGCATTATCAAAGTAGTAGCTCTGGAAAACTCAGAAACGCCCAGCTATTTTGCCAAAGTGCGGAACAGCGGCCTGCTGAGACAATGGGATAATCTGTCGCCGGAAGAGGCGCTAAACAAAGAGGTAGACGGAATATCCGGTGCCACGGAGTCTTCCGCCGCCATTATACAGTCTGTACAGAAAGCGATGGAGTATGCAAAAGAGCACTCACTGGAGGAAACGAATTCTTCTTTCAGCTTCGACTGGCTACTCTTCTTGGGATTGTTGGCTGGCATTGCTGTTTGTACCTTAATTATCACATACTTTTCCAAGCAGCCCAAACCACAAACGATGCGATATGTGCTGAACTTTTTCAATCTGGCTTTAGTTATAGTAGTGACTGCTTTATCCATCCAGCCAAAAAACAATCAAGTTATCAATAAGGAGGAACCTATTATGACACAGGATAATAAACCTTCGGTTCTTGAAAGTATTCATGCAAGAACCAGCATCCGCTCCTATCTGCCTAAAGAAGTGGAGGAAGAAAAAGTGGAACAACTATTGAGAGCCGCCATGGCTGCGCCTACGGCAACCAACAAACAGCCCTGGGCTTTTATCGTTATCAAAGAAAAGGAAATATTAAGTGAACTGGGCACTACCCTTCCCTATGCAAAAATGGCAAAAGAGGCTCCACTAGCTATCGTCGTATGTGGAGATTTGTCGAAGGCGATCAGTGGTGCGGGCAGTGATTACTGGGTACAGGACGCTTCCGCCGCAACTGAAAACTTATTATTGGCAGCACAAGGACTGGAGTTAGGTGCCGTGTGGACAGGTGTTTACCCCATAAAAGAACGGGTAAAAGAAGTTCAGAAAATCCTGCATCTGCCCGAACATATCATTCCTCTGAATGTAGTTCCGATAGGATATCCGGCTGAGAATCCGCTTCCGAAAGATAAATGGAAGCCGGAGAATGTGCACTATGAACGCTGGACAGAAGGAAAATAAATGATTTTAAGTTCGGTAAGTAGGGATATTCCTAAAATAATAAAATTTAAGGCAACTAATTCATTGCGAGTTAGTTGCCTTTTTTGTATCTTTAAGCATTCCCCCTAAAAAACGGTTTGACGGCCAAAACGGGGGTAATCTAAACTAAAAACACATGGTAAAGATACAAAAAATCTCAGAAATCGAACCTCGTTTAGGTTT
>NZ_FQZN01000048.1 GCF_900142015.1 Bacteroides stercorirosoris
CGGTTTCTTAATCAGTAAATCAATCATCGATTGCATTCCTTTCGGAAAGCGGGTGCAAAGGTAAGAACTTTATCACATAACTTCCAAATGTTTTCGGAAGTTTTTTTTCTTTTTTCTTTTCGACTGCCGTATTCTTGGTTGGAATAAGGGCAAAAGGAAAGAAAAACGTTAGGGTTCTTACGCCGTTTCTGTCAGAATGTCAATTGCAAGGCTTACCATCTCTTGGAAAGCGGATGCAAAAGTAGTGGATATATCCATTCACTCCAAATATATCTGACACTTTTTCGCAGGTTTTTTGAAACAATTTGGTAACTCGTTGATTGATAAGGATGTTGTAGAACATATTTTTCAGGGAGGGCGTGGACGGGCACAAAGCACTATACATAATTATATATGCGTGCGCGTACGAAAGGTAGAAAAGAGCAAATTACCCATATTCCACGAAGAAATGGCAGTCTACGAGCCTAAAAGTAGCGAATGAAAAAAGAATGCGAAGCCCTAAAAGAAGAACTTCACATTCGCAAGATGAAAAAAAGGATTGAAAAAGAAACAGTATATATTGGTCAGATGAGGTATTTATTTTTTTTCCGCTGAGTGCGCACATAGTTTTGTTCCAGCAAATCATCATTAAGAATCAATGAGTAAACGGCCTTATTATTGTATGCTTCCTCCCCCTTCCACACCACTGAAACGGTTTATTCATCGGCATTAACGGATGGAAGGGGTTGTAGATAGGGAAACAACTGAATAATAATTACCATAACGGCTGCGCGAACGAGGAAATCCCAATGGAGCCAGCTGTTGCGCAAATGCATTCGGATTTATTCCCCGCATGGCTGCTGGGTTCTGCTTCTTCAAGACCTTAAAAATGTCGGCAGCCGAAAGATGCAGCACCACTCCATTCTGATCTTCAGCAGTGGAAGGACGAAAACAGGAATGAAGAAGTTCTTCCATCAAATTGCAACGCTGGAATGCCCGATTATGTTCCTGCAACTCACATTCTTCCTCTGCCGTAAACCAATAACGGGCACCGGTCAGAAGTTCTTGCTTCAACTGGGCATAGATTTGTTTATGTTCGATATGGGAACAGTCTATCTTGCCTTTTACCTCAATGCAGAGAAAACGCCGACTTCCGGTAGGGTCGGCAAGCAGATCGAAACGATTACTTGTACCAATGAAAGAGGCGATGCGCGGCAGGTTGCGATAGTTCCGCTGATAGGCTTTACAGAGGTTCAAATCTGCCATCTGCATCAGATTCTTCAGCAAAGGCATTTTCGAAGCCGAGTATTTGTCGAACTCGTCAAGGTTCAGCAGTCCCATTTCCGACATCTTACGGGTGACGTTCCCTTTCGAAGTTAGTTCCACTTCGTCAGAATAGTAGCGGGACAGGCAATCGGGCATCAGGCATTTGCAAAAAGTGGATTTCAAAAACCCCTGTTTCGCACTGACAAGAACGGGGGCCACACTATTGGCATGCTTCCCCGTTATCCCCAGCCATTGGGCGGTGAGGGCCAATAGCCATATATGAAAATCTTTCAGCCATAGCGGGTCGGGAGAAACACGACGGGCAAGCGCTTCGAGGCGGTCGATGCCATCTCAAACGGGAAGTTCATCCATGTAAAGGTGAAAAGGATGATAGCCGGGAACACAGGTGGAATAAAGGTAACGGCTGATATCCTTGTCCCAACAGGCAATGCCGTGTGCATGGGCTTCAAGGCAAAGGGTGTTCAACTCCCGCTTCCCAACAGGAGAAAAGCCCTCTCCTACTTTGCCTGCCGGGCGGTATTCGGTTTCTTCCGTCAGCAGATTGTAGCGGAAATCATAAGCGGATTGCAGAAAACGGTTCACGTGGTCTGTCAAACTGACCGGAACAGGCTTGATTAAAGCGGCCGACACTGTTTTTACCTGTTGCGTTGTGGCGGGTACGTTTTGCTCCGGGAGCATTTCCTTTTGCGCCGGGAGCATTTCCGGCCGATTTTCCGGTGGTTGTTTTTCGTCCTTCCAGTTTTCTAAAAGGTGGGTGATGAATTGAATGATTTTTGTCTTCATAATTTTACTATTTATTAGTGATTAATGCACGAATTTACTACACGGGAAGGGCGGTTTACAAGCATTTAGAAGAAATAATTATCATTTTACACCTTTAGAGAGGAGTGGCTTTATTTACGTCTTTATTACTAAGAGATGGCGTGTTAAAAGGGGAGTGTTATGAAAGACCGACTGGAGTCATTCGAGTGAATAACCAGAGTTGTTCATTTGAACAACTCCAGTCGGCTGAACGAACAACTCCAGTGGGTCTTTTATAAGAGTTAGGCTAAAGTTTGCTATCTTTATAGATAAAGGGGGACATTACGCTATCATTTATAGAACGTCGTATCTGACGGAAACCTAAATTTAAAACATCGTGGAGCAGACACAATTGACGGGTGCCCCGAAGCGAAACTTCATCGGAGTGAACAGGGACAAATAATAACCGTAGACAGTCCTTCCACACGTTAAGGCCGATGAACAAAGGGATAGAAGGAGGTGGAAGGGGATATGATAATAGAAGTTCTTTATTTTGACGCGCCTTCTACCACCTGCCAAACTTGTTCACAGATGCTCTTCATTCCCTTTATAGAAGGATGCCCCCATTGTTTCTCGATATCATGCAAACAAATATTGGTTACTCCGTAATGGCGGCAGATTTCCGCCATCGAACCAGTCACTTCATCAGAGAGTCCGGTGTTTGTGATATTATAGATTTTAGTATCCGGATAGTGCTTCGTCAGATAATCCATCAGCCGACAAAAGGCCGGACGGAAATTATAAAGGTCCGCTTTGCTCCAACCGGCATATTGATAGTTGCCGATGGGGGCTTTTGCCCAACTGTCGTTAGTGCCGCCAAAAACCAGAAGGATATCGGGATTGCCCAGATCATCCATGCGGGTGACGAAAGAACGGTCTGAATAATCCGCTTTTTCATAGCCGGTATGGCAAACGGTAGAGCCGGAATAAGAATTATTACGTTCCAACCGGTAGCCGTGCTCATTGACGAAAATGTACC
Organism: Bacteroides stercorirosoris; assembly: GCF_900142015.1. Taxonomy (GTDB): domain Bacteria; phylum Bacteroidota; class Bacteroidia; order Bacteroidales; family Bacteroidaceae; genus Bacteroides; species Bacteroides stercorirosoris. The sequence goes on from NZ_FQZN01000048.1 coordinate 3,047, forward strand.
ACCACGTCTCCTCTACCCGCTGCACATCATTTTCTTTCTTGTCTCCGGGCACACCATACCAACAAAGATTCGTATCGGGGGTGACATAACCATAATACGTGGAGTATGAATCTCCAAGAATAGATACCTTCTTTTGCGCAAAAGCTCCTGATACGAAACTGGACAGGAGTGCGACAAGCAATATTAGAGAATTACGTTTCATATTAAAATACACTTTTACTACCACCTTAATAATTCAATCGCAAACACGACATACAAATATATCGAAAATAATTCATCAAGATATCTTTTTCCGTAAATACAGACATATCTACACTAAACTTTCTTTCTGCACAACAGAATAATGATTGTAGTAGTGAAATCTCCCGCTGTAACGGCAAGCCAAATCCCCGTCACTCCCATCCATGCAGGCAACACGAAAAAGAACAGCACCGGCAGCACACCCCGCAACAAGGTGAGCCTCATCGCACGATTTATCCGTTCGATACTGGTGTAATATCCGATAGCGATGACATTGATTCCGAAGAAAATATAATCGACGGCAAACAGGGGAAGACCGGCAACTGCATACTGCCAGGCATGACTTTCCCTGTCCGGCAAGAACAGCGAAACAATGTCTCCGGAGAAATACACGAACAGTCCGCTTATCATCAAAGCAAAAATAACGGCAGAGGTCACTGATAAGCGCAATGCCTTATTGGAACGCGCAATCTGTCCGCAGCCATAATTATAGCTGATAATGGGTTGTGCCGACTGAACCATCGCATTGAACACCATGAAAATAATGGGGAACAGATAGCAGACGATACTATAAGCTGCTACTCCGTCGGTTCCCAAGTGACTCATAAACACGTAATTGCCCGCAATAGCCATTACGGCAATGGTGACTTCGCTCAAACAGGATGACACGCCGAGTTTCAGCATATACCACGTATTCCTCAGTGTCAGCCGGATGCTCTTGACGCTCACCTTCAAACGGGCAAACCGGATAGCCACAGACGGACGGAACAAATAAATCAGCAACATGAAGGTTCCGACCAACTCGCCCAGGTCGGTAGCAATGGCAGCACCGAAAAGTCCCCATCTGAAAATGAAGATGAAAATATAATCGAGCAGGATGTTGACAAACGTAGCCGCCAGCATGGCCCACATGGCAAAGTTTGGGTTCGTCAGGCGCACAAAGAAAGGCAGCGCCACCAGCAACACCGTGGACGGAATGGATATGGAGAACCAGAACAGATATTCCGCCGCCAGTTCCGTCAGATGCCCCTCGGCTCCCAACAAGGTTACTGCCGTTTCCGGAAAGACAGTCAGCAATATCCCCATGGCAACACTGACAATCGTCAGCATGACTACCGCCTGTGTAACGTTGATATTAGCTATCAGCCGCTTGCCACGCGAGAGGTTGATGGATGCGAGAATGCCTCCCCCCATACCAAACATCAGCCCCAGCCCGGCGGCAATCATAAAAACAGGTGCCGCGATATTCACTGCCGCAATCGCATCGCTGCCTATTCCACGTCCCACGAATATCCCATCGACCACGGTAAACAACGCGGATGACACCATACCCAACAACGTGGGGAAGAGTTGTTTTGTATACAACTTGCCCACACTCATGTTCCTGAAATCCAGATTATCCCTTTGCATATCTCATTGTTTTTAAAAAAGCGGGGCAAAGGTAGGACTCATAAAATTGCTGATACTTAACAAATGGTAATTAAAGCAATTTCTTTATCTTTGTGCTTTAGAATATTATAAATCAACCGGATTATGAAAACTTATCTCAACATTTTCTTTCTGTTCCTGATTCTCTGCACTGCATGCGGAAGTCGTAAAGCATCTGACAATCAGACAGAAGACATAAAAAGTGACAGCACAAAGATATTTGCCCTGCCCGTCATACCAGCTTTGCTGAATACTCCTGAATCGCGCGCAGATTATCTGGTGCGCCACTACTGGGAAAATGTGGATTTCGCTGATACCACCTATCTCGACCATCGGGAAGTGATGGAACAGGCGTGGGTGGATTATATCGACATTATGAAACTCGTGCCGGAGGAGACTGCTATCAGTGCCATCAAACAGATGTATAAGGATGCGGGAAAGAAGAAAAAGGTTTTCTTCTACTTTACGGATTTAGCCGAAAAATACCTGTACGACCCGAACTCGCCCATGCGGAACGAAGAACTTTATATTCCGGTGCTGGATGCCATGCTGGAAAGCACCGTGCTGGATGATACGGAGAAGATACTTCCGAAAGGACGCCGGGAGCTGGCAGAACAGAACCGCCCGGGAAGACAGGCGGAAGATTTCACCTACACGCTGGTATCGGGAAAGAGCGGTACGCTATACGGAGTAAAGGCAAACTACACGCTGTTGTTCATCAACAATCCGGGATGCCATGCCTGCGAGGAAGGCATTAAGGAGTTGAAGCAAGCCCCTGCCATCAACAAGGAATTTGAAGCTGGAAACTTAAAGATATTGTCTGTTTATCCGGATGAAGATAAAGAGGAATGGGAAAGACATCTGTCCGATTTCCCGAAGGAGTGGATAAACGGGTATGATAAGAAATTAATGATTAAGGAAAAGAACCTGTATGATTTGAAAGCAATACCTACTTTGTATTTGCTGGATAAGAATAAGAAGGTGTTGCTGAAAGATGCGGTTGTGGGACAGATAGAACAGTATCTGCAACAGCGGCAATAACGTTAAAATCCCCTTTCGCCACTTTCACCGGGGTTATGAAATCCGGAAAAAAGGAGCAAAAGGGGATGGAGAAACGAGAGAAGAGAGAGTATGTAACTATAGGTCCCGGATTCCACTCCGGGACTTTCTTTTATTCCCTACCACCGCCCAAGGCCTGATAGAGATTAATAATTCCCTGTATTTCATCGAACCGGTCGGCTATCTGCGTCAGTTGGGCAGAGAGCAGGGATTGTTGTGCGGTAAGTACTTCCAGATAGGTGGAATTACCATGCCTCATCAATAACTGGGTGCTGCGCACGGCGGTTTCCAGAGAAGTGATTTGCCCGTCGCGCAGCTCCGTCTTATCACGGGCCACCTGCACCTGCATCAGTGCATTGTTCACTTCGCTACCTGCATTCAGCAGGGCTTGCTGGAACGAAAGTTTAGCTTCTTCCTGTTGGGCTTTGGCTATTTTCAGTTGCGCCATGTTCAGACCTTTATTGAATAAAGGTTGCGTCAGCGAGCCGACAGCAGACAACAATAGTTTTCCGGGATTGATAATCATGCTTCCGGCAGAGTTGGTCCAGCCCGCCGTGCCACTCAGTGTGATGGACGGATAGAATGCCGAACGGGCGGAGTTGGTGCTATAAAAAGCCTGCGCCAGCGAGAGTTCCGCACTCTTCACATCGGGACGGCGGGAAAGCAACTGCAAAGGCACGCCGACAGCAAGCTCTTGCGGAAAGTCCTGTCCCTCCAGTTTTCCCCGGTCAATGGCATCGGGCACATCGCCCAACAGAATGGAAAGGGAGTTCTCCACTTCACGAATCTGCTGCTTGATGTCGAGCAAAGAAGCCTCTACCATGTAGCAGTTTGCTTCGGTCTGGGCTACTCCCGCCTCATCCGTCATGCCCGCCGCTTTCATGGCGCGCATGGTCTTCACGCTTTCGCGCCATTTCACGGCGGTTTCGGCAGAGACGTTGTATTGGGCATCGAGCATTAATAAGGTATAATACATATTGGCAACATTGGCTATCAGCGATGTGGTGACGGCTTGTTCATACTCCAGACTTTGAAGATAGAGAGCTTTCGCACGACGTTTCGCATTGGTCAGTTTGCCGAAGATATCAATCTCCCAACTGGCGGATGCAATGCCGGTGTACGTCCAGGAGCCTTTGGATTTATCGAAGCTGCTGACACCACCTTGCGGAGTCAGCATAAACGAAGGCAGGTACGCCAAGCGGGCGGAAGAAAGAGTGGCTTCCGCCTCCTTGATGCGCCAGTGAGCGGACTGCAAGTCGGTGTTGCCTTGCAGCGCGTGCTCGATGAGAGATTGCAGTTGCGGGTCAGTGAACAACTCCCGCCAGGAGAGGGAGGCGATAGAGGTGGTGTCTTCCACTTCTACATCCTGCCCGTAAAGTCCGTCGGTCTTGACTTCGGGACGTTCATATTTGGTATAGATGCCGCAACTGCTCAATAGTAAGGCTGCGACAGCTAAAGTGATGATTTGTTTCTTCATTATTTATATTGTTTATATGTTTAATTCGTTAGAAAATGATAATTTATCGGCGAGGGAATGGGTACGCGGACTACGCGGATAAGGCGGACTTTAATCTTTTAGACGCGGATGACACGGATGACGCGGATTTTTAAAGCTGCGCTATACATACCGGCATATCACACCGAAGGAAAAAAGAATCCGCGTCATCCGTGTCATCCGTGTCTGAAAGATTACTTGCACGCCGAAGGAGAACCTTGCTCCAGCGCTACGCTGGTAAATTATCATTTATGTGATTCCTCTATTTCTTTCTTACTCACTTCCATCTCCTCCTCAATCTGCCAATCTTTGGTCGGCATGGATTGCGCCGGACGAAGACGTTCCTGCAACCACTGGAAGGTGACAAACAGAGCCGGAACGATGAAAAGCAACGCCAGTGTACCGATAGTCATACCACCTACTACACCCGTACCCAACGAACGGTTACCGTTAGCACCTACTCCGGTAGCTACCACCAGCGGGAACAGACCGAAGATCATGGTGAGTGCCGTCATCAAGATAGGACGAAGACGGGCTTTAGCCGCACTGACTGCGGAAGCAATCAATCCCATACCCGCCTTTCGGCGTTCAGCAGCGTACTCCGTCAACAAAATGGCTGTCTTGGCAAGCAAACCTATCAACATAATCAAACCTGTTTGCAGATAAATATTATTCTCCAATCCCGCCATCTTAGCGAACAGGAAAGTACCCATCAACCCCACCGGAACCGCCAGAATCACCGCAAACGGAACAATGAAACTTTCATAAAGCGCACTCAGAATCAGGTAAATCATCAGAATACAGATAGCGAAGATAATCACCGTCGTACCGCTTTGCTGGTTTTCCTCACGTGTGATACCACCGAAATCGTAACCGTAACCTTTCGGCAGACTTATCTCCGCCGTTTCTTTCACGGCACGGATAGCATCCCCCGTACTATATCCCTCGGCAGGCATGGCATTCACCGCAATGGAGTTATACATATTGAAACGGCTCAGCGTCTCGGCGCCATACGTACGCGTCAGCGTAACGAACTGGCTCAACGGAGCCATCTCACCATTTGCCATGCGCACAAAAGCGTTATCCAATGAACTTTCATCCATACGATACTGCGGGTCGGCCTGAATCATCACCTTATATACTTTAGAGAAACGGTTGAAGTTGGACACATACTGTCCGCCGTAGTAGCCCGACAGCGTAGAGAGCACTGCATCGGAAGTGATGCCGGCACGCTTGCACTTGGCAGCGTCCACCTCTACCATCCACTGCGGATAGCGCACGTCGAAAGTAGAATAGGCCATAGAGATTTCGGGACGCTGGTTCAAGGCACCCAGATATTGCTGGGTGGTCTGGAAGAATGTATTCACATCCGTACCCAACTTATCCTGCACATTCAGGTCGAGAGCGTTACCCATACCGTAACCCGGAATCATACCCGGAGCAATGGCGAATACCGTAGCATCCTTGATGTCTGCCGTGCGAGCATAAATCTGTCCGATGACCGCCTGCACCTGGTCTTCTTTCTTCGTTCGTTCATCCCAGGGTTTCAGTTTCACTACAATCATACCGAACGAGTTTCCCTGTCCGGACAACAAGCCGTAACCGGTCACCTTCTGAATATGCAGTTTCTGCGGCATACCTTCCAGGCGTTCCTCAATACGGAGCATAATCTCGTCCGTCGTCTTCAGAGAACTACCCGGAGCCGTGCTTACATTGACAAACAGTACCCCTTGGTCTTCATCAGGCACGAGACTGGTCTTCGTAGAGTTCATCAGAACCACCAGCAACACCACCGAGCAAGCCAGCAACGACCACGACAGCCAGCGGCGTTTGATAAAGAACAGCACCGCACCTTTATACTTCTCAACCACCACATCAAAAGCCGCATTGAATGCCCTGCGGAAACGTGCAGCGAAATTATTCTTCTGTGTGCCGTCTTCATTAATATAAGGTCTCAGCAACAGGGCGCAAAGTGCCGGACTCAGCGTCAAAGCGTTAACGGCCGAGATACCTACGGCAACCGCCATCGTCAATCCGAACTGGGTGTAGAACGTACCGGACGTGCCACTCATGAACGACACCGGAATAAACACCGCCATAAATACCAGCGAAGAGGTGATAACCGCATTACTGATACCTTTCATTGCGTCGATACTTGCCATATAAGAAGACTTATACCCTACGTCGAAACGCGACTGCACCGCCTCGACGACGACTATGGCATCATCCACCACCGTACCAATCACGAGCACCAGGGCGAACAGCGTTATCAGGTTGATACTGAATCCTGCCACTGCCATGAAAGCAAACGTACCAATCAGCGAAACCACGATACCCACCAGCGGAATCAGTGTGGAACGGATGTCCTGCAAGAAGACATACACCACCAGGATAACGAGGATGATAGCCTCAATCAACGTCTTCACCACCTCATGGATAGAAGCGAAAAGGAAGTCGTTGGAGCTCATCATCTGCGTGAGTTCTATACCTTTCGGCAAGTCCTTGCGCACTTCATCCAGCAATTTGTCGATGTTCTGGTTCACTTCCGTTGCATTGGAACCGGCCGTCTGGAACACCATGCAGGACACGCCGTTATGTCCGTCCATGCCGCCTTTGTAGGCGTAGCTGTCCTTACCCAGCTCGATGTCCGCTATATCTTTCAGTTTCAGCACTTCGCCGTCTTCCGTAGAGCGGATAACGATTTCACCGAATTCCTCCGGCGTGATGAGACGGCCTTTATACTTCATGGTATACTGGTAAGTCTCGTCCGAGTTCTCACCGAACGAACCGGTAGCCGACTCGATGTTCTGCTCGGCAAGCACTGCCGATACATCCGACGGAATCAGTTTGTATTGCGCCATCACATCGGGTTTCATCCAGACGCGCATACTGTAGTCACCACCCATAATCATCATATCACCCACACCTGAAATACGGAGTATCTGCGGTTTCAGGTTGATGCTGATATAGTTGGACAGGAAGTTTTCGTCGTAAGAGTCGTCGGGACTGTGCAGCGAAAACATCTGCAAAATACTGGTCTGGCGTTTCATGGTCGTCACACCCACCTGGGTAACTTCCACCGGGAGCTGTCCCGTAGCTTTGGACACACGGTTCTGCACGTTGACCGCCGCCATATCGGGGTCAGTGCCCTGCTGGAAATAAACGGTGATGGAAACCGTACCGGCATTGGTGGCGCTGGAAGTCATATAAGTCATGTTCTCCACACCGTTGATAGCTTCTTCCAGCGGTGCGATAACGCTCTTCTGCAATGTTTCCGCACTGGCACCGAAATAATTGGTGCTTACCATGACGGTAGGCGGGGCAATATCGGGATATTGTTCTACGGGCAGGGTAAACAGCCCGATGATGCCCAGGATGACAATCGTAATAGATATGACTGCCGAAAGTACCGGGCGTTCAATAAATGTTCTTAAATTCATGGATTAATCCTCCTTTGTTTGTTGATTAGCAGTTGGCTGTACGGCTGAAGATGCTGATTTAGGCTGTATCGGCGTACCTTCACGCAGCAAGCCCACTCCTTCGGCCACGATGATATCCCCCACACTCAAACCGTTATCTACTATATATTCTTTTCCTCCGTTCACACGGGTCACATCTACTGGAGCAGACTGTGCTTTGCCGTCTATCACCTTAAATACAAACACTTTATCCTGCAACTCATAAGTGGCCGCTTGCGGAATAACGATACAATTCCGTTTTTGAACAGGGACTACCACATTGCCCGAACCTCCACTCTGCAACAATCCGTCCTTATTGGGGAATACGGCACGCAGGCTGACGGTTCCGGTCGATGTATCTATCACACCGCTGATGGTCTCTATCTTTCCCTGCGAGGAGTACGTCGACTTATCATTCAGGATCAGTGAAATAGAAGGCATTTCTTCGAGCGCCTTGTTTTTGGAACCATAGCGGCGGGTCATATCCAGCAACTGGTTTTCCGTCATCGAGAAGTACACGTACATATCGGAATTATCGGAAACCGTAGTCAACGGTTTAGGCAAACTGGCACTCACCAAAGCACCCACACGATAAGGCAAAGTACCTACAACCCCGTCGGCAGGGCTTTTCACTTCGGTATACGAGAGGTTATTGGCAGCACTCACACGCTGCGCTTCCGTCTGCGCCAACTGCGCCTTTGCTGTCAACAGGTTATTGTAAGACGTCTGCAAGTCGAACTCCGAAATTACGTTCTGTGCAAACAATTCTTTCTTACTATCATACGTCAGTTGCGCGGTAGCCACACTTGCGCGGGCTGCTTCCACATTGGCCTCGGCAGTCTGCAAAGCAGCACGGTAAGGCACTTGATCGATGATGAACAGCACTTGCCCCTTACGGACGGACTGCCCCTCTTCCACACAAAGCTTAGTCAGGAAACCGGATACCTGCGGATAAATGTCGATGTCTTGTCGTCCACGGATACTCGCTGAGTAGGTAGTTTGCAATTCTCTGTCGGAAGTCGTGATTCCCATCACTTCATACTCTGAATTGGTCTGCACGGTGGGAGCCTGTCCGCATGCTGCCAATGTCACACTACAGATGAGCGTCATCATCTGCTTTGTCAATCTCTTCTTTGTTATCATACTACAATCTTTAAATGAAAAAACTTCTTTTTCTAAATGTCGGCGGCAAAGGTATACCGTTTTTGAACAATAACTTGTTTCATTTGTCGCACTCCATTGTTCATTTTCGGAACAGGCCACTTAACGTTTGAAAAAGATATCCTACCTTTGTACCATCAAAATTCTCAAAAAGACAAGTATGAATCCATTATTAACTACCAAAGCAGAAACATTCAGAGCCGGAGAGGACGATCTGGACTTTTACCGCAACCGCCTCATCAAACTGACCAACGGTGCACTCCTGTATTGTACCAAAGGGGAAGCGGATTTTAGTATAGATTTAGAGGAATATCACATCGTTCCCAATACGAACGTAATGTTGCTGCCCGGTTCCATTCTTTCATTGAAATCGGCCACTAAGGATTTCCGGGTACATTACTTCGCTTATTCGGGCGAAATGATAAAAGTTGCCTGCTTCCGTCTGGACCCGGCTTTCATGCATTTCATGAAAGAAAATGCGTGCTATACCCATACGGATCCCGAAGCGATAAGGACCATCACGGGACTGATAGGTGCAAGCGCCGCCGTCTATGGCGACAAGGAAAACAGGTTTCAAGAAAGCATTGCCCAGAACCTGCTTCAGATATTCTTTCTGGATACTTATGATAAGGTGCAGCGGTACTTCACCAAAGAACAACTGGAAGGGAGCAACCGGAAAGGGCAATTATTCAAGAAGTTCATCCACCTGGTACATACGCACTGCACCAACCAGCGGGATGTGGCCTTCTATGCCGAACAACTCTGCATTTCCACGCGCTATCTCTCAGCCATCACCAGGAAAGCAGGCAATATTTCCGCCAAAGAAATCATTGATGAATTCCTGATGCTGGAAATTAAAGTGGCACTGCAATCCACCAACCTGTCGCTAAAAGAGATAGCCGACCGCTATAATTTCCCCGACCAGTCGTTCTTCGGACGATATTTTAAAAAGCATACGGGAATGTCGCCTAAGGAGTATAGGATGACGAGGGGATAAAGAGGAAATGCTGGAGATTGATCCATAACGGTATAGAAAAAAGCAAACCAATTACCATTATATCGGTAATTTGACCGATAAATACTAATTATCGGTATATATACCGATAAATAAAAAGGAAAATGTCAAAATTCAGACACTTCCCTTCCTCTCATTCTATTCAGACTTCACGTCCTCGTCATCATTTCATCGCACCGCCTCCCAGTGCTCCCAGTGCGGCCGAAACAATAGCCATCACCACTTTCAGGATTTTCTTCCAAACAGACTTCTTCATAAATACAATCGTTTAATTATTAATTCTTTAATTGTTAATTTCCAACGTCTTCGGCTTTAAACCCTATCCCAGTGGATTTTCTTCTATTCCTCCGTCACCTGACGACGAGCCGCCTTCTTCGGTCGGAAGTTCATCATTGATGCGGTCCACATCCTTGAGGCTAAGTCCTTCGGAGCGGGTGCTTCCGTTAGCCGTAATACGGATTTCCTTATTGGCACGAAAACAGACGCGCAAACCGGTGATATCATTCGCCGTAAACGCTTCTGCCGTCTCCGTACCCTTGCTACGGGCGGCAAGATAAAAATATCCCAGTCCGTCAATGTTTACCGACCGCCCCCAAAGTAACTCTTCTTTCAACTCCGTGCGAAAATCTTTCAGCACAGAGTTCACCACACCTTCACTCACACCGGAAAGTCGACTAATCTTTTTCGCAATCTGTTTCAGATCCATCGCCACACCATATTTATAGGTGATTACCGGATAGACCTTCTTTGCTGATTTCTTGTCCAGCGGATTCAGGAACCGCCAAACCTTCTTGTACAAAATACTCATAGTTTTTCTACTCTTTAAATTAAATAAATCATGTTCAAAATCTCTTCGCTAACGTTAACGTTGCAAAGATGCGGCAACTTCAATAAAGCTCAAATGAACACTTACTATGGCATTTCAAACCTATATTTTACCTCGTATAATAGGCCACACACCTTGTAGAAATGGGTCATCATTTACCCATATACACCATATCGTAAATTTACCCACAAAAAAGGAAGAAAACGCGGTAGTATATCCGGAGAATTCAATGACCGTCTTTATAAATATTCTTTTATCTACATCGAAAACTGATAAATCATTTTACGACATACTCTCTCGGGTCATACACTTAGGGTACACATTCCTGTATACGACTGAGACACCCTAAGTATACAACTGAAATAGAGCACACATAATACACTAATAATTAACTAATTACACTTCAGCGCTCAAATAATGGAAAAATCAAACTAATTAAGGAATAGTCATATCACTCATTTCTGTAGTGTTTTAAATTAGGTACGCGGACAAATCGGCATTTATTATATTCTAAATCTGAATAAACAATTTTTCTTATCAATCATGGTATCCAAATTTATTCTACAAATTTATTTAGCTCCTCTTCAACTTCTTCAACTGTAGGTAATTTACTTTTCAGATTTTCAGGAAGTAATTCACTAACATTAAACTCGATCACTCCAATCGGCGACGAAATATTCTGCAATGCATATTCTACTTCAATCCTATCCTTATCCCGACAGAACAACATTCCTATAGTAGGATTGTCATATTCTCCCCTTAGAGTGTTATTGATGAGGTTCTGATAAAAATTTAGCTGTCCCAAATGTTCCGGCTTGAAATTACCATTCTTCAACTCTATAACGACATAAGCCCGTAACGGAATATGATAAAACAATAAATCGCAAAAATATTCTTTGTTGTTCAGACTCAAACAATATTGCTCCCCTACAAATGCAAAGCCTTTACCCTGTTCAAGAAGAAACTGGGTGATATGTGTGACGAGTTGTTTTTCAATATCTCGCTCCCTTGCTTTTTGAGATACAGACACAAAATCAAACCAATACGGGTCTTTTACTACTTCCTGCGCCATATCTGCTGTTAGGGCTGGCAAGGTCTGCGAGAAATTTGTTTGTCCTTGTCCGTAATGCTCATAGAATTGCTGCTTCAACTGATTCTCTAAAACACTTCTACTCCAACCATTAGATAAGGTTTGATGTGCATAAAACAATGCTTCTTCTATGTTTTGGGCTTTACTAATTATCACCTTTTGATGTCCCCAAGGTATATCAAAGATAATTCTATAGTTATCAGCCACTTGTAATTGTCCCTCAGCTTGGGGGACAATTGCATTATTGGATGAAATGTGTATTCTTTCTGCGTAGAATTCATAAAAATTCTTACTATAGTATAGATTCTGACGGGAAAAGCCCTGCATATTAGGAAACTCATTGCGCAAGTCTACTGCCACTCTATATATTCGCTATCTATTGAGCTTATAGGATCATCCTTCATATAACAATGTTTTCTGCAAAGGTGAACAAATAAATATATGATAGTCTGTTTTTGAAGAACATTATCCGCAAGTATATTCCAGTTAAACAGAATACAGATTTATGATTGCAAAATCACGAAATATTATTTAAGTAGCATGGATTAATTTATTGAAATCCACCTTAGAATTATATTATTCTTTATTCGGATAAGCGGAATTAGGAACCAAAATGCATTTGCAAAAGAAAATCAGATGATAAAGGTATTGATTGAGCGTTCTTTCTTGTCGGATATATTAAAACGTCAATATTGGCTGTCCATGGATTATAAACAGAAGATGTTAGTATGGTGATTTCAAAAAACGGTATTTACTCATCAAGGCGTTTCTTTAACGCAACACACCGGAAATTCCATGTACTCTCCATGAAGTACCATTGGTGCAAAATACTTCCGTGAAGTACTTAAGAAATATTACAATGTAAGCCCAAGCAAATTTAATAAATTTGCCAGAAGATTGATGGATAATAAAAATCCCACCAACCTACCCCCAGTGCCTTGACCAGTTCATTCCTCCTCAGTTCTAATCTTTCCGGTTTTCCTGGCTGGAACGATGTACAAGACATACCGGGATTTTTTTTAAGGAGTAGTCTAGCCAAGACACATAGGGATAATTCAGATAAGACTATAAGAGATATTCTGCCTAATTCTTTCCAATTATCAGATATCGACTCTTTCCTGTGTTTTTCTGCTACCATAAGCACCAGTGGCGCAACACAATACAGCCCCGAACAAAATAGCGAAGAATGAAATCAGGGCAGACCGCGCGGCTGCGTCCGTTACTTTATCAGCAGCCACCAGCGCTTTATGTTTGATCTCTTTCCATTCTTGTACGGCTTTCTGCAAATTTGCTTCCAAGTTGTCCATCTGTTTTCCTGCTTCTATACGTGCATTATCTATCAGATTCATATACTGTTCGACTGTCTTATCCGCTTCCGCCTTAGACATATTAGTATTGTTAGCTATAGCCTTAGCCAAATCATTCCGGTCTATATTTTGGCTAAGATTTTCCGCACGTTGTTTCAAACGTTCCAAAAAATCATTAACCGCCTCGTCCGTATCCTGAGGAGAAGCAACAATTGTCTTGACGGATTTGCTTAAGTCATCTTTTACCTCCTCCAATTGCTTCTTGAGATAGTCCGGGTGTAATTCTTTCACATTGCTCTTGACAAGTGCAGCACGTATATTCTGTGGTATGTTTTCTTCTTTCAGAGTTGCATTGAAATCAATCTTTCCAAATACTTCTTCCGCTTCTTCAGACAATGCAGAAATACCACTTCCGACAGCGTTACCTGTTCCGGACAAGACACTGCCCGTAACTGATGAAACAGCCCCAAGTGCATTTGCAGTCATTTTTACCGCACCAGCTGCCAAAAAAACACCTAATACGACGGCAACAATCAGTGTGGTAGCCCAAACTAAAAATCCATGTATCATTCCATCCATACCGGCCAGTTTTCCAGCAACAAAACCACCTGCAGCCATGCCAGTAATCAGAATGACGGCGGAACCAATCCCTACAGCAGTACCTATGCCTGAAGCCGGATGTCCAGACAAAGGATCAAACATAAACAATCCGATACTTGAATTTAGAATAGACAACAACACGGATATTGCCAATACAGTCATGACACCGCCAAAAACACTGCCCCAGGACACTCTGCCCTTCAGTTCTGCGAAACTTAATTTTTTCATAATTGTCAGATTTTTAATTAATACTATGATTTGTATCTCTATAAAAAAACAGTATTGAAAGAATAGTTGTTTGATAAATATTTGTCATTTAAACAGACATTTGTGTTAAAAAACGCATGTATATATAAAGTTGTATTTGATGCCGTTATATATAAATCCAAGAATTTGCACCTTATATATCTATGATGTACTTTCACTGCCAATACAAGCTTCTGGCACCATCCGACTTCTTAAATAGATGTTAAATACATTTCTATTTTTCGAACCATCCTTTTTAACGGGCTGTTTTTTAAACAAAGGTTATGACAAAGTAATTCATTAGATTATGCACAGTCATAACTACACAACAGACAGTACAACGTGTGTGACATATTTATTGTATTACTATTAATTTATTTAATTATGAAAAAATCTATCTTTGTTTTAGCACTAAGCATGAGTATTCTTACCGTGCATGCGCAAAATGACCGTACGGCCCTTGAAGGCACACGCCCTAGTGACAACTGGTCTATTGAACTGAAAGCTGGTGCTGTAACCCCTTTGACTCACAGCTCCTTCTTAAAAAATGCCCGACCGGCCTTCGGATTCGGAATCGGAAAACAACTTACTCCTATATTCGGTCTAGGTATTCAAGGTATGGGATATGTAAATACCTCAGCCAGCAAAACTGCATTTGATGCTTCCGAAGTGAGCTTACTCGGTAAAGTCAACCTGATGAATCTCTTTGGAGGTTATATGGGCGAACCACGCATTTTTGAAATCGAGACTCTGACAGGTATCGGCTGGCTACATTACTATCAGAATGGCCCCGGTGATACAAATTCCTGGTCTACACGCCTTGGTCTAAACTTGAACTTCAACCTAGGTGAGGAAAAAGCATGGACACTCGGTATCAAACCAGCTATCGTATATGATATGCAAGGAGACTTCAGCAAAACTAAAAGCCGTTTCAACGCCAACAATGCCACTTTTGAACTGACTGCCGGACTGACCTACCATTTCATGTGTAGCAACGGCTCACATCATTTCACAACAGTGAAGCCTTACGACCCAGTAGAAGTAGGCGAGCTAAATGATGCAGTCAACCGTCTGCGATCACAACTGAGCGACAAGGACATGCAACTGAGCAATGCCGTACAACAGGCCAACAACTTACAAAAGGAGCTGGCAGATTGCAGAACCCAAGCTGCCAACATAGAAACCGTGGTAAAAACCAACCGCATTCCAGAATCCATCATCACCTTCAGACAAGGAAAGTCCGTGGTTGATGCTTCCCAACTGCCTAATGTGGAACGTGTAGCCATTTACATGAAAAAACATCCCGAAGCAAAAGTCGTCATCAAAGGATATGCCTCTCCCGAAGGTAACCTCGCTTTCAATGAGAAACTGGCAAAAGCACGTGCTCAAGCTGTGAAGTCTATACTTGTAAAAAAATACAAGATTAACGACACCCGCATTACCGCCGAAGGACAAGGAATCGGTGATATGTTCTCCGAACCGGACTGGAACCGTGTCAGCATCTGTACTATCGAAGAGAGCAGATAACCTATTACCGTAAACGGAAAGCAAATTCCAATAAAACTGCTTTCCTATATCTCACCGCCCCCTCACTTCCTTCTTGTTTCTCAGCAAGAAGAAAGTAAGGGGGAATTAACAAAATATATTATGGACTTACATTCAGGTTTACCCTATTGGATCGTCAGAAATTCTCTACTGGACTATTTCCACCCTTTGGAAGATGATCTGTCAACAGATATCGTCATCGTAGGTTCGGGTATAACAGGCGCTTTGATGGCGCACGAATTGTGTCGTGCCGGAATAGAATGTTGTGTGATTGATAAACGCAGCATCGCAACTGGAAGCTCTGCTGCAAGTACCGCTTTACTGCAATATGAAATAGACGTACCCCTCTGCCGGATGGCAAAAATCATCAGCGAAGAAAACGCCACAACTGCCTATCATGCATGCCTGCAATCCATTTCTGATATAAAGAAAGTACTAAAAGAAACGGGTGTCGATGCCGGATTTGAGCAATTATCCAGTGTCTTTTATGCCAGCAGCTCAGCAGACAACAAACTTCTGGAACAAGAATACGAAATACGGCAAAAGCATGAATTGCCGGTCAATCTGCTCAAGAAACAAGAAATCAGAAAACGATATAAGGTGAAAGTGCCCGGCAATGCCCTGGTGAATGAAACATCCGCACAGATGGATGCCTACAGAGCTGCAACCGGACTGCTCACCTATCATATGAAGGAGAACGGTTTGAAGGTCTTTACCCATACCAACATAAAGAAGTGTACCGAAACATCTGATGGCTGTATCATGATAACAGACAAAGGAAATAAAATTAAGTGCGGATATGTAATCATAGCCACCGGATTTGAGGCTGGACAATTCCTTCCCCAGAAAATTATGGATTTGACTTCTACTTATGCACTCATATCACATCCGGTAGCTCCCGAATATCTCTGGCCGGAACATTGCCTGATCTGGGAAACAGCCGATCCATATCTTTATATCCGTACCACCGACGGAAACCGTATTATTGTAGGTGGTGAGGATGAAAAGTTCAGCGATCCAGAACACCGTGACTCACTACTCAGAAAGAAAATCCGTATCTTGGAGAGAAAAATCAGAAAACTATTCCCCGATATCCCTTTCAAAACGGAAATGGCATGGTGCGGTACCTTCAGTAGCACCAAAGACGGGCTACCTTTCATCGGCAATTGGCCCGGCAAGGAACGAATATTTTTCGATCTGGGATATGGCGGAAACGGAATCACTTTCAGCATGATCGGAGCGCAAATAATTTGTCATAAGCTGCAAGATATTAAAGATGAACGTAGTCACGTTTTCGGCTATGATAGAATCGAAAAATATTGGTAAGACAGACAAGAAGAAAATACCTCTCTCTGTGCATTCTTTTAGGTACGGATTTCACGGTTTTAATTTACCCCGCGTAATCCGTACCTAAAATATTATCATAATGACAAGTCTCATATACTTTTGACATTACCTTTGTATACTCCTATACAAACATCCCAAAACAAAAATAAATCGGTCACTTCTATCAACCAACACATTTTTATTTTGGGATATTCCTATCTATTCAGCATAAACAGCTATGTGACCATCAATACCTTTCAAGACCGGTGCCCAGCCACTGTGCCATACGAGGCTTACCATAAAAGTAATAGAACAACAATCCTACCCAACTGGTCAAAACTACCAGGATAATGGCTATTAACCTTCTTTCCGCCGGCGCATGAATACGCCATATCTCTAGAGCAGCTTTGATAGTTAAGACCAATCCTATAATCCATATTACAAATCCAATCATAATTCTTCTTTATATAAGATATTACTACTAACAGAATGATATATAAAAAAATCAATTAAGTTTTCACTTGCTTCTTTTTTTTACATCTTCATACCCTTCCTTTATTTCTGTCTTGGCCTTTTCAGCTCCTTGTTTGACATCTTTCTTCGCACCTTTCAATGCGTCCTTTACAGCATCAGCGCCATCTTGAACTTTATCGGCTGCCTTATCCACTACAACTTTTCCGGTATCCGCCACTTTTTCCTTAGCTTCATCTAACAGGTCTTCCGTCTGACCGGTTATCTTATGAAAAGCGTTAAATACTTTTTCCTTCAATTTCTTGGCTTTTGAAGTACGTGAGAAACGATAAGCCAGAGTACCGATGACCGTACCTATTCCCAGGCCGATCCATAAACTAGAATTTCTATTTTCCATAATTAAGTTGGTTTTAAACGATTAAAATAATTAAAGTTCAATTTTCTTTCTGTTATAAGTCCCGATAATAATGTACCATAAAAAATACATAAACTATTTTTTAAAGTAACACACTCAGTTCTGAAATTTACATGTAAATATATAGATAGATATATCATCCGCTTATTTCCAACATAAAGGCATATCCTGCGATCCTTTATTTTATTATCACTTTACCTACCTGCGGGAACTTGAAAAGAAATAAACGATTGCCCCGATGACAGAACTGGCTATTAGCCTGATCCGCAAATCAAAACTTAGACTTTTCATGGCTGTAGATTTTAATAATGAAACAATCCTGATATTTTATCCTTTCGTAACAATGCAGGTTCAGTCAGTTACGACAATGTAATATACCACTTGCTCCTTTCTCTACAAACTGGCAATTCAAATGTAACCAACTTTAATCCCTGCCATATACTAAAAACACAGCATTAAAAAAAATGGTTCGGGGCATAAAAACGGAATTAACATCATTTTTTGCTTTATAAAAAATTGAGAAAAGCGCTCGTATCTTAACATCAAAAATCTTTGTATATGTAACAATATATAGCAAACAAATGTAAGCAAACGTTTGTTATTTCCATTAAAAGGAGATCATTCTTCTTTTAAATAAATATTTTATTAACTAAATGCCTTAATTATGAAAAAATTATTCTTGCTGGCCATGATTGCATTGGCATCTGTGGGCATAAATGCCCAAACAGTTAAAGGTGAAGGCTCTTTGATGGGCAACATCGGTTATCAAACGAACTATGAGAGGTTCGGTTTGGGAGTACAAGGACGTTACGCGATAGCGAATAATCTCCGGATTGCTCCGGATGTAACTTTCTATTTTCCTAAAGACAAGATTACCGGATTGGATGTGAGCGTGAATTTCCATTATGTATTCAATTTCAAGAAAGACGGTCAGGGATTTTCCGTATACCCTCTTGCAGGCATCGGCATGCAAAATAATTTCTATGGGAAAAAGAGTATGGAAGTAGACGGTAAAGAAATAGAAATAGACCGAAGCAACTCCACCAAATTCGCCTTTAATCTGGGAGGGGGTATTACACTACCTATCTCCGAACGTAGTTATCTGAATGCCGAGGCTAGGTTTATGTTTGCCAAGGATGACAATGTAGCTATCATGCTGGGATATGGGTACAGATTCTAATGAACTACCCCAAAAAGTTTGACAGTAAATTGTTTACTCATTTGAGAAAGAGTCCGATATTGCATTGGGCTCTTTCTCTTTTACCCCAAAAAGAAATTCTTAACCACGGTATTATTTAGATGATTACTTTTACGGGGGTATACTTTGTATGACATGATATTCTTTAAGTCGTTTATGATATCCCCCAGTACTAATATTACTATTATTGACCGGAATGCAAAACAAGGGCCTCCAGTTGTCAAGCCTCACGTACTTCAACCATTTTCGTTGCTACCGCATATTCATCCGGGAAAATTTTGCTTCCCATTTCATTAGCCCATGCTTTAGTGAACTCTGCACCTGCGTAGACAATAATGGCAGAATAATAAATCCATGTAATAAAAACAACCATGAATGCCGCTGCACCATAGATAGTTCCTACATTCGCAATTCCGATGTAAAAGGATATTCCCCATTGACCTATCAACAACAATACCGTTGTCACTACAGCTCCAATAACAACATCCTTACTTTTTATTTTCACATCAGGCAGAACCTTGAAAATCAATACAAAAATAATAACTGTAACACCTATGTTTAATACTTGTCCCACAACTTTCACAATAAACCCTGCTACTTCCGGATAGCTGGCCATAAACTTATTGCTCAAGTCTCCAATAATATTGGTTATACTAAATGTTATCAGAAGCACGAAAGCAAATACTAAAATTATCGAGAATGAAAGTAACCGATTCTGAATATATTTCAGCCAACTCTTCTTTGGTACGGCCTTTATTCCCCAAATCGAATTTAAGGAACTTTGTATTTCTGCAAAAATGGTAGTAGCACCAAATATAGAAATTCCCAGGCTAACAATAGCTGCAGATGCGGAAGAGTCCGTTCTTTCTGCATTTTCTATAATTAAGCGAAGTGCCCCAATTACCTCCGCTCCCACTATCGGTTCCAACTGAATATACAACTGATTAGCCAAATCCATATGCAAAGCTACCCCAATAGTAACTAAAAGAGAAAGAAAGGGGATAATTGAAAATAGTGTCGCATAAGCTAACGATCCGCTTAATCTAGTGACACTATCATCAATAAACCCTTGTCCGGTATCCTTTACAATCTTGATTAATAAGGATAGGCTTAACTTTTTCTTTCCTATGAATTGTTCCGTCATCTCATGCTTTTTTTACCCAAACAGCAAGATTACGCGCATCCACAGAGAACTCTCCATTTCCTTCTTTATCCAAAGTTACTTCATCCGGAATACTTCCGGTAATTTCGCACCACACTTCACCTGCATGTTCCTTCCCTAAACACATCGTTTTACTTCCCGCTTCATCATTCGAGATTAAAAATACCAAGCCTGAATTAACATGTTCCCCATCTCCTGTACGAATAAAGCCTACGGTTGATGGATGGTCGAAATAATCAACTTGATCACCATACGCATACTTTTTCCTTGCATTCAATAGAATATCTATAATTTTAGTATGTGGCGATTTCTCTCCTTTCACCCCATAATAATCACCATAGAACAAACAGGGATAACCATCCTTCATCATAAAAATAAGACCATACGCCAATGGCTTGAACCAATCTTCAACCTGTGATTCCAAAGAACTTCCATGCTGCGAATCATGATTATCAACAAAAGTCACAGCAAGTTCACAATGGTGCTCCACTAAAGTATTCTTCAGAATATTCCGCAAATCATAATCTTTTCCTTCTTGTGATGCCTGAAACATATTATAATGTAACGGAACATCAAACAAGTTAACTTTATGCCCTACTGCTTCCAGATAATTATCCAATGTTTCCAAGTCACCGTTCCAATATTCTCCCACAGCATAGAAGTCATCACCTCTCTCACTTCTTACCGTATCCAGAAACTGTGCAACGAACTGATCTTTCATATGCTTAATTGCATCCAAACGCATTCCATCAAGATCAAGTTCATTTGAAACCCATTTGCCCCAACGATTCAGTTCGGCGACAACCTCAGGGTGATCTAGGTCAATATCATTACATAAAAGAAAATCGTAATTGCCATTCTCTCCATCTACACCATCACTCCAGGCTTTTCCTTCTCCTTGAATCTGAAATATACCACTTCGCTTTCGAGCATCATCAAATCCAGTCCCGGAAAAATGATAATAATGCCACTTAAAATCCGAATATTTATCTTTACGTCCATGAAAGCTATATCCGGTCCATCCTTGTATTTCATAAGGTTTCCCCAAAGCTTTATTTCTTTGATCAGGATCTACTTCCACCACCATAAACTTTTCCGTAAAATCACCACCTGCTTTATGATTCAAAACGACATCCAGATATACAGCAATCTTATTTTTGTGAAGTTCATCAATCATCTCCTTCAATTCATCTTTCGTTCCGTATTTAGTCCTCACAGTTCCTTTTTGTTCAAACTCACCCAAATCATACAAATCATAAGTAGCATATCCTTCATCCTGCTGTTCATCTGCTTTATATGCAGGTGGTATCCAGATCGCTGTCACACCTATTTCATGTAGATGCGACGCATCCTCTCTCAACTGTTTCCACAACTTTCCGTCATTCGGAAGATTCCACTCAAAATACTGCATCATTACTCCATTTTCCATAACTATTTAATTTAAAATTGATGAGTAACTTAACAAAATAAATAATAAGATGGTTCCCACTATAAATGTAAATTATAGTTTAGTAAGAAAAAAGTATAACACAACATCACATTAAGCATTATAAAAACACCTCCAATGTTTTTAACCATCTCCAATGGAGTAATGCAAATTATCTTAATGTTTCTTTTCATATACATAATTTACTTGATTATGAATAGGAATTTTTCTTTATCCGTTTGTTTTTACATAATCCAAAATCAAGGATATTCCATAAAATGTTTAATTAAAAAATTTCCAGCTATGTTAGAAAGAGAAATCTGGGGAAATACTTTAGAAGACTGGGGTATTTCCATACTTATTATTTTAGGAACAATTGTTTTGATGAAGTTAATATCATTCTTCAGCAGAAAAGTACTCAATCCATTTATCACCCGTACCAATAATCGGCTGGATGATATAATTTATTATTCTTTAGAATCGCCCGTCAAGTTTGCAATTATGTTATTAGGTATTTGGATAGCTATTCACAGGCTTGTTTCTCCGGATAGTTTTGTAAAAGTAATAGATAATGCTTACAAGATACTGATTATTCTGGATATCACATGGATATTTGCCCGATTATCCAGTAGTTTATTGCAAATCTACTGGGGACGACAATCGGATGGACAAAACAACAAAATGATGCCCATTATCAGACGGACAATACTGGTCATTGTGTGGATAATCGGTCTTGTAATGGCCTTAAGTAATATTGGAGTCAATATTGGTGCATTATTAGGTACTCTGGGTATTGGAGGTATCGCATTTGCCTTAGCAGCCCAAGACACTGTAAAAAATGTGTTCGGCGCTTTCACTATATTGACAGATAAGCCTTTCAACATAGGTGATACGATTCGCGTGGATAATATCGAAGGTACTGTGATTGATGTTGGAGTTCGAAGTACAAAAATCATGGACTACAATAAACGTATCATCACTTTCCCTAATTATAAAGTTACAGATGCTTCTATCATAAATATCTCTTCCGAACCGATGCGTCGAGTCGTCTTGAAACTTGGATTGACATACAACACAACATCCGAAAAAATGAAAGAAGCTTTAAATATACTGAAAGCCATTCCTAAAAGAATAGAAAATGTATCTTCCAAACCATCAGATACCACAGCTGTTTTTACAGAATACACAGACTCTGCACTGAACATCATGTACATATATTTTATAGAAAAACAGGGAGATATTTTAATGGTAACTTCAAATGTAAATATGGAGATTCTAGACTCATTCAATAAAGCAGGCATTGATTTCGCATTCCCAACACGAACGATTTACGTTGAAAAGGATGAATTGGCTGATTTGGCAAAAGAGAAAAAATAGTACGCACACTTTATCCTCAAATCACCCCACTAATATAAATCCAATGTAACAAAAAAATCCCGACGGTATATAATGATTTCTATACCGCCGGGATAATACAGATACTTTTTCAATTCTATCACACTCATAGCACACCAATACTCAACCTTATATCTATCTTATTTACAATTATCTGAAAAAGACTCAAGTACCTTTTTCGCCATTTCAACCCGTTTCTTTAAATACATGCAGACAGTTTCCCATCGATAATAAGGAAAACGGGAAGTTGAAACAGGAAGTGTCATTTCTTTTTCATTCAAAAGAAATTTCACCCATATTTCTCGAGCCTTGTCATGATAAAAAATCCACTGTACATTAGCAGCCATCGGAGCAATCTCATAATCTTTCCAATATTTAGATACAGAATCAGGAACAACAACTTTAACATCCGTTCCTTCTATACCCATTAATGCTACAAAAGGAATAACCGTCTCTGCATGAGCAAAACGAAAGTTCGCCCTGGTATCCGACTTGCCCTTTATCACTTCATCAGCTGAATGAATAAATTCTGATAGCAGAGGCCATGCAATTGCAACAGGCAACATTCGCCCAACCGGCGAAGAACTTTTACTCATATATTGTCGCAAATTCTGAGTCTGCCAGTAATTATCCCATTCACCTATTGTGAAAAGACCATCCAAATTTATCGGAGTACCTGTATCTGGTAGGATGGCAGCAATGGAGAATAAAGCCATGACAAATTCCTCTGCCTCCTTATCTGTTTCCTGTCCTGATTCCAGAAAGAAGTTTTCCATAACAGAAGCAGGAGAAATCTTTCGTCGCACAAAAGTCTCGTATATAGGACGCCAATCACCATTTTCTTTATAATCAACATAAGATTGGTTTAAATCGAAGAAACGAAGAATATCATTATATTGCTTCCCTTCATTGCGTTGTATGTGTAAAGAAGAATTAAACTCTACCATACAAGCAAGAAATGCATCCATACTATGTATACAACGGGGAACATATGTCGCAATTGCCTGCACTTTGACAGAATCACTGAATAACTGTGGATAGCGTTCTATCATACGTCTGGCAATACCCCGTTGTTCCTCCTCTCCCACCACTGATAACTTCCCCCATTGTCCGTCAAAAGTATCCGATAGATTCTGTATTGTAGAAAGCAAGGTTACTCCTCCTGATGTTAGCCTATTTTCTCGTCGAGCCAATTCCAGAATCTCCTTCACTCTATTCAAAGCCTTTCCTGAAGTTGGAAAACGCGCTCCATGTCTTCCCAAATGGTTAACATAAAACGGAACCATACTATCCTGAAAAAAAACAAACGAATCTTTCACAATAGGATACGGCATGGCTGTCCCTGCGTATTGTTGTATCCTATCCTGTCCCCATAAGATGGAAACGGGGCAAAACATAAAAATTCCAATTAACAATAATCCTTTCATATCATAAATCTTATATGTGTAGATTATAACGATGAAAGAAGGATTATGTTTACTTATAAACGACTCTGAGAGAATTCAATACCATAGTATCAAGGCATCTTCGGTTGTTATACATCTTCAGCCAACGGCCATCAGAAAGAACGACATATGGAGTTATATCATTTATTATCAAAATATTAGGCCACAACCTTTATCTATTACAAGTTTGAAATATTGACTGCACGGCATAGTTACTTAGCAATAAAACACTACATGGGATAAACATATAAATAGTACTAATATAGCCAGCCAGCCTATTATTAAAATGAAAATTGTTGTTAAATCCTTTTTTTACACCCAAACCATTTTCTTACACAACATGTTTTTTTTCAAAACGGGACCGATGGTTTTCCGTCTGATATGATTCCTCAAGCCATCTGTTCCAACAGTATTATTTTAACTAAAACTTAATATTATGTATTTTATTTGGTACATTATCATTGGAATCGTTGCCGGACTCATAGCCGGCAAGATTATGAGAGGAGGCGGTTTCGGACTTCTCATTAACCTACTCGTAGGTATTGTAGGTGGCGTATTGGGTGGCTGGGTATTCGGCTTGTTGGGAATTACTACCACAGGCCTTCTGGGTAGCCTTTTCACCTCTGTTATCGGTGCAGTTCTATTATTGTGGATCATATCCTTCTTTCGTCATCCCAAGAGAACTGATATTTAAATTTTTATTAACCTAAACCCTTTTTGATTATGGAAACTAGTAAATCTAACTTTTTGATTGGGCTGGCAATAGGTTCGGCCATCGGAGCACTTGCTCAACGTTTTTCACGTACGGCAAAAGCCAAGATGCTAAAAAAGAAAATTCATAATGCCATGGCAAAGATTGCCGATCGTGCTGAAAGCCTTGCAGAAACCGTGAGAGACAAAGCACTGGATGCAAGTACCAAAACCGCCGACAAGGTTGCAGATGCGACCTTTGACGTTGCCGAAAAGGCTGACACTCTGAAAAGTAAAGTCCATGCAGCTGCTTTAGAAGCCAAAAAATAGGCTACTATAACAAACAACTAAAATTACGGGATGTATTTTCAATGCTTCCCGATCCATTTCACTTGAATTAATGATTAATGAATATGAAATGGAACAATAAATGCCAATATACTCCCGCATCCCTGCGGGAAAAGAGTTATGAAGAATTGTACACGCTATGCCTGTCCGCCTATACAGAGGGCCGTACGGATGAGAGGAATAAAAGCTTGGAAGCGTATAGACTCAGGTGCAGCTGTCTGTTCGGAAACAAATGTATGGACTCTTCCCTTTCCGTGGGAGTGCGGAAAAGGATATGCGACGGAAATTGTCATTATATAAAGAAATATATGTCTGAACTGGACAAACTGGAGGAATAAAATTCATTTTCTCCGATCCTTTCTCATTTATATCTCTACCGACAACTTTACCCTCTTGACTTGATTGGATAAACCTCTTCCGGTCTGTATATACGGCCCGGCAAGGATATTCCTATCTTTAATATACAGATGTACATCTAAAATTAACCTGAATTATTAACTTAAAAATGAATCTGTTATGTTTTACCATGTAAAAGATCTTCAGTTCAATGCCCGTGTATCACAGCCGGATCCTCGTTTTGCTCGTGTGATGCTTGAGGCATTCGGAGGGGCCAACGGTGAGTTGAAATCCGCTCTACAGTATTTTGTACAGGCATTCAGTTGCCATAACCCCTACCCTGACAAATATGACATGCTCATGGATATTGCCACTGAGGAGTTCGACCATCTTGAAATCGTAGGTGCAACCATCCAGATGCTCCTCGGACCAGTAAACGGAGAAATGAAGGATGTATTGGAAGATACTCCTCTGCGTACCATGATGGGAGGAAAAGCAGGCAAAGAGGATCTTATCCACCAAGCCTTCACCAATCCTGCGTTTCTGGTAACAGCTCCCGGTAGTCCCGTACTGACCGACAGCAACGGGAACCCATGGTGTGCCACCTATGTATCGGCCAATGCTGACCTGACAGTGGACCTGCGTTCCAACATGGCGGGTGAAGCACGTGCCAAGATAGGTTACGAAAACCTTATCCCACTTACGGATGACCCACTTGTAAAAGAAACGCTCACATTCCTTATGACTCGCGAAGTGACCCATTTTCAACAGTTTGAGGCCGCTCTGGAAACTATTCAGCCTAACTTTCCTCCGGGAGTATTCCAAACATCCCCCCGATACAGTAACCTTTATTTTAATGATTCCAAAGGAAAGGAAGCCCGCGGACCATGGAACGAAGGCAAAAGTACGAGGCTCAAAGAAGAATGGCAATATATTGAGAATCCACTGGAGGAAGTCAGAAGTACTGACGGACTACTTCAACGTAAACCTAAAGGCACCAAACGTACGGAAAAGGAAGTACGCCAGACAGATGAAAAACTAGCCAAGGAACGGAGCAGCGAGATACTCTCCCATATCCCTAAAGGAGAAATGCGTTGGTGTGAATATGGAAATGCTAAGAACGGAAACAAATAAGACTTCCAGTTCTACTATTGTTTAACTTAAAAACTAAATTTTATGACAACAAAGAACGAAAAAAAACAGATGGAAGCAAAGGGTGGCAAAAAGTGTACCCAAAGCAAAGCTAAAGAAAGTAAGCCTGCTGCTTCAAACAAAAAATCGGAGAAGAAATAACTTGATCTTCCGACAGTATGAAGTCTAAATCTTCATCCCGGTGGAGAACTGGTTTCTCCACCGGAAATCCTAAAGCATATTGTATAACAAGCAAAAATAGAGAACTATATGAAAAAGATAATGTTTATCACACTGACAATTTTATTTGCACTGTCCGCATCATCCTGTCGGGACAAAAAAGAACAGAACCGGACAGAACAGCAGATTGAAAATGCAAAAGAAAACGTAAATGACGCATTAGACAAGGCCTCTAACAAAATAGAGGATGGTGCCGACAAAGTTAAAGATGCCTGGAAAGAAACCAAGAAAGACGTGCAACAAGGTACGGAAAAGGTAAAAAAAGAAATAAAAAAGGATTATAACAAAGCTAAAGATGAAGTAAAAAAGCAGCTTGATTAAGACTGTCATATAAACCTTTATATCTCGATTTACTATCTCTCATTTAATTTATACAGGTATGAATATTCTTGCTATTTGGGTCGTTGGAATAGTTCTGACTATAAGATGCGCCTGGGAAATAGGTTGCCTGAGAATACCGAAAGAAAAAAAACTTATGGCAATCCTGCTGGTAGTCCTTACAAGCTGGATAGGAGCATTCCTCTATACTTTCTTCTTTAAAGAGAAGGTAGAAGCATGGCTAGACAGGTAATGACGAAAACCAAATTGGTAAGATATTCGGGTGTTTAAAGTTCTAATAAGAAAAGGACAGTGCGTGATGCATAGTCCTTTTGAATTAGATAGTTACTTGATATTAAAAACAAGAAGCAAATATGGGGGTCAATTCGAGGAGCTCCCGAAATCAAAGCAAATCACAGCCAGCCGTCGTAAGTAGCATGGATTAATTTACGCAAGAGACTATCCATCTGATTGTGTAAATAGAAAACTACGGTGTTTCTCTCGTAGTTTTTTTATTTATGTATTAACTTTGTAAAAATCAGATTTTATG
>NZ_FQZN01000055.1 GCF_900142015.1 Bacteroides stercorirosoris
TTCGATCTGAATCGCTGTACAAGTTGTACTTCTTTTTTCCTTTTTCCATCTTTTTTAGTGGATTAAGAAGTGTCAACTTATTCAGTACACTACAGTATCCTTGTAATGCGTTGATAATGTAAAGCCTATGCTATTTCCCTTTTTGTTATTATTCTGTCTAATGCATATACTGGGTAAAGAAGGCTTCTGCTGGAAATAATCGGAGACATTTATTTCCGCTATCTCCACTTTTTCTTTCATTTATTTGTTCTTCTTGGATAAATAATGTAACTTTCGCTCAAATAAGAGTGTTTTAGAAAGAAAAACTTGCGGTATGAAAAGGTGGTGGTTATTAGGCATATTCTGTTTATTGGTTGCTTTGCATGGAAGCGCCCAACATGTGATATATGCCAATTTGAAGGAACTGGTGGAAGACCGTGGCGACACACTCTCCACGTTGAAGATTGAGAAGCGCTCTAAGAATCAGATTTTGCTGATGGGGGGAGCTGATTATCGCATCTCGGTGGATGAAAATCCCGGTCTCTGCCGATATTTGAAATCCCGCTGTTATGCGGTGAAGTCGGACTCGGCGTTATATGTCAACTGTAAAAAGGTTCGTTATAAACGTTTTCGTTTTGGAGGCTGGTATGCGCCTGCCATGTGGGTGCAAGGAAAGATTTATTTCTACGCGCAGCCTGTAGGCTCTGTGGCGGCAAGTACTACTCAGCCTGCTGATGCCACGAAGCTCGGTGGAGATGTGGGCACAGCTATTGCCGCGTCGGGACTGGTGAATGCGCGTGTCTACTATGAACTGAATCCGGAGACAGGAAAAGTAGAGTTCGTAGGAAAAGACAAGATGTTGCTTCTGCTGAAGAATGAGCCGGAACTTCTGGAAGCTTTTCTCAAAGAAGATAGTGAGAGGGCGGAAGTCACAGGCAAGTACCTACTGCAATTGAAATGACGAAATGATAAATAAATCCCGGTATCCTTTGCTGATATCGGGATTTATTTCTATATTGCGGCAGCTTACGGAAGTAAACTGATGACATTTTGTAACCTTTCATCCTGCATGTTATGGAAATAACCCTAAGTAACACATTGCCCCCTTACCCTACTTTCGTTGAGGGTATCCGGCGGGCTCCCGACCGTGGTTTTACTCTTTCGCCTGCACAGACGGCCACGGCGTTGAAGAACGCATTGCGCTATATTCCCAAAGAATTACATGAAACCCTTGCCCCGGAGTTCATGGAAGAGCTTCGCACACGCGGGCGCATCTATGGCTACCGATACCGTCCACAGGGCGACCTTAAGGCAAAACCTATCGATGCGTATAAGGGGAATTGCATCGAAGGCAAAGCATTCCAGGTAATGATTGACAATAATCTTTGTTTTGATATTGCCCTCTATCCTTACGAGCTTGTCACATACGGTGAGACGGGACAGGTATGCCAGAACTGGATGCAATACCGTCTTATCAAGCAATATCTCGAAGTGCTGACGCAAGACCAGACACTCGTTATCGAGAGCGGACACCCGTTGGGGCTGTTCCGTTCCAAGCCCGAAGCGCCGCGCGTCATTATTACGAACGCCATGATGGTAGGCCTTTACGATAACCAGAAAGACTGGCACGTCGCCATGCAGATGGGTGTTGCCAATTACGGGCAGATGACTGCCGGAGGCTGGATGTATATTGGCCCGCAAGGTATTGTGCACGGCACTTTCAATACACTTCTGAATGCAGGACGCATGAAACTCGGTATTCCCCAGGGAGGTAATTTGCAAGGACACCTATTTATATCTTCCGGTTTGGGAGGCATGAGCGGTGCCCAGCCCAAAGCGGCGGAGATGGCGGGAGCGGCTTCTATTATTGCTGAGGTGGATATGTCCCGTATTGAAACCCGTCACCGGCAAGGTTGGGTGGGACACGTCACAGATTCCATTTCCGATGCCTTTTCACTGGCTCGCGAAGCGATGGATGGCAAGCGGCCTATCTCCATTGCCTATCATGGTAATATTGTCGATTTGCTGGAATATGCCGTAAATCAAACTATACATATTGATTTACTTTCTGATCAAACCTCCTGCCACGCTGCTTACGAAGGCGGTTATTGTCCGGTGGGATTGACATTTGAGGAACGTACGAACCTGCTGCATGAAAATCCGCAAGAATTCTGCGGGCTGGTGGATGAATCGTTGGTACGTCACTTCCGTGCGATAAAAGCACTTGTGGAGCGTGGAACTTATTTCTTTGATTATGGCAACTCCTTTATGAAAGCCATCTACGATGCCGGAGTCCGGGAGATTGCCAAAGAAGGGGATGACAAGAACGGCTTTATTTTCCCCAGCTATGTGGAAGACATTATGGGGCCGCAGCTTTTCGACTATGGTTACGGACCATTCCGTTGGGTGTGCCTGAGTGGCAAGCATGAAGATTTAATAAAGACCGACCATGCCGCTATGGAATGTATCGACCCGAACCGGCGCGGACAGGATTTGGATAATTACAACTGGATACGCAATGCGGAAAAGAATAACCTTGTGGTGGGTACGCAGGCACGCATTCTCTATCAGGATGCGGTGGGACGTATGAATATAGCACTGAAATTTAACGAAATGGTGCGCAATGGCGAAGTCGGGCCAATCATGCTGGGACGTGACCATCACGATGTCAGCGGTACGGATTCTCCTTTCCGGGAAACTTCGAATATAAAAGACGGCAGTAATGTCATGGCAGATATGGCTGTGCAGTGTTTTGCCGGAAACTGTGCGCGGGGAATGAGTCTAGTGGCATTGCATAATGGCGGTGGTGTCGGCATCGGAAAGGCGATTAACGGCGGCTTCGGTATGGTGTGCGATGGCAGCGAGCGGGTGGACGAGATACTCCGTTCGGCAATGCTTTGGGACGTGATGGGCGGTGTGGCACGCCGTTCGTGGGCACGAAATGAGCATGCGATGGAGACGAGCGAAGAGTTCAACCGGACACATGCTGACGGTTACCATATCACAATGCCGTATGTGGCGGATGACGAACTGGTTAATAAATATATAAGATAGTACTATCTCCATTCTCCTCCTCCCGGGAGGAGGAGTACCCCAACGGGGGGAGGTGGTAGGTAAACCACAGATTACTTAATATATAAGGATTACTTTTTTAACCTACCACCCCGCCCTCCGGTACCCTTCCTCCCCGGAGGAGGGGAATGAAGATACTACGAGAATATGAGCTGAATGTTCCCAGATTATTATTAAAGAAATAACACTCAAAATAGAAAACCAATATGAATAAAATCGTTGAATGTGTCCCCAATTTCAGTGAGGGACGTGACTTGCAGAAAATAGACCAAATCATATCACCTTTCCGTGGAAAACCGGGTGTGAAACTCCTGGATTATAGCAATGACGAAGACCATAACCGTCTGGTCGTTACCGTGGTAGGCGAGCCCGAACCGCTCCGCGATGCCGTCCTCGAAGCTATCGGTATTGCCGTTCAGCTCATCGACCTTAATCACCACACCGGTCAACATCCCCGCATGGGTGCTGTCGATGTAGTTCCTTTCATCCCCATCAAGAACGTAACGATGGAAGAAGCCATCGCCCTCTCCAAAGAAGTCGGTGCCGAGGTGGCTAAACGCTACAACCTTCCGGTTTTCCTGTATGAGAAATCCGCTTCCGCCCCCCATCGCGAAAACCTTGCCGCTGTGCGTAAAGGCGAGTTCGAAGGCATGGCGGAAAAGATAAAACTCCCCGAATGGCAACCCGATTTCGGACCTGCCGAGCGTCATCCGACTGCCGGAACAGTTGCCGTCGGTGCCCGTATGCCTTTGGTGGCTTATAACATCAACCTCAACACTCCCAATCTGGACATTGCCCACGACATTGCCAAGAAAATCCGTTTTATCGGCGGTGGTCTGCGCTATTGCAAGGCAATGGGGGTAGAGTTGAAGGACCGCGGCATCACGCAAGTATCCATCAATATGACGGACTACACCCGCACCGCCCTTTACCGTGCTTTCGAACTAACCCGCATTGAAGCGCAACGTTATGGAGTGAGCATCGTGGGCAGCGAAATTATCGGCCTCGTTCCGATGGAGGCGCTCATTGATACTGCTTCCTATTATCTTGGTTTAGAGAATTTCTCTATGCAACAAGTGCTTGAAGCGCGGATTATGGAAGAATAAGGTAAGACACCAATTTATACAGATTACACAAATAAAGTTTTTCAATATGACTGAAAACCTGATAATCTTCAATGCACGTGTCGTGACGCCTATCGGTTTTTCCGCCCGTTGTGGCAAGGAAATGGGCGAGCTATGCATCATCGACAATGCTACGATAGAAGTGACCGACGGTATCATTTCCTACGTCGGTCCCTCCCGGGGCGAGAGCCGCGACGGATATTACCAACGCTACTGGCACTACAATGCCCGTGGCAAATGCCTGTTGCCCGGTTTCGTCGACTCGCATACACACTTTGTTTTCGGTGGCGAACGTGCCGAAGAATTCTCCTGGCGGCTGAAAGGTGAAAGCTACATGTCCATTATGGAACGTGGTGGAGGCATTGTGAGTACCGTAAAGGCTACCCGCGAATGCAATTTTATCCAGCTTCGCTCCAAAGCCGAAAGTTTCCTGAAACAAATGAGCGCTATGGGTGTCACCACCGTAGAGGGTAAAAGCGGTTACGGACTTGACAAAGACACGGAACTTCTGCAACTCAAAGTCATGCGCAGCCTGAACAATGACGAGCATAAACGGGTAGACATCGTTTCCACCTTCCTGGGCGCACATGCCGTGCCCGAAGAATACCGGGGGCGTACGGACGAATACATCGATTTCATCATCCGCGACGTCCTGCCTTGTGTGGCAAAAGGCGAGCTTGCCGAGTTCTGCGATGTCTTCTGCGAACAAGGCGTTTTCTCCGTAGAGCAATCCCGCCGTCTGTTGCAAGCCGCCAAAGAATACGGTCTTGGGCTGAAACTCCATGCCGACGAAATTGTCCCGTTGGGCGGTGCCGAACTGGCTGCGGAACTCTCCGCGGTTTCTGCCGACCACCTGTTGCACGCATCCGATGAAGGTATTCGTGCCATGAGGGATGCCGGAACCGTGGCAACCCTGCTTCCCCTGACGGCTTTCGCCCTGAAAGAAAACTACGCCCGTGGCCGCGAAATGATAGATGCCGGCTGTGCCGTAGCCCTTGCCACCGACCTCAATCCCGGCAGTTGCTTCTCCGGTTCCATTCCGCTGACCTTTGCCCTGGCATGCATCTATATGCAACTAACCATCGAAGAAGCCATCACCGCCCTCACCCTGAACGGTGCCGCCGCCCTGAACCGTGCGGACAGCATCGGAAGTATTGAAGTGGGCAAGAAAGGGGACTTCGTGGTGCTGAATACGGATAACTATCATTTTCTACCTTACTATGTAGGTATGAATTGCGTTAATACTACCATTAAGGAAGGAGTGATTTATCCCGTGCTATAACTTCTGAAAGAAAACACAATCGATAACCATTAAAAGAAAAATACCATGTTAGTTGAATTAACTGTAAAAGACTTTTTGAATAAAGTGGCGGGCAATGACCCCGTCCCCGGCGGTGGAAGCATTGCTGCCCTGAACGGCGCCGTAGCTTCGGCACTCACCGCTATGGTTGCCAACCTCACCATCGGCAAGAAGAATTACGAAGGACACGAGGAACTGATGAACCACATTGCCTCCCTTGCCATGAAAGAGAAAGATGTTTTCATTGCCGATATAGACCGTGACTCGGAAGCCTACGATGCCGTGTTTGCCTGTTTCAAGATGCCTAAAGCCACCGATGAAGAGAAAGCCGCCCGCAGCGCCGCCATCCAGGAAGCCACCAAGCATGCCGCCCTCGTCCCCATGCAGGTGGCCCGCAATGCCTATGAACTGATGTCCGTCATTACCGATGTCGCCCGCCTCGGAAACCAAAATGCCGTGACTGATGCTTGCGTAGCCCTGATGTCCGCCCGCACTGCCGTGCTGGGTGCTTTGTTGAATGTCCGCATCAATCTGGGTTCCATCAAGGACAAAGCCTTTGCCGATGACCTGCAAAGGGAAGCCGACATACTGGAACGCCAGACTTGTGAACGCGAAAAAGAAGTGTTGGACGCCATTAACCAAGAATTAAGAGTATGAAAAATGTCTATCATATAGGGTCCGGTGAACTCACATTCGACATCATCGAACGTATCATTAACGAAAACCTGAAACTGGAACTGGCTCCCGAAGCCAAGGAGCGGATACAGAAATGTCGCGACTACCTCGACCATAAGATAGCCGAGTCCGAAGAACCCCTCTACGGCATCACCACAGGCTTCGGTTCCCTGTGTAGCAAAAATATTTCCCCCGATGAGCTGGGCACCTTGCAGGAAAATCTGATTAAGAGCCATGCTTGCAGTGTCGGCGAAGAAATACGTCCCGTTATTGTCAAACTGATGATGCTGCTGAAAGCTCATGCCCTTTCCCTGGGACATAGCGGTGTGCAAGTCATTACCGTGCAGCGCATTCTTGATTTCTTCAACAACGATGTGATGCCAATCGTCTACGACCGCGGCTCACTCGGTGCATCCGGCGACCTGGCTCCCCTTGCCAATCTCTTCCTGCCGCTTATCGGTGTGGGCGATGTCTATTATAAAGGTAAGAAGCGCGAAGCTATCAGCGTCCTCGATGAATTTGGTTGGGAACCGGTGAAACTCATGAGTAAGGAAGGGCTGGCCCTGCTCAACGGTACGCAGTTCATGAGTGCCAACGGCGTATTTGCCATCCTGAAAGCCTTCCGTCTTTCCAAGAAAGCCGACCTTATTGCCGCTCTTTCCCTCGAGGCTTTTGATGGACGCATCGATCCTTTCATGGATTGCATCCAGCAAATCCGTCCCCATCAGGGGCAAATCGAGACAGGTAATAACTTCCGTAAACTCCTGGAAGGCAGTGAAATCATAGCCCGGCACAAGGCACATGTACAAGATCCGTACTCTTTCCGTTGCATACCTCAGGTACATGGTGCTACGAAAGATGCCATCCGTTATGTCTCCTCCGTCCTGCTGACCGAAATCAATTCCGTAACGGACAATCCTACCATCTTCCCCGATGAAGACCGTATCATTTCCGGCGGTAATTTCCACGGCCAGCCGCTCGCTATTTCCTACGACTTCCTCGGTATCGCCCTTGCCGAACTGGGCAATATCTCCGAACGCCGTGTGGCACAGCTAATCATGGGTTTGCGTGGCTTGCCCGAATTTCTGGTTGCCAATCCCGGTCTGAATTCCGGTTTCATGATACCGCAATATGCTGCCGCCTCTATGGTCAGTCAGAATAAGATGTATTGCTATGCCGCCAGCAGCGACTCTATCGTGTCCTCCAACGGACAGGAAGACCATGTCAGTATGGGAGCCAATGCTGCTACCAAGTTGTATCGCATCATGGACAATCTGGAACACATCCTTTCTATCGAACTGATGAATGCCGCCCAAGGCATCGAGTTCCGTCGTCCTCTGAAAACCTCTCCGGCCTTGGAGCGCTTCCTGCACGAATATCGCAAGGAAGTCCCTTTTATTAAAGACGATATCGTCATGTACAAAGAGATTCATAAGACAGTTGCTTTCCTGAACCGCACAAAGTTCGATTACTAATCGCTATTCTTCCCAATAAATATGCTATATCTTTAATAAATATTAATATAGCGAACCTAATAAGAAAACTCAATCATTGGATTGAGTTTTCTTTCTATATTTGCCCAGTTTTATTCCGAAAGAGGACATTCCTCTGCTTGAAATCTAAAAATCTAAAGATACAATAGAATGAAAACGGGCGACAACATGAAAGAAACCCCTTCGAGGTTGGAGTTACGGGAGCGTATCGTTGATACTGCTCTGGAATCTTTTGCTACCCACGGTATCAAAAGCATTACGATGGATGACATTGCGGCAGCATTAGGCATCTCCAAACGTACTTTATATGAAGTCTTTGCTGATAAAGAAACCTTACTGATGGAATGTCTTCGAAAGGCTCAGGACGAGGGGGATGCGTATGTGAAGGAAGTCTACGAAAAAGCCTCTAATGTACTGGAAGTTTTGTTAAAGCTCTATCAAAGGAGCATTGAGAAGTTCCATAATACGAATAAAAAGTTCTTTGAAGATATCAAGAAATACCCCAAGGTATATGATATGTTGATAAAACGTCGTAACCGTGACTCTGAAGAGACAATTGCTTTCTTTAAATTAGGTATAAAGCAAGGCTACTTCCGCGATGATGTTAATTTTTCTATTGTAAACCTGTTGGTGCGCGAACAGCTCGACTTGTTGATGAATACAGACCTTTGCAAAGAGTATTCTTTCCTCGAAGTGTATGAGTCCATCATGTTCACCTACCTTCGGGGGATTTCGACAGAGAAAGGAGCCCGGAAACTGGAAGAATTCATTCAGGAGTATCGGCAGAAGCGACAAACCGGTTCGGAATGACCAAATAATCTTTAAACATATAGATTGATTTTTTATGGACAGACAACTAATTTTAGTAGGCAAAAAGATGATGTTGACTGTGGTTTTGGCGTGGGCTGTAGGCTCCGTGCAAGCACAGGAAACAAAAGAAACCCTAACCTTGACCCTCGACAAAGCACTGGAAATT
The DNA here is from genome assembly GCF_900142015.1 of Bacteroides stercorirosoris. Classification (GTDB taxonomy): domain Bacteria; phylum Bacteroidota; class Bacteroidia; order Bacteroidales; family Bacteroidaceae; genus Bacteroides; species Bacteroides stercorirosoris. The sequence continues at coordinate 8,620 of NZ_FQZN01000055.1, forward strand.
GCACTCAGCGATAATCCGACCATAAAGGTGGCTGAAGAGGAAATAGCCCTGAAAAAGGTGGCTAACAAGGAAACTTGGCAGAGTTTGTTGCCAGAAGCCAGTATTGGCGGAACATGGAACCATACGATTACGGCAGCCCAGATGAATCTCGGAGGCCAGTCTTTCAAAATGGGGCAGGACGATTCGAATACCGTAAGTGGAACTTTGAATATCAGCTTACCGTTATTTGCTCCTTCGGTCTACAAAGCAATGTCTATGACGAAAACCGACATAGAATTGGCGGTAGAAAAATCCCGTGCTTCTAAGCAGGATCTGGTGAACCAGGTTACTAAAGCGTATTATCAGTTGATGCTGGCGCAAGATTCTTATGAGGTTTTGCAGAAGAGTTATAAATTGGCGGAAGACAATTATAACGTGGTTAATGCAAAATACCAGCAGGGAGCTGTCAGCGAATTTGATAAGATTAGCGCTGAAGTACAGATGCGTAGTGTGAAGCCGAATGTCATTTCAGCGGGTAATGCCGTAACTTTATCCAAACTTCAGCTGAAAGTACTGATGGGGATAACGGAAGATTTTGATCTCAAGATTGCCGATAATCTGGCTAATTATGAGACCGATTTGTTTGCTAACCAGTTGAATGAACTGAATGAAGGTTTGGTGAACAATACCACAATGAAGCAATTCGACCTGAACATGAAGATGCTCAATCAGAGTCTGAAGTCCCTGAAGACAAACTTCATGCCGACACTGGGAATGAACTATTCTTATCAATACCAGTCATTGTATAATAATAACTGGAATGTGTTCGACTATAATTGGGGCGGAAGTTCAGCTTTGGTGTTTACCCTGAATATTCCTCTTTACAAAGCCAGTAACTTTACGAAACTGAAGACCGCACGAATTCAAATCAATCAGTTAAAGGAAAACCGCACGGATACGGAGCGTAAACTGAACATGCAGATTACCAGCTACCAGAATAATATGGCAGCAAGTTCAGAGCAAGTGGTAAGTAATAAAGAGAATGTAATGCAGGCCCAGAAGGCTGTGGAAATAGCCGGTAAACGCTACGAAGTAGGTAAAGGTACAGTGTTGGAACTGAACAGTTCACAAGTATCATTAACTCAGGCTGAACTGACGTATAATCAATCTATTTACGACTATCTGGTATCTAAGGCTGATCTTGACCAGGTTTTGGGTCGCGACTATTTAATTAATAAGTAAAAAAGAAAAATCACAACGATATGAAAAAAAGTATTCAATTGATTGCCTTAGTGGCAGTTGTTCTGCTGAGCTCATGCAGTGGTGGAGAGAAAGACAAGGCTACAGCCGAGAAGGTAGATGAAAAACCGAGAGTTAAACTGGCCTCTGTGACCGCACGTCCTGTAGACCAGATTCAGGAATATACCGCTACTGTTCAGGCAGAAGTGAAAAACAATATTGCTCCTTCTTCCCCGGTGCGTATTGACCAGATATTTGTGGAAGTGGGTGACCGTGTAACTAAGGGGCAGAAATTGGTACAGATGGACGCTGCCAGCCTGAAGCAAGCTAAGTTCCGTCTGGATAATCAGGAAATAGAGTTCAAGCGTACCGACGAATTATATAAGGTAGGCGGTACTTCCAAATCCGAATGGGATGCAGCCAAGATGGCATTGGACGTACAGAAGACTACGTATAAGAATCTGTTGGAAAATACCGCATTACTCAGCCCCATTAATGGTGTGGTAACGGCTCGTAATTACGATAACGGCGATATGTATAGTGGTGGAAATCCGGTGTTGGTAGTGGAACAGATCACTCCGGTGAAATTGATGATCAACGTTTCCGAAGGCTACTTTGCGAAAGTAAAGAAGGGGGCTCCCGTAGCTGTTAAAGTAGATGTGTATGGCGACGAAGAGTTTGAAGGAACGATAAATCTGGTTTATCCGACCATTGATCCGAATACCCGTACTTTCCCTGTTGAAGTGCGTTTGACTAATCGCGACCAGAAAGTCCGTCCGGGTATGTTTGCCCGTGTAACGTTGAACTTCGGAACGCAGGATCACGTAGTTGTGCCCGATTTGGCTATCGTAAAACGTGCCGGTTCCGGCGACCGCTATGTTTATGTATATAAGGATGGGAAAGTTTCTTATAACAAAGTGGAACTGGGACGTCGTATGGATACGGAATATGAGTTGATTTCCGGTGTGGATAACAACTCGCAGGTAGTCATTGCAGGACAGTCCAAGTTGGCTGATGGGGTAGAAGTGGAAGTAGAGAAATAATTATAAATGAAGAATTAAGAATTAAGAATGAGGAATTTGGTTGTGCTGTGAAAGTACGCCGCCAGGTAATTCTTCATTCTTCATTCTTCATTCTTAATTAAAAAAGACAATATGAGTTTATACGAAGGAGCGGTTAAAAAACCGATTATGACCTCGCTCTGCTTTTTGGCAGTAGCGATATTTGGTCTGTTCTCTTTGTCAAAATTGCCGGTAGACCTTTATCCGGATATCGAGACCAACACCATCATGGTGATGACTTCCTATGCGGGAGCTAGTGCGTCGGATATTGAGAACAATGTGACCCGTCCGTTAGAAAATACGCTGAACTCTGTCAGCAACCTGAAACATATTACTTCCAGATCTTCAGAAAACATTTCTGTGATTACACTGGAGTTTGAATATGGATATGATATAGATGTGTTGACGAATGATGTACGCGATAAACTGGATATGGTAAGCTCTCAGCTTCCTGATGAGGTGGAGACGCCTATTATCTTTAAGTTCAGTACGGACATGATTCCTATCCTGTTGCTCTCCGTTCAGGCGGAAGAAAGTCAGCCGGCACTTTATAAAATATTGGATGACAACATCGTGAATCCGCTGGCACGTGTGCCGGGGGTGGGTACGGTGTCTATCTCCGGTGCACCCAAGCGTGAGGTAAATGTTTATTGTGACCCTAACAAACTGGATGCCTATAACCTTTCAGTGGAAACCATCAGTTCCATCATCAGTGCTGAAAACCGAAATACTCCGGGTGGTACCTTCGATGTGGGAAACAATACCTATTCACTCCGTGTAGAGGGAGAGTTCAAGGACCCCAAGGAGATGGCGAACATTGTGGTGGGCACGCACAACGGAGCTTCCGTTTATCTGCGCGATGTGGCAAAGATAGTGGACTCAGTGGAAGAGCGTGCGCAGAAGACGTATAGTAATGGTGTGCAAGGCGCTATGATTGTGGTACAGAAACAATCCGGTGCCAACTCTGTGGCTATTTCACAGAAGGTAATTGATATGTTGCCGCAGTTGCAGAAATCATTGCCGAGTGACGTGAAACTGGGTATCATTGTCAATACTTCCGATAACATTTTGAATACCATCGATAGTTTGGAGGAGACTATCATGTACGCCATGTTGTTCGTAATCCTGGTAGTGTTTGTTTTTCTGGGACGTTGGCGTGCTACGGTTATTATCTGTATCACCATTCCGATGTCATTGGTAGCCTCATTCATCTATTTGGGTATTATAGACGGTGGTTCGCTGAATATTATTTCGCTCTCTTGTCTCTCCATTGCTATCGGTAATGTGGTGGATGATGCCATTGTAGTACTTGAGAATGTGACGACCCATATTGAACGAGGGTCTGAGCCGAAGCAAGCAGCAGTTCATGCCACGAACGAGGTGGCTATTTCCGTTATAGCCTCTACGCTGACTATGATTGCGGTATTCTTCCCGTTGACTATGGTGAGCGGTATGTCCGGTGTGCTGTTCCGCCAGTTGGGTTGGATGATGTGCGTGATCATGACTGTTTCTACCATTTCGGCTTTGTCATTTACACCGATGATGTGTGCACAGCTCTTGCGCTTGCAGAAGAAGCAGAGTAAGATGTTCATCGCTTTCTATAAGCCGATTCAGCGCGGGCTCGATGCTCTTGATGTGTGGTATCAGAATCGTCTGAACTGGGCAGTGCGTCATCGTATTACTATCATGATCGGTTGTGCTGCTTTCTTTGCGGCAAGTTTGTTCTGCGCCAAGTATATTGGTACGGAATTCTTCCCGGCGGCTGATAATAGCCGTATTGGTGTGAAGTTGCAACTTCCTATCGGTGCTCGTGTAGAGCGTGCCCAGGCACTGGCTTCGGAACTGACAGATAAGTGGATGAAACGCTACGAAGGTGTAATGAAAGTTTGTAACTATACTGTAGGACAGGCTGATTCGGATAATACTTTTGCTTCCATGCAGGACAATGGTAGCCATATTATCAGTTTTAACATCAGTTTGGTGAGTCCGGGGGAACGTAAAGTCAAGTTGGAAACAGTCTGTGATGAGATGCGTGAAGACTTGAAGGCCTATCCCGAATTGGACAAGGCGCAGGTAATCCTTGGTGGTAGTACTGGTGGTATGAGTGCCCAGGCTAGTGCCGACTTCGAGGTATATGGTTATGATTTTACCGCTACGGATAAAGTTTCGGCCGAATTGAAAGAGAAACTGCTGAATGTAAAAGGTGTGAGTGAGGTAAACATCAGCCGTCAGGATTACCAGCCTGAATATCAGGTAGACTTTGACCGTGAGAAACTGGCATTACATGGACTGAATCTGTCAACTGCTTCCGGCTATCTGCGTAATCGCGTGAATGGAGCTTTGGCTTCCTATTATCGTGAGGATGGTGATGAGTACGATATCCGTGTACGTTATGCTCCTGAGTTCCGTACAAAGATTGAAGATTTGGAGAATATCCTTATTTATACACCTTCCGGTGAAGGTATCCGTGTGAAGGACCTTGGTAAAGTAGTTGAGCGTTCGGCTCCTCCTACTATCGAGCGTAAGGATCGTGAACGTATTGTGACGGTATCTGCCGTTATTTCCGGAGTTCCGTTGGGCGATGTGGTAGCCGATGGTAATGCTATTATTGATAAGATGGACTTGCCGAGCGGTATTTCTATCCAGATTTCAGGGTCGTACGAGGATCAGCAGGATTCGTTCGCCGACCTGGGTACACTGGCTGTACTGATTATCATTCTGGTATTTATTGTAATGGCCGCTCAGTTTGAGTCTTTGAGTTATCCGTTCATTATTATGTTCTCCATTCCGTTTGCATTCAGCGGTGTGTTGATGGCTCTCTTCTTCACGGGCACCAACTTGAACGTAATGAGTTTGTTGGGTGGAATCATGTTGATCGGTATTGTGGTGAAGAACGGTATTGTGCTGATCGACTACATCACGCTCTGTCGCGAGCGCGGTATGGCAGTACTCCACTCTGTGGTTACGGCAGGCCGTAGCCGTCTGCGTCCGGTATTAATGACTACACTGACTACTATCCTCGGTATGGTGCCGATGGCTGTAGGGCAAGGTGAAGGTGCCGAGATGTGGCGGCCGCTGGGTGTGGCTGTAATCGGTGGTCTGACGGTATCTACCATCTTGACGCTGATCCTGGTTCCCGTGCTTTATTGTTCGTTTGCCGGTGTTGGTATCAGGCGTAACCGTCGCAAGATCAAGAAAGACCGTGAACTGAATGATTACTATCAGGCTCATAAGGAGAAGATGACAAAACCTAAAAAACAATAAATCAAAAAGATATGAAATCCGTATTTATAACATTCGACCAGGCGTTCTTCGAGCGCATCATGGCCTTACTTGATCGCCAGGGTTGTCGTGGATTCAGCTATTGGCAGCAAGTGCAGGGACGTGGCAGTAAGACGGGCGAGCCGCACTATGGGAGTCATGCATGGCCCAGTATGTGTTCTGCTATTATTACTATTGTAGACGAAGCTAAAGTAGACCCGTTACTCGATGCACTCCATCGGATGGACGAGGAGACTCAACAACTCGGTCTCCGGGCATTTGTCTGGAACATTGAGAAAACGATATAGTTGTGAGGAAGAAAGGGAAATCTTACAAAACGTGAAGATTTCCCTTTCTTTTTATGTCTTTTCCCTATCTTTGCAACTCCTTTATGGGCAATATGGAAAAGAATTATCTGAAATATACATGCATTTGGGCATTGATTATATTGGCGGGCTTGTTACTGATGTACTTTCTGCCCGGTTTTACGGTAGGCAAACATGTGATGAGGCGTGTGGACTTGTTGGGGGATGTGCGTACTCAGAAAGAGTTGACGGAAGAACCGGACAGTTTGCTTCCGCCTGCACCAAAGGTGAAACCTGCTTTTGTAGATACTTGTCGTGCAGGTATGACGTGCATTGAAGACTACAGTGATTCAACTCTGCGCGGTATGACACCTTTTTATCGGGCTTTGGATGAACTGGCACAACGTCCCCGCCAGGTACGTATTGCAGTTTTCGGAGATTCTTTTATTGAAGCGGATATTCTTACCGCGGATTTGCGCAATATGTTGCAGGACAAATATGGTGGTTGCGGAGTAGGTTTTGTAACCATTACTTCCATGACCAGCGGATTCCGTCCTACTGTGCGCCATTCGTTTGGTGGTTGGCAAAGCCATTCTGTAATGGACTCTACTTTCTTTGACCGCAAGAAGCAAGGTATTTCCGGACATTACTTTGTCCCACGTCCCGGTGCTTATGTGGAATTGAAAGGACAAAACAAATATGCTTCCCATTTGGATACGTGTGAACAGGTTTCTATCTTCTTTTATAGCAAAGGGGAGGTTACCCTTTCTGTGAATGTCAACCGGAGTGAAAAGCAAACCCGTACTTTTCTGGCTACAGATGACTTGCAGGAAATGCAGGTGAATGGAAATGTAGGTTCTGTCCGTTGGACAGTTGATGAGGCGGACTCTACCTTATTTTATGGTCTGGCTATGGATGGCAAAAAAGGGATTATTCTGGATAACTTCTCGTTGCGTGGCAGTTCGGGATTGACTCTGCGCTCCATTCCTGTATGGATGATGCATGAATTTAATGAGCAGCGTCCTTATGACCTGATTATCTTGCAATACGGATTGAACGTTGCTACTGAACGTGGACGGAATTATGACAAATACATTGCAGGTATGCAGACCACCATTGATCATTTGAAGGACGCATTTCCACAAGCAGGTATTTTGATAGTTAGCGTGGGTGACCGGGACTATAAGACGGAAGAAGGTACCCTGCGCACAATGCCCGGTATTAAAAATCTGGTGCGTTACCAACAAAACTTGGCGGCAGATAACGACATTGCTTTCTGGAATATGTTCGAAGCGATGGGAGGAGAGGGAAGCATGGCAAATCTGGTACATGCCAAGCCTTCTTTGGCGAATTATGACTATACGCATATTAATTTCCGGGGAGGTAAGCACTTGGCAGGTTTGCTTTATGAAGCGCTTGTATATGGAAAGGAACAGTACGACAGGAGGAGGGCTTATGAAGCGGAATAAAGTTTATTTTTTAGACACGGCCTCTCTTCACTTTTCGTCCCTGAAGGCTATTTTCACTGTCGCCTTTCTTTTATGCTGCACTGTTTCCCTCCGTGCACAGGATCCTATTCCTTCCTGTCCCCTTCTCGGCAAAGTCACGGCAGATTGTGACACCCTCCGTTCCTATTCCCAGCGCACGGACACTGTTTCCATTCCTCAAATCGCTTTCCCGACTGCCTTCCGGCAATCCGGTGCCAACGAACTGACGGATAGTCTCGGCATCCTTAACCCTTTCTGGGAGAAGTTGCGCCTGTTGCACTCCGGCTTTTCTACTGATACCATCCGTATCGTACACGTCGGTGACAGTCATATCCGTGGGCGTATTCTTCCCCGCACCACCGGAACACTGCTGGCAGAAACTTTCGGTGCCGTTTCCTATATAGATAAGGGTATCAATGGTGCCTTTTGCGTCACCTTTACCCGTCCCGACCGCATCTCAGAAATTGCCGCCTTGCATCCCGACCTCGTTATTCTCTCTTTCGGGACGAACGAGAGTCATAACCGCCGTTACAATACTCTGGTTCACTACCGCCAGATGGACGAATTGGTGCGTATGCTCCGCGACAGCCTGCCGGGCGTCCCTTTGCTGATGACGACACCCCCCGGTTCTTATGACAGTTTCCGGAAAAGCCGTCGCCGCCGCACGTATAGCATCAACCCCCGCACTTCCATTGCCGTGGAAACTATACGGCGCTTTGCCGATGATAACGGACTTGCCGTGTGGGATATGTACGAAGCTGTGGGCGGAAGAAGACGTGCCTGCCTGAACTGGCAGGAAGCCGGACTGATGCGCCCGGACCATGTGCACTATCTTCCTGAGGGATACGTATTGCAGGGAGAATTATTTTATCAAGCCCTTTTAAAAGCCTATAATGATTATGTGGGATATTGACTTCAACCGTCTGCGTGATGTATTTGTGTATGATCCGCAAGCGCCAATGATATTCAGTAGCGGCATTTTCTTGTGGTTGTTTGCAGCATTTATTCTGATATATCTGCTGTTGCAACGCCGTCTGACTGCACGTTTACTGTTTGTAACTGCGTTCTCCTATTATTTCTATTATAAAAGTAGCGGCACTTACTTTTTCCTGTTGGCGCTTGTCACGGTGGCGGACTTCTTCATAGCCCGTCTCATGGCGGTCAGTACCGTAGGCTGGCAACGTAAAACGTGGGTAGTGGTGAGCCTTTTCATCAATCTCGGTTTGCTTTGTTACTTCAAGTACACCAATTTTCTGGGAGATGTTTTTGCTTCGCTTGTGGGCGGCACGTTTCATCATTATGATATATTCCTCCCTGTGGGCATCTCATTCTTCACTTTTCAATCGCTCAGTTACACGATTGATGTGTATCGCAAAGACATAACCCCTCTGACCAATTTGCTGGACTACGCTTTTTATGTTTCCTTCTTCCCGCAGTTGGTGGCAGGACCCATTGTGCGTGCCCGCGACTTTATCCCGCAGATTCGCCGTCCGCTGTTTGTCTCCCACGAGATGTTCGGGCGGGGAATATTCCTGATAGCAAGCGGTCTTTTCAAGAAAGCGATTATTTCGGATTATATCAGTGTGAACTTTGTAGAGCGTATTTTTGATAATCCTACGCTCTATTCCGGAGTAGAGAACCTGATGGGTGTTTATGGATATGCCCTGCAAATCTATTGCGATTTTTCCGGTTATAGCGATATGGCTATCGGTATTGCCTTGCTGCTCGGCTTCCACTTCAACAAGAACTTCGATTCACCTTACAAATCCGCTTCCATCACCGAGTTCTGGCGGCGTTGGCACATCTCACTTTCCAGTTGGCTGAAAGATTATCTTTATATCTCTTTGGGAGGAAACCGGAAGGGAAAGATACGGCAATATGCCAACCTTATCATTACCATGTTTCTGGGCGGTTTGTGGCATGGCGCTTCCTGGAATTTTGTAGTTTGGGGATTATTCCATGGCGTGGCTCTGGCTGCACATAAATTCTGGATGACCCTGACCGGACGGAAAAAGGGAGAAGAAAGTCACGGCATCCGCCGCTTCTTCGGCATACTTATCACGTTCCATTTTGTTTGTTTCTGCTGGATATTCTTCCGCAATGCCGACTTTTCCACTTCCTTGGATATGATAAAGCAGATCTGTACCACTTTCCGCCCGCAACTTTTCCCGCAGTTGATTGCAGGCTATTGGGAAGTATTTGCCCTGATGGCATTAGGATTCATCCTGCATTTCTGCCCCGACCGTTGGGAGAATGCCTGCTGTAAAACAGTAATCCGCCTCCCCCTTGCGGGAAAGGCGGTACTGATGCTTGTTTTAATTTACTTGGTAATCCAGATGAAGAGTACGGAAATTCAGCCGTTCATCTATTTCCAGTTCTGATTTTTTAATCCACTTCTATTTCATCAATGAACATATAAGCCGCTTTGCCCTCACCTGCATGTCCCTTCGGCAGGGCGGGGCTACGTTTGATAACCACCTTCACATACCGTGCTTTTACCGGATCGAAAGTGATCTCGTAGTTTTCCACACCTTTCTTATCTATATTTGTTTCCGCCGGAATATCTTTTGAAGCTACTTCGCGGAACTCCTTATTATCATCAGATACAGATACCACCAGTCCCGTGCTGCCCATAATCCAGGCACTCATATCAACTACTGCACTTGTAGCCACCCGCTTGATTTCCGTTTCCTGTCCCAGGTCGATAATGGCTTCCACATCGCCGCCTACAAAACCTAACCAGGCACCGGTGGCATAGCTGTCATTCCCTTTCATACCATCCACCAAAGTGACGGCACCTCCGAATTTATACTTTTCCGATGGCTGGAACGTCAGTTCAATGGGGCAATAAGTGGCCTTATTGAAAGAAATCTTCTTGCTCACCACTTTGCTCTTTCCTTCTGGGCGAATCACCACTGCCTGGAAATCTGCTGTTTCAGTAATGGCAATCGGTTCTGTATATTTCAGTGAAGCACTATCCGGCTCCGTTCCATCCAATGTATAATAAATAGGAGCGTCGTCAATGGTACTCAATGTAACTACAACCGCTTTCTTATCTGTATCAGGCGTGAAATCAGCTTTCAGGTCGAACACATGCTTGGCATAGTTGAAGCCGTCTCTTTGATAGAACTTCATCAGGCGGGCCAGACGTGTGGTGAAATCCTTGAAATCCTTCTTTTCGGGCTGTGTCCATTGCACTTCGGCAAGGGCAGCCATACGGGGCAATATCATGTATTCCACGTGTTCGGTGCTGGCTATATACTCTGTCCATAAGTTGGCCTGGGCACCGAGAATGTGCTTGCCTTGCTCTTTGGTAAGTGCTGCCGGCACAGGTTCCAGACTATATACTTTCTCAATGGGCACGTAGCCACCGATACCGAGCGGCTCATCCTGTGTGTCTGCTGTCTGGTAATAGTCAAAATAGCAGAAAGAGGTTGGTGTCATGATAACATCGTGTCCCAGTTGTGCGGCTTCGATGCCACCTTCCATGCCGCGCCATGACATTACGGTTGCATTGGGAGCTACGTCACCTTCCAGAATTTCGTCCCAACCGATAATCCGGCGTCCCTTGCTGTTCAGGAACTTCTCGATGCGCGTCATGCAATAACTTTGCAGGCGGTCTTCTGCCGTATGTTTTTTATCCGCTTTCAGACCTTCCGCTTTGATGCGCGCCTGACATTTCGGACACTCTTTCCAGCGGTCACGCGGAGCTTCATCGCCACCGATGTGTACATACTCCGATGGGAATATTTCGATGATTTCACCCATTACGTCTTCCAGGAATTGCATGGTTTTATCATTACCGATGCAGAGCACGTCTTCAAATACTCCCCAGCGCGGACACACTTCGTATGGACCGCCCGTACATCCCAATTCGGGATAAGCAGCCAGTGCGGCAAGCATGTGCCCTGGCAGGTCTACTTCCGGAATTACTGTGATGTAGCGTTCCTGTGCATATTTCACGATTTCTTTAGCCTCTTCCTGTGTATAGAAACCGCCATACGGAGTATTATCATATTCCTGCGTATTTTTTCCGATTACGGTGCGGCTGCGTTGTGAGCCTATTTCTGTTAGTTTCGGATATTTCTTGATTTCAATTCTCCAGCCCTGGTCTTCGGTGAGATGCCAGTGGAAAGTATTCATATTATGAAGTGCCAACAGGTCTATGTACTTCTTGATGAATTCGATGGGGAAGAAGTGGCGTCCTACGTCGAGGTGCATGCCGCGGTACGGGAATCGCGGTTCGTCCTTAATTTCTCCTGTCGGTATCAGGATGGTTGCTCCTTTGGCTTCGGCGGGGATGGATTTACGCAAAGTCTGAATACCGTAGAATACTCCGTTTTCAGTCTGGCCGTTGATGCTGATACCTTCGGGGGTGGTGGTCAGCACATAGCCTTCTTTGTTGGCAATGCCCGGGTCGAGTCCCAGTGTGATTGCATTTGTCACTTGTTCGCCTGCCGCGATAGCTTTTGTTTTCGGTGCATAATCCGTAGATTGCCGGATGTACTCCGACAGGAACTCTGCGTTGCGTTGTAGCAAAGCATTGTTTTCGGGATAGGCGATGAGAACATCCCCGTCCAGCCAGAACGGTTTTTCCTGTGTCAGACTTACCTCCTGGGGGAGAGGTATTACTTGATAGTTGGCTTCTTGCTCTTTATTGCACGAAGTGCATGCCAAGGCAAGAGCACCCGCGAGGAGTGCGTGGTTAAGTTTTTTCATCATAAAATTGATTAGTATTAGTAAGTACCTTACAAAGATACGATTTTGTATAGTACAGAATACAAAATTAGCGCAATTTTGTATTCTGCACTATACAAAAATGTACTCTTCTATTTTCTTTCCACCTTCTTCACCCACAGGAAATAACTCTTCAGCAGCGTTTCTTCCGGTATAAGTTCCGTCATCCCGTGCTCTTCCAGATACAACTCCGTGGCCCTTGTGAACATCATCCCGTTCTTAAACTTGTTCCTGCGCAG
>NZ_FQZN01000034.1 GCF_900142015.1 Bacteroides stercorirosoris
TATTTAACCAATTTATTACTATATTTGAAAACAGGATTCAAGTATAAAACCCGAATCCTGAAGTTTTCTATTTACACAAAATTGTGGACAGTGCCTAATCCTTCAGAACTCACGTTGCACAGTAAATACAGTTCTTATTCTACAATCAACACTACGGTTGTCATCGGCTTTACCAATAATGTTTTTCCCTTTACCAATTCTTTTGAGGGAAAACTCAATATCTGTTTTGCTTTAGGAATTTCCAAGTCAAAGGTACGATTTTTCGTACAATTCATACCTATCAGATATTTTCCATACCGAAGAGTGTAAAAATCACCTTTTCCTGCATATACGTTTTCTTTTCCAGGTTCGTATCGTATGCCATCAGGCACTTTAGCAATTGGCAATTCTTCACCGGTATGAGCAGACTGTATGCCCGGATAGAAATCTCTCCCATCAGAAAAGAATAGATTAATCCGTTCAGGACGTATATATTTAAAACCACTGTCAGTGTACTTGATATCTTGAAATACAGTGGCCACCCGATCTATTTCCGGAGTAATATAATGTACCCTTGCTAAAAAATTTACGGCATAATTGGCACGCCAATACAAAGAAGCGTAAAGAATTTCATCATCATTTTTCAATGCAACCACTCCCACTTCTTCATCTGCAAAAAGAACATCAGGCATTCCTTTCGACATAGGAAGTTTACCTTCTTGGCGAGGTTGTTTCTTCACTAACTCATACTCATCCGGAATACGCATCAATATCTGCGTGGAGTTTAAGCTAAGATCTTTCATTTTTTCCTTTACTACCGCAAAATACTGATTATCTTCCATCATTTGTTGTACAAAAGCTATAGCATCAGAATCAAGGGTAGATGCAGTAGCCATCGTAGGAGTTGTTTCTCTTGTAAAACCTTTCTCTCCATATAAAATATTACCCGGATAAGAGCCATGATCTCTCCAACCTACAACAGCTTCAGCACGCATAGCCGGAAAACCTTCATTATCCAAAGCCGGGTAACGGAAATAACTACGAGCTTTCATGTTCTTGAGTAACTGAGCACGGATCAAGGGATCTCTAGTATCAACTATGCCTCGTTCCCCCGTTATTTCATAAATAAGTGTCATCCAGTTTAAGATCTCTCCATAACCTCCTACGTATCCTAACTCTTTGCTCAATCCTTTCCCTGTCAATTGAAAATAATCATCCTTCAAAGGCATTGCCGGTCCGTCAGGCATTTCACTCCCCAGCCAAGGTACCATTCCCATTGACTCATACAAGTATCTTAATGTCTGATACATAGGTAAAGCTTTTTCCGGATTAATAATAGCCAATACACGATTAACACTGTACAAATGTAAATCTACAATCATACTCTGATTCGTATATTGTCGACGGTGTGTTTTGGCGTAATCAACGCATTTCTCAAACATCTCTCCCCAATTTTCCCGTCGCGTTTTACCATTTGGCATTTCTTTGTCAAGAACTTTACTTATCTCAGGAATGAATTGATAAATAGCAATACACAAGGGACCAGTCGTCACCCAAGAACCTACATACACGGACTTCGGTTCTTTCTGGAAACGTTCATAATACTTATCTGCACCATCAATGACTTTCTTTATGATAAGAGCATCCTTATAAACATTTGTCCAAGTAATACGGTAAGCACTACTCAATACCCAAAGTTCATCTTGCGATAAGTTATCTTTTGCAAGTAATCTATCCAGCTCCTTATTTACATGTTGTTTCACTTCTTCCAGAACTTCTTCACCGGGAACAGTACGAGGCTGCAGCTCTAACGGTTCTGTTCCTTGTTTTTCCTTTTTAGATGGCGTAAAACATTCTTCTGTATGAATATACCCTTTATAAATAGCCTTAGTAGGCTCTACCATCGGTTTCTGGTATTTATCAAAAGTCTCGCCATATCTCCCTATGGTACCTGTAGAACGGATGCTTAATTCTATTTCCTTTTTTCCTTGTGTCATTTTCAGTGGTAAAGGTAAAGTGGTATAGGTAAATCTTCCAGGAAATGGTGCATCTTCATTAGCTATATCAAGCATGTCATAATCTCCCAGATGCCTGTAACCGATTTGCTTTCCTTCACAAAATAGAATCAGAATATTGCTATTACCGGAATCTGATCCCCAAAAACGGACTGTGAAATAATTCTGTTTAACCGGATCTACTTCCATACGAAAAGTAACGTTTCCACCTTCCACACGTTCCGAGTTTATAGGAAGTAATCGACGAGCAACCTCATTCAATCCTCCCGTTATAACTTCACTGGCTTTCTCTGAAAAGTGATGCTTCTTCTCGGAAGAGACATTGCCAAAAATAATCTCATCTACTACTTTTGTCTGAGAAAAAGCAGTCAAGGTAGTAAGACAAATAAAAAAACAAATAACTAATTTCTTTTTCATGGTTTTATTCTTAAATATAGTACATAATAAGAACGGATCATTACATTCAAATACTCAATATGCTATTCTGCATATTGCACATGTTTCACAAAATCTCCTATCTGAATATTCGGTTTTCCGGCATTTATCTTATCACCGTAATAGTTCACATTATCAAACACAATACCAGAAACATCGTGCTTTTCATCTAGACCTTGCATCATGACTGTTCCCCGTTCTGCTTTACGATCACTCTCTTTCCCATAAGTGGTAATATTACGAAATATAACATTATGAATATAAGGTCCCTGAGAAGGTATTACAACAAATTCACCATATCCACAACTACCCTGCCCACGTCTTCCTGATCCAATCTTAATGTCATTTGGAGTAGGTTTTACGATTGGACGGGTTCCTACTAACTGAAAAGCAGGTGTAAGTTTCACCAGGTTATAAGGTAGTTCTCCATTAATCCTGATATTTTCGAAACACAGATTCTCCATCGGCATTTCTCCTGTTGGATGCAACCAGAAAATCTGTACGCGATCGCGATCAGGGAAATGAATCACATCAATATTACGTGCCGTGAAATTACGAAATGCCGGACAACTACTTTCCGTAGCCATACGAAATACATTAGCGAAATCAACCCAAAAGACACAATTCTCCACCGTTATATTCTCAACCGATTTTGAGTCCTTCTCTCCTCCAGCCCGAGTAATTCCTTTGGGCGAAACAGAGTCATCATCTGTACGAAAAAAACAGTTCCGAATTGTTACATTACTGGAATTACAAGGATTTACCCCATCATCGTTCCCGACCCTAGAACCGGCCAAACGGATATGCTCAATCAATACACGGTCACAATTTTGAGGAACAACGGTCCAATAATAAGAACCCTTTATAATAATATCCTTCATCACCAAATTATTACATTTTTTAGCATTAATCATAAAATCAGTCGGTCCGGCATTATGTTCCCAATCAGAACCATCTAAAATTCCTCTACCACAAATCGTTATATTATCTCCGGTTGCTTCTATACCGGCATTAACAACAGCCCCACCTGCCAAATATAATGTCTGATTGCTTGACAGTTTTATCAGCCCATCTTTCGGATTATGTTCTCCCGGACCAAAATAAATTACATTCGGACTATCCTTTGATGGAACATATGTTTCCAGTTCATTACTAAACAATAACAATGGACTGTTACAACCATCCGGCTCAAAAGAAATATCACATGGTTCATGAAGCTGGAAAACCGCTACATCTTCAGAAACAAAAGGCTTAATGCTATATCTATCCGGCAATATATTCAACTTTTCCAAAGATAACTTACTCTTTATCCTCACAGTCACTGTACCAGAGAAGTCAAAATAGGCTACCGAATATTTCTTATCGTGATGCTGTGTTACTGCCATATAAACAGGTATTGGCACACCATCTACCTCTACTACATAGTCCGCAGATAAATTCTCTCCTTTCGGAGCTGAATAACCTATTACTTTAGCACTAACTGTCATGATAGACAATGCTGTTAATAAAAGTGCATGCACAGCTCTTTTCAATGATGTTTTCATAATGTTTTCCATTTTATTTGAAGTTAGTAAACTTATTACTATTCAGATTATTATTTCAAAATAAAGACGAATATGCAGCCACTTTTACTCAACACTAAGAGCAAATATTTATTATCCACATATTTAAAAACACAAGCACTAATTATGAAAAGAGGACTACCTTCCTAATGAAAATAGTCCTCTTAAAGACATTATATATTAATCCCTACTGCCAACCAGGATTATTACCTAGTTCCTGGCCATTAGACAAAGCATTCAACCATGTCAAAGGAATCGGACGACGAATATATTTACTCAAAAAAGTTTCTGTTGTCAGTTGAGTAGGAATGCCACCAGCAATGTTATTAGTATCCCAATTATACTTCAATACTCTTTCTGCTAATTTACGTGTTCTCTGAAGATCATTCCAACGGGGCACTTCCGCAAAAAGCTCCATTGCACGTTCATCCAGAACATCATCTAAAGTGACTGTACCAGCATATAAAGACAATCCAGTTTCCGGAGCATTTTTTGCAGCTCTCTCCCTCACTTTATTAATATAAAACAAAGCGTTTGGATTATCATTATTTTTCACTGCAGCTTCAGCAGCAATCAAATAAGTTTCAGCAAGACGGAACATATAAATATCACGGGTACCAGAAGCATTACCATTCTCATTATATATCGTATTGGCATCCTTAAACTTCCATACTGGTAAGAAAGCACGAGTGTTGGAGTTTGTTGATTGGTATCCCAATTTAAAGTAATCATCCGAGGACATGTCCTCCGGATTACCTGTCGGGAAATTATATACTTTATATTTCACTGCATCCTTGTCAGCCTGAGACCAATATTTGAATTTACTATCAGTTGGTACAGGGAAATAAATGACAGTATCACCTTTCTCAAAAACTCCCGCAATAGCCCCAGTGCACTGGAACCAATTTTTACCTGTATCCCTACCATCGGTCGATGTCTTTGGATCACCATTCACTGGACTCATAAAGGTTACAGAAGCTCTTCTGTCCTTAAGCCAATCATACATTAAATAAGCATATTTAGTAGGGATAGCAGCCGCATCGTCATTACTGTAATAGGAATCTTTAGAAAGCCCTGCCCAACCTTCACGATATGGAAACAAGAACCATTTCGGCCAATTATTTACATTATGATTGGCACCTGTAGAGAAGCCTACACAGAATATTATCTCATCATTCGTTTCATTAGATTGACGATGTACCATTTGAAAGTCCTCCAGCAGTTTGTGACCTGAATTGTTAATCACGTCTATTGCATCCTTATATGAGTTTTCAAAGTCTTTAGAATCAGCATAAGTTTCATATCCTCTAGTTAAGTAGACCAATGCACGCAAGTGTTTGGCAGCTGATGCCGACATACGTCCATAGTTATTACCGGTCTGACGGGCAGGTAGGACGCGTATTGCATCTTCAAGGTCATTCAAAATTTGTGCATAAAATTGTGCACCATCAGTCAATTCAGCAGTCTTGACAGGTGCAAGTGGTTCATGAATCATTAAAGGTGCCTGTCCCCAATTACGAACTATTTCGAACAAAAGAAGAGCCCGTAATGCTTTCGCCTCAGCAACTCTTTGCTCCAGAATATCATCCGCCAGTCCATCGGGGTCGTTACTTAACAAAAGTACTTTATCAGAACGATCAATAGCGGCGTTTACATCTTTCAATGCAGCATACAATTTGTTCCACATTGAATAGACACTACCCTCATTAGCATCATAATTCACCGGATATTGATTAAGATTAGACAACCCTATTGTATTATTTTGCGTACAAATATCCGTACCAAGATGACCAAGAGATATATACTCTTTAGAATTATAAATGCTCCTTAAACGAGAATAGCATCCATTTATCAGTCCTTCATAACCTGTCTTTGTCTGGAAGTATTCATCAGCAGACTGACTGGAATAGTTAGTCTCGTCAAGGAAATCAGAGCAGGATGAAAGTCCACTCGCCAATGCTAGAATCAGCAATCCTTTTATAAAATATTTTTTTGTTTTCATAATACTTTAAAATTTAGAATGAAACATTTAATCCGAACAGCACATTACAAGTTATCATATCAGAATTGGACACCTGTTCAGTAGGTTGTTCCGGGTCAAATCCAGAAAAGTCAGTAAAAGTAAATGGATTCTGTACAGTAGCATAAAGCCTTAAATTACTCATTTTTATACGGTTTAGGAGATTTTTCTTAAACGTATACCCCAGAGTTATATAAGAAACCTTCAGAAAGTCGGTTTTCTGCACAATATGAGATACACTTTTACCTGTAGTATTCTGATCTCTGTATGGTCCCATATTGGAAGGCTGTCCACATGAATTTGTAGGATTCTCAGGTGTCCAGTAGTCCTTTTTCATATTGCCCAAATTAGCATTATTGTTTTCCAATGCATAAGATACATAGAATTGGTTTCTCAATCTTGCCCCAGTCTGGAAATGCATATGAAAAGACAAGTCAAATTCTTTATAGCGGAACATATTCGTCATACCCCCTGTCCAGTTAGGAATACGAGCACCATTAATAAAACGATCTTTATCGTTTATAACACCGTCATCATTGTAATCCTTAACCTTAAATTGTCCCGGTTTCTGACCGTATTTTTTAGCTTTCTCTTCTTCACCCAACTGCCATACTCCGATTGTTTCAAGATCCCAATTCAGTTGTACGGGCTGTCCGATGAACCAACGGTTATTATAATCTCCTTGCATCCCCTTCAAACGATCAGAATAGACACCTAAATCTTCCTTGAATGCCAAGTCAACAATTTCATTTTTGTTATAAGACAATGTGAAAGTAGTCTGCCAGGAAAAGTCTTTCATACGAATATTTTCTGTATTCAACATCAGCTCAAATCCTTGGTTTCTTACCGAACCAACATTGTCACGCACACTGGAATATCCTAAGTGAGTAGGGATGCTCTTATTCATAATCAAATCCTTTGTCAGACGATTGTAATACTCCACAGAACCGGAAATACGGTTATTAAAGAAACCAAAATCAATTCCGACATTGTATTCAGAAGTTCTTTCCCAACCCAATTTATCATTGCGGATGTTGTTGGGATAAGTACCAATAACTGCATTGGTTCCAAACGAATAATACTGTGACCCCGCAATTGTTCCATTAGTAGAATAAGGACTAACTGTATCATTACCTGTTTGACCATAGCTTAAACGCAATTTCAAATTTGAAAGCCATTCCAGATTCTGCATAAATGCCTCTTCTTTCACACGCCATGCTACTGCAACCGATGGAAATAAAGACCATTTATTTCCATCAGCCAGTTTTGATGAACCATCGTAACGCAAGCTGGCAGTCAGCATATACTTATCGGCCAATGTATAATTGATACGTCCTAAAAAAGACATCAGATTAGACTGTACATAACTGGAAGTCATTGAAGTCATTTCACCACCTTGCAAATTATACCATAATGAATTAAATGGAAGGTCCTTAGAGGCTCCCCGCATTTTCTCATCTTGATTCTGTTGCAAAGAATACACACCTGTAACATCTATTTTATGTATCTTATGCTCCCAATTATAGCGAATAATATTATCCCAAACCCAATTGGTGTAATTATTTTTATCCAACAGGTTAGTGGCACCTTTAGCAGTCCCCTGTAAGGCTTTCGTCCAAACGCCACGATATTGGCCAATTTGGTCATTTGTCATATTGGAAGCAAAAGAGGAGGTTACTTCCAAACCTTTTACAGGTGTCAACTTTACATACACGTTTGAAAGGATATTCAACTTTTTCGTTTTATTAAACTCATTTTTATTCGTTATCAAAGGATTGAACATACCGTTACTTGCATATTTCCAAATCTCTTCTCCTGTTACCAAACTATTAGGATGTTGCGTAGGACGCATACGCAATGCATCTACCATTAATGAAGAATTACCGGTATCACGAACGGAATGAGTCATGTATAAACTACCTCCGAAAGCAAGATAATCATTAGCTTTCAAATCAACAGATGCACGCATATTATATCTTGAAAATTCCTGCGGAAATTGCATACCATCTTCAAAATAATAACCTCCACCTAAAGTATATTTAGCTTTTTCAGTTCCTCCGGTAGCAGAAATCGTATGACTGGTCATAAAAGCCGGAGACGTAATAGCATCTACCCAATCATAATAATTTCTATCTTTCACTGCTTTCAACTCAGATGGATCAGTGAATATTTCTTCAAGCGTCTTATACTCATTACCATTGAGCGCACGAGCATTCTCCATCGCCAACTGAACGTACTCATCACCCGACATCATTTCGGGTTTATGGGTATAGTTCCTAAAACCAGCATATCCGCTATAACTAATTTTCGGCTCTCCCAATGCTCCTTTCTTTGTAGTAACCATAACAACACCATTCGTTGCACGTGATCCGTAAATAGCTGTAGATGAAGCATCTTTCAAAATATCTATTTTTTCAATGTCATCTGGATTAATATTATCCAGACTTGCTCCAGGAATACCATCAATAACAATCAACGGAGCACTGGAACCGGAAATAGAACTTACGCCTCTGATTTTAATGTTATAACCACCACCAGGTTTATTATTACTTTTCAGAATACTGACACCTGCAACCGAACCTTGTAAAGCTCCAATAGCATTCGCATTGCCACCCCTAACTAAAGTTTCAGTATTCACTGAAGAAATGGCACCTGTCAGATCTGACTTTTTCATTGTACCATAACCTACTACCACAACCTCATCCAACAATTCTGTATCCTCTTTTAATGTAATTCTGAGAATGCGATCAGCCCCGATTGTTATGTCTTGTGTTTTGTAGCCTACATACGAGACTTGCAATTTTCTGTTTAGGGATACACTCAATGTGAAATTACCGTCAACGTCGGTAATAATACCATTAGTAGTACCTTTTTCCATTACCGTAGCTCCTATAACAGGCTCTCCTTGAGCATCTACCACTTTACCAGTGATTTTAACTGAATTCTGTTGTACCTCCTGAGGAATAGGAGATGCAGTCATACCATCTGTTTGTTCCGCAGACACTTGTGCCAACGGCAAACAAGACAATGCCAAAAGCATAAAGAATTTGTCTTTCTTGTTCATAGCATGCATTTTAAGTTTAACATAATGAATCAAACGCAATTAATTATTTATAATTTTTGAAATCTATAAATTAAACGGAAATACACTTTCATTCACTCAAATGAAAAAGCATTTTTTCCTTCAAATAATTAAGAGCACAAATACAAATCAACATATTTACGCAACACATTACGTGCGATATATACCTGATTCTCGACTGTGCGTATCGATAACCCCAATCTTTCACTAATTTCAGGATTGGAATACTCATTATCATATTTCAGCATAAATATCTGCTTACACTTTTGAGGAAGAGCTTTTATCCGTTTTTCTATTACTATAAAGAACTCTTTGGTCAATAAAGCATTATGTCCGTCTTTATTCAATGTACTTCTAAAGTCACTATTACAGATTTCTTCATACTGTTGCTCTATTTGTTTATGACGTACAAAGTCAATACATCGGTTATAGACTGCTTTATATATATATTTCAAAACGGATGCTTCTGATACAAAATAATTAGTCTGTTGTAACAAGCTGATAAATACATCTTGTACGACATCTTCAGCATAAAATTCACCTCCTACCATTTTCTCTGCATAACGAACGAAGAAAATATGGTACTTTTCATAAATATTTTCCAAGGAGATATTTTCTGCCGAATGGTGCCCTGTATCAATAAGTTGTGTATTCATAATAAGATAAGATAAAAAGACATTATAAATTAGCTAATACAGACCGGCTTTCTTGTAATCTTTTAAAACGGGTCAATGCCTCCAGATAATAATAGTCAGCATAAATAATCGAGGCGTCCACTTCCC
Organism: Bacteroides stercorirosoris; assembly: GCF_900142015.1. Taxonomy (GTDB): domain Bacteria; phylum Bacteroidota; class Bacteroidia; order Bacteroidales; family Bacteroidaceae; genus Bacteroides; species Bacteroides stercorirosoris. Next base: position 9,876 of record NZ_FQZN01000034.1, read on the forward strand.
CGCCACGCGGCATATGCCCAACTGAATGTAACAAGAACGCATCTTTTCTATCTTTAGCCTTATAATTTGATGAGGATAAAATTTCAAGCATTTTTTCTGCCTTATCATAATAGTAGCGGGAAGAATCCGGTTTGGCAACATAAGTAGAGAGTTCCAACAAAGCAGAAGCTGTGATGGCCGCGGCTGATGCATCCTTGGGCTCGGCTGAAGACAAATCCGGAGCATCAAAATCCCAATAAGGAACCAAATCTTCTGGTAAACGAGTCAAATATATATCAGCCACTTTACGGGCAAAATCCAAAAAACGTGTCTCTCCTGTTTCGCGATATACCATAGTATAACCATAGATAGCCCATGCCTGACCACGTGCCCACATAGATTCATTACTTAATCCTTGATGAGTAACCCCCTTTATAAAGTCTCCAGTCAATGTATCATAAACAGCTACATGATAAGAAGAATAATCTTTGCGAAAATGATATTTCATTGTTGTATCGGCATGTTCACATGCTATATCATAAAGATGACGACTTCCCCCATTACGAGCTGCCCAGAAAAGAAGTTCCAGGTTCATCATATTATCAATAATAGTATTATGAGGCCAGTTTTCCTTTTTAACCATAGCCGGCCATGAGAGAAAAGTACCCACTTTAGGATTAAATAAAACAGAAAGAGAATCAGCAGCACGCAATAACCCCTCTTTATATTCCACATTACCCGTCAGACGATATCCATTACCCAAACTACACATTGTAATAAATCCCATATCATGGCTACTAACCTTCCGGTTAGTTACTGGAAGAATCATCCGAGTATAATTTTCAGCAGCGGTTCTCCAGATATTATCTTTCGTATTCTCATATAAGTACCATAAAATACCTGGCCAAAAGCCGGAGGTCCATGCTCCCGGATTAGTAAAGTGCCAGTTTACATCATTTTCATCTATCGAATTAGGGATTTCTTTAGTAGAATTAGAAGGAATAACGGCCAATGTACGCAAAGCTTGTGATTTACAATAATCAATATTAGCATCTACTGAGAACTTTCCCGAGGGTTGTGTACATGCAATTCCTATCATAAGGAAAAAAAGAAAAAAAATAGTTTTGCTTCTCATAATATCACTCTTTTTAAATGAACAAATTAATTTCAACGATAGCAAAAGTAGCTAGTTGAATCTCATTTGAATCATTTTAAAAGATAAGATAGATACCATCCAAAAGGCTGAAACGCATTTATAATTATCCACCTAGTTTTCAAATACTTACACATATAAAAAGCGAGAGTTCCATATTTTTTTGGTACTCTCGTTTAATGCTATTTATCTAGGACAATCCCTTCTTCTTTAATATATTCAGCCGGAGATTTACCTTTAAGTTTTTTAAAAGAACGAAAAAATGAAGTCCGGGAACTAAAACCGCATTGTTCTGACAGAAAAGCCAGCGTATACTTAGAAGCATTTTTATCCCGCACACGTACAATAAATTCTTCTACACGATATTGGTTAATAAAATCAGGGAAATTTATTTTCAGATATAAGTTTAAGACTTGAGACAAATCCCCAGTATTGCACCCAATGGCATTAGCCACATCTTGTAGCCTCAAATCTTGATTCAAATACATTTTATCTTTTTCCATACACACCATAAGTTTCCTCTCTATTCGGAACACTTCATCTTCTTCCACCCGAGATTTCTGATATTTTTCTTTCGGCACCTCTTCTATCTGTACCATCTTTTCCTGCAAGCCTATTTTTATCTTTTTATATTTATTCAACAGACCATAATAACTATACAGAAGCATCAGACACACCAAGACACAAATCACAATCATCCATAATGTATAAGAAAGCCCTTTCACCACCTCTACTGCTACTGACCGAATCGCACTTGGATTGGATGCCGCTCTTACCTTAAAAATATATGAGCCTACAGGAAGATTTGTGTAAGACACTTGATTTCCATTCATCAACGTCAACCACTCCTTATCATACCCTTCTAAACAATATTCATAAATATCTGTATTTGTAACAGCATAGTTTAAAGCAGAAAAGGTAAATGCAACATTATTCTTACTCACGGGGAGAGAAAGTTTTTCCATAAAAGTAGAAGAAATTGGCATAAGGTCTTCCCCTGACTGCAAAGTCCTACCAGCAACTGCTACTGATGTTATAACAGGGGGTAACAACGTTATAGGATCCTGAGGAGATAATTGGGGAATATATCTCACGAGTCCCTTTTCATTTCCCCACCAAATAGATCCATCTTCTGTTCTTTGGACTGGGGGGTTGAATATGTATCCGGGAATGCCATCATAAAGTGAAAATATCTTATGGTAATTATCTTTTCTATATAACAGTCCGCGTTGAGTACTAAACCAAAGTCCACCATCAAGCGAATCCTCTATAATGCTCATAACTGAATTATTAGGGAGAAAATCATTCACTGTGATATGCTCAAACTTGGTAAAATGTTCATCAACCTTAACAATTCCTTCTTTGTCATCACAAAACCATAAATTCTTGTGTTTATCTTCATAAATATAACGTATACTTTTCGTAAAGGGAGCTATGTTCTCCGGAAATACATTAGATCTAAAAGTATTATTCGACATATCATATAAAAATACAGCTCCATTCGCTCCAAACCATATTCTTTTTTTTGAATCAATTCTTAACGTAAAAATAGAGTTTATTGAAAGAGAGGAATTCCGGTTATTATAGTTAATATATTCTTCTGTTGATTCATCATACATATATACTCCATATGAACTACCAATCCAATATTTACCTTCATGATCCCTTTCACATCCTACAAATGAATGCTGCTTAAAGCATTCATCTGATTTAAAGAAAGAAAGTTCACCTGTATCAGCATTCAACAAGTACATTCCACCACCATAAGTCCCAATTATATAATCATTCCCCAATGGTCTAACCGATAAAATAATATCCGAACGTAATATAGATGACTTAGCAACATAATGCCTTACAATATTTTCTCTCTCTGAAATATAGTAAAGTCCATCCCGGGTACCTATTACTTTCCTTCCATCCGTACCAATCCAAAAAGCGCGCACATTCAGATTACGAGAATCGAACTTAGAACCAAAAGAATAAACAGAAAATACATCTCTACACGTGGGAGTATAGCTTAAGCCACCCATATAAGTTCCAACATACAAAACATCTTTATCTTTCAGTAAAGAATAGACTGCATTCGAACAAATTGCATTCTCATGAACTGAATGTTCCATTGATGCCACTTCCCGTCCTGTAGATGCTTTTAATATTTTAATACCACTTCCATTCGTTCCCACATACAAGGTATCAGTCCCTACAGGCACCAAGGTCTTAATGCATCCATTACCTATTTTCGGATAAACAGCAAAAGTCTTTTTCTCTATATCAAACGTTAACATGCCTTGGTTAGCTGTACCTAAATAAATTGTTTTCCCTAACACAGCCAAACAAGTATAATAATTGAAACCTCCTCGAATATTGTTTTTAAAAACCTGAGATTTCTCCATAGCTATATTATAATGAATCAACCCGCCATTTGAGGCTATCCAAACACAATCATCTTCTCCATTCACTATATCCATCAAATTATTGGTAGATGCTAATGCATTCGGATCAAGAAGAACTTTCTTGAAATTACCATCCTTATACAAAAATAATCCACGGGAAGTACCAACTAATAACCGGCCTTTTTTATCTGGAAACAAAACTTTCACGGACAAAGATTTATCATCTAACACAATGGTCTCCGCTATTTCTGTCTTTCGATTAAACTTAATCAAACCTTTATCTGTGCCAATCCATAAATTAATAGTGTCAGTTTCCTCTATTGCAAAAACAGTCTGTCCGGATATTTCCGGAAAATGTGTTACGTTTATGCCATCAAAGCGATCAAGTCCCATCTGTGTACCTAACCATACAAACCCTCGCGTGTCCTTATATATAGCATTGATTGTATTATGAGACAACCCTTCGGATACAGTTATGGAACGAAATACAGGAGGGTATTGAATTGAATATAAAGAAGAAGGCAGTAGCAATATTATTGTTACTAATAAACAGCGAACAAGTAATAAAGTTATTTTCTGTATGTGATGATGTGTATTTTTCATGAGTCATAAAAATCAATTGTTACTCTTCACGTCAGACAAAGAGTTCGACAAACATAGTGATTTATTTGATAGAATGTATAGTTTTGCCTACTAAAACTTTATTTAGCTTCCAATATGATAGTAATGAATAAAATTATGGATAGCCCTTTAGGTAAATAGATACATTAATACGTTATTATATTGAAATAACCATAAAAATATAACTTTTGAGAATATGATGAAACACAGATCTTTGTTACTTCTTACTTTTCTATTTTATATCATGACAGATGTGAATAGTCAGAACTTTATCCATCCAGGATTACTCCATTCCCAATCTTCATTAGAAAGAATTCGCGAACTTGTCAGAAACAAGTCACAACCAGCTTATGGCTCATTCAATATCATGTAAGGATTGCCCGAAGGAAAAGCAAACTACTGCATAAAGGGACCTTTTGAAACTATCAGCCGTGCTGGTAGATATGGCTACACAAAAGCCCCTTGTGAACATGATTTCAATGCTGCCTACTATAATGCTATCCTTTGGATCATTACTGAAAAACAAGCACATGCAGATAAAGCTATGGAAATAATCAGAGCTTATGCCAATATTTTAAAGAAAATTGAAGGGCCCGATGATCCGCTTTGTGCCGGTCTTCAGGGCTTCATGTTAGTAAATGCAACAGAAATTATGAGATATACTTATACCATAGATAAGTATGATAAGGGATGGAATACAGAAGATACGCAAAAGGTAGAAGCCATGTTTCGAAATGTATTTCAACCTATACTCACAACTTTCTACAACACCAAACCCTATACAAATGGAAACTGGGGAATTGCTGTAACCAAAGCACAACTGGCATTCGGTGTATTCTTGAATGACCGGAAGTTATACGAAGACGCAATCACCTTTTTTCTGAAAGGACACGATAATGGAACACTCCCTAATTATGTAGCAGAATCCGGACAAAGCCAAGAAAGTGGACGAGACCAACAACATGCTATGTTAGGGTTAGGATGTTTATCTGAAATAGCAGAAATAACTTGGACACAAGGAAAAGATCTGTATAGTGCCTTAGACAACCGCCTGATGAAAGGTTATGAATATCTGGCAAAATCAAATTTAGGTTATGAGGTTCCTTTCTTTACATGGAAAGATATTACTGGCAAATACTCAAGCTGGACAACTTTAGGAGAAGAAGGAATGGGGCGTTTCCGCTCATTATTTGAAATAGCCTATAATCACTATGTTGAACGTAAAGGACTAGAAATGCCTTATACAAAAACTGTATTGGATATGATACGTCCGGAAGGACCAGGTTTTACTTGTGATAATCCGGGGTTCGGCAGCTTACTGTTCTACTTAGGAAAAGATCAGAATGAAGGAAAAATCCAGGGACGCATTGATGAAAATTTATCCCGACACGAAGGATGGGTATTTACCAATTGCACATACAAACCCGTAAACAATATTATGTCATATGTTTCCCCAGGAGTAAACATGCAGAAAAAAAAGATTTCTTATCATGCCGGAAACTATCCATATATTGCCGTCAAAGCTCCTAAAATTCCAATAACAGCAAACAAAGACTGGCTACAGTTAAGTTACAGCGTTGCCAGTGCTCCTGAATTTTGGAAACTGAATACTGCTAAAGCCAAGATAGTAGGAAAAGATATCTATGTATTTAAAGTTACTGATTTCCTTTCCAACAACGGGACTCGCTTTACAGAAAGACCAACCAGCATTACTATAATTCTTAATTTCGGCAATATCAGTAATAATCCTGTTGTAATAGAATGGATTCGTTCATATGAAAAGATAGAAGATATTCCACTTTTTAAAAAAGGTTTTTGAGTATCCTGTACTTTCTATTCGTATATTACAAGTAGAAACATTCAAAAGTAACCATCAAAATATAAGAGTATGAAATATAAGAAATTAATAGTAATAGCAATTTGTTCAATAGCAACTAGTAACTTTTCCGCCCAATCCATCTATCCCGGACAGCACACCGGAAAGATGAAAAAGGAAACCGTAGCTCCGATGCAGGTTCAGAGTTTTGATTTAAAAGATGTACGTCTGCTTCCGAGCCGCTTCCGCGATAACATGATGCGGGACTCTGTCTGGATGACCTCGATAGCTACCAACCGTTTGCTGCACAGCTTTCGCACCAATGCAGGCGTATTTGCCGGACGCGAAGGCGGATATATGACTGTAAAGAAACTAGGCGGTTGGGAATCTCTTGACTGCGAACTGCGAGGACACACCGCAGGGCATCTGCTATCAGCCTATGCATTAATGTATGCGGCTACCGGAAGTGAGATATTCAAACAGAAAGGTGACAGTCTGGTCAGTGGGCTGGCCGAAGTACAGACAGCGTTGGGAAACGGATATCTCAGTGCTTATCCGGAAGAGTTGATTAATAGGAATATACGGGGTACAGGCGTATGGGCACCCTGGTACACTCTCCATAAACTCTTCTCAGGATTAATTGACCAATATCTCTATACAGACAACAAACAGGCGCTTGACGTTGTGACCCGTATGGGCGACTGGGCTTATAACAAGCTAAAGCCTCTGGATGAAACTACCCGGAAGAGAATGATACGGAACGAGTTCGGCGGTGTAAACGAGTCTTTCTATAATCTCTACGCCATTACAGGCGATGAGCGTTACCGTTGGCTCGCCGATTTTTTCTATCATAATGATGTCATCGATCCCTTGAAAGAACAACGTGATGACTTGGGAACCAAACACACCAATACCTTCATCCCCAAGGTTCTGGCCGAAGCCCGTAACTATGAGCTGACGAAAAGTGCAGAAAGCCGTACACTAACTGACTTCTTTTGGCACACTATGATTAATCATCATACTTTTGCCCCCGGTTGCAGCAGTGATAAGGAACACTTCTTCGATCCGAAACAGTTCTCCAAACACCTCACCGGATATACCGGAGAAACATGTTGCACATACAATATGCTGAAATTAAGCCGTCACTTGTTCTGCTGGACAGGCGATGCCTCCATAGCCGACTACTACGAACGGGCACTCTATAACCATATCTTAGGGCAGCAAGACCCTAAAACCGGAATGGTGACTTACTTCCTGCCCCTGCTGTCCGGCTCGCACAAAGTGTACAGCACACAGGAGAACTCTTTCTGGTGTTGTGTAGGTAGCGGATTCGAAAACCATGCCAAATACGGAGAAGCGATTTATTACCATAATGATAAAGGTATTTATGTGAATCTCTTCATCCCTTCGGAAGTAAACTGGGAAGAAAAAGAAATGGTTATCCGCCAGGAAACTGCCTTCCCGGCAGAAGAAACAACGGTACTGACCATCCATGCGAAAAAGCCGGTAGAAACCACCGTGTATCTGCGCTATCCATCATGGAGCAAGAAGGTGACAGTCAAGGTTAACGGCAAACGGATTTCTGTAAAACAAAAACCGGGTTCATACATTGCCGTAACACGACAATGGAAAGACGGAGACAAGATTGAGGCCAATTATCCAATGGAAATACAATTGGAAACCACTCCCGATAATCCTCAGAAGGGCGCATTGATATATGGTCCGTTAGTATTGGCGGGTGAACTCGGTACTGAAGGAATGCAGTCTCCGGCTCCTTTCTCCAACCCGGAGCTTTACAATGACTACTACACCTATAATTATCACATTCCGGCAGGGTTAAACACCACATTGCAGGTAGACCTGAAACATCCTGAACGTTGCCTGCAACGCACAGGAAAGAGCCTGGAATTCAGGAATCAGCAAGGTACGCTTTTAAAGCCTCTGTATGATTTGCATCGCCAGCGCTACGTTGTATATTGGGATTTAAAAACCGAATAAGTACATCAGAATGACAGATACCGATAAAATAAACAAGAGAACATCACAGATGAAAAAAACTGTTCTTTTAATCTCTCTCTGTGGGTTTTACCTTTTACTCACATCATGCCGCCCTGCCGCTAACCGGCAGGCGGCACAATAACAAAAAGAAGATATGATGAAGTGTCGTTTTTATTTAGTATTGATATTTGCTATCCTCTCATTTTCCAAGTTGACGGCTGCCGAATGGCAATGGTCCGTACAAATACCCGGAATTATATCCAAAGAAACAAACGACCACCCACAAGCATTTTTATGGATACCTTCCGATTGCAACCGGGTGAAAGCCGTCATGGTGGGCATTCATAACATGACCGAAGAAACTCTGTTCGAAAATCCCCTGTTCCGTAAAGAGATGGCGGAAGTCGGCATTGGACTCGTATGGATTACTCCCGGCTGGGACCAGCAATGGGATGTGAAAAGCAGAAGTCAGGAAGCATTCGACAAGATGCTGGAAGACCTCGCATCCGTCAGTGGTTACAGTGAACTGAAAGATGCACCCGTTATCCCTTTCGGACACTCTGCCATGGCCACCTTTCCCTGGAACTTTGCCGCCTGGAATCCGGAACGTACATTAGCTGTGATTTCTTTCCACGGCGACGCCCCGCGTACCAATCTTACCGGATATGGACGGGAGAACCTGGAATGGGGACGAAACCGCAATATCGACGGCATCCCCGGCCTTATGATTGAAGGAGAATATGAATGGTGGGAAGCCCGTGTTAATCCGGCTCTGGCATTCCGCATGATGTATCCTGAAAGCTGTATCTCTTTTCTATGTGATGCAGGGCGGGGGCACTTTGATATAGCCGACCGCACAGCCGCATACATTGCCCTCTTTCTAAAAAAAGCGTTGAAATACCGCCTGCCTGAAACAACAGAGAAAGGTGATCCAATGCAACTGAAAAAAGTGAATCCACAGGAAGGGTGGCTTGCCGAACGCTGGCACCCCAATCAGAAAAAACGGGCTAAGGCGGCGCCCTACACACAATACAAAGGTGACCCGCATGATGCTTTCTGGTACTTTGACCGGGAAATGGCAGAAATTACAGAAGAACGTTATCGACAGGAACGGGGAAAGAAACCACAATATCTCGGTTTCATGCAAAATGGACAACTACTCAGTTATAACCCTCAGTCCCATGTACGTATTTCCGCCCGCTTCCTGCCCGAAGAGGATGGTTTGACCTTTCATCTGAAAGCCGTATATACGGACAGCCTGCATACTGCATTGTCCGACGAACACGCCTCAACTCCGCCCGAGATAACCCGCATCTGCGGCCCCGTACAGAAAGTGAATGACACTACTTTTACCGTCCGTTTCTATCGCATGGGAATGTACAACACGCGCCGTACCGGTGATATTTGCTTGCTGGCAAGTAATGACGGCGATAAGAGCTATAAAAGTACCGTGCAGGAATTCAGTTTCCGCATCCCCTACCGCAATACGGAGGGTAAACGCCAACACATCCTTTTCCCCGGTATTGATGACGTGAAAGAAGGGACGGAGTCTATTCCGCTTCATGCCACTTCCGACTGCGGTTTGCCTGTCTACTATTATGTAAAAGAAGGACCGGCAGAAATTGCAGACGACAAGCTGATATTCACCTCTATTCCGCCACGCAGCAAGTTTCCGCTAAAGGTAACAGTCGTAGCATGGCAATACGGTCATGCCGGAAAGATCCAGACTGCCGAACCTGTGGAACGGAGTTTTTTCATCTATCGTTAAGTATAAGATTAATTAATTACCTATCCATTGAGTATATTCTTCTAATAAACCGTATTTATATAAAAACAATATTTATATAAAAACAATACGTATGAAGATCATGAAGAATATAAACTCAGCAATCATGATGCTGGCTTTCAGTTCAACTCTCCTTGCAGGGAACACAAAGGAACTAAAGCTGGCATCTCCCAACGGAACACAGGAAATTGCGTTCTACCAGAAACAAGTGTCACCGTCAGTGAACGAACTCTATTACCGGGTGGACTACAAAGGTAACTCCGTAATCAATGAATCCCGTGCCGGACTGGAACTGGACAATCGCATCTGGGAGATGGCTCTCGGAGCAAGAGACCTCAAGCAGCCTGCGTGCTGGATGGATAACCTGGAAGTAGACTCCGTAGCCTATCAGCCCGAAACCAACATCACGTGGCACCCTCTTTATGGCGAGCGCAGTACGGTGCACGACCATTATAAGGCAGCCACCCTCTACTTATCCAAGAAAGACAATTCCGGATACCGCCTCAACATCGAAGTGCGTGCCTATGACGAAGGCGTTGCTTTCCGTTACTTTTTTCCCGAACACCCGAAAGCCATCTTCCATAAAGTCGTAGGCGATCTGACCGAATACACACTTCCCGAAGGTACGAAAGCATGGACGGAACAATGGGCGCAGGCTTTCTTCGAATATCTGGATATCAACGACATCAAACATCCGGTGGAACGTGCGCTGACCCTGGAACTCCCCGGCGGGACATGGGCTGCGCTGGCCGATGCCGATGTAGACGACTGGTGCCTCACAAAGTATCTTGCCTCCACGGATAAAAAGAATACGCTGACTTCCGTCATGTACAGTCCCGTAGACGTAGTGACCTACTACGCTACTCCCTGGAAGATTATCATGGTAGCCGATAAACCCGGAGAGTTGCTGGAACACAACGACATCATCCAGAATCTGAATCCGCCCTGTGAAATACCGGATGCTGCTTCCTGGGTGAAACCGGGCAAGATAATGCGTGAAACCACCATCACCACTGAAGGAGCCATTGCAACCATAGATTTCTGTGCAGCACACAACATTCCCTACATGCTCTTCGACTGGCAATGGTATATGCCCTGCACCTCACACGACGGTGACGCCACCAAAGTAGTTGCCAAACTGGATATGCCTCGCGTGATAGCATACGGTAAAGAAAAAGGCGTAGGCATCTGGGTATACGTCAACCAGCATGCGCTGATGAAACAAATGCGGGAGCTTTTTCCACTGCTCCGCCAATGGGGAATTGTTGGCGTGAAATCCGGATTTGTGCAATATGCCAGCCATCGTTGGGCCACATGGATGCACGATATGGTACGCCTGGCAGCCGAGAACCATCTGCTGATAAATATTCACGATGAATACCGCCCCTCCGGTTTCAGCCGCACATACCCCAACCTGCTGACACAGGAAGGAATCTGCGGTAACGAAGAATTTCCCGATGCAACTCACAATGTGACATTACCTTTCACCCGCATGATCAATGGTGCAGCCGACTATACCATCTGTTACTACGACAAGCGGCTGAAGACCACGCATGCCCATCAACTGGCAGCCTCACTCGTCTTCTACAGTCCGTTGCAAACCATCTTCTGGTACGACAAACCGTCATTTTATAATGGTGAACCGGAGATTGAATGGTTCGAGAACCTGCAAACCGTATTTGACAATACAAAGGTACTGGACGGAGCACCCGGCAAAAACATCACCATGGCACGTCGCAAAGGACAGGAATGGTTCGTTGCACTCCTAACAAACAATAACGGTTCTGCCGAGAACGTCTCTCTCTCTTTCCTGGATAAGGATAAAACTTACCTTGCCTGCATCTACACAGACGGAGGTGAGAAAGTGAAAACCAAAACACAGGTGAAGTGTACTTATCTGTTAGTAAAGAGCACCCAGACCATAAAGTTTCAACTGAAACCCAGCGGTGGAGCTGCCATACGCCTTATACCGGTCGACGGAAAAGAGATGAAGAAATACAAGGCCTACAAAGGACAAAAATTATAAAAGCTGTTTTTTCATTGAGTGGACATAAGCACTTAATCGTATTAATAAGCGATATAAGACTCTAACATGGATGAATCAGGTAGAAGATTTTTTAAGGTAAAAAGAGTTGTTTTCAGGATGTTTTTATTTTAAGGTAATTAAGGATGAAAAAGATACTTCTATTCGTAACTGCATTATGTGCCTCATGCTGGCAAGCGGAAGCTCAATATGTATCCAAGGTTTGGGTAGCCGACCAGAAAGACGGCACCTACATAAACCCTGTGCTGCATGCTGATTATTCCGACCCGGATGTTTGCGCTGTTGGTGAAGATTTCTACATGACAGCTTCCAGCTTCGGATGTGCTCCGGGATTGCCGATTCTCCATTCCCGGGATTTGGTGAACTGGAAGTATGCAGGCTATGCCCTGCAAGAGATCGAGCCTACAGATTTCTTCAATTCTCCTCAGCACGGCAAAGGCGTATGGGCTCCATCCATCCGCCATCATAACGGAGAATTCTACATCTACTGGGGCGACCCCGACCACGGCATCTTTATGGTAAAGACCAAAGACCCTGCCGGAAAATGGGAAAAGCCCGTACTAGTGAAAGCCGGACGGGGAATGATAGACCCTGCCCCCCTATGGGATGAAGATGGAAAAGTTTATCTGGTACATGCATGGGCCGGAAGCCGGGCAGCATTCAACAGTGTCGTCACCGTATGCGAAATGAACGCGGAAGGAACCGGAGTCATCAGTGAACCGGTATTGGTATTTGATGGAAACGACGGGGTGAACCATACGGTAGAAGGCCCCAAACTCTATAAACGAAATGGGTATTATTACATATTTGCACCTGCGGGAGGCGTAGCCACCGGATGGCAGTTAGTGTTGCGCTCACGCAACGTGTACGGTCCGTACGAGAAGAAAATCGTCATGGCTCAGGGCAACACGGAGATTAACGGTCCGCATCAAGGTGCATGGGTAGACACACCAACCGGCGAATCCTGGTTCGTCCATTTCCAGGACAAGGCCATGTACGGACGTGTGGTTCATCTGAACCCGATGAAATGGGTGAATGACTGGCCCGTAATAGGCGAAGACAAAGATGGTGACGGTTGCGGTGAACCCGTAACCCGCTATAGGAAACCCAATGTTGGCAAAAGCTACCCTGTGGAGACACCGGCAGAAAGTGATGAATTCAACACCCGCCGACTGGGGATGCAATGGGAATGGCATGCCAACTATCAGGACACATTCGGATTCACCTCCGATCTTGGTTTCATACGCATCTACGGACACGTTCTTTCCAAAGACTTCGTAAACTTCTGGGAAGTGCCCAACCTATTGTTACAGAAATTTATGGCAGAAGAATTTACCGCCACTGCCAAGTTAAAGGTTTCTGCCAAAATGGACGGTCAACAATCGGGACTGATTGTGATGGGATGGGATTATTGCTACATAGGCGTAGAAAAAGAGGAAGATAAATTTATACTGAAACAAGTGACATGCAAGGACGCAGAACAAAAAACACCTGAAACAGTCATCCGTTTAGTGGAAATACCCGCCAGCCGTCAGTATGAGGCCGGGTTATTTCCGAACTATGAAAGAGATATCTACCTGCGGGTGAAAGTCGGTAAAGGTGGCATCTGCCACTTCTATTACAGTCTGGATGGAAAGAAATATAAAACAGCCGGTACAGCTTTTACTGCACGGCAGGGGAAATGGATAGGCGCCAAAGTAGGATTATTCAGTACCACTCCCTACGGTAAAGAAAGAGGATGGGTAGATGCTGACTGGTTTCGTATTGACAAATAAAAAGAACTGATTATATGAAAACAAAAGGATTATTGTTCGGTGCATGCTTGTGCCTGCTTTCAGCTTGCAACATGCCCGATAAAGGAACAGGTATTGATGTTTATGAAGCACTGGACTACTGCAACGATCAGGTACAGCGCACTTTGACTGAACTCAAAGAAGCTGATGGCACAATCGATTACACCATGATGCCCCGTAACATCATGGACAGCCTCAACGTCTGGCATTGCAGAAAAGCGACAAAAGATGAGTGGTGCAGTGGATTCTGGCCGGGCGTATTATGGTATGACTATGAATATACCGGCAAAGCGGCAATCAAGGAACAAGCGGAGAAATTTACTGAGTCATTGAAATTCCTGTCGCAGATTCCGGCATACGACCATGATTTGGGATTCCTTGTTTTTTGCAGCTACGGCAACGGTTACCGCCTGACGCACAACCCGGAATACAAACAAGTAATTCTGAATACGGCAGACTCATTGGCAACCCTGTTCAGACCACGCGTAGGAACCATTCTTTCCTGGCCGAGAAATGTAGAAATGTTTGGCGGGCACAATACAATCATGGACAACATGATTAATCTGGAGATGCTTTTCTGGGCAGCTAAAAACGGTGGCAATCCATATCTGGCGGATATAGCCATATCCCATGCTGACAAAACCATGAAGTATCAGTTCCGTCCGGACTACACCTCTTATCATGTGGCTGTATACGATACGCTGACGGGAGATTTTATCAAAGGAGTTACCCACCAGGGATATGCGGACAATACGATGTGGGCACGCGGACAGGCATGGGCTATCTATGGTTATACAGTAGTTTATCGGGAAACCCTCGACCCGCGCTATCTGGACTTTGTGCAGAAGGTGACGGACGTTTATCTGCAAAGATTGCCAGAAGATTACGTGCCTTACTGGGATTTTGATGATCCCCGTATCCCCAACGCCCCACGCGATGCCTCTGCCGCTTGCGTAACAGCCTCTGCTTTACTGGAACTATCTACCTATCTTCCAGGAAAGAAAGGCAGTGAATATAAAGATGCGGCTATAAAAATGCTGGCAAGCCTGAGCTCGGACCAATACCAATGCGGTAAAGACAAGCCCGCATTCCTCCTCCACTCTACCGGTCATTTGCCTAATGACTCAGAAATAGATGCCGCTATCATCTATGCAGATTATTACTACATTGAAGCCTTGATACGATTGAAAAACTTGATCGAAGACAAGGCTGTCCTATAAAAAACGCTCTCCCCTCTTACCGTTTTGGTTGGAGGGGAAGCGTAAACCAAAAGGTAGATCCCTTGCCTAACGTGGATTTCACCCCTATTTCACCACCCATATTCTGGATGATAAGCTGACAAATGGGAAGGCCTAAACCGGTGCCTTGCTTGAAGTTGTCCAACTTTATGAACCTCTCAAAAACAAGTTGCAGTTTATCCTCCGGTATTCCGCTACCCGTATCCGTCACATAGTAATAAATATTCTTCTCACGAACTTCGTACCCATAACGGATGCTGCCGCTCGAAGTAAACTTACAGGCGTTGGTCAGGAAGTTCAGCACAAGTTGCTGCAAGCGGTTTTGTTCGGAGAAGACAAGATAATCATCAGGCATTCCGGGTTCAAAAATCAACTCAACCCCACTCTGCAGACGTCGTTCTATCACGTCTTTAAGAATGACTAAAATCTTATTCAGTCGGAATTCAGAATAATGCAAGTCAATGGCTCCGGCCTCTATTTTAGATAAGTCGAGTACATCATTGATGAGCTGCAATAAAATGGCATTGTTTTTCTCTATGATGTTGACATATTCCCGCTTCTCTTCTTCATCTTCCGTCATGGTCAATATACCGGAGAAACCGATAATGGCATTCAGCGGAGTACGGATTTCATGACTGATATTGGCAAGGAAAGCTGATTTCAGCCGGTTGGCTTCTTCCGCACGTTCCTTGGCGGCAATCAGTTCCTGCTCTGCCACTTTGCGTTCCGTTATGAACAGCGAAGAGCCGACCACCATCAAAGGAGTACCTTTCTCATCATATTGTTCTACAAAGCCACGAGCTTCCATCCAGTCCATATCCCGTTCCATAGTATCGGGACGATGAATGCGGTATTCTTCCCGAATCTCCTTGACCTTATTGGAGCGTATATCCTGAAAGACTTTCCGAAGTCGCTCTCTGTCTTCCTCACAAATATACGTGAGATAATCTTGCATTTTGATAGAATAAGTCATCTCCGATATTGCTTCCTTTCCCGGTTCTATGGGGGTATATGAACTATATGTAATCTCATCCGTCTGTAAGTCCCACTGCCAGGGAAGCAGATCGACCACCTCCAATGCCATAGCCAGCTTGGTATGTGTAAAGCGTTGGTTCTGTTCCACCAGCTGAAGCCGTTCCAGTATTTTATTTCTCCGGAACTGGAAAAACAGCACAACCAACAATAACAGTATGCTTCCTACAACAAGAGCCGACTGGTACTTTTCAAGAAAAGTAGGCGGAGCATTCAGAAAAACGGTTCCTGCTGGACAGTTATCAGGAGATAAGCCAAAGTCCACCATATAAGGATAATTAAAAATTACGATTGGCTCCGGCTCATAAGGCGGAATGAAACGCGCCCGTTTACCGTCCATCACGGCATCAACCGCTTTCACAATTTCCTCACAATACAAATCCATGTCATAAACACACCCTCCTATGATATTCCCGTCTTCCTCAATGCTCGACAAGGAAGCTGACAAAGCAAAGAACGGACAAGGCATAGAAGAGTTGGCTATCACTTTATAGGAATTCGCCATCAGAACCATATTCCCCGCAAACATCCGCTTATGGAACCACGAAGCAAACAGGATTCCCGTTTCTTTGGGAGATACCTGCCGCAATGTGTCCAGCAACAGATCCGAACTCCAGGTACCGGCAGACAAGAATTTATAGTCCAGGTCAGCATGTTCCGTTTTAATCAAGTTTTGTATCTGCTGGTCGTAATCAATATCACGGTCAGTCTGGTCGCCAATCAAAAGCAGACTTTTCATATCAGGAAGCATGCTACGCATCATCCGGATATTTTGCGGAATAAAAGAGTGCGCCCGCAAATAAGTCATATTATAGTGGTCGCGCAAATCCCGCAAATAAATTCTGTTTTGTTCCGGCACTACCTGATTATAAATATAGGTACTATCCGACCCCACATATTTGCTTTCAGCACATACTATCAAGGATATGTCCCCCCAATGCTTACGCATATCATCCCGAAGCAACAAGGGGGCATTTCCTAACATTAATACTGCCTTAGGCGGAGTCTCCCCGTAAGTGGAGAAAAGATTTTCCTTATACTGTTTCAGGATTTCCGGAGTTTCGATAGTCAGAATATTCATGTATTCCACTTTCATACTCACATCCCTACGGTCATATTCTTTCTGCATGATGTGTGAAATGATGGTCTGGCTCCACGGAGCACCGGACACATAACTACTGATAATCAACAAATCGGTACTTGCATTTTCCTTTTTGTCTTCGGCTGATACGGGAAAAGAAAGACATAAAAGAATGATGAGGACAAAATATTTTATAGAAAAAAGTATTCTCATGATTGCACAATTTGACTATATTAAAACACATAAACAGAACTTTTAGTTCAACAGCTAAATATTTTCCGTCCGGCAATCAATATTTTTTCAATAAATAATTTTATATTTGCGCTTAACAATTATCACGAAAAACTATTATACATGAAGAAGTTGATTTTTTCATTCACACTTGTTGTTATTACAAGTTGTTTTAGTTCTTGTAAACAAGAAAACCCGTCCAAAGTAATTAATGGAATCGTTTATGATGCCTCAATGAATAACATCACCCTGATCACCGGTAAGGGAGATACAGTAAACATCTGTACAATGGATGCCAATACAAACAAGGTAGGTGGTGTACTATTAAATGACAGTGTAGAAGTGACATGTGTCAAGGAAAAGATTGGAGGAACAGAAATCCTGAAAGCTACGGAGGTAACAATCTTCAAAAAGTAATATTATGGGGTGTTTCTCTCAACACCCCATTTCTTTATTCTCTATTCATAAGACGTTGCTCCGCCATAGCTTCATACTTGGTTCCCGAACGCCCATAGTTAGCATACGGATAAATAGAAATGCCACCACGCGGAGTAAAGATACCCGTCACCTCAATATACTTAGGGTTCATCAGGCTAATAAGGTCTTTCATTATGATATTCACGCAATCTTCATGGAAAGCACCATGATTCCGGAAGCTGAAAAGATAGAGTTTCAAGCTCTTGCTTTCCACCATTTTAATATCAGGAATATAGCTGATACGGATTTCTGCAAAATCAGGTTGCCCGGTTATGGGACATAAACTGGTAAATTCCGGACAATTAAAACGCACCCAATAATCATTCCCGGGATGTTTGTTATCAAAAGCTTCCAGTACTTCGGGAGCATAATCTTGCTTATATTCTGTTTTTCTTCCCAAAAGGGAGAGTTGGTCTTTCAATTCAGTCATAACTATACCATCATTTACTATTAAGATATTTCTCTAATCCTTCACGGCGCAGCTTGCAGGCAGGGCAATGACCGCAACCATCACCCGGAATACCATTGTAACAGGTCAAAGTTTCGTTCCTGATCAACTCAAGCACTCCCAATTCATCCGCCAGCCCCCAAGTTTCCGCTTTATCAATCCACATCAACGGAGTATGGATTACGAACTGCTCGTCCATAGCCAGATTTAAAGTCACATTAAGGGATTTGATAAAAGCATCCCGGCAGTCGGGATATCCGCTGAAATCGGTCTGAGATACTCCCGTCACCATGTGACTGATACCACGTTCACGGGCATACACGGCAGCAATACTCAGGAAAAACAGGTTACGCCCCGGCACGAATGTATTCGGAAAACTACCTTCCGGCTTTTCCTGATCCATAATCATGGTAGCATCCGTAAGCGAGTTATGCCCTAACCCGCCGATAAATGAGACGTCCATCGCCTCAAACTCCACATCTGCCTTACGGGCAATTTCCCGCGCCAGTTCTACCTCCTTTTCATGTTTTTGTCCGTACAGGAAACTCAAAGCAATCACTTTCTTAAATTCACGCTTCGCCCAAAACAGACAAGTGGTAGAATCTTGTCCGCCACTAAATACTACTAATGCAACTTCTTTATTCACGTCTTAAATATCTTTGATTTTCAATATATTATAAGATATATCCTCATCGTACACATCACTGCCGTCAATACGCTTGATAGCCGCTACAACACGGATAGTGACCGGAAGAATCAATACTTCATACAAGGATTTCAATACAATCTGAATACACATCATTATCAGCAGTTCACGCCACGCAATGATGCCGCCGAAAGCCACGGGAAAGAAAATCAGAGAGTCCGCCGTCTCCCCCACTATCGTCGACCAAATGGCACGGGCTGAAAAATGCCGTCCGCCACTTGCCACCTTCATACGGCTCATGACGTAGGCGTTAAGAAATGAGCCGACCAAAAATGCGGTTAGACTTGCCACGACAATACGCGGCGCCATGCCAAAGACAAAATTAAAATGGGCTTCCCCCTCCCAAAAGGGTGCAGCAGGCAATGCTACTGCTATCAGTCCCAACATGACCACAAAGAAATTCATGGCAAAACCACTCCAGATGATAAGGCGCGCTTTACGGAAGCCCCACACTTCGGCAATGCAGTCATTAATGATATACGAAATAGGGAAAACCAGCAATCCTGCGGTAACGGTAATACCGAAAACCTGGATAACTTTCGTTTCAAGAAGATTGGCTGCAATCAGGCAAACATTAAACAGAATGCCCAGCAGCATAAAGGGTACAGATACTTTTTGCTTCATAACTCCTGTTTTTTACGTGGTGTTCTAGAATACACGACCGCTATTCACGGCATCATACATCAATAAATTCGATTGCAAAAATACGATATGTTTTTAATATGGGCAACATTATGTATCTGGAAAGGCAAACTTTTATATCACTGACAGGCAAAGGAGTAAGCACCAGACATAACCGGCCCTTAGCAAAACCGTACCATCTCCGTTGTCTATAGCACGGATAAACTACAGCGAGAGGAACGTTTGGGGACGGTGTTAATGCCATTCAATATCCGCATTAAATCTAAACAAAAACTAAATTACCCCTAAATTTACACATAAATACATATTATACTTTTTAACTAAAAGTAGCGATGGTAAATGCTTGTATGCTATAAACTCTTCTACTTTCCAAGGGCCAAAATACTTAATAAACCTTAAACAAAAACCATACAACAATAATATAATCAAACATACAAAAGCACAATATGCAATATAACATCACAATACACAACGATATATATAAATAAAGAAAATCTTAAATACAAACACATAGAAATAAACAAAATCAATATTTTATTCACGCAAATTTATTAATGTAAGAAAATGACATATAACAGTTATTAATACATCACTCTATTTTTTTTAATTAAGAAAACAATAATTTATATTTGAAGTAGCAATATCAGAACAATATATAAAACAACACCTGATTTAAAATGCTACAACACCTTGATTTATAATATTAATCTTAGAAAAACAATTGCTTATGAAAAAGAAATTGAAGATCCCAGACATTTTATTGTTCATCTCGTTATCTATTTTATTTTAAATTCCAAATTTGGTTTAAACAAAATCATCAAATCATGAATGAAAATCACACACGAGGAATGCTGCATTGCAAACTCCTCACAGCCCTAGCCATTGCGACTCTATTAACAGGAAGCAACATCGCTCTGGCTACTGAAACAAATTCAGAAAACATTAATGTAATTACAGAACAGCTACAATCGCAAGCCATCAGCGGTAAAGTAGTAGATCAAACGGGCGAACCCGTTATCGGAGCAAGTGTTTTGGAAAAAGGGACAAACAATGGCATTGTTACCAATATAGATGGTAAATTCTCACTTACCGTAAACAAAGGAGCCGTTTTGGTTATTTCTTTCATCGGATATAAGACACAGGAAACAAAGGCGGCTCCCAATATGGAAATCACTTTGATAGAAGATGCGGAATTATTGGAAGAAGTAGTAGTAGTAGGCTATGGAATCCAGAAGAAAAAATTAGTAACCGGTGCTACCGTCCAAGTAAAAGGCGATGATATTGCCAAACTGAATACGGTAGACGTAATTGGTGCATTGCAAAGTCAATCTCCAGGAGTAAACATTACTCAAAATAATGGTTTTTTAGGACAAGGTTTTAAAGTAGTTATTCGTGGCATGGGTACTACCGGAAATTCTTCTCCTCTCTACGTAGTGGATGGAGTGACAAACGGTAGTATTGACGGATTAAATCCCAATGACATCGAATCAATAGATGTGTTAAAAGACGCTGCATCTGCTGCCATTTATGGTGCACGAGCCGCCAACGGTGTTATTCTCATCACTACCAAACGAGGCAAAGAAGGGGTATCACAAATAACTTACGATGCCTATGTAGGTATACAAAACTTATATAAAATTCCTACCCTCCTATCCGCACAAGAATACATGCTTATGCAAGACGAAAGCAAAGTAATGGACGGTCAGTCACCTTGGGATTGGGCTTCTTATATACCCGCCAAAGATTTGCAAACTATCCAAGACGGTACTTGGCAAGGAACTAACTGGCTAAAGGAAATTCAAAACACAGATGCTCTGGTACAAAATCATGCCATAAACTTCACAGGTGGCACAGAGCGCTCCACATTTGCAATTGGTGGTGCCTACACCTACCAAGAAGCCACAATGGGAACTCCGAATGCAGTCCCCAATATGAACCGATATAACTTCCGCATCAATTCAGAGCATGTGGTTATAAAGAAAGGGAAATTGGATTTTCTGAAAATCAGCGAAACCCTAAATTACAAATACTCCCAGACCAAAGGTTCATTCGCAACAGGCGGTATATACTGGAACGGTGTGCACAATATGCTGATTATGAGTCCACTCATGCACATCTATAATTCCGATGGCAATTATTATCAATACGCTGACCAGCTTGCAGACGGTTATAAATGGGATACTTCAAACGGTGCCAATAAAAATCCCGTGGCTTATATGGACTATATGACCAATCAAAATATAAGCAAAGGACATTACTTACAAAGCAGCTTTGCAGCCGAACTACAGCCAATCAAAAATCTGCGCATAAAAAGCCAGTTTGGATACATTATGGGAGCTTCCAGCTATCGTGCCTATATCCCCAGATACGATTTGTTGAGTGCCACACTGCAAAATGAAGAAGACAAAGTAACACAGTCTTTTTCTCTTTATAATCGCTGGTCATTAGACAATACGGCCAACTATGCTTTCAGCATTTCCGACCATCACCTTGATGTGTTAATAGGACAAAGTATGGAAAAATGGGGGATGGGTGAAAGTATGAGCGGTTCAGCCATTGCTTCTAATTTTTACGATTTTGAACATGCCTACCTCTCTAATGTCCCTCTAAAAAGCAACAGCGTATCTTCGTTGACCGGTTCTCCCAGTGGACAAGGTTCCATTGCTTCATTCTTTGGTCGTATCAACTATAACTACAAAGAAAAATACATGGCATCTGTCATTATGCGTGCTGACGGGTCGTCTACGTTTGCCCGTGGGCATCGTTGGGGATATTTCCCATCAATATCAGCCGGATGGGTACTTACCAATGAAAGTTTCATGCCTAAATGGAATTGGTTGGACTTCCTGAAATTCCGTGTATCATGGGGACAGAATGGTAACTGCAATGTATCCACTTTCCAATATCTTTCACTCATCACTTCCAATAACAATTATGGAGGATATAGCTTTGGCGACTCTATGGATCTTATCAGTACAGGTTCTTACGCATACCGTCTGACCAACCCAGATTTGACCTGGGAAACACAGGAACAGCTGAACATCGGTATAGATGCCCGTTTCTTCAACAGCCGTCTCGCTGTGGAATTCGACTGGTACAACAAAATGACAAAAGACTGGTTGGTTACAGCTCCCGTACTCATGTCCTTGGGTGCAGACGCCGTATTCGTCAATGGCGGTAATGTCAGGAACAGGGGTTTTGAAGTCGCCTTACACTGGAATGACCATGTTGGTAAGGACTTTCAATACGGTGTCAACCTGACGTTAGCGCAGAATAAAAACGAAGTAACTAAAATTGCTAATGCAGACGGCATCATACACGGAAGCAAAAGCATACCTTGGGAAGGTGCCACAGAATTATTCCGTGCTGAAGTAGGCTATCCTATCGGTTATTTCTACGGTTATAAAAGTGCCGGAATTTTCCAGAATCAAGAGCAAATAGACAATTATAAAGGCGCCAAGCTAAATGGAAATAAAACGCAGCCGGGCGATGTGATCTGGGTGGACACAAACGGTGACGGCAGCATCTCCGAGGATGACCGTACCCAAATAGGTGACCCCAATCCTGACTTGACAATGGGATTATCTTTCAATGCCAGTTGGAAAGGTATCGACTTGGCCGTCACTACATACGGAGCTTTCGGACAACAAATTTTCAAATGTTATCGTGACTTCGTAGCCTCTCCGCTGAACAATTATACAACGGATATATATAACCGCTGGCATGGCGAAGGCACTTCCAATAAGATGCCTCGCCTGAGCAGCTCTGTCAGCAGCAACTGGAATAGGATATCTGATATCTACATAGAAGATGGAGATTATCTGAAAATTAAGAACATTACTGTCGGATATGATTTCAAAAAAACTTTCAAAAAACTGCCGGTTCAGCAACTTCGCCTATACTTCACAGCACAAAATCTTTTCACCTTCACGGGGTATTCCGGCATGGATCCTGAAATCGGGTTCGGTAGTGAAAACGATAGTGACAAGGGATGGGCTTCCGGCATCGATTTAGGATATTATCCGAGTGCCCGTACTTTTATGGTAGGTGTTAACGTTAAATTCTAATTAAAGAGAAACATCATGAAAAAAATATTATTAATACTATCAACAGCAGCGATTTTATTTTCGGGATGTGAAAACTTCCTTGATACCGATCTGCTTACCCAAAAGACAACTGCCAATTTTCCTGCAACGGAAAAGGATGCACAAGAGATGGTGACAGCCATATATGCGAATCTCTTATTTGAAGACCCCGAACTGTCTTCCGAATTCTACACCGCCCAGTTAGCCAGCGATGACTGCTTAGGTGGTAATCTTTCCGCCTCCAACAACTGTGCCACCAATTTTCTAATGTATACCAATATCAATGGCCTGTCCAGTCTTTGGAGCCGTTGCTACAGACTTATCAACCGTGCCAACAATGCCATCAACACAATGGATAATGTGAAAACCTGGTCAAGTCAAAGCGAACATAATCGCCTGCTTGGCGAATCACACTTCCTACGTGCCATGGCCTACTATGAGTTGGTCAAGATTTTTGGTGGGGTACCTCTGCGCACCACTATTGACAATACGAACATTCCCCGTGCTTCGATTGAGGAAGTATACGAATTGATAGCTTCCGACTTGAAGAAAGCCATCGAACTTATGCCCGATAAAATCTATACACAAGGGTCAAAAATGGAAGGACATGCCACCAAGTATGCAGCTGAAGCAATTATGGCACGTGTTTTTCTGTTCTATACCGGACGTTATGCAAAAGAAGAACTGCCCGGAGGAGTCACTAAATCACAGGTTATTCAATGGATTGATGACTGTGTGGATAATTCAGGACATAGACTGGTTTCCGACCAGCGTAATCTTTGGGCGTATACCAACAAAACAACAGAAGACAATGACAAAGGATACCGATATCGATATGTCATCAATCATAATTTGGAATGGGAAGGTAATTCATCCGATGAAACCCTTTTCGCCAATAAACATAATTTAAAATCGGACTGGACATATACCTGGTATTCCAATACCGTAGCCCAATTCTTCTCGCCTTCAGGCGATAATTACTCCAACCAAGCAAGTTATCCTTTCGGCCAAGGTTGGGGAGCAGGTCCCGTTTCTCCGGCAATGGTAGATGAATGGAAATCGTGGGCAAACCAACAGACATACATTGACGGATATACTGAGGATCCCCGTCTGACCGGTTCAATTTGGTCGTACAAGGCCATAGATCCCAACGATGAAAACAATGTATTGATGGACTGTACAATGGATGAAGGCGAACCGGAATATACCGTATCCACCCGCTATTATGAGCAAACCGGATATTTCCAGAAAAAATATATTAATATCAATGCCATCAGTAATGAACCAGACAACAATACAATTGCTCCTTTCGGTAAATTTATGTATCCAGGCATCACCTCGCAGACATCCCAATCATTGCTTCAGATAGCCGACCTTATCCATATCCGATTTGCAGATGTACTACTGATGCAATCCGAATTAAAAGAAGATGCAACGGGACTGAACCGAGTACGCGCCCGCTCTCACCTGGCTCCGGTTTCTTATTCATTGGATGCTATCAAACAAGAACGCCGTTGGGAACTTGCATTCGAATCCATCCGTTGGTGGGATCTACTCCGTTGGTCAGGACCAAGTCTGGAAGAGGCAGGTAACCTCCTGAACAAACAGACCGGATTTAATCTCATTAATGCCGCAACAGTTGTTCCTATGGTAAAATACGATTATAAGGCACGCTTGCAGAAAACCCAAGGTTATTGGCCCATCCCTCAAACAGAGATTGACTTATCAAACGGAATTATCGAACAGAATCCGGGATGGGATTCATCTGCACTGTTCACTGACTGGAATAAGATGTAATTCGTCTAATCTTTTAATAATACAGAGAATATGAAAGCGATAAAAATATTTATGACTTTACTGACAGGTGCAATCATTGCTACAGCCTGTGACCCCATAGAAGATGAGGACTTGCGCGACAAGTACTTTACCAATCCCGGTACTCCGATAACCAAAGCGGAATTACAGGCAGCGATCTCCGTTACTCAACCCATTCCCAATACAGACGGAGCCATAGAAGGCGACCAATATGTTCATATAAAGAATTCACGTCCGGACATCGGAGGCGTCTGGCATATTAAGCCACAAGGCAAGGCCGAACTGACAGTAGTAACAGACAATGACACAATTGTTTTAACAGAGAATCTGGATTATCAGATTTACTATGTAGGTATATCTGCTAACCAAATTATAATAACAGATCCAGTCAGCATCACAGTTACAAATGTGTTCGATGAGTGGTCTAATTTCTTGACTGGAGCCGAAGACAAAGCTGACAAAAGTGCCCAAAAGACATGGAAGTTCCGTGAATCATACAAAAACATTGTGGCCGGATTTGGAGCACACGGTGCCTGGAGATACTATAATCCGATAGAGACCTGCTCTGCCTTATATTGGTGGGGACAAGTCAGTCCGGCACAAGTTGGAGATCAAAAAATGGTATTTGATTTTAATGGAAATAAAATGACTACCTATGATACGTCAGGCAATAAAGCAGCAGAAGGTTTCTTCTCTTTCAATCATGATGCAGTTGAAGAAGGAGTCTTAGGCGAATTTACGACTACTATCCCAACCATCGGAGCATCTTTCGACTATAACGGACAAAAAACAGACAGTCAAAATCCCAATAAGTTCTGGTTACTTACACTAAACCCCGAATACCTGACCATCTATCATCCAGGCAAGTATACAGGTGGAGTGGACTGGGAAAATGAAGGATGGTATGCATTCTTTGAGTCTGAAAACCTCAAATAACAACTTGTAAAATTCTTATTAATCATGAAAAAAATACTTATAACATCTATCGCTATTCTTTTTAGTCTGAGTGCTTGCCATGATGATGATTATATCACTGGTCTGCGTAGTCCCGGTAACGAAGATGACAGTTCTGAAATGGCTGAAAGAGTGGAGGGACGTGTTGCCATTAGTTATGTAACCTACTATGGTACTACTATCCCCAATCCGACCTATCTGACACATATCAACTATGCTTTTGCCGAATTGTATTTTAAAGACGGAAAGTATGAAAAGTTTGATCTTCAAGGTAACAGAGCACGTTTCGACCAAATAAAGAAGTTAAAGGAAAAATACAATCACCTGAAGATTACCCTCTCTTTTACTAATACAGTCTCCAATCCCGACAATACGATACACGGAGGATTCTCTGCCCTGTGCAAAAGTCCGGAGATGCGGAAAAAATTTGCAGAAGACTGCAAAGCATTTGTAAAAGAGGAAGGTATCGACGGAATTGATATCGATTGGGAATTTCCCGGTATGACTTTCGGAAGTAATGCTTTTGACGCAGAAGTCGATGTAGACAACTTTACTTTATTAATGAAAGACCTGCGGGAAACGCTGAATAAATCAACGGAGCTAACCTATGCCGGTTACTGTATGAACGTACGTGAAGGGGCAGAAGGAGGCCGTAAGTATATTGATGCGGCGGCCGTAGCCCCTTATGTCGATTTCATCAATATCATGACATATGACATGGCTGATGCACCCGGACATCAGTCGGCCATTTCAAGACCTGACTTGTACTGGGATTGCCAACGTTCCATAAATGATTATGCAAAGGCCGGTGTCCCCTATAACAAATTGGTATTAGGTATCCCGTTCTACGGAAGAAACAACTTCGCTTCCGGTGGTGCTATCAATTATAGGGACATTCTTAAGTTAAATAAAGATGAAGGGTACATCATCGACAACTGGGATGACACCGGAAAAGTGCCCTATGTAAGCAAGAATGGTCAATTCTATTGTGGATATGACAACCCTCAAAGCATTGCCATCAAAGGCGAATGGATTTTGGGACTGGGTATGAAAGGTATGATGTGCTGGGATTATGAAGGTGACGATGATAACGGCACACTTCGCAGGGCTGTATGGAATGCTGTCATGCAATAATATCCAAACTTAACACAAATATCGGAGGTTGTTCCACTGACCGAATGATTTTGCGATCTTCATTCATAAGTAAAAATAAATACAACAAAGGAGCAACCTCCTTCTTTTGTTAAAGATTACAAAGAAAACAAGCCGATATGAATAAATCTTTCTTATATCTTACTATACTGCTATTTATAATCAACGGCTGCCATACGGCAGAAAAAAGAACAATGAATATCGAAGGAATAATTTCTTCGGCACACGACGGACAAATCATGTATCTGGTGCCACGTCCCCACCCTACTCCGGAGACAGTAGATTCCACCTACATCACAAATGGCACTTTTTTCTTTTCCATCCCGGCAGACTCTGGCATTTACGACCTCACTATCAGCCGACAAGCCGATGCTTACGTGCAACGTCTTCTTATCATAGCCGAAGAAGGTACACTACACGCCAATATGGGAACAAACAGTTCCAGTAGCGGTACTCCACTCAACAATCAATTGCAACATTGGAAAGAGCAAATGGAAACTACCGCAAAAGAGACCACCCTGCTATCACTAAAAATAAACAAGAATAAAGAAAACGATATCGTTACAACAACTTTAAAAGAGCAATGGGATAGTATCTGCCAAAATTTCAACGACTCAACTTTTTACCTCATCAAGCAGAACATGAATCCGCTGGGAGGCTACTTGTTCATAACACTCGAAAATATATTCAACGAACAACAAATCAATGAACTAAAGAAACTTGGAATAGACAAATGGAAACCTGCACCCTGAGAAAACATATAGATATCATCTTTGTCCCCCTGTTCTTTATAGCCTGCTGGATATTCTTCTTCCATCTATATCCGTATCATTTGTACTATAAAGAGCAAATAACCCTATGCATACTTCAGCCAGATTTCTTACAAACCTACTTTCAAAAGCCAGCATTTCTTAGCGAAATCTGCGGGGATTATCTCACACAATTTTTCTTGTGGACAGGTGGAGGAAGCACTATATTGACCCTCACCTTCCTGTTAACTTGGCTGGGAATTCGGACTGCACTCATCAGAACGGGTATCATTCACCATGCATCCCTTTGGGCTTTACTCCCCATTATAGCTGAATGGGGGGAGGCCTGTCATTTGGAATATCCACTCTCTATGTCTCTTGGCCTGCTATTCAGTGTCTGGATATTTACATTAATTACATTTTGTACATCAATACGAACAAGAAATGTATTACATACAATTCTATTTTTCATCCTCTATTGTGCCGTAGGGGCTCATTTTTTTGCCTACGTCCTCATAGCCATAGTTTATGAATACAAACATTCCAACCGGAGTCTGTCGCCAGTTTTGTTGCTAAGCATCTCCATTCTCATCCCGATAGGAGGCAGCTATTTCTACTACCTCACACTCAAGCAAGCCTACTTTTATCCATTAATAAGCAACTATATGCTACGTCAGCCCTTTGTCTTCTTATTGACCGAACTTTTTCTGCTACTCTCCTTTTTACCGATTTTCGTACCCCGACTGAATAAGTGCCGGATTGCATTATATACCATTCTCTTTCTGAGTATAACCTCCTTAGGCAAAGCATACAATGCTTCTGAAGAGAAAACACTCGCATTCTCATCTGAGGCTTATTTTGGTCACTGGGATAAAGTCATCCGGCTTAATAAGAACAACGACTATCCTACCTACCTCAGCGCCTATTACACCAATCTAGCCTACGCCCGTCAAGGAAAACTCTGTGACGAACTCATGCAACATTATCAGCCTGCTTCACACGGGCTTTTATTGCAAATTAATAACTCTACAGGCTATATATACGGCATGGCAAGCCCTGATGCCCTTATGGAATGTGGCGACATGGCACAAGCCCAACACTCCGCCATGCTTGCCATGACCTTTACCCCTCACCAACGCTCTTCGCGCATGATACGAAAACTGACAGAAATCGCTATAATCAACGAAGATTATGCCATCGCCCAAAAATACCTGCATATGCTTCTCCACACCTCCCTACATAGGAAATGGGCAAAAGAACGACTTGAGTTCATCAATTCCGGCCAATGCAACTCCATCCCTTACTGGAACAATAAACGCCGAATGCTTGCTAAGCAAGACACTTTATTTTCAGCCAATCAATGGCGTACTTCACTGGCCAATTTAATTGAAAGTAATCCGCAGAACAAGATGGCTGCCGATTACCTATTATGCTTCCATCTATTGAATAAAGACCTGAAACTTTTCAAAAAAGATTACGACCGCTATTATTATCCGACTTTCGGTCTGCTTCCTCCCCGTCTTTATCAAGAAGCCCTGATAGTATGTATGGACGAAAAAGATGATCCGCAAGAACAATTGAAGCATTATCGCATCCCCTTCCAAGTTTACAATGATTGCTTGCAATACCTTTCCATATATGAAGAATCTCAGGGAGACGGACATGCTTTGCAGAAACAATTCAGAAAAACATACTGGTTCTATTATCATTACGCACAATTAAAACCATGAAAAAATCCATCATCATATCCATCATCGCCCTGGCGCTTTTCTCCTGCGGAAAACGTTCATTTCAGGATTATGTCGACTGTCCTGCACAACCGACTCTGTTTCCCGACTATACAGATATCACCATTCCTTGCAACATAGCTCCTTTGAATTTCTATTTGGAAGATGCGACAAGCATTTCCGTTATCGTCCGGGGAAAGAAGGAATACCAGTATGACAGCCATTCACACAAGCTCCGCTTCCCTCTGAAAAAGTGGGCAAAGATGCTCGCAAACGAAAAAGGTGATACCTTGTCGGTATCCGTTTACGCTAATCTGCCACAACAAAAGATACGCTACAAAGATTTCTATTGGTATGTTTCGCCCGACAGTATCGACCGCTATTTAAGCTACCGATTGATAGAACCGGCCTATGAAATCTGGAATATGCTGCAAGTCTGTGAACGCAACGTAGAGAACTTCAGTACCCGCCTGCTTGCTGACAACAATATTACAGACCACAGCTGCATAAACTGCCACACCTCCAACCGAGCCGCTAGTCCCACCACATTCATGCATGTACGCGGTGAAAAAGGAGGTACAATTTATAACCGAGACGGACATTTGCGGAAAATCAACACAACAACAGAACACACAGCCGGTGCGGTCTATGGAGAAATTTCCCAGAATGGACGGTTCGGTATCTTTACGACTGCTGAAATTATCCCTATGTTACATAGTTATCGCACCGAACGTATGGAAGTTTTTGACCAACGCAGCAATCTCATACTGATAGACTTTGAACAAGGAACCGTAACCGACTCCCCTTGTATCACCGGAAAAGAATACCAAGAAACCTTTCCATGCTTTTCTGCCGACAACCAGACCATTTACTTTTGTCGTGCCCCTTATCTGCCTCAACCAGACAACACACGTCAGATGCGCTATGATCTTTATTCCATTTCCTTCAATCCCCAAACCGGGCAATTAGGCGATAGTATCCATGAAGTTTTTCGAGCCTCATCCGAAGAAAAATCCGTCAGTTTCCCCAAATGCTCTCCGGACGGCCAATACCTGTTGTTTTCCGTATCTGACTATGGTACCTTCCCCATCTGGCATCCCGAAACTGACCTCTGGATGTTGGAACTTGCCACCGGGAGGATTGACAAAATGGAACAAACCAATGGACGATATTCTGACTCTTACCATTCTTGGAGCAGCAACTCCCATTGGATAGTCTTTGCTTCTAAACGGGATGACCGAGTGTACGGACGTCCTTACTTCGCCCATGTATCCAAAGATGGCAGCGTAAGCAAAGCTTTCCTTCTTCCACAAGAAAATCCGAAAACCTATCTTAATACATTTAAATCTTATAATATCCCTGAACTTTATAATACGGCAGAGACATATGATGCTCACGAATTACAAAGACTTTACTACCACAAGGAGACAGAAAGTCTTCGCTACCACGCGCAGTAAGTTCCCGAACCATCCAAACTGACGATTCAGAAGACGGTATATGTATCATTCTTCCGTCCCTACACCTCCATGCATTCCATTTGCACTACTTTCCTGCCAAGCATATCACACTAGTTATCATTCCTACTCTCTAATTGTAAAAACGAAATTGCAAATTTAGCTTTCTTCTCAACCTTTTTTCTTGTTAGTTGTTCAATGGGCATTCACTAAATCCTAACTTAAATGAAGACAATCTTAAAAGTAATGTTTCTGTTATGCGGTGCCGGACTTATTCCCTCCGCAGCTAAAGCGCAAGAAAAAGTAGTTATTGATGACGAAGCTCCCAACGGCATCGTCATGGTCACCCTCGACAAGGCGGGTGACGAAATCGTCCGTATCATGAATGAGTCGCAGTTCAGATATATCCACGACCCACAGGCTCCCCGTTTCCTACTGATGGATAAGAAAGGGAAGTTTGCCCTCGGTATCGGTGGATATGTACGCGCCACAGCCGAGTATGACTTCGGAGGCATTGTGGATAACATAGACTTTATCCCTGCTGATATCCCGAATTTCAGCAAAGTGAAGAATCAGTTCCAAATGGATGCACGCACTTCCACTATCTTTCTGAAACTGGTGGGCCACACCAAACTGTTGGGTGATTTTGTGGTATATACAGCCGGTAACTTCCGGGGCGGTGACAAAGCGTTCCAATTGCGCAATGCCTATATGTCGTTCCTTAACTTCACCGTGGGTTACACTTACGGCGGTTTCATGGACCTGGCAGCCTTGCCTTCCACCATCGACTACCAAGGACCTAACGGTGCCAGCTTCTACCGTGCCACCCAACTTGCTTACACGTACAAAGGCCTGAAGAATTGGCGTTTTCACGCTTCTATAGAAGTACCAAGCGTAGACGGCACTACCAACGACCAGCTTACAGTTGCCCAGCAACGCATGCCGGACTTCACTGCTTATGCACAATACGGTTGGGGAACAAACAGTCATCTCCGTGTAGGCGGCCTGGTACGTAGCATGACTTATACCAGCACACTCAGTGACAAAGCATCCGACGTGACCGGATGGGGTGTACAGGCATCCACTTCTTTCAATCTCAGCAAGAAATGGGAAATTTTCGGGCAAGCCACTTACGGAAAAGGTATCGGACAATATCTGAATGACATCAGCAACCTGAATGTGGACATCGTTCCCGACCCGGAAAAAGAGGGTAAGATGCAGGCATTGCCCATGTTGGGATGGTTTGCCGGAGCGCAATATAACATCTGCCCGAAGGTGTTCGTATCCGGAACTTACAGTATGTCCCGGCTTTATTCTGAAAATGGTTACCCAGACAATCAGGCAAGCAGCTACCGTTACGGACAGTATCTTGTAGCGAACGTGTTCTGGAATGTAACTCCCAATATGCAGGTAGGGGCGGAATACTTACGCGGCTGGCGCACGGATTTCAGTAACTCTACGCATCATGCCAACCGAATGAATCTGTTGGTGCAGTATTCGTTCTAAGGTAAAGTATTGATTAAAATAGCAAAAGAAACAAGAATGGTGCAAATCATCTGATAGTATAGTAACTAAGAGATTTGCACCATATGTTTTGTCTTTCTTTTCTCTTTATTGTCGGTCTTTGGTCATCCCCCCCCAATATTACCATAGATTTCTACGTGCCAGAACTTCTTCTGTTGTATATCCTCTTCCCGCCTTACTGTCTTCCCGTGATTTCCTCAACTCCTCCTTCAACTCCTCCACCGTAAACTGGCAGGGAGCGTTCCGGTAATCATATTCTTCCTCTTCCTGCATCAGGCGCAAGGCATAGTCCCGTATTTCCTGTACGATTCTCGGGTTCTCAATCTGCATTACAGATTGCACAGTTTCCACTTTCAGGCTATTTAAGTCGAGCCCATAAGCCGCAGCAGGCTCATTCACCGTTTGCTTTTGTTCTTCGGAATCGGAATATTTTTTCATAATCACTCCTTTCTTTAATATTGCATCAACAAAAGTACATAATATTATCCGTAAAAGCTCCCCGTTTCTCTTAAAAGTTTTCTTGAAAAGGAATATCCGAGAAATACGACAAAGCCGCCTCAAGTATAATATACCCAAGGCGGCTTCTGCTATATAAATAAGTAATTATGAAATCAGAAACTGTAATCGATGCTAAGACCGAACACTTTGTTGGTACGGCTATATACATTCGTACCGCTCAATTTAGTGCCATTATTAATATAGTCTTGAGAAGTTTTCGTATAATCTTCATAGGTTGTCCACATATAACCCACGTTCAGATTAGCTTTTTCACTCAACTTCAACTTTGCTCCAAAGCCCAAAGTATAAGAATCGCAAGAGAAGCTGGTGTCGCTCTGATAGTCGTTAGACAACCCATAGTCCGTAATCTGACCACCGAAACTCACTGTCAGACGCTTGATTACATCCCATTCAATACCAGCCAGATACTCGTTTGTTCCCTTCGTCAGATGCTTCTGCTTGCCACCGGCCATTCCCGCACTCTTATCATCAAAGAAGTGATACTCTACAGACGCACGCAACACCGGAAGAAATTCATAAGCAGCAGCTACAGATAACATGGAAGGTATATCATTGGGAGTATTCACACCATGTTTGTAATCCGCCAATTCACTTTCAGCAGCACCAATCATACGAAGCGAGTTCACTTTAGTGGAATTTTCAATGTTCAAGTTAGCCTTAAACTCATATTTTGCACCAATGTTCAGCTTGCCCAACTTGGCATCCAAGCCGATAACCGGAGTAAATCCCCATCCGGTCTGGTCGCAATCCAGGTCTATGCCGATAAGCTCCGTGCCAACAGGTATCGTTCCTCCGGCAGGAGAAGGTAAATCTACGGCAGCACTGGCCTTCAATGCACCCTGGTAGCCACCGGTGAAATAGTTCATGCGACCGCCCGCAAAAGCAGAAAGCCAATCCGTTACCTTATAAGTCAAGCCCAACTGTACAGAATAAATATACTGTTTGCCATCCATGTAGCTTTTCAACGAATAGGCATTGCTCGGAATGCTTTGGGCTCCCAATCCGCCTATCACCATAGCATCGAACATGGGAAGACCATCATCAAACGAGGCCTTTCCTCCACCGCCGGTAATACCGAAAAAACCGGAAAGTGTCCAGTCACCCATCTTATAAGCAGCAAACAAACTGGGAATGACAGGCGCAGACGCCTTACCCTCATAATACTTATTCAGCCCCAAACCTTCGCATGAAGCATCGATATTTCTTGTTTGGAAAGCGCTCTGAATACTCAAAGACATATGAAAACCGTCATTCGGCAAAAAGGCTAAACCTGCCGGATTAGACAATGCACCGTCTATTTCAGTTGTAGCACCACGAGACAGCATACGAAGAAAAGCAGCATGCTGATTGGTATTCGTCAGCAGTCCTCCTGCAAAAGTTGAAGTTGAAACGATTAGCATCATAAAGCTAATCAAGCTAATTTTTCTCATCTAAATCTTTTTTAATTGTTAGCGGGCGCAAAGGTACAACAATATTGCACATCAGAAAGTATTTTGTGCAAAAAGATGCATTGCAGGCTAAAATTAATTGAAAAAAGAAACTGTTTCTAATGAAACGGATAAAGAAAAAAAATATGGAGGATGTATAACAGAACCGTAAGGAGAGAATCCCGTAATTATAAACAACGAATCATAATTCCGCAACCAACTAATCTCAAACATGCAAGAAACTAATATCTGCACCGCAAGAAACTAATATTTTCCTTGCATCTAATTATTCATACTATAACTATTTAAGTTTCTTACAATATCTGTTGTAAGAAACTAATATAATTATTGTAAGAAACAAACACAATTTATGTATGAATAATTAGATGCAAGGAAAATATTAGTTTCTTGCGGCGCGGATATTAGTTTCTTGCAAGAGCAGAATTAGTCTGCCGCAAGTGCGCAATTGACAGAGAAGGCTACCCGTACCCCCCCTGCAACTTCTGAACCTTATCATTCACACACGTGTTATTTATACTATATATACTAAATTCTAAAAACTTCAGAAATCATGGCATACACAATTGCTTTTTTCGGCAGCAAGCCCTATGACGAGGCTTCGTTCAATGAGAAAAATAAAGAGTACGATTTTGAACTCCGCTATTATAAAGGGCACCTGAACAAACATAACGTGATATTGACACAGGGTGTGGATGCCGTCTGCATATTCGTAAACGACACCGCAGATGCGGAGGTGCTACGCATGATGGCCGACAATGGTGTGAAATTACTGGCACTGCGCTGTGCCGGCTACAACAACGTAGACCTGAAAGCAGCAGCCGAATGTGGCATCACAGTGGTACGTGTACCCGCCTATTCGCCCTATGCCGTAGCTGAATATACCGTTGCCCTCATGCTTTCGCTGAACCGGAAAATCCCCCGTGCCACCTGGCGCACCCGCGACGGCAACTTCTCCCTTCATGGATTGCTCGGCTTCGACATGTACGGAAAGACAGTCGGTATCATCGGCACCGGAAAGATTGCAAAGAAACTCATCATGATTCTGCGCGGCTTCGGAATGAATGTCCTTGCCTATGACCTGTATCCCGACTACAACTTTGCCCGCGAACACCAGGTAGTATATACCACGCTGGACGAGCTTTACCACAGTTCGGACATCATTTCCCTGCACTGCCCCCTCACCGAGCAGACCAAATATCTCATCAACGACTACTCCATCAGCAAGATGAAGGACGGCGTAATGATTATAAATACAGGGCGCGGACAACTGATACACACCAATGCCCTGATAGAAGGCTTGAAAAATAAGAAAATCGGCTCTGCCGGATTGGACGTGTACGAGGAAGAAGGTGAGTACTTCTACGAAGACCAGTCGGACCGCATCATCGACGACGACGTACTGGCACGTCTGCTTTCGTTCAATAATGTCATTGTAACTTCCCATCAGGCATTCTTCACCCGGGAAGCATTAGGAAACATTGCTTCGACTACATTGCAGAATATCAGGGAGTTTGCAAGCGGGAAAGCTTTGGAGAATGAAGTAAAAATATAGAATTAACAATTCTGTATAAGTAATAAATAAACAGTAACATCTGGTTATAAACTTTTTCACAACCAGTTTGTTATCTATGCATATCAACCATTTAAAAGAAAGAAATAAATTATGAAAAAAGTAATAGACAAAGCGGAAAGCCGTGGACGTGCTCTATATGACTGGCTCGACAGCCACCATACTTTCAGCTTCGACACATACTATAACCCACGCCGTATGAACTTCGGCGCCTTACGCGTATTGAACGATGACCGTGTATCTCCGGGAAAAGGCTTCGGCACCCACCCGCATAAGAACATGGAAATCATCTCCATCCCCCTGAAAGGTAAGCTGAAACATGGCGACAGCCAGAAGAACAGCCGCACCATCACTGTGGGTGACATACAGACCATGAGCGCAGGTACCGGCATCTATCACAGCGAAATGAACGGCAGCGATACCGAACCGGTAGAATTCCTGCAAATCTGGGTAATGCCGGAGAAGCTAAATACTCCTCCCGCCTATCAGGATTATGATATCCGCCCATTGCTGCGCAAGAACGAAATGACGCTGATTGTCTCGCCGGACGGTGATGCTCCCGCCAAAATGTTGCAGCAGGCATGGTTCTCCATCGGCGAGATAGAGGCCGGAAAGAAGATAGGATACCACATGCACCAATCTCACGCCGGTGTGTACATCTTCATCATCGAAGGTGAAGTGAAGGTGAACGATACCGTACTCTCACGCCGTGACGGTATGGGCGTATATGACACCAGTAGCTTTGAGCTGGAAACGCTGAAAGACTCGCACATTCTGCTGATAGAAGTGCCGATGTAAGTCTTTTAGATAAAAATAACAGCTAAAAGCCGAGGTTTGTGTGGCGTTTTTCGTAATATTGCGCTATAATTTAACCCGTGCATGAAACTTGATTACATTTACCATAGCGGCTTCGCGATTGAAGCGGACGGAGTGACGGTCATTATCGATTACTACAAAGATTCCTCTGAAACGGAATATAATAAAGGTATCGTTCATGACTATTTGCTGGGAAGCCCCGGAGAACTATATGTGCTCTCTTCCCACTTTCACCCCGACCACTTTAATCGCGAAGTTCTTTTATGGAAGGCCGAACGCCCGGATATTCACTACATCTTCTCCAAAGACATCCTGAAACATCGCCGTGCAGCGCGTGAGGATGCTACCTATATTAATAAAGGTGATGTGTACGAAGACCGGAATATCCGTATCGAAGCATTCGGTTCCACGGACGTGGGAATCTCGTTCCTGATTGACCTGCAAGGTGTACGGCTGTTCCATGCCGGCGACCTGAACAACTGGCACTGGAGCGAAGAATCCACCCCGCAGGAAATCCGGAAAGCGGAGGGTGACTTTCTTGCCGAAGTAAAATGCCTCCAGCAGACCGCCCCTTCGGTAGACGTAGCCATGTTTCCCGTGGACAACCGCATTGGAAAAGATTATATGAGAGGTGCGGAACAATTCGTGGAACGGATAAAGACCGCTATATTTGTACCTATGCATTTCAGCGAGGAGTACAAGGGTGGAAATGCTTTCCGGCCATTTGCCGAAAGCAAAGGGTGCCGTTTCCTGTCCATAACCCGCCGGGGCGAAAGTTTCGATATAACTCAATAAAACATACCTATTATGAAAAATTTGACACAATTTCTTTTAGTACTGTTATGCGTCTGTCTGCCGGCTACCGTGTTTGCAGACTCGACCAAAGACAAAGACGATGACAGCAAGTATCTGGCGGGCGCAGTGCCCGAAGTTGATGGGAAAGTCGTATTCACCAAAGAATTCAGCATCCCCGGCATGTCTCAGGAAGAAATCTTCAAACGTATGCAGAACTGGATGGAAGCACGTTTGAAAAAGAATGAGAACAACAGCCGTGTAGTCTATACCAATCCCGAAGAGGGACAAATCGTGGGTACCGGTGAAGAATGGATTGTATTCAGCTCAAGTGCGCTTTCACTGGACCGTACAAAGATTCTTTATCAGCTTTCTGTGGTTTGCGCACCCGAGAAGTGTACAATGGAAGTAGAAAAAATCCGCTATAACTATCGCGAAGGAAAAGAAAAATATACAGCGGAAGAATGGATTGTAGACAAGTATGCGCTGAACAAAGCCAAAACCAAATTAGTACGCGGACTTGCCAAGTGGCGCAGAAACACAGTTGACTTTGTAGACGACCTTGCCCTGGGAGCAGCTGAAGCCCTGAGCGCTTCTACTATCAAGAAAGCTGCCGAAACGGCTGAAAAACCGGAAGAAAAGAAAGAAGAAAAGAGTGCGATCAACTCCGGCCCGATAGTCATTGCACCCAAGACAGCAGTTGAAGTGAAAGCTCCGGCAGAAACGACAAAAGTGACAGTGGTTCCTGCCA
This sequence comes from Bacteroides stercorirosoris, assembly GCF_900142015.1. Taxonomy (GTDB): domain Bacteria; phylum Bacteroidota; class Bacteroidia; order Bacteroidales; family Bacteroidaceae; genus Bacteroides; species Bacteroides stercorirosoris. The sequence continues at coordinate 48,670 of NZ_FQZN01000034.1, forward strand.
CTCCGCTTACTCCTGCCACTCCTGTCACATCAAGCACAACACCGGGTTACAAGGAAGTAGCTCCCGACCTGTTACCTACCAATGCCATTCAGATGGGTGCAGGCAAATTAGTGCTTGTAATCGGTTCGGATGCTTTCAACATGACCATGATGACAGCTAATGCCGGTGGTTCGCTGGGTAAATCGTCTGGTAAGCCTGTAATATTCAGCTTCCTCTCTCCCGATCAGCCTTACGAGCAAATGGAGAAAGCCGAAACGTATACAGTACGTTTCTATCCGGCCAACCAGACAGAACCGTCTGTTGTTCTGGAATGTAAGAAGATGCCTTCACAAGCTCCTATGGAAGGTCAGCCACGTATGTATGTGGGTGAGATTGTGAAAGCGTTCGTAAAATAAATATAGACTATAAATAATAGAATGATGAATTACCGTGCCGCCATGCTGCATAGTAATTCATCATTCTTGATTAATAACCTAATAATTAACAATATGGAAGTAAAAAGTAAATTCGACCACTTCAATATCAATGTCACCGATCTGGAACGCAGCATCGCTTTCTACGAAAAGGCATTGGGACTGAAAGAACATCACCGCAAAGAAGCCTCAGACGGCTCTTTCACGCTGGTTTATCTGACAGACGGCAGCACAGGTTTCTTGCTGGAACTGACGTGCCTCAAGGATCATCCGCAGACTTATGAACTGGGAGAGAACGAAAGCCATTTGTGCTTTCGCGTAGCAGGTGATTATGATGCCATCCATCAATATCACAAAGAAATGGGATGGGTATGTTTCGAAAATACAGCTATGGGATTATACTTCATTCATGATCCGGATGACTACTGGATTGAAGTTCTTCCGGTAAAATAGGGATAAGGAGGTGCGTTAAAACTCTGATAAGCGCACCATTTTGTCATCCTGAGCCTGTCGAAGGATCTCCTCTCTATGCATTCAGTTGAGCAGATCCTTCACTACATTCAGGATAACAGAGCTAAATGACAGTGATTTGTTATGGGGTTTATTTATGACGGTTCGCCCTTTTCTTCCGTATATCTGCTTTCATTTTCGCAGCGCCGGAACCGTGTTTTCCGGTAATATACGATTTCTTCCTGGCTTTAGTCTTTACCTTTCCATCTTCTTGAGGTTTATCTTTCTTTCCTTTAAAGACGATACCACCCATCATTGCATCTTCTACACTCATATATTCGATTTCTTTTTATTATTATTCTTTGACCGGTACAAAGATAGTTTTTTTCTGCTAATGGATGGCATTTTTCGTATCTTTGCGCCAACTTTTAAAGACTGAATAGAATGAATACCGCTCTGCTTTCTGCTGACAAAGACCCGATGGGGGCTGCCATTGCTGATTATTTCAAACGACATAGGGCTGACCGCCTGCGAGTTTTCTCTTCACAATTTGACGAAGACGAAATACCGGTGAAAGACTTATTCCGTACGGAAAACCAAATGCCTGCTCTGGAACGAAACGCCCTGCAACTGGCTACGGGTAAAATTCTGGATGTGGGTGCAGGAAGCGGCTGCCACAGCCTTGCCTTGCAAGAAGCAGGCAAAGATGTGCATGCCATTGACATTTCACCTCTTTCGGTAGAAGTGATGCAGCAACGGGGTGTGCGACATGCCACACAGACCAATCTGTTTGACGAACACTTCTATGAGTCCTACGACACCATCTTAATGCTGATGAACGGTTCGGGTATCATCGGGAAATTGGAAAATCTGCCCGTTTTCTTCAGGAAAATGAAGCTATTGCTTCGCCCAGGCGGCTGCATTCTTATGGATTCCAGCGATTTGAGATATCTGTTTGAGGAAGAGGACGGAAGTTTTGTTATCGACCTGGCAGGGGATTATTATGGAGAAGTAGATTTTCAGATGCAATATAAAGATATTCAGGGGGAGTCGTTTGACTGGCTTTATATTGACTTCCAGACTCTCAGCCTTTATGCTGCTGAAAATAGTTTCCAGGCGGAATTGGTAAAAGAGGGAAAACACTACGATTATTTAGCCAAGTTGACCTTAAAATAAGGCCAACTTGGATTATTGGTTCTTTATTTCTTTGCCAGCATTTCGTCTATCTTCTTCACCAGTGCGGCAAATTCTTTTTCATTATACAAGCGGGTCAGCATCACGATGCGACCATCCTTGTCAATAAGCACATTGCGGGTGATTCCTGCTTTACGTAGCGCATATTTGGCAAATATATCTGCGCCGGGGTCCAATCCCAACGGATAGGTAACACCGGTTGATTTACCGAACGCAATCACTTTATCCAACGGTTCGTCACGGTCTATGCCGATAAGGGCAAAGTCAGAGTTGTCTTTATGTTTCAACCAGATATCTTTTTCTATGAAAGGCATCTCCTTACGGCAGACACCACACCAACTGGCTGTGAACTGCAACATCACCACCTTACCACGAAGTTCGGAAAGTGTGACTTGCTTACCATCTGTCAGGGTAATGGTAAAATCGGGAGCCATCTCCCCCACTTTCACTATGTAGCCGACATCATCGGCAGCCACTTCCTGCGCTTTGCCTGACAGACAACAAAGGGCGAACAGGATAAAAATCAGACTTTTTACAATTTTCATTAATCATCTATTTTTAAAGTTTTACTCAAAACGGAAACAATAACGGGAGCACAAATATCATCACAATTCCCATAATTATCTGTAAAGGCAAACCAACTTTAACATAATCCATAAATGTATAACGTCCCGCCTGCATCACCAGTGCATTGGGCGGAGTAGAGAACGGAGAGGCAAAGCACATACTTGCCGCCACAGTAACAGCAAACAGGAACGGGAAAGGACTCAGTTCCAATTGTATTGCAGATTGGAGGGCAATCGGCGCCAGAAGCACCGCCGTAGCCGTGTTACTGATAAACATAGTCATCAGCGAAGTAGTGAAGTAAATGCCTGCAAGCAGCACGTATGGTCCATAACTACCAAGCCCGTTCACCAATGATTTAGAGACTAAATCGGATGCTCCTGTCTTCTCCAAAGCTAATGACATGGGCATCATGGCGGCAATCAGTACGATGCTTTCCCAGTTAATAGTCTTATAGGCTGCCTCCACATTGCGAAAACAGCCGGTAAGCACCATCAGCAGTCCTGCAATCATCACCGCCGTTACAGGAGCAACAGGTATGAAATCGAACATCATCATCACTACCATTCCCAACATGATAATTGCGGCAACAGGCGCTTTATGGTTAAGCGTCACTTTTGCAGCCTCAGCCAGCGGTTGACCGAGTACTACCCAATCTGAAGGGTCATCATTTAACCGGGCTATATTCTCCCAAGTACCCTGCACCAGCAATACATCTCCCGAATGCATTTTCTCGTCTTTCAGATTCTTCAGGATGTACTGGCGTTTGCGCTGAATACCCAGAATATTCACACCGAATTTCTCACGGAAACCAGAATCTTTCACCGGTTTGTTTACCAAATTGGAAGCAGGCATCAATACGATTTCAGCAATACCGATTTCTGTGAACTCAAGCTCCTCACTCTTAGATTCTACTGAACCTTCCGCCGTATGTGTATCCAGCAATTTCAATGCATTTTCTTCGGCAAGGCGTTCTACATTGGAAAAGTCGCCCAATACGTAGAGAATATCATTTTCCTGAATAACCGTATTGGCAGCAGCCATCTCTTGGCTCATCGTCTTGAAGAAATGACGGCGGGAAGAAGAAGATTGGCGGCGAACCTCCATAATTCCCGCATTATAGCGCTGCGGGATATTCAATTCTTGTATGGTTTTTCCGACTAAAGGTGATTTGCTTTCCACTTGTACCCGGCATAAATTCTGGAACAATTGGTACTCTCCTGCCAGTTCTTTCAGTGATTTATTCTTTTTCCCTTTACGGGTTTTATCTCCCTTCTTAGTCAGGAACATCTTACTCAACGGAATCAGTACGATCAATCCGACAGTTACGCAAACCAGACCTACAGGAGTAAACGAAAAGAAAGTGAGTGGTGCATATCCCGCAGAAGTCAATGCTTCCTGAATGACAAGGTTAGGTGGCGTACCAATCAGCGTCATCATACCACCCATACTACTGGCAAATGCAAGCGGCATCAACAGGCGACTGACATTGATTTGCGAACTCATAGCCATGCTGACTACAATAGGAAGCATCAAAGCCACCGTTCCGGTATTGCTGACAAAAGCACCGATAAAGGCAGTCACCAATATAATGAGAACAAATAATTTCAGCTCACTGTCACCGGCTAATTTCAGGATACGGCTGCTTATCATCTTCGCCAGTCCCGTTTGGAAAATAGCACCGCCCACAACGAATAGTCCTATCATCATTATCACTACGGAATTGGAGAACCCTGTCAATGCTTCCTCCGGTGTCAGAATGCCGGATATGATTAGCAACACTAAGGCACAAAGCGCCACCAAATCTGAGCGTACTTTGCCGCTCATAAAAAATATCGCAGAAAGAAATAAAATAATGAGGGTAATATACATATAGATATAAAATTTGTATGTTTATAAACACTTCAACAGTGTTTTTTGTTCTATGGAGTTGCAAATATCACAAAAATCAGGACGATAGACAAGAGGGTAAATCCTTTTTGAACTAAATAAACGACAAATATCTCACTAAATTCGCAATAAAAGATGGATTATTAACAATATATTCATACCTTTGAATCCGGGAACAGTAACACGGGCTTATACTTTTTATCAGTTAAATTCTATAACAATAATGGGAAACGGCAACACAATTACAGGCACCTTCAACGGAACAGTCCATCTGGAATATCTGCCATGTATTAATTATGCAATGATCCACAACCATGTGCCTTCATGCAATTTCTGCGAACTCTTGAACAACGATGAGGTTGACTGGAACCATGTCAAAGTTGCAATAGACGGTGAACTCATTAAGCATTCAGAAAGTATTCTGGAAATAATTCCGCAGGGACAGAACATTCAAATCAACAGCCTGGAAATATCACCCGAAAACGAAAAACTGATAGAACTGACAGAGGGTATTGATACCCACTTCAATCTGACGATTGCCATCTCCGACGAAATAGTCCATCAGCAAACATTCCCCATCAAACTGATGGCTTATGACCAATGGACCGGTGCCCGTATCATGCCCGAACTTTTAGCCACTTTTGTCACTCCCAACCATCCCATACTTTCAAGAATAAGCGTAAAGGCTTCCCAATTTCTGGAGAAGTGGACAGGCAACTCCGCTTTGGATGAATATCAGACACAAGACCCTAATCGCGTGCGTGCCCAGGTGGCTGCCATTTATGAAGCACTCCGATCCGAATCTTTAATATACTCCACCATCCCTGCCAGTTTCGAAACGATGGGACAGCGCATACGTCTGGTGGACAATGTGCTTACCAGCAAGTTGGGTACATGTATTGACCTGACTTTGCTTTATGCATCTTGCCTGGAAGCCATCGGGATCCATCCCCTTCTGGTCTTATTAAAGGGACACATTTTTGTAGGCGCATGGCTCACAGAGGACATTTATCATCAAACAGTAGGAGATGACGCTTCTTTTCTTCTGAAAGGAAGTGCAAACGGTATCAGCGATATTGTATTGGTAGAAACAACTGCCCTCACGTCCTCTCAGAATATTTCGTTTGAAGAAGCAGTGACAACGGCTCAAAAGGAACTCAAGGAAGAAAGTAAGTTTGAGTTGTTCATTGATGTATATAGATGCAGGCTCGATAAAATCCGGCCATTGCCGCAACGTATAAATCATAATGGTGAGTGGCAAATTGAAAACGCCGGAATAGAGCATGAGAATGCGACCGGAAAAGTAAACCAGTTAGACCGCTATGAAATAAGGCTGGAGGACAGCAAGGAGCAAATCACCAAACAGATTATCTGGGAAAGAAAATTACTGGACTTTTCCCTACGTAATAATCTGATCAACATCAGACTTGGCAGAAGGGTCATACCTTTCATATCTTTCGCAATAGACCGTTTAGAAGATCACTTGCAGGCCGGAGAGAATTATCAGATACTGGCCAGCCCTACTAAAAGCAAAATAGAACCGGGCGAAACAGGGTTATATGATTCTTCACTCTGGAAAGAGAATCTGGAAGAGTTAGTTATCAATGAGCTGAAAAATAAAAAACTCCGCTCTTATCTGACCGAAAGCGAATTACAGAACTCACTCAAATTCATATATCGAACCTCGCGAACTGCTATTGAAGAGAATGGTGCCAATTCGCTGTTTTTAGTTTTAGGGATTTTGAAATGGTACGAATCCGCAAAGAGCGTGAAACCCCGCTTCGCTCCTATCCTGCTACTGCCGGTAGACATTATACGCCGTGGCGGCACAAGCGGGTATATCATTCGTACAAGGGACGAAGAAATTATACTGAACATTACATTGGTGGAACTACTGAAGCAGCAGTTCAGTGTAAACCTCTCCGGCCTTAACCCATTGCCGAAAGATGAAAGCGGTGTAGATCTGAAAAAGATATTTGCAGCTATCCGTACCTGCATCCGCAACATGAAAGGCTGGGATGTAGTGGAAGAATCCATGTTAGGATTATTCTCATTCAACAAGTTTGTCATGTGGAATGATATTCACAGTAATGCGGACAAACTGAAAGAGAATGCCATCATAGCCAGTCTGATGGAAAACCGAACCCAGTGGCAGGACACAACGCCGGAAGTTGACGCCAGAGAAGTAGATAAGAATTGCACACCTGACAAGTTCTCCATCCCTGTCGACGTAGATTCTTCACAGTTGGAAGCTGTCATTGAATCAGGGGAAGGGAAAAGCTTTATATTACATGGTCCTCCGGGAACCGGAAAATCCCAGACTATCACCAATATGATAGCCAATGCCTTGTATAAGGGAAAACGCGTGCTATTCGTCGCGGAAAAGATGGCTGCACTTTCTGTCGTACAAAATCGTCTGACTAAGATAGGATTAGCTCCGTTCTGCCTGGAACTTCACTCCAATAAAGTCACTAAATCCCATTTTCTGGCTCAACTTCAGAAGGCCATAGAAGCTATTCATATCCAGTCACCGGCCGAATTTGAAAGTACTTCAATGCAATTGTTTGAGCGCAGAAGAAAGCTGATTGATTACATGGAAGCGTTGCACCACCCTCATGCATCCGGTTTTTCTCTCTACGACTGCATAACAAATTATTTATCTATACAGGGGGACGAACTCTCCATTGACTTTTCTTCATTGAACACCATCACAAAGGACAAACTTACAGCACTTTGCGAAAAGATACAGGAACTGGATACGGTATTTTTAATAACAGGGCATCCGCAGGAACATCCACTAAAAGGATTGGAAGCGTACAATACTTCCATCGAAAGTTGCCAAAGGATGCAGGAAGAACTCAGGCATCTCATAGATTTATTCACTCTGATTACGGCAAGCAGAAAGGTACTTTCAAGTAATCTGGGCATTGCAATACCGGATAGCTGGACGGGAATCAACTGGATGAGTAAAATTAGTGACTTACTTCTCTCTACTCCGTATCTGAACAAATCACTATTAGAGATAGGCGGAAACGCTAATCTGATAGAAGAATGGAAAGATATCATTCTCGCAGGTAGTGAACGGGACCGGATACAAACAGAATTGTACAAAGATTACATACCCCAGATTCTTGAAGAAAATGCATTCATCCTCCAACAGGAATGGAAAGCAATTGAAATGAAGTGGTTCTTGCCAAGATTCTTCGCAAAACGTTCTTATCTCAAAAAGCTAAGACTTTACAATGCGAGTTTGCAGGAAGAACAGATACCAAAGCTTTTGGAAAAGCTCAATCTTTATGATAGAAACAATAAGATAGTCCAGGAGCAATCTTCCGAATTGTCATCCCTCTTTGGTTTCTTAGGAAGAAAAAATAAGGAAAAATGGGAGGATATCACTTCCATATTGGAGAAAATTCCAATGATCTACCGCACTTTAGTAGAATATTCGGAAATAGCCCGACAACCGTTTGCAGAAATTCTGAATCAAATTGCAAGCAAGATTGACGTTGATTGGAGCGCATTCAGGCAGTCTAATGAAGCTACATTCAGACAATCAGTTAACGCCACTCACGAACTGAATGCAGTACTAAACAGAATGAAAGGTTTATGTCACATGCAAATACCCGACAGCGACCTCGAAATGAAATTGCCGGTTCTTCTTCATACATGGCTGACCCATTTCGATCAGATAAAGGATTGGGAACAGTGGTGCCTCCGCAAAAAGGAACTGGAATCCCAGAATTTGGCCGTGGTGATCAATTACATAATCGATAAGCACAAAACTGGTTCAGAAGCAGCAAATGCGTATTTGAAAGGTGTTTATCATCAATTAGCAATAAAAGCCGTCGATGCAGACGAAACTTTGCGTCTTTTCAACGGATTGCTGTTTGAAGAGATGATTAACAAGTATAAGTCTCTGACTACAGAATTCCAGGAGTTAAGTAAGAAAGAGTTATATTGCAGGTTGGCAGCAAAAATACCTTCTCTGACCATGGAAGCTGCATCCAGTTCTGAAATAGGAATTCTGAAAAGAAACATTTCAAATGGAGGACGCGGTACGTCTATCCGAAGAATCATAGACCAAATTCCCACCTTATTACACAAACTGTGTCCATGTATGCTGATGAGTCCGATATCAGTAGCGCAATATATCGACCTGGATGCAGAGAAGTTCGATCTTGTCATCTTCGATGAAGCCTCTCAAATGCCCACTAGTGAAGCTGTCGGTGCAATAGCACGCGGCAAGGCATTGGTTGTAGTGGGTGACCCCAAGCAAATGCCACCGACAAGCTTCTTCTCTTCCTCGCAAGTTGATGAAGAAGAAGCCGAGTTTGATGATATGGAGAGTATTCTGGACGACTGTATATCACTGTCAATCCCATCCCGCTATCTGACCTGGCACTATCGTAGCAAGCACGAAAGTCTGATTGCTTTCAGTAATTCACAATATTATAATGGGAAATTATATACTTTCCCTTCCGTGGATGACAGAGTCTCAAAAGTACGCCTGGTTCAAGTCAACGGTTCATACGACAAAGGACGTACGCGCAGCAATTATGCCGAAGCGGAAGCCATTGTGAAGGAAATACTACATCGCCTGCAAACGCCGGAGTTTTCCGAAAGAAGCATAGGTGTGGTTTCTTTCAGTCAGGTACAACAGAATCTGATAGAAGATATGCTTATAGAGGAATTGAACAAATATCCGGAATTAGAAGAAAAAGCTTTCCAAAGCAACGAACCTATCTTCATCAAAAATCTGGAGAATGTGCAAGGAGATGAACGGGATGTCATTCTTTTCTCCATAGGATACGGACCTGATAAAAATGGCAATGTATCCATGAATTTCGGTCCGCTGAACAATCAGGGCGGTGAACGCCGCCTGAATGTGGCAGTGTCTCGCGCCCGTTATGAAATGATCATCTTCTCAACTTTGCGTTCGGAGCAAATTGATTTGAAGCGTACCAAATCCAAAGGTGTGGAAGGTTTGAAGAAGTTTCTGGAATTTGCAGAACGTGGCACCTCTCCTATTCCTGCCGTTCAGCTCCAAAATCAAAAACAAAGTAATTTGATAACCTTAATAGCACAGGAGCTTACACAACGTGGCTATAAAGTAGATACTTTGGTGGGGCGATCAAATTTCAAAGTAGATTTGGCCATCGTTAATCCAGAACAGCCGGATACATATATCCTGGGAATCCTATGCGATGGCAAGAACTATTATGAAACCAAAACTACCAGAGACCGTGAGATTGTGCAACCTAACGTCCTACAAATGCTCCATTGGAATGTCATGCGTGTATGGTCTGTTGACTGGTTTGAACATAAAGAGAATGTGGTGGAACGCATTATCAAAAAGCTGGAAGACGTAAAAAACATCAGAAGAGAGGAACAATTTCTTCCTCCGATACAACCAGTCGCTCTGAAAACATTCAGTATCGACAATGAGCCAGTTGTGGAATTAGTAAACAGCCGAGAAAAGGAATACATTTTTGCCGATTTACCAGAAATCAGCTACAGCACGGATATTAATAAAGTAATGGCTTCATCCTATCAGGTAAAAAGGCAACTTGAACAGATAGTACGAGTTGAACAACCTATAACAAATACCTTATTATATAAGAGAATCTTACGCATCTGGAAACTGACAAGAGTAACCACCCGTTTACAAGTATTCATTGACAGTCTTCTTAAAGACGTATATAAAGACCCCTTATCCAGAAATACCATCATTTACTGGGAAAATAAAGAGAAAGCTAAAGACTCCGACTTTTACCGCATCAATTCCAAACGCGATATTTTAGATATTCCTGTTCTGGAAGTTATGAGTGCCGCCCGCTACGCCATAGAACAACAAATATCTATGCCGATGGAAGATCTGAAGCGGCTGACTTCCCAGTTGCTTGGCTTCAGCAGAAAAGGTACAAACTTAGATATTGCAACGGAACAGGCTATACAAATCCTGATTGAACGAGAAATATTCAAACATGTAGATGGAATGGTATCCATGAACGATTAAAATTCATGGGTACTTGTAGGATTTCATTTTTCAATCTCATGAATCCTCTCTATTTGCTTATTCAGGAAATAGTCAGCATATTGATTAGGGATATCCCTAATAACACCACACCACCACCAAGTCCTTTAGTTCATTAGAATAAAGGTCGGACAACTTTGACAAAGGATTTTCAATTATGAATGCTGCTTTCTCCTTTTGCTCCGGACTGAAGATTTGCGCCATGAAAGTACAAAGGAAATGAATACTCACAAATTCGGGTCAGTCCGAAACCCCTGTGGGTATGTTATGTTAATACGCGCAAGTAAACTATCTTTGCGTTCAAATTAAAATTATCTGCCCAATGCCTTCCAATCGCAACCTACATAAGTTACTACGAGTCATCTTTCCCGAAGTTTTAAT
>NZ_FQZN01000068.1 GCF_900142015.1 Bacteroides stercorirosoris
TTCGCAGAACTAAGCCGCTTTTATTTTGTTGATATTAAGTGATTTAATTATTTCATGGAACTTTGAATTAAATAATTGGAAAAATGTAATATTCTGTTTTTTAATCATATATAAAGTAGTAATATATATTTGTATCTACCCAAATTATCCCCAATTAATAGATTATTTATCTTATTATAAGGATATTGTCATTTTATAATAGAGCAAAATACGGTATCAGACAGATACTACAAGGTTAAACCAGTAAATTAGTGTGTAAAATGATTAGTATCACTATTAAAAGCCTGGCTGGCAAACTGTACATAAAACAGATTCAATATATTGTTTTAGTTTTTCATAGATAGCACCTGCGTGACTAGTATTAATACAAATGTTTTTCGTTCAACAACCACTTGGTAATAGCACAAGAAGATTATAACAAATAAAGCATTGTTATTCATCCATCAACTGTCATCTTATTGTTTACATTTATTTTTTTTATATATTTGCTTATTAAAATTCAGAGAATAAAAAAAAGAAATATCAAATATTAATATGTTTTACAAAAGGCCAAATACTACTATACAAGAAACCTCTTATTTAGATAAATAACAAAAAGTGCCACATGCTAAATCATGTGGCACCTCTACCGATTATTTATATTAGATATAGACTTTTACCGTAATTTATTCAGGCAATTCCAATGTTTCTGTGAAACCACTGTATAAAATACCATATCCCCCTTCTACGGCTACAGCTCCACGCATCGCAAACATCAATGCATTACCCTGACGTTGCATTCCAGCAGGAGTAAAATACACCATTCCATAAGTGGCATCTTTATATCCGGTAGCTTGCAAATCCCAGTTAACCAAAGACTGTCCGTCATCACTCAATGTGAAAACGAATGGGTAACCTTCCGTGATACAATCCGGTAATTTGTAGATATTACCTTCTTTTGCCTTTAATATAGGTTGTTCCCATGCCTGACCGAATAGTTGGGAAGAATAAACTCCTATGCCATAATCCTCCCATGTAAGTCTTCTCTGAGCGGTAACGGTTATTTCGCCACACTGAGCAGGTGACAATGTGCTTTCATCATTTATGGTTAGTGTAATTTCATATTTGCCAGTCGCACTTAAATTATCTACAGAACCAAAATTCAATTCAGCGTAACCTACAGCTTCATCTTTAGCAAATGCCACATTGGAATTGTTCAAGGTGAACAAACCTTCTTCAGTTGTAGCTTCGTCCATACTAATGCTAACAGAAGCCTCTACACTTGTATTTCCACGGTATACAGGGACTTTGATAATACCGTTATCTTCAGCACCAACTTCCACACTCATCTGAGTGGACGCAAAAGCAGCTTCAACTCCACTAATGTCATATTTTGTACCTTCCGCATCTGTATCACAGGAGGTAAAAGCTACCAAGCAAAGTAATACGGCAGCACATGCTTTTATTGTATATAGTTTCATATTTTCCTTCATTATAATAGATTTCTAAATTACTGAACTATAGGATTCTGGTCAGCCGAGGTTATGTTCTCGTTACCATCTATTTCAGATTGTGGCAAAGGAAGGATAAACAACGGAGAAGCAGCATTTGTATTTTTCGTTGTTACTTTTTCCGTATGGTTAGAACCTTCATAATTGCGGTTGTATCCCAAGCCTAAACGTTGCATATCAAAAATACGACCAGCCTCACCCCAAAGTTCAACGCGACGTTGGAATAAAATTTCATCCATCAATGTTGATAGCGGAGCATTAGTGTCCGAGTTGTAAGTGTTATCATCTGTACGGGTTGCCAAACGTTCATCAAACTTACTATCTCTCATGTTTCCTAATGCCTTAATTGTAGTGCGGGCAGCGTCATACTGTTTTTGATGACATTCAGCTTCTGCTTTTATCAATATCATCTCTTCTGCTCTCATAAGCAAGTAATCACCGGTACGGGTAGTATAATCAGCCATTTTGAATTTAATCTGACAGTAGCTGGTATAAGAAGAAGCATTTTCTTCTTCACTGGAGGGAATTGCTCCACGGAACCAAGCCGTTTTACGCTCATCCGTATTCGAGATAAGTTTATATAAACCTGTACTTATGCATTGGCGTGCTTTAGAAGCGTACATACCTGGAGCATCCGCATCCATATGCGAGAAGAAACTTGCAAAACCGCTGGATTGGTCTGCAATAATTTCCATGCCCCATAAAACATCGGCAGTTTTTACGCTATTATTTCCTCCCAATTCAGCTATAGTTGCCACTTTCAATGAAGGTTTCTTCAAAGCTTCAGCTGCTGCCGAGGCCGCGCTTGCATAATCATGTTGTACAAGGCAAATACGTGCCTTGATACCATTTGCTACATAGTAATCCACATGAGACACATGTGTCTGCTCTTTTACACTAATGCTTCCTAACAAATCAATGGCCTTATCTATATCAGTATTTATTTGCGTGTAAACAGCCTGAACCGTTCCTCGCGGACTTCCTTCCGAACCGGCCACTGTCGGAGCGGAATATAAAGGTACACCCGGTGCGTCTTCATGCCCTTTATATGTCTGCTGATACAATTGTATCAGATAATAGTAAGCGTAAGCACGCATGGCATACGCCTGTCCGATTACGCTGTTCTTAAGTTCCGGATCACCTCCCATTGTACTTTCCGAAGCAATGATATAGTTCACATTGCTGATGATGGTGTAGTAGAAATTCCAGATAGAATAAGAACGTCCGGCCTTATTGGAATAATCTCCATGAACATTCAAGCGATAATCCTCGTAGAACCATCCTTGTCCCTGTTCTTTCATCAAATGGTCGTCAGCCATCAAGTCCGCCAGCAAATTGATGGCAGTCTGTCCGCAGTTTTCCGAGCCCCAGTTTGAACTCCATCCTGCCACATACAGCATACGATACACTCCATTTATAGCGGTTTCCGCGCTACTTGCATCAGCAAATATCGTAGAACCGGATACTTTATCAGTCGGCTCTGTATTCAACTCATCAGCACATGAACTGAACGAGAGAAGGCCGATTAAAGAAAATATATATATTATTTTTTTCATCTTTTATACTATTTAATCAGGTTTAGAATGTGATATCAATACCGAATGAAACTGTTCTTACAGGGACATAACCAAAGTTAGTGCCACCAGTAAAGTTATACTGAGGGTCCATACCCTTGAGGTGATTAAACAGCACTACGTTGTCGGCTGTCGCAGTCAGACGAACTGATTCAAATCCTACAGATTTCATCAGTTTTGAAGGTAAGGAGTAACCCAAAGCAATGTTTTTAATCGCAAAATACGAAGCATTAATCAGATTATCATTAGTCGTAATGTAGCTCTTTCCGATTTCAATGCGCGGGATATCTGTAATATCACCCGGATTCTTCCAAGCACGTTCCAGCATTTTACTCTTAGCCTGCCCCACATAGTTGCCATACAATAATGTGTTATAAATGCCATCCAGCACCTTACCGCCGATAGAGTAAGTACAGAGTATGCTTAAATCAAATCCTTTATATTTAAAGGTATTTCCGATAGAACCATACAAGTCAGGAATACGGCTATCTTGGATTTCCTTACAAGCAGTTGCTTTAGCCATATCATTTGTGATATACTTTTCTCCTTTTACTCCGTTTTCATCTGTATCCCATGCCCAGTATAACTGCTCTCCGGTTGCCGGATCAACGCCGGCGGATGTTGCTGTATAGAATGAATATAAAGTTTCACCTTCACGGATGATGTAAGATCCGGAAATGATTTCCGGTTTGTCAGCCAGTTGTAATACCTTATTCTTAATAGTAGAACCGATAAGTGTCAAGTTCCATGTAAAAGGAGTATCCTTAAAGATATCAACGCCTAAGGTGACGTCAACACCCGTGTTACGCATACTGCCTACATTCTTGTTATAACCATCGAATCCGAGTGAAGTTGCCATCGGGAAAGACATCAGCATATCCGTGGTCTTGCGTTGATACCACTCGATAGTAGCCGAAATGCGATCAAACACCTTAGCTTCAATACCAATATTCAGATTGGCATTTTTCTCCCATTTCAAATCTTTATTTTCCAGAGAAGTAACAGCGGCACCACTCATTGACGAGTTTGCATACCCCAAATCATAAAATGACTGCCAAGCGTAGAAGTTCTGTCTTGTACCATCCAAGATAGCGTCATTTCCTTGTACACCGTAACTGGCTTTAAGAGAAAGATTGTTGATCCACGTTAAATCGCTCATAAAATCTTCGTGGGAAATACGCCAATTACCACCGACAGACCAGAACTTACCCCAGCGGTTATCTTTGTAGAAACGGGAAGAACCGTCGGTACGGAAACTTGCAGAGAGGTAATACTTATCAGCAAAATCATAATTCAAACGCGATAATACAGACTGGACCGCATAATTGTTCTGGTAAGAAGATGCACCGGTTATAGTAGTTGCCGCATCCAGTTCGTAAAGCCCTCCAAATGGGAACCCCGTCTTGGTAGCCGACAAGTAATCATATCTGTATTTATAAAATTCATGTCCTACTAAAGCTTCAAAATGGTGATTGCCAAACTTCCTGTCATAAGTCAATAACTGGTTGAAAGTGTAGCTAAAAGTGCGTGCAGTAGCCTTTTGTATAGTACCTTTCACTGAAACAGAGTTACCATTATATGGGTTATAATAAGTTGATCCTGCTGCATTAATCAAATCAAAACCATAGTTTATTGAGAACTTCAATCCTTCCAGAAATGTATTTTTTAAATCACCCAGTTCTGCATAGACGCGTCCACTCAAATTGTCACTTAAAGTAGAATACTTGTCATCATATAGCGTAGCAATAGTATTCCATTCAGAATTCGCTCCCGCAGGTCTGTTCTTTCCGTAATCGAATACAGGATCACCTAAGTTGTCGTAAACAGTGGCGCCATTTGCATCTTTTTCATACACAGGAAAAATAGGGGCCATTAATTGTGCGGAATACCAGACATTAGATGAACCGGATGAATTTTCAACAGCCGTATTACTCTCATTACGAGAATAGTTAGCGCTCATCCCTGCTTTTAACCAATTGGTTACTTCAGAGTCTATATTCAAACGTCCGTTGTAGCGGGAAAATTTAGTGGTTTTCAGCAATCCCTCTTCATCCAGATAACCTAAAGAAAACATATATTTAGTCTTATCACTTCCACCACTGAATGAAGCAATATATTCTTGGCGCAAAGGATTCGATTTCAATGCTTCATCCAGCCAGTCTTCGCTGTATCTTAATTTTGCATCACTGCGAACTTTCCCTGTAGTAGGATCTATTAATTCGGTTATACTATAATTAAAAGGATTATACTGTTCGTTTTGTCCCAGCATAGCGGTAGCTCCACTTTTCATTGCCTCTAAAGCAGCAGGACCTGCCAATTCGGGAGAAAGTCCGTTATTGATAATCTGGTTATTTTTGTACGATTGAAAAACAGTTTCCAGATATCCGGCTTCATCCATCGTTTCATAGCGCGGAATGGCACGAGAAGAAACGCCCCAATTGGCTTTCAGATTCACTTTCACTTTACCGGAATTCCCTTTTTTAGTTGTAATCATAATTACACCATTGGCACCTCTGGAACCATAAAGGGCACCTGCTGAGGCATCTTTCAACACTGTCATTGTTTCAATGTCGTTAGGGTTGATTGCAGAAATATTTCCATCATAAGGAACACCGTCCACTACATATAGTGGTGATTGCGAAGAGTTGATAGAACCATAACCACGTACCACAACAGAAGAACCTGATCCCGGTTGCCCTGACCCAGAAGTCGTCTGCACTCCGGCTACCATACCATCTAGCGCTTTAGTAACATTTGCAATGGGTCTTTCTTTAAGTTTCTCTGATTTAATAACTTCAGCAGAACCTGTAAAGGATTCTTTCTTTGTTGTACCATACGCTACCACCATTACTTCCTCTAACATTTCAGCGTCTGATTTCATGAAAATCTTCACATTAGGTTTGATTGCGACCTCTTGTGTCTTCATACCAATATACGATATTTGAAGCGTTTTCGCAGAACTATGCTTTTGATATTGTATTGACAATAAAGCAGTTGATGTTCAGTAAAGAACTATGCATATAACGATTAAAATATTGTAATATACTAATATTTAGCACAGTAATAAATAGCAGTGTTTTTTTGTGTCTACCGCAATAATACTTGATTTTAAACTTAAAACTCTAATTATGAGAGTATTATTGTTATATAAAAATCATAATGAAGCACAGGACTGATACTATGCGTTTCGATTTATAGAGAATGTGTAAAATAGCGAATGCTTTAATTCGTGTTTTACCAATAGCTTATATGTCCGCAAAAAAAAAATAAAGGAATAAGGTTTAAAGTCTCATTTTTTTATAAAGAACTAGAAGACGATTTGCCAATACAATGAAGAAGTAAAAGAATAAGTATATGCTCAAGCTCAGTTTTACCCCCAAGAGTTGGAGCTTGTACTTTACCACCATACATGAGAAGCTTCAGGCAGTAATGTTTCAGATAAATCTGAAATTACAGACAAATAGCTTGAAGTTATTTACGAGACAAGTGATATTTATATACAAAACATCCTTTGGAACTTACCTGTCTTACTATTGATTATCAAAAGGTTACAAAAAGTCTATTTCCTGCTTACAAGAAGTTAAGAGTTTGTAGACAAAGAGTTAACTTCTTGTTGGCAAACTCTTAACTTCTTGTAAACAGGAAATATTAGTTTTTTTTGTTTGTTTACAGTGTGAATCAAAAAAGCCAATACTAGTGAAACTTTAAGAGCAGATAATATAGAATGTACAAAGCAATTATATCTCGGTTAGAACCTCAAGTTATATTCAGAGAAAAACAGGTGGATTATTAGGAAAAGGAAGGGGTATTATTCAATTTCATAAAGTGGATGGAAACGATAAAAAGAACATTTTACCCAAAATGTTATCTCTTCATCCACTAAGTCTATAATTTTAATTTTAATATGCAAAAGAGAGGATAATGAGAAAATAGAAAATAAGAAGAATAGAACAAAAAAGCAAGAAACGTTCTGCTGGTAAATCCACTAAGTAAAAGGTGCAACCCGTTTTATCCGATATCCCTAAGATTTCATGATAAGTAGTTACACCTTATACTTTAGTAGGTTTTACTTCCCTTTTTTACGATGAGCTAACGAGTGGTTTTTCTCTAAATCACTTATTATTGTCATATCCATTACATTGGTATATATTTGCGTGGTTTTCACACTCTTATGCCCTAACAATTTCTGTACAGTTGTAATATTTACGCCATTATAAATCAGCAACGTTGCATTGGTATGTCGCGCAGTATGGAATGACACTTTTTTAGGTAGTCCGGCTAATCGTGCAATTATAATTAGTTCCTTGTTTACATTCGAATTGTCTCTCAGATGAAAAAAGTCTTGTAGATTTGCCTGATATTTATTCAAAATTTGGATTCCTTTTCCGCAAAACAACAGATATAACGGAAGCCGGACTTCGGTACCAGTCTTGATAGATTTATATATCAACCAAGTCTCCTGGTGCATCTCGACGATGTTTTCCGGTTTCATATTTACAAAGTCAGAGTATCTCATGCCAGCATAACAGCAGAATAAAAAAGCATCCAGTGTCTTCTGGTATTTTGTATGCCGTCCTGTCAATTGCAGAGTTTCCAGCTTTTCTAATTCTTCCGGAGACAAATGGGTGTGCCCGTTTTCCACAGTCTTTATTTTATATTTTCTAAAAGCATACTTCTGTATATCCATATACTCCTTATTAATAGCCACATTGATATGACGCTTTAAATGCTTCATATGCTTAGCTATCGTGTTGGTATGGTACCCTTTAGATTGCAGATAATACTCGAATGATGATATGAACTCAAAAGTCATTTCAGAGAAGGTCACCCCCTTCTTGAAGTCTTGTAGCAATGCGACGGTAGACAAGTGGTTTCGTTTCGTACTTTCCTTCAAGCCTGAAGTCATTATTTCCTGCCTGAAGAAGGGAATAAACAATGACTTGTCCTCCTGTTCTTGCTTTTCAGCCAACACTTCCTTCAAGA
The DNA here is from genome assembly GCF_900142015.1 of Bacteroides stercorirosoris. GTDB lineage: Bacteria > Bacteroidota > Bacteroidia > Bacteroidales > Bacteroidaceae > Bacteroides > Bacteroides stercorirosoris. Next base: position 8,048 of record NZ_FQZN01000068.1, read on the forward strand.
CATCGAGAGTTATTGGCTTCCCCTGTTGCCAAAGTTCAAGCTCGCGCTTTTCTATCATTGCCATAAATTCATAAATCAATCGATTTAAGGCATCAGCATTGGGATGGTTTTTTACTAGTAGTTTTTTCGCATCCCATTGATCGGGTCTTAGGTAAACTTTGGTCGAAAAATACTTCTTCTTTCTGTTCAGATAGGCCTCTACTTGCACCAGAGCCATTCCCCTTTTATTAAGGCTCTTTTTCCGGTTGTAAACTAAACTGTAAATAATCTTGTTCATCTTTAGTTGTTTTAGTTAATACTATGAACAAATAAGACGGTATAATGTGCTACATAAGAATTAAATAAGACTTAATATCTGTAAAAGTGCCAATTATAGGGCATTTTTTATTTTGTATTTCCTTTATAAAAAAGGTGAATCTACGTAAAATGACTTTCAAATTAGTTCCATCGCACTACGCTTTTAACACATTTTGTTTAAAAGTAGCATGTTGTATTAAGGAACAGGGCATAAGGGAGTGCTTCAGAGTGATAGCATTTGGATAGTCATTTAGGTTTTTTAAGTGCGAAAAATCTGCTGTTAAGCATAAAAAAACGTATTTTGCTTAACAATTTGATAGATTTACAAGGTTTTTTCAACAAAATAGTTGTTCGTTTCAGTTTTATTAATATATTTGCATTTTGTTAGAGTAAAGAAACAATTAATGTAAAGTTAAACTTTAAGAGAGAATTTATGAAAAGAAAATTAATGCTGTTATTGGCCTGTCTTTTTGTTGGAATAGGCCTAGTAACTGCCCAAACTCAGACAATCACGGGTGTTGTGATTTCTGAAGAAGATGGGCAGCCAGTTATTGGAGCCTCTGTATTGGTAAAAGGTACTCAATTAGGTACTATTACTGGTGTAGATGGTGATTTTACTTTACCGAACGTACCAAGTTCTGCGAAAACATTGCAAATATCTTACATTGGTATGCAAACACAAGAAGTAGCGATTAAACCTCAAATGAAAATTGTGATGAAATCCGATAG
>NZ_FQZN01000021.1 GCF_900142015.1 Bacteroides stercorirosoris
CATAAAATCTGATTTTTACAAAGTTAATACATAAATAAAAAAACTACGAGAGAAACACCGTAGTTTTCTATTTACACAATCAGATGGATAGTCTCTATAACTGTGTCTTTAGTCTATTTTATGACAGTTGTATTGAAGATATAGATAGATATTCGCAATCTGTTTCCTTAAGACCTAAACTCAATGAACCTTCCAACTCTTTTATGATATCCGCTTTACCTTGGGTAAACTTTACCGGATTTAATATAAATGTGTTTAACGAGGGACGCTATTTGCCTCCCATTTTTACAATAGGCAAATTTATCGAAACAGGAACTTCCGTCTTAATGCCGCTCTCCATACAAGCCCATCATGCTGTATGCGACGGAGTCCATGTTGGGAGATTCGTACAAGCGTTACAGGAGTTGTCTTCAAACTATAAGGAGTGGTTATTATAGAACTTCTTTACACGCTGGTTTACACAGATTGCTTAAAATAGTGTAAACCGTAGATATGCAAATAAAAAAGAGAGTCACTCATGTGAGTAACTCTCTGATTTTTGAAGTGGTGCCACCAGGAATCGAACCTTTTGCTTCGGTTTATTCTAACTCCTTGAGTGACTGCACATTATTACTTTATCTTTTATGAAAGCCATTGAATTAGCATCACACTAAATTCATCGCTTTTCTTGACTAATCTTGTAATCTTTATCTCTTTGACGTTGCAAAGATAAATAAAAGGTTCGATTTCTGCAAACTAATGCATATTTTTTTGCCTGTTTTTTGTCAACGATGCTGTTTATATCTATAGTCTCTGCCTACAGTGTCATTGAAACAGTAATTTGTATCTGATGTAAATAAAGACGTTGTGTTTCCGTATATGCTTTATTAATAATCAAGTGCTTATTAGATTTTTTCTTTATTTCCTATACTTCTTGCATTATTTGTACTCCTATTCTATTACTGATAGCCGTTTCTACGGCATCGTAAATTTCAGTTTTCGTTGTCTCTATTGATACGATAAGTGAATATTTGATAACATTATCAACATTAGCTAATTTCCTTTCTTTCCACCATCCTTGGCCTGGATAAACAATGATCTGCCCACAAGAAGCCAATTCAGCGGCCGTACATTCAATCCAGTCAGATTGTACAGTACCTTGTTCTCTACGTTGTTGTTTGATGGTCCATCTGTTAGTATCATTGTCAGTTTTCTTTTCTCCTTCACTTTTATTTCTTCTGCAAAGAAACTCTTCCATACTCTCGCTTGCACTTTTCAAGTCGAAATGCAGCGTAGCAGATGGATAACGATACTTGTTGCTTCTTCCTGCATATCCAGGAGACGGCTTTACATAATAAGATAGTGTGATTCTTATTTTTACATTTTCTTCTCCCATTTGTTCCAGCACCTCTGTTGGCCAAGGCAAATCATAAAAGTGCAATTGATTATAGGTGTTTGAACCATCTTTTTCCCAATAGGGTATTAACTCATTTTCAAATATAAACGTTGCATATTTTTCATTACTGAATAAGGCCGTCTCTTCATCAGGAACGCCATAGCCGCATAAAGGTATAATATCCTTGATATTACCGATACGTATCATTTCCGGTGTCCATTTGGCAGAATGTACCATCATGCCACGAACAGACAACATGGAAAGAGCTGGTGTTGCTGTTTTTATTTTTGCCGCAAGACGTGTCGCTAATGCTGTAGCCGCACTTGTAGCATGGAACTGTTCCAATGATTCCGCCAAATCTTGGCAGGTAGTAATCAAACTTAAATCAGGATGTGTCGTTGTTTGAAAAACAGGATGATAGGCTATATTACCTCCTTCCATGACTATTTCAGGCTTATTGCAACCATTTCTCCAACTCCACGAACTTCTTGACATGGGTGACAGATTCCCTGGAGCTGCCAGTGCCTTGTAGCTTTCATCTGTTACTATCGTTTTCTCCGTATATGCTCCGACTGTTAATGCGTTCCATGCTTGAGCCGGACTTTGTACAGCATTGGCTTTGCAGGACTCCAGATAATTTGTGGCATCTACTTCAGGGGGCTCAATGTTGCCCGCTGAAACGAGCACCAAGCGGTCACACTTGCCATTATGGTATATGCTTTCATCCAATGACGCAGAACTTGACGTTGACTTTCCGTCATACGATGTACCATCAGTTACAGCCATACATTGTATAGACGCCCCCATAGCCTGAGCCTGATAGATAGCATCTTCAATTACCGCTCCATAGAAATCCGGATCTGTTGTATGACCGTTCTCTACAATCTTCACGGAAGCCAAGTCCTGTTCTATGATTATCGGACCTCCATGTCGATAAGTTATATCTGTCAAATCTCCATAAAGCATAAGTCCGGCCATACCTGTACCATGGTCACTGTGGTCTGTTGTATCCGGCACGCTGATAGCACTTTTCATTCTGTCATTAGGAAGAGCAGGTGCCAGCAGTTTATGGGCATTGTTGACGCCTGAGTCCAACAAGCCTATTCTTGTACTGTCTTTATCAAGCGCAAATTGAATTTCTCCTTCAATCAGTTCACTCCACTCACGACTTTCGCTCCGATTTTTTATAAGTATTGATGGCTGATGATAGGGACGCACTCCTTCTATATAACCGATAGATAGCGGTAATTCACATAACTGTTGTTTGGTTGCTTTTATCATCCAAACATCTACTCCATCAAAATCCAAATGATTTTTACCTGCTTTTAAGATAGCAAGTTTATCCAAGACATCTGATAATTTTACTGTGTCATATTCCTTTGTTTTAGTTATCCACAACTCAAATAAAAAGGCCTTATTATCAGGTAGTTTGTCGAAATCTTCTGTAGATGTATAGAGCGCATGTATATCTGCCGGCTTAATGGCGTTGATAGGTTCAATCAAGCCTGTATTTTTAGGTTTGCCTGTTTTCGTATTATACTTTTCATCGGCATACTCGTCTGCCTTCTTGCTCAGCCAATCTTTTTTCTCATTTTTGATATATACGGTTACATCAACATTTCCGTCACTTTTATCTTCAGAGATTTTCAGAATGGATGCTCCACTACTTTGGGCTAACTTTTGGGGAACCAATTTGGGAGACATGTCAAGGTTTATATACACACCATCCGCAGACGGTAAACCACACTTTTCCCTTTCAGAAAGAGCCGTGATGGCATATTCAACGACTGCATTATAGCTTTCCTTGATAAATGCAGCATGTTCTTGTCTGTTCCTTTCAGGAATAACAGGAGGTGGTACAACCTTTGCTCTTGGCGTGAAAGAACGGGGTTCTGCTATTTGGTTACCTAAGAAAAAATGTTCCTTTTGCATATTATCTCCTTATTCAACTTATTTCACGACAAAGTTGATTCCGTTTGTCAACGACCATCTTTACCAATTCTATATTCATTGGCACATCATTTAACAAAGATTCTTTGAATATATCAGAACATACCATTTTTATCTCTGCATGGCTCATACCTTCAAACAGAGGTGCAGCCATGGAATAATCAAGTTCTTTAGCCGCATATAGATATTCACGCAACAGATGAATACGTTGTCCGGAGTCTGGCAAGCGATATTCAATAACGTCATCAAAACGTCGAAACATCGCTTTGTCTATCGAATCAATGGCATTTGTCGCTGCAATAATGAAACTGTCTGATGAGTCACGTTCCAACAATTGAAGAAATGTGTTGAGTATTCGGCGCTGTTCACCTACTTCATTTTCCATTCCACGCTGAGCACCGATAGCATCGAATTCATCAAAAAGATAGACTGCGGGAACCTCATCTATAAAATCAAAGATACGGCTAAGTTTCTGTCCTGTCTCACCCATGAATTTTGTAACGACTTTCTCTGTCCTCACAATAAATAAAGGAAGATTCAACTCTTTAGCCAATACTCCCGCTGTCATAGTCTTGCCTGTCCCAGGTACGCCATAGAGCAATAATTTGCGGCGGTTGGCAAGTCCATATTTCCTAAGTTCTTCTCTCTTTGTAAATTCTTTGATGACTCTTTCTATCTTTTCTTTCAATGCTTTGTCCGTCACCATATTTTTCAGGCAATCGTATGTCTCGACTTGAAGCAATAAGTCATCCACATCTTTATTACGTGGAATAAGCTTTAAAGCACTAAAAGATGCTTTTCTTTGACTTAAAAGCTCCTGGATGGTTCTTGCTAATACTGCATGACCATTCTTTGCCTCTACAGCAGAAATCTGGAGAGCAACTTTTCTAAATTGCGCATCATCGTTATTCAGATGATTACGTATCAAAGACAATATTTGGTCCGCATTTGCCATCTATAAATCAATAATTATTGATTTGCAAAATTACTATTTTTTCGTCTAATTCCCTAATATATTATCAAATATCACCAATGTCACCAAACTTTTTGAGGAATGTTTATAGTTTGTATAACAGATTTATGATTTAAGGAGTGTATGTAAAACACATAAATAGTAATGGAGATGATAAATCATATGGTAACATGTTTTTATATTAGGTTGCTTGTCGTCTGATGACTTTTGATGCCATCTGATGACACTGTTTTGTCTGTTTCGGGTATAAAGCGGTTCTTTGTCCTATGTGTTAATCGTGAATTAATTCATGAAAAAGATATGTCATGAACATACAAGAAGCAAAGAACATCAGGCTTGTTGATTTTTTAGCCGGATTCGGACATGAACCGGTAATACAGCGTGGGAACAGCGTATGGTACAAATCGCCCTTCAGGACGGAAAAGGAGGCCTCTTTCAAGGTAGACCTCCATAAGGAACTATGGTATGACTTCGGTCTGGGGAAGGGAGGGAATATTATAACATTAGCCAAGGAGATTTATCGGACACAGGATGTAAGCCGTGTGTTACGGTGTATTGAGGATAAAAGGACGGTTTTGAAGCCGGTTACTGTCTCCTGCCCTTTTGAAAAAGCGTATCCCGCCTTTCAGGACTTGAAAATCACTCCTCTTGCCAACCGGATACTGCTTGCCTATCTGGAGGAACGGTGCATTGATACGGAAACGGCCCGAAAAGTATGCAAGGAGGCTCATTTTAATCGGAACGGGAAAAATTATTTTGCCATCGCTTTCCCTAATATTTCCGGAGGGTACGAAATCAGGAACAGGTATTTCAAGGCTTGTATCGCTCCCAAGGACATCACCTGTATCATCAGCTCACCGGAGAGCGGGATTTGCTATATTTTTGAGGGGTTTATGGATTTTCTGTCTTTCAGGCCGGCTTTTCCATCCTTGGAAGAGGGGGATTATATAGTGTTGAATTCTGTCAGTAACTTACAGAAGGCTTTTTCTTTCCTTGCACGATATGACGGCATCTGTTGCTGTCTGGACAATGATACCGCCGGAAAAAATGCGGTGCAGGCATTAAAGGAGAAATACGGAATCCGTATATGTGATCTCTCGCATGAATATTCCGGATATAAGGACCTGAATGAATATCTGTGCGGGAAAAACAATCAGCTCCATATATAATAATAGAAGAATTGAAAAGACTGTCAGATGATATCCCCTTGTTTCCTTCCTGCTGCATGTGGCAGGAAGCAGGGTGATTTTTAATGTGGCGATCCTGTGTTAATAGTAGAATGTGGTCAGATGTGTTTTATGGTCTTTTACGATCTTTACTTCCTGCATCTGTCCGTATATCTCACGCACGGATACCGGACAGTCCATCTTTTCCCATTCTTCCGGGGAAATCCTCATGTCGGAGTGCCTGAAACATAGTATGACCATTTCCAAGGAATCCTCTTCTGCGAATATGAAACCTTCATGGTCATCGATAAATTGCTTGAGTCCATCCTCATCCTTGCAGGATATTTCTCCGGTGTACATATCCCCGACCGGCCGGGTGTTTTTGCGGATATGGATTTTGAACCATTCCCGGCTTTCCAGCTGTTCAGGTGTGCCACATTCCCACAGGGCTATTTTCGTATCGTAGTAAACCTCCCCGTTCTCACATGCCCCGTAATGCCCCCAATGCTTGAAACGGCCGGTGGTCCATGCCTTGAACCTTACATCGCCAGCCTTTACCAACACACACTCACCGCCATGCATATCGCATTTGACACCCTTCTTATCCCGGGACACGAACGGGACACGGGAGAAATTCCGGAGCACAATGTTATCTCCATACACGGCATCTACGAAGAACGGCCGGGAGCGTTCACCGTATCCGGAAATAAAGAACAGGCTGTCACCTGTACGGGGATACCGGTCGGAACGTGTCTTTTCGATGTGTTCCACCATTGCGTTCACTTTCTCTATGTCTTCCCGGACAAGCCCGTGTATCCGGTCATACCAGTAGTTCAGGCGGATGAACGTTTCCTTGCAATACTTGTTTTTTGTTTGAATCATGATCTTTTTTATTTTGTGGTTAAACATGCCCGGCTTTGGTAAAGCCGGTATTTCTTTTCTTATATGCATCCGTTTGTCTTTTACCCTGATTGTGCAAGGCTTGGCGAAAAAATACCGCAGCGAAGCGAGGATGATTTTTTCAGCCAACCGGTCCGAAGGACCGCCTTGCTCGATCAGGGGCAAAAGGCTACCTTTGCAGGTAAGAAACAGAAATGCGGAACACTGCTTGATTCCAAGGTGGAAAACCTTTACCCCGCCAACCTGATATATCCACCCAATAAAATCCGCCAGGGAAAATCTGTTTTTAAAAGATTCCTAGGCCCATTTATCTTACATTGGACTGTATAAGGAAGCACTTGAAGTCCGGATATTTCCCAAACGGACATTACCGGTCATCAAACGCCTCCACCCTGTTTCTTTCCAGCAAAGCAAGGATGTCCTTCTCCTTATATAGTAATTTGCCTCCTATCTTGTAGTAAGGCAGTTTGCCGTTTATCCTGTACTCTGCCAGCGTCCTGCGTGTCAGTTTCAACTGTTCGGCAAGCTCACAATCCGTAATGTAACGTTCTCCGTTCAGAACCGGACGTAATTTCTCCTCCTGCTTGTCCAGCATTTCAGACAGGCTGTCTATGTTCCGGAAAAAACGAATGATTTCCGGGGTTTCTTTGGTCAACAGGGATTGAATCATAGCACTTCTAAAGGGTTATACGGTGAATATTGTTTTCCATAAAACGGATAATATCCTGACGTTTGTAATACACCTTACGGTCTATATAACTGTAAGGGATGGCCCTGCTTCTGCGAAGCTGTAACATCTTTCCGGGAGAGACATCCATGAGCATGCAAGCCTCCTGGTTGTCAATCCAGTCGTCCATACCGGATATGCCATTTCCGCATGTTTCACACATTTTTCTTGCAACGGCTTCCAGAGCCTCATTCATTTCCATGAATGTTTTAGCCTCGATACATACAAACTCCATAAACTGTACTTTTTTTGTCGGATACGAAAATATGGAAGGGGATACTCACCTCCAAAAGGATGTCGTCAAATGACATCAGATGTCATTAAACGTCATATGTAACAGAGGGCTGCAGAATCAAACTTCAGGAAAATGCTCCGAAATAAATATTATCATCAATTATATATGTTGAATACTTTGTGTGGAAGCGTCATCAATTTACCCGGTTTTAAGAACATAGGCGGGATATTACCTGTAAATTGTAAAGTTTACATTCGGACTTTACAGTTTTACACTTCAAAATTTTACACTTACCATTCACCGATAAAAATCATAAAATGTTATTTGTTTGATTCTTAATAGAATACAATCTATAATTAAGTTAAGACCGGCATTCCGGCATAGATTTTTCACTAAAGATGGCATATACTCTCGAAAGTGCGCACAAGAAAGGGTATTTCAGTAATAACCTTTAAAAGACAGGAGAGATACGCCATGATGTATATAGACAATGAAGTGCTTGAGAAAATGATAATGACCATAGTGGAAGGTTTTGACCGCATAGAGAAGAAACTGGACAGGATGGGGCGTGTGAAGGATTTCATGAACGGGGACGAGCTTTTGGACAACTATGACATAGCCAGGCTGCTCAACGTGTCGTTGCGGACAGTCGCCCGCTACCGGGAAAAAGGGCTGATCCGCTATTACCAGACGGACGATAACGGAAAGAACTTCTACAGAAGCTCGGAAATACAGGAATTCTTGCTGAAACGCGGAAAGAAAAAATGAGCGTGGGAGTATCAATATGCGGAAGTTATGCTAACTTTGTTTCATAAACAGTTGTTATGAAGACAAATACCAATTCTAGATATGCCGTCGCAGTCCTTATTGACGGGGATAACGCCTCCTTTGAGAAGATGGAGGATATAATGGGCTTTGTTTCCCGTTATGGGGATGCCGTCGTGAGACGAATTTATGGAGACTGGACGAGGAAAGCGCTTTCCGCGTGGAAGGGAACTGCCCGGGAGCATGGATTCAGGCTCATACAGGCTTCCTCCCATGCTCCCGGAAAGAACACGACCGATATTGCACTGGTCATAGACGCGATGGACATTCTTCGTGACAGTCGGGCAGACTGTTTCTGTCTGGTAGCCAGTGACGGTGACTACAGCCTGCTTGCCCAACGGATACGGGAAGCCGGATTGAAGGTGCTGGGATATGGGGAGGATAAGACTCCCGTATCACTGGTACGGTCCTGTTCCGTGTTCCTGTATGCCGACCGGAAGGAAAACAAGGTTTCGGACAATACTCCCGAATTTTTTATCCAAAGGGACATGGAGTATTTCGACAAGGCTTTCCGGCAGGCGGCTGACGGCAAAGAGGAGGTTTCCCTTTCACTGATCGGCGGCGCATTAAAAAAAATGATGCCCAAATTCAAGGTCAGGAGATATGGATGCAAGACATTGGGCAAACTCTATGAAAGGCTGGACCGGTACGAGCTGGTCATGACGGAAAAGGGAGTGGCAAGTGCCGTGCGGCTGAAAGGCTGAACCGCACGGCGGGAACAATCAGGAACCGTCAGTTTTCTTTTATGCATCCTTGCCATGCATGAAAGAAAACTGACGGTTGTTGTCTATACCGGAATGGGATTAATCCGTAGGGTATCGAGATTGAGATAAGCTCCCCGGTAGAATGTCCTTCCTTCCCTGAGCATACGCCACAGGATGTCGCAGCCGGTTTGTGCCAGTATGGAATTGATGAAAAGGTCCTGCTTCTGCAAGGCTTCCGCCAGCGAGCAGCTCGGCCCCGAATCCTTTTCCTTGATGGTGGAGTAGCGTACCTCTTCGGTAATGACATTCATGCGGGGAATGGGCAGGTATTCGTTGGAGACGGGCTGGAGAATCTTGCCACGGATGTTCCCTATCAGGACCTGTCCGGTGGTCCGGGCATTGCCGAAGTCCATCCAGTATATGGGTGACCGCTCGTTGTTGGAAGTGTGTTCCCGGTGTTTCTTCAGGAACCGCCAGAGGTTCATCCGGGAGCGGATGTTGTCGGTGCAGGTAACGATGATGTTCGCCAGGGCGGGCTCTTCCCGGTCTGCGGAGGCTTTCAGCGGATAACGCTGCCCCTTTGCCTCCCACGAGAAGCCGAAAAAACGGTTGATGCGGGTCACAAGTGCCGCAGCCTTGTTCAATCCGAGTTCCGATCCGCTGAACAGCTGGCGTCCGATGTTCGCTTCCGTGACGGTATCGGGGTCGAAGACCGTCACGTGCAGTCCCGGATGTCCTAGCGCCTGTAATGCCACGCTCATCCGCGCCAGGCCGGTGGCCACCTGTGAGCCTGTTCCGCCCGCACCGACTACGAAGACGGTCACGGGATGGTAGGGATTGAGCAGGTACCTGTCTGTATAATGAATCTTTTTCATGCCAGTAAGTCTTTAAGTTGTTTGTTCATGGGTTTCAGTTCGTTCTCGTCAAACGGATTGGCGCGTGCCTTTTCCGTTACCGAGACCAGGTTGCTTCCGGTCGGGTTTCTGTTTCCTCCCAGATGGGAGAACTCGCTGAGCCAGAAACGTTTTTCCCAATACTCGAGGAGTTTTGAGAAAGTCATGTCTTCCGGGGGAGTCAACGTGGCATTTCCCAGACAGACACTGCTGCCCGTGACATTGAAGAAAGGGGCGAGGAAAAGCGGGCTGTTTTCCACCGGTTTTTCCCCCTTGTAGGAGAAAATGTCCAGCCTGTCACCGGAAACCATGTAGATCACGCCGGGCACATGGAATATCCCGTCAGGAATATTCAGGCTTCCGGCAAAGAACATCCGCCGTTTTCCCGGAGGATTGTACCAGATATACCTCTCGTGCCCCTTACGGGTATCACACCACAGCATGTTGGCGGGGATTTTCCCGTGCGGCACGTTCCGCCTGTCATCCGTATAGGATTCCACCAGGGAGTCCATGAACTCATAGGTGACAGGCATGGCAGCCTCCATCCTGCCCCTGTCATTGATGGGATGCAGTTCGAGGTAATGCATTCCGTTCCCATAGCGGTTCTCACGGTATTCATACGCGATCAGTGCCGCCTTGGGCACCATCACCTGTTGCAATTTATTGGTCAGTTCATTCATATCGTTCATTTTAGAAGTTGTCAGCTATATGTTTTGTAAAACGTGCCAGCCATTTTGAAAGCTTTTCCGGGTAGTCGCCCATTTGGAAGAGACAGTCCGTTTCCGGTGTCAGGAACCTGTATGTGACCGGGGTAAGGGCATAAGTCTCCTGGTAGTCCGAGTTCATGAACCCTTCCATACATTCAGCCAGCGTGTCACGGGTAGAGTAGACCAGCATGACCTGGCTTTCCATTCCCACCGGGTAAAAATCACGCTCCTCCTCATACGCCCAATCGTACAGGTAATCTGTGAGGTTCGGGCTTTCCGGGGTGATCAGTGCCATACCCTCCCTTATCAATTCCAGCAGTTTTTGTTCCTTCCCCTTTTTTGTCCGGTAATTCCGTACAGCCTCTTCCAGGGAGTTGCAGAACGGTTTTTCCGACATCCGTTTGAGCGCTTTCGCCCGTTTTCCTGACTGATAGGAATCCGCCAGCCGCCTGTTCGCCCTGATTTCTTTCGGGGAAGCGTCGGAATCCCGGTTTTCCCAGTCTTCCAGTTCCTCTATGGCGAAGTCATAGCAAAACGCCTCGGTGACATTGCAGACTCCGTGATGCCGGACGAATTGCCGGATGAACTCCCTGACAATGTTCCTCAATGGTACGGGAAGCCGTTCCGTAAAGTCGATGGGAATCCAGAACAGCTCGGGTTCCGGCCAGTCGTGATGGCGGAACAGACAGAAATGGAGCCTTCCTTCTTTCTCTTCCAGATTGACACATTCCGGCACGCTCTCGTCCATCGCCTTGTACAGTTCGGTGATTTTCAGACGGGGGCTGCCCCCTTTCCTGTATCGGAAAGGGAGCTTTATACCCATAAGTCCGGCATAGTTCGATGCCGATTGGTAGAGATAGTCAAAATTCTCCGGTGTCGTGAGATTGACCGGGGAACCGTCATATCCGTCTTTATGCCAGAAATCCGGTGCGAGGGGAGGAATTTTATCTGTCAGAAAATCATGACGCTTCCCGGTGGCGGCAGTATCCTCCTTTTTTGTCCCGTTGTTCCTCTTCGGATGTCTGACGGGCCGGCTAAACAGATAATGAGTCCTGCCAGATTCTCCTTGGCTGATTCTGAGAGCTGTCTGCATGGTTTGTCCTCCTTTTTCTTTCTCTTGTCCATACGATTACCCTTTCACTCCGATGGTTGTCTTGAAGCGGTAGACCGCCTTGTCCTCCTCCCATTCCGGTCCGTGAACGGTCGCCGTTGTCAGTTCGGGATAGGTCATGGAGTAGAAGTCCATCACCTCGTTTACGGACAGTTCGTTGTTCGGGTCGCTCAATACCAGTTCCTTAGAGTCCTTCTTGAATTTGAAGACTCTCTGCAATCCTTTGATTTCAAGTGCCATAATTTCTCTTCTTTTATAAGGTTTAACAATATACCATGTCCATTTGTGCCATGTCCGTCATGCGGCATTCCTTCGGGAAGTCCGGATATTCCGCGTACGGGTCTTCCCTGAGCAGTTCCCGGTCATCCTCGCAGTCCTTGTCGAAGTTGTACATTGCAGCCTCTTGCGGTTGCCGGAGGTATTCACGCTCCTCATGAGTTCTTGCGGCCTCCTGTACCGGTGCATACCGTGGCTGTGGCGGAGCCGGTTGCATCCATTGCTTTCCGTCCATCCGTGCCTGTGGTATCTGTACCGGTTGATGGAATTGGATTTCTTGCGGTTGTGGAACTGCCTGTTGCGGGACCGGTTGCGCTTGTGGTGCGACCGCAGTATATTGTACGGGTTGTGTTTGCGGCTGTCCGGCAAATGGTGTTTGCTGTCCTGAATGTGCAGCCGGCCGGGGCGGTTGCTGTTGTGAAACGGGTTGCGGAATCGGAGCCGGCTGCTCGGGCAAAAACATCGGGATTTGCTCTCCGCTTCGGTATTGCGATGCCGGGGCTGCCGCCGGTTGCGATGCCGTCTGTTGTGGAGCCGGCTGCGGCTTGGACATTGGCGGTTGTTCCATGCCGAACAGGCTTCCCTCCGATGCCTTTTTCTGTACCTCCGCCATCTTCACGTCAATTTCCTTCTGTTTGTCCGGAAGTGCCAGTATCTTTGCCTGCTTGAGCCATGTCAACGCTTCGGAATAGCGTTTGCCGGTCATGGCATCCTCCGCCTTCTTAAGCAGTTTTTCCATCTTTTCCCGTTTCTCGCGGACCTCTTTGGACTCTTTCTCCGCCGCTGACCTAGCGGCTTTGCTTTGTGAGGCTGCCTGTTCCGCCTGCTTCTCGAACGCTTCCAGGTTGGTAAGGATGCCCTGCGCTTTCTGTACAGGTGTGCCGACGGCCTGCAGGAAGCCCGCATCCAGCTCTTCCGGCGTGCCGTTCAGGATGAGCGGGATAATGCGTTCCCCGTCCTTTACCCCCGACCGTCTGGGAACAACGGCCACCGTCAGGTTGTTGTTTACTCGTCTGATGTTGATACTCAGGTCTGTGCCTGCCGTGATCATTTGGTTGATTGCCTGAAAAAACATAATGGTAAAATTTTAAATGTTATACATAGGTTTCCTTGAAAAAATCCTTCAGGATTCTCTGCCTGTCCGGATTCGAGGCGATGCCCCTCAACGGTTCCAGATAGTAGCCGATACGTTTCGGCCCGTCTGTCGTATCGGGAATCCGTTTTTTTACAGGTCTCACACGGCTTGTGGCGGGCCATGCGGCCGGCATGACCGGAGCCGGCGGGGTGAATGTAGCGGTTCTCATGTCTTTATGCTTTAAGGATTATACAAGCATGCCCATGACGGTCAGGGCGATAATTATTTTTACAATGAGGGTGAACGTCCTGAAAAGGAGGCTGATGAGCGTTCCCGACAAAAGGAACAGGACGATCAGGTACATGGGAATGATTCCCTTGCTGTAGAGCAGGCATATTCCCGTAAGCAGGACCAGTGAGACCGTCTGCTTGCAGATGTTTTCGATGAGTTGCAGTTTCATGTCTTTAAATTTTTAAGAATGAATAATCCCATCGGGATATGTTTTCCCGATTTTATAGGCCTCCGGCCCTTGGATTGCCTTTTTGCGCAAGGCTTGGCAAAAGAAAATACCGCAGCGAAGCGAGGATGATTTTCTTTTGACCAACCAAGCCCCCAAAGGGGGCCGCCTTGCGGCAAAAACGAGGCAATCCAAGACCTTTGCCGCTTAAAATCGGAAAAACGTATCTTGCACATATAAAAAAGGAAGTACAGACAGACGCCTGCACTTCCCTTGTCTTGTTGGCTTTGACATTTGTTTATATGGTTCCCTGTGGCCGCTTTTCCACCGGATGGTTCCGGAATATCTCGCCTGTCACCTCATTTACCGTTTCCAGCACGCCGTCCAGGAACTCCTCCTGTGAGAGTTCCCCCCGTTCTATCCGTGCCAGTTCAGTTTCCCAGCCCGAAGTGAGGGAGGCGTCGGCCACCTTCATACCGCGTACCGTCTCATACAGGAGAAGCCCTTTAGGGGTCGGGACGACATATTTACCCGAATAACGGATGTATTTACGTTCCAACAGCGTGCGGAGGATATTCGTGCGGGTGGAGACGGTGCCCAGTCCGGCCTTGTCCATGTAGTCCACCAGTTCCTCGTCCGTATAAGGGGAGACCGGTAACGATTTCTTATGTATAAGGCTGCACCCTGCCACCGGCAGTATCTCTTCCTGAAAAAATTCCGGCATCACCTGGTAAGGCATACAGCCTTTTGCGACAATATGTTCCCTCTCAAAGATTCCGAGCCATCCTTTTTCCAGGATGCGGTATGTACGGATGCGGAATTTACGTGCGGCACACACCGCATCGACGGTTGTGTATTCCACCTTGCAGGGCGGCATGAACGTTTCAAGCACCCTGCCGACAATGAGCGTGTAAACCAGCATTTCCTCCCGGCCCAATTTACCGGGCTGTATGCCTGTGATGATGATGGCATGATGCTCTATGGTGTCTTGTGCCCCAATGCTGTCCTGCGGCGCGGCAAGGTCAACCATACCGGCATATCGTCGGAACTCCTTGCGGGAGAGCATCTTCTCCATGACAGGCGGCAACGTGTCATATACATCCTTTGGCAACAGGCGACTGGAGGTGCGCGGATAGGAAATCAGCCTCTTCTCGTACAGGCTCTGTGCAATCTCCTGCACCTGTATGGCCGTCAGGCCGTGGTAACGGTTCACGTCTTTCTGTAGTTCGGCCAGGTTGTAAAGTGCCGGTGCCCCGATTTCCTCCGTCCGTTTCCCTACCGCTGTGATGCGGGCGTTCTTTGCCGCCTTGCAATCCTCGTACAATGCCAGTGCCTCCCGGCGGGCCACAAGGTCGTCCACGTGGCGCATCTTTAGGATACGGTCATTCTTGCACAGGCTGATGAATACGGGCCAGCTGTCAGCCGGCATGTGGTTCTCCCTCTCCCGGTACCGTCTGCATATCTCCGCCAGTACGGGGGTCTGTACCCTGCCCAGCGAATTGTTCCCGAAGCCTACCGCCTTGCAGATGGCATGGCTTGAATTGACCCCCAGGAGCCAGTCCGCCCGGTTACGGCTGTCCGCCGCCAGGAACAGGTTGTCGAACCGGTCACATGGAAGGAGGTTCGCCATACCTTCCGTGATGGCCTCGTCCGTCAGAGACGAGATCCAGAGGCGGAGGCAGGGTTGTTTGCATCCCAGAAAACCGTAAAGATGGCGGAACAGCATCTCTCCCTCCCGGGAGGCATCGGTTGCCGCGATGATGGTGTCGCATGCGTTGAGCATCTTGGCTATCACTTTCAACTGGAGCACCGCATTGATGTCGGGATGCCACCCGGTATCCGTCTTCACGTGCCTTACTGTCAGGAGGGAAGGCGGCAGCAGGGGAAAGTCCTTCCACTCCACATGGGCTGTTCCTGAATCCTTCGGCATTGCCAGGGAGAGCATGTTGCCGTATGTCCATGTCACCATGTAGCCGTTCCCGGTCATATAACCGTTCTCTTTTCTGCCGGCTCCCAACACTCTTGCTATCTCTCTGCCCACGTTGGGCCTGTCAGTCACTATTGCGATCATATTCTTTTTCTTTTTGATGGGGGCTGTCTAAAAAGTATTTTTGACCCTCTTTTATTCGAATACCTATCTGAGATTGATTTCAAATATTCAATTCTCAAGAACGAATGAGTGACTTTTTAGACAACCCAACAGGTTAAACTTATTTTATTTTTTTGTTATTTCTTTGGAGATTCCTCCTGACGGATGCCATTGATTTCCATGATTGGCCTGTTGTTGTCACCGGGTACCAGTTTGAATGTGGCATCCATGGTCAGGCTGATTACCGGGGTACAGAGTTTCAACGGGATGATTTCTGATTCCTTGCCTTGCAACAACAGGTCAAGGTTGCCGTCCGCTTCCAGTTGCTCCTTGCTGATACCCACGGCCTTCAGACCGGGCCAATCAATATCTTTTACATTATAATTATAAGGGATGTTCCGATTCGTATTCATACGGTTTGGGGATTTGATGTTTGTAAAACTCATTTTGTCTCTCTCCGATCGGGGTTATACCGCTTGTTTTGCGCCCTTCTTTTGTTCCTGCTGCTGACCTTGGGCGGTATCCGCCTGTGCCGCACGACGGGAAGTATCCCTGCGAATATCAGGGTTCTCTTGGAAATACTGCAACTGCCCGGAATAAGGGTTTACTTTCAGGTAGGAGCTGAACGTTTGCCCGTTGTTTTTCAGCCCTTCGACCAGGAGGGTTTTCCCGTCCTGGAGGTTCGCCTTTTCCTGCGCCGTGAACACATGGCCGTAAACCTCCGCCGGGATACGTGGCGCCTGCTGCTCGTTGAACCCGTCCGGCGTGCGCGAGTACATCGTCCTGCCGGTATTCATGTCCAGCTTGACAAACGCGGAGAATTCCTCTCCCTTACGGTTGATCATGTTTTCCAGATAGACGGCCTGCCCCTTGCGCAGGACCTCCTTGTCCTCGGCTGTCAGCTGCACGTTGCAGATTTCCTTTGGAATATAGATTTCTCCGGTCTCCGGATTATGGCGGGTGTAATTCGGCCGTCCTGTCATCTGGTCTATCGTGACAAATGCGGAGAAAGCCCCGTCCCTGTTCTTGAATTTCATGTCCTCGACCAGGATGGTATGTCCCTCGCTGAGCATCTTTATCTGGGTAGGCGAGAGTGGTACGCCCCCGATGGACTTCTCGTTGAATACCTGGTTCTTCGGGAAGATGAACTCCAGCCCCCTGCGCTCGGCGCTGTATTGGAGCGTGGCGTCAAACTCCTTCCCCGCCTTGGAGGTCATCCCCTCCACCTTGACGGGTTGTCCCTCCTTCAGCAGTCTGATCTCCTCGTCCGTAAGTCTTACCCCGCTCACTTCCTGCGGGATGTAGACATGCTCCTGCCGGACGGCGACCAGCTCGTTGGTGTTCTTGTCGATGGAGATCAGGCAGGGGGTGTACTCGCTGCCACGCAGGTTGAGTTCCACCACACGCCCCATGTTGCCGGTCTCACGCAGGTTCTTCTTGTCCTCCTCGTTAAAGTTGAACCCGAAATAAGGACGTTCCAACTGCGGTTCCTTGCGTATGCCGTGAATGGCC
The DNA here is from genome assembly GCF_900142015.1 of Bacteroides stercorirosoris. GTDB lineage: Bacteria > Bacteroidota > Bacteroidia > Bacteroidales > Bacteroidaceae > Bacteroides > Bacteroides stercorirosoris. The sequence goes on from NZ_FQZN01000021.1 coordinate 16,976, forward strand.
AGTCCCACCTGTCCATCCTGTTGCGGGATGAGTGAGAGCCTCGCGTCCAGTTTGGCTGTCAGCAAACCGGAAAGATGGATTGTCAGGGGCACCAGCTTATTGGTCTTGTAGCCCTTCAGCATGGAATCAAGGAGTCCCTGCTGTTCCAGCGAAGCCTTTGAGATTCCGACCTTTTCCAACTCCTCCCAGTTGACCATGTTCTCATTATACCGGTAATGCGGTCCTTGCGACTCCTGCGCTGCCTGTTGAGCCTGGGGCTGCTGCTGTTGCTGTGCCGCTTGCTGTACCTCGCTCTGTTGCAGGGGTTCCTGCGGTTGTGTCTCTTTGTCTGCCATAGCTGTTTTTTCTTTTTGGTTTACACTTTGTTCCTTCTTGTTTTCTCTCGGACGGATCTCGTAGCGTTTGAGGAACTCCTTCACTGCGTCCGTCTTTTTCCCTTCCGCCAGGTCTTTGATCGCCTGCTTGTTCACCTTGTAGTCGTGGAAGGTCATGCGGAGCAGGCGGAAATGGGTAGGTTCTTTGAGCTGGCTCCAGAAATTCTTGATGAAGTTTTCGAGTATGCTCGAGTTCTTGTCGAATTTCAGGAATGAGTTCTCATTCTTCTCGTCCGCCGGAACCGTCTTGACCTTCCCGTCCTTGTCGATCTCGCTGACCACCTGTACACCGGCTTTCGGGTCGCTCTTGTTATGAACCATCATCAGCTCGGTGATCTGTTCCACCAAAGGGGCGTCGTTCGCAGCCTTCGGTTTCCGGGTCCGTCTAGGCTTCCCGTTCGGGCTCTTTTCTTGTGTCATACCTTTTCTTTTTGGGGTTAATAAATTGCTTTGACACTTCAAAAATATGGGCTAAATCCGAATAAAACACTGATTTTCAAAAAGGTGTCATCAGATGTCATCAGATGTCGTCAAATGTCCGAAAGACTGGTTTTCCGTGAGAGAAACATGCCGTGAAAACAAGGATATGGCATGCAGAGGAAGGGCGAAGAAGCCGGCACGGGCGCGAAGGGAGGATTATGCAGAGCAGAGGGAGCTGAAGTCCCTGTCTTCTCATGGGGCGGCGTTTTTTTCATAAGACATTGCCAGGTCTGCCCATATATCCCGTACTTCCTGCCGGATTTATGGAGATATAAAGGAGGCCCTCCTTTTTTCATCAATGACACGGTCATGCGTCGCGTCGGTCGCAGTGAGTCCCTATAATCTTTCCCGAAATCAAAACCATTGTCCGGGCGTTTGTTTCCATGTGTATTTTCCGCGACTTGTCGCAAGGAAAATACTCATGGAAAGCGAAGCCGGAACGCCCGTGACAATACGGTTTTGATTTATCTTTGATTATAGGGAACTCGCTGGTATCCGCCTGTTTTTCACGAATTTCCCAGAAAACATATACTGTCTTGTTGTTTATACGATATAAATATTTCTGGACTTGTTCCACGGAAAAACCGTCGCTTTTCATTTTCGGACTTTGATTCTTTACGAGGCTATTCGGACTGTCTTTCAAGAAGATTTACAGAGTTTGGCATCGGCATCAGGTGATATTCGGTGTTTCAAGCGGAGAAGCGGAATCTAAGACTAAATATTTTCTTCCTTCAACAATATAGCCCACGGGTTGTATCTATGTACCTATTATTCATCATAAAACAGACTATATATGGCTACCATTAAATTAAAATTCCGTCCATCGACGGTACAGGGTAAGGCCGGTACGCTCTGTTACCAGCTTTGCCACCGTCAGGAGAACAGGCAGATTACCACCGACATGAGGATATTTCCCGAGTGGTGGAATGAGACGAAACGTGAGCTTGTCGCTGTCCCCGGCAATGAGAGGATCCTGACCGCCTACCGGAAACGGGCGGAAAAGGAGATGCGGGACATCCGTGAGATTATCCGCGAGCTGGACTGTAGCGGAGAAACATACACCTTGTCGGAAATACTCAACCGCTATCGCTCCCTGCCTTCCGAGCCCGGTTTCCTATACTACATGAAAAAAGAGATGGAAGCGCTTTGGGAGAACGGCCAATACGGCACCTCTCGTAATTACCAGCGTGCACTGAACAGCTTTTTCGCTTTCCTGGACGGTGACGACATTCCTTTTTCGTCGTTGGATTCCGCCCTAGCATGTCGGTATGAGGTATGGTTGTGGCAACAAAAGGTAGCGAGAAACAGCAGCTCGTTCTATATGCGGATTCTGCGTGCCGTCTATAACAAGGCCGTAAAGCAAGGTCTTGCGGTGCAGACTTTCCCGTTTCGTGAGGTTTATACAGGAGTGGCTCGCACATCGAAGCGTGCCGTGGATGAGGAAACCATCCTGAAACTTCAAAGGATTGACCTCTCGGATTCACCGGCTTTGGCACTTTCCAGGGACATGTTCGTGTTCAGCTATTGTGCCCGTGGCATGGCGTTTGTGGACATGGCATATCTGAAAAAAGAGAATGTGAACAGCGTGCGAATTACCTATTGTCGCCATAAGACAGGCCAATACTTAACATTACATATCGAACCGTGTATGGCGGCGATACTGGAACGATATGGGCAGGTTTGTCCGGAAAGTCCATATCTTTTCCCCATCCTTACCGATGAACAGCCGGATCAGGCTTACCGTCAATATCGAACCGGATTGAACTACCATAACCGAAAATTGAAACGGTTAGGTAAATTGCTTGGCGAACCATTACCTTTGTCCTCATATACGCCTCGCCACAGCTGGGCTACCGCCGCACGCAACCACGACGTACCGATTGCCGTCATCAGTGCGGGGATGGGACACAGCAGCGAAAGGACTACGCTTATTTACTTGGATTCTTTAGACAATGCTGTGATAGATAATGCGAACGAGAAGATTTTGAAGGGTTTGAACGATACCATTTCTATGTAAGAGAGGGTAAAAATACACTGCAAAGGTAATGATTCTCAGTAAAACTGAAAAGTAAAATAAACGTTTTTATTTCCTTATTTTACCCCCCCCCATTTATAAATTACTGATTATTAATAGTTTATATTGACAATTTAATACGAATCAAAATAGTACCGTAATAAGAATATAAAATAAAAGGAGAACGTTGCATTTTCCATCCGAACGTATTTTCGAGTCTAAAACCGAGCAAACCGAGCAAAAATGTACTTTTATAGCAATGTATATGACTGATTATCAGCAAAAACAACATTCGTACCCTCTCTTACATAGAAACGGTACGAATACGGGGTTACGGTATCCGCTCACTGTAGTCAGGAGCGGCCCGCATTCCGGAGGTCCTATGAAGGAAAAAACCGGATTAACCTTGATTGCTGTATTTTCCTTATTTGAAAAAGCGGAAGGTGCAGGAATGGAAACTATATCCTTTTTATCAACCCGGTAACATTACTTTTCGTTGAACATAGAAACACACACACACGAACATTGGTTCGCCTTAAAAGTATTTTATAACAAAGTTTTCGAGATTGAGGATATATTGAAAAAAGACAAGATCGAGACTTACATTCCTTGTGAGGAAACCTTGATGGAACGTAACGGCATAAAGAAGAAACTCCGTCGTCCGGTCATTAATTCGCTTATGTTCTTCCGTTCAACCGTTTGTCGTGCTTTGGAAGTACAGCGACAATTCACCAATAAGGTAATCCTATATACAAGACAGGAGGGATTGAAAAGACTTCCCCTTGCCATTCCTGATCGGGAAATGAACATTTTCATGCTGGTCACCTCGTCCGGCGAGCAGGGAATGGAATATTTCGGGGAGGACAATTCCAAGTTTCACCAGGGAGAACGTGTACGGGTCATTGACGGAAAGTTCAAGGGAGCGGAAGGGGTTATCTGTCGGATTAAGAAGAATCGCCGTTTGGTGGTCACCGTCCAAGGCGTATGTGCCGTGGCTACTTCCTATATTCCACAAGCCTTTCTACAACGGATAGGGCAAGATTAAGAAAATCATCAAAAGAATCATATAGTGGACATACTTCATCTTATCGAATTTGCCTTCACGGTTTTAACCGGCTGGACATTGGGTGCGATGGTCCTGCCCCGCATCTCGTTGGTCTCGTTCCGCCGCCGCCTGTTCGACTCAGTGGACGGGCGCAAGCTGCACACCGCCCATATACCCCGGCTGGGGGGAATCGCCTTCTTCCCGTGCATCACTATCACGGTGTCACTCGTCATTATCGGGCATAACCAGTGGATGGGCAGCAATATGCTTGACGTGGATCTGACCAACCGTCTGCTTTCCGTATTCTGCGGCCTGTTCCTGCTCTATCTTACGGGGATGATGGACGACCTTATCGGTGTACGTTACCGCTCCAAGTTTCTGATACAAATACTTTGCGGCATCCTGTTGGTGGCTTCGGGACTCTGCTTCGACAACCTGTACGGACTTTTCGGCATCGAAGCCATGCCTTATTATATAGGCGCTCCGTTCACCGTGTTCATCATCGTCTATATCCTGAACGCCATCAACCTGATAGACGGCATCGACGGGCTTGCCTCCGGGCTGAGTATCATCGCCTTCTTCGCGTTCGGGTGCATGTTCATCCGTCTGCAATGGTGGATGTATGCCTTTATTTGCCTGGCCACCATCGGCGTGCTGCTACCGTTCTTCTACTACAACGTCTATGGCAATGTCCACCGTGGGCGCAAGATATTCATGGGAGACACCGGATCACTCACTATCGGGATGCTGCTTGCCGTGATGGCTATCCGCCTGAGCATGTCCGACCCGTTGAAGGAAAGCACCTTTCCCGGTGCCGTCGTGATCGCATTCTCGTTCCTGATAGTTCCGATGCTGGATGTGGTACGTGTGGTGCTGCACCGTTGGCGCGAGCGCAAGCCCCTTTTCCTGCCGGACAGGAATCATATCCATCACAAGTTCATCGCTCTGGGGCTGTCCCAACGACAGGCGATGGCCTGCATCATTGGCATCGCTCTCTCCTTTGCCGTGGTGAACGTTTTCCTGATCCATTGCTTGTCCACCACGATCCTTTTCCTGCTGGACGTGGCGGTATGGACGGTGTTGCATTGTTACATCACGGTGAGGATCAACCGAAAGAATAAATTAGAAAAAAAACTGTACAGAAAATAAAATATGAAAAATCGATTTTTGACACTTCTCCTGGGGTTGGTGTTGCTGGCGTCTTGCAATACCTCCAAGGAGATTCTCTACTTTCAAGACATTGCGGTGAACCAGCCCGAAGCCATTGTGGGCGCAAGAGACATCACCGTGCAGCCCAAGGACCAGATTTCCATCATGGTATCCAGTAAAGACCCGCAGTTGGCGGCGTTATTCAACCTGACACGTGTCCAGTACCGTGCCGGAGCCACGGACTTGCGTGGTGGCAGCAATAATGGTGAAATATCCGGTTACACATTGGATGACAAGGGGAATATCGACTTTCCCGTCATAGGGTCGCTCCATATTGCCGGTATGACCAAGAGCCAGATTGCCGCCCTTATCAAGAAACGGTTGGTGGACGAGGACCTGGTGAAAGACCCGGTTGTGACCGTGGAGTTTATGAACCTCTATTTTTCAGTCTTGGGCGAAGTAAAAACTCCCGGCAAATACAGTATCACCAAAGACCAGATATCTTTGTTGGAAGCCATCAGTATGGCGGGCGACCTTACCATTTATGGCAAACGCGATGCCATATTCGTCATTCGCGAGGAGAACGGTGAACGTGTCACCCACTGGGTGGATATCCGAAGCAAGGATATTTTCTCCTCCCCGGTCTATTACCTGAAACAGAACGATGTGGTGTATGTGCAACCTAATAAGGTCCGTGCCGGACAGTCCACCATCAATGAGAACAGCGTGAAATCTGTGGGACTGTGGATCAGTATTGCCTCGTTCCTCACCTCGTTAGGTGTGCTGCTGTTTAAATAACTGGATGAACAGAATATTTTACATATTATGATAGAAAAGAAAACTGCCGTTGGAAAACCTGCCGATGATTTTATACGAATACAAGATTTGTGGGGAATGTTCGTACCAAGATGGCACTGGTTTGCCCTCTCCCTGTTTGCCGCTCTTGCCATAGCGGCTTTTTATCTGTTGAGTACCCCGAATATCTATACACGTACCGCTGCCATCTTGGTTAAGGACGATACCAAGAGCGGTTCGTCCACTACAATGAGCGAGTTCTCCGACCTGGGTATCTTCAAGTCGAATACCAACATCAATAACGAACTGCTCACCTTGAAATCCCCCACGTTGATGACTGAGGTGGTGCGGCGGTTGGGGCTGAATGAGACCTATACCGTCCGCAAGGGACTGAAGGATGTGGGATTGTACAAAAGCAACCCTGTAGCAGTCTCCTACCGCCACCAGGATGAAACGCCTGTCAGCTTCAAGATAGACTTCTCGTCCAAAGAAGAATTTACCATATCCGATGTAATGATTAACGGTGAGGAATTAGAGACGGAATTCTCCGGTAAAATGGGCGATTCCATTCGCATGGAAGTAGGTACATTCGTAATCAATCCGACCAAATACTGGAATGATTCATTCGTTGGGACTTCCATCCGCTATAATAAAGGTAGTGTACGTGCCGTAACCGACTATTACGCCACCGCTTTGCGTGCGGATTTGGGTAACGAGGATGCCACTATCATCAATCTCAGCATTGATGACGTATCCATCCCAAAGGCGGAAGATATCCTGAATACGTTGATCGAGGTATATAATGAGAAGTGGATCCAGGACAAGAACCAGATTGCCGTCAGTACCTCGCAGTTCATCGGTGACCGTTTGAGCGTGATTGAAAGTGAACTGGGCAATGTGGACGAGAACATCGCCGGTTACAAGAGCGAGCACCTGCTGCCGGACGTGCAGGCGGCATCCAGTCTTTACCTGTCCCAGTCCGCCGAGAACAAGAAGGAGTTGCTGGCACTCAACAGCCAGCTATCCACCGCGCAGTATATCCGCAGAGAGTTGAACAACAAGGAACTCAGCCAGTTGTTGCCCACCAATTCCGGCATAGCCAATGTCAATATCGAGAGCCAGATCGGTGAATACAACACGATGGTGCTCGACCGCAACCGCCTGATCGCCAACAGCAGCGAAAAGAACCCCCTGGCAAAGGACATGGCCAACTCGCTGCAAAGCATGCAGCGCACCATCATTCAGTCGGTGGACAATCTGATCGTGTCGCTCAATACCCAGATACGCAGCATACGCCAGCAGGAAGCCGCGACCACCAGCCAGCTGGCCTCCAACCCGAACCAGGCGAAATACCTGCTTTCCGTGGAACGCCAGCAGAAGGTGAAGGAGGAACTGTATCTTTACTTGCTTCAGAAACGTGAGGAGAACGAGCTTTCCCAGGCTTTCACCGCTTATAATACGCGTGTGATTACCGCCCCGAGGGGCAGCATGTTCCCCACAGCTCCCCGGAAGATGAATATCCTCCTTGTGGCATTCGCTATCGGCTTGCTTGTTCCGGCGGTGATTATTTTTATGAAGGAGAACATGAACACCAAGGTACGAGGACGCAAGGATTTGGAAGATCTCAGCATACCTTTCATTGGTGAGATTCCCCAATACTTCAGCAAAGAGAGGAAACTGGGATTCAAGAGGAAGAAGCAGTCCTATATGAAAACCATCGTGGTGAAGGAAGGCAGCCGTGACATCATCAACGAGGCGTTCCGTGTGCTCCGCTCCAATATGGATTTCATGGCGGGCAAGGACAAAGGGCAGAACGTGTTCGTACTAACCTCGTTCAATCCCGGCAGTGGAAAGTCATTCCTGACCATGAACATTGCCATGAGTTTTGCCATCAAGAAAAAAAGGATATTGGTGATAGACGGCGACCTGCGCCACGGTTCCGTTTCCTCCTACGTGGATTCGCCACGGATAGGTTTGACCGACTATCTGGGAAACCGTGTCGAAAACTGGAAAGAAATCATTGTTGCCGACAAGAAATACGACAACCTGCATATCCTCCCCATCGGCACCGTCCCCCCCAACCCGACGGAACTGCTGGAGGACGGCAAGCTGGCCACCCTGATAGGGGCGCTTCGCGGCGAGTACGACTATATCTTCATAGACTGTCCGCCCATCGACATCGTGGCCGACGCGCAGATTATCGAGAAACTGGCGGACCGTACCATCTTCGTGGTACGCAGCGGCTTGCTGGATCGCGGCATGTTGCCCGAACTGGAAAACATCTATCAGGAGAAACGTTTCAGGAACCTCAGCGTGATATTGAACGGCACGGAAAGTGCCGGAGGCCGGTACAGCTACCGTTACGGATACCGCTATGGCTATAGATACGGTTATCATAACGGCTACTCCTCCTACTATGGAAATAAAGGAGAAATGGGGGGGGGTAAATGGTTGGTTATCAAATAACCGATAACATGTTGTTCTCTTATATAAAAGCATATTACAACTATGTGGCCATTCCGTAAGACAACAACCCTCGCACAGAGTGGCATCCTGAAAGGGATAACCGACTGCCATAGCCATCTTCTTCCGGGAGTGGATGACGGGGTGGAGACGTTGGATGAATCACTCCGGATTTTAGATACGATGGAAAAGCAGGGAGTCAGAAAGGTGTGGCTCACGCCGCACATCATGGAGGACATCCCCAATGAAACCGCAACCCTGCGAGAGAAGTTCCGGGAACTGGAACAGAGTTATAATGGTACGATGGAGTTGGCTTTGGCGGCGGAATACATGATGGACAACCTCTTCGAGGAACGTCTGGAAAAGAATGACCTGCTGCCCTTGGAGGAGGGGAAACGCTACCTCTTGGTGGAAACCTCCTATTTCAATCCACCGATGGGCCTGCTCTCCGTCCTGCAACGCATCCAAAAGAAAGGCTATTACCCGTTGCTGGCACATCCCGAACGGTACGAATACATGCAGAAGAAGGACTACAAGGCCTTGAAGGAAGAACACATCTTTTTCCAGCTCAACGTACCCTCGTTGACCGGGATGTATGGCAGACATGTGCAGGAAAAGGCGGAAGCCTTGCTGAAAGCCAAGGCGTACTACTGTATCGGTTGCGATATCCATTCAGCGTTTTTTTACCATAAATTATTACAATCTGATATTCGTAAAAAGATCGTAATGAATTTTCGGGAAGAATCCTAATTTTCATGGGAATAATATAGATTTAGAAGAAGCTTGGTATGTTACATACTTCTTTCATTGGTTGTCACATATTGTCAAAGTACAAATCTTCTGAGTTAAAGCGACTGTAAATCAATATACATCCTAATGCCCACAATTGTTGTAAGGTTCGAACTATGCAGAAAAGAAACTGGTCGCGGTACGATTTATTATCGTATCTACAAAGGGCATAACCGGCGTATGGAGTTCTCCTCGCGTCTTCGCTTGTCGGCCTCTTCCTGGGATGAAGTCACGAAGACTGTCAAGGGAAATGATCCCGAGGCTTGTCGTCTCCGTACTCAGATTGAAGCCGATCTTAAACTTTTGAATCAGATTATTACGGAAGATGTCGCCGGTTTTCTGACCATGGGTGACATGATAAGTATCTTCAAACATCGGAGAACGATAGTAAGTCCTCATCCGCTTCCTTAAGAATTGGATTGATCAAACTGCGCAGATAAAAATATATCGTTATGAAACTTAATTTTTCCCTCCATTTCAGAACATTCATGACCGGAGCGATTATTTTCTTGTCTTTGGTTATATTGTTAATCAGTTTGCCAGAAGTCGAATATTCTATTTTTGAAGATATTCTTGATGAAGAGAGTGGATTTTATATGTTGTTATTTTCTTTTTGTCTCATCTTTTTTTCCTATGGAATAGGGATGATGTTGGAGATTATATCGAATCCGTTTCCACGAGCTACTTATTTAATCAAACATTTGGATAGTTATTTGGGAATATTTACACATACCGATTCAATTGTTCAGAAATCTGAAGCATATAAGGCTCTTTATCGGATTGATGTAAAAGGGACAATTGGTAATTTGAAGGTTTACAGATACATGTTCACATATATCATATCCCGAAATGATAATCTGAACAGAGAGATACAAGGATGTATTTTCAGGATATATGCCATGTTATCGCTACTTATAGCGGCGGTTTTCTTGCTTGTAGCGATTCTGATACAATTCTTATTTGCAGATATTGATTTTAGTGACGCACCTGCATTTAATGTGACTTTGGTAATTTTATTAATGATCAGTATCATGCTTTTGTATAGGGCATGGCAAAAGAGTAAAAGAAGATTTCTTGATGAGATGGAACAAGCATATTATGTTTTAACAGAGTTCCCTGCAGATGAATAAAATGAATTAATATCGTTTTTATGAAAGGTATCGTATTAGCGGGGGGAAGCGGGACACGCTTATACCCCATCACAAAGGGAGTAAGCAAGCAATTGCTTCCCATATTTGACAAGCCGATGGTTTATTATCCGATTTCGGTCTTGATGTTAGCTGGCATTCGGGAGATTTTGATCATCTCCACCCCTTACGACCTGCCGGGGTTCAAACGGCTTTTAGGTGACGGTTCGAATTATGGCGTACATTTTGAGTATGCCGAGCAACCCTCTCCCGACGGGCTGGCACAGGCATTCCTTATCGGAGAAGAGTTCATCGGGAATGATTCCGTCTGTCTGGTATTAGGTGATAATATCTTTCATGGAAACGGTTTTACGGCTATGCTGAAAGAAGCTGTGCAGATTGCCGAGCAGGAACAAAAGGCGACGGTATTTGGCTATTGGGTTAATGATCCGGAACGCTATGGTGTAGCTGAGTTTGATATAAGAGGTAATTGCCTCTCCATTGAGGAAAAGCCGGAACAGCCAAAATCCAACTATGCGGTAGTCGGGCTTTATTTCTATCCGAATAAAGTGGTGGATGTAGCCAAACATATCAAGCCTTCGGCACGTGGGGAGTTGGAGATTACCGCCGTGAACCAGCGGTTCTTGGAGGATAAGGAACTGAAGGTACAGACCTTGGGCAGAGGATTCGCTTGGCTTGATACCGGTACGCACGACTCCCTTTCGGAAGCATCTACCTATATTGAGGTGATTGAGAAACGGCAAGGATTGAAAGTGGCTTGTCTGGAAGGTATCGCCTACCGCAAAGGATGGATTGACCGCGAGAAGATGCAGCAGTTGGCTCGACCGATGTCGAAGAACCCGTACGGACAATATCTGTTGAAAGTGATTGAAGAGGTGGAACGTACAGGGAAAGATAATTTGGATTGACATGGAAGTAATAAAGACAGCGATAGAGGGTGTGGTCATCATCAAGCCACGCATTTTTACGGATGCCAGAGGCTATTTCTTTGAAAGTTTCTCCCAAAAGGAATTTGACGAGAAGGTACGCCCCATCCGTTTTGTACAGGATAATGAAAGCAAGTCAAGCTACGGCGTGATGCGCGGACTGCATTATCAGAAGATGCCTTATACACAGAGCAAACTGGTACGCTGTGTGAAAGGAGCCGTATTGGATGTGGCGGTTGACATACGGGAAGGATCTCCTACATTCGGACAACATGTGGCTGTGGAACTGACCGAGGAAAACCACCGGCAGTTCTTCATCCCGAAAGGGTTCGCACATGGTTTTGCCGTATTAAGCGAAGAAGCCGTATTCCAATACAAATGCGATGAATTCTATGCCCCGGAAAGCGAAGGCGGCATACAGCTGATAGACGAAGCATTGGGCATTGACTGGAGAGTCCCGGTAGAGAATGCCATCCTTTCGGAGAAAGACCTGCACAGGGCATGCTTAAAGGATTCCGTATTGGATTTCAAATACGGAGAAGATTTGTATAAATAAGAAACTTGATATGAACATTCTAGTGACAGGAAGCAACGGGCAGTTAGGCAATGAGATGGTCCGGGTTTCCGGCAAGAGCAAAGAACGCTATGTCTTTACGGACATTGCGGAATTGGATATTACGAAACTGGATGCCGTTCTTTCGCTTGTACGGAAAGAACAGATTGACGTAATTGTTAATTGTGCTGCCTATACCAATGTAGATAAGGCAGAGGATGATGAAAAGACGGCAGACTTGATCAATCATGTAGCTGTCGGTTATTTGGCTGCGGCAGCCAAGTCTGTCAATGCCACACTTATCCATATATCTACCGATTATGTTTTTAGGGGAATCAACTACGTTCCTTTTACGGAAGAGGACATGACGGAACCGACCGGTGTATATGGCAAGACAAAGCTTGCAGGAGAAGAAGCCGTTGTCAATTCAGGCTGCAATTATATAATACTGCGCACTGCATGGCTATACTCGGCATGGGGCAAGAACTTCGTGAAAACCATGCTGAAATTGACGGAAGAGAAAGACATATTGCCTGTCATTTTCGACCAGATAGGCACACCCACTTTTGCCGGTGATCTGGCAGATGCCATAGGTTGGATTCTTGACAGGAGAATGACCGACAAGAAAGGCATTTATCATTTCAGCAATGAGGGAGTATGCTCTTGGTATGACTTTGCGGCAGTTATAGCCCGATTGGCCGGAAACGAGTGTGATGTCCGCCCGATTCATACCTTTGAATATCCGAGCAAGGTGAAACGTCCGCATTATTCGGTTTTGGACAAAACGAAGTTCCGCGAGACGTTCGGTTACAAGATTCCGCATTGGATGGAATCGTTGGAAAAATGTATCAACCAGATAAAAGCACAGAACAATGGGATTTAAACGGAATATACTTATTACGGGTGGCGCAGGCTTCATCGGCAGCCATGTGGTGCGCCTGTTTGTGAACAAATATGCGGACTATCACATTGTCAATCTTGACAAATTGACTTATGCAGGTAATCTGGCTAACCTGAAAGATATTGAGGACAAGCCGAATTACCTCTTTGTGAAAGCCGACATTTGCGACTTTGCCAAGCTCCAGGAGCTGATGAACGGGTACCACGTGGACGGAATCATTCATCTGGCAGCAGAGAGCCACGTGGACAGAAGTATTAAAGATCCTTTTACGTTTGCACAAACAAACGTGATGGGTACACTTGCTTTGCTGCAAGCCGCCAAACTTTATTGGGAGTCGTTGCCCGAAGGTTATGAGGGGAAACGTTTCTATCACATCTCTACCGATGAGGTATATGGGGCATTGGAGCTGACCCATCCCGAAGGCGTGGAACCTCCCTTTACCACTACCGCCTCTTCCGCTGAGCACCATTTGGCATACGGCAAAGATTTCTTCTATGAAGACACCAAATACAATCCGCACAGCCCCTATTCGGCAAGCAAGGCAAGCAGCGACCATTTTGTCCGTGCCTTTCACGACACTTACGGCATGCCAACCATCGTGACCAACTGTTCCAACAACTATGGCCCTTACCAGTTCCCGGAAAAGCTGATACCGCTCTTCATCAACAATATCCGCCATCGTAAACCGCTGCCTGTCTATGGAAAAGGCGAGAACGTGCGCGACTGGCTCTATGTGGAAGACCATGCCCGTGCTATCGATGTCATTTTCCACAATGGCAGGGTTGCCGACACCTATAATATCGGAGGCTTCAACGAATGGAAGAACATCGACATCATCAAGGTCATCATCAAAACCGTTGACCGCCTCTTAGGCAATCCCGAAGGCGCGTCACTCGACCTGATTACCTACGTCACCGATCGCAAGGGGCACGATATGCGCTATGCCATCGACTCTACCAAACTCCAGAAGGAACTCGGTTGGGAACCCAGCCTCCAGTTTGAGGAAGGTATCGAGAAGACCGTCCGTTGGTATCTCGACCATCAAGAGTGGATGGATCATATTACTTCGGGAGAGTATGAAAAGTACTACGAGGAGATGTATAAAAATAGGTAAGGAAATGTGCCGAATTTGATTTTTTTGACTTGTCGGCACATTTTCCTAATGCAATACACTAATGGAACACTTCCCGATATTCCTCGCAATCAAAGCAAGGGCAGGCTTTCTTCACACCGGGCAACTCCCGATGTCCCACAACCAGGGCTTGCGGAAAGAGGCGGTGGAGTTTCCAAAGCAGTTCCAGCAAGGCCACCCTCTGTTCCATGGTCCGGGTGTCGGAAGGTTTTCCGTCCGCATCCAATCTGCCTTCATAGCAGATGCCGATGCTGCAACGGTTAAGAGAAAATATGAAATATGAGATATTTCTGAAACTCATTGATAAGGTTGATTATTTCTGGAATTTCCAATACTTATCAACTGGAGCAATATGGGTATTCATAATAGGCAGTGACCTTCATCTGAGATCTTCTCAGAAAGTAATTTTTACCCTAATTTACATTGCTTTTATGTCATTCAATTATGCAGCACATCTGAGAGGCTATTTGTTTCTTGAGGCTTTCATTGCAGAGATAAAAAATGATGTCATGGATGATTTCAAAACTCAAAAGATAAAACAGCGGGTACAGAAATTGTCCTATAAGAAGCAACGTATAATCTGTAGTGTTGTGTATGTAATTTTATCATGTATAACTGTTTATTTAATTTGGGCATAAAAAATGTACGGAGAATACTTCAACTCAAACAGGCGTATTCCAGAAGAGGAATACGAAAACATAGAACCTGGCACACCAATCGTACTGTCGAACCCGAGTTGGGGCGCATTCAGACAGTTTGCCATTTTTGTCAATACAGAAACGATAGTCTATCAGAAGTATATCAAGCTGGAAGACGGAAGAGATGCCTATCAGATACAAGTGATGTCACTTGAAAACTTTACTAATTATGGTGAGAACGTTCTGTTTGAATACAAACCAAGTTTCGAATATGCTACCGATACAGTAGTGGATAATGCCCTGTCATTTGTAGATGACAACATTTATCTTGGGCTGAGAAGTGTTGTGGGAGATGATTTCGTGTTGGAATGCTTGGTAGGTACTGAAGAGTTCCCTTACGTGCTGCATAGCATGAATATCGGTTATCATTTGTCAGAGGAACGACGAAAATTGGTTAAATACCAGCATCATGCCATTACCATTGAAGGAGGGTGGGTTATTCATTTTGCGTCAACAGACCAAAGTGACAAACCAGTCATCACCCTGCAAAAAAACGCCAAATTACATAATCCGTGCTTGGTCACCCATGACAACGAGTCATTGCCAAGCAGACTGGATGCAAGAAATCGTGCCATGCTGGGGTTGATGGGCATTGTTCAGTTTCATAACTATAACCTTGTTACCAACAACTGCGAGCATTTTGCAAATTGGTGTAAAACCGGAAAGCATAAGAGCAAGCAGGTGTATAAAGCAATCGGTTCAACCGCGTGGTTGGCGTTGTCACTTATCACAAAACGCCCCAATGCTTTGGTGGCCAAAATGATTAAGGACTATCTGTTCTGATACAAACAAGTCTGTGAGAACGAATAATCAAATAGCAAACTACCATGACTTGTCACTTGATGTAGCAAAAGGTATGTGTATCACGTTAGTGGTCATAGATTATATGTTTTTTTCATTCGACAAGTAGGAGTAGATAACATTACTTATGGGGCGTATGAGAGGTATTATGAGGAGATGTATAAAAGAAAGTAACAAATTTAATAGGACGTAAAACAATAGAGTTTATGTAAATTAGATTTGTTATATATCGCGTGTGCGTGTATTTCTGTAGCATGAAATATATCGAACTCAAGTTTCGGATTTAGTATTCACGTAGTTTCCGCATAGGCTTGCATGGCAGTCAACCTTTTGCAGTTAGCGATAATTTGTTCCATCAGGATTTCATCGTCCATGCCAAGCATTTCGACAACAATTGCAACCACCTCCATACCTATCTCTTGCATCCCGTATCAAGATACCGGGTATCAGGGATATGCACCCGAAAAGGTGACCATCATACAGCCCATCAAAAAAGGAAAGATGCTTTCTGGGGGAAGACAAAGAGTTTAACAGACAAGTCGCCTGTATTAGGGTGCGAATGTAAAAACTAATTAACGTAAAATCTAATACAAATATGACATTCAAGCACAAAAGTTACAGTGTCGAATATTTGGTAAAGTAAATTAACTAAATGAGAAGAGAATCAAGGACAAAGAAAAGTCTGTTGAATGCGCGGATGAATATGTTGTGCTACTTCCTCACCTTGGTAGTGGCGTTCTTTACGCGCAAAACGCTACTTGACTATTTAGGTACCGAATTTATAGGACTGACCGGTACACTTCAAAGTCTGTTGGGCTTTCTCAATCTGGCGGAGTTAGGTGTGGGCAGTGCAATAGCATACGTGTTATACAAGCCCTTGTTCGATGAGGACGAGACGAAGATTGATGGTATAATCTCAGTCTTGGGCTATCTGTATCGGAAAATCGGGAGTTGCATTTTTATACTTGGCATCCTGTTGTCAGCCTTCTTGCCATGGATATTCGCTAATACGGGAATTTCATTAACGGTTGTATATATAGGGTTCTATTGCTTTTTGATATCTTCTATGTTCGGCTATTTTATCAGTTATAAAATCTCTATTCTATCGGCTGATCAGCGGAATTATGTGATTACAGGTTTCTTCCAGCTTGTAAATACCGTGAAGGTCATTCTCCAAATGGCATTGGCCTATTATACCCGTAGCTTTTATCTGTTTTTTGCCTTAGAGTTGTTAAGTGGTTTCATTCTTTCCATGTTGCTCAACCATAAGGTTTATCAATATTATCCTTGGTTGAAGACTGATGTAAGAACCGGCAAGGAACTGTATAAGGACTATCCCGAAATAGGGAAATACATCAAGCAACTTTTTACCCATAAGGTGGGAAGTTTTGTTCAAATGCAGATGCTGCCTATTTTGATATATGCTTTCGCCTCGCTTCCCACGGTGGCTCTTTATGCAAACTACACACTTGTTACGCAACGCATTCAAGGACTATTGGGAGGAATACTTGATAGTACAAATGCAGGAGTGGGCAGCTTGATATCGGAAGGTGATCAACAAAAAATATGGAGTGTTTATAAACAACTGTTTGCTTTACGTATGTTTGCTGCCGGTGTGCTGACTTTATGTGTATCCTACCTGATTTCTTCTTTTATTTCACTATGGTTGGGGCAAGAATACATATTGCCTGATATAATAGTGTATTTGATTATCCTCCAACTGTTCTTGCAGATGCTTCGGGGAGTGACAGAACAATTCCTGTTTGGCTACGGACTGTTCTATGATGTTTGGGCGCCTTTGGTTGAATCTGCCTTATTTATTATTTTGTCTATCGTGTTCGGATCCATATATGGACTGCCCGGAGTGCTGGCCGGCCCTGTTGGAGCCACATTGATTATCATTCATGGATGGAAACCTTATTTCCTTTTCACAAAAGGATTCAAGCTTCCTATAACGAATTACGTGAAACTACTCTTGGCGCACCTATTCCCATTATTTATAGGCTACATAGGGAGCATAAAGATGATGGAATATCTCATACCCCTTATTCATGGACTACACAAATGGTTGCATTGGATAATTCAAGCCGCGATATTCACTGTGGTTTTCGCTTGTTTTACATTTACATTATATTACATTGCCTCGTCTGCTTTTAGAACATTTGTTCATCGTTTCTTAAAAAGAAAATAGATATTGATATGAATAACTATATTATTCAAAGTGTTAGCTGCATAGTCCCAGCATATAATTCAGCAATGACAATTCATGCTTGCATTAATGGATTGCTGGGGCAGACGTTTCAGAACATTGAGATTATCATCGTTGACGATGGGTCCAAAGACGGTACTGGAAAACTCTGTGATGAATATGCCGAGAAATATAAGAATGTAAAAGTGATTCATCAGGATAATGGTGGAGTGAGTAGAGCGCGTAATACGGCATTAAAGTATGCAACCGGTGATAGGATCATATTTGTGGATGCAGATGATGAGATTCAAGCTACGTATGTGGAAAATCTAATCGCTGAAGAAGCTGATTGGGTGTTGGGTGGATATATGAATGGGGCGCATATAATCGCTATACAGAGTCAACACTATATAGATAGTGAGATTCCGCAATTTTTTTCTACGCATTTTCATCGTTTATATTCAACGGTGCCTTGGGGGAAACTTTATAAAAGGAGTATAATTCAGAATAATAATTTGAAGTTCGACCCAAATATTCGTTTAGGCGAGGATTTAATATTTAATCTAAATTATTTACTTCATTGCGACAGCGTTGTTACCATATCGTCAACCGGATACAACTACATTCAAGAAGAATTTGGAGCGGATAGATATAATCTGAAAATAGAAGAAATAGAATACACCCTCAATCAAGTGAGTAAAGGAATGGAACTATTAAGCCAAAAGTATGAAAATACAAAATTTACCAGTGAAGCAATAAAACGAACTTTAATCGGTGCATACCCTTTAGATTATATTCTTAATGGTCGATACGATGAATATGAAGCACTTTATTTTAGTACCTTCTTTGAAAAAGACAGAAAGGTATTTTGGAATGATGCAATTTGTAGTCCTTTTATGAGAGGTACAAGAAAAATTAAATATTTAATAAAGAAGCACCAATATGCAATAGCACTGCATCTGATGTTGCAATTGCTTTATGCCTATTGTAAATATTCCATGCGATGAGATTAGCTACATTTGACATTTTTGATACAGTCTTATTACGTAAATGTGGGAATCCGGAAGTGGTTCTTCCTATTTTGGCCCAACGTCTTTATCCAAAAGACCGATATAGGCGCGAAGCCTTTCTTATTTGGCGACACACTGTTAAGGGAGAAACATTTGAGGCCATGTATGCTTCAGCCATTGGTGCAGGTTTAGATGGATATAGTACTGACGAACTGATGCAAATGGAATTGAAGGTAGAGGCAGAGATGCTAATGGCTAACCCTATGATGCAAGACAAAATCAATGACTATCGTAGTAAAGGATATGTTATAAAATTTGTCTCGGATATGTATTTGAGCTCTTCTTTTTTAAAAGAAATTCTGCTTCGAGAAAATTGTGCAGAGGCTACAGATGAGGTTATTGTTTCTTGCGAATGGAGTGCCCGTAAGGACAATGGTGGTCTATTTCGAAAAATAAGAGGTACATATCATCCCGAAACGTGGATACATCATGGCGATAACAAGCGAAGCGATGTGAAGATGGCACGGAAGAATGGGGTGAATGCACGTTGGATAGATACAACCTATACGCCTATTGAGGCGCGGTTGATGTCACAGGCACGGTCGTTTCGCAACGGCTGGCAATTGAAATGGCTGGTGGGCATCAGCCGTATGGCACGGTTGCGTGGCTTAAATACTCCCGAAGCGGTTTTTGCTGCCGACTATGTAGCACCTACTTACTTGCCTTTTGTAATTGACATAATTAAAGAGGCAAAAGAGCAGCATATCGACTATTTGCAGTTCCTCTCGCGCGACGGGTATATTATGTTGGAGATGGCTAAGGCATTGGATCCAGATAATGTGAAACTCAATTATTTATTCGTTTCGCGACGCTCGCTGATACAAGCTTATCTGAGCGAAATGGAAGAACAAGGTTTCTTGGATATCATAGACAAGCATTCGTTGTTGCGTAAGCGGGTAGATGATTTGCTGTGGCTGTTCCAGACCACCCGTATGGAGATGCGACAACGTTTCGGCATCGAGTTTAATTATGACAAGGTTACTACGCAAGTTCAGTCGGATGATTTTTTGCAAAAGATATTCCATCATCCTACGTTTACGCCTTGGTTAAAGGAACAATGCGGCCAGGCATTGCTTCTTGCCCTTGATTATTTCCGTCAGGAGGGAATCTTAGGTAGCAGCCGTTCGCTTATGGTGGATGTAGGATGGTTAGGTACATCACGGCTCATGCTCAACCGTATAGTGAAGGCTCAAGGTAGTCTGCAAGTGCCCACTTACTATTTAGGGGTACGGGCTGATGTCTTGCCTCGTTGCTATGGTGACTATAAACCCTATTTCCCCATGGGGCAACTTGATACTACGGCTACGGCTGTGATAGAGTCCTACTTTTCGGCATCGCCTTATCCAACAACCGTGGGGTATAAGCGTAATACTGATGGGGTTACTCCTTTGTTTCCAGAAGGCGAAGCCTATCAAGATACTGACACGGTGCGGATGAATCGCGAAGTCGGTGTTGCGATGGGAAAAATGGTACGTGAAATGAGGGAGGTAGATTCAACATTGCTTTACTTTTGGGCAAAAACTACCATTGATTCCTTGTCGCGACTTTCCGATGCAGTCAATCTCTCACCACTCACTCGTATAGGCGGTTCCGACTTCTTTTTCTCATTGGTCAAACGCTTGTCAATAGGAGAATTGTTCAAGGTGATTTTCTTGGGCGGACGTGTTTCCGGTTTCGACAAGGGAAGTTTATACTATACGGTGGGGAAAAGATGGTATAAAGCACTATTGCCCATTTATAACTTCAGCTCTGCTTGCAGGAGAAAACTTTTCCTGTTGATGATGAGGAAAAAGAAACAATAAGGAAAATACTGACCGAAGATGACAATCCCCGTAATATTATTGAACTATAATTCGTCTACCGATTGCCACAAATGCATTTCTTTTTTGAAGAAACAGGAGGGTATACAGATTGAGATTGTGGTGGTAGACAACTGCTCTGTGGAGGCAGATTTACAAAACTTGCGCACCTTATGCAGCGAGCAAGGCTGTACACTCCTTGAAAACAAAGAGAACCGTGGCTACAATGCCGGTAACAATATAGGATTGCGCTATGCCGCAAAGAAAGGCTATGAATATGCATTGATTGCCAATCCTGATATAGAGTTCCCGCAAACGGACTATTTGGTTCGTATGGTGGAACGGATGCGGCAGGATAAACAGATTGTGGTATGTGGCAGCGACATTGTGACACCGGATGGAGTGCATCAGAATCCGATGCGCCGGGAAGGGCACTGGAGTAGCAGTTGGAACTGGGTGACTGTTCCTTTCAAGAAAAAGAAAACAGATACATACGATTTTATAGACAATTACCGGGAGAGCCATTTTTGTAGTAAGGTTAGCGGTTGCTGCCTGATAGTGCGTATGGACTTTATGCAAAGCATCAGTTTTTTTGACGAAAACGTGTTCCTGTATTGCGAAGAGGCCATACTGGCAAAGCAAGTGGAAAGGGTTGGTAAAAAAACATACTACTTGGCGGATATACAGGCGGTACACCGACATATAAAATCGGAAAAAGGAGATCCGATAAAACGCTATAAGAACTGGGAAAAAGCACGAATTTATTTTATAAAGCGCTATAGCGGCTTTTCTGTTCTTGGAAGATGCATGGCTATATTATCCATACAAACATATATTGCACTATTGATTTTTCATTATAAATCTGCACATAGATAACACTTATGCAAAGAGAAAGATATATTGATATGGCGAAGGGACTGGCTATTTTGTGTATTGTGTTGTTGCATTATGAAAATGGTCTGTTCCCTACTGAGGTGAATACCTTTGTCGGTTCTTTTATGATATCGATGTTTTATGTGACATCCGGATGGTTGATGGCCAGTCGGAAAAACATCTCCACAACCAAAGAACTGCTTCAAAAGCGTTGGAAACAATTGGGTATTCCTTATTGTTACTGGACCGTCATAATTCTTGTTTTTGATTTTATTCTCCTGCTTGCAGGGTATTATGACTTAAACCTTATTGCAAGAGAAGCTTATAAATCAGTAACATTAAGAGGAATTGGGACTTTGTGGTTTCTTCCAGCATTGTTTTGGGGAGAGTTAGTCTGGCATTGGCTCTACAAGAAGAAAATATGGATACAAACTGCTGTTTTTCTTGCCATAATAGCTTATATGAATATCTACCATCACATTTTTGATGCTCAACAAGAAACTATCTACCGTATAATCAATGCCCCTTTTAGAACCATGCTCAACATATCAGGAGCCTGCATTGGTATTGCCGGAGGTTACTATTTTTTTCATTTGATAGGGAAAAAGTTTTCAAACTTATCACGGAAACAATTATTGTCAATAGGCATTTGTTTATGTACATCAGCCTTCGTGTTGGTTAACTATTTACCGGAGCCCTTGTCATTTTTCAATATGATTTTGGCTTCATTGATAGGTCCTTGGGGCATTCTTTGCCTTTCAAAAGCCACCCAAGACTGTCGCATTATGAACTACTTTGATTTCTGGGGAAGAAATTCGTTGTTATTGATGGTTACTCACTATTCCATTATAGAGGTTCTTTTTCAATGGGGTGCGGAAGGCGTTTTTCATGAAACTTTCTCGCATTGGGTTTCCTTAGCTTGTTTTTGCCTTTCTATGCCTATTCAGCATTTGCTTGTCCCTCTGTTTGACAAACATTTTAAATCTCTATTAGGAAAATGATTCAGATTGGTTCTTTATTTACACATCGCTCATTGGCAATCGTGTATCTAATAGTGATGTGTACGCAAATTCTCTTTGTAGAGGGATTCGGAGTAAGTCCGTTGAAGATTGTACTCATGTCATTGGCTCCATTTATACTTACCACAAAAGTTCCTTATCTATCCAAAGCTTTTCTCATAGGAACACTTTATATTATAGTGGTGTTTTTTTGTGCCACTATGCAATCTTATGTCCGTGTTTCCACCATCGGATATCTGTTCATGTTCGTTATAACGTTCATCATGTATTATAATCTGGTATATGATGGCGCATTCTCGTTTGATGATTATAGGAAACTCTTGCAGGTGTTTATATGGGCGTTTTTCTATTGTGCCGTATTACAACAACTTTTTTCCGCTGTAGGTTTACGATATATGCCTGTTTTAAATATGGTAGGGCAGACTTATTTGTCACCTATCCATTTTAATACACTTACTTTCGAGCCTTCTTCATCCGCGCGCATATTGGCTTTCCTGTTTTTAGGCTTTCTGCGAATGGAGGAACTGTATTTAGGCAATAAACCCAGTTTCCGCTATTTATGGGACAATCATAGAAAAATCGTATTTGCGTTCTTGTATGTAATGTTATTTATGGGAAGTGGTACGGCAATTATTGCTTTAATCCTCTTATCCTTGTATTTTATTGAAAAGAAATATATTGTTCATATGCTATTAGCATTTTCTTTGGGATATGCAATTTTGACAAATGTTGACTATTTACCCGCGAAACGAATGTTGGTAACCGTAAATGCAGTGATGACATTGGATGTAAATGAAATAACCATAGCCGATAATAGTGCGGCTGCACGTATCAACCCGTTAGTAAACACGTTGACTAATACAGATTTAACCTCGTCTGAAACTTGGTTCGGAAAAGGTACTGTATCTGTGGAACAGAGAAATAATTGGTATTCCACTTTGAAAACAGCCAAAATGGGGAATATCGATCAATACGGACTTATCAGTTTTATTGTAGCAATATCTTTGATTTTTATGTGTTGTATTCCACGTTTTCTATCAGTAGAAACCTTACTTGCTTTTTTTCTGATTGGAATGACCATTAATAACTTCTCTTACATTTGGGGGTGCTATTTCATCTTAGCAACAACGAAATATTTTTATAATAACTATACATCAGATGAACAAGATAATTAACACAAAGCCCATTGCCATACTGATGGCAACCTACAATGGCGAAAAGTATTTGGATGCACAGATAGAGAGTATTTTATCGCAAACCAATAATGAATGGACACTCTATATTCAAGATGATGGTTCGAAAGACAAGACTTTAGACATTATCAAAAAATACTCTGACAATAATCGAATTATGTGGGTTGACAGTGGTTTGACAAGACAAGGGTGTTGTATGAATTTCATGACTTTACTCAATATGGTGGAAAGCCGATATTATATGTTCTGTGACCAAGATGATGTGTGGCTTCCGGAAAAGGTTCAAATAAGTATCGACAAAGTTAGAGAATTGGAGAAAACAAACCCTGACAAACCTATTTTAATCCACACCGATAAGAAAAGGGTGGATGCGGATTTAAATATAATATTGGAGAGTGAATTAAATCGCACCAATCTTCCTATTGAGAAACTGAATAAATTGATGAAAGAAAGGAATTCATTAGAGCAACTCAGATTAGGCACATTTATAGCCGGTTGCGTGATGTGCTTCAACCACAGGGCAAAAGAGGTTTCTTTTCCATTCAATAATTCAAGAATGCAGGATAGTGTTATTGCTATGGCCGTGGCAGCTAACGAGGGAATCATTGCTACGGTTTATCGGCCTACGATGCTTTACAGAATACATACACATAACACTTGTGGCGAAGTAGAAACCTCGATGTTGAATAAGTTGAGAAATATAACTAATACATTGAATGGGAATTTACGAATGTATTATCTTTATAAAGTTTACGGTGGGGTAATTTGCTGAATTTCATATATTTACGATTTAGAAGATTTGCAATTAGAGGATTTTGAAAAAATAGAAACAATCTTTTATACAAAGAGTGATGATGGATTTAACAGTGGCTATCTGTATGTACAATGCGGAAGTGTATATCGAAAGAACCTTGCAATATATCTATAATCAAACGATGCAGGGCTTCTACTTGCTGATAGTGGACGATTGCAGTACAGACCATAGTACACAAAAGGTAGATGCTTTCTTTGAGCAACATCATAGGCAATATGAATTGATACGTTTGAACGAGAATCAAGGTATTGCTCATGCACGGAATTTTGCAATCAATCATGTAACCACGAAATATTTTGTGTTTATTGATTCTGACGATCTTCCTCTTCCTACACTTATAGAAGAGGAATATAAGTTATTGACCTGTGACCAAGAGATAATGGCTGTTAGTTCTTGGCTGAAATATATTGATAATCAAGATAATGAAATTGGAGGGGGGCTTTTTATCGGCGATACCTCCAAAGAAATGTTCAGGGAACGTGCGCAAAAAAACAAGCTCATCTTTCTTCCGATACAGACCATGTTTGTAAGAAACGATGCGCTAAGAGTGGGAGGATTCCGATTGGATGGCTTTCCGGAAGGCAAACCTCGCTATCGTGACTATTGCGAAGACTTGGATTTATGGACACGTTTGAGCGACCTTTACACCAAGGGTAAAGTAATTGTGACCATCCCCAAAGTACTTTACCTTTATCGAAAAGCAGATACCCTAAGCACCAACCACTTCAATATGATTATCAAAATGCGGTTTGTGAAAAAGAACTTGTTGCTGAGGCGCAGAGGTGAAAAAGAAATGACGTTTATCGAATTTATGAACAGCATGTCGGAAAGAGAAATGCGCAAACTTGAAAAAGACTCTTTGGCAGCGGACTGCTTGCGCAATGGGGTTTTCTATCTGAAAAGTGGCGTCTGGATGAAAGGTATATGGACTTTGATGAAATCCGTATGGTACCAACCTTTATATATCGTGGACAAAATAAACGCAAATTATATCAAGAAATGATGAGAAATATAGCTGTGGAACATATTGAGCAGGTTATCGGTTTCTTGAATGAAAATGCCGATTATGCTGTATTGAGAAATTTTGAGGGACTGCCTGACAATAACAGGAGTCGTGACATTGACATTATCATTACCCGCAAGAGCTATCGGAATATGATAGACCGGCTGGTGGCATTGATAGATAAAAGCGGCTGGAAAATAGTGACTTATCTGCATAGTGACCGATTGCTCACCTTGGTGTGCGGCAAGGTGCTGGGCGACCGTACAGAGTTGGTGCAATGGGACTTCTTTGTGAACACTTCGGTATTCGGTATTTTGCTGATGGATGCCGAAGAGTTCTTGCAATACAAGAAATTTAATGGTTTCTTGCATTATGTGGACGTGGATTGTCAATTTTTGGATAAGTATTTGTACAATAGGGCGGTAGGAAGTTATTACCCTGAAAAGTATAGGGCTACGCGCGAAACAGCTGAGTACTTGCCTTCGGTAGTGGCTAAGGTGAAGGATTTGTACGGATGTGATTCGATAGTCCAATGTGACAGAGTACCGGGCAAACGATTGTTGCTGAAAGCGGTGGCATGGAACTGCCGTCGCAATGTCTTGGCTTTTGTGGGGAACGTGTTTAGGTTCTTATATACTTTTGTGGGGAACTATCTCCGGTCGCGCACCGGTTTCTCCATCGGCTTTACCGGCCCGGACGGGTCGGGCAAGACAACGGTGATTGATACTCTTATTGATAACCTGGGTGATGTGTTTCGCAAGGCACACGCCTATTACCATTTCCGCCCTACGCTGTTTGGCAATTTGGGTGAGGTGGCGCATGCTGCCGGGGTAAAGAAAGAGGTGGACAGGAATTACAGCGATCCGCATCGGGGTGGACGGACGGGTGCGTCCAATTCGCTGCTTCGTTTGACCTACTATTCTGTGGACTATATCTTGGGTTATTGGGCTAAGGTGAAGACGATGACGCGCATCACTCGCCTGGTGATTTTTGACCGCTATTATACCGACATTATCTGTGACAGCCGCCGCAGCCGTATCTATCTCAATCCCAAGTTCCTTTATGGGTTTGGCAGGCTGTTTATCCCATCGCTGGATTATAACATTCTGCTGACTGCCCAAACAGATACTATTTTAGCCCGAAAGCGTGAGCTGGATACGGAGGGCATTGCAGCAATCAATGCAAAAATAGATTATCTGAAGAATAAAAAGGGTTATTACAAAGTGATGAATGAAGGCACTCCACAAGAGGCGGTGACGAAGATTCTTAATATTATATTTGAGAAACAACATAAGAAGAATTTGAAACGATTGAAATAATATGGCAGCGGTAACATTTAAGACACAAGGTTTATGGGCAAAGGCATATTCACGAACTCAGTGGATTCTATCTTCTTTTTTTGAGCAGTGGAAAAATTACGGGTTATCAATCGCTTTTCCAAGCCTTGTATGGTGGATTGGGAATTACACCCATAAGAAAACTATCGGCTTTTGGAGTTTAAAGCATTTGACCCGTAATATGGATAGATATTTTGAAAAGAGAAGAAGATATATAGAGATTATTGAGAAATACAGAAGTGCTACACAAGTGCAATTAAATGACACTATTCCGCTTTCGAGTTATCCTATATGGGTGTTTTGGTGGCAGGGGGCGGGTGCTATGCCTACTTTGGTAAAATGCTGTTTTGCCAAACTTAAACAGCACAATGGCTTGGTCACTTTAATTACGAAAGAAAATATCCGTAATTATGTGAATATTCCGGAAGTTATTTACCGAAAAGTAGATAACGGTGAAATCAGTTACACTCATTTGTCCGATATTCTGAGAATCTCTCTTCTTGCTGAACATGGAGGCATGTGGGTTGACTCTACTTGTTATGTTCCTTATGCCATACCGGATAGCGCGAAAAAAGAGCTGTTTTATTCGCCATCTACCTGTGGACTGGCAGATATGCCTATGTGGTCGAACAGCAGATGGTGCGGCTGGAATTTAGGAACTAATGAAAAGCAAAACGCTTTATTTGCTTTTTTAAGAGATATGCTCTATACTATTAACATAAACGAAGCATGCTTACCGCATTATTTAATATTGGATTATTTGTTGGATTACGCCTATCGCAAGTTTCCCTATATGCGGCAGGTTATTGTGAAGCATAAAGAGTTCAATGTGAAAAGAAATGAGCTGCATTTTCTTCTGAACAAGGTTTATGAAGAGCCTGTCTATCAACGTTTAATCAAAAACGATTGGTGCTTTAAATTGTCATATAAAACACCATGGAAAAAAGAAATTGACGGGAAGATTACTTTTTATGGGAAAATGGTAAATCAATCAGGTGCAGATTAATTGTTCACAGATCTTTACCAAGGTGGACACTCTGCTAATAAAAGGAGGTATATATTGGTACTGGAATGGAATGAATAGCGAGTGGCATTTTTGGGGGGCTACCGATATAGAACTGCTACTATTGTGCCCTTTGTTTATTCTATATTGCCTTTTTTTTACGCAGGGGGCGAATCTGTTACAAACCCGTTTACATCTGTTGATTTATTACTATTCTACTTTCGTAATCGGGGTTGTCATGGCACGGCATGATTTTCTCAATGCTATGTTCAGATACATTGGAACAAAGTGTACAGATTAGGTCTTATGATATAGGCATTGACAGGTGCTTTTGTGATATGAATTGATAATTTTATGAAGATGGTCAATAAAGTAGAAATGAACAGGCTGAAAATATTTATCTCTGCCTACGCTTGCGAACCGGGCTTGGGCAGTGAGATCGGCGTGGGCTGGCATTGGGTATTGGAGATGTCGAAATACTTTGAGCTGTGGGTGCTGACCCGGCAGAGTAACCGGCATACCATAGAGCCGTGGATAGGCGAACACCCGGAATATAGCGACATTCATTTCCTATATTATGACTGGCCAAAATGGGCACGGTTCTGGAAAAAGGGAATGCGTGGGGTACGAACTTACTATAACATCTGGCAGGCATGTACCAATGGCATCGTGAAGCGAACAATGCAGAAGAATGACATACGGATTTTCCACCACCTGACTTATGGCAATGTCATGTGGAAAGTGAGCAGTTACGGACAACGACAGTTCTTTGTGTGGGGACCAGTAGGTGGCATGGAAACAATTCCGATGGAGTATGCCGACCATTATGACCGAAAGTCGAAGATGATAGAACGGATGAGACACATGGCGGTGAGCCTGATGAAACGGAACGCGGGATTCAAACGGAGATGCAGGAATGCGGACCTGATATTATGCAAGACGGATATAACACGGATGCAGATACCGAAGGCGCATCGGGAGAAAGCCATACTGTTTACAGACGTGGCAGTGGACGAAAAACAGCCTGCAACCCGGAAAGAATCCGTGAACTCTTCTGAAATTACGGAGTTTGTCACTGTGGGACGGCTGGATGCCTGGCGCGGCTTCGACTTGGTGATTGAGGCAATGGCGCTTTTTGTAAAAGAGAACCAACGAATTCACTTGACCATTATCGGCAAAGGAGCAGACGAGCAACGGTTAAAGACATTGATTGCACGGTATGGATTGGAACCGTATGTGACAATGGCCGGTAAAGTGGATATGGATACTTATTTTGAATATATGAAGAAATGCGATGCCGTGATAAACGCTTCGCTGAAAGAGGGAGCCGTGACCGTATCGTTCGACAGCATGGCATTGGGGAAACCGCTCCTGTGTATTGATACGACCGGATATACCCGGTATTTTTCCGAAGAGTATGCCATCATCGTGCAACGTGGTGAGAGGAAGATTACCATACAGGAATTGGGCAAAGGCATTCTGACTTTGACCGATAAGGAGAAAAGGGCTGATATGGGAGAACGTGCCCGCCTGGCAGGCAAACAGTTTACATGGCAATCGCGCGGGGAAGAAATACGGGATGCCATAATGAAAGCCTGGAATAAGCAATAAATAGAATGAGCATAGCACATCTTTTGCCTTTCCTTCTGAATGAGGGGGGAAGCAATACTTTCTATACCTTTTCGAACGCTGACGGCAAGCGGTGGCTGATGCCTGCCAAGAATATGCGGACGGCAATGAACCTCTATCAGCCCAGCGGAATAAAAGGAAAAGGGATGAAGGCCTTATTCCCCTATCTTTACAGGCTGGGTGTTGTCAATAAAGCAGTCGGAGCGGAAAAGAAGCGGTATGAATTAGTCCCAGAGTTGGAAAAACTACTATGCCGGTTGTTTGGCACGGGCGACATAGAGTTCTCTATCTTTTGCGGCACTCCATGCGTACATCAAAAGATAACCATGCAAATCAGCAAAGGGGCACGCATATTAGGCTATGCCAAATTCAGTGACAACGATGAGATAAAGCATATTTTTCGGCAAGAACAGGAAACGCTGGACTATTTGGAACAAAAAGGGGTGACATCCGTCCCCCGGTGTTTGTACAGCGGAGAGTGGAGAGACGGGCTGGGGCTGTTTGTGCAAACTACGACCAAGACACGGCACTCTTCGACAGACCACCGGTGGAACGAAAGGGAAATGGCATTCCTTGAAGAACTGCACGAAAAGACAAAGCAGCACATCCCTTTCGAGGAAACGGAGTATTATCGGGATTTGTGCTTGCTCTGCGAGGAAATGAATAACCTGCCGGGATTTGAAACAAGACCCATCGTGGAGGGTGTGAGCAAAGTTTTGAATTTTTATGTTCATAGGGAGGTGGTTTTCTCTTTTTATCACGCCGACTTCACGCCATGGAACATATATGTGGAAAAAGGCCGCCTATATGCCTTTGACTTTGAATACGCCAAGCGTACTTATCCGCCTTATTTGGATTATTTCCACTTCTTCACGCAAACCGCCATTTTTGAGGAACATTTAGGTGCTGATGGCATCTGGAAACTTTTTCAGCATGATAAAGAACGCCTTCAATCTTTGTTCGGCAATCCGGATTTAGCCTACACAAGCTATTTATTAGGCATTATAGCACATTACGTGAAGCGTGAAAAAGGCGTGTTTACCGGTGATGTGCAAAGGAACATGAAGTTATGGATTGGACTTCTCAAATATTTATGCAAATGAATAAAAAGTGTATCGTTTGTTTTCACCTTTTCAACGACTACAGCGGAAGCCCCAAAGTATTGAACATGGTGCTTAAAGGGCTACTTGGCAAAGGGAAAAAGGTAGAATTGGTTACTTCAAAAGGCGGGGTGCTGGATGAACTGAACACACATCCTGGTATAAAGCGGTATTCTTATCCGTATCATTTTTCCGCGAACCCTGCGGTGACGATGTTGCGCTACACTGTGATTCAGCTATATACTTTCTTCTTTGCGTTCCGCTATCTGTTCAGAAAGGATGTGGTGTTCTATATCAATACGCTACTGCCCGTGGGGCCGGCTTTGGCTGGTCGGATTATGGGGAAGCGGGTGGTCTATCACTATCACGAGAACGCTTTTATCAAAGGGGCGTTCTATAAAGTGCTGGCCTGCTGTATGCAGAAGTTGGCGCATGAGATAATTTGTGTGTCGGCTTACCAGGCTTCTTTTCTGAAAAGGAAGAAAGGAGTGACTGTGATACCGAATGCATTGCCTACGGAGTTTGTGAGCAAGTTGTACCCCGATGCGGAAGCGGCTTTTGAGCGGAAGACGGTGTTGATGCTGGGTTCTCTAAAAGAGTATAAAGGTACACGCGAATTCATTGAGTTAGCGAATCGTTTGCCGCAATACAAGTTCGTACTGGTAATTAACGACACCCAAGAAAACATAGACAAGTACTTATCCGACAATAAATTAACAAATATTAAGGGGGGGGGTAATCTGACGATTTATCCAAGGCAAATTGATGTGGCCATTTTTTATAATGCGGCATCCATTGTAGTTTGTCTGACCAATCCTCGATTAGCTGTGGAAACATTCGGGCTTACTACATTAGAAGCCATGAGTGGCGGGCTTCCAGTGATTGTGCCTACAGTGGGCGGCATAGCCGAAATGGTAGTGGATGGCATCAATGGCTACAAAACGGATGTGCAGGAATTAGACATCATTCAGAAGCAAATAAGAAGAATGCTCGACAACAAGGTTCTTTACCATTCGTTGGCAAAAGAAGCTTTGAAATGCTCGGAAAAATATAAATCGGCTGAAAACCTTTCTATTTTGATGAAATCAATCGATAATGGGAAAGAACAATATTAAGATTCTGTCACGTCAGACGGATGTCTCTACGTTTTACAACAAAGCATCGGTGGTGCTGAACCTATCGGACAAACGTCAGTTTGTAGAAACTTTCGGGCTGACTGCCCTTGAAGCCATGAGTGCGGGACTTCCTGTAATAGTACCGACTGAAGGCGGCATTGCTGAAATGGTGGAAGACGGTGTGAACGGGTATAAGGTTGATGTGCAGGAATTGGAGCGGATCATCTGTCTGATTGAGAAAACGCTCAATGATAAAGACCATTATATGCGTATGGCTAACGAATCATACCAAGCCTCTTTATATTTCAAAGATGATACAATGATTGAAAGAATCCTCACAATCTTGAATGAATAACAACGGAAATCAGGGGTTATACGAATGAAGCGAATCTTCAACTGCCAACCTTCAACGATTTTTATTCTCAAACGGTTCTTTTAGGTTATATTCAGTCCTTGGAGGGAAAAGCGCAAACAATTTTCAGAAGCGGGAAAAGTAGAGAATTTCCATATATTTAAAAACAACTTTTATTTTATTAGATGAAGCGAGTAGCGATTGTGGGCATACAGGGTGTGCCCGCAAAATATGGTGGCTTCGAGACATTGGTGGAGAATATTATCGGGGAGAACTGTTCTCCGGATATCCGGTATACCGTGTTTTGCAGCAGTAAAGATTATGCGGAACGGAGGGATTCTTATAAAGGTGCCGGATTGAAATATATTCCGCTGTTTCATGCCAACGGCATGCAAAGTACGCCTTATGATATCCTGTCGATGCTCTCCACGTTGAAGGGGTATGACACGGTAGTCATACTGGGGGTATCGGGATGTATTTTCCTTCCCGTATTCAGACTGTTATACCGGAAAAAATTAGTGATTAACATTGACGGTCTGGAACATCGCAGAGCCAAATGGGGCGGATTCACCAAATGGTTCCTGCGTACCAGTGAGGCAATGGCGGTGCGCTATGCCGATGTGGTGGTGGCAGACAATAAGGGGATTCAGGACTATGTGATGGAGACCTATCATAAGGAAGCGGTTTTGATAGCCTACGGGGGAGACCAGGTGCTGAGAAATATATCAGAAGAACGGCAGATGGAAATCCTGCGGAAATACGGGGTGACACCGGGCAACTATGCAGTCAGCGTATGCCGGATAGAGCCGGAGAACAACAGCCATGTAATTTGTGAGGCATTTGCCTCCAGCGGGAAAGATATTGTGTTCGTGGGTAACTGGGAACGGAGCGAATATAGCCGTGGATTAAAACAGAAATACGCTGAATACAGCAATATACGAATGGTGAATGCGGTATATGACTTGGACGAGTTGTATGCGCTGCGTAATTGGTGCTGTTGCTATGTTCATGGGCATAGTGCGGGCGGTACCAATCCCTCTTTGGTGGAGGCGATGTTTTTCGGGAAGCCGGTTCTGGCGTATGATGTGGTATATAACCGGGAAACGACTGGGAATAAAGCCTGTTACTTCAAGACTGCGGATGAATTGACGGAACTACTGAACCGGAATACACCGGACGGTACGCCGATGAAAGAGATAGCCATGAGGCGATATACATGGAAATACATTGCGGAACAATATGAAATATTGTACTAAAGAAATATATAAGAACAAAAAAGATTGACAATGAGGAGAAAACGGTATTGGGGGGGGGTGGTTGTATTGCTGTTGCTGCCGGCTTTAAAAGCTTTGTCGCAGGCACCGGTCAGCCCCAAAGTGGAATTGTTTGCAGGGGCGGAATTGCATTATCGGGATATCTTCTACACGAAGATGTACGAGGTTTTGGTGAACCTGACTCCCGGTCTGAAATGGCACATCGGCAACCGGTGGCAATTGGCCGGTCAGGCCATAATCCCCGTTTATAATGATTATGGGGATCGGTATAAGAAGGTACGCCTGAGTATGGCAGTGCTGTCTAAGGAATGGGACTGGAACGGTTCGCAATTCTTGAAAGTGAGCGGTGGACTGTTTGGACGGGAACGCTATGGGCTGGATGTGAAATGGATGTATCCGATTAACAGATGGCTGGCTTTGGACGCACAAGTGGGTGTGACGGGCTTCTGCTCGATGGCTGTAGATTGGGAATGCAGCAAGATGGAGCGAGTGACGGGACAAGCCGGAGTGAACGTCTATCTGGAAAAGGTGAATACGGAATTCCGGCTGCACGGTGGCCGGTATCTTTATGAGGATTATGGCGTGACGGCCGAAGCCATGCGTCATTTCAAGCACTGTACGGTAGGTCTGTATGCCCAATACAGTGACCAAGGCAAGGAGAACGGAGGTTTCAAGGTCATCATGATGATTCCACCCTACAAGCGGAAAGCCCGTAAGGTGATGGTACGTCCGGCTTCCAATTTCAGGCTGACTTACGACATTCAGGGACAGCCATACGCTGTGAAAATGTATTCCACCGATCCGGAAGAAAATGAACGTGAAGGGCATTACGACCGCAACCGTCTGCAATGGGGTGCCAATCGGATGGAACCGGACTTCACCAACAAGGAAGGAGGCAGACCATGAGACAAATTACAATTCTGATAATCGGTTGCCTGTTCTTTTTCGGAAGCGGACAACTCTTGCACGCCCAACAATATACGGGCATGAGCGGACTGATCCATGTACCGAGCGGAGAAATGGATGAGGCCGGAGAGGCACGTGTCGGTGCGCATTTTTTGAACAAGGAATTCACGCCGGACAAAGGATTCAATTACGAGGGGAAATACAATACGTTGAGCCATTATCTGAGTATCACTCCTTTCTCATGGCTGGAAATCGGCTATACTTGTACTTTACAGAAAGGGCGTGCAATCGACAATAAAGGACAGGTCTTGGAAGGCAATCCTAAATTACGCTTCAAGGACCGTTACTTTTCTGTCAAACTGCAACCTTTGAAAGAAGGGAAATGGTGGCCGGCTATAGCCATCGGTGCCAATGATCCATACGGTACGGACAGCAAGGAGGGAACCGGGAAAGAAGGAGAAAGTCCTCAAAATGGGGACGGGAAAAGCCAATACTTTTCTAACTATTACATTGCCGCCACCAAGCATATCGGCTTGAAAGGTCACAGCATTGGCATCCATGTGGCGTACCGCCATTGGAAGCGCAACTATAACAGCAAGTGGAACGGCCCGGTGGGCGGCATTACTTATCAGCCTTCTTTCCAAAAGAATTTGCGCTTGATAGCCGAATACACGGGCGATGACGTGAATGTGGGCTTCGACTGGAAACTGTGGAAGCACTTGCTGGTACAATCTTCTTTGCAGAACGGAAAGTATTTTTCGGGAGGGGTATGCTTCTGCATCAACCTGTTGTAAAAGACCGACAATATGGAATATCCCTTGTTGCTTGAATTCCTTGACACCCGGTTGGAAGCTGCCCTCGATCAGGAACGGTTCAATCGGCAGACCATTCACTTGTATCGGTGTGGCGATAGTTGGCTGGCGTTGGAATATTCGCCATGTCTGTTGGAAGAGCAATTCCATTATAAGGACAAGAAACCGTTGATTTTCCACTTGAGGGACGGAAGGCGTGTGGTGATGGTGGAAGTTCCGGCCTCTTATGTAAGGAGGATCGCAGCAGGACATGAGACCGGTCGGCAAGGAACGCGTTGGATGCCGGTCGTCGGGCAAGTGATTATGCCGGATGGAAGGAATGGATTCTGGATGACTGAGAAGGTCCGGAAAACATCTGTCATGAGAGTTATTTATCATTTATAATTAACATTTTAATTCATTTTATTTATGTACAATTTTATGAAGAAAGGGGCTTTCATGCTCCTTGTTGCCTGCCTTGCGATGGGTATGGCAAGTTGTAGTGACGATGACCCCGATTACAGCAATGTAACCCCGCCTACAGTGGCTGTGACACATAGTATCAGCGGACGTGTGACAGGTGTTGACGGTGAGGGTATTTCGGCAACCGTTTCCATGGGCGGGACATCCGCAACGACTAAGGCGGACGGTACATTCGTGTTTGAAAATGTAGCCGCAGGTACTTATACCTTGAAGGCGGAAGCGGATGGCAAGGAGTCCAAAGAGACTTCCGTTACCGTGAGTGACGGGGACAGCAACAATCCGGTGTGGAACGTGGCATTGAGCAATAAAGGAACTGCGATTAACGTAGAGCCGGACGGTTCTGCCAGCGGTGTTGTCACTTCCGAGACATTGAAAGGGAATGAGGATGGAGAGATAGAAATGACATTGACCGCCCCGGCAGGTGCCGTGGAAGCCGGTACGCAAATCATTGTCACTCCCATCTATTCAACGGATGAGGTTGAACAGGCCGCAGTTCGTTCTGCCGTTACGAAAGCGGTTGGAAGTACCTTGCTGATAGGTACGAGAGTCAGCAGTTCCAACGCGTCGGCCGAATTGCAGGAATCTGTGACGTTAGAGTATGACGTGGATCCTGAGATAGCTGAAACCATCACCGCACAGAAATATGTGAACGGACAATGGGTGGATGCGGAATATACGGTAGGAACGGACGGGAAAGTCACGGTGACAGTTGACCAGTTCACCTCCTACTCGTTGTTATGCAATGCCACCATCAGCTCATCGAAAACATCGGAGGCTGTCAGCTTCTCTCCCGACTCATGGGACAACCTGTACGGAAGCGGTGACATGGCTGTTTCATCTGCTTCCTATTCCTACAAGATCGGTACGGATATCAGTTCGTCCGGCACGAACAAGATCACCGCTTACCTGATTGAGATCGTGGCACGTGCCGCAGGAGCAGGTGTGACAGAGGCAACTGGTACCTATCCCATCAATGTGACCCTGCCTGTCGGCACGGCCATGAGCATCAGCGGACAGCAGGAGGTAACCACGCTCACCGCATCCGCATTAGGTCGTAGCGTTTCCGGCAGGCAGTATGGGACGGTATCTGTCATAACCCGGTCTTGGAACCGCCAGCATACGGGTGGAACCGATTGACAGAACCGGTGTAAGATTAGCCTTTCATTCATCCCGATACGGAAGCCCCTGTCTGAACCCGGTCACCGGAGGAGACAGGGGCTTTTTCTATATTTTATCTATCCATTGATTTTTTATGGAAACAGGGAATATCTCATTGCAGTATAAGGTACTTCTAGGATACATGATATTGGTCGTGGCCGTTTGCGGCATGGTTTCCATCCTGTTATACGAACGTGACCGTATGCGTACGATAAGATCGGAGACAGCGGAGATACGCCGGATTTGGCATGATATCAGTACGGCCCATCGCCATATCACCGAACTTGCCACCGACGGGGAGTCCGTCATTGTCTGGGAGGATGCCGACTTCCGTGACTACCATGGAAAGCGCCTGCATACGGACAGCCTGCTGCAAACATTGAAATCGAGTTGTGGCATGTTTGTCCTGCCCGGACAGATCGATTCTTTATGTCATTTACTGGAGGCCAAGGAAGAGCATCTGTCCCACATCATGAAAGCCATCGCCCAGCTGGAGGAGGCAGACAGCCTGCTCGCAAACCGTCTGCCAGTCGTTGCCAGGGAAGCGGTCCGCATCCGGACGGTCACCCGGAGGAAGACAGGTGTCGCTGGCTGGCTCGGGGGGAAAAAGAGTGTACAGGTCCTCGAACCGTCGGAAGGGCTACGGGAATTGAATGACAGGCTGGTTGCCATGCAGGAGGAACGTAACCGCCGAATAAATGCATATGCGGACAGCCTGCGCAGGCAGAACAGGACATTGAACCAGAAACTGCACGTGCTCGTCACCCATCTTGACGGGCAAGCGCAGGCGGCGTTCATCAGTCGTGAGGAAAAAATCACGGAAGCCGGAGATTTTTCTTTCAAGCTGTTTGTCTTGGTAATCGTCTCCGCTTCCTCCTTGCTATTCATCTCGTTCCTGATCATACGGCATGACATCAGGAAAGAAAGGGAAGGGCGGGCACAGCTCCAAAGGATAAACCGTGAGAACGAGGAACTGCTCGGTATGCGTAAACAGATCATCCTGACCATCTCGCACGATATACGGGGACCATTGGGCAATATCAGCAACTGTGTGGAGCTGGCCTCGGAAACCCGTGAGAAGAAAAAACGGGAAGGCTATCTGGAGAACATCCGCCATTCCTGCCGCCATATACTGAATCTGGTGAACAACCTGATGGATGTCTATAGGATCAATGAGACCAGGGATACCCGTAATGAGATCCCTTTCCGTTTGGGCAGCCTGCTAGACAACATATCGGAGGAATACGCCCGGAAAGCGGCCGGCCAGGCCCTGCTGTTCGAGAGGTGTCATGAGATTGTCAACAATATCACGGTGAGAGGAGATGCCGACAAGCTGGAACAGATACTGGACAATCTGCTGACAAACGCCATCAAGTTCACCCCGTCCGGTACGGTCCGTTTCCATACCGGATATGCGGAAGGCAGGTTGCATGTGGAGGTAGGCGATACCGGTATCGGCATGGACAGGGAGACACTGGAGCGTGTCTTCCGTCCGTTCGAGCGTGCGGCGCAGGAGATAAACTCTGAAGGGTTCGGTCTGGGGCTCTTTATCACGAAAGGCCTTGTGAAGGTGCTGGACGGAAACATAGACGTGGAGAGCCGGCCGGGCAAGGGCACGATATTCCGCCTGACGTTTCCTCTTCCGGAAACAACGGAGGATCCGGAAACGGAGGAGTTCCAGGTACAGTCCGCCATGGTACTTCCCAAGCGTGTGCTGGTAGTGGATGATGACAGCATCCTTTTGAGAATAACGGAAGACATGCTCGGACGCCACGGCGTGGAATGCACGACCTGCCAGAGCGTAAAAGAGGCGGTTCTCGCGCTCGACCGTCTGGATTACGATCTGGTGTTGACAGACATACAGATGCCCGTGACCGACGGTTTCGGCCTGTTGAAATTGCTGCGCGGTTCGGATATCGGAAATTCCCGTACCATCCCTGTCGCCGTCATGACGGCACGGGGTGACGGCGACTCGGGTGTCTATGCGAGGTCCGGTTTTTGCGGTTGCATACACAAGCCTTTCTCCTCAAAAGGACTGCTGGCCTTTCTTTCCTCCGTAATGGCAGGCAGAGCTGCCGGTGCGTCCCCGTTTGATTATTCCCGTCTGATGGAAAGTACGGACGACCGCCGGCATATGTTCGGGCTTGTCATGAAAGAGTCGGAAAAGGATCTGGCCGAACTGGAAGGGGCAATGGAGGGGATGGACCGTGAGGCCATGCGGAGGACCGTGCACCGGATGGCTCCGGTCTGGGAATTGCTGGGAGCCGGTGACGTGTTGTCGGACTACCGGAAAATCCTGCATGACAAGGCCGCAGGCGACGAGACGGTCAGAGGGCACACCTTGAGGGTTATGGAGCAGATACGGACACTGATGGATGAGGTGAATAATGAATTAGAGAAAAGGGATGACGGGAATGAAAAAGACCTTACTGGTCGTGGAGGATAACCTGATCCTCTGCGATATTCTTGAGAAATGGCTGCTGAAAGCCGGTTATGGAGTATTGACGGCCACGGACGAGCCTTCGGCACGCCGAAAAATCAAAGGGAACGACGTGGCGCTGGTGCTGACGGATGTCCGCCTCCCCGAAGGGGATGGCATCAGCCTGCTGGAATGGAGCGTGTCCCAAGGGTTACACATCCCTTTTGTGGTGATGACCGAATATGCCTCCATTGCGGATGCGGTGCGTGCCGTCAAATTGGGTGCGAAAGACTACTTGCCCAAGCCTGTCCATGAGGAACAACTGATGGAACTGTTACGGGGATTGGTCGGCCTGCCAGTTTCCGTTCCCCCGAGGAAATCATTCATGAAAAGGTTTAGCGTGGCGGTCCGGGAGACCGAACGGATAGCTTGTCGTGTGGCTCCCCTGGATTGTTCCGTCATGATCCTTGGACCGAATGGTAGCGGAAAAGAATCTGTCGCGCAGCTGATCCAACGGCATAGCGGACGTAAGGACAAGCCTTTTGTGGCGGTGAACTGCGGTTGTATCCGGGGGGAACTCGCCGCATCGGAGTTTTTCGGTCACGTGCAGGGGGCGTTTACCGACGCGAAAAAGGATACCGCCGGCTATTTTGAGGCGGCCCGGGGCGGTACGCTCTTTCTTGACGAGATCGGAAACATGCCTCCTGAAATGCAGACACTGCTACTCAGGGTATTGCAGGAAAGAGTGTATTGTCCGGTGGGCAGCCGCAAAGAACTTGAAGCCGATGTACGGATATTGTCGGCCACCAACGAGGATATGGAGCGTGCCATACGGGAGGGGCGTTTCCGGGAGGATCTGTACTACCGTCTCGCCGAGTTTGAGATATGCCAGCCCTCCCTCTCCGAATGTCCGGAGGATATATTGCCGTTGGCGGATTTCTTCCGTAAGCGACATTCAGAAGAGATACGTGTGGAAACCTCCGGTTTTACCGAACAAGCCAGAATCTCCATGCTTTCCCACTCATGGCCGGGCAATGTACGTGAACTCGGTAACCGGGTAAGGCGTGCCGTATTGCTGGCGGAATCCCCCTCGTTAACCCACAGAGATTTGGGTCTTGAGGCGGCCGTTTGTAAAACAGGTGGAAAATGCAAGAAAGGCTTGATGGAAGAAGCGGAAGAGAAAGAACGAATAAGGAAGATCCTGGAAGAATGTGGAGGTAAGATCAGCCGTGCGGCAAAAATGCTGGGGATGAGCCGTCCGACACTATACAAGAAAATGGAAATGTATGGATTGAGATAGAATTTTCATATGTTTCGTTCATATATAAGCCGGCAGATTCCGTTGGAGAAAGTTTTGCGGCCAGGAAGTTTCCAGCGGGCAGGCTGGAATTCTTCCGTCAGGGGGGA
This sequence comes from Bacteroides stercorirosoris, assembly GCF_900142015.1. Lineage (GTDB taxonomy): Bacteria > Bacteroidota > Bacteroidia > Bacteroidales > Bacteroidaceae > Bacteroides > Bacteroides stercorirosoris. Next base: position 57,177 of record NZ_FQZN01000021.1, read on the forward strand.
TTCCGCCACCATAAGAAAGGGGTAGCGGATAAAGTACCGTCTCGTCCACCAGATTATACCGGAAAAGTCCATCGGCATATTCCGCGCTACCTCCATCTCCTACTCCTGCCAGATAAATGCAATCCTTGTCGTGCTTTTACCTTACATTCGGCAAGGGACATTCAGTAAATCCTATAAAATTAGTCAACTGATTCATACTTACAGTATTGTGAATTAGTTGTTTTTTTGTATCTTTCGATATTCCCCCGCAAATAAGGTTTGACAGCCAAAACGGGGGGGGAATATCCAAACTAAGATATGGCGAGGATACAAAATATTTCAGAGATTCATCCTACTTTGGGATTTACAGAATTCGAATTTCTTCAATTACCCATGCACTTGTCATGATTTGTCGGGTTCCTTTCCTTTTTCGCTTTCCAGACCCAGTCGTTTACGGAGTTCCGGGTCATTTTTGATGCGCCGCATCTCCTCATTGATAATAGCCTGTGCGTCCGCCTTGATCTGGTCGTAATTGCGTTGTATCTGTTGCATCATGATGTCGTTACCGTTCCTGTCCTTGAAGTCGTTGATGACCGGGACTCTCTGATAAGCCTTTTCTTCCGCGCTGATCCTGGCATGGTCTACGACGATTTCGGCATGAAATATTTTCTGTTCTATCCTCTCATCGAAATTATCCGCCACAGCTCCGACAAACGTGCCTTGCGAGAGGTTGGCAATCTTGGATGCCGGAATAAGCGAGTCAAGCTGTGTGTTGATGGAGGTGGATACGTCCTGACGGTTGATGGAAACGGACTGACGCTGTTGGAGCACTTTGCCGAAGCGCTCTGAAAGCGTTTTTGCGGTTTCCCCGACTACCTGTCCGCTGAAAATATTCCCCACCGTGTTCTGGATGACCTTGGATTCCTTTTCACCGTAATCGCGTGTCAGCTGGCTGAAATCCTGAAAACCCAGAAGCACGCCCACCTTGTTGCTTCTCGCCGTCGCGATTAGGTTGTCAAGCCCACGGAAATAGATGGTGGGAAGCTCGTCGATGATGACGGCGCATTTAAGCTGTCTTTTCTTGTTGATAAGCTTGACGATACGGGAATTGTATAATCCGAGCGCTGCCGAATAAATGTTCTGCCTGTCCGGATTGTTGCCCACACAGAGCAGTTTGGGTTCTTTCGGATTGTTGATATCCAATGAGAAATCATTACCGGTCATCACCCAGTAGAGTTGTGGGGAGATCATGCGCGTAAGGGGTATTTTTGCCGAGGCTATCTGGCCCTGGAGCTGGTCCTGGGCATTTCCTTTCCATGCGTCCATGAAGGGGGAAAGATAGTTTTCCAGCTCCGGATAAGAGGTCAGGATGGTGAACAGATCCGAGTAGGGCTTGTTGAGCAGTTCCACCGCGTGGGGAAACGTACAGTAAATGCCGTTCTTGTAAATCTTTAAATACCAGATTATTGCCGCGAGCAGAATGATGGGGGACTCCACGAAGAAGTCCCCCTGTTTTTCGATCCAGGTGCGGTTGAGGTTGAGCATTATCGTATAGCTCGCCTCATACGCGTCGGATATGTCCGTCATGAATTCCGGATTGATGGGATTGCAACGGTGCGACCTGCGTGGATCATCGAAATTGATGACATAGAACCGGGGCTTGACCTCGTATTTGTCCATATTCTTCAATAACGAGTTATAGGCGATGGTGGACAGGTCGTCAAACTTGTAATCGTAGATGTAGATCGCGAAGCCCTTGGCGATAAGCTGGCGGATGTAGCTGTTGACTATCGCGTAGGACTTGCCGCTGCCCGGCGTCCCGATAACCATGCAGGCTCGAAAAATATTGACTATGTTGGCAAATCCATTATGCCACCGCCTGTTATAATAAAATCTTGTAGGGAGATTCACCGAATACTCGTTCTCGATCAGACGGGTTTCCTGCATGAAACTCTCGTTCTCCATGTTGAAGACGTCCTCCATGAGGTTGTGCTTATGGAGCCGGCTCATCCACAGACCCGCCATCAACAGGCCAAGATAACCCGCGGTAAGCGTGCAGATATACAATATGGAGCCCACCGTGTGTGGCAAAGATAGCTCAAGCAGCCACCAGTTCAGAAAAAACAGCACGCTTCCAGCCACCAGGGCCGTATAGATCTTGTGCCAGGTGATTTTTTCCCCTTTGATCCCATGCGTGCCCAGACAGGAGGTGGCCAGCAAAAGCACCGCCAGCAGCTTGGTCCAGAGGATACAGTTGAAAACACCGGTCGTGTTGTTGAAGTTTACCAGAATCCGGTCTATCACCTCAAGGTTCAGATGCCATGCGGTGATACTTGGATAGCAGTACACATAAACGTGTACCACCAAAAGAAAAATACTCACGGCCCTGCCGAACTCCATTATCTTGGCGAGAGCCCTCAAATCGTCTTCCTGTTGCATAAAAATTGTGGATAAACGGGTTGATACTTGTTTTGTCTAAATGCCACGTGACTTACGCCCGGCTTTCTTCTTTTTCTTCATGCGGCGTGCGAAAGCCTCCTCCTCGTAATCCCGCAGATTGGTTTCCATGGAAAGGATACCCGCTGCCAGTTCGAGCGCACTTTCCTGTCCGTCCTTGTAACGATGATGCCGCCAGAGCTCCGCGGCGGTATGTCCGTCCCGTTCATTTGCGGATATGCCCTCCAACCATTTGAAATAGTCGTTGAACGCATTTGCGGAAAACTCCTTGCCCATGCGTGAGCCGTTGAACACCTCCCGGCGGTTGTGGTCAATGAAGGTGACACCGTAGATACGTCCCCGCTCATTCTCACGGAAGACCACATCGATACGGTTTTGCCCGAGCAGTTCCACAAACCGTTTCCGTGAATCCGCCAGCCGCAAGGCACGGGCGATGTCCCCCTGTATGGACGGTGCCCGTTTCCCTTCCTTGAGGGCTTTCAGGTTCATCAGCATCCGCTTTTCCAACTGTTCATTTCCGAAGCGTTTCCCAAATCGGGAACTCTTGAACGGCGGACTGACCACCCTGCCGGTATCATCCGTGGCCGAATAGACAATGCCGGTGTATGATACACCATTGTATTCTCCCCTGACCTGTTTCGCCTCGATGTTGAGCGTGGACAGTAGCGCGCTATATTCCCCGAAGGTCTGGAAACGGTAGCTTTCCAGCACGGCCTTAAGGGTATTGCCTACCTGATGGCGGACATCTCCCAAGGAGGCGTCCACCTTCCTTAGTTCCGCTTTCGGATTCCGCCTTTCCACATCCGCTCCGTTCCGCAGGCCGAAATCCGCTTCCAGTTCCCGGCAGGCGGTCATGGAACGCCGGTGCTCGTAGGCATCGCTGATCTTTTTCCCCTGTTCATCCACACATACACTGACGATATGGATGTGGGTATTGTGTGTATCGGCATGTTTGTAGGTGATGTAAGGCTGGTTCCCATACCCCATCTTCCGCATATAACGCTCCGCCAGTTCTGCCAGCCGCCCGTCAGTCAGCTGGTCTTCCGGTGCCGGTGAGAGGGAGATGTGCAGGACGGGCTTCTCCGTGTTGCGGTTTGCCAGCAGGTAGTTCTCGAAAGAGAGCAATGCCATGCGTATGTCCCCGCTCGGCAACCCCAGCCGGTCGGAGATCATACGGCTGCCGGAAAGGATCTCAGCCGTACCAGCCGCTACCTTGTCGTAGTTATAGGCAAGCACCCCGTAAAGACTCATGCCATGACTTATTTTTGCAACCATTTCCGCTCGTATTCCTGGGTTAGCGCCATGACCTTTTTACAGACGAGCATCAGCTCGAGGCTCAACCTTTCCAGTTTATAGAGCAATGCCCTCGCCCGTTTCTCCCCGAAATTGTTCTTCAAGGCACGTACCACCTGGTTGTAGTTATTGCCGACAGCCTGGAACTGTTTGTGGAATTCTGTCAGCCTGATGTAATAGTCCATCGTCGCCTTGTCTATTTTCACGACCTTTATCTGTCCCGAGAAGATGGATTTCTTGATGAACAGCGTGAGGTTGCCGACTCCCGAATCCGCCAGCAACTTTTCAAATCTTGTGTTCTCCTCGGCGTTCAGGCGGAAACTGTACTTGCGGTCCGCCGGATCACTTTTGGGCTTTCTGCCCGTCCTTGTCCCTGTTGTTCTCTCCATACACATGAGATTTTTGGTTTGTACTTTTTTTCTCTTCCGGAATCCGCGACTTTGGAGCGGATTCCCCCGCCCCTCTGGGCGGGCAAGTTGGTTCTTGTCGGACAAAAGACTTTTTGTCGGACAAGGACACAACTTGCTCTGTTCGCTTGAACAGAGAATCCTCCTATGGTCGGATTGCCGCGCGACGTTCACGGTGTGCTGTGGTCCGGCGAAGTCAGTTCCTTTCCATTGTCTGATTCCGATTTTGCAAAATTAGACAGTGATAACCGATTGGTAAACAGCGTTTGATATGACATTTGATGACATCTGACGACATCTGATGTCAGGTAGGGGAAATGTTGGCGGAAGTTTCAAGAATAGCCGCTACTTTTGGCACAGTGCATGAGGGCATACATTGGAACATTGTCCTGTAAGATGTATTGCTTGCCTGCCACAGGTGGTGCATGACGCGAATGCGGTATCATCCATGTATGCGCAATGCCATATATGCCGCATGGCAGTCCTGCATGACGGAACACATTGCATCCGTGCAATGCAGTATGGGGTACATTGAGCTCCATATTACATGAATGCAATGCACCTTATACGGCAACACCCTCCGGCAACCGGCATTACACTGATGCAATATGGTATGCAATGTATTCATGCAAACAGGCAAGCAATGTGTCATTGCCATATACCAACGGATGCATTGCCGTGTGATGAAACGAAAAAATCCAGACAGATATGAAACAAGTTATACACTCTAAATTCAAGCCTATGAAGAGAGAACCTTTATTTGTCGCTTTGAGCAACCAGAAAGGCGGTGTGGGAAAATCCACGTTCACCGTGTTGCTCGCCAGTTATTTCCATTACCTGAACGGATATAACGTACTTGTGGTGGATTGTGATTATCCACAGCACAGCATCAGTGCCATGCGGGACTGGGAAGTGGGGAACATTGAAAAGAACGTGCATCTGCAAAACTTGCTGGTGGAACAGTTCGGAACAAGCGGCAGGAAAGCCTACAGCATCCTGAACTCCACCCCGGAGGAAGCCAGGGAGACGGCCGGCCTCTTTCTCGAAAAGTCGGAGCTGGATTATGACCTTGTCCTTTTTGACCTCCCCGGTACCGTGAATGTGCCCGGTGTCTTCCAATCCGTGATCAATATGGACTATGTATTCACTCCGATTACACAGGAAAGGATGGTAATGCGGAGCAGCATGTCTTTTGTCCTTGCCATCAGGGAATACATGCACCGGCATGCGGACGTACCCTTGCGTGGCATCCATATGTTCTGGAACCGGATGGACAAACGGGTGTCCAAAGGCCTGTATAACGGCTATACCGAAATTTTCCGCTCTCTGAAACTACCGGTGCTGGAGACCGTCATTCCCAGTGCGGAACGCTACAACAAAGATTCCGGGATGAAGGGGCCTCTGTTCCGCAGCACCTTGTTCCCTCCATCTTCCTCCGCACTGAAAGGCAGCAACCTGGACTTGCTAGTATCGGAGATGGAAACCATACTGAAACTTAAATAGATAATATTATGACTACCAAGAGAAGAATGGATTACCGGGTGGACGAGGATGCCTTGAAGCGCATGATGGCAGGGGATGTCACGGCATTGGAGGAAACAGTTCCACCGGCTGGGGCTTTGGAAAAAGAGGCCGTCCCTTTCCGGGAGACGCAAGATAAAAAGGCTTCTGTCAGTCCTTCTAAAAAGCAAACGAGGAAATTTCCGGATGAAGTAACCGGTACCAATGAATACCGGCTACGTTTTCTGGAAGCAAAGCTGGCGGGTACAAGAAGGCAGACCTATGTTAACGATACATTATACAGGACTGTTGCCAAAGTATTGCCGGTCATTGCTCCGGATATGTCCGTCCCGATGTTTTTAAACAGTGTCCTGTCAGACCATCTGGAAAGGTATCAGGACATCATCAACGAGATATATAACCAGGAAGCTACACAAAAACCGATAGAATGGAAGAAATAGTTTATTTATCGATACGGCTCGGCTGTACCGCTTATCTATTATATAAGGTATGGGAGCAGAAGAAGAGAATAGGTAAGATATGTGACCTGCTTTATACTCCCCGTAAGAAACCGGAAATGGAGAAGGACCACCACCGGAATCCGGAAAATGCGGCAGATGTGATGGGTGCCACTCGTTTTGTCTATCTGGATGAGAATGCAGGAAAGACCGTTGCCCCTTACATGAGCCAGCAATTGGAAATGGGAAGCGACCTTATCGGCAAGGATGAGGATATTCCGGAAGATGAAGTGGAATGCAAACTGCCTTTGGAGGAGATGAGAATGCTGAAAGACGAACAGGAAAAACTGGACAGCCGTTCTCCCGAGACGGAAGCCATTGTTCCGGCAGTTACTCCCGCCGACTTGCTCAATGTAGGTGACGTGCTGTTCAATTTGGATGGTGCCGGTTCAGATGAGAACAAATCATACCGGGCCGCCATGACACTGCGTGCCATCCAGGAAACGGACATGTTCGAGTTGTTCTCCTCCCAGATGGAGAACAAGAAACTGATAGAGGAGCTGATGGAAAAGTATGTGGATGAGGAAGGGAATGCTCTGCCTTTAAAAAAAGAGAGGAACGTTTCCAAACCTGTCGCAGACTGGAGGAAGCTGGTCTGAAAAGGCAATATCATGTCCGGAAAATCCTGTACGCGTTGAAGTGTACGGGATTTTTTTATCATGTGCAACGGGGGTATCCTGAATTTGACCGGCTTTGCCGCCCATATCCTTCTCCATTCACTTTACATAAAGCCGTACGATGGATGACATTTGATGACATCTGGTGACATATGATGACACCTCTGAATCACAGCGTATTATTCCCTTTTATCTTCGCCGTCGAATTCAAATTTATGTCTTACCCAAACGATTCGACAATGAAGAAAAGAATCCTTTTTTCAGTGATGTGCGCGGCGATTGCCGCCAGTGCTTTCGCGCAGGGCCAAGGCCAGGGCCTTGCCGGTATCAACGAGGCGACCAGCCTCATGACCTCGTATTTCGATCCCGCCACCAAACTGTGCTATGCCATCGGTGCGGTGCTCGGCCTGGTGGGCGGCATCAAGACCTACGGCAAGTTCTCCAGCGGTGATCCCGACACCTCGAAAACCGCCGCCAGCTGGTTCTTTGCCTGCATCTTTCTGATTGTAGCCGCCACCATCCTGCGTTCCTTCTTCCTCTAAGCGGTATGGAGTATCCTGTAAATAAGGGGGCGGGCAATCCCGTCGAGTTCAAGGGGCTCAAGTCACAATACCTGTTCGTCTTTGCGGGCGGTATGGTGACGGTGCTTCTGGCGGTGGTCATCCTCTACCTGGCAGGCGTGGACCAATGGATATGCATCCCTTTCGGGACCGTATCCGGCGGTCTGCTGGCATGGGCGGTGTTCCGGCTGAACGCCCGCTACGGCGAACACGGTCTTATGAAGCTGCTGGCGGAGAAACGCCATCCGCGCTACCTGATCCACCGCAAGAGAGTTTTCAGATTATTTGCAAAAAGAAAAAAACGACAATCATGAGAAATGTATTGAAAGCGGAAACGCTGGAACGCAAGTTCCCCCTGCTCTCGGTGGAGAACGGCTGCATCGTGAGCAAGGATGCCGACCTGACCGTGGCCTTCGAGGTGGAGCTTCCCGAGCTGTACACGGTGACGGCGGAAGAGTATGAGGCCATGCACTCCACCTGGATAAAAGCCGCCAGGGTACTGCCCGAACACAGCATCGTCTGCAAGCAGGACTGGTTCACCAAGGAGAGCTACCGTCCCCAAAACGGCGGGGAGGAACAGAGCTTCCTCTCGCGCAGCTATGAGCGGCACTTCAACGAAAGGCCGTACCTGAACCACCGCTGTTTCCTGTATCTGACAAAGACCACCCGTGAGCGCAACCGCCGGCAAAGCGACTTCAGCACCCTCTGCCGGGGATTCCTGCTGCCCAGGGAGATTACCGACAAGGACATGGCGGCCCGTTTCCTGGAAGCGGTGGAGCAGTTCGAGCATATCGTGAACGACTCCGGCCATATCCGGCTGCGCCGCCTGGAAACGGAGGAGATTACCGGCACGAAGGAACGTCCCGGGCTGGTGGAGAAATACCTCTCCCTCTCGATGGAGGACGAAACCGCCGTGCTGCAGGACATCTGCCTCAAGCCCGGACGGATGCGTATCGGGGACAAGCGGCTCTGCCTGCACACACTTTCGGATACGGAAGACCTGCCGGGCAAGCTCTCCACCGACATGCGCTACGAGCGTATGTCCACCGACAGGAGTGACTGCCGTCTTTCCTTCGCCGCACCCGTGGGGCTGCTACTCTCCTGCAACCACATCTACTCGCAGTACGTGTTCATCGACAACGCGCAGGAAATCCTGCAGATGATGGAGAAGAACTCGCGCAACATGCTCTCTCTGTCACGGTACAGCCGGAGCAATGCCGTGAACCAGGAATGGACGGAGATGTATCTGGACGAGGCGCATACCAAGGGAGTGCTTCCCGTCAGATGCCACTGCAATGTCATTGCCTGGGCGGAGGATGCGGAGGAGTTCCGCCGTATCAGGAACGACACGGGCAGCCAGCTTGCCATGATGGAATGCACTCCCCGGTACAACACCGTCGACACCCCGGTGCTTTACTGGGCGGGTATTCCGGGCAATGCGGGCGACTTTCCTGCCGAAGAGTCATTCTACACGTTCCTGGAGCAGGCGGTCTGCCTCTTTGCCGGGGAGACCAATTACAGAAGTTCGCCCAGTCCGTTCGGCATCCGCATGGCGGACCGGCAGAACGGCATTCCGGTGCACGTGGACATTTCCGACCTTCCGATGAAGCGCGGCATCATCACCAATCGCAATAAATTTATCCTGGGACCAAGCGGCAGCGGCAAGTCCTTTTTCACCAACCATCTGGTGCGTAACTATTACGAGCAGGGAGCGCATATCCTGCTGGTGGACACGGGCAACAGCTATCAGGGATTGTGCCGGATGATCCACGAGCGCACACGTGGCGGGGATGGCATCTACATCACGTATGAGGAGGACAATCCGATATCCTTCAACCCGTTCTACACCGATTCCGGACAGTTCGATGTGGAAAAGCGCGAGAGCATCAAGACTCTGATACTGACCTTGTGGAAACGGGAGGACGAGGCACCGAAACGTTCGGAAGAGGTGGCGCTCTCGGGAGCGGTGAACGCCTATATCCGTAAAATTACCGGGAATCGGGAGGCAAGGCCGGACTTCAACGGCTTCTACGAGTTCGTTGACGGTGACTACCGCCGGATGATAGCGGAAAAGAAGGTACGCGAGAAGGATTTCGACATCGACGGCTTCCTGAACGTGCTGGAGCCTTTCTATAAGGGGGGCGACTACGACTTCCTGCTGAACTCCGACAAGGAACTGGACCTGACAAACAGGCGGTTCATCGTGTTCGAGCTGGACAACATCAGCGGCAACAAGGTGTTGCTGCCTGTGGTGACGCTGATCATCATGGAGACCTTCATCGCCAAGATGCGCCGTCTGAAAGGAATCCGCAAGGTAATATTGATAGAGGAATGTTGGAAAGCCCTTATGTCCGCCAACATGAGCGGCTATATCCAATATTTGTTCAAGACCGTCCGTAAATATTTCGGTGAGGCCGTAGTGGTGACCCAGGAGGTGGACGACATCATCAGCTCCCCGATTGTGAAGGAGGCCATCATCAACAACTCCGACTGCAAGATTCTTCTGGACCAGCGGAAATATATGAACAAGTTCGAGCATATCCAGCGGCTGCTCGGCCTGACGGAGAAAGAGAAAAGCCAGATACTCTCCATCAACCAGGCGAACCATCCCGGACGTTTTTACCGTGAAGTCTGGATAGGGCTTGGTGGCACCCGTTCGGCGGTCTATGCTACGGAAGTGAGTGCGGAAGAGTATTTCACGTTCACGACGGAAGAGTCCGAGAAGCTGGAAGTGCAACGGCTTGCCGAGGTGCTGGACGGCAACCTGGAACTTGCCATCCGCCGGATGGCAGAGAGAAAACGAGAGGAACAAAGACAAGTATCAACCCCAAAAAGAGAACAATGAGAAACAAATCCCTTATGAGACTGGCGGTGTGCCTGATCGGTATGGCCGCCATGGTATTGCAAGGCTGCTCGGAGAGCGGCACCGACCGTGACAAGCTCTGCGGCTCGTGGAGCAGCGTGGAAGGCAAGCCGGACGTGCTGGTATATAAGGAAGGGGAAGCCTACAAGGTGACGGTGTTCGCCCGCAGCGGAAAGATGCGCCGTCTCAGGCCTCAGACCTACCTGCTGGTTGAGGAGAACGGGAACCTGTTCATCAACACGGGGCACCGCATCGACATCTCCTACAACGAGGCCGCCGACGTGCTGACCTTCTCCCCGAACGGTGACTATGTGCGGAAGGAGGAACGCCCATGAAAGCGAAGTCACTCCTGATCGGAACGGTACTCGCCCTGTGCGGCACCGGCGCCAATGCCCAGTGGGTGGTGACCGATCCCGGCAACCTTGCCCAAAGCATCATCAACATGTCTGACAACATCGCCCATACCTCGAAAACGGCGGTCAATACGGCCGACAGCTTTGCGGAGACGGTGAAGATTTACGAGCAGGCCAAGAAGTATTACGACCAGTTAAAGGCGGTGAACGACCTGATACAGGACGCCCGCAAGGTGCGTGACATCATCCTGATGGTGGGCGACGTGTCCGACATCTATGTAACGAACTTCGGCAAGATGATGAACGACGGGAACTTCTCGCCCCGCGAGCTGGACGCCATCGCCTTCGGCTACACCCGCCTGCTGGAGGAGAGCAACGGCGTGCTGCAGGATCTCAGGCAGGTCATCAACGTGAGCACGCTCTCCATGACCGACAAGGACCGCATGGACGTGGTGGACCACTGCTACTATGAGATGCGCCGCTACCGCAACCTGGTAAGCTACTACACGAACAAGAACATCGCCGTGAGCTATCTCCGTGCCAGAAAGAAGAACGACCTGGACCGGGTGATGCGGCTTTACGGGAATGAAACCTCCAAATACTGGTAGCCATGATGCCGTTGTCGATAGATTTTGCCAACCTGCATACCATACTGGCGACCCTGTATGACGATATGCTGCCCCTCTGCAAGGACATGATGGACGTGGGAAAGGGACTTGCCGGGCTGGGTGCCCTGTTCTATGTCGCCGTCCGCGTGTGGCAGTCGATGGCCCGTGCCGAACCGATAGATGTCTATCCCCTGCTGCGTCCCTTCGCCATCGGCATCTGCATCCTGCTTTTCCCCACGCTGGTGCTCGGCACGCTGAACACCGTGCTCAGCCCGATAGTACAGGGTGCGCACAAGATGCTTGAGGGGCAGACGCTGGATATGGAACAGTACAGGGCGCAGAAGGAGGAACTGGAAAGGGAGGCCATGTTGCGCAATCCCGAAACCGCCTACCTGGTGAGCGACGAGGAATTCGACCGTCAGCTGGACGAGCTGGGCTGGTCAACGGTGGACACCGCCTCCCGCCTGGGCATGTACGTGGAGGTGGGGATGTACAATCTGGAGAAGAAAATCCGTGACGCCTTCCGCAGCCTGCTGGAACTGATATTCGCGGCGGCATCGCTGCTGATAGACACCGTGAGGACCTTTTTCCTTGTCGTGCTCTCCATACTGGGACCGGTGGCGTTCGCCTTCAGCGTATGGGACGGTTTCCAGTCCACGCTCGGGCAGTGGTTTACGAGGTACATATCCGTTTATCTCTGGCTTCCGGTCAGCGACCTGTTCAGCACCCTGCTCGCCAAGCTCCAGGTGCTGATGCTCCAAAATGACATTCTGGAATTACAGAACAACCCCGACTACTCGATAGACAACTCAAATAGCGTCTATATCATATTCATGCTGATAGGGATTATCGGGTACTTCACCGTCCCGACGGTAGCGGGCTGGATCGTACAGGCGGGCGGAGCCGGAAACTTCAGCCGTAACCTGAACCGCACGGCCACGAAAGCGGGCGGTTTCGCTGCCGGGGCGGGCGGTGCCGTACTGGGGAATATCGGGGGAAGACTGCGGGGCAAATAGGCTCTATGGCAACCCGTTTCCGTGAGTCGGGCAACTTGGATTACCGGGTTGGGCGACTTGTCGGAAGGAGCCGCCCGGTCATACCGGAAACATTTATTTATTCATTCAAACCAATCATTCGCTAAATGGAATTCAAGTCATTGACCAACATTGAGAGCAGCTTCAGGCGTATCCGGTTGATGCTGGCTGTCTTTACCGGCTGCTGTGCGCTCGTCACCGGCTATGCGTTGTGGAGCTCGTACCGTTTCGCCGAGAAGCAACGGGAAAAGATCTATGTGCTGGATAAGGGCAAGTCGCTGATGCTCGCCCTCTCGCAGGATCTTTCACAGAACCGCCCCGCCGAGGCGCGGGAACACGTCCGGCGCTTTCACGAGCTGTTCTTCTCGCTCTCCCCGCAGAAGGACGCGATCGAGCACAATATAGGCCGTGCCCTGCAGCTGGCGGACAAGAGCGCCTATCACTACTATGTGGACTTTGCCGAAAAGGGATATTACAACCGGCTGATTTCGGGCAACATCAACCAGGTGGTACACGTGGACAGCGTGGTGTGCGACTTTGCCGCCTATCCCTACAAGGCGCATACATATGCCCGGCAGCTGATCATCCGTGAGAGCAACGTGACCGAGCGGAGCCTTGTCACCTCCTGTTCGCTCCAGAATACGGGACGTTCGGACGACAATCCCAACGGGTTCATCATCGAGCAGTTCACCATACTGGAGAACAGGGATATAAGGAGTGTGGAACGATGAGAAGGAAACCTGCCGTCTTAAAACGTGCGGACAGCCGTATCCGGCTGTTCTGCCGCCGGCTGACCGGAAAGCAGCGCATTGTCTTGACAAGTGTCGTCTCGCTTCTGTTCACGGCAGCTTGTCTGTACTCGGTTGTCTCTTCCGTGTCCCGTTTGGGGGAACGGAAGGGCGACATGAAATCCGGGCATATCCGGCCCGTCATGTTACGGCCGGAAACAACAACCATTCATTCAAACATCCAGAAACATGAAAATGGACTTTCAGAAAATCAGGGAACGGCTGGGGCTGTCGAGTGACAAGCCGCTGACTCCCGAGGAGAAGCGCCGACGCGCGAGGTATATTGTCTATCCGTTCTTCTGCCTGCTGTGCGCCGGATTCCTCCTGCTGGTATTCAGCCCGTCGGAAAAGGAGAAGGCGGAAAAGGAAAAGGGCAAGGGATTCAACGTGGAGATGCCCTCGCCGAAAGATTCGGAAATGGAGGGCGACAAGGTAAGTGCCTACGAGCAGGAAGCACTGGCGAAAAAGGAAAAATGGCGCAGGGGAACCTTCCAGGAGATGTCCGAACTGCTCAACAAGGACAGTCAGGATACTGCCGGCCTTACCGCAGGAAAAGCCAACACGGAACTTCCGCCGGAACTGGAAACGGGGAAATCCCCCGGCTCCGTCCATTCCTCTGCGGAAGCCTACCGGAATATGAACCGCTCGCTAGGTGCTGTATATACCCGGAATGAAAATCAACAAGATGCCGATCTGCTCCGCCGTATAGAGGAACTGGAAAAAGAAAAGAGAACGGCGGAAGGACAGCCGGAAGGACAGACCCTGGAAGAAAAGATGGCACTGCTGGAAAAGTCTTACGAGCTGGCCGCCCGGTACAACGGGAAGCAGCCGGATGCCCCGGCTGCCGTGAATGGCCGGAGCGCCCGGAAAGACAGGACAGCCGTCCGCCCGGTGAAACAGGTACAGAATCAGGTGGTGTCATCGCTTGCACAACCTATGGGCAATGAGGATTTCATCGCCGAATTTGCGGGAGAGAGGAATACCGGTTTCCACACCCCTATAGGCAGGACACTCCCTTCCGGCAGGAATACCATCGCCGCCTGTGTACATGGTACGCAGACCGTATCGGACGGGCAGGTGTTACGCATCCGGTTGCTGGAGCCGATGGCGGTGGACGACCGGCTCATTCCCCAAGGGACGGTATTGACCGGCGGTACACGCATCCAGGGGGAGCGGATGGACATCCTTGTAGAGACGGTGGAATACAAAGGCACGCTGTTTCCTGTGGAACTGGAGGTATATGATGCCGACGGACAGCAGGGAATCCTCGTGCCGAACTCGATGGAGTATGACGCAGCTCGTGAGATAGCCGCGGGTATGGGCACCTCAATGGGGAGCAGCATCAACATCTCGACGGATGCCGGGGCGCAGATTGCCTCGGACGTGGGCAAGGGGGTAATACAGGGCGTGTCGCAATATGTGGAAAAGAAAATGCGTGCGGTGAAAATCACCCTGAAAGCCGGACACCGGCTGTTGCTGCACTCTCCCGAAAAATGAAAAGAGAAAAGAAACCAACCATTTATTCACCAACCAATCAAGAACGCACATGAAGAAGATTCTGATGATGTTTGCCCTGATTATGGGCGCAGTGGCTGCATACGCGCAGCAAAGCAGCGGAGATTATTACGAGGGATTGAGCCGCAAGATCGGCTTCAACCAAATGATTCCCCCGCATGGTCTGGAAATCACGTATGACAAGACCGTACATATAATTTTCCCCTCTCCCGTAAGATACGTGGATTTGGGTTCCCCCAACCTGATAGCGGGCAAGGCAGACGGTGCGGAGAACGTCATCCGTGTGAAGGCGACCCGGAAACATTTCCGCAGTGAAACCAATATGAGCGTGATAACCGAGGACGGCAACTTTTACACATTCAACGTCAAGTATGCCGACGAGCCGTTGCTGCTGAACGTGGAGATGTGCGACTTCATCCATGACGGGGAGTCGGTTAACCGTCCGAACAATGCGATGGAAATCTACTTGCAGGAACTCGCCGGGGAGTCTCCCCGTCTGGTACGGCTGATCATGAAATCCGTGTATAGGCAGGACAAACGCAAGGTCAAGCACATCGGCAGCAAGCGGTTCGGGGTTCAATACCTGCTCAAGGGGCTTTACGCACATGGCGAGCTGCTCTATTTCCATACCGAGGTGAAGAACGCCACGCACGTGCCTTTCGATGTGGACTTCGTAACTTTCAAGATTGTAGACAAGAAAATCGTGAAGCGTACCGCCATGCAGGAGCAGATCATCTATCCGCTGCGTGCCTTCAACTATGTGACCCGTGTGGACGGGAAGAAGAACGAGCGGACGGTGTTCGCCCTGCCCAAGTTCACCATCCCCGACGGCAAGAAGCTGGTCGTGGAGATGTACGAGAAACAGGGTGGCCGCCATCAGTCGTTTGAGGTGGAGAACGAAGACCTGGTACGCGCCGGGACTGTCAATGAACTGAAAGTAAGATGAGTGCCATGAAAAGAAACTTCATCTTTATTATCCTCCTGCTTGCCCTCTTTACGGGGCAGGCGGAAGCCCAGCGCCGGCTGCCGGGGATGAAAGCCGTCCGCTTTACCGCTGAAATGGCCGACGGCTTTTACAGCCGGGCAGACCGCCATGATGCGGGCTACGCCTTTTCGCTGGCTGTTGCCACTTACACAAAGAAGGGGAACCAGTGGGTGTTTGGCTGTGAGATGCTACAACGTAATAACCCTTATCGGAACACGTATGTCCCACTGTCGCAGTATACAGGGGAAGGCGGTTATTATCATACAATCCTTTCCACATCCGGCAAGTCTTTCTTTCTGAACCTCGGCGCTTCCGCCTTGTTGGGCTACGAGGCCGTGAACAACGGAAACCGCCTGTTGGATGACGGAGCCGCCTTGCGCAAGTGTGAGTCCTTCATCTATGGAGGCGCGGTGACACTGGAAGCGGAGGGATACCTGTCGGACAGGATAGCCCTGCTGATACGCCTGCGTGAGCGTTTCATGTGGGGTGGCGCATCCGGCCGCTGCCATTTCCAGTATGGAGCCGGAATCAAATACATTTTCTAACCTTAAAAAGAACAGATACCCATGAAAAGAAGAATCCTTGATATGGTGATGGCCGCCTGCTGCATGGCGGTTTCCTTCCTTGGTCTTGCCGCTTGTGACAATGAACTGGACATTCAGCAGGAATACCCGTTCACGGTGGAGTCCATGCCGGTGGCGGATGAGATAGCCGATGATGAGACGGTGGAAATCCGTCTGGAAATCAAGCCGTCTGGAAATTTTACCGGAACGGTCTATACACTGAGGTATTTCCAGCCTGACGGAAAGGGCAGTCTGAAGATGGAGGACGGCACGGTACTGAAGCCCAATGACCGTTACCTGTTGAACGAATGGAAATTCCGGCTCTACTATACCTCGCAGAGCGACAAGGAGGCGCAGACCATTGACCTCTATTTTGAGGACAACTGGGGAAACTTGCAACAGCTGACGTATGATTTCAATGGAAAGGAAGCGGAGGAAGACAATAATAATACGGAGGCCGCATGAAAAGAATACCGGTTATTATGATTTTTCTGTCACTTGTTCTGTATGGCAAGGCAGAAAATCCCCCGTCTGACAAGGATAAGGCAGTAGCCTGCATCAAGCGGTGGGAAGGCTGGCACCGGGGGAAAATGCCTTACATCGGTTACGGACACCGCCTGCTCCCCCATGAGAAGCTGACCGAGAACCTGAGCGAGGCACAGGCGGACTCGCTTTTGAGATGCGACCTTGAACGGTGCCTGAAGGTATTCCGTAAATATGGAAAAGACTCGCTTCTTTTAAGTCTGTTAGGCTTTAATGTGGGCTGTTACCGTCTGGTTGGAGACGGGAAGATACCCAAAAGCAGACTGATTCAAAAACTGGAAAGTGGCGATCGGGATATTTACAGGGAATATATATCGTTCCGCTGTTATCGGGGAAAAGTCATTCCAAGCATAGAGAGAAGAAGGAAAGAGGAGTTTGAACTGTTCTATATACCCTAGATTGAAATTATGCAAAGCCGTGAACGGACGCTTGCCATCGCCGTTCACGGCTTTAGTCTTAGCCACTCTTAATTTACCTTTACCCGGTTCATCAGCTGCCCCGATATTTCGTGCAGCTCCCGGCAGCGTTCCGGCTGCTGTTCCCTCGCAAAGGCGGTGATTCCCTGTGTCAGTTTCCAGAGCGTGGCCCCGCCTGTCACTCCGTCGTCAGGATTGTTGTTCATCAGCAGTTTTTCCACCTCGCGTCCTTCGTTTTTCAACAAGGCTCCTTTCTGCACCAGATTCTTCAGTTCCTTGTCGAAATCCACGTCAATTTCCGATGCGCCTTGAATTTCGATGGCCTTCTGCATGATGGTGTCTTTGCTGTACAGCCCTTTGGTCAGGTCGGAAACTGCCGATACGGTGGTCTGCGTGTCCAGTTCATAGGTCTTTTGGGAAAGGGACAGGGAATCCGGCAGTCTGCCTCCAAGGTGCACCTGCCGCATGACGGATTCCCGGACCATCCCGTTCAGGCACGCCCCGTTGAGCAGGAACGACCGCATGTCCACCGAGCCGTTGCCATAGTCGGATGTGGAGAAGCGTGCTCCTGCGAAGATGATGACCGTCCCGTTCTTACGGGTGGGTATCTCTATCGGAGTGGGCAGGATCGTTTCGCACCATACTTTCGTGTCGCTCATATAGGCGTCGGACACGACCGCCCCCTGTCCTCCCGCCTCACGGATGAAAGCGGTCAGGATGTCCACCGAGTTGAGCCGGCGGTAGGAGTCCGACAACACGCCCCGGACCTCCATGCCTACCGCACGTATCAGTACCCGTGTGCGCTCGGTCCATCCCGAATGTTCGTTCAGGATGGTGGCGCACAACTGTTTCTGCCAGGCATCTCCGGCGGAAAGCTCGCGCAGGTATTTGGCGGGAATGCCCATCTTCTCCGAAATCTGGCTTATGGCGTTGCCGTGCAGGTTGAAGTTCCCTTCGGGCATTGCCATCTGTACCCTTCCTTCCGCTTTGAAGGAGATAACGGGGCGTTCCTTGCTACGTTGGCTTACCCCGATGGGAGCGATGAAATCCTGTGCGATCCGCCCCTCACTGAGCAGACGGTTGATGGTGTCCATGACATCCCCCTGCCTGCCTTCTATCATTCGCCGTACCTTGTTGATGACTACCTGGTTGAGTCCCTGCTGTTTCTGTACCGGTGCAGTGGCCGGCATGACTGTTGCTTCCATATTTTTTGTTTTTAAAGTTGATAAATCACAATTTGTTCTTATGGCTTGTCTTGCTTGTTTTAGTAAATTCAGATCTGTACTCTTCTGACAGACGGATATAATCCTTTTCGCTATATCCGGCCGGTCCGAACAGTTCATAATATCCGGGGAAGGGTTTTCTTTCCGTTTCCGGTATATGCGTGCTGGTTTCCTTATGGCAACAGATGATGTGCCGGACAAACCGGTAGCACTTGCAAAGATCCGCCAGGATGGTGTACTCGTTGTCCGTATGAGGTTCATAATATCCGCAGGAGAGATTGACGCAGGATACTTCCAGCCCGTTCCTTTTCAAGGCCGCCACATCCGTAGCCAGTCCCTGTGCCGGCTTGTAGCCGTACCTCCGGAAATCTATAGCTGAAATGAAGTCATTGGAGCAGAGCTTCATTCCGTTGATTTGTGTTACCATATCCCCGTTCCCTTTCCGGTCACACTGAATCACGAAACGGCAGTCGGAAAAGAAGGACATATCGGCATGGCCGCTGCCTATGCATCCCACCTCCTCCTGTACGAAGAAGGCGCATTTCACCGCCTTGAAATCCTCCAGGCATTTCAGGCAGATCCAGATGCCGTTCTTGTCATCCGCGCCGATTCCAGTCATCCGTTTACGCTTGTGATCATAGCCGACAATCATCGAGTCCGCCACAAGATGGGCCACATAGGAGCCTGTCTTGCGCCGGTGTACCTCGTCCATGTGCGCCACGACACAGGGGTAGCTTTCCCGGTTGCCTTTGACCGCGTAGATGTTTCCGTGCCGGTCTTGCCGGAAAGGAATCCCCATCCGCCTGAGTTCCCCGATGATGAACCCGGCTATCTTCCCCTCCTTGCCGGAGGGGGAGGAGATGTTGTAAAGAGCCATTAATTTTTCCATGATACTGACTTTTTAGGAGATGAACAACTTTTCGATTTGCAGGTACCGTCTGAACTCCGGTACGGGACGTCCCTTCTTGAAGAGGAAGGACGGATATTTCTTTCCCTTGTATTCCACCGACGTGCCTTTCAGTACTTTTCCGAATACGGTGAATATATAGAACATGTCCTGACAATTCTTGCAGAATGCCATATCCGGAAAGGGATGTATTTTTCCGCATTTGGGACATACATATTTTCTCCTGTTTGCGCACCCTTCCGTGCTCCGGCAGGAGGCTATGCTCGTGTCGCCCTCCGTATTTCTCAGTTCCAGGTTGCCGTCCGTTAGATGGAGGCTGTAGAACGTGTCGAGGTAAGGCACCCCTTTCTTGTGCCACCTGCAGGCGGGCACTTTCACCGTCAATGAAACCTGTATATTGTCTCCGACCGCCCATTCCTGCCCCTCAATGGGATTCAGTACGGTGAAATCTGTTGTATGTGTATAATCGTTGTATCTGCGTCGCAACAGGATGCCCGCCTCCTGCGCCTGCTTGCGGATCAGTTCGGCGACGAATGCGTGTGAGGAATAGATGCGGTCCAGCAGGGAGGCGGCAATCGGTGTGTTTATTGATTTCCACAAGGTTACCTCGTTCCATACGACAGCCCGTCCGAGTATGTTGTTGCTCTCGTCCCTTGCCACAAGGATTTTAGCGCCGGCGAAGTTGGTATAGAAGTCAGCGGCGTTGCGTGCCTTGTCCTCATACCGCATACAGGAACTGTGCAGGCTGGATGTGTCACTGTCGGCGATGGGGCTGTAGTTGCTTTCCAGATAGGCTTCCATGAAGTCGTTCATGCTTTCATGCAGCCTGACCGTGACCTTACTGTCCAGTGAAATGGCGCTACAGAAATAGCTGATCTCATCGGGCTGGTACGGTCCTAGGTTTTTGAACAGCTCGGCAAACGTAGACGGTTCCAGATCTGTTCGGTTCTCCGGAAACCAGGGTGCCTGCGGATTGTTCCGGTCCGGGAAATTGGGATGGCCCAAATCTTTGTTGCATGCCGTGAACACGATCCGGATTTTCTTGAACGTGCCGGCTTCCGTCCGTTTGCGTTTGGTGGAGAAGCAGTTGTAGGTACCGCGTATGATCTCTTCCACCGGTACGTTCTTTTTTACTTCCAAAAGGATGTCTTTGGCTATCACACTCCCGTTTTCCGCCGCATGCATCAGGCGGGATTTCAATTCATTGCTAACATTCAGTTTCATACATCATTCGGTTTATTGTTTATAAATTCTGCCATGTTTATATGGCGATTGTTTCTTGTCCGGCTGCATTTGGCGCAATTTCTCTTTCCGCTTTCTGAGCAGGTCAACGGACATGTTCCTGCTTGTCCGATATTCCTCCTCGCTCATCCGGCGAATGGAAGGAATGCCCGTCTGGGTCAGTGTATGGTTTACCATCCAGCCGTCCATGAAGTTTTCGGGGAAGAGGCTGTCATGGTGGATGACCTCACCTATGCAGCCATGTACGAGCATGTTGCAAACGGTCATCAGGCAACAGGTACGGTTGACATCTTCTGCAACCAGATAATTACCTAGGTGGCGTACATGATATGCCAGCAGTAGCCTTCCGCTTCCGCATGTCGGGTCACAGATACGTTTTCCTGTCGCTGTCTCCCCCGAATCGGTACATAAGACCATCAGGTCGCAGATATCCGGCGGGGTAAAGAACTGTCCGTTCACCTGCCGACCGATTTTGGAAGATATTGCCATGAAGAGGTCACCGAACGCATCAAACCATCCGCCGGATTGCAATTCCCGCTGCATGAGCCGTATCCATCCGGTAAGCATCTCCATAAAATGCCTGTTCTGCTGCCGTTTGTATTTCCAATCCATAAGGGGCGGTGCGCCGGGAGAGAACCCGTGAATGACATAACGCAGGAAATCGTTGAAAACGGATATCGGATCGTAGCCGTTCGAATAGGCGAAATCACAGATCGTTTTCTCAAGCGGACGTATCGCCTGCGGTGTGTTGTATGGTGCCATATTACTCTGATTTTTTATAGATTGTTACTATATGTCTTTTATGGTCAGTCTGTATCCTGACGGGAGAAATGTCAAGGAAAGAGAGATGGGTGTCCGCTTTCAGCATGTTCCATTCCCATGCGGGAAGTTCCTTCCATTCCATACGGTATGCCCAGAGTATGAACAGACCGGGACGGAATCCGTTGAAAAGTTCTCCGTGCAGAATCCCGACCAGCCGCTCCAGTTCTTCCCGCGAGTAAAGGGTGAATGACTCATTCCGATAGACAAAGGCATCAGCCGGTTCAATATCCGGCTGACACTCGATGATGTATCTCGTCCATTCTTTTGTGGTGTACTTTCCGTACAGAGGATCGGGTTCCGTGTATTTCCATGCCCTGACGAATGTGTGGAAGAGGACGGCACCGTTCTTGTGCCTTCCGGTATGCCCCCACATCCGGAACTGTTTGCTGCGTATGCCATCGGGAAGCAGCAATTCCGGACCGGTTATAACCCAAGGGCCTCCTTCCGTATTGTAACCGGTACACTTTTCATTTTCATGGCAGAAAGGTGTCTGTGGGAGAAGGCAAATATGGACTTCCCGGTCATCGCCCCTTTCAATGTGTGCCTGCGGATAATAGTCACCGCCACGGGTGATATAAGTGACAACATCTCCTGCGGTCGGTAAACTGACTCTTTCCCTGTCCTCCCGCATCCTTGAAATCAGCCGGTTCACTTTCTCCACATCACATTCCTTTATGGAGCAGGCACACCCTTCATGCCTGTTGAGCCGGGTCAGACTTTCCAGGTCATAAAAATTAGCGTACTTCATATTGAGATCGTTTTTGTTGATACAATTTGACCTGACGGGCAACCATGTCGCAGAACTTCTGTCCGTTCTCCTTCTCACTTCTGAAATAGGCAATCATGTCCCAGAGATTCTGCTTGAAGCAGCCGGTCCATTTTTCGTAATAGTGACTTCCATAGACCTTTCCGAACGTTTCCTCGAAAAGTGCGGGAGTCTGCCCTTCATCCCCATGGTGGTTGTATTGCCACAGGGAGACAAGCAGCAGCCGGTTATAATCCAGTGTTTCCATTTCTGTTCTTTTTTAAGTAAAACATCGGCCTACATGGGTAGGCATTTTTATTTCTTGATGTCTTTTCAGTCTGTTTTCCGGGGATTGCGGCAAGGCTTGGCGAAAGAAAATACCGCAGCGAAGCGAGGATGATTTTCTTTCAGCCAACCCAGCCCCTGAAAGGGGCCGCCTTGCGCAATCAGCCCGGGAAACAGCTATCTTTACAGCAAGAAATGAAAAAGCAGACCTCGGATTCTCTGTTCTGAAGTCTGCTTTTCGGTCATTGTCGAGTCTCATGTTTTTCAGGTATGTATCTGCCATCCGTGGAACGGCTGCAATGTCACGGCAAACGATCTGTCAGGTATTCCATGATAGAGCAGGCCGCCCACGATACCTGTCCTTCCGTCGGGATAGCGCTGTGTGAAGCCGAACGAGTACGGGGCATGGTCATAGTAGAGTGAGATTTCGCAGGGATAATCAGGGTTTTCTTCCCAGCTTTTCAACCGTTCCAGACATTTTTGAAGCGAGGTGTCACCGATGGATTCGGCATAACGTCTTACATTCTCGAAATGTTCTTCATTCAGGATTTTCATGACTTTTGTATTCTTATCTGTTAAACACGTCCGGCTCCGGGAGCCGGTATTTTTATTTCTCGCCTGCCTGACAGTCCCGTGGCCGTACCCGCAAGGTTTGGCGAAAGAAAATACCGCAGCGAAGCGAGGATGATTTTCTTTCAGCCAACCCCGAAGGGGCCTGACCTTGTACGGGTACACAGGACGCGGGACTACCTTTGCAGGGTGAGAAATAAAATATACGGTTGTTTTTTGTTGTGGGATTTTGTGTGGATTCCTTAGATAATCTTCCTGATTTGTTCGCCATTGCCGGACAAATGCTGTATTTTTGCAATTTCTAATTTCAGGATTATGGAAAACTATCTAAAGAAAGCGGCGGATGCTTTCCTTGTGGAGCGTCCGTATGGTATGCGTGTGGATTACAGGAAGAAAGGGTTCGTGCTGTTTAACCGCAACCTAAACGTATTGGGCAATGTGGAGCATGCCCGTCTGGAAGAGCTGCCTCTGGAGCGGTTCAATGTGGAGGAGATTCCGTTGGATGGTGAAATTGTGGAGGAACACGCGGGATTTACCGACGTATTCTTCTATACCGATCTGACCAGTCCCTATGCCGGATATGTGCTGAACCTACAAAAGCTTAAAGCCTATAACCGGTTGATGTTTCCGCTGGCGATGGCGCTGAACCGCGAATTGTGAGGCCGGAAGATGGCAGCGGTAACAGCCGCATGGAGCAGGCCGTTACCGCCAGGTTTTATTATTTGCCCTCTCTTGCTGTTATAAATGCAAGATAATCGTCCACGGCCTTATGACATCCGGTAAAGTCCGGAGTCCGGTGGCCTTTGATTTTCCGGTAGCTGATGGTTCCGTCCTTATTTATGCCCCTCACATGCCTGTAGAGTGTCCCTTTGGTTCTGATATGGATGTCAAAACCGTCCCTTCCGGTGATTTCAAGGAATGTTCCTCCCGTGATCCATTCCCCGTCCAGGAATTTCTGTTTCTGTTCATCGAGCAGCCGCTGATGTTGCTCTTCCCGCGCTCTGCGCTCTTCCGCCTCATTCTCCTCCCGCTCCCTGCGTTTCTGTTCCTGCCTCCTTTTGTATGCCTCACGGGCTTGCATCAAGGGTGCGGTGTCAAGTCCGAGAGCCTCGAACACGCGGACGGAGATCAACCTGACGAAGGCTCCTCTTTCCGCTCCCTGAAGCGTATCCGCGATCCAGTTCCTGCAATAGGCGGCGGCTTCCTCCCTGCGGTTTTCTCCGTTGAGGAACCGGCGTGAATACTGCCCGCTGGAAAAATAAACGTTTTCAATCCGGCAGACCACATGGAAACAGTCATCGTCCTCATTCCCATATTCGTTCTTTCTCGACAGGGAGAGATATACATTCTCCGCGTACGGCTCCAGTTCCATATAAGGAGCCACGACGGTATTCCCGTCAGACTTGTACTTGAATACTTTTGCTTTCATACTATCGCTCAGTTTGTCGGTTGTTGCATATTTCATCTATGATCTCTTTCCCGCTTCTTTCACCCTTCAGGAAAGCAAGGAAGCGCCTCAAAAAGAGCCGGGCACAGTCAGTTCCCAGCTGGGAGCTTTCACCGTCTTTGGTAGCGCATACCGCAAAACGCCCCAGTCCGAAACTGTCCTGTTGCGGTACGATGTGGTAAGACAGGTCCTCGCTTGCGTTGATGTGCAAACCACGACGGAAAACATAGAAAGTTTTCGGGATTCTTCTGTCGGTATCGATTCCCATACGCTTGTAACCGTGATGTTCCAATAACCGGACCAGTTCCCTGTTTGTCGGAATTGTATGTCCGATCCAGTCCGGCCAGCTTATATTTTCTAGTATGTGTCCGTAATTGTCATATAATATATTGAACTGATCCTGGTATTCATCGTAAAATTCCCCGCTCCCGTTGCACATTTCCTCCAACGCGATGCCGTTTTTACGGACAAGGGCAAGGTCGCCCAGTCCGCACGCGATTTCATTGAGCAGCGTGCGTTCCCCGTCCCTGTCCTTTGCCGTTCCGTAAATTCTAAGCAGGGAATACCGGTGTAGCGCCGAACGGGATGGCATATCCAATTTTTCCCATATCTCATCGTTTCCTATAGCCTGTCTGGTGTTTTCCGGAAGTCCGTACCACCACTTGTCCAAATTGTTTGTATCCATAATTTCTGAATCAGATTGTTTTCAAATTCTGTTTTGAGTACCATGCCTGATACGCGGCGGCATACTCCTGACGTTCCCGCTCCAGGGAATCTCTCATCTCAGGGGTGTACCCGAGCAGGCGGATGTATCCTCCGTTATAGCCGGTGAGTTCGCACCTTATTCCGGCTTCCTCCAGTTTGTCGATGCGTTTTTGGGCCATTTTTGCGCTTGAATATTCCTTCGGCCAAAAATAGAGTTCGCCCCGTGAGCCGAAACAGTCTTCCCCCAGAATTATTTCCCCGGCATACTTCCGGCTTTCGATGAAGCCGAAACGCGCTTTGCCCAATGCCCGGCGCATTGCCTTGTGTGCCGGACCTTCCGGATGCTTGAATACCTCCGGCTTGTCTTTGCTGCCGAGTTTGGGTGGTTCCACCTTGTACGGCTGTTTGTAACTTCCGATTCCGAGCGTCAGGTAAAAGTTGGTATGGAAATAGTCCGTCATGGGGTCGCTGTCATCGAAATTGTATGACATGATGAAATCGTAGATATTCATCATTACTTCTTTTGTCCTGTCTGTCAATGATTTGTCTGAAGCGATACGATAGTGGTTGACATCACCTTGAACTTTTCCGGACTCTTTGGTGAACGCCTCGAAATCCGCTTTCATCAACCGGATATGGATGGAGAGGTAATTCTCCCGTCTGACAGAGAACTTGTATCCCGGATAGGTCTCCTTGAGCCATGCCCGTACCAGTTCCACGATTTCCGGTGCGTGCTGTCCCTTGTAATTGCGGCCTTTCCAGCGATATTCGTTATACACGTACTCGGTGTATTCCTTTGCCGTGGCTCCCGGATAGTCATATTCATATCCGGTTGAAGTCGCAAAGACATCCGGTTTGTCTTTCCAAGCCTCAAAAAGCCTTTCAAACTCGGTGTTCACCCGTTGCATGATTGCGGTGTCGCCACCCTTGTCCGGGTGGTGCTGCAATGCCAGTCGGCGGTACTCCTTCTTCAAGTCCGCCAGAGAGTGTATGTTCTGAAAATAGGTCATAGCCATAAGTTTTTTATGCCCCTGCGAGGCGGTTGATAAAATATTCCCGGTAGTCAAGGTCAAGACCGAGGTTGAGACAGGCCGTTTCCATGTCATCTTCCCTCAAATCATCTGCCTCCTGCAATTCGCGCAGATACCGGATTTCGGAGTCCAGGTATTCCCGTGCTTCCGTTTGACTGCAACCGCATGAGCTGCCGATCAGACTGATAATGTTTCCTCGCATACTGTTTGATTTTTGGGGTTACTGTTCCTTTTTCTGAAGCGTCGTCCGTCATATATCGAGACGGCCCGTTCCACCAGAATCCTGCGGTTGTCTTCCGAGAGTTCCAGGTAGAACCGTTCCGCCGCGCCGAATGTGCCCTTGTCTGTCGCCACGCACCATTTTTCCCAGAAATGCGGGTACATGCCGCCATACACGGCTTTGCATTCCTCCTCGCTCCAGGCGTTCCACATGTAGTAGAAGAAACTGGAGACGGTATTTTCCGCTTGATATTTCATGGTTCTTCTATTTGTGATTCTACATTGTTTGTTTCTCTCAGTTGATGCCACACAGCCTCATACATCTCATGAAGCCAGTCTATGTTCTTTGCGCCGAGTTCAAACGGGCTGTGACACTGCACCTCGTCACCGCTTTCTTTCTCTTCGGCAAGGACGGTCAGGCTGTCCGCCGTTACCCGGAGTCCTGTCACCCTGCATTCATATGGTTCTCCGTTCTTGCCAAACCATATCACCCAGACCGGATCATAATCCTCTTCCGGAAGACGAATTTCTTTCATGCAGTGAGCATGGAGCAACTGCCGTATCGCGTCGATGATGTCCCCCCGCAGTTCCTTGATCCTGCCGCTGAAATCAACGGCTTCTGACGGTAAACTTCCTTTTCCGCCTCTTTCCTGCAAGGAGAGAATCCGCGTGTCGGGATGGATACAGAAATCCCAGTCCAACACTTCATCGTCATCGCGTGTCGTGTGGATATCGCCGCCCAAAACAAGACCGCAATCGTCATTTACCATTCTTTTTGCTTCATCGCGGTCTTCTGCCGCTACCGTGTAAGTGCCCTCGAAGGAATACCTTACTCTTATGTCATATCTTTTCATGATTCTTTCCATTTGATTGTTGATACCAGATTCATTGCCCGGAAGGATTACCGGATATTCAATATTGCGCTAAAGGCATGTGGGTCAAGCCTGTAAAACGTCGGAAGGTTAAGTGTGACCATCGGGTAGCTTACCCAGCCGCTCTGACGTCTATAACCTGTATCCTCAGCCAATTTGTTGGACAGAAGGAACTCCATGGCATCAGGATTGTTGTTGATGTCCACGAATGCCCTGTCAGGCAGTGAGAATGCCGCCTTATCTTCTAAGTTGACCGTCAGGACCGTGTATATCTCATGGGTCACGGGATCTTTCAGAGACAATGCCGGCCAGCCGTTATGGTACATTTCAATCACGATTGAGAGACGGCTTTCCTGATACAGGAAAGTCTCTTCCATGGACGGATGGTCGCATTTGACAATTTCAAAATCATCCTCCCCTTTGGTAAATGTCACCATCGGATAGGATACATCGACAAAACATTCCTCTTCCCGGTAACAGAGATGTTCTTTTCCCTCTGAACGGATTATAGCCAATCGGGTGTTCATATTCGTAACTGGTTTTAAAATTATTGACTTGCAAGTTAATTGGCCGGCATTCACCTGCCTGTTTCTTTAAACGTGTGATTGTCACCGCCTGCGGACATTTGGGAGAGTTGCAGTCTCACCGCCTTGATTTTCCCAATCAGTTCGTCCTCCCTTCGGAATGAGGGGGTACATTTGGTACGCCTCATCCCGGCTCCCCAGGGGATGCCGCCGCATACTTTTCTCAGGCGTGCCTTTTCGCTTTCCAGGGCCGACTCCAGACGGGCCGGCCTGCGTCGCAACGATTCTTCGGTCACAGTTCTCATGATCTCATTGTTTTTTTTGTATGGTGACGGGTCGGAAAGACAGTCACCATACCGTCGTTATGTGTCACGTTATATTTTAGCTTTTTCCCTTTTGATGCCTCTCAGGACGTACAACAGGTGCAGGAACAGCTCCCTGTCGTAAATTCGGAAGAAGAACGGCTCGCCTGTTTCCCTGACCGTTCCGGTAAACGACACGGACTCCCGGTTCACGGGATATTGGAGGAAGTTGCCATTTGCCAGCAGGATGTGCTTTTTCTTCATCACTTCGCCTAGGAACTTGTCCATATCGTCGTTTTCCTCATAGCCGGAGAAGTAGAGGAAATGATGACGGCGCAGGCTTCGCAGGATTTTGGCGGTTTCCAGCCTTACATCCCTGCCTGACGATTCGTCCGTTCCTCTCATCAGGTTGCAGATGAACTTCTTCTCGCCATTTATGTCAAGAAACAGATAAGGAACTATAATTATAGAGGCATGCCGTGCGTGGTCAGAGATGACCATCGGCTTTTCTTTCAGGATGTCTCCTTTGAAGGTAATGTTCCGGTAATGGTTGTCCATCTGCCGTTCCAGTTCCTTTCTTGGCGTGGTAACGGAGCGGAGTCCCGTGAAGTAGCGTCCGCCCGCCCGGAAGCAGAACCGGTAGATGTCCGCATGATAAGGCTCTCCCAGGAAAAAGAAATTCCGGGTATGGCGGATGGGGGGCAAGACATCCATGTAGTCGAAATATCTTTCTTCCGTAATCTCACTGAACGGGGCGCAGAGGGATTGCAGGTGGATGCGTATCATCTTGCGGACGGTATTTCCGGACACGGCTATGAGGTACGGGTTCTTTTCCCTGTCCCTCAGTTCCTCCAGTGTCTCATGATGGTAGTCGCCGTGTATTCCGTCAGACATGGTGGTCACGCAGCTGCCGTCAAAACTGCGTGAATCGACTACGAATTTCAGTTTGTCGTTATTCATGGTTCAGATGTTTTGAAGGTTCAACACTCTCTTGGCGGCACTGAGGGCGTTGGAGGTGAGCTGCCGTTGCCATGCCTTGTTTCTGGGTGACCAGCGGAATCCGGAGGATTTCAGCTCCTTTCGTATGTTGTCTTCGGGAATCCTGTCAAACAGGATCTGAAGGCGGTCTTCCCCATAGTTCCATACAAGTGTCCCGCCCTCGAACGGCACTTCCTTGTTTTCCCGGCTTTGCACCGCTTTCAGCCTTTCGCGCATCCGTTCCGCAAGTTCCGGCAATTGGAAGAATTTGTTTCTTGGGGTGATGACGGGTTTCCTTACCCTTGCGTTATATTCGGAAATGAAGTCCACGGCCCTGCGGACGATTTCCACTTCCCCGTGATTGGCGAAGGTGGATACCTTGTTCAGGATGCTGCTGACGAACAGGGCACGGTTATAACCCCGGCATTGTCCGGTGTCAATCCCGTGGATGGTGTCGGCGCTGCTCTTGATGTCGCGTTTGAGCGTCTGCCATGCCTTTTCCAGTTTTTCTTCCTCCGGTCGTGCGGCTTCCTTTTTCCGTCTGACGGCTTCAAGAACCTTTTGCCGCCAATTGCGGAACTCCTCGTAGCGGTTCTGATAGCTTCTGTTCGTATTCTCCTGCCTGTGGTAATCAAATCCGCCCCGTCCCGTCACCATCGGGTTGGCGCAGCGTGAGAGGGCCGAGAGCTGGGCGGATAGCTTTTTCCGGTAGGCGGCGATGTATGTATCCCGTTCCTCTTCCTGCATGAGTTGCAGGTCGTTGTGCAGCTCCTCCCCGTAAATCATGATGTCCGTCTCGCCACGAATCTCCGGGTCGAAGGAACTCCAGGCGTATGCGTCGCAAGCCTGTTTCCACATATCCTCCAGATAGCCAGGATGTTTGAACGCTACGGCTTCCCAGTCTTTGAAGTCCCTGGAATGCAATTCATTCCGATCTTCCGGATTTCCGTACAGGTGTACATAGTTGCCCGTTCCATGATGCTCCTTTCTGAAATGGAACGGTACGGGAGGATGGTCCGTACCCTTTTCCCGGATCATCGTGACCCGGTGCGCATTCTCTGCGGTAAGGCCCGTTACTTGTTCTTCCCGGACCTTTGCTGTTGTTGTTTCAGTCATAACCGTTGCCATTCACAAATTATTTCTACCAGTTCTTCGTCCGCCAGTTTTTGGATTTCCTCGTCCGAGCAATAGCAGGCGATTTCCTCGTCCAGCTTGAAAGCTGCCGGGTCAAGGCTTCTGATGCCGTCCAGCAGTTCCGGCACCAGGCTGTCTGCGGCAATCGTATAGCTTCCGTCCCTGCCTTGTACCTTCCGTGCGGGATAGTTCCTTTCCCGATAAACCAACATTCTCATTTTCGGATTGGCACCCTGCTGTCCTTTGTGGACTTTGCTTGTTGTCTCTCTGTTCATACCTTCATTTTTTTAGTTTGTTTGACATGATCGGCTCCGTGGAGCCGGTTTTTCGGTTTCTTACTTGCCGGACTGTCCTTTGCCGGGGATTGCGCAAGGCTTGGCAAAAGAAAATACCGCAGCGAAGCGAGGATGATTTTCTTTTAGCCAACCAGCCCCTGAAAGGGGCCGCCTTGCGCAATCAACCCGGCAAAGGGCTATATTTGCAGGTAAGAAATTGAAAGAATGGCTGGGATTTTCAATTTGTCGGATACAACATGTAATAAGTGTAATGAGCAAATTTAAAAGCATACAACGAAGGTTTTTCAAATATTTTCCAAACTATCGGATATCAATATCATATCGTAAAACAAGCGAAGGCGTGGCATTCCGGAATAAATACATATCTTCGCGTCAAAGGTGATTGATTGAAATGAATACATTCTCTGCTTTTGATACGGGTGTCATGGTAGCTCTCTTGCTGGGTATTGAGTTTCTTAGGAGTGATATCCAAACAATTCTCTATTGTAAAAGAAACGATCCCGGGATTTTTAAGAGCTGCCTGTATACATTGTTTATATTGTTGGCAAGTCTTTATTCCATTGTGGCCGGAGCCATGCTTAACCCCGAGCCCGTACCCGTTTATGAATTGATGCCCGGTTTTCAAATAGGAGTTTATGGTTCTTGCTTTTTGTTTATATTTCTTGTCATCGCCGGTCTTTACCGTAAAATATTACCTCTCGTCCTTTTGGGGTACGCTATGGTATATGTAATCGGTGTACTGATACCGTTACTTGGATATGTAGTGTCCATGATGAATTATTTCGCCAGTACAGGATGATTATGAAGACCAAAGATGTTTTCCAGAGAAAATGGATAACAGACAGTATAACAAAAAGAAGGTATCCTTTTCAGATACCTTCAATGACGGGCCGGTTGCATATTTACCATTCCAGACGTTCCTTCACATTGTTCATCGCCTCTTTCAGGCTGCTGTTCATGACCCGCGCATAATGCTGCGTCATGCGTGTGGAAGCATGTCCGAGCATGACGGACACGTCCTGCAAGGGTACATTGTTGGCGAGCGTGACGGTGGTCCCGAAAGTGTGCCTGGCAACGTGCGTGGTCAGATTTTTCTTTATGCCGCAGAAATCGGCGATTTCCTTGAGGTAGCTGTTCATTTTCTGGTTGCACATGACAGGCAGGCAGCATCCTTTCTTTACGCAGATCGGATGTTCCCTGTATTTCTCCAATATGGCCAGTGGAACGGGCAGCAGCGGGATGTTGCTGATGGAAGACGCTTTTCTGCGGTGTTCCAACTTGACCCTTCCCTTCCTTATCCACCAGTCACCGAGATTGTCCTGTACCAGGTTTTCACCACTCAGAGTGGCGACATCGGAGAACGCCAGACCAGTGAAGCACGCGAAGACAAATATGTCCCTGACCAGCTCGAGCCGTGGGATGGTGAATTTCTTTTTCATGACGGCCTGCAACTCGTCGTAGGTCAGGAATACCGGATCGGTCTCGTCCTGTTCCATCTTGTAACCGTAAAAGGGATTCTTGCGCATCCATTCCTTTGCCAATGCCATGTTGGTGAATTTCTTGAAACATTTCATGTAGCGGACTATCGTGTTACGGCACAGTCCCCCCTCCGTTTTCAGGTAAATGTCAAACGCGCGGATGAACTCCGGTGTCAGCTCATGGAAGGTGATATCCTCCTTGCCGTAATAAGAGGGGATAAGCCGCTGCAATTTCTTCACCACGTTCTTGTACCGGTTGATCGTAACGGGAGAGTAGTCTATGCCTGCCAGTGTTTCCATTTCCTTGATGCCATCCTGCATGGAACCGAGCAATGTACGCATTTCGGTGTCTTTCCCGAAAACACGTTTCAGGATCAGTTTCGGGGTAATCAGGGCCTGTTCCAATACCAGTTCCTTGTGTTTCTCAAGGGCACGTGCGTGTAACTCCGCAATATAGGTATTCAATGCGATGGATGCCCTGTCCCTGCCCTTGCTGCATCCTTTGGCCGCATTCCATAAGTTCAGAGGCACGCTTCTTTGGATACGGGCATCGTCGTAGCTCCCGTTGATGGTTATCCGCATCAGTACGGGGGCCTCACCGTTTTTCAACAATTTCGTTTTGAGCACGAAAAAAAGAATGTTCATTGTTCCTTGTTTCATCACTTTTGTTTTTTTAGAGGTGTTACATCCAATTGTTTCGTCAAAACCGGATGGCATGAGGACGTGAAACGAAATGTTAAATTCGGTGGCTTTTTTGAGGGACTTGTGGAATAGCCATAAAAATCCCATTTTTATCAGGTTCGAATTGCCTTTTGTATCCCGGGTTCGATTCCTTTTTTTATCCCGATGGGAAATACCGAATTTTTAAATTTCTTTCACATTTCTAACTCCATCCGGTCATGTGTGCAAAATTACTTTTTCACACCGGAGATTAAAATTGTCAAATAGTTGAAAAACAATGAAGTATGATGCATATTTATGGCTTTTTCAAAAGCCTTAAAAAAAGCCACTGAATTGGCGAAATCCAACTTCACAAATATGTAATGAAATGCGTAGCGAGGGTAAAAAAAGAACCCTTGAACTATCTCTAATTCAAGGGTTTTCATGCGTTAGAAGCAACTATGTACTTTGCTTTGGTGGTGCCACCAGGAATCGAACCGGGGACACAAGGATTTTCAGTCCTTTGCTCTACCAACTGAGCTATGGCACCATGTTTTCTCTTTTGCGGTTGCAAAGGTAGTGAAAGTTTTGGACTATGCAAGAGCTTTGGGAATAAAAAACGCTGATAAATGCCTATGTGGCTAATTATCAGCGTTTATATTTTCTCTAAAAAGAGAGAAAAAGTCGATTTCTACTCAGTTTCTCCGTTTTCGTCTGCTTTTTCTTCTTCGGATGTTTCTCCTTTCAGTGGATTCCAGCCTTGTGCTTTCAGTTCAAACTCCTGACCGTCGCGGGTAATTAACGCACAACCTAACTCCGGTTTGGTGATATGCCCGATTAGTTTTACCCCTTCCATTTCTGAAACCTTCTCATGGTCGGCAATGGGAACGGTGAACAACAATTCGTAGTCCTCACCACCATTCAGAGCACAAGTAGTCAGATTCATATTAAACTCTTCAGCCATGACAGCCGTCTGATAATCAATGGGGATATGCTCCTCGTAGACACGGCAACCCACTTTGCTTTGCGTACAGATATGCAACAATTCAGAAGATAAACCATCGGAAATGTCCATCATGGAAGTGGGTTGGATGCCCTCTTCTGCCAGCTTTTCAATAATGTCACGACGAGCCTCCGGTTTCAATTGGCGTTCCAGAAGATATTCTTTGCCGGAAAAATCAGGCTGTAAATCGGTATTGCCTTTGAGAGCAATCTTCTCGCGCTCTAATAATTGTAATCCCATGTACGCGGCACCCAAGTCACCGGTCACACAAACCAGATCCGTCTCTTTGGCACCATTTCGGTAAACTACTTTATCTTTGTCTGCTTCGCCGATACAAGTGATACTGATTGCCAGTCCCGTAAGAGAAGACGAAGTATCTCCACCTACGATGTCCACATCATATTCCTCGCATGCCAGACGGATACCGGCATACAACTCCTCTATATCTTCTACAGAGAAACGTTTGGAAAGGGCCAGGGAAACCGTTATCTGCTTCGGCGTGCCGTTCATGGCATAGATATCGGAGAAGTTCACGATGGTAGCTTTATAGCCCAAATGTTTCAGCGGGACATAGACTAAATCGAAATGTACACCTTCCATCAGCAAGTCAGTGGTAATCAGCACTTGCTTTTCGGCAGGGTAGGAGAGTACGGCGGCATCATCGCCCACACCATACCGGCTCGATTCATTTTTCAGTTCAATGCCTTCGGTGAGGCGGCGGATGAGGCCGAATTCACCGAGGCTTGCTATTTCTGTTCTCATGATTACGCTCTGTTTATCAATTCTCTCATAATCTCCGTCATTTTCGGCTGGGCGGCGTCGGCAGCTTTCTGCACTTCTTCGTGCGTCACTTCCACGATCTTGCCTTCCACACCGAGGTCGGTGATTACAGAGATACCAAACACTTTGATTCCACAATGGTTCGCAACAATCACTTCCGGCACTGTAGACATACCCACTGCATCCGCACCGAAGATATGGAACAATTTATATTCAGCCGGCGTCTCAAACGTCGGGCCTTGTGTGCCGACGTATACACCATGTTGCACTTTGATACCCTTTTCCGCGGCAATTGCATCAGCCTTACGAATCATTTCCTTATTGTATGCCTCACTCATATCCGGGAAACGTGGTCCGTACGGAATATTCTTGCCGCGCAACGGATGTTCGGGGAAGTAATTGATATGGTCTGTAATAATCATCAGGTCGCCGATTTCAAAATCCGGGTTTGTGCCGCCGCTCGCATTGGAAACGAACAGGGTCTTGATGCCCAACTCACGCATCACACGTACGGGGAATGTCACTTCCTTCATCGAGTAACCTTCATAGTAATGGAAACGGCCTTGCATTGCCATGATATCCTTGTTACCCAGCTTGCCGAATATCAGCTTTCCGCTGTGTCCTTCTACCGTCGATACGGGGAAGTTCGGTATTTCCTCATACCTTATTTCGTACTTCTCGGTGATTTCAGTGGCAAGACTGCCTAAACCGGTTCCGAGGATAATCGCTGTCTCTGGTTGTGTGTGCATCCTACCTTTCAGGTAAGCCGCTGTTTCTTGAATGAGCTCTAACATAGCCAATAATATTTTGGTTAAATATATGTTGTTGATTTTGTAAGAATTCTATCTCTATCGGCAAAACGTACAAGTACGGTTTCAACGCTTCGGTCAGTGCCGGATGGTGTTGCAGCCTTGTCGCATCCTTCTCTGTGGTGACAATCAGCTTCTTTTCTCCTTCCAGGTATTCGAAGCGTTCCTTTATCAATTGCAGGTCTTTATGGCTGAAATCGTGATGGTCGTCAAACTGGTATAAATCCACGTGGGGGGTATGTACTTTCAGTTTCTCCACCAATGTGGCAGGCGAGGCAATTCCCGTCACCAGCAATACCCGTTCGTCTTTTCTGAGCGAAGCAAGTGCCCGCCGTTTCTCTCCGAAGAGCGAGGTTAGTGCACCATACCTGAACGATGAAAAATAAAGTTGCTGATACGGATACAGTTTCAGTCTTTTCGTGATGATATTGAAGTCTATCGGTTTGATGTCCTCCGGGCATTTTGTCACGATTACGATATGTGCCCGGTTCTTGCCGTCTTCCGGTTCACGCAGATGCCCTGCCGGAAGCAGTGTGTCGTCTGAAAACAGTCTGTGGAAATCCGTCAGCAATATGTTCAGCCCCGCTTTTACATGCCGGTGCTGAAAGGCATCATCCAGTAACACCACATCCACTTTGGGATTTTCCAGTTTCATCAACTGTTCTATGCCGTGGCAACGATTCTCGTCCACAGCCACCCGTATATCGGGAAATTTTGTTTTTATCTGATAAGGCTCGTCGCCGATGCGCTTTACGTCTGTTTCGTCCGTAGCCAGCACGTATCCTTTGCTTTTCCGTTTGTAACCCCGGCTCAGCATGGCTACGTGCGCTCCCGTTTGTTGTAACAACTTGATAAGATACTCCGTGTGTGGCGTCTTGCCCGTACCGCCCACGGCAAGGTTTCCGACGCATACCACAGGTACGTCAAAACTCTTTGACCGGTAATATCCCCAATCAAAGAGTTTGTTTCGCAGGTATACCCCTATCCCGTAAAGCCACGAGACGGGGTATAGCCAATAGTGTATCTTAACAAGCGGTTCTTCCATCCACTCCTTTCTTTAATTGATGTTCAACTCAAACGGAACGCGTGCCTGAATCTTATCGTAATTCTCGAAATTGTTCAGCCAGTTGAACTGGTTATAGATTTCGCTGACTTTGCCTTTCAGCATACGTGATTGGATATATCCACCCGGATTCGTATCCATCAGCGTTTCAAAGAAACTCTTCTTGCCCGGATAAGACATCACGGTGTATGCTTCCAGTCCGGCTTTTCCGATGGCCATTTCCAGCGCTTTGTCCAGTCCGCCCAGTTCGTCCACCAAGCCCAGTTCTTTGGCTTTGGCACCTGTCCATACACGGCCTTCGGCTATTTTCTTGATTTCATCCGTTGTCATACCACGACCCTCAGCACAGCGTTTCACGAACAGTTCGTAACCCTCGTTCACCATATTCTGCATCAAAGCCTTTTCACCGTCGTTCAGCGGACGTCCCATCATGCCGAAGTCAGCATACGTATTTGTCTTGACTGCATCGAATGAAAGACCGATCTTATCCGTCAACCCCTTCACGTTGGGGAACATACCGAAGATACCGATAGAACCTGTCAGTGTTGTCGGGTCAGCCACGATGCTGTCCGCATTACAAGAGATGTAGTAACCGCCTGAAGCAGCATAGTCACCCATTGAAACAATCACAGGCTTTTCTTTCTTCAACTCAGTCACTGCATACCAGATTTGTTCCGAACCGTAAGCACTACCACCCGGAGAGTTCACGCGCAGCACTACGGCTTTCACATCTTCATCATCTTTCAACTTACGCAAGTCGCGGATTACTTTATCGGAATTGATTCCTTCTTCGCTACCAGCGCGGGAACTTCCACCGTCGATGGCTCCGTATGCATAATACACGGCAACGATATTTCCGCTCTTGTCCTTCGGAACATTCTTTTTCACGTTTATCATATCTTTCAGGGTCAGTACCGGCATGCGGTCATCCTCATCAATGCCGACCATGGTCTTCAGATAATTGCGCACATCATTCTTATATACTAATGTATCGGTAAGTCCGTACTCCAGACAATCTTCTGCCGGATAGAACATCAGCATCTTGTCTGCAGCTTCATTCAGTTTTTCTTTGCTCACGCCTCTTGATTCGGAAACATCGCTCAACATCTGGTCCCAGATACCATTCAGGAATACACTCACCTGTTCACGGTTGGCAGGGCTCATTTCTGTGGAGATGAACGGCTCAACTGCTGATTTGTAAGTACCTACTTTGAATACCTGCATCTCAACACCGATTTTGTCCAGCAAATCTTTGTAGAAA
The DNA here is from genome assembly GCF_900142015.1 of Bacteroides stercorirosoris. Taxonomy (GTDB): domain Bacteria; phylum Bacteroidota; class Bacteroidia; order Bacteroidales; family Bacteroidaceae; genus Bacteroides; species Bacteroides stercorirosoris. Next base: position 94,532 of record NZ_FQZN01000021.1, read on the forward strand.
ATCGGAGTGGAAGCCAGACCGTACCAGCCGACTGAGCCTTGAGGATTCAACAGCACTTTGTCGGCCACACTTGCCAGATAGTAAAGACGCTGTGTATATTGGTCGCCGTAAGCTACTACGAACTTACCGCTGGTCTTGAAGTCGGCCAATGCTTTGCGAATCTCTTCCAGTGAGGCGAAACCTATGCCCAGGGTTCCGGCTTGCAGGTAAATACCCTTGATGTTTTCATTCTCTTTAGCCTTTTGGATAGACGAAAGGATGTCATCCAACCCGTATGTTGTTTCATCTTCGCTCAGGAAAATGTCGAACGGATTGTCCTGACTGCGTTCGGAGAGCATGCCTCTCAGGTCGAGCATCATCACCGAGTTCTTACGTACCTGAGTTTCAGACTCTGATGAGGACAGCATACCAAATACTATCAGAATACTGACGAAAAACAACACGACGCTTGACACTATTATACCGGTAATGGTGGCCAGCGTAAATTTAAAAAAATCTTTCATTGCATTTATTGTTTTTTGTATGCTAACTTATAAAAGCTAACAAAGATAAATAATTGAGTTGATATTTACCCTATCTGTCGCAAGCTTTTTATTTTAGTCACACTTTCTAAATAGAAAATTAGTATAAGGAATAAAGATGTATTGAAATCCGCGAGCGAATCCGCTATAACGCAATAGGCAAACCCCGTGTCGGCCGTTTTAGCCAAACCTGTTCCGATTAGTTTGACAGGCCCTGTGAACTATTAGTCTCGAGACTCTGAAGAAACCTTTTTTTTATCTTGCGAATTCGATTTTCTTCTTTTATCCCCTATTCTTTTTAAATCCGGATTTTCTATGTTACAAATTCGGTTTAATCTATCAAAACTAAGGGGGGTAAAACACTTTGTATGTAAAGTATGGAAGGTCTGAATGAGGCTGGAACGCCGATGTATAGGGAGATTGAAGCGAATTACACAGTATGAAGGATATCAAAACGATTCGTGTCTTTTGGGTTACATAAGAGTTACAGTAAACGGAATATAAAAGGGTTCTAAACAGTTATAAGTTACATTTAAATAAAATGAGGGCTGAATTGATGCTTTTTGAGGCGCAATTCAGCCTTTTTTCTTTGTAGGGCATAGAATCTACTCCTGAGTACTACGAATAAGGTGGGATTGTTTGATAATGGCTCTACGGGTTATCTTGACGCCACCATCGTATAAACCGGCATGGAGTAGTGAGCTTTGTTTTATGCCTATTTGAGCCGCGTTTAGAACGGTATAAATGGCACTGATGCTACCGAAATAATAGTCTTTCTTCTCGAAAATGAGGTGTACATGGATGATCTTGGTCATATTGTTAGTATTTAGAAGTTTCTAATGCAAAGATATTCCGAATAATAATTATATAGAAGTATTTGGGCTAAAAATATGTACTGTTTAGAGCGTTTAAATAGCCTCCTTGTTTGGATGATCCGAAATTAGTAAATAGAGAAATTTTTAATGGTGGTCTGCGAAGTGGGGAAGTGTTAAATATGAGTTGGGGATACTGTTGGGGATATTAAGTTGGGGATACTTTTATGTCTATATAGTTTACCTTTATAAAAGTTGGGGATACTTTTTGACCCTGTTTTTTTGCGTGTTTTGGATGTGATGTTTCTTTTGAGATAATGTTTTGCGGCGTTTTAATAACTATTTATAGGGGGATAGTATAGTAGTTTTTAGAAGTGTTGATATTGCAAAGCTTGCATAAGTGGTTGATTTGTAGTATCTATTAGCGTAATAAGTGGTATTTTAGCGACGTAAACGTGTGTGCGTCGCTAAATATCGCAGGATAGAGCAGTAGGTAGCTCGCATGGTTCATACCCATGAGGTCACAAGTTCGAGCCTTGTTCCTGCCACAAAGTTTATTGAAGGTGTTGGTAACGTTCCCGCTGATCAGGACTCCGACTGAGGGATAAAACGTACGGAGATTTAAGGTTATTGATTGATTGTTGATGGAAAATGCTCCCGGTGATTGTACCGGGAGCTTAATTGCAAGTTTATGACAGATTATATATTAAAAGTCAACGTCCTGATGTTACTTATATTTGCCAGAATAAGAAACATTAAGGTTAATACTAAAGGAGTTATGCTATTTTTGCCGGATGTATTTAAGGTAACTATAAGATTGTGTTTTGATATATTACGCTTGTTTCTATTTATTATATATCCTATTATATTATTCAGCATCTCCCTCTTGTTCTTCATTTATTTCTCCATTATAATTTTCAGTTGTCAGTAGACCAATTGGTGTAAATGGTAGAGATTTATCTTCAAATCTTGGATAAAGATTTTCTGTTTCTTGGGTAGCAATTAAAGATGGATGTATCTCACCACCAGCTTTTAATAACTTTATTAATTCTGATAATGACGTGCTTAGTCTATCAATGCGTTCATTGATATCGGTTTGACTATCTTCTTGGTTTTTCTTTTCGAAATATTTATTATTCAATTCTGCAGCTTTTTCCAAAGCTTCTTTCTTTATGGTTTTCTCTTCCAATTCTTTTATCGTTATCTTTTTGATTTGGCAATCCAAATCTAATGATTGAATTGTTTTAAAAGATTCTACAACTCCCAACACTTTTTTTAGTATGACAAAAGCGGTACTTACTAATCCACCAATCATAAGGACAGCTTCTATTACTCCAACATCAATTATTAACCAATAAGAGCCATGGTCGAATTGCTTTACTCTTACTTCTCCTCCAACTTCTGGAATAACACGGGAAAGAGCTTTTTTTATAGTATTTCCAGCAGCTGCAAAATCTTTCAAATTATCAATTTGTGGAAGTTTTATATTAATAGTCGTTTCTGTTTCTTCTGTTGTAACATAATTGTTGATCCATTGATGAAGCATAACAATACTATAACTCAGCTTGTCGAATAAAGTTTTGTAAGCTTCATTTTGAGTACCATTTAATATAAAACGATTGGTTATACTTGCATTTATTTGAGCCAATAAATCATCGTTACTGTCTTTAATATGCAAAAAGCCAATATGGTCTAACTCTCTAATGGCAACTTTTACCTTTTGGATATCATCAATGTAGTAAGTGTTGTTGGTATTATTGGAACTGAATTTAGGATGAAAATTTTCATAGGCGATGTTTATACTACGCTTTATATCTATTAGTCTCATACCTTATTTCTTATTTAAAGGGTTGTTAATTGTCGTTTGAATTCTATGTATTGCTAAGTAGTTTGATTAGCAATACGATTACATTTTCCCAGCCGATAATTTCTTTGAGGAAGTAGGCTTTTTCGTGAGTGGGTAGCCTTCGCCATAGTCGCCAGATGAGTCGGAGGTAAAATTCTCGATGACTTCGTTTATCTTCATGTGATGGTCAGACTCCTTATTCTGAGATTGAGAGTGCTGGGCTTTCATGGCGGCAAGTTCTGCGGTCAGGGTACGGAGTTCAGACTGGAGGTGCTTGTTTTCGGCATCCTTCTGATCCAGTTTATCCATGAGGCGCATAGCTATAGCGTCAGAGGGTGCTGATACGGGTTCATTGGGTGTCGGAATATCCTTACGGAGCATAGAACCTTCACCAGATAGTAGCCACTTTAAGTCTATTGTATCAGAATATTCTGATAACGAGAAGCGCCGAAAGAAATCATAGCTTGGTGCGGACTTCATGTTCATGACATCATAGACTGTCTGGGCGCGCTCATATCCAAGCTTTACAGCGAAACCATTGCGCGTGTCACCTGTATATTGCAGGATTTCTGCTATTCTTGCAGAAATTTCTGCATTTTTGTTTTCTTTTTCTTTGTTCATATCAGAATATTCTGTAAGTTTGCAGTGTGTTCAAATGAAACAGCTCCAAAGATAAGAATAATTTTAATCAGTATTTAGATATGGAAAAGAAAATCAGACAGAAGATTGAACTGGGTGCAGCCGGTAAGGCAAAGCTTGCTAAGACATTCGATGTGACAGTTCAGAATGTAAGTCAGGCACTACTGTACAAGCGGAATAGCGTGCAGGCTTGTAAAATCAGAGAGGCAGCCTTAATCAATGGCGGGTCATTGGTACAGATTATTGATGTGACTGATGAGCTGAAACGGCAGGTGAAGGTGCTGGATGCTAAGGGGAATGTGAAGGCGGTGATAGCTAATGATACAGTAACCTTATAAATTCATCATTATGCCGGGATGTAGTAAAATGAATAGAGCCGGGTTACAGTTTATCCGTAAACTGTATCAAGATAATCCGGAAATGCCTTTCGCTCAAATGCTGCCTATCTATAATGATAATGCAATAAGGAATGGCTGGAGATGCTTGCGTTCTTCGGGAACCATTGCGTATCACCTAACCTCTATGGGATTGTATAGATACAGAGAAAGAATAATATCTAACAAGGATTTTGGACATAGAATGGTGAAAGTCTCCACAAGTGTCAAAAAGGAGATGGCCAAGAAGTTTTCTGTTTCAAATATCGCTATATGGGATGCCTTGAACTATAGAACTCAGTCAAAACTGGCTAATGAAATTCGTGCATGGGCGCTGAATCATGGCGGGAAGTTGTTTGAAGAGGCGGAGAATCCGTATGAGAAAGTAGTAACCTTATAAATGATATAGATATGATAAAAATTACATTTAAGACCAGTTCGAATGTAGATGGTTATATAACCAGTTCAACAATAGAATGCCGTGTGTTTGGCATCCTATTGTATAAGAAGAGTTGTTTCTATCCGCCTAAGGGATGGAGCGGAGAATACTTTACACATTGAGTGTCCTCATAATCTTATCTACTTCATCATTGAACTCTTTTACAAGCAAGTTATCGGCGTGAAATACCGTTTTCCCTTTTACCTTGTCTTGAATTTCAACTAATTTTTTGTAGATAAGAAAATTTTGAGCCATGAGACGCTTTAAGTCTTGATCATTCATGATTATATAAATTTTAGTTAGACATGCTACAAATGTAGCGAAACTATCCCGGTTCGGGATGAATAGGGGTAGATTTTTCAATTAAGAATTAAAGATTAAAGTGATATGGACAGGAAATTGACAGAAAATGAAACGGCGTTCCTGCTGGATTTGCGGGAACTGATGGAAAAGCACAATGCCTTGCTGAGTGCTGAAAACGACACGGTGTGCATAGACATTGATTATGATGAGGATGACCAGGAACCGGTTGTGCTGCCTCATAAGATTAATTCGTTCTGCGACCTTGATGTACTGATTTTAAAGAACTCTTAAACTTAATGCGTATATGAAAACTTGGAGACGAATTCAAAAAATAGCCATTGCCGTAGGCATGATTTACGGGCTTTGGCTGGGTAGTAACGTGGACGCGACGGATGCGGATGCACGGAGTGCATTTGTGATAGTGGCGTTGGCGTGTGTGGTGGCGATATCCATGTTTACACCGGATAAGAAAGACACGGAAGCAGTGTAAAAGTTGCTATAGCAGGTCCGGAACTTCCTCAGGTAATTAGCTCTTGGTGGAGGAAGTGGATGGCTTCCCGGTTTGATGCCGGGGCCTGTACAAGTTGAATAAGATAAAGTTTCTGATTATGGAAATGTTTGGGAAGACACTATGTGTGACGTTTGACGACCTTGTAGGAAGTGGGGTCATGAGCAAAGCTAATTATAAAAGGTATGTTCGTGAAGAAAAGTTCAGTTTCATGCAACGGGGCGGTAATGGCAGGAAAGTGCTTATTATCTACGATAAATTGCCTGACAAAATTCGCACTGAAATTGACACCAAGAATCCCGGCGCTAAAGACAAAATCAAAAAACAACAAATCAATCCCATGGACCACCGATTAAAAAGCGACAGCAAAGCTGTTGAATTCTACAAAAAGTATACTCCGAAGATATCACTGGACCGCCAGACGGAATACGTCCTGAATGTCAAGGTGCTGAATGCGATGGTAGCGTTGGAGGTGAGCATGCGCGACGCGCAGGGCAAGTGCGGATTTCAGAACAACAAGGAAATACGCGAAAAAGTCATTGCCCTGTGCGAAAACCTGCGCGAGCGATACCGGCACACACTTCCGAAAGCCCGCCTGATGGAAAAGTATGCCGCTTACAAGAAGTACGGCTATGCGGTGCTCGTCAACGGCAATTCGGGCAACCAGTCCGCTCGCAAGGTGGGACCGATGGAAGGTCGCCTGTTGCTGAAGCTGAAGCGGAGCAAGTTCCCGGTATATACCGACATGCAGATATTCGAGGAGTTCAACCGCATTGTAGAGGAGCGGAACGCACGCGCCACCCGTGAAGAAGATAAGTTGAAACCGATCGCATCTCCCCAGACGGTCATCAACTACCTGTATAAAACGAGCATCAAGCTGTGGTGGTATGGCGTCGTACATGGTGAAATTGCTTTCAAGAACGAGTTCATGCCCCAGTTCGACACCAAGCTTCCTGATATGCCGAATACGTTGTGGTATGGTGACGGTACGAAGCTGAACCTCTATTATAAAGAGTACGACAAGAAGCAAAAGCGCATGGTGGCACGCACCATTGACGTGTACGAGGTGATGGACGCTTGTACGGAAGTCTTCTTGGGATATTCTTTCGGTGCTGAAAATTTCCTCACCCAGTATGATGCCTACCGCATGGCACTGGAAACATGGAAGGTGAAACCTTACGAAATTGTGACCGATAACCAGGGTGGACACAAGAAGCCGGAAGCGCAATACTTCTTTAAGAGAATCTGTCACCTGCACAAAACCACCATGCCGCACAACGGCCAGTCCAAAACCATCGAAAGCGCTTTCGGACGCTTCCAGATGCAGGTGATGCACAAGCTCTATAACTACACCGGACAGAATATCACCGCAACAAAAGAAAACAGCCACGTCAACGTGGACTTGATCATGAAGAACATCGCCCAGCTTCCCACTCTGGAAGAGATGAAAGAACAATATCTGGCATGTCGCCAAGAATGGAACGAGATGTTGCACCCCACTTCTGAAACAGGCATGACCCGTATGGAGATGTATACCACACTCAGCAGTCCGAACGCTGAGCCGTTGGATGACTTCGGGGTGCAGGAACTCTTCATGCTCCTGAGCAAGGACAGCGTGAAGTACAACAAGCACGGCTTCATCTTCGAGCGCAACAAGCAGGAATACCGCTACATGGTATACGGTGAAGACGGGCTGGTAGACATGAACTTCCACATGCAGAACATCGGCAACAGTTTCCGTTACCGCTACGATCCAAAAGATATGACTGCCGTGGAACTGTGGGAAGTAGGTGCCAAGGGCGCGTTGAAATATGCCGCCACCGCCACGCCGAAGGTTGTCATCCATCGTGCCACGGCAGACCGGACGGAAGAAGAAAGCAGCAGGCTTTTCGCCCAGATACACGCCAACAAGCGTGCCCTCGTCGGACATTACATCGCCTGTGAAGAACTTCTACTCGAAGAGTGCATGAGCGAAGCTTATACGAAACTTGTGATGCCTATTCCGGTAGGTGAATCCCAGAAGAGCATGGATCGCCAGCGTGAAGAATATGCCAATGAAGAACTGACCGCCCCGGTGCAGTATCCCGAAGGTGTGGGACCGGGAACCTACAGGGACGAACCGGAAGAAGAGCCTGCCGGGCTTGCTTCTGTTGGCGAATATACCAAACAGGCTTCCGGCATGACCGATGTGGAGATGTACCAATCCTTCTTCGGCACCAATTAATCAGTATTCAATAATCAATTAAATACCCTTCAAAAACAATGAAAGAACTAAGTAAACAAGACAAGGATGCCATTCGGGATGCCCTGATGGAGTATTGCAGCAACTACCCCTCGCAGAACCGCGCCAGCGAGAGCCTGAACGGTGTGAGTGCCGCCACGGTATCGCAGATTTGCAACTCCAAGTACACCAGTATCAGCGACGACATGTTCAGCCGCATAGCCGCACAAATCGGCTACAGCCTGGAACGCTGGACGCTGACGGACAGCGATGCCTTCAAGCGGATCACTTTCTACATGACAGATGCGCAGGCATACAAGAATACTACCTGGATAGTGGGCGATGCAGGTTGTGGTAAGACCACCGCCGCCATCGAATACCGCCGCACGCACCGCAATGTCTTCTATATCCTTTGCTCCGAGGACATGAAGAAAAGCGACTTCGTGCGTGAGATAGCCAAGCAGGTAGGCGCACCGGTGGACGGGACGAACCTGCGGGATATCTTGGAGTATGCCATCTCTATGATTGCCTTCCTTCAGAACCCGCTCATCATCTTTGATGAAGGCGATAAATTGACCGATAGCGTGTTCAGCTACTTCATCTCTATTTACAATAGGCTGGAAAACAAGTCCGGTATTGTATTCCTTTCCACCGATTATATCAAACGCCGTGTGGAGAATGGCTTGCGTTATAACAAGAAGGGATATAAGGAGATTAACAGCCGCATAGGTCGCAAATTTTTCGATGTAAATGTAGCCACGGAACAGGATATTTATGCCATCTGCCAGGCGAACGGCTTGACCGATCTTGCAGAGATAAAGCGTGTTCAGCGTGAGGCTGCCCAGGGCGAGTATGACCTTCGCCGTGTGAAGCGCGTGGTGCATGCCTGCAAGCGTATCCAAGAAGCCCAGCGGATGAAAGGAGAACAGGCATGAACGAGACAGTGAATGATGCAAAGACTTTCCAGCGCAACGCTAAAGGGGTGCGGGAACTGCTGAGCATGAAGTTCGAGACGCTGGCTTTTGAAGGTGCGTGGTACGATGCCTTCGGCACACCGGAACGCCGGGGTGTGTGGATGGTGTGGGGCAACACCGGAAACGGGAAAACCTCTTTCGTAATGCAACTTTGCAAGGAGTTGTGCCGTTTCGGGCGCGTGGCCTATGACAGTTTGGAAGAGGGTGCCTGCCTGACGATGCAGAACACGTTGAAGCGTTTCAATATGCAGGAAGTGAACCGGCGCTTCCTGTTGTTGGATGCGGAGCCACTGGATCAGTTAAGCCTGCGGCTGAAACGCCAGAAAGCTCCCGATTTCGTGGTGATAGACAGTTTCCAATATACGCAGATGACCTATGCGCAGTATATCAGGTTCAAGGAACAGCACCGCAACAAGTTGCTTATCTTCATCAGCCATGCCAGCGGTAAGAATCCGGACGGTCGTAGTGCGAAGAAAGTAGCGTTTGATGCTTCGCTGAAGATATACGTTGAGGGGTATCGGGCATTTTCCAAGGGACGGTTTATCGGACCGAAGGGATACTATGATATCTGGCCGGAGGAGGCGGCTAAATTCCGCGGAGAGGATATGAATAATGTTTAGTGATTGATTAGCAATGAGAACAACGAAAGATAAGCCTATTACCTCGCAGCAACTCAAAGCCCTGCACGCCACCTTCCACACGCTCCGTATGGATGCTGATGCCCGCCACGGTTGCATCTATTCTTTCACCGGTGGGCGGACACAGAGCAGCAAGGAGTTGACGATACGTGAAGCCCAGCAACTGCTGGGGAAGCTGAACCCGATGGATGACAAAGCTCGCGAACTTCAACGCAAGGAAGCGCAAATGGTGTTCCGCGACATCTACCGCCTTTCATTCCTGATACCTCAGCTAAACCAAGGTTTCACCAGTGCCAACGAAGAGGAATACCAGATGAACGTGGCGAAACTCAATGTTTGGGCAAGGAAATATACCAAAGCCCGCAAGGATGTGACACGAATGGTACTCTGGGAACTCCAGGAGACGAAGAAGCAACTGGAGGCCTTTATGAGACGTGAAGAACGAAAAACAAAAAAATAATCAGATCATGAGAAAGCAAGAAGAAATCAACCGTGCGGCAGCCATTCTCCGCAAGAAGGGCGACCGGATCAGTGTGGCCCAGGCGGAAGTACTGGAACAGAGACGCACGGAAACGCAGCTCTTTAAAGAATTCGTGGTGTCCGCCGGTGAAGACAAGAAGGATGACAAGTTCTTTTATGCCTTGCGTGACGCTGCACGCTTTGCCGCAGGCGGGTTGGAACTGGAAGAATTGATACCTGATGCAGAAAAATATCCGGTGGAACTTGTACCTGCGCAGAAGAAGGAGCGGCAGACGGTATCCTATCAGGAGTATCAGGCGTTGATGCGGCGGGTGAACCTGCTGGAAGGACTTGTGGACGAACTTTGCAAGGAGCGCCGCCAACGTGCCGAATACCAGAAGAAGCCGGACACGAACCGGGCAGACTTCATCAGCCAGGAAGAGACTACAAAATGGGTCGGTTGCAGCCGCGAGACGCTGAACTCCTGGCAACGCAAGGGATTTATCACCGGTTATCGAAAGGCGGGGCGGGTGTACTATAGTAAGAGTGAACTGGAAAGTAGCCCCAAAGTGCAGAACTTCCGTAGCTTGAAATGAAAGGAGGAAGAACTATGAGAGACTATATCCGCAAAACCCCGGACAACTCCGACCGCCTTCAGGAACTTGCCGGACGACTGGAAGCCAGTGCCGACCGCATCTGCGACCTTCAGGAACGCCTGATAAATGGCACCGATAAACTGAAGCCTTCCGAATATGACCGCCTGCTGGATGCCTACCGGGCAGAACAAATACGTTACGACCGCTTGGATGAGGAACTGGAGGCGCTGGAAAAACCGAAAAAGTCGCCGGAAAATAAGGAGAAGCGGCGCAAGCTGAACAGGGAAAGAAGAGAGAAAATTAACTATTAACCCAATAAAAAAAGGAATTATGGCAAGAACTAAGAAAACAGTAGTCAGCGGCATCAGCCGCGAACAGGCAGAACAGGCATTCGCAGACTTTGCGGCGGCCGACGCCAAAGTACAGAACCTTACGTCCAAGATGGACATCGAGATGACCCGCATCCGCGAGAAGTATGCTGACCAGTTGGCGGAACAGAACGCCCGGAAAGAAGCGGCTTTCGAGATTGTGCAGGCCTATGCGGTGGAGAACAAGGACGAGCTATTCTCCAAGAAAAAAAGCGTGGAGAGCGCCCATGGCGTGTTTGGTTTCCGCACCGGAACCCCGAAGTTGAAGAACTTGAAGGGTTTTACCTGGGCGGCGGTGACGAACCTCTGCAAAGAGCTTCTCCCTTCGTATATCCGCACATCGGAAGAACTGGCGAAGGACAAGCTACTGGCGGATCGCGAACTGCCCGAAGTGGCGGAATACTTCCCGAAGATTGGCGTGCAGGTGGTGCAGGATGAGACTTTTTTTGTTGAACCTAAAAAGGAAAACGATGCTCCGGCAGCCGGATGAGTGGTATGAGTACCGGCCGAAAGGCAGATGCTGGGCGGTGTACCTCATGAAGCGGGACACCACCGGTTCCACCGGAAAGCATATCGGGACGTATCTCTGCCGGGAGGACGCGAAAAGCGAGGTAAGGAAAGGTAATTATAAATTAAAGAAGAATGGCACAGATAAAGTATAGTTCAATCATTCCGAATGATAAGCCTCAGTGGCTGTTGAATGTGCAGCAGTCGGTAGCCGCTGCCACGGGGCGCATGAACCTGCAAGGCAGTGAACGGGACTTCCAGAACCTGCAAGCCTTCGTCAATGCGGAGATAGCGGCACAACGTTCGCTCGGCAATATCCGCGCGGAGAAGGTGAAAACAGAAATTCGTACGGACGAAGGCAGGACAGTGCTGCATATCTATAGGAATCATCAGTTGGTACAGACTTATTATATTGAATAGTGTATGAGCGAGAAACAGAACGGGGTGCTCCTCACGGCACCCCTTTTCGGAACAGGAAAGGAAACGGTCGGTTATTTCACCGGATACGGTTGTGGTTATTGTCAAGGCACGGGATATTTCATTGACCCTGATATTGTCAATGAGCGCGTGAAAACGCCTTGTCCGAAATGTGGCGGTACTGGGAAAGTGAAAGGAATCGTGACAGTGGATTGGGTACCGGATGGTGAAGTTAAGTCCTATTTCAAGGAGGATAAGCCATGATATACCGTGAACCTAAAGACTTGATAATACAGGTGGAGGACAGTTATCTGGGGCAAGTGCAATACTATTGGACGCAATACGGAAAGCCATGCAAGTTCCTGCAAATGGGTGCCAATACGGAAAGGCTGACTGCCATACTGGTCAAGATGAACAATGCCGATGCTGGTTCCTTTGTCTATATGCTTTGCGAACGGCTGAATGCCCGGATGTATGAGCAAGGGACGAAGAAACCGCTGACGGTGGAGGATGTGTTTTTGTTTTAACCTTTAAATATGAAAAGCCAAAACAACATTAGCAGTTTTATCTCCGGTCCTTGCGGCCAAGCCAAGAAAGGACTATATCAATCATTTCAGGCAGAGCAAACCGCTCGAAGGCGTTTATTTCGCGGACTTTATCCGTGAGGTAGTCGAAAAGAAATCCAGACGCAAGTCTGCACAATATCCCGCCGTTTATGATGCTGTCATCAGGCACATCAACCGCTTTTCAGAAGAGTATGATTGCTGTATCTTCACTAACTCGATCACTGAGGAGTTTCTGGATGATTTCATTGTCTATCTCGAAGAATGCGGATTACGACATAATACAATCGTAGGTTACATCTTAAAAATTCAGTCTATGGTACGAAAAGCAAGTCAGTATAATTATGCGGTAGACCCTTCTTATGAAGGGATTGACATCCGGCTGGAGGAAACCTCAGCCGTATTCCTCAGCATGAATGAGATTACGCGCATTTATTATTATAAGTTCGAGAAACAAGATAAACGCAGGGCTAAAGAGCGCATCCGTGATTTGTTTGTGGTAGGGTGTCTCACTGCTCTTCGTTATTCTGATTACTCCACACTGACGAAAGATAACTATCAGGGTGATTATATCATCAAACGGACGAAAAAGACGAATGTTGATGTGAAGATTCCGGCACATGATTACGTAAAGGAAATCTTTGCGAAGTACAACGGTAGCATTCCTTGTGGCTTGTGTATTCAGTATTTTAATAAGTACCTGAAGGTAATCATGCGGGAGATCGGGCTGAATGATAAGGTTACTTACTCATTTACCAAAGGCGGAAAATTACAAACCGTCACCCGTGAGAAATGGGAACTTATCAGTAGCCATACGGCTCGTAGAAGTGCCGCAACTAATATGTATCTCACTGGACGCATGAGGACACTGGAAATCATGAAATTGACGGGTCATCGGACAGAACAGAATTTCTTCCGCTATATCCGTTTGACGGGTGATGACATGGCACGAGCCATAAGTGGAGATATGTATTTTAGAAAGTAATAACCGGGCCTTCCCCGGTTATTCGGGGGAGGCTCATAATAAGATAGAAACGAGCCAATAACGGATGGGCCGGTAGGAATCCGGCAATTAAAAAGACGTTCCCCCATCATGAGGCTCTTAACGAATAACCAGGCAAATGAGCAACGTTTTGAGTGTCTCCGCTTTATGTCAGAAATTCGTGAGCTATTCTACGATTGCTCTTGTGATATCTGTTTGCTGAGAGATATGAGTGAAGTAGACCCAGAAAGGCTATCCGAGATATTGGATAAGTATAGTAATTTATTAGGGTTTAAAGAATAACTAAGAAGGAAGGGATAGGATGTAGAAGAAGGGAAGGATAGCCCTCCCTTCGAATATATAGAGTTCCTTAATATTTGAATTCGAGTTCCTTTATTTTATGACTTGGATCCACATTGTCTATATAATCTAAACCTCTAAAGTAATCACCAACCATTCTATAACGAAGCTTACCATTTGGTGCTATATGGGCAGTCTTGTAATTCAATATGGTTTGTTGCTCTTTACTTTGTTTAAAGTATCGACAAATGCTACTTCCTTTAAGTTCAAAAGCAATATCAATAACTTCTGGACGTAGTGCAACATTAATTCCCATACCCTCTTCAATCAACTTTACACTTGGATACATTATTCCATCTATTTCTGGATGAGCATCTAATAGTGCCTTAGTGAAAGTTGCTGTATAAGTATAACATTCTCTTTCCTCTTCTTCATTTTTTGCAATAAATGAGAATTTTCGGGATAGTTCTTTCAATTCAGAAACAATATCTTCGCTAAGCTTAAATTCACTAATTAATTTCTCCCACATTTCAAAATACCAAACAAAGTCTATAGGGGGATTACTATAACTGTCAAAGACAGGAATAACAAAAAGATTTATAGGCCTTTTGTTAACCCACAAAGAATATGTGAAATCTTTTTTCCCAATAAATGAATCATCTTTAATCTCTTTGCATGTTTCAAGAAGACATGTCATTCTTGGGATATCTTTGTCTTTGGGGTCTTCAGAAAAAATTGCCCCATAAAACATTGGTTGCTTTTCAAAATTAGCTCTCATTAAGCCTGCAAATTCAGACGGTGGGTATGACACATCTTTTTTATATTTAAAAATTTGATTAATCATTTTGTGTGGTCTTACCCGAATGACTTTAGTACCTTGATTTAACCTCCTAATTAGGAGTGGAATGTTGATAATGTTCTCAAATGTTTTCATAATACTTTTTTATATGTTATAGTGAAGTATGAACAAAAAGTGTGCCATTATTATAGGAATACTAATTAAAACCAATAAGCTCGGTGTACACTATTGAAAATAAAATAGAGTAATTAAGATAAAAAGAGAGTCGTTGCAAAGTTTACAGTGACTCTCTTTTATCGTCTTCCCGACATTAGAAAACGATTTCATTCCCCCGGCTCCCCCAGGCATTCAATCATCGCCTCATGTTGCAGTGGTGTCAACGCTCTTTGCCGCGGCTTATAATAAAGTTCTTCCAAACGTCTGGTCAGTTCCGTATTCAGCACAATCCAGCGATGTAGTTGGCTCACCGCACTCCGTGGCGTACTGCCCGGAAAGTACTTTTGTGCAAGGTCGCTCAGGTAAATGCCACCGGGATGTTTCTTTTCTTCATTCATTGTGCGTTTTCCTTTCTTTTAAAATGGGTCAAAAAATTACCCGGTAGTAATTTTATAACTACTACCGGGTGGTTTATTCACTACTACTGGGTAGAGGACTGATTACTTATAGGTAATTTGTCAGCCCAACGGATTTTCGTCTAATCCGCCTCCGCCGGAACCGCTGCCGCCGTTACCGTCCGGACCATCGGGCAACGCCGCTTCTCCTTTCTTTGCTACACGGTGAAACGTCAGCCCGCCATCACCCGCACGGGTTGCCGCCTTGATAGGCCTGCCGGGACGGAACTGGATGGAAGCGCCGGTGATGTTGGCGCTGGTGAATTTCTTTTCCGTTTCGGCCCCTTCCGAGCATAACTGTATCTGGAAGGTTCCGAAGTTCTCCAGGCGGACGATCTTTCCTGCCGCCAGATTCTTGTTGATTTGCTGGATAAGGGCGCGAAGGGCGTTCAGCACGTCACCGTCCGTGAGAGAAGTGGCGTATGAGATGTCCTCGGCTATCTCGTCCATGGTGATTTCGCCGTTGGCCTGGGCTTTGGCGTAATACTTCTTGGGGGCATTCTCAACGCCCGGTTTGGTGCTCATGTGAGCAAGGGAATAGTTTACCATAACTTCGTCAAATTAAGAATTAATAATTAAATCCGTGTCGTTTCGCGAAAAAGACGGTGCAAAGGTGGTGAAGACGGGTTATCCGGTGTGGTAGAACATGCTTTTATGCGGGTTTAGTTGTATTAATATGTTATTATGGTTACCTTTGTAACAAGGTTTTCAGGGATTTTCATTATTCATTTTTTCATTTCTTGCCAACGTATGAAGAAGAATCGGACAAAAATAGTCGGGTGCAGTTATGCCTTCCGTGTGGAAGACGTTGTACGCATCTACGACGAACATGCACGCAGCGGCCTTAGCAACCGTGAAATCCTGCGCCGCTATATCTGGCCGAAATACCACATCTGCGAAAAGACTTTCTACAATATCATCAATGCCAGTGCCGACCCGCGGATCATCCGCAAGCAGGAAGAGATGCGGGCACAACTTACTCTTTTCTGATGTTATCCATCACCATGCATGTATAATCGCTGATATCTTCCACCAGTTCCTCATGGTTGTGGTTGGTACTGCTGCCTGTGCGCCGGAACATGTTGAATTCCGTCTGTCTGTTGCTGCCTGTCAGGTTGAACAGGTGGCGGTCTATGCGATCCAGCAGGTCGAAGCGTTCGAGGCTTTGCTGCTGGAATTGGCTGCCGTCGCGGGTGCTTCCGTCCCAGGGGGTGATGATGTGCAGGCGGATGGTGGCATCGGCGCGCTGTGTACCGGCACCCAGCGTGTTCCACTTCACGGGCATGAACTCGATGAAGATGGCGGGCGTGTCGAACACTTCTTCCTGTTCGATGAATTCCACTTGTTCGTTCCAAAGGTCGAACGTCTTGATAACCGGTTCTCCGGTCTTGTCTGTCATTTGTTTCAGCCGGTCAATGAGGCTGAGATAAAGAAAACGTCTCATTTTATGCAGATTAAGAATTGATAATTAAAAAACTGTCTGTCGATTGGCATCCGCTATTTCACGGATGATGCGTTCCACCTCGGGATGCATGCCGATGAACTGGCGCTTAGGGATGACTATTTTGCTGCCTACCTTTTTCAAGGCCATGATTTTGCAGAACTTGGCTTCTTCGGTCAGTTCCCGGTTCTTCTGGTTGTCACGCAGTTCGCCACTCTTTTTGCGTTGCAGCTTTTCGGTGAACTTCGGTTTGTCCGGGCGGCTGCGCTTGCTGCCCATGATGAGCAGGTAGCGGTACCAGAAGTATTTCTTCATCTTGCGGGTGACGGTGATGGTGCCGCCTTCGTTATGTATGGCAGCGTATGGAACGCTGCTGGTGAAGACGACGCTATGGTCGGTGACGGATGCTTCTTTCTTGATGGTGCGGCGCAAGGTTCCTTCGCGGGATAGCAGACCGCGGCTTTCATCATCGTTGAACTTCCGGCGCGCCCACTTCTCATTGAAGAATGCTTCCCGCTCGAAGTTCCGGTCGAACTCATCGCCCAGCTTTACACTGATATCTTTCAACGTCAGCTTGATGAATCGTTTGAGCTTTTGTTCAAGTTCGCCGGTCATGCTTGAATTTTGGGGCATAATGCTTGTTATTTAAAGAATTAAACGTATCTTTGTATCATGTCTCAGCAATGAGAACAGGGACGTGTCACGCTTCGGGCGGCTCGTACCAAATCCGTCCCGACCCGCAATGGCCGGGACGATGTTTTTATAGAGAATGTACTTCATTTTCACCTGTAATAAAGTATTTGGCTTTTATGCCTTCTTTCTTCAGAATCAGCAGCTGTTTTCGGAAATCATCGTTCCATTCGTCGAATTGGAACAACGCCATCTCCGCCCCCTGTTGGCGAACTGCTTTCCGTGCATATTTCGGGTCAGTCCGAAAACCCTGTGGGTATGTTATGTTAATAAGCGAAAGTGAATTATCTTTGCGGTTATATTTAAACAACAACAATCCAATGAATTC
>NZ_FQZN01000019.1 GCF_900142015.1 Bacteroides stercorirosoris
TTTTAAATTAGACTTAAATTAACAAGGGATTTCACCTGGAATTCTTTTTGAGTTTTCATGGTTTGATTGTTTTTACATAATATCAATACATCATTTTAAACTCAGTCGATAAAAAAGTAGTTATTACTCTGATTTTGTGAGAGAGAAAAACGTATGATTACTTCTGCCTGCTGTTGTGGAACATGCTATTTACATATATGTCACTATTTTATATATCAAATTTAGTCAGGAGAACAGAATTCTTTTTTCTTTCTTCAACCTCGAAACTCGCGAGATAATTTTCCGTGATTGCTAAGTTGGAATGTCCGAGACTTTCTGATATGTAAGCGATGTTGACGCCGCTACGTTTTAATACAGTGGCGAATGAGTGGCGCGCTGAATAGGTGGTAATTCGTGGAATTCCTGTTTTACATGAAATCCTGTAGAGAATCTGATTACATTCAGTGACCACTTCTCTTACGAGTTTTACTCTTTCGAATGGATTCTCCGCTCCGGTGGCGAAAGGAAAGATATAAGTTTCCGGTAAGATAGGAGGGTTACCCCATTTCTTGATTATTCTTTGCATTTCGGGAGTGATGACTGCATGGATAATTTTACTCCGTTTGGTGTTTCGGGCTGTTTTTGCACGTATGAAACAGACTTCTCCATTGATGATGTTGGAGTATTGCAGATATAATAAATCACGAAAATTGATACCATTGCATAGGTAGGAGAAGAACCAGAGATCACGGTACATTTCGGTTTTTTCTGTTCCATCGGTGTATGTGGCTATTTTCTTTATTTCTCCCAGATTTAATGCCAGTTTACGTCCACATCCGACAGGAATCTCATATTTTCCTTTTCCAAAAGGATATTGACTTTCTTTGATTACGCCGTCTTTGCGGGCTATGTTAAGAATACATTTCAGATTCCTGAAGTAGAATCCCATACTGGAATAACTGATACCTGATGCTGATAAATGACGTTCAAAACGGTTTAACCAGCTGATTGTTATCTCATGGAAAGAAATATGTTTTCCGGCGAATTGTTCAATCTTATTTAATGCACCTTTATAGGACAGATAAGTGTTCGCTTGTCCGTTATCTTTCAATTCTTCCAACTTCTTTAAGAATAGCGTGTTGAGCGACAAATCTGAGTATTTGCCTAAGCGGGCATTTAAGGTATCAAAATGGAATTCACCTTGAAAAGATAGAACTTCGACTTGCAGTTTGATGAGCGAGAAGCTATTTTCGATATTGCGTCGTATCTCAGACAACCTATGGCTTCTGGCGTATGGCAGTTTTTCCCAATCCGTGACAGAAGCCTCTTGCCCGGTAGAATAGTATTTCTGCTTTCTGTTGTAGATAACTTGTACTTTTATCGGGAACAATCCGTTCTTTTTCTGTTTTCTTTTGTCTAATACTGTGAGTACGGAAACTCCATCTTTAGAATACTTGTACATGATTTTTTAAAATTATAAGTTATTAACTGAAAATAGGTATTGCATTAAGTAACATGCAATTTACATGCAAAGTTGAAAAATACAGCTAATAATAAAACTCTTTTGAGACGGGATTGACAGAGATATAGATAATATTGATAATCCTGTGTCTTTTCATTCCTTACTTTTGTAATGCTAATAATTTAACTGAATATTATGAAACACAGATTTTTTATTTCATTGATTTTTGTACTCATTTGGGGACAGAATGGTGTTTGTTCAGAAACATTGGTTGTGCGAGAGCGTATTAATATCAATCGCGATTGGCGTTATCAGGAAAATGATCCGGTAGGGGTGGATTCTGCACTGCATTATTTTCGACTGAAACCTTATCTGTTGCCTTGTGCCAACAATTTTATCATATTTGGAAAAAAGCATCGGCGACCGGAAGGTAATCCGGGAGGAAATATAGCTTATGTGAGCTCTGATTTTGATGATAGTGGATGGCGGCAACTGAATCTTCCGCATGACTGGGCTATTGAAGGACCTTTTAATATTGATTATATGGGTTCAACCGGTAAATTGCCCTATTGGGGAATACGCTGGTATCGTAAAACATTTGAGTTGACAGAGAGTGATGCCGGGAAACAAATCTATCTTGATATTGATGGAGCCATGTCGTATGCCTCTGTATGGTGCAATGGACAATACGTGGGCGGGTGGCCTTATGGTTATGCTTCTTTTCGTCTTGACTTGACGCCATACATCAAGGTGGGACAAAAGAATGTGTTGGCTATCCGGCTGGATAATCCGGATGATGCTTCGCGTTGGTATCCGGGTAGTGGAATTTATCGGAATGTCTGGCTACTAAAAACATCTCCCGTACATGTGGAACAATGGGGAACTTTCGTGCGAAACGTACAACTCAATCAGGAAAAAGCTATTATGGAGATGGGAGTGAATGTTGAAAATCATGCAGGAAAAGACGTTCAGGTAGAAGTACGGACAGGCATTTATCTGCAAGATGAGAATGGACATCCTATGGGTGACAAGGTGGCGCAATATATCACAAAGAGTATAGCAATCAAAAAAGATAGTTGGGCAAGTGCCCGTTTCCAATTTGAGGTGGATGCTCCGAAGTTGTGGAGTATTGATACCCCGAATTGCTATGTGGCAGTCAGCCGGATATTTAAGGACGGACAAGAGGTGGATTGTTATGAAACCCCTTTTGGAATCCGCACCATTGAGTTCACACATGATCAGGGATTTATGTTGAACGGGCGGAAAGTTGCAATCAAAGGAGTGTGCATGCACCATGATTTAGGTGCTTTGGGGGCAGCTTTCAATAAAGTGGCTGCCGAAAGACAGTTGCGTATAATGAAAGAAATGGGCGCAAATGCCATTCGGACTTCTCACAACCCTCCTGCACCGGAGTTAGTGGCTCTTTGTGACCGTATGGGACTGATGATGCAACTGGAGTTGGCGGATACCTGGCAGAAAGGAAAACGTAAGAATGATTACAATCTTCTTTTTGATGATTGGAGTGAAGCGGATATGCGTTCACTGGTACGCCATTATCGTAATCATCCTTCGGTTATAATGTGGAGTATAGGTAATGAGGTACCCGACCAGATGACTGACCAGGGTATTATAATAGCCCGTAATTTGACTGCCTACTGTCACGACGAAGACCCTACACGTCCTACGTCGCTCGGATGTAATAAGCGGGATGCTATTTTCCGGGATATTGTGAATCAGGTAGATATATTTGGTTTGAACTATTTTCATAAAACTTATCCACTTTTCAAAGAGTACAATCCGACTCGCCGTTACCATGCCAGCGAGACTTCTTCTGCGACGAGTTCGCGAGGAGAGTACTTTTTTCCGGTAACGACCCATGTTGATGACAGTCGTTCCGGTTTTCAGCTTTCATCGTATGATATGACAACTATCGGTTGGGGATGTGCTCCTGAAGTTCAATTCAAAATGAATGAGGAATATCCATTTATGAGTGGTGAGTTTGTGTGGACAGGATTCGATTATTTGGGAGAGCCTACTCCATATAACAAAGACCTTACCAATCTGTTGAACTTTAGTGATCCGGCTGAGCTGGAGAAAGCACGGAAAGAGTTGGAAGAGTTAGGTAAGATTAAAACGCCGTCTCGTAGTTCATATTTCGGTATTGTCGATTTATGCGGATTTCCGAAAGACCGTTATTACAACTATAAGAGTTATTGGTGTCCGGATGTGCCGACTGTACATATATTGCCTCATTGGAACTGGGAGGAACGGATTGGAAAAATAACTCCGGTTCACATTTATACTTCGGGGGATGCTGTGGAACTGTTTTTGAACGGTAAACCTTTGGGACGTAGGGAAAAGATCCATTCTTATGATCGTTTGACATGGGATGATGTGCATTATGAACCGGGTGTTTTGAAAGCGGTAGCCTATAAAAACGGGCAGAAGTGGGCGGAAGAGGTCGTGGAAACAACCGGAAAGCCGGCTGCTTTGCAAGTGACACCGGAAAAGACCGTTCTAAAAAATGATGGTACGGATTTATCATTTATTCGTGTGGCTATTGTTGATTCCAAAGGCCGTGCTGTACCTCGTTCTAAGAATCATTTAAAGTTTTCTGTTAGCGGTCCTGCTGAAATAGTTGCTACGGATAATGGAGATGCAACAAGTTTATTGCCTTTCCAATTGTCAGAAAGAGATGCTTATAACGGATTGGCTTTGGTTATTTTGCGTGGCAAATATATGGAACAGGGAAAAGTAATTTTGACTGTAGAGTCTAAAGGGCTTCCAAAACAAAAAGTTATATTAAAGGTAAAATAATATAATGAATATGTGTGCCAAAGTAGTATGCTTTGTTTCTACCCGATGTCTGGAGATGCCAGACATCGGATGAATTACAATACAAGTGATTGATTAACGTTTCATTGATTTTATAAGACTTTCCATCTCTTTTTGCTCAACGTTGTGCCAGGACGTTCCGCAAACAGTGGGAGAGACGGCCTGCCATCGCTGAATTCTTAGTTGCCTGTCATTGAATGTGATTGTCTGAAATCCTTTGATGGCAGGCAATTCATTGTTTTTGAACTGGCAAAGATTGTCGATAAAGGTGATACCAGGGAATATGGCCGGGTTACTGATTTTTATATTAGGAATGGCATTGGAAGAATAAATCCGGTTATGAGCGAAACGTACGTTTCGCGGTTCTTTGTCTCCCCGTCCATCTCCGAAATTCAGTTCAGCGCAATCAATGAAAGTGTTGAAGGCGATATCGATATCTGTTGCACGATGATAAGATTTAAGCTTTTCATCTTCATAGTCTTCCGGAGTGCTGGGGCGTTCATATATACCCATACGAAGAATGAACGCAGCACCGGAACCTTTTCCTGTAACACCTTCTATATAATTGTTGCTGACGGTATGTCCTTGGTTTATAATACGAATGCCTGAGGTTGATGGCAGATTATTTCCAATAATGACATTGGAATCTATTATGTTGTTATGTCCGTGACGGCATACCAATCCTCCACGCGATTCGTAAAACAGGTTGCGACGTACAGTATTGAAACCGGACTTTACGGAAACGATTTCATTCTCTCCATCGCAATGATAAAATATATTTTCCTCGATAATACTGTAAGAAGGCAATTGTGATGACCATGAGTTCCCCACACGTATGATTTCCGCACCATTCCCTCCGAAAGGCTTCCGATAACCGAATACATTGTGATCTATCTGATGATGATTGTGGTCACCACCATCTTCTACAGTAATCTGTATGACCAAGCCGCGGGCGCGCTTGTTGGCAAAATAGCAATGGTCGATGCGATTGTTATTACCATGCAGACCAATCCAGTTTTCCGTTCCACCTCCCGGTTTCTCACCTTTGCCCGGATCATTACAATCATCGATGGCACAGCGGGTAATGCGGCAATGGGTAGCTGGATGTTCTTTGTCCAATTGGAATTCTATCATTTCGAAATCCGCAGCCCATGCTTTATGAAAGTAGAGTCCTTCTAATTGAAGATGGCTGCCGGACAGACGTATTTCAGTAGCTCCGGATATAATGACCTTTCCGGGATTAGCAGCTTTCAGTACAATTGGACAATCG
The DNA here is from genome assembly GCF_900142015.1 of Bacteroides stercorirosoris. GTDB lineage: Bacteria > Bacteroidota > Bacteroidia > Bacteroidales > Bacteroidaceae > Bacteroides > Bacteroides stercorirosoris. The sequence goes on from NZ_FQZN01000019.1 coordinate 5,547, forward strand.
GCAGTACCGTTTCCTGTGAAAATAACTTTTCCAAGATGCGAATAGGTACCATTTTGCAAAAGTAAAGTATCACCGGGCTGTAAGGAACCATCGGACATTGTGACTTTCAATTTCCCGATATCGGCAGACGTGAAAGTGTGTGTAATGGCAAAAATGGGACAAGAAAGCACTGCCGCCATTATGGCGGATGCTAATATTTTCTTATTCATGATATTTATTTATATATATTAGACAATTCATAAGAATAAAAAGCGGGTGTCTCACAACAACCGCTTTTCAATAAACAATCTACCTAAAAATAACCTATGAGATATAATACCTATTGACCAACTAACTATGAATTTAAAAAGCCTATGAATTCAATTTCTATTTATGAGTATGATGTGATGTTTTAATAGCAGTTCTTATGTTATCTATCGGTGTCTTGGGTAAAATAGTACAATCGGCTCCTAAAATGAAGAGCTTTCCTTTTTGTGATTTCTTTAATATCTTTATTTCTTTAGCTATGTCATCAGGGTTTCCTTCTAATATAGCTCCTTTACGATATAATCCTCCCATTACAGGACGTTTGAATAATTGTTCGCATGCTTGCAGACTGAATGGCTTGCCGGCTATTTCACAAGGAGCATTTATGATTTGTCCGGGATATGAGATAAAGCGGGTTAAATCGTCATATTGGCCCTCATAGTCACAAATGTGAAGTATATTGAGCTGTGTATTTGCATTACACTCCTGCATGACTCTTAAATCATAGGGCTTGACAAATGTTTCAAAGAATGCAGGGACCTCATAAAACTTTATTTCTCCTCCCTGAGTAGGTGTATAAAAACCGTCTACACCAATTTTTTTACAGGCTTTTACGTATCCGATAAGTGCTTCTGTAAAATATTCAAGAGCCTTTTTAACTCGTTCAGGTTCTGTCTTGGCATATGCTACTACGGTTTTGGCTCCTACACTTTGTATTAACATTTGAAATGGAGAATAAACGGTAGGCAATATCATTGCATTGGCTCCGGCAATATCGTAAATTCCCTGTACCACTTCCAGTGTGGGAGCGAAGAAGTCCGCTGGAAGAGCTTTTATCTGCTCCCAATCTTCCGGCTTCTCGATCCGGATACGACCGTAGCCTTGTTCGAACTGAATCTTGACGAAATCCATACCTGTAGACAGAAAATAACGTAAGTGTGCATCTATAGCTTTCTCTCCGGTACGGGCATCTTTTCCGAAATGCATGAAAAATGCCGCCGGTACATATGACTCGTCTAGGGTACCTGACAAGAATTGTTGCATCACTTCCCGTTTGTTGGTGGGAATTTGCGCCTGTGCCAGTGAAGCGAGACAAAATAATATGAATATAAGTCTTTTCATAAATTGATGCTTTTCATTTGATTCGATGTTGCAAAAGTACGAGCAATACCAATACAGAGCTTAGAATATTGTTTCAATTATTATATATATTGTTTCAGAAAGTACTTTCTTAGCGTGTAAAATCAAGAATTAATATTTCTTTAGGCGCCAATGTGATGGAAATAGTATCTCCGTAACGATATTTTGTAGCTAACCTTCCCTGAATATTTGTAGTTGGTGAGTTAACTTTTAAATATGTTTTGGATTCAGGCATGCCTACTGTCCTGTTCAATGTAATTCGGTAACTTTGGGGCATATCTGATGGATTATGGAATGATATATATCCTTGCTTATCAGTCCAGGCTGTATAACCGTATACTTCGTTCTGTTGGGGTGAACCTCCATGTATATGTACGTTGTGGAAAGTAGAAAACATTTTCCGGCTCCATTTCAAACCATCAGCAAGGATGTCCCAATCACTGGAAGAAAGGTTGTCGGTTTTGATATATAGTTCGATAAAGCCTGTACCACGGCTCAGATTCATATATAGATAGTTCCTGAATGTTTCGGGAGTTTCATCCGATGATATCTTTTTGGGTTCATGGTTGAAGATGGCACTTATCGGGAACTTTGTGTTCTCTTCTTTCCATATCTGATGATAAATTTGATCGCGGTATACTAATTCTCCATTCCGGTCATTTCCTTTGGCGGCATCTCCCGCATTAATCAGCCATACAATATCAATATATTGTAACCACCAGGGACTCAGATAAGCACCATTCGTGATGGCGATGAATATATCCGGATTTACTGCCCCCAGTTTATTGAAGATTTGCATGAGTCGTTCCGTTCCAGCTGAAAGATAATAACCTTTTTGTTCATCGTAGCTGCTGTCATTCAGTCTTTCATCATTTGATGATGGAAAAGGATTGTTGGTGATATCGAAATCACGGAGATTGAGATGCCCGAAAAGACCGTCAAATTTGAAATAGGATATTCCCATGCGTGCTAATTCCAGTACTCGGTTTTCTAATTTTTGCATGTAGGTTTTACCAGTCATAGACATGCCGAAGATAGTGCCTCAAAGCCGTATTCTCGCATTTTGGACACCATTGGTTGCCCTCCGAAGAGACAGCCGGGACTGAGCCAGAGTCCTAATTGTGAGTGTACATTTTGTACGGAGCGGAAGCAGTCTGCAAAATCAGGCTGGAACTTGGAGTTGATCGTCCATACTTTGTCTGACCAGTCGGTTTCTTTGCTGGTATCCTGCCAGCCATCGTCAATAATATAGGCATTCAGTGGTTGGCAACCTCTTTGTGTTACTAATTCATTGTTGATTTTCTCCACAGCGTGGATGAATTTCTCTTTTGATACGTTTCTGGAATAATCAAACCAACTGTTATATTGGATTTGCAGGCGCAACGGGCGTTTCCTTATCTTATTGATATAGTTATAGAAAGCATCGTCTATAAATTGCGGATCGGCACTTACACCTATTATGCTGTTGTATGATATATAAGGTGTGCCTTGGCTTAGTGTTTGTCCCCACAAATATCCGCAGTTTATCTGGTGGTTATTGACTTCGTTGGTGGCAGCCGGAAATTCTATTCCCCAAAAGGTTCCTGTTTGAGTAGTATAAAGCGGTTGTCCCAGCCCTGGCTTCCATTGCGCATTGCCTCTGGCTGTGATTTTCTTGAGTGTGTAGTTTTGGTAGGCATCTTCAAAAGCAATGGCTTCTACATCTATTCTTTTCAAGCAAATATCCCTACAGGAAGTCAGTTCCAAATGTTTCCGACAGTAGCTTTCATCTTCTGCCAACTCATAACAAACGGTCAGAGATAAATCATTCTCTTTTCCTTGTAGCCGGAACAGATATCCTTTACTTTCCGGACGCTGAGGATTCACATAAGGAGAAGCGGAAATAACAGTGAAGTCTTTGGCTGATAAAATATGGTCTGTATTATTCATTTGGGCAGGTATGGAGAAACGAAGGGAGAACTCATCACAGCTTGTCGGTCTTAATACGGTCTTAGCTTGTTTGTTGATAATTGACAGCGTGGATAACCGCCCTTCTGTTACTTGCAGAATACGTGCCAGATGTTTGTTTTCTACTTTGTATGTTTGAGCCGTAATCTTCGGGATAGTAATCAATAGGATAATGAGTGTGATAATGTTTTTTTTCATATTATAAATATTTGAATGATTGACATTGCAAATATATGTTGTCAATAGGAGAGAGGCTTACAATATCTTCTCATAATCTGTTTGTGTTGTCTCATTATCAGAGAATATATAAAAAGGAGGGCCAAATATACTTTGGCTCCTCCTTACATGAAATGTTTTGCTGATTATTTTTTCACTTGAATAATATCGTAGTTCAGGTCGCTGACAGCCTCTTGCAAACTATCGTTAACCAGACGTAAAGTGGTATCGTTCACTACTACAAAGTAGACAGGAGCGTCACCGTCATTCGGCGTCAGTTTGTAAGCCGTCTTTTGTTTGTTGTCCACGGTCTTTTTGATGACTTGTTTCTTACCTTTGGTTGTGAAACTCTTGTTCTGTCCCTGACCTTCTGCATCCAGGTAAGTCATTACCAGAGTATAGCCGCTTTCTCCGTCAGGACCTACACTGTCCACGCTCAATACGTATTGGATACCCGGACCATCGGCGGCAGGGAGGAGACCTTCGTAAACGGCGACAGCGGAAGAGTCATTTCCGGCAACTGCCATCACACCTTCGCCTTCATCTACAGCAGCATTATTCTGAGTTCCTTTTGATTGGCAGGATACCAACGCAGCAGCGATAGCTGCAATCATCATTACTTTTTTCATTGCTTTAATGGTTTAAGTTAATATATAAAATGCAATTTAGCTATTTTTTCTCTTCTCTTTTGATGACAAGTAGTTTGTCTACTCGTCCACGGTCCATGTCCACCACCTCGAAATCCAGGTTCTTGTAGCTGAACAAGTCTCCGGCTTTCGGCACCCGTCCGATGAGGAACATGGCGAGCCCGCTTAGTGTGGTAAAATCTTCCTCTTTCAGGTCATCGTAACTCAAGATACCCATCTCTTCCATAAAATCATCCATATTCATGGAGGCTTCAACGAGCATCGAGCCATCCTGCCGGGTGACGATGTCTTCTTCTTCCGTTTCGTTCTCTTCAAGGATGTCGCCGAAGATGCTTTCCGTCAAATCGTGCAGGGTGATGATACCTGCGGTGTTACCGTACTCGTCTACAACAACTCCGAACTTATTTTTGTTCTTCTTGAATACCTCTAAAACTTTCTTTGCATATAAACTTTCCGGAACAAACAGGGGAGGGCGGGCTATACTGCGTAAATCGAACGGATCTTCGCTGCCCAACATCAGGATTATATCTTTGACGGACACCACACCAATAATATCGTCTTTTCCTTTCTCTACTAACAGATATTTGCTGAAATGTTGTTCGCGGATGATTTGCAGTACTTCTTCATGGGTATATGTAGGATGCAGTACAACGATGTCGCGGCGGTAAGTCATCAGTTCATTGGCGCGTTTGTCTGAAAAGCGGAATACATCTCGCAGCATTTCGGTCTCTTCCTTATCTATGACACCTTGTTCCGAACTTTGATGCAGAATCATTTTCAATTCATCTTGCGTCATGGTACGTTCTTCTCCATTGTTCAATCCAATTAGTTTATTCATGATTTTGGTGGAGAAACTGAGCAGGCAAACGAAGGGATATGAGACTTTAGTCAACAGAATCATGACGGGACTGAGCAGAGTCGCATAACGTTCCGGATTACTCAAGGCTATGGATTTGGGCACCAACTCACCTATGATAAGCGAAAGGTAAGTGATGATTGCCACGGTCGTAATCATGGCAAGGTCTTTGGCGTAAGGGGCTAATCCTGAGATGGAAGCAAACAACGGCGCTACATTATCGGCAATGGCAACACCACCGAAAGCTCCGGATACGATACCGATGAGGGTAATTCCGATTTGAATAGTAGAAAGAAACTTTTCGGGTTCTTCCAGCTGTTTCAGCACGCCTTTGGCTCTTTTGCTTCCTTTGCCGGCAAGGGTTTCGAGCCGCGCTTTGCTGGATGATACCAATGCTATTTCATACATGGCAAAGACACCGTTCAACACTAATAAAAGTAGGATAATAATAAATTCCATATAGGTTTTGAATAGTTTATGCTGCAAACATACTAATTTTTTGAATTTTATTACTAATATTGCCGCCTATTTATATGGATTATTAATGAATGAAAAACATGAGAAGTAAACAAATTCTGTTTAGCGTTTTGGTGTTGTTTGCCGCTGTTGCGGCGCAAGCGGCACGGGTAGATACTATTATGGTAAAGAGTCCTTCGATGAAGAAAGAAGTGCAGGTGGTATATGTACTTCCGGACAAGGCATTGGGGAAGAAAGCAGAGGCTTGTCCGACGGTTTATTTGTTGCATGGTTATGGTGGTAATGCGCGTACCTGGGTGGGGCTTAAACCGGAATTGACCCAAATTGCTGATGAGAAAGGAATCATCTTCGTATGTCCCGATGGTAAAAACAGTTGGTACTGGGATAGCCCTAAGAATCCGGCTTACCGTTACGAGACTTTTGTAGCCTCGGAACTGGTGAAGTATACGGATGATCACTATGCTACTATTCCCGCAAAGAAAGCGCGTGCCATTACCGGTTTGAGTATGGGCGGACATGGAGCGTTGTGGTTGGCAATCCGTCATAACGATACGTTTGGTGCGGCAGGAAGCACCAGTGGTGGAGTTGATATCCGTCCGTTTCCAAAGAACTGGGAGATGAATCTGCAACTCGGTGAATATGAAGCGGACAAGGCTTTATGGAATCAGCACACGGTTATCACTCAGATTGATAAAATAAAAGAGGGTGATCTTGCATTGATTATCGATTGCGGTGAGCAAGACTTCTTCCTGAATGTGAACAAAGCCTTGCACGAGAGCTTGTTGGAGAAGAATATCAGTCATGATTTCATAACCCGTCCCGGTTCTCATAACGGGAAATACTGGAGTAATTCCATTGATTACCAAATTCTTTTCTTCGATAAGTTCTTCAAGAGATAATATCCTTAATTTATTCGATTGTATAGTTTACGGTACGGACATAGTTCGTACCGTAACTGTTTGTCACATTCCGACAAGAAGTTACAATGCCTTTTGCATTGAGAGTATAACTGTAAGTTACGGTTTCATTGCTTTCACTATTCTCGTCCGGTTGGAAGCGAGTGACCAAAACATTATACGGATCTCCTAAAAGTTTTCCGTAAAGGGCGGCTGTATGAAATGAGAGAGGGTATAATTCAGCAAGGAACAGGAAGGGGAGCTCTGAAGTGTTGGCTATTTCCTCATTGGCCGGGGTTGTAGCTGTATATGATTGTTCATAATTATCCGTCTGTTCGGTGATATGTAATTCTCTCTTGTCGCTATAGTCAATATGAATAGCGGAATAAGTCTGATTTCCATCTAATGATTCTGTAACATCCTTAAGAAAATGCTTTCCTTCCGGGTTGACAAGATAGGAGAAAGTATAAAAGCGGGTATTAATGCCTTCTTGTCGTATACAACTTATGGCGTAACCTTTATCATTCAGAGTATAAGTGGATATATAGCCGTAGTCATCGGTTACTATAGCCTTATGATTTTCATAAGTTATCTGCATGCCACTTTTGATTTCTACTGATTCTCCTGCCACAAAGTTCTGCTTTAATGTGAGGTTCGCCAGCCGACCGGTTTCATAGATGTAAGTTTGAGTCGTAGTGACAGGCTGGGCATCTCCTGTCTTTACTTCTGATAACTCGATTTTCGAGAAATGGGTCACGGGATATTCATTGGCATTTGGAATTCCGTTTTCGTTCTTGCAAACGAAGATATTATCAGTTTCTAGATTTACTGAATTATCATCATCATTACAACTTGTCAATGCCCCAACGAGAAGTAAGCCTACGAGGATTTTTTTTGTCATTTCAATTTATTTGATTATAAGACCGTTGCGGAAGGTGCGTTTCACCTTTACGCTTTTCACAACTGTCATTTGGGTTTCGGGGGTTGGCTCCGGTTCGGGAAGTACGATGCTGCCATTGATGATGCCCAATGCCGCACTTATCAGTTCTTCATTCGGGTCGCCTAATGGCAATACTTTGGCAAAATTACTCAGCTGGCTGACAGCATAGTCCGGAGTGAACCCTTTGGCATAATCCGCCTCATCTTCCGAATTGAATACTTCGCACACAACGGGGCGGAGCACCCACAAGAATTGATCGCTGGGGAAACTTTCCGTAGCCACCGTTACTCCTTTGGTGGTGCTGCCCACTACCACTACTTTCATATAAGGTTTCAGACAGTTGATCAGCATTTCTGAGGCAGCCGCAGTTGTGCTGCTTGTCAGTACATAGACTTTAGGCAGATTTAAGTTGCTGCCTCCTTCCGGAAGCTGGGCGTCAAGCGTCAACTCATGGTTTTTATATTGCCGCTTCTGACTGTATACCAATGAGGCAAAGGGGCTGCCTAACTTATCGGCGGGCACCAGTATGTCTGCCAATAGCTGTACACACTCCATTTCTCCACCGTCATTGTAGCGCAAATCGAGGATGAAGTCCGTTACTCCCTTTTCTTTATACAATTGGGAAAGCCGGAGCAGTTCGCTGTTATATTCCTTGCTGAAATGATTGTATGCCAAATAACCGATATTCAGAGTTCCGCTGGTGTAAAGAGCATAAGCCGGTATGACGACATCCTCCACCGGGCGGGAAGCGGGCAGGTTGGCTTCACGATAACTTTCAATGCTGCCTTCCTCTTCTCCTTCTTCATTCTTTTTTGTGACGTATCTTCCTATCGACAGTTTCTGGTTTTCGCCTTCGGTCAGTAACTTCTCAGTCTTTTTGGTAATGAAGTCATCGTTGATTTGCATGATCCATTCCCCCCGCTTCAATCCTATTTCTGAAGCCGGAGATTCGGGAATAACGTAGGTGACCAGAGCAAGATAGGCGGTGTCATTGTCGACGACGCGATACAGGTTATAGTCGAAGCCATAACTTGGCGGAGGAGTACCATACAATGTGTCGACACTGGAATATCCCTTATCAAGCGGAGACTTTATTTTCTCCAGAAACGCTTCCGGAGAGAGGAAATAGTTCAAGTCTTTTGAGTTGGGGATGTCTTCAAACCAAAGATATTCTTCCCTCATGATGCTGTCTATCCACAAATCACGTCCGGTCAGCGGATAATATTCCGGCCAACGGTCTACTCCACAAGAGAATAAGCTTGTCATCGCAAGGACTCCCAATAGTAGGAAAAGCTGTATATTCCTTCTTTTCATCTGTATCTATCGTTTGGTTTTCGTTGCAAATTTAGCGAATAGTTTGTTTATCTACCATAAATGTGGTATAAAATTCCCTATCTTGTGCCATTGCCCATGTCAGGGCATCCCCTTATCTTTGCACTCAATCAATTAATCCTAAAAAATACAACGACAATGGAAACAAAGAAACTGCATTTCGAGACGCTCCAACTACACGTAGGACAAGAACAGCCCGACCCGGCCACCGATGCACGCGCCGTGCCTATTTATCAGACTACTTCATACGTATTCCGTGACTCTGCCCATGCTGCCGCACGTTTCGGCTTGCAAGATGCGGGGAATATTTATGGACGCTTGACTAATTCCACACAGGGCGTATTCGAAGCCCGCGTGGCTGCTCTCGAAGGTGGCGTTGCCGGACTGGCGGTCGCTTCGGGCGCTGCTGCCGTCACTTATGCTTTTGAGAATATCACCCGTGCCGGAGACCATATCGTTTCTGCCAAGACCATCTACGGAGGTACGTATAATCTGTTGGCGCATACCCTGCCGGCATACGGAGTGACTACTACTTTTGTAGATCCTACTGAGCTTTCGAACTTTGAAAAGGCGATACAGGAGAATACGAAAGCCGTATTTATCGAGACTTTGGGTAATCCGAATTCCAATATCATTGATATTGCCGCAGTAGCCGAAATTGCCCACCGCCACCGCATTCCATTGATCATAGATAATACCTTCGGCACTCCTTACCTGATACGTCCGATAGAATACGGGGCTGACATCGTGGTTCATTCTGCTACAAAATTCATTGGTGGTCATGGCACGTCATTAGGGGGCGTGATTGTAGATAGTGGCAAGTTCGACTGGGTGGCTTCCGGCAAATTCCCTCAACTGACGGAACCGGAACCTTGCTATCATGGCGTTCGGTTTACGGATGCTGCGGGGGCTGCCGCCTACGTAACCCGTATCCGTGCCGTGTTGCTTCGTGATACAGGGGCGACGATCAGTCCGTTCAATGCCTTCATTCTGCTGCAAGGATTGGAGACTCTTTCCCTGCGTGTGGAACGCCATGTGGAGAATGCGTTGAAAGTGGTTGACTTCCTGAAGAAGCATCCTAAGGTGGCGGCGGTTAACCATCCGTCGTTGCCGGAGCATCCGGATCATGCTTTATATGAAAAGTATTTCCCGGGTGGTGCCGGTTCTATCTTTACTTTTGAAGTGAAGGGTGGGGTGAAGGAAGCGCATACTTTTATTGATAACTTGCGGATATTTTCGCTTTTGGCCAATGTGGCAGATGTCAAGTCGCTTGTCATCCATCCGGCTACCACGACCCATTCGCAACTGAATGGGCAGGAACTGGAAGAACAAGGCATTAAACCCGGAACGATCCGTCTGTCCGTCGGTACGGAACATATTGCTGATTTGCTGGATGATTTATCTCAGGCATTGGACAAAATCTGAATGAAACGATAACTACCTACTTTACTAAATGAATATTGCTGTTTTATTATCAGGAGGTGTCGACAGTTCTGTGGTCGTACACCTCCTTTGTGAGCAAGGCTACCGCCCGTCCCTATTCTATATCAAGATAGGAATGGACGGTGCCGAATTTATGGATTGCTCGGCCGAGGAAGACTGGGAAATGGCTTCGGCCGTTGCCCGCCGTTATGGCTTGCCTCTTGAAATGATAGACTTGCAGGAAGAGTACTGGGAACAGGTTGCTGCCTATGCTATTGATAAAATTCGTAGCGGGCGGACTCCCAATCCTGATGTGATGTGCAACCGGTTCATCAAATTCGGTTGCTTCGAGCAAAAAGTAGGGAAAGAGTTTGACTTCACCGCCACCGGACATTATGCCACTACCGTTAATAAGGATGGCAAGATATGGCTGGGTACAGCCGTAGACCCGGTAAAAGACCAGACCGACTTCCTGGCTCAGATTGACTATCTGCAAGTCTCTAAACTCATGTTCCCTTTGGGGGGATTGATGAAGCAGGAAGTACGGGATATTGCCCGCACGGCCGGGTTGCCCACTGCCCGCCGCCGTGACAGCCAGGGCATCTGCTTCTTGGGTAAGATAAATTATAATGACTTTGTCCGTCGCTTCCTCGGCGAGCGTGAAGGGGATATAGTGGAATGGGAAACAGGCCGGAAACTCGGTACGCATCGTGGTTATTGGTTTCATACCATCGGCCAGCGCAAGGGCTTGGGACTGAGTGGCGGGCCCTGGTTTGTGGTTCGCAAGGATGTGGAAGCGAATGTGCTTTATGTCTCTCGCGGATACGATACGCAGTGGCAATATGGTCGGGAATTTAAGATGCACGATTTCCATTTCATTACCGGGAATCCCTGGCGGAAGGGGGAAGAAGTGGATGTTACTTTTAAAATCCGGCACACACCGGAGTTCATGCAGGGAAGATTAATCCCGGAAGGGGAGACGTATCGCATTATCTCAGCTGATAATTTGCAAGGCATCGCTCCGGGACAATTCGGCGTAGTTTATGATGAGGCTTCCCGGATATGTATCGGTAGCGGAGAAATCTGTGTCTGAAAATTTTCTTATATAAGGCTTTTCGTTTTTTTTATGTAAGGGATTCGCATCCTTATATATAGTATTCCACCAAGTCTACAATTCCCGCCTTCATCGCGTATTTCGTGGCTTCGTGGGCATTGTTCACTCCTAACTTGCGGAATATATTTTTGCGGTGGCTGTTTACTGTGTGGAAACTTAGGTTTTTCTCCGCTGCAATCTCTTTGGTTGTTTTTCCTAAAGCTATTTCTTTCAGTACGCTACGTTCCGCCGGGGTCAGTAAATCGTCTTTCAGTGCGGGGCGGGCGGGAGAAGCATTGCTGCCGGACAGCAACAGGTTGCTCACATGATTGCAGATAAACCGTTCCTTCCTTGAGGCGCATTGCAGTGCGGACAGTATTTCTTCTTTTGAATTATCCTTCAATACTACCCCGAACGACATGCTGCTGAACAGTACTTGCCGCAAAAACTCCACGCTCAACTCGTCTGAGAAAAGCAACCAGTCAGCTTCCTTAAATCGTTCGTGTAATACAATCAGTTCGTCTGCTCCGGAAAAGTCAAACAGGGTATAGTCCAGTATAACTACCGCTTGCGGATGCAGGCGCAGTTGCTGAACCAATTCTCCTTTGTTGTCCGCTTCCAGCAACAAGGCAGTGTCTTTTTGCTTGCTAAGCAAGAACATCATACCTGCTTTGGTGATGTCCTGATTGTCGGCGATGATAAATTCTCTCATATCGGGTACAAAGATAATGCAAATTGAGTGCAGAACTTTCATGCTTGCATGGGAAAGTTCTGCCGAAATGCAGCTTATCTTCTTTAAAGATAATGCAAACAGAGGCAGAATGAAATGAACTGTTCCTTTTTTTGTTCGGATGGGCTGGGAGCCGGACTGTAATGGTCAAGGTATATAGCAAAGACAGGATAAAGATATAGATTAACCTATCATCATTGGCATTGATGATAGCCATCATCGGCATTGATGGTAGTCATCATCCGTATTGATGGTAGTCATCATCCGTATTGATGGTAGTCATCATCCGTATTGATGGTAGTCATCATCCGTATTGATGATAGTCATCATCCGTAATGATGATAGGAATCATTGGCATTGATTGTAGGAATCATTGGCATTGATTCTAGGAATCATCGGCATTGATTCTATGCTTATCTATAACCCTATTCTGTCTCTCTCATATACCTTGACCGTCACTGTCCGGCTTTCATCCCTTTCCGGTCCTATGGGCATCTGTCTGCTGATTCGTATTTATACAAAAAAACTCTGCCGCAAACAGTCCCCGAAAGGTACCTTTGCAGCAGAGTGGAAATATATATATTGTAAAGGGCTTTACCAGGAACGTCCTTTGAAGATACTGGATTGACTTAACGGAACCAGATTACCGCTCAACGTCATCGTGTTGGAGTTGAAGTTCGGGCTGATGGTTACAGTGGCATTGTTGCCGCCGTTGGTCAATGTAATGAAAATCTGTGCCGAAATACCGATACCTTGAATGCTGAACTGGCAATTCACATTCCCTTTCTTATCGGTAGTAATCTGCATATCCGATGTGGAACCGTCCACAGTTACACCGCCGATGCCGTTAGGACCGGGATATACGGTGTTGAACGCTACCTGCACGGTACCACGTCCCTGGTTCATCAGTACGAAGTTGGTGTTGGAGTTTACAAAAGCCGTCTGTCCGTTGCGGAACATCACCTGGTCGGCTTCCAGTACAAATTGGTGGGCTTTCAATGCAGCCACAGCGTCATCATACGAGATGGCGTCGGCTACTTGTTCTTCAGCTTTCAGGCGGGCGCGTTCAGCGTCTCTTTGTGCCTTACGGTCTGCGCGGCGTTCCGCTCTACTTTCTTGTGCATACATGGCGGTCGTTGCCGCACTCATCATCACTAATGCTACTAATGCAATAAACTTTTTCATAATTCTTTAATGTTTAGGTTTTACGATTCTTGTTCGTTTATTGCAAAACAACCTTTATTCGGGATTGTTCACGGGACGCTTCACAATTTTATATCCGATGGCGGCAACCAGGATGCTCATCAACGGGCTGATAATGTTGAAAAAGCAGTAGGGGAGGTAGGTCAGCGTAGATACGTTCAATATCGTTGCCTGCGTCATTCCGCACGTATTCCAGGGTATCAGCGGTGAAGTGACGGTGACGGCATCTTCCGTGGTGCGGCTCAGCAACCGGTTTTCATATCCTTTTTTCTCATAAATGTTGCGGAACATGTTTCCGGTAAGGATGATGCTGATATATTGGTCGGCAGTGGTGAGGTTGAGAAACAGTCCCGAACAGACGGTGGACGCCACCACACTGACCCTTCCTTTCATGAAACGGACAAATACGGAGGTAATGCTGCCCAGCATACCGCTTGCCGTCATTGCACCGCCGAAGCACATGGCACAAAGTATCAGCCAAACCGTGTCCATCATGCCTGCCATGCCACGCGTAGACACAAGGTCGGTCAGCATCGTGTTTCCCGTGTTCAGGCTGGTGCTTCCGTAGAAAGTCATCATCGCTCCTTTAAATAGATTGCTCCCTCCGGCAATTTCACGCAGCAAGTCCGGCTGGAAGATGATGGCGCATATCCCTGCCAGCAGAGTAGAGAGAAACAGGGTGATGATGGAAGGCGTTTTCCGTGCTATGAGTATTCCGGTCACTATGGGGACAATCAGCAGCCAGGGAGTGATGACGAACGTGTCTTTCAGCGAAACGGCAAAGTCGGTCATGTGTTCCGTAGAATTGGTTTCGATAACGAACCCCATTACGGTGAAGATAATCAGCGTGATGACGAGCGATGGTGTGGTCGTAATCAGCATATAGCGTATGTGCCTGAACAAGGGCACGTCCGTTATGGACGAGGCAAGTATGGTGGTTTCTGACAGTGGGGAAATCTTATCACCGAAATAGGCACCGGAGATGATGGCTCCCGCTATCCACCCTTCATTGAATCCCTGCGCCTTGCCGATACCCATCAGTGCGATGCCGATAGTTGCGATTGTGGTCCACGAACTGCCTGTCATGACGGAAATCAGCGCGCAGATGATGCAGGTGGACGCCAGGAAAAAGTCGGGGTGGATGATTTGCATACCGTAATATATAAGGGTGGGGACAATGCCGCTTATCATCCATGCACCGCTCAGTGCACCTATAATCAACAGGATAATAATGGCGGTGGCGACTCCTGCAATATTATTCGTGATGGCGAGTTCGTAATCTTTCCAGGGGACACGGTAGAAGGCCATACCTATAAATACGCAGAAGGCCGTAGTGGTCAGCAAGGAAATCTGGCTGCCTCCTCCCAAAGCATCGCTGCCGAATGTGTGTATGGTGGCGAATAACATTCCTACCAACAGTCCGATGGGCAGGAGGGATACTAAAGGAGAGGGGATTTTCTTCAATGAACTCATTCTGTTTGTTATATCAGTTAAAACTTTGCAAAGTTACAACAAATCCGGTTATTATGTTTTGTCCCTGCTTCTCCGCCAATAAATATTATTATATCTTTGCGTTTGCTTGGAATAAAAATGCAACTTTGACGTTCGGTTAATCTTTTTTGTTGACAACTTATGAATCAAATATCTACCCATAAGAAAGTAGTTACCTTCGGCGAGATAATGCTGAGGCTGACCGCACCTGATTTCCTCCGTTTTTCACAGACCAATCAGATGATAGCTACCTATGGTGGCAGTGAAGCCAACGTAGCCGTTTCATTGGCTAACTTCGGCATACCTACTGAGTTCGTAACCCGTCTGCCGGACAATGCTGTGGCCCGTGCCTGTATCGCTTCGCTCCGTGCCAACGGCTTGGGTACTGACGGAATTGTCTTCGGAGGCAAACGTATGGGACTTTACTTTTTGGAAAGCGGCGCCGCCTTCCGCAATTCGAATGTTGTTTACGACCGTGAGGATTCTTCATTTGCTACGCTGCGTCCCGGTATGATTGATTGGGAAACAGTATTCGCTGACGCGGGTTGGTTTCATTGGTCCGGTATTGCCGCCGCCCTTTCGCCGGAAGGTGCCGAGGCTTGCCGCGAAGCTCTCGAAATAGCCGACCGCATGGGACTGACCATCTCTTGTGACCTTAATTTCCGCAAGAAACTCTGGAATTACGGTCGTCCGGCAGCCGAAGTCATGCAGCCTTTGGTGCAATACAGCGATGTTATCTTTGGTGCCGAACCGGAATATAAGGAAATTCTCGGCATTCAGCCCGTTGGTTTCAAAGCCACCGATGCTGCCGATACTTCTTTCGAAACCAATCTTCCTGCTTTCGAGGATTTCGGCCGTCAAGTAGCGCAGCTTGTACCCCGTTGCCGGAAAGCTTTCCTGGAACTGCGCAATTCCATTACTTCCAATCATAACCTCCTTGCTGCCGTAGTCTATTCGGACGGTACACTGAAGCACACCGGCATCTACGACATCGAACATGAAGTAGACCGCGTAGGAGCGGGTGATGCGTTTGTCGGTGGCATGATATACGGTCTTATCACCTATCCCGATGATGACCAGAAGACATTGGAGTATGCTCTTGCCGCTTCCGCACTGAAAAATACGGTTTATGGTGACTTTAACCATGTGACGGTAGAGGAGGTTGAGAGTCTGATGCAAGGAAATATTTCAGGCAGAGTATCCCGATAAAATATTTTTTTTCCAATATTCTTTGGTGCTTTGACTATTTATCTTTTACTTTGTAGCACAAAGTACTTTTTATATGGATAAGAACAAAGCATTAGAATCAGTGAATGAGATAAAGGAGTTGATGGAAAAATCCTCCAAGTTTGTGTCTCTAAGTGGAATGACGGCTATTTTGGCCGGAGTATATGCCTTAGCCGGCGCGTTTGTGGCCAATAGTTTCTTAAGTTCGGGAGAGAACCGGGAAGGACTGATAATGGTGGCCTCGTTGGTGCTGACGGCTTCTGTAATCACAGCCTGTATCCTGTCCTGTTATAAAGCCAGGAAAACCGGGCAGAAAATATTCAGTAAATTAACTTATCGCATTGCCTGGAATTTTGCATTGCCGTTGCTGACGGGAGGATTGTTCTGCATTGCCTTGCTGCTGCACGAGATTTACGGGTTGGTATCTTCTGTAATGTTGTTGTTCTATGGGCTTTCTCTGGTCAATGTTTCAAAGTTCACCTATTCCAATGTAGCCTGGTTGGGATATGCATTCCTTTGCCTGGGCATTGCAGACTGCTTCTTTGAAGGACATGGCTTGCTGTTTTGGACAATCGGGTTCGGTGGCTTCCATATCCTGTATGGTATATTGTTTTATTTGCAGTATGAAAGGAAAAGGTGATAGATGATAGAAGCATTTCAAAATATAAATAAGGCATTCGAAAGTAAAGTCCGCTTGGGCATAATGGCTGTCCTGATGGTAAATGAGGATGTGGATTTCAACACCCTGAAGGAACTGCTTTCGTTGACGGACGGCAATCTGGCCAGCCATACGAGGGCTTTGGAAGAGTTGGGCTACATCGTTTGCAAGAAAACCTTTGTGGGACGAAAACCTAAAACTTTTTTTCAAGCCACACAGGGAGGGAAGAAGGCTTTTAAGACTCATATAGAGGCATTGGAGAATTTTCTGAAATCAACTTAATTAATACGATTCTATTATGGAAAATTTAAATGAAAACTTAAACGACAATTTGAATGATGATTTTAGTGATCATCTGAATGAAGGTCTGAATGAAACGAAGAGGCAGGCGAGTGGTTGTTTGCATCGTTTCTCAAAATCAATTAAGGTAGTGGTAATTGCTTTTCTGGTGTTGTTGCTGCTGATTCCGATGTTTATGATTGAAGACATGATTTCAGAACGCGGACGTACGCAGACGGATGCTATTGCGGAAGTCGGTCAGAAATGGAGCCTGGCGCAGACCATTACAGGGCCTTACATTAATCTGAAGTATCCCATCACTCACGAAGACAATGGGGTAAAGAAGGTGTCTATGGGAGATGTAACCTTGCTTCCCGACGAATTGTCTGTAGACGGACAATTGCATACTGAGATTCTCCGGCGGGGTATTTATAAAGTAAATGTATACCAGTCGGAACTGGTTATCAAAGGGTTCTTTAGCTCGGAAGAACTTCTGAAGAACAATGTAGATATGGATGCGCTATTGTATAATCGGGCGGCGGTCTGTCTGAATCTGACAGATATGCGTGGACTTAGCGAGCAGGTCAGCATTACTCTGAACGATTCAGTCTATATGTTCGAGCCGGGAATGGATGGTCGGGGCATCGATAATATGGGTGTTCATGCTATCGTCGACCTTTCTGCCCTGAAAGAAGGCAAAAAGCTGCCTTATGAGATGAAGATTAAACTAAAAGGTTCTCAATCCATTAACTTTACTCCATTGGGCAAAACCACAAAGGTCAATCTGAAAGCCAATTGGAACACTCCGAGTTTTGACGGTAATTACTTGCCGGAGAAGCGTGAGATTACGGAAACGGATTTTTCTGCGCAATGGCAGGTGTTGAATTTGAACAGGAATTATCCGCAGGTGCTTGTCAATTATCAGAATGCGAGTATCAAGGATATTCAGAATTCAAATTTCGGGGTGAACCTGAAAATGCCGGTAGAGCAGTATCAACAGTCTATGCGTTCTACTAAGTATGCGATTCTGGTTATCTTATTGACTTTTATGGTGATATTCTTCACTGAAATTCTGGAAAAGACTCGTATTCATGCTTTGCAGTATCTGCTGGTAGGGTTGGCGCTCTGTCTGTTCTATAGTTTGTTGCTTTCTATGTCCGAGCATATCGGTTTTGGCATGGCTTATCTGGTGGCATCGGCGCTTACTATCGCTTTAGTGGGTGGCTATATGCTGGGCATTATCAGGAGAAAGAAACCGGCTTTTATTATGGTAGGGTTGCTTGGTGTACTTTATATTTATGTATTCATTCTTATCCAGTTGGAGACTTTTGCTTTGCTTGCCGGCAGTCTTGGGTTGTTTGTGATACTGGCTATGGTGATGTACTTCTCTAAAAAGATTGATTGGTTCAATGAATAAACTAAACTAAGATTTTATATATTTTGCAGAAAAATGCCCGGAATGAGAATTACTACAGTCTTCTCTTCCGGGCATTTACTACAAAAAAAGCTCCTGTAATCATCAAGACTACAGGAGCTTATTTATTTGAAGTAACTTAAATTACTTGCTCAAAGCCTGAGCTACGTCAACCGCACAAGCTACAGTACAACCTACCATCGGATTGTTACCGATACCCAGGAATCCCATCATTTCTACGTGAGCAGGAACTGATGAAGAACCAGCGAACTGAGCGTCTGAGTGCATACGGCCCATTGTGTCGGTCATGCCGTAAGAAGCCGGACCGGCTGCCATGTTATCCGGGTGAAGAGTACGACCTGTACCACCACCGGAAGCAACTGAGAAATAAGGCTTACCAGCAAGAACACGTTCTTTCTTGTAAGTACCGGCTACCGGATGTTGGAAACGAGTCGGGTTAGTAGAGTTACCTGTGATAGATACATCTACACCTTCTTTCCACATGATAGCTACACCTTCGCGAACATCGTCAGCACCGTAGCATTTTACTTTTGCACGGGCACCATCACTGTAAGCGATTTCCTGAACTACTTTCAGTTCACCTGTGTAGTAGTCGAATTGAGTCTGAACATAAGTAAAGCCGTTGATACGAGAGATGATCTGTGCAGCATCCTTACCCAAACCGTTCAGAATACAACGCAGAGGTTCTTTACGTACTTTGTCAGCTTTTGCAGCAATCTTGATAGCACCTTCAGCAGCAGCGAATGATTCGTGACCTGCCAGGAAAGCGAAACATTTAGTTTCCTCACGCAGCAACATAGCTGCCAGGTTACCATGACCGATACCAACCTTACGGTCATCGGCTACAGAACCCGGAATACAGAATGCCTGCAAACCGATACCGATAGCTTCAGCAGCTTCAGCAGCGTTTGTGCAGCCTTTTTTGATAGCAATTGCAGTACCTACAACATAAGCCCACTTTGCATTTTCAAAGCAGATAGGCTGAGTTTCTTCACACGTCTTATAAGGATCGAGTCCATAAGATTCGCAGATAGCGTTTGCTTCTTCGATGTCTTTGATGCCGTTAGCGTTCAAAGCTTCAATAATTCCTTTGATACGACGGTCTTGACTTTCAAATTTTACTTCTCTAATCATAGTTCTTTTTCCTCCTTATAATTATTCGTGACGTGGATCAATATGTTTAACTGCACCCTGTTCAGCTGTTACGCGTCCGTAAGTACCGGTTACTTTCTTCAATGCTTCGTTAGCATCCGTACCCTTCTTGATCTCATCCATGAATTTACCCATGTGAACAAATTCGTATCCGCAGATTTGGTCATCCTTATCCAGGAAGATGTTCTTGATGTAACCTTCAGCCATTTCGAGGTAACGAGGACCTTTAGCCAATGTACCGTACAGAGTACCTACCTGGCTGCGCAGACCTTTACCCAAGTCTTCCAGTCCGGCACCGATAATCAGACCGCCTTCAGAGAAAGCTGACTGAGTACGTCCGTAAACGATTTGCAGGAAGAGTTCGCGCATTGCGGTGTTGATAGCATCGCAAACGAGGTCAGTGTTCAAGGCTTCGAGGATGGTCTTACCCGGAAGGATTTCAGATGCCATGGCAGCTGAGTGAGTCATACCGGAGCAACCGATTGTTTCAATCAGGGCTTCCTGAATGACACCTTCTTTCACGTTGAGGGTTAATTTACATGCACCTTGCTGGGGAGCACACCAGCCAATGCCGTGTGTCAAACCAGAGATGTCAACAATTTCTTTAGCTTTTACCCATTTACCTTCTTCGGGAATAGGAGCCGGTCCGTGGTTAGGACCTTTCTTCACAACACACATGTGTTCCACTTCGTGTGAATAAGTCATAATTAGCTCTTTTTAAGTTATATAAAATAAAAAACGTAATCCATTTTTCAAATCGCTCGCAAAGTTACTCCTTTTCTTTATTTATGCAAATCGAGTTATCTGACTTTTTTTATAAAAATTAATAATAAGAGACAGTGGTTCTGTGTATTGCAATCTCCACATTACAATAATTTTAACGGGGGCTCTTGAAACTGTACTTCTTTCCTCCGGATTGCACGCTGATAACGGCGGGTTGGTTGAGGGGATATTCCGCCTGTTCGTCAAAGCATTGGTAGGAGGCTATGGAGCGTCCCGATAAATCATAGATATCGATACGTGCTCCCGCGGACAGTCCTTTGAGGACAATCCGTTTATCCTGTCGGAAACATTTCACTGCATCTGTGGCTTCGGCAGAAGAAGAGGATATGCCGGTAGAAGTACCATATAGACCGAAATCGTTGATGCTTGGTGAGTTATTGCTGTTTTCGTAACAGGTTTTCATAAGATTGTCAACGAGGCTGTTAATATAGAGTTCCAGATAAGAATATCCGGTGGTCGGTTCTATGTCCCGATAGGTTTTACCAACAGGCAGATACTGTGCAGCCCAAGTGTCGGGTATACCATCATTATCGGTGTCGGCGGGTTTTTCTTCACTGTTGTACAGAGGCCATCCTTCCACATCCTCCTGCGAATCAATCAATCCGTTACTACTCCCGTTGCTGCCTTCGTAGGTGTAGTTTCCATTCTTTACTTCGGAGATGATGCGTCCGTCAACAGCGTCGCGTTTCAGGCTCGCGCCTGCATGTGCGAGTACATTTTCATAAGCCTGTGCGGCAGCATGGGTACTGACGGCGGCTATTTCAAATTCAGTAGTGCTCTTGATACCATCAATGTTCCCTTCCGGTAAATCTCCGTTACCCAGATGCGGGTGAATACCTTCCCAATTGTCGGCATTGGTCTGTGCTATCAGTTTTTTCATGTCACTGCTTAGTTTGGAACAAGTATCGTCAAAATAGTTTCCACTGACATAAAATCTCCCCCAGATACCGGCCGGATTACTTTGAGTACCATCATCGGCATTGGGCTGAAAGATGCGGTTAACGATATTTTTCTTGGTAGCGGTGGAAGGTCCCGGTTTATAATAATTGTTCACGAAATTATAGCGTCCACCCTCTCCGGCATATCCTCCATTGGTAGGCCCCCAATTATAAAACACGTTGTTGCGCAGGTCAGTGAGTTCCGTCTCCCATCTTCCGACGGAGCGGCTGCCATCCAGGCGAGGGGTGCGGCTACTGTGGTGAGCCAGTAAATTATGGTGGAAACTGGCGCCTTCACCTCCCCAGATAGCTCCATAACCGTGATTCCCTTTGACGTGCACCGACTTGGTAAGGCTCTCGCTCAAGATGCACCATTGCATGGTGAAGTTCTTGTTACTATAAAACGAGGCACATTCGTCTGTACTCCAGCTCATACTACAATGATCTATGATGATATTTGAGGTATAACGCCCCCACATGGCGTCATCTTCCGCTTTTGTCTCGTCTCCCATCCGGCTACGGATGAAGCGGATAATAATGTTGGTGGCGCATTGGTCCTTTTTCTCTTCCTCTTTATATCCGGCAATGTGTAAGGTATAGTTTTTAAGGCAGATACCATCTCCCGGGGCAGTTTGTCCGGCGATGGTGAGGTCACCGTTTTTTATCACCAGTCGGCTTTGCAGTTCAATGAGTCCCGAAACATCGAAAACAATGGTTCGGGCGCCTTTCATGTCAATGCCTGCGCGTAGCGAACCTTCACCGCTGTCGTTAAGGTTGGTGACGTGGTATACAATTCCTCCTCGTCCGCCGGTAACGGTGTGGCGGGCAAATCCTTCGGCGCCGGGAAAGGCCGGTGTGGTTTGAGCTTGCGCAAAGACTGTGCATAAAAGGAGAATAAACAGGAACGGGTAGTTTTTCTTCATGGTTTTAAGATTGATATTCCAATGTGGCAAAAGTATGCGTTTTCCGGGTGAATGATGTCGATAAATTCTTTTTCTATGTGTAAGATTTGGTAGATAGCAGACAGATTTCTTTGTTAAACTTGAACAAGAAAAACTATTTTTAATTATTTTTGCATACTAAAAAGGTGAATTGTGATAGCGGATGCCTCTTATACCCTTATCAGCATAAAGCTCAATGAACAAGAGTTTCATAATATATTTGAAAGATATTATGTAGCCCTCTGTCTGTTTGCCAACCAGTATATGGAGGACGATGAAGCTTCGGCGGATATCGTACAGGACTCATTCGCTAAATTGTGGCAGATCAGGGATGATTTTTTCTATTTGCATCAGGTGAAAGCCTTTCTTTATACAGCTGTGCGCAATAAAGCGCTGAATGAGTTGGAACATTCTAAAGTTGTATGGGAGTATGCCCAAAAAGTAATCGAGAAGAAAAAAGACTCTTTCTTTCATGATGCGGTGGTGGAAGAAGAAACTTATAGAATAGTGGCGGAGGCTATCGATATGCTTCCCGCTCAGATGAAGGCTATCATGAAGTTGGCTATGGAAGGAAAGAAGAACAATGAGATAGCCGAACATTTGAATGTATCTGCCGAAACTGTGCATACCCTTAAAAGAATTGCCTATAAAAAGCTGCGTGAACACCTGAAAGACTATTACTATTTCTTATTCTTTTTTATCTGAAATACTCCTCATTTTATTTTTTTTGAAAAAAAAATGGTATTCCGTTAACCATAAATATCAATTGACCTGTATTACTATAAAAGACAACAAAAAAAGGTCAATATATGATAAAGCAAGACTTCCACATAGCTAATATTATTGCACGGCATTTATCCGGTGAGATAACTCCCGAAGAAAGTGTCCAATTAGAGAAATGGCGAAATGAAGATACTGCCCATGAAGCTCTTTTCCGGAAGATATGTAATGAGGAAAATCTCAGGCTGCATATAGAGAAAGGTTCGATATTCAATACCTCTACCCATTGGGAAGGTATTCAGAAACGAATCAAGCGAAATGACAGCAGGGAGAGGAGGCTAAAAATACTTCGCTACGTCGCTGCCGTTCTGTTTCCGGTTTTTATATTGGGAATTTCACTGGAATATACTTCTCATGATTATTCTCAGAAGCAACCCGTACTGACAGCCCAGTCCATACCACCGGGAGAATCCAAAGCTATTTTGACGTTGGACAACGGAGAAACAATCTGCTTGAATAAAAATGCTTTGGACGCATTGCAGGAATTAGAGGGAACACATATTAAGGTGGATTCAACCACTCTGAATTATCAGGTGGCGCAGCCTGCTTCTCAAAAAGAAAAGCCCATATATAATAAGGTTGTAATTCCCCGTGGGGGAGAATATGCCTTGGTACTGAGTGACGGAACAAAAGTGCATCTGAATTCAATGAGCAGTCTTCGGTTTCCGGTGACATTTGGTGCCGGTGCGCGGGTAGTGGAACTGGAAGGAGAAGCTTATTTCGAGGTCAGTAAAACCGGACAGCCTTTTTTAGTAAACACGAAAGGGGTACAGGTAGAAGTGCTGGGTACGACATTCAATATCTCAGCCTATCCTGATGAAGAATACCAGGCTACGTTGGTCAACGGGTCGGTAAAAGTCAATGCCGAAAAGAGTGGAAGTCTTATTCTGAAACCTTCGCAGCAGGCCACTCTGTCGGTAGGTAGCAATTCCATGCAGGTGCGCACGGTAGACACTTCTTTCTATACCTCATGGGTAGAAGGGAAAATACATTTCAAGGACCAACGCTTGGAAGACATCATGAAGACACTTTCGCGCTGGTATGATATGGAGGTGGTTTACCAGAATGAGAGGATTAAAGATTTCCGTTTCGGCTGCCATCTCGACCGCTACGAGGAAATAGCACCTTTCGTCAGACTGCTGGAGAAGACGGAAAAGGTGCATGCTAAAATTAACGGTAAAACAATTACTTTTTATAACTAACTAATAATCATTTACTATGAACAAGAAGGACTACTGCAACAAACATGAGAGAAGTAGCAAACGTTTGTGGATAACGTTTCTGTTTTTTTGTTTCATTGTCACAGGTTTCATGCAAGCTGCAAACACAGCATTTGCTCAAACCACTGTTACGGCAACATTTAAGAAAGCTACTTTGAGCGAAGTACTATGGGAGGTTCAGAGACAGACAGATTTCACGTTTGTCTACAGTACTAAAGATGTTGAGGGGATAAATGTTCAGAATTTGAATGTAAGCAATGAGAAAATTGCTGTTGTACTTGAGAAATGCCTCAAAGACAGCGGACTGACTTATTCTGTTCATAATGGAGTGATTGCTATTAAGCCAATTGTCAATGAGGTTAAAGAGGTGGCTGCTCCCCAGCAGAAGACGAAAGTCAGCGGTGCCGTCATTGACGAAACCGGAGAACCTATCATTGGCGCCAATGTCGTGGTGAAAGGTACTACCAATGGTGGTACTACCGATCTTGACGGTCGTTTTTTTCTGGAAGTAGATCATCTTCCGGTCACACTGATTGTTTCTTATATCGGCTATGTCCGTCAGGAAATCAAGGTAACCTCCGGCAAGATGCTTAAAGTGGAAATGTCACCGGACATCAACCTGATGGAAGAAGTGGTAGTTACCGGTTACGGTACTTTCAAGAAGTCGGCTTATGCCGGTTCCGCTTCCAGCGTAAAGGGGGAGACTCTGAAAGACGTTCCCGCTGTTTCTTTCAAAGATCTGTTGCAAGGCAATGCACCGGGTGTTCAGTTCACTTCTTCATCCGGCCAGCCGGGGGCATCCTCTTCCTTGCGGATTCGTGGTATGGGCTCTTTCAACGCCAGCAATTCACCGCTGTATGTGATTGACGGGGTTCCGATGCGTTCCGGTACCATCAATACGATGAGTTCGGATGCAGGTCTTGATATAATGTCGACTATCAATAGCTCCGACATTGAAAGCGTTACGGTTATTAAAGATGCCGCTGCCGCTTCACTCTACGGTTCGCGTGCTGCAAATGGTGTGGTACTTATCACTACCAAGAAAGGTAAAGTCGGCAAACCCACTATCACATTGAAAGCCGATTGGGGAAGTTCTGATTTCGCTATGGATTATCGTCCGGTGATGGGCGGGGAAGAACGCCGTCAGTATATTTATGATGGTCTGGTAGCTGGTCAACTTAAAAAAGGCAAGAGCGAAGCCGATGCGATGGCTTATGCTGATGGAGAAATTGACGACTATGCACCTGTTCCCTGGTGTGGATTTATAGACTGGGATGACGTTCTGTTCCAAAAGGGAAGCCATCAATCTTACGAAGCCTCTTTATCGGGAGGTACGGACAGATTTAAGTATTATTCTTCACTTTCTTATCTGAAACAGGATGGTATAGCCATCAACTCCGGACTGGAACGCATCAGTGGAAGATTGAACGTTGATTTTCAGGCTACTGATAAATTTAAGTTAGGCGCAAATGTACTGTTTGCTACCGTTAATCAGGATGTGTATAGTGAGGGTACTTCTTATTCCTCTCCTTTCTACACATCACGTAGTGCTGTCATCCCTTCCGACCCTGTTTATAATGAGGATGGCACTTGGAACCGGGAACTTATCCGTATCAGTGACCGTAATCCCGCTTTATCGGCAACTTATGATTATCAGCGTGAATATGTGACCCGCGCATTCAATACGATTTATGGTGAATATGAATTCATTAAGAATCTGAAGTTTCGGTCTACTTTCAGCTACGATTATGTCAATACGAAAGGTAACGATTGGAAAGACCCGCGTACTTCCAACGGTGATGACATCAACGGAGGCATGAGCAAGAAATTTTATGAGTATAAGAAAATGGTATGGGCGAACCAGTTGAGTTACAAGACAACTATTGCTACCGACCACCATGTCGACGCATTGGTGGGATATGAGATTGACGACCAATATCGCGATTATCTGTCAGGCTATGCCACCAACTTTGCCACTTACGACAAAAATGAGATCAGTAACGGTATGAAAACCGAATCGGTAGGTGGCAGCGACACCCGTACACGTATGGTGTCTTATCTGTTCCGTCTGAACTATGATTATAAGAACAAATACTATCTGGGTGGCAGTTTCCGTACGGACGGCAGTTCCCGTTTCCACAGAGACAACCGTTGGGGTAGCTTCTGGTCAGTGTCCGGTTCATGGCGTATGATTGAAGAAGAATTTATGGAACCCGTGAAAGACTGGCTGACTGATTTGAAGATTCGTGCATCTTACGGTGTGAATGGTACTCTTCCTTCCGATTATTTCGGATACAGGGGATTGAGCAGTCTGACCAATGGATATCTGGAGCAACCGGGTATTGTCCAGTCTCAATTGAAGAACAATGATTTGCAGTGGGAAACCAACTATAACCTGAACCTGGGTCTGGACTTTAGTTTGTGGAGCCGTATTAATGTTACGCTGGAATATTACATCCGTACTACCAAGAACCTGTTGATGGACCGTCCCATCTCCATGACTACCGGTTTCAGCAGCTATCTGATGAATATTGGCGAGGTTAAGAATAAAGGTGTGGAATTGGAGATAAACTCCACCAATATTCAAACCAAAGATTTCTCATGGAACACCGCGTTCAACATTTCTCACAACAAGAATGAGATTGTGACTTTGGATGGTATGCAAACGGAAATTGTCAGTGGAACTCAGATTCGTAAAGTAGGGAAATCATATCGCACATTCTATATGATAGAGTTTGCCGGAATCAACCCCGAAACCGGTGCGCCACAGTTCTATACGAATGATGTTGACGAGAACGGTAACTATAAGAAAGAGATTACCGAAGTTATAAAAGATGCTCATGCCATTGTACTGGATAAGCATGCCGAACCGAATGTTATAGGTGGCTTGTCGAATACTTTACGTTACAAATGGTTCGATCTCAACTTTATGTTCTCTTATCAGTTTGGCGGTTACTCATACGACAACTGGGCACAGAAAACGGAGCATGGCGGCAACGACCTGGAAGCTAATATCCCTACTTACTACCGCGACAGCTGGAGAAAGCCGGGTGACATCACGAGCTATGAACTGTTCTATGAAAAGCCTTCTGTGGCTATGAACAAGGTGACCACTACCCGTCGTTTGCATAGTACCGACTTTATCCGCCTGAAAACGTTGACATTCGGCGTGACTGTTCCGAAAGAGTGGACTCGTAAAATAGGTCTAGAGAATGTACGTGTGTATGCATCAGCCAATAATCTCTGGACCTGGGCGGCTTATGATTATTACGATCCGGAAGCTGTCAGCGGTGGTACTGCCATTTGGGGAACGCCTCCTCTGAAGACCGTGACCTTTGGTGTAAACGTTAATTTCTAACCGTTAAAATACTTGATATTATGAAACTATTGAAATATTTATTCGTCAGTTCCGTATTGCTCGTAGCTACCTCTTGCGGAAACAATTGGCTGGATCTTGACCCTTCCACTTCGGTAGACACTGAAACCAGTATTAAGATATTGTCGGATGTGGAATTTACCTTGAATGGTATTTATAGTACTATGCAGAGTTCTGATGCATATTCAGGCCGTTTGGTATATTATGGAGACGTGACAGGGGATGACATGCAGGCTGTCAGCTCAACCAAGCGTGTGGCTAACTATTACCGTTTCAACTTTACCAAGGATAACGGGCCTACTTCCCATTGGTCTTATCTCTACTCCATAATTCAGAATTGTAATCTGATTCTGATGAATATTGATAAATTGAAGATTGATGAAGAAGATGCCGCATACAGGGATGATTTGAAAGGAGAGGCATTGGCGCTTCGCGGTTTGGCTTTGTTCGATTTGACCCGTATCTTCGGTTACCCGTATACAAAGAATAACGGAGCTTCGCTGGGGGTGCCTATTATTGAAGGTTTATCCACTATCGACAGCAAACCGGCTCGTAACACAGTAGCTCAATGTTATGAGAAGATTATCGACGACCTTACCAAAAGTACCAAATTGCTGAGTGGCAAATTCAATAAAGGTAAAATCAATAAATGGGGGGCAATGGTATTGCTCAGCCGTGTCTACCTCTACAAGAACGATAACACCAATGCTTTTAATACGGCGAAAGAAGCTATTGAGGGAGCGGAAAAACAAGGTTACGCCCTGTGGACTAATGAAGAATATCCCACCGCATGGGGCAATGATGCGTCAGCTTCCAATCCGGGCGAGGTTTTGTTCGAGATAGTCAATCTGACCACTGATAGCCCGGGCAAGGAGAGTATGGGATATCTGAACTCAAAAGACGGTTACGATGATATGTGCATCACTTGTTCTTTCTATCAGTTCCTGAAGGAAGACCCCAATGATGTGCGTCTTAAACTGTTGAGTTTTGATAAGAAATATTATGCTTACGTCTTTAAGTATCAGCCACAGCAAAACGAAAATATCGAAGACGCCAATATTCCGCTTATCCGTCTGTCCGAAGCCTATCTGATTGCAGCTGAAGCGGCCGTTAAGTTGAACGACAATGATGCGGCGGTGGATTTTCTTGATCCGATTGTGAGGCGTGCCAATCCGGATAATACTGTTCAAGGCGAAAAAATTACTTTGGAGAGAGTGTTGAATGAACGTCGTAAGGAATTGGTCGCTGAAGGACATCGTATGTATGATGCTGTCAGAAATGGGTTGACGATAGAACGTGTGAATGTAACGGATAAGAATTTGAGTAAGACCAAGCATGACACCAAATATATGAAAGATATTAACTGGGATTTCTACATGATAGTGCTTCCTATTCCTAAAAGAGAGATGGATGCCAATCCCAATATGGAGCAGAATCCTGAATATGGTAATTAAAAATAAATGAGATGAATAAGACAAGTTTCACTAAGTATTTTCTTGTCGCATTTACTCTAATGTTCATCAGTTCCGGCCTGAGTGCCGGAACTTTTGATTTAGACGGCAAGAAGAAAGGCAAGGAGAAGAAAGAGGAGTTGTCGGCCGACGGCCCTTATGTGATTTATCAGCCCGATGGCAAAACGCGTGTTATCAGTGTGGACAAGAAAAGAAAGATTATTGATACCACCTATAACGCATTGCCGGAGGATTTTACTTTGCACGTTGTGGATCACAAGGGGCGTTTCCCGTTCGATGTAAAACTCCATCTGGTGAAGCGTCCCGACTGGCAATACCGGCAACCCGCGAAGGTGTTTGTGATGTCCGATCCGCATGGACGTCTGGACTGTGTGATTAGCTTGCTGCAAGGCAACGGAGTTATAGATAAAAACTATAACTGGAGTTTTGGTAATAATCATCTGATGGTTATCGGAGATATCTTCGACCGTGGAAAAGATGTACCGCAAATTTTCTGGTTATTCTATAAGCTGGAGGATGAGGCTGCCAAAGCCGGGGGAACCGTTTCCTTCCTGTTGGGAAATCACGAACCGCTGGTGTTGGCAAATGACTTGCGCTATACCAAGGATAAATATAAAGAGTTGGCGAAGAAGTTGGGTATGGATTATCCCAGACTCTTCGGACCGGACACTGAGTTGGGGAGATGGTTGGGAACCCGGAATACGATGCAGATTATCGGCAATGACTTGTATGTTCATGCCGGATTGGGTAAGAGGTTCTACGACCATGATTTAAGTATTCCTACCGTGAACGAAGAAATGAGTAAAGCCCTTTTCATGAATAAGAAAGAACGTAAAGCCCTTTCTCCGCTGACGGCATTTCTGTATGGCAACGACGGACCGATCTGGTATCGTGGTCTTGTGCGTACTGATGTCAAATATCATCCGATGGCACAAGACAGCCTGCAAATGGTGCTGAAACGCTATAAAGCAAAGCGTATTATCGTGGGGCATACTATTTTCAAGGACATCTCCACCTTCTATGACGGAAAAGTAATCGGCGTCAATGTGGACAATAAAGAGAACCGGAAGAAAAAGCGTGGGAGAGCACTGCTGATTGACGGGAATACGTACTTCGTGGTGGGCGATAGGGGTGTGCTGCGGAAATTGTAGGGATGTCTTTCGTGGTTTTTGGTCTTCTTGTTATACCTTTTTCTTATAAAACACATATCTTTGTCGCAATATAATAAGAAGACCATGATAGAAATTACGGATGCTGCCTTGCGTAAAGCCGCAGGCGAGGGAATGGATGCTTTCATCCAAGTGTTTACCGACAAATATAAAGAAGTGATAGGTGGTGAGCTGACTGCCGACAGTATGCCATTGCTGACAGGTGAGCAGCATACTTTGCTCGCCTATCAATTGTTTCGCGATGAAGTGATGGATGGTGGTTTCTGCCAATTGATACAGAACGGTTACGGCGGTTACATATTTGCCAATCCGTTTGCCAAAGTGATGCGCTTGTGGGGAGCGGAAGATTTCGGGAAACTGGTATATAGAGCTAAAAAGATTTATGATGCTCATCGTGAAGACCTGGAACGTGAGCGTACAGATGATGAATTCATGGCCATGTATGAGCAATATGAGGTTTTCGATGAATTGGAAGACGAATTTTTGGAGACAGAAGAGGGGGTAACCACCTTGATAGCCGGCTATGTTGACGAACACCTGGAACAGTTTGCTAAAATCGTCTGATTTAACTTCCTAAGTTATGCTTTGAGGGTGGTGTATTGAAGCGTCGCATTTATGACTTGGAGTCAGCGCCTACATAGAGTTTATACACATTTCTACCTACACGCTTACACCCATGCTCTGTATCGCCCTGTTCATCGGTGATACAGCGGTGGTGTAGGTAAATGTAAGCGGGGTGTAGGTAAAGTTACCTATACCGATGCTTAAATGGTATATCTAGTTGATATACTTCTTGTTAATGCCGTTTTTCTCTTGATTCTCTTGTTTACGATACCCTCCTTTTTTACCTGTTTTTCTCTTCTATTATGATGTGAAATATATTGTTTTGCTGTGTTTTTCGCTATATATGGTTCTGTTTGCAGCTTGCTTGTACCGATTGAAATCAGTGTTTGGAAACGTCAATTGCCTATGTTCATTAGGTTAGTTATCTATGTTTATTTTATTAGTAGTCAATGTTTTCTGTGCTGTTACGGCTGTGGGTAACGTGCTCCACGTCTGCGGTCCTGCTGCTTCATGAATGTGGACTTTGTGCTTCACACTTGTGGTCGAATTAAAACAACGAACATGAATGTGAAGATAAAGCTATGTAAAAGTAAAGAAGAGGCCTATGGAAGCACATACTCATATTATAATATGTATATGGGAACGGATAAGCTAATTGAGACTATAGTTGTTGATGAGCAGAATTAAAATAATGTTAAATAGATGGTAGGATTTGCAGTATTTGAATTAATATTTCATTTACTCTTAAAAACAATGAAAAAACGAGGAGAGTGCTATACAACTCAATTCTTTTATCTAAATTTGCAAACTCTAATATTTATAGAACAATGAAAATGGCTAAATTTAAAATCTGGATGGTTGCCCTTACCGTATTAATGGGTTTTTCTCTTACTTCATGCTTGGATTCCAGTGAATCAGAATCTCCTTATGATGGTGGAGGAATGTTTCATGTAGTGCAAAGTTATATGGGAACATCTCACTTTGAAGATCCGGCTGGAAATAAATTATACCCAACAAGTGCATCTGTCTTGGCAATGGAAACTAACTATGGATTTAAGATATCCAGCACAAAGTTAGCTTTTATTTATTATAAATTTGTAAAAGAAGAGGCTGAAACAAAATCAACTTCTACAACCACTCCAAAATCATATGACATAGTACTAGTTTCAGCTGTGGCATGTGACGGACCGGAACCTGTTATTGCTGAAGACTTGGAAGATATGGAGAATCGTGTAACGGAAAATGCTCCTATCGTGTCACTTACTCCGACTGTAAATAATGGAATCAGCTATACAGAGTTGAAACCATTCCTGTATGACTTAAACACATTGGTGTTGCCCATCGCATGGAGAATGGAGAATAATTCTGAAAAGATATCACAGCATAAATTTAATTTGGTTTATGTAGAGTCAGAGACAGAAGCGGGTGATGGAGATATGGTATTGTATTTACGTCACGATAGAGGCACTGACGAAAAGACGGAGGCCGGAACTTATACTCAAGATGGATATGATATTGAGGAAGCGGTAGGACTTTTCAAAGATAAAGCAGGAAACGAACCGCAGAGATTGATTATAAAGTCAAAGAATAATGAATCAGATTCTAAGATACCTGAAACGTATACAGAGGTATCTTTAGATTATAAAGTTACTCAACAATAATTTGGATTATAAAGCATTATTCCATATAGCAATGTTACTGATTTCCTCTCCGGCCAAGGCCTGGGAGGAAATTCGTTTGGAAGAGGATAGGCGAAAGGTGTTTACAGCTTTTGTTTATCCTATGATTGGTTTATGCGGATTGTCCGTCTTCATTGGCTCTTTGCTGGCGAAGGGATGGGGTGGTCCGGAGAGTTTTCAATATGCCATGACACAATGCTGTGCGGTGGCGGTATCCCTTTTCGGAGGATATTTCCTGGCGGCATATCTCATTAATGAGATGCGCGTCAGAATGTTTATGATGGACAGTGACATACCCCTGACGCAACAATTTGCAGGCTATGCACTGGCTGTGCTTTTCTTGCTTCAGATTATTATCGGTATGTTGCCGGACTTCAATATCATCGGGCTACTATTACAGTTTTATATCGTATATGTGGTGTGGGAGGGGGCTTCCGTGTTGATGGAAGTGGAAGAAAAAGACCGGTTACGGTTCACCATTATTTCTTCTATTCTGCTGATAGCCTGTCCTATGCTCATCCAGTGGATATTCAACAAGCTGACAATGGTACTTAATTAACGTTTGAAATCATGAAACAAGCTCCTATCAATATAAAGAACAAGCGTGCTACATTCGACTATGAACTGATAGACACTTATACAGCAGGCATCGTGCTCACGGGTACGGAAATAAAATCCATCCGCATGGGTAAAGCGAGCCTTGTAGACACATTCTGCTACTTTGCCAACGGTGAGTTGTGGGTGAAGAATATGCATATTGCCGAATATTTCTACGGTTCGTACAATAACCATTCGGCACGCCGGGAGCGCAAACTCTTACTTACCAAAAAAGAACTTGATAAACTGGCACGCGGTGCGAAAGACCCCGGTTTTACAATGGTTCCTGTACGTATGTTTATCAATGAAAAAGGCCTTGCCAAAGTAGTAGTGGCTCTTGCCAAAGGTAAAAAACAATATGACAAGCGTGAGGCTTTGAAAGAAAAAGACGACAAGCGTGATATGGCGCGTATGTTTAAAAGATAATTTAGATGAGTAAACTTGGCAGTTTGGTGCGTGAGCGCATCCTCATTTTAGACGGTGCCATGGGCACCATGATACAACAGTACAACTTAACGGAAGAAGATTTCAGGGGAGAGCGCTTTGCAGACATCCCCGGGCAGATGAAAGGAAATAATGATCTGCTTTGCCTGACCCGTCCCGATGTGATACAGGATATACACCGCAAATATCTTATGGCAGGTGCCGATATCATCGAAACCAATACGTTTAGTTCCACCAGCGTCAGTATGGCCGATTATCATGTGCAGCAGTATGTGCGTGAGATGAACCTTGCCGCTGTGAAACTGGCACGCGAAGTGGCGGACGAATTCTCCACACCGGATAAACCGCGTTTCGTGGCCGGTTCCGTCGGACCTACCAATAAGACTTGCTCCATGAGTCCCGATGTGAACAATCCCGCCATGCGTGCACTAACTTATGATGAACTTGCTGACGCCTATCGCGAACAGATGGAAGCCTTGCTGGAGGGCGGGGTAGACGCCCTGCTGATAGAAACTATCTTCGACACTTTGAATGCCAAAGCAGCTATCTTTGCTGCGGAAAAGGCGATGGAGGCAACAGGCATCCGGGTGCCCGTCATGCTGTCCGTTACGGTTTCCGATACGGGTGGGCGTACCCTCTCGGGACAGACATTGGAGGCGTTTCTTGCTTCTGTTCAGCATGCCGACATCTTTTCGGTGGGCTTGAACTGTTCGTTCGGTGCCCGCCAGTTGAAACCTTTCCTGGAACAGCTTGCTGCCCGTGCTTCTTATTATATCAGCGCATACCCCAATGCTGGTTTGCCCAATAGCCTCGGCCAGTACGACCAGACCCCTGCCGACATGGCGCATGAGGTGAAAGAATATATCCACGAAGGTTTGATAAATATTATCGGTGGTTGCTGTGGTACTACCGATGCATACATTGCCGAATATCCTGCATTGATAGCCGGTGCGGCTCCTCATATTCCTGCTCCGAAGCCCGACAGTCTTTGGCTTTCCGGTCTGGAGCTACTGGAGGTGACTCCTGAAAAGAACTTTATCAATGTGGGTGAGCGCTGTAACGTTGCCGGTTCGCGTAAGTTCCTGCGGTTGATTAATGAAAAGAAATACGATGAGGCTCTCAGCATTGCCCGCCAACAGGTGGAAGACGGTGCACAGGTCATCGATGTGAATATGGACGACGGTCTGCTGGATGCGCAGGCAGAAATGACCACTTTCCTCAATCTTATCGCTTCCGAACCGGAGATAGCCCGTGTGCCCGTCATGATTGACTCTTCCAAGTGGGAGGTTATTGTTGCCGGATTAAAGTGTCTGCAAGGGAAATCCATTGTAAATTCCATCTCCTTGAAAGAGGGGGAAGAGAAATTCCTGGAACATGCCCGCACGATTAAGCAATATGGCGCAGCGACCGTAGTGATGGCTTTTGATGAAAAAGGGCAGGCAGATACTTATGAACGTAAGATTGAAGTTTGCGCCCGTGCCTATCAGCTTTTGGTTGAGAAAGTGGGTTTCAATCCTCACGATATTATTTTTGACCCTAACGTCCTTGCCGTAGCTACGGGTATGGACGAACATAATAACTATGCCGTAGACTTTATTCGGGCTACGGGCTGGATACGTAAGAATCTGTCCGGTGCACACGTCAGCGGTGGCGTAAGCAACCTTTCATTCTCTTTCCGCGGGAACAATTATATCCGCGAAGCCATGCATGCGGTGTTCCTTTACTATGCTATCCGCGAAGGAATGGATATGGGAATTGTCAATCCGGCCACGGCTGTGCTTTATACGGATATTCCTGCCGATGTGTTGGAACGTATCGAAGACGTGGTGCTGAACCGTCGTCCCGATGCTGCCGAGCGTTTGATAGAAACAGCCGAGCAACTGAAAGCCGCTGCCGAACAAAAGAAAGGCAATGTGTCTGATAAGCATGTCGCACCGCTTTCCTGGCGTGATGGAACGAGTGTGGAGGAGCGATTAAAGTTTGCTCTGACCAAAGGGCTTGGCGATTACCTGGAAGAAGACCTTGCCGAAGCCTTGAAGCTCTATCCGAAAGCTGTTGATATTATTGAAGGTCCCTTGATGGCTGGTATGAACTATGTGGGAGAATTGTTTGGTGCCGGAAAGATGTTTTTGCCGCAAGTTGTGAAAACAGCGCGTACCATGAAGAAAGCGGTGGCTATTCTTCAGCCTGTAATCGAGTCCGAAAAACAGGAAGGTTCCGCCTCTGCCGGTAAAGTATTGCTTGCCACGGTGAAAGGTGACGTACATGATATCGGTAAGAATATTGTTTCTGTGGTAATGGCTTGCAATGGGTACGAGATAATAGACCTTGGTGTGATGGTACCTACCGAGACGATTGTTCAGCGTGCCCTGGAAGAGAAGGTGGATATGATTGGACTTAGTGGTCTGATTACTCCTTCGCTGGAAGAGATGGTGCATGTGGCTATGGAACTGGAGAAAGTGGGTGCTGACATTCCGTTATTGATCGGTGGTGCCACTACTTCCCGATTGCACACGGCGTTGAAGATTGCTCCGGTTTATCATGCTCCTGTGGTTCATCTGAAAGATGCCTCTCAGAATGCAACAATTGCCGCCCGGTTGATGAATCCGAAAGCAAAAGAAGAGTTGGCGGAAAAATTAACTTCTGAATATGAACAGTTGCGCGAAAAGAATGCAACCCAAACTCCGAAGACGGTATCTCTGGAAGAGGCACAGAAGAATAAACTGAATCTGTTTTAGGGAAAACATAAGTAGATGCTCATAATTAATTCGTATATCGAGTATCTGTCATCCTGAGCTTGTCGAAGGATCTCTTCTCCTGTTTGTATAGCGCAACTTTATGCCAAGAGAGTAGATCCTTCGACAAGCTCCCTTAGATGACGAAAAGTCCGTATAGCAAAACTATTTGCGTGTGCTAAATTAGCATTTATATATCCAACTAATTTCAACTCCTGATTCGCATTAATATTTTATTTCTATTTCTTTATCTTCTTCTTATACGTCTCGTATCTCCCCATTATATCCCTTACGAAATTATACGTCTCTATTCCGCGGAAATAGCCGTTTTTGCAGACCGGGTCGGTGAAGTATTCCTCGTTGCTTTTCAGTAAGATAAAGTTTTCCACATTATCTTTCCAGACATATTTGTTCTTTCCGTATTTTTCGGCCAGAGCCATGGCGTCCTGCACATGGCCGATACCGGAATTATAAGATGCAAGTACAAAGTTGAGCCGCTCTTCCGGAGGCACAGAAGAAAAACTTCTGGCAGTGGCATTAATATACTTTATGGCAGCTTTTACGCTTTCTTCCGGATTCTGTTCTTTTCCTTCAGGCATCCCCATGGCACGTGCGGTGGCAGGCATTAACTGCATCAGCCCTTTGGCACCCGCCCATGATACTGCTGTTGTATCAAAGTTTGATTCCGTATAAGCCAGTGAAGCAAGCAACCGCCAGTCCCAGTCTATTTCAGAGGCATATTTCTTGAACAATTCGTCAAAGTGTGAAATCTTTCCTTCCCGAAGGGACAGGATGGGAGAGTGGGGAGTGGCTTTGCTGATTTCAAAGTACCTTTTCATGCTGGCGGTATAGGCGGGAGAAGTCATGTTTTCCTCATGCCATTTATTGGCAGCCTCTGCCAGTTCCGGACTATCCTTACGTACTGCCCAGGAAGCTCTTTGGTCGAAACTGATGGATAACTTTATGTTCAGATTGGGATAATAGGTAGTGTTGAGCCTGGCTACATCATTATCGGCAACGGTATAGGGAATTTTCCCCTGTGCTACTTGTGTGATAAGGTCTTCGGCCGAAACACTGTCATTGGTGACCTTATGAATATGGATACCCCCGCCAAGTTCCTTGTCCAGATTTACCAGACGGTCGTAATACTTCCCGGGCTTCACGTAGATGTCTTTGCCGATCAGTTCCGTTACATCCGTCAACGGTTTGTTTTTTCCGCCTGCGCGTTGCACAATCACTTGATGCGTAATGACTTCTTCGCCACAGTATATCAGGCTGTCTTTCAATTCTTTTGTGATAGGCACGTTATAGGCTATGATATCCCCTTCGCCCGCCAGCAACTTGTTTATGAGTCCCTGTACGTTCTTTGCCACAATTACGCGCAACTTTACTCCCAGACTTTTGGCAAATTGTTCACTTAGTTCGTACTGGAAACCCATATCCTGCCCGCGATAGTTGAAGTAGGATGTGGAACTGTATAAAGTCAGTACAACGAGTTCGCCGCTATCTTTTATTTGCTGCAAATCCCCCACGGCTTCACTGGCCACAGAAGTGCGTTGCTTATTTCCGCACCCCGATAGCCAGCACAGACACGATAAAGCAATCAGGAAAATCTTAGCGGTTGCCCTCATTTAATTTTCAATTTATAAGTGTTTCTTTATATACATAGTAAGAATGTCTATGGCCACCTGATTGTTTCCTCCTTCGGGCACAATTAAGTCGGCATATCGTTTGCACGGTTCGATGAATTGCTGATGCATCGGTTTCAGAATGCGGGTATAGCGCTCCATCACCGCTTCCGCAGTACGCCCGCGCTCCACGACATCCCGCTGTATCACGCGGATAAGGCGTTCGTCGGGGTCGGCATCCACAAATATTTTGAGATCCATCATGCTGCGCAGTCTTTTGTCGCATAAGGCAAGGATTCCTTCGATGATAACCACTTCCCGAGGTTCGATGTGAATGGTTTCCGGCTGGCGTGTACACGTCAGATACGAATAGGTGGGCTGCTCAATACTTTTTCCTTCGCGCAGCATGGCTACGTGCCGGGACAAGAGACTCCACTCGAAAGCATCCGGGTGGTCGAAGTTGATGTTCTGTCGTTCTTCCACAGGCACGTGGCTGCTGTCCTTGTAGTAAGAGTCCTGAGGCAACAATACCACTTCGCCTGCCGGCAGGCTTTCGATAATTTTACGTACGACGGTGGTCTTTCCTGAACCTGTTCCGCCTGCAATTCCTATTATTAACATCCGTTTAAGTGTATATTTAAAACAAAACGAGTACTTTTGCGGTTATATTTAATCGCTTCAGTTGACAAATATATAGATAAATCATTAAAATAACAAAGTTATGGTCAAACACATTGTATTATTTAAACTAAAAGACGAAGCACCGGCTGACAAAAAGCTGGCAGCTATGAAAGATTTTAAAAACGCTATCGAGGCTCTTCCTGCCAAAATATCCGTTATCCGCAAAATAGAAGTGGGACTGAATATGAATCCGGCCGAAACCTGGAGTATTGCGCTCTACAGTGAGTTTGATACATTGGACGATGTGAAGTTCTATGCCACTCACCCCGATCATGTGGCTGCCGGTAAGCTGATTGCTGAAGTAAAGGAAAGCCGTGCATGT
The DNA here is from genome assembly GCF_900142015.1 of Bacteroides stercorirosoris. Lineage (GTDB taxonomy): Bacteria > Bacteroidota > Bacteroidia > Bacteroidales > Bacteroidaceae > Bacteroides > Bacteroides stercorirosoris. Next base: position 44,263 of record NZ_FQZN01000019.1, read on the forward strand.
GTGGACTATGAGACAATTGATAATTGACAATTCATGAATTAATCATTGATTATATGAAGAAAATATTATCTATTTGTCTGTTGCTCATAGCTGTTATGGCGCAGGCGCAGATACAGGAACCCGTCAAGTTCAAGTCGGAATTGAAGACTCTTGCGGCGGGTGAAGCGGAAATTGTGTTCACTGCTACTATTGATAAAGGTTGGCATGTGTATTCTACCGACCTCGGTGACGGTGGTCCTATCTCGGCTACATTCAACGTAGAGAAAATATCCGGTGCCACGGTTGTAGGAAAATTGCAGCCGAAAGGTAAAGAAATAGCTTCTTACGATAAATTGTTTGAGATGAACGTGCGTTACTTTGAGGGTACGGCGCAGTTTGTTCAGAAGCTGAAACTTACGGGGGGCGATTATCAGGTGCAGGGATTCCTGGAATTCGGAGCCTGCAATGATGAAAACTGCTTGCCGCCTACACAAGTAGAATTTGATTTCAAGGGTAAGGCGGAAGCTGCCAAAGGTGCGGCCGCTGTGGCTCCTGCGGATAAACCGGCAACTCCCGTTGCGGAGGCAAAACCGGAGAGCCAGCCGGTTGAACAGGCCGGAACACCGGCAGATGCTGCTGTGATTGGTGGGACGGACGCTCCAACGGATGTGAACGTTATGGAAAACATAGACCTCTGGAAACCGGTTATCTCTGATCTGCAAACTTTTGGTGAAACTACTTCACAGGAAGATATGTCATGGATTTATATCTTTATCACCGGATTCCTCGGTGGATTGCTGGCTCTGTTCACTCCTTGTGTGTGGCCCATTATTCCGATGACGGTGAGCTTCTTCCTGAAACGTTCCAAAGATAAGAAAAAAGGTATTCGTGATGCCTGGACGTATGGTGCTTCCATCGTAGTGATCTACGTTACACTGGGTCTGGCTATTACGCTGATTTTCGGTGCCAGTGCATTGAATGCGCTTTCCACGAATGCTGTGTTCAACATCCTTTTCTGTCTGATGCTGGTGGTGTTTGCCGCTTCCTTCTTCGGGGCATTCGAGCTGACGTTGCCTTCTAAATGGAGCAATGCGGTTGACAGCAAGGCGGAGGCAACAAGCGGTCTGCTCAGCATCTTCCTGATGGCGTTCACGCTTTCATTGGTATCATTCTCTTGCACGGGACCCATTATCGGTTTCCTGCTTGTGCAGGTATCTACGACGGGTAGTGTGGTGGCTCCGGCCATCGGTATGCTTGGTTTTGCCATTGCTTTGGCATTGCCGTTCACGCTGTTCGCCCTGTTCCCGTCCTGGTTGAAGTCTATGCCGAAGTCGGGAGGTTGGATGAATGTCATCAAGGTTACGCTCGGTTTCCTGGAACTGGCTTTTGCCTTGAAGTTCCTTTCCGTAGCCGATTTGGCATACGGCTGGCGTATTCTTGACCGTGAAACATTCCTAGCTTTGTGGATTGTGTTGTTTGCCCTGCTGGGCTTCTACCTGTTGGGCAAAATCAAGTTCTCGCACGATGATGACGATACGAAAGTGGGAGTGGGCCGTTTCTTCATGGCACTCTTTTCACTTGCCTTTGCCGTATACATGGTTCCCGGTCTGTGGGGTGCCCCATTGAAGGCAGTGAGTGCTTTTGCTCCGCCTATGCAGACGCAGGATTTCAATCTCTATAATAATGAGGTGCATGCCAAGTTCGATGATTACGATCTCGGTATGGAATATGCCCGTCAGCATGGTAAACCTGTGATGCTTGACTTCACCGGTTACGGTTGTGTAAACTGCCGCAAGATGGAACTTGCCGTATGGACAGACTCAAAGGTGAGTGATATCATAAACAACGACTATGTGCTCATCACACTCTACGTAGATAATAAGACTCCGCTGACCGAACCCGTAAAAGTGGTTGAGAATGGCAGGGAGCGTACGTTGCGTACCATAGGCGATAAATGGAGCTATCTGCAACGGGTCAAGTTCGGTGCGAATGCACAGCCGTTCTACGTACTGATCAATAATGAAGGCCGTCCTTTGAATAAATCTTATTCCTATGACGAGGACATTCCTAAGTACATCGAATTCTTGCAAACCGGATTGGAGAACTATAAGAAAGGAAAATAATACTAACAGAATGCCTGGCCGACACCAACGACCGGGCATTTTTATTAACCCCAAATATTTATGAAACATATTGTAGACATTGACACATGGGAACGCCGGGATAATTATAATTTCTTCCGGGGTTTTGTAAATTCATGGTATTCCATTACTACAGAGATTGATTGTACCGAGGCCAGTGCCATAGCAAGAGCTTCCGGCCGTTCATTCTTCCTTTATTATCTTTATGCCGTGGTTCGTTCGGCCAATGAGGTGCCGGAGCTTCGTTACCGTACAGATAAGAACGGGCAAGTCATTTTCCATGACGAGGTGGATATCATTTCTCCGATAGCCGTTCCGGGAAAGACATTTTATACCGTCCGTATCCCTTATCATGAAGACTTCGAGCGTTTTTATGCTGAAGCCTATTCACTGATAACCAATATTCCGGAAGATGGTGACCCATACGGAGCCGAGAAGGTGTTGGGAGCGCAGGGCGTTTATGATGTTGTTCATTTGAGTGCGGTTCCTAAGATGTATTTCACATCTACCACTTACACTCTGGCGGAAGCCGGAAACGGTTGCAGCTATCCGCTGATGACTTCCGGTAAAGCCGTGTCCCGCGAAGGACGTTTGGTTTTTCCACTTTCCATCTATGTAAACCATGCGTTTGTGGATGGTTCGCACCTGAGTTTATTTTTCCAGAAGATAGAAGAACACCTGAAAAGAATTTCACATAAGTAAAAAAAGGGATATTCAACGTGGATAACGCAGATTTATAAGGTTGCGCTACAACCGGAAAACTGTGTTATCCGCGTTTTTTATGTCAGGAAAATCAGCTTGTATCCGGTCTTCTTTTTCTATTTCTCTTTTTTATCTCCGGGATTTTACATACGTTTGCAACATTGTAGAGTACCTTTGTGTTCCAGAAACTAAAAATATACTATGTCTTCAACAGATATTTTCAATGATGAACATGCACTTGTTCTCCGTTTGATAGACGGGGACGAAGCCGCTTTCTGCGAACTTTACGCAACTTACAAAAACCGCCTGATATACTTTGCAATGCGTTTTCTGAAGTCGCGTGAGTATGCAGAAGATATTTTTCAGGATGCGTTTACGGTTATCTGGCAGAGTCGTCGTTTCATTAATCCCGATACCTCCTTTTCTTCTTACCTCTATACGATTGTCCGCAACCGGATATTAAACCAGTTGCGCGATTCCGCCAACGAAGAACAGCTGAAAGAAAGCATACTTTCGCAGGCACTCGACTATACGGATAATACTAAAGGTGACATTCTGGCGAATGATTTGAAGTCTCTCGTTTCCCGTGCTCTGGAGCAGCTTACTCCCCGGCAGCGTGAAGTCTTCAATATGAGTCGGGAAGCCCAACTTTCTCATAAAGAAATTGCAGAGAGTTTGGGAATATCCGTTAATACGGTTCAGGAACATATATCTTCTTCTCTGAAAATCGTTCGTACCTACCTTATCAAGTATTCCGGCAGTGAATATGCCGATTTGATTCTGCTGCTTATCTGCCTGAATCTATAATAAATGTTAATCATACCCCAGCATCTTCCCTTTGCTGTGTATTACTCTATGTAAAGGAGAATATATGCTGCCTTTAATGAGTTTACACTATGGAAGAAAAAGAAACAGATAAATCTATACTCCGCCGTTACCTGGATGATATGTATACCCGGGAAGAAGCGCATGGCCTATTGTCAAAACTTAGGAACAGTGCTTCTGATGAAATGCTGGGTGAACTGGCTGACGGGGTTTGGGAAGAAGCGGCAGCACAGGATTTCACTACCGGCCCGGAGCGTGAGAAATATAAGGAAGAAGCCGCCCGACTTCTGAAACGTATTGAACACAAGAAGCGTACCTGGTTTCATCGTATTACTAAAACAGTGGCAGCGTCTGTTGCGGTGGTTTGCCTTATTTGGGGTGGTCTGAATCTTTGGAATGATATGAACCGGCAACAGATTGTTTATCTGGAAGCTTTTACCTCTTATGGCGAGCGGAAGCGGATTCAGTTGCCGGATGGTACGTTGCTCACTCTGAATTCCTGTTCACGTATTCGCTATCCGGAACGTTTCATAGATGATGAACGGAGGGTTGAATTGGAGGGGGAGGGATATTTCCAGGTATATAAGAATGAGCGGCAGCCGTTTATTGTCAATACTAGCCGTTTGAATGTACGCGTGTTGGGTACCCGTTTTGATGTGAAATCCTACTCTTCGGATGAGATTGTCTCAGTAGATGTGGAAAGCGGTAAAGTGCAGGTGGACTTGCCTGAAGCAATGATGCGGCTACAGGCTAAAGAGCAGGTACTGATAAATACGGCTTCGGGCGAATACAGCAAACGGCGTGAAGAGCGTTCCGTTGCAGTCTGGCGAAAAGGCGGGTTGCGTTTTAACAGTACGCCGATACGTGATGTGGCCAAAGAACTGGAACGTATGTATAATTGCCGCATCACCTTCGCTGATGGACAGGAATTCAGCAATCTTATATCCGGAGAACATGATAATAAAAGCCTGGAGGCCGTGCTTCAGTCTATGGAATACACCAGCGGCATCCGCTATAAAAAAGAAGGAAACAACGTTTTATTGTTTAAATGATAAAAAACTTAATATTATGAAAGCACCCACTTAGTCCCCTTTTCTAAAAGAAAATAGGAGCTATCTCTCAGAGCAGCCCCTATCCTGTAATCCGGACGGATATTCATTCGTTTCGACCCGTGTGAATAACGTATCTCGGCATTACACCTTTGTTTCAATTAATTAATTTAATTACTAAAACGCACAAATAAATGAATAATCTTTCAAATTCCAAAAGGAAAAGTCGAAATATACATTCGTTTTTAGCTTTTTTACTATTCGTATGCTTGTCTGTTATGCCGGATAATGTGCAGGCTCAAAAAGATAAAACTGTAACGCTGAATGTTCAGAATGAAGCAGTGGAAAATGTCTTTATCCGGCTGAGTAAGCAGACAGGTTTGAAATTCTTTTATGACCAGGATGTGGTCAATGCCGCTCCACGCATATCAATCGATGTGAAAAACAGTCCTTTGCAGGCTGTTTTGGATAAGATAACTGCACAGACAGGTTTATTTTTCAATAGGGATAATAATACGATATCTGTAGGCAAACAGAAGAGTGGGAGTGATGCCAGGCAATCGAAGACGCGGGCAGTGAAAGGGACAGTGGTAGACGAAACCGGTGAGGCTATAATCGGTGCTACTGTATTGGTGAAAGGCACCACTAATGGTGTGACAACTAATCTTGATGGAAACTATGCTCTGGCGGATGTTCCGGACAATGCCACAATCTTGATTTCATATATAGGTTATCAGACTGTGGAACTTAAGGCCAACAGTAAAGAACTGGCTAAGATTACATTGAAAGAGAATAGCGAATTATTGGATGAAGTGGTAGTTCTGGGATATGGAAATATCCGCAGGAGCGATGTGACGGGTTCCATTGCATCCGTTTCTTCGGAATCCATCTCAAAAGTGGCTTCCGCTTCCGTGGCCGATGCGTTGGCCGGAAAGATGGCCGGTGTGCAGATAACGACGGCAGACGGTGCTTTGGACGCTGAAATCAGCATCCGTGTGCGTGGAGGCGGCTCAATCACTCAGGACAACTCACCGTTATTTCTTGTTGACGGTTTTCCGGTGGATGATTTGAGTGGCATTCCGCCTACGGATATCGAATCTATCGATGTCCTGAAAGAAGCTTCCATGACTGCCATCTACGGTGCCAGAGGTGCGAATGGTGTAGTGATTGTAACCACGAAGAACCCGAAAATGGGTAAGACGTCAGTGCAATTCAACAGCTATGTCCAGACGCGTACATTGGCGGGAAAATTACCGGTAATGGGCAATTATGAATTTGTGATGGCGGAGTATGAGTATCAGATGATACGTAAAGGATCGGATGAGACTTTTATCAAGAACTTTGGTTATTATGATGACATTGACTTATATAAATATACAGATTCTAAAGACTGGCAGGATGAAGTATTGGGAGGTAATCCGATTTCACAATACTATAATCTGACAGTCAGTGGAGGCAGTGAAAAGACGAAGTTTAATTTGAGTTATAACCGGAATAAAGACGAGGGACAGTTGATAGGTTCCGGTCTGACGCGTAATAATATTATCCTGAAGTTGAATCATGAATTATTTAAGAATCTGAAACTGGAGACAAATTCCACATACCGCACCCGCACTATTGACGGAGCAGGTACGTCGGGCACCAACATCGTAACGGCTCTCCGCTACCGGCCTACCAACGGACTGACTTCCGGCACATCCCTTGATCCGGATGATGATGACGAGAATCTGGATGAGGATGGTAACTCTTTGAATCAGAAGTACACTCCGCTGGAAGAGAACAAGCAGAATTATAGGAAAAGGAAAGAAACGGCAATCAGCCTTAAAGCGGCTTTGGTATGGGACGTTTTCAAAGGAATGCAATTCCGTTCGGAATATGGCATCAGTACGACAAACTCCAGTGATGACCTGTTTTATGGGGCGTTATCGAGCACAGCGTCCGCTGCCGGGATGAATAATATGCCTTCGGCCAAGCGTACAAAGACACATAAAGAGTCATATCGCCTGGCTAATACACTGACCTATCGCAATTTGTTCCGTAAAATCCACAATGTGAACCTGATGATCGGACAGGAAATAAATCATTCGCAAAATGACAATACGTATATGAGTGCACGTTATTTCCCCGTTTCCATTACGGCCGAAGCGGCTCTTGAAAACTTTGCATTGGGCACACCCCACCAAAGTACCAGCTATAAAGCAGCTCCTGACAGAACGGCTTCCTTCTTCGGTCGCGCACTGTATGATTATAAAAGCCGTTATTATTTCAATTTCACATTTCGTGCGGACGGCTCCACCAAGTTTGCACCGGGCAAGCAGTGGGGGGTATTCCCTGCGGGTTCTATAGCCTGGAGAATTTCTAAAGAAAATTGGATGAAGCCGTTCAAATTTGTTTCTGAACTGAAGTTGAGAGCAAGTTATGGTTTGGCAGGTAACAACCGCATCAGTGATGATTTGTGGCATAACATCTATCGCGTATATAGCGGTTCGAGCGCTCCCGGTTTTAATAATGAAGACTATAATTATTATCAGTTTGCAGATCAGACCTATTTGTATGATCCTGATCTGAAATGGGAAACCACTATTACGCGGAATCTTGGTTTGGACTTCGGCTTTTTCAAGAACCGTTTAAGTGGTACGGTTGATGTATACTGGAATACAACTAAAGATTTGCTGGTTCCGTCCATCATACCGAATTCGTCCGGTTATTCGCGGCAGATGACGAATGTGGGCCGTACTTCCAATAGGGGAGTTGAGTTTTCTTTGAGCGGAAAAATCGTCCAGACGAAGGACTTTAGCTTGTCAGCCAACTTCAATGTCGCCTTTAATAAGAATAAGGTTGATAAACTGTCTTCCGGTGAAACGGAGTGGAAAACGAAGGCTTCCCTCTCCAATTGGTATGGAACCTATAATTACAAGATGGAAGTAGGCAAGAGCATGGGATTGATTTACGGTTTTGTGAATGACGGCTTCTATACGGTCGACGACTTTAACTTTGATGAAACCACCAAGAAATGGACATTGAAACCGGGAGTTCCGGATAACTCTTCCTTTAGTTCGGGCAACTTTAGCTTCAAGCCGGGTGCCATGAAGTTCAAGAAACTGTCCGATTCGGAGTCGGACTTGATAACGGAAGAAGATATGACCATTATTGGCGATACCAATCCGAAGGTAACAGGAGGTTTCGGACTGTCCGGCAGTTGGAAGAATTGGGATTTTACTGCATTCTTTAATTATATGTGTGATTTTGATGTGTTCAATGTCAATAAACTCTATCTGAATTCCGCTGTCCGTCGCAATTATTCTAATTTGTCAACGAATATGAGCCTGTCACACCGTTTCCGCTATGTGGATGATGCGGGTGTCAATGTTTCCAATGATCCGGTTGCGCTGGCAGAATTGAATAAGAACGCCGCGACTTATTCGTGGATGTCCGTTACTCAGGGCATCACGATGAGCGATTTGATTGAAGACGGTTCATTTTTGCGTCTGAGCACTCTGACTGTGGGATATACGCTTCCGCAACGTTGGTTGAGCCGGGTGGGGGTTAAGAGCCTGCGTCTGTATTTCTCCGGCAGCAACCTGTTTACTCTGACGGGGTATAGCGGTTACGATCCGGAAGTGAACATTCAGAAAGGGCTGACTCCGGGTATAGATAACAATGTGACTCCGCGTAGCCGGGTTTACACACTTGGAATAAATTTGAATTTTTAAAAATAGAATATTGAATCATGAAAAAGCTTTATATTCCAGTTATCATATTGATGATACTTACATCTTGTGAAGATTACCTGAATGTAAACTCTCCTTCCACTTTTGATAAAGATTATATCTTTAACAGCGAGTCGGAGATTGCCACGGCTGTCAATGGTATGTATGTACCGATGGTTAGCGGCAAGGGTTGGGTAGGTAACATAGCCCAGAAGATGCTGTTCAATACAGATGTCGAGTTCACTACGGTTACCACGTCGTCCAATCTGAAAGAGAGTGCTTTCGAACCGAGTGCAGGTGATATCAGTTCGTATGGCAGCATCTGGACAGGTATGTATGACGGAGTGAACCGGACGAATGACGTGATAGAAGGCATCGAGCAAAGTCCCTTGTTTGAGGCTGCCGATAAAACCAAACCTTCCCGGGTGATGCATTATTATGGTGAAGCGAAGGTTTTGCGAGCCATGTACTATTTTGAACTGGTGAGAAACTGGGGAGACGTTCCTTACAGGCGGAAACCGGCGGGTGACAAGAATGAACTGTTTATCGGGGCGACCGACCGTGATATCATATTGGCGGATATGATAAATGACCTTATTGAAGTCGAGCCGGTCATGTGGTATGCCGAAGAATCGGACAGGGGAGTTGAAGCAGCTTCAAGAGAGTTTTGTCAGGGATTGATAGCCCGCATGGCATTATATAGAGGCGGATGGACGCTGCGTCCGGATTATTCGAATCCCGCAGCTATCGGTTCGATGCAGCGCAATGATGACTGGCAGAAATACTATGAAATAGCCGAGAAGTATGCGGGCAAGGTAATTAATGAGGGTAAGCACTCACTGGACCGTTCATTCCGCCAGCTTTGGGTGGACGAATGTAGCTGGGTCGTTCCGGTGAATGATGATAACATTTTCGATGTACCGGCCAAGGTAGGGGGCTCCGGAGAGTTGGGATATTCCTGGGGAACCTATATCGTTTCGCAGAAGAATTCGGAAGGGCAGAATGCGTCCAATGCTCCGCACGGATATTCTTCGGGAGGTTCAAAACTGGCGCTTACCTATATGCTATCATTTGATCATAAAGACTTGCGCCGCGACCTTACGTGCGAGATGTTCCGTTATGAAAATTCGGGAATGACTAATATCGTTCAGAAACCCATAGCTGCCCTTACGGTTTATTGCGGGAAATGGAACCGCCTGTTTATGGCAACCCCTTTGGGCAGCACTTCCAATAAAGGTACCGGAATAAACTACACTTATATGCGATACGCAGACGTATTGCTTATGTACGCTGAAGCCGCCAATGAAAACCATAACGGACCTACGGCACAAGCCAAAGAAGCCTTGAAGAAAGTCCGCAGTCGCGCTTTTGCGGCAGAAGACTGGGCTGAGAAAGTGGATGGCTATGTCGATGCTCTTATTTCTAAAGAAGATTTCTTTGATGCGATTGTGAAGGAACGTGCCTGGGAATTGGGAGGTGAGAAGCATAGACGTTATGACCTGGCGCGTTGGAATCTGTATGGAAAGACTCTCTATAACCTTTATTTCGACTGGATTACTTTAGGAAAAGTAGCCCGCACCAAGCAATATGAGAATGCGTCCACTAAGTTTGAAGAGCCGACTTATGATGAGCGTTTCAATTCCTATCCGGCTGTGGCTTATTACAGAATGGTTAATGCCGTGAATCCGCCTGCCGTCTGTGTGTCGCAAACCATAGACTGGTATAAAGAAGGAGGCAAGAACTCTTATGATGAATCCTTTGAATCATATCCTTCAAAAGCGCCTACGGGATATACACTTATAAATATGTGTAACCAGTATTGCACGCAGGTCAAGAATACTTCGAATCCGCGTCAGTGGGTACCTGCCCCTGCCGTACTGTTCTCATTCTATGGGTATATCAACGAGTCGAATGCGGCAACCGTGAATCCGGAAGTCGATCCTGTCCGTTACCTGTTGCCTATACCTCCCGATGCATTGTCAAGTCATCAAGGGTTATTGAAGAATTATTATGGATATTAAAAAAGAAAGTATGAGAAAGTTATTGATATATTTGGTGCCTGTATTGGCGTTCTGTTTATTGAATATTACTTCATGCAAGGACGAGAGTGAAGAGATGCCTCGTCTGTTCAGGCCTTCTTTCATCGCCTCTTCCTGTTTTGCGGAAGGGAATACGGTTTCTCTTGCCTGGAGAACATCCGGAGAAGCTACTTCCTATACGGTAGAACTCTCTCAGGATGCCACCTTCCAGGCGGAACCGGCAGAGGTGCAGACGGTGAAAAGCAATAAGTGTACATTTTCCAATTTGCGTTACGAAACGGGGTATTATGCTCGGGTGAGGGCTAATAATGAAGGGCTTGATATCATTTCAAACTGGACGGAGTATACTTCGTCCATTAGGACTCTGTCACGCGTCATACCTAAGATACTTTATGCGCCGGATGAAAATCTGATAACAGAAAATTCGGTGGCGATAGCATGGAAGGTATCGGATGTCAATCCGGTCGACGGTGTTTCTGTCTGGTTGGCGGACGGAGGACAGGCAGACGAGAAGCATTTTGACTTATCTGCCTCGGATATTTCTTCCGGTAAGTATGTGATTTCAGGATTGTCTCCCCGTTCCACTTATCTGGTTGCTTTGACAAACAGTAAGGCTCCCGAAGGCGCTGAGAAGTACAACCTGCAGAAATTTACTACAGCCGGTATGCCTGCCGGTGCTGTACTGGCTACGGATGGCGTCGACTTACTGGCGAAGATAAAGGAGGGAATGAATGACGGCAGCAAATCAAGTCTGATTTTCCAGTTGCAAAACGGAGTTGATTATTATCTGTCCGCAGACGGCCTTCCCGCAAGCAGCACCGGTGACATCAAACTGACGAAGAGTATCGCATTCCTGGCTAATCCCGGGGAGCGTCCTACACTCTACATACGCAAAGGCGGTTTCATCATAAAGCCGGAAGTGAACAATATTCCCGAAATCGAATATTTTGTGGTTGAGAATGTAAATGTTAAGGAACCGGTTGTTGCCGGTGGAAGCGGCGGCAGTAAAACTCGCCTGCTTAATATCGGCAAGCACGATGCCGGCACGGATATTACGATAGACCGTTTCGAAATCCGGAATTCGGATGTTATACTGCCTTCTTCTGTGCTGATGATGAACGATGCCAGTGACGGAATGACGACAATCAATCATATCCGGATAGACAATTGCCGGGTGACGGGTGTCAATGATACTAAATACGTGACAAAGCAGTTCGGATTTATACACGCCATCAATAAAGGCTCTAATGTCTGGAACGACGTGTCCGTTTCGAACTCAACTTTCTATGAGTTTTATATCTCACCGGGGGTATTCGGGGCATTGACTGCCGGTGTACCGGTTGCTGCTGATTCTAAGGTTTCCATATCAAATTGTACTTTCTATAATTGGGCAACAAGCAAGGCGGCTTATACGGCTATCGGAAACTTTTCCAAGCTGTCCACGCCATTGTCTTTATCGGTCAGTGGATGCGTCTTTGGCTATAGTGCTGGGAAAGCGCTTGACCCCGGTGCATGCAATCTGACGGCGAAGAACAACTATTGTACGACTGATTTTGAACAAGCATCCGGTACGGGACTTTCGTTGATAGATTTAGGATTATCTGATTCTTCTTTCTTCAGGAATGCCAAGGAAAATGATTTCACCGTTATCGATTTTGAATCTGTCGTTTACACTCAGGAATATGGTGATCCGCACTGGATTACCGTTCAGGAATACTGATCATGATTCATTACTCCGGATGGTAACTCCGGTTACATGCCGGAGTAGTTTCATTTACACGGCGGAGTAGCTTCATTTACATACCGAGGTAAAGGTCGTTACAATAAGTGGTAACGGTCGTTACATACGGCGGTAAATGCTTTTACATCCTGCGGTAAATGGATTGTAAATGCTATTTGCTGATAATCAGTAGAATAACTGGATGCGCTGGCAACGCTCTTTCAATAAATAGAATGTGTAAGATTCTGTGAAAGGTGCTGTGCATTGTGCGGGCGGATTATGCGCCTGCACAAGCATGGTCACTGAGTATGTATGTACAACCTTCCGTATAAATTAAAATAGAGAATAAAATGAAATGTAATATGGTTTGGATATCTTTCGTTGTATGGACGCTTTTGGCTTGCGGTACGAAAGAAGAGGATATAAAACTTTCCGCCCCTTTTCCCGACTATGGGGAAGTACTTGCTTTTCCGGGAGCGGAAGGCTATGGGCGTAATGCTGTTGGAGGGAGACGCGGTGAGATTTATCATGTCACTACCCTGGCCGATTCCGGAAAAGGTTCTTTGCGTGATGCGGTGAGCAGGCCGAACCGGATTATTGTTTTCGATGTTTCGGGAATTATCAGATTGCAGTCTTCGCTCAGCTTTTCCAAGAACCTGACTATTGCCGGACAGACAGCACCGGGAGACGGGATTGTGGTATATGGTAAACATGTCTCTTTTTCAGGAGCAGACAATCTGATATGTCGTTATCTGCGTATACGTATGGGGGTGAACGGGAAAGAAGGAAGTGATGCAGCTGGGGTAGCTTATGGTTCGAACATGATTTTCGACCATCTCTCTGTCACTTGGGGACGTGATGAATGTTTTTCTATCAATGGAGATCCAAAGAAACCGGACGACCAGCCTCGGAACATCACTATACAGAATTCATTTATCGGGCAAGGGCTGCAACCCCATTCTTGCGGCGGACTCATTCAGACTACTGCCGAGAATGGAATCACTTTGTATCGTAACCTTTATATTGACAATAAAACCCGTAATCCGAAGGTGAAAGGGCTGAATCAGTTTGTGAATAATGTTGTTTACAACTGGGGAAATGGCGGTGCTTACATAATGGGTGATACGGAACAGATTTCAGAAGCGGATATCCGCAACAATTATTTCATAGTAGGGACTACCTATAATTATGATGGTAAAAAGTTAGGTGCTACAGCTCCTTTCACCCGTTATAACGAAAACTTCCGTGCTTATTTATCCGGCAACTTTTATGATGCCGATAAAGACGGTGTACTGAATGGCCGCGAACTGACACGTGACGATTGCACCAAACGGAAGCAGGAGAATGGAACAGAGATAGTCGTAACCCCTACATTTCTTGATAATCCTTCCGACAAACATCCCGGCATAACCGGATTAATGACTGCCCGCGAAGCTTATGAATGGATTGTTGCCAATGGTGGGGCTTCTCTTCCCGCCCGCGACCAGGTGGATGCTTATCTTGTAGAGGAACTCACTTCGTTGGGACTGAAAGGTGAAATCATCTGTTCTGAGCTGGAGCTTCCGACAAAAGGCCCCGGTGAGCTAAAAGCAGGTACAAAGCTTCCGGATTCGGATAACGACGGGATGCCGGATGAATTTGAAGACAAATACGGACTTGATAAAAACGACCCGTCGGATGCAATGAAGATAGCTTCCAACGGATATACTAATATTGAAAACTATATTTTTTCTATAAGCAGACTTTTAACTCCGTGAAAGGGGAGGCTAAGTCTTCGATAAATAAGTCTTCAGTAAAATGAAAAAGAGGATGCGTTCACATCCTCTTTTCTTTTTAAGTTCAAAGTTTCTTATTTCTTATACCAATCCTTATTTTCGGTACCATTGCTTTCAACCCATTTGGAATATCCACTGTAAAGCTGGTCAATAGCGACGCTTTCGTTTGTTCTATCCAGAAGTTTGCTCAAATCTTCTTCATTGGCTCCACTGAGGAAGATAGCGAACGGATAGGCACCGTTACGTACATAGTAGATACCTTGGCTGGGTTTTGAAGCATCATCTCCTTTGCCAAAATACGATGGTTCCACTTTAGATGTCGGCTTATGTTTGGGGAGGTGTACTTCCCAACGTTTACCACTCTCTTCATTCTTGAAGATGAAAGCTTCGGCATCAGACTGGCGGGTGGCAGGTGATTTCTCTTCGTAGTTGACAGTCACCCTATACTCTTCTCCCACATTGTCCTTTACATTGTCAGTCAGGATATATACGTTATCTGTAGCCTCATATTGTAAGTCCTTCTCTGTGAACTCAGTTTCTCCGGCTTTGCGTACAGCAAAAGTTGCAGAAGAAACGGTGCCGTCGGTTGTCAGTCTGAATGCCAGTCCGTTGGTATTGGCTGCTACGTTTGCAAAGGTTTTGAAGACGAAAGTTTCACTATAAATATTATTTATATCAAAAGTCTTTCCATAAGAATAGCGTACCATTACGTCATTCATATCATAATCTCCCTTGCTGGGCCACAAATCTTCAAAAACGAAAGTTCCTTTCAATGCTGGCTTTATGGTAGTCTTGTCATCGTCGGGATCTACAGTTGGTATGTCTGTAATAGCATCTACCGGATTTGATTTCAGCGTCATCACAACGTCACTGAAGTTTTCATCCGTAGTGAAGTCTTCGAACGAAATCATTACCCAATCACCATATTTATATACTGCGGTGCGAGGAGATTTGAAAGCTGTTCCCTTATTGTTTACGCTGAGTCCTTCCGATGTGGCTGCACGATATTTGTTGTTACCGGTGAATCCTGACACACGATTACTCCATGCATTATTGGCAAGAACAAAACCGATTCTGTATTTCTCAGGAAATACATTAGTCCCGTCTTCCATACTTCCGTTAGCGATATGCGGGTAATATTTCAATTGAACGGATGTCAGTCTGTCTATACCGGCAGTGGGCTTTGCCTTCTCAGGGCCATTTCCCCACTTTCCATCTTGCGTATTGGGGAATAGCATAATGATATGAGCATCTTTCAGACTTGTCGGTTTTTCTCCTTCTTTATAGTAATAATACCCCATAGAGCAATTCCAACAAGTATTCTGTCCGAGGAAAGTTACTACCACTTCGGCGTTCTCATTGATGTACATATCCGAATAGCTACGATATTCTTCCGGGCAAGACTTCTTGGTGTTGATAACCCGTGTATGTGCAGTGTAGAGTCCATCTTTCTCTTTAGCGGCAAAATCTCCGTTATATTTATAGCCGATTTCTCCGTTACGTTTTTTATTGTAGCTACCCAACCAGTCCTTCCAGCGTGTATCTTGATATGCGGGAGGAGTATTCCGCTGAGTTAACATATAGCTATCGTATTCTTTATCTGTAGGGCGTACCGCACGGGTATTTGCATCTGCCGCCCCATCTGTGGCCTTGATAACTCCGTTGACTATCTCTGCTTCTATCAAAGTCTGTGCAAAGAATGCCGGGGTATAGACATATACTTTCTTTACGTACGCGGGCAGTTCCACTTTTCCATTGAAAACGCTGTTGTCGGTAGTGTAGGATACGAAGAGGGGGGACACATCATCTCGCTTAATACAGTTGTACTCACCAGGAGTAACGGGCATTTCATCATACAATTCAAAGTAAACATTAGCTTGCACTTCGCTATTTAGATAGCTAACTTCCAAGCTGACTTCGTTCTGAACTGTTGCATAGTCGAATTCATTGAATTCTTTGTCGTCTTCTTTGGGACCCTGATAAACATCCTTATCAGTGCAGCTACTTAGGGCAAGAGTAAAAGTTGTAGTAAGTAGCATCATCCCTAATAGTCTTTTTCTCATAAAATGTAGTATTGGCATGAATCTTCTGCAAATGTACAATAAATGAATGAATTTTACAACAAAATATGCGACTTTTTGTTGTTTATTATAGTCTAATTAACTTTGCTGCGGAAATGACATCCGTATTACAGATTTATTACAGAATTTATCTTTAGCTTTGTGAGCTCAAAAGAATATGAATGAAAACAGTAAAAAACGATATCTTGAAAGGACGCGCTTTGTCGCTGAGAGTAGCCTCTTTGTCTGCTGTCTTATTCGTCATTTGCCTGTTTCCTTTGCAGGCGCAGGATAGTGATTTTGTGACCTGGAATAAGATGAAAGCCAGATATGATGTATCACCTAAGGTTGAGCTTTACGGAGATGTGGAGATGCGTACCCGTGATGCATTGGAAGAAATAGACCGTTGGGGATTTGGCGTAGGCGCTTCAGTTCGTCTTCTTTCATTTCTGAAAGCTGAAGGCGGTTACGAATTTCACTATCGCAATCGTGGTGAAAACGGCTGGAAATCCCGGCACCGTTATCATGCAGGGGCTTCTGCCACTTTCAAAAAAAGACAATGGACGTTCACCCTGCGCGAACGTTTCCAGCATACTTTTGACGGACGCGGAGCAGATGAATTTCGCCTCCGCACCCGCTTGAAAGCGGCCTATAAGGTAACTACATGGTCGCCGTATGTCTCTTTGGAGCAATATCACGGTCTGGGCAAAGATGAATGGTTCCATGCCTCCCGTTTCCGTGCTCGGGGTGGGGTAGAAGCTAAATTGTCATCCTCCTGGTCGGCAGATGTTTTCTATTGCTACCAGCACGAGAGTGATCTGGACAGGCACGTACTGGGCTGGGAGTTGATTTACAGATTTTAAATACCTTAACTTCCGAAAAACGGCGAAAATGCCCAAAACATGTTCCTGTCTTGGGTAAAAGTTGCAAATAAAGGCTTTTAAGAAAAGAAATGAGTTTAAAAATCAAGAAATAAATCAGGCAATACTGCTTGGGTCTGATAATATTTCCGGTACAATTTGCATATCTTATAAAAAATGACGAACATTGTATTTCGTTAACCGACTTCGGATATTCCTGTGTTTGTAATATCCCTGTAAGAAGCCTACTGTATTTTTATGCTCTAAATGATGAAAATGTTATGACAGAATACATGGATGAGAAAGTATTATTATCAGAGATTAAGCAGAATAACAAGGAAGCTTTCGAATTTCTTTTCAAGAGATATTACCCCAGATTGCAAGGGTATGCCATTCGTTTTGTGGAAGATGAAGAAGTGGCCCGGGACATTATCCAGGAGTGCTTCCTGAAGTTTTGGGAGAAGCGGGAACTGCTTTCTGCGGTATCTGTCACTTCGTTGTTGTTTGCTATGGTACGCAACAGTTGTCTTAATTATCTCAAACACCTTTCAGTTATTGAGAAACATCAGATAGAATATCTGGCAAATCAGGAAGGAGAAGAGAGGCTGTATTATGCCGACTTTGCGCTGGATGCTGAATACGGGCTTCTATATGATGAGTTGCAGGAACAAATCAAGATTGTGATAAACGATCTCCCCGAACGTTGCCGTGAAGTCTTTATCATGAGCCGTTTTAAGAATCTGAAAAACCGGGAGATAGCGGATAAACTCAAAATCTCCACTACTGCGGTAGAAAAGCAAATAGCTAAGGCACTGAACAGTTTCTCCAAACACTTTAAAGATAAGTATCCGCTGGATATTTATATAATGGTGTTGGCATGGGTGATTTTTAATGAATGAGAATATACATGATCGGTTAAAAAGCGGAAAATGGAAGTTTTCTGCTTTTTTTCTTTATATGAGGGTTAGGTAAGATAAATTATAGTTGTTATATCTTTAGAGAGCGAAATTATGAAAGCAGAAAAACAAATTCAGATATTGGCTATCCGTTACTTCGAAGGACAGATTTCGAGGGCGGACGAAGAACGTTTATTCAAGTTCATTCAGGAGAGTGAGGAGAATTATTCGCAGTTCAAGGCGTGGGAACATGAATGGCTGCTTTCTTCGGAAACCGACGACAGGACAGAACATGAATGGGAAAGATTGCAAGTTAAGATGCGTACCCGCGAAACGATTGTCCCGATGTTGCCGTCTTCTAAATTCACTTTCTGGAGAAAGACAGCTGCTGTTGCCGCTATTGTGGTTCTGACAGCCGGGACTACCTTAGGCATTTGGAATACAATTTCCTATTTACAGCCCGAAACTTACCTGACACTTGAAGCACCTTATGGTGAAAAGAGTAAGATGACTTTGCCGGATGGTACGGTAATTTGGCTGAATGCAGGCTCTAAGCTTCAATATTCCAATAAATTCAATACCGGTGACCGCCGGGTGAAGTTGGATGGAGAGGGCTATTTTGAAGTCACCAAGCACAATGGCAAACAGTTTACTGTAGAAACAATGGCCTATGATGTGGTAGTGAAAGGTACGAAATTCGATGTTTCTGCTTATTCGGATGATGAGTTTGTCACTACTACTTTGCTTGAAGGAAGTGTGGAACTTCTGCGTGGCGAACAAACCGTGAAGATGAGGCCCGGAGAGTCTGTACGCTTGGATCTGCTTTCCGGGAGATTTATCCGTAACAGGGTGAATGCTTCGCAATCAAAAGCCTGGTCAGAGAATAAGTTAGAGTTCGACCATATCACATTGAAAGAATTGGTCGTGAAATTATCCCGGCAATATGATGTGAAAATCCGGCTTGAATCAGAACAATTGGGAAATAAAACTTTCCATTTCTCACTTCGGAATCAAGAGACGATAAGTGAGGTTATGGAAGCTTTGCAAAAGATTATTCCAATCACTGTGGAACGTAAAAAAGAATATATATATATACGAGAATAAAGCATGTTTTAGTTTCAACCTTTTAGAATTCAGTATTATGTCTAACAAATTAAAGAACAGTTTTTATTAACAACGATTCTAATTTTTACACTATGGACAACATGAAGAAACATTTGTGTCGGTTGCTTTTATTAGTAGCCTTATGCATAAGTTGTGGTATGGCAAATGCCCAAACAGTGAGCAAAGATTTCAAGGCTCAACCTTTGAAATCAGTCTTAAAGGATATAGAACAGCAAACAGGATTGTCTATTATCTATGAAGTTAATGAAGTGAATGGGGAAAAGAAAATCACCCAATCTTTCAAAAATACCTCTGTTGAGAAAGTGTTATCTGAAATTCTGGGTGAAGACTTAGAGTTCAATATACAGAATAAAATGATTATCATATCTAAAAAAGATGTGACAGGAACTTCTAAAAAAAATCTGAAGAAGATCACTGGTAAAATTATTGATGAGAAGGGAGAACCTGTAATTGGTGCTACAGTCTTGGAAGAAGGGACGTCGAATGGTGCAATTACTGATGTGGACGGTGAATTTTCTTTGAATGATGTTATTGAGAATTCTACTTTGACTATTTCATATGTTGGTTATAAAACTATCCAACTGAAAGCATCCGATAAAAAACTTTCTACTATAGTACTTCAAGAAGATAGCGAGTTGATAGATGAAGTTGTGGTTGTCGGCTATGGCACGGTAAAGAAACGTGATTTGACGGGATCTGTCGCCTCTTTAAACTCTGATGTTATTTCTTCTGTTCCGGCTACGTCGGCTGTAGAGGCTTTACAGGGGCGTGCATCCGGTGTTGTTGTGTCCACTTCTAATTGGGCACCGGGAGAAACTCCTTCTATTTTGATCAGAGGAAAGCGGTCTATTAATGCCAGCAATGATCCCTTGTTTGTAGTAGATGGAATTCCTGTCACTGGCGGTATGGGAGAGATCAGTCCTTCGGATATTGAATCTATGGAAGTTTTAAAAGATGCCTCAGCGACAGCTATTTATGGTTCAAGAGGAGCAAATGGTGTGATCATTATTACCACTAAGCAGGGTAAGGAGGGAAAAACGCAGATAGATTACAATGGTTATGTAGGTGTTCAGACTATACAAAATAAGCTGGATTTGATGAATGGAGCAGAATATGCTGAATATACGCGTGAAGCATATCGCAACAGTAGTGGTTCCAACAAATATCTTTCAGATACTCCTGATAAAGAGCAAGATATGCTGCTTCCTATGTTCAAGCAAGATCCTTATGTATTGGAGTCTGTAATGATGGCTTATGATGAAAAAGGCAATTATGATCCTTCAAAAATACGTTCATACAATTGGTTTGATGACGTGACACGTAATGGACTCATCACAGACCATCAACTGAACATTCGCGGTGGTGGAGCAAAAACTAATTTTATGGCTTCTGTCACTTATAATAAAACAGAAGGTATAATGAAGGATAAAGACTATGAACGCTATTTCATCCGTTTCAATATCAGTCATAGTATAAATAAGTATATTAAATTTGGCGGACAAACTCAGTATTCCCATTCTGTACAGAATCGGGGAAGTGGGATGGAAACCGATATGTATTTATATCGTATAACTCCGTTGGGGCGTTTTATTAATGAAGATGGTACTTATCCCGGTTTGGTTGGCGGTGACTCTCAAATGTATAACCCTTTGATGAATACAGTAGAAGGTGCGGTAGACCGCCCTTTGAAGACCAGCCGCTATTTAGGTAGTTATTTTGTGGACATCAAATTCCCTGTAAAAGGATTGAGTTTCCGTTCCAATTTGGGTATTGATTCACGTACTGTGCAAGACTATGAATACTTTGCTTCTGCCACAACAGAGCGACAGTTGGGAAATTCTGCTGCCAGTAATTCTGTGGAAAAGTATTCGATGATTACTTGGGAGAATTACTTCACCTACAATCGCGATTTCAATGAGAAACATTCTTTAGGTGTAACTCTTTTGCAGTCTATCCAGCAAGATTTAAAGGAAACTTTAGGGGCTTCTGTACAAAACACTCCGTCTGATATCTTAAAGTACTATGATTTGGCCTCCGGTTTATTGATCGATGGCGTAGACAGTGATTATGTAAAGTGGAATATGGCATCTTTTATGGGACGTATCAACTATAATTATCTGGGGCGTTATTTATTGACAGTTTCTGCACGTTATGATGGATCTTCACGATTGGCTGACGGTCACAAATGGGTGTTGTTTCCATCAGCGGCTTTGGCGTGGCGAATTAGTGATGAATCTTTCATGAAGTCACTTTCTTGGTTGGATAATCTGAAATTTCGTTTAGGATATGGTAAGACAGGTAATTCTTCAGTAGATCCCTATCAGACGAGAGGAAAGCTTGGCAAGAAACGCTATGTTTATAACAATGGTGCTACGGAAATAATGGGTTATGCTCCTTCTCTTATGGCTAATAGCTCTTTGACGTGGGAAACTACTGATCAGTGGAACATCGGACTCGATTTTGGTTTTCTGAAGAATCGTATCAATGGTTCTGTTGAGTTATATTTACAGAACACGCATGATTTGTTGCTTGAGCGCCAGTTACCGGTGGTATCCGGTTTCTCCAGTGTGATGTCTAATGTAGGGTCTACACGTAACAAGGGTATTGAAATAACATTGAATACACGTAATATCCAGACCAAAAACTTCACTTGGAGTACCGATTGGATGTTCTCTGCCAATAAAGAAGAAATTGTGGAATTATATAACGGAAAGTCAGATGACATTGGTAACCGTTGGTTTATCGGTAATCCGATTGACGTATATTATAATTATGAAAAGATCGGTATCTGGCAAAATACGCCGGAAGATTTGGCAGAGATGGCTAAGTTTAATGAAGAAGGAGGTAATTTTATAGTGGGTAGCATCAAACTCAGAGATGTGGATGGAGACTATAAAATAACCGATAAGGATAAGATCATTTTGGGTAATGAGCGCCCGAAGTTTGTGGCAAGTTTAGTGAATAATATTGAGTATAAAGGATTTGATTTCTCTATATTCTTGTATGCCAGTGTCGGACGTATGCTGAAGAATGATATCGAATTTATGGAGAAGCCCGGACGCGCCAATTCTGTCAGGGTGAACTATTGGACTCCCAATAATCCTACCAATGATTTTCCTCGCCCGAGTGCAGATACGGAGAAGTTAGATTATATCTCTACTATCGGATATGATAAAGCGGATTTCCTGAGAATTAGAAATATTACTTTGGGGTATACTTTGCCGAAAGACCTGACACAGAAAGTTATGTTGAATAAAGTCAGGTTTTATTTGAGTGCTAATAATCCTTTTATCTTCACTAATTTTACCGGTGTTGATCCGGAGGGGGCTAATGGACGTACTTCACCAAGTTATAGTACTTGGATGTTTGGTGTAAATCTTTCTATGTAATCTTTAAATGTAACTGAATATGAAAAAGATAAATATATTTTTGTTGATGGTTGGCTTGTTGCTTGGAACCGCTGGTTGTGCCGATTGGTTGAGTGAGGATGAGGCTCCTAAAATGACTTATGATTATTATGGAACCGAGCAGGGAGTGGATGCAGCAGTAGCTGCTGCATATAGTTTTTTACGTTGGGGATGTGGTGGTGAACGATATGATGTACTAACAGAATTAGGAACTGATTTATTTACTGCCGGAAGCGATGGAAACAACAAAACATCGTTCAATGGCTATGGCACACAATTGAATCCGGAAAATAGTATCTTGTCAGAATTGTGGGAGAATCATTATAAAGGTATCAGTGATGCCAATATTGCTATGGATCAGATACGGCAATCTGATATGAGTGAATCAAAAAAGATGACCTCGCTGGGCGAGATGCTTTTTATCCGTTCTTTCTTATACTTTGAATTAGTACAGCAATTTGGAAAAGTGCCTTTGGTAACTGAAGGCAGCTTCGAGATTCGTACCGACTTTAAACGGGCTGCAATAGCAGATATATACAAACAGATCATTACCGACCTGCGTACGGCTGTTGAATATTTGCCGGAAAAAGTGGATGAGTCACAGAAAGGGAAAGCGACCTCCTATGCAGCTTCACATTTACTGGCTAAAGTCTATTTGACGAGGGGCAGTGCTGTGACGGATGTTCGCGGACAACAGACAACAGATATGGATAGTGTTCTCTATTTTGCAGAGAACGTGATAAAGAATAGTCCTTATCGCTTACAAAAGAACTTTGCAGATTTGTGGGATATAAATAATATGGGAAATTCTGAAGTGATTTTTGCCGTGCAGTTTACTTCCAATCCTATTTTCAATGAAGATGGAAATACCTTCCATCTGTATTGGCTGCCAGTTTATGATGATGAAGCAGGTATGGAACGTGATATATTCTATGGACGTCCATATAAACGTTATTGTCCGACAGATAAGGTCTTATTCAATCTTTATGACCGTAAAAACGACTCTCGTTTTTATAAGAGTTTCCGTTGGGCATATATGTCAAACTATGCAAAAACAATTCCTATATGGGAACAACTTGAAGATAAAGGTGAGATCTATTTCACTCCTGATCCGTCGAAAGGGCAGATAGCAGGTAAAAAGAAATTTGAGGTAGGTGATACGGCTATATATTACACCATCGAGAAAACCGGATTCAAAAAGAACAGTATAGAAATGAAGAAACTGCGTGCCAATAAATCTTATACTTACTATCCGTATGAGGTGCATGATTCCAAGCATTATCCTACTCTTATCAAGCACATGGCTCCCAATCGCTCTTCTGTCGCAGAAAAAGCATCATCACGTGAATGGGTACGTATGCGTTTAGGTGAAACCTATTTGATAGCTGCTGAGGCGGCTGGCAGGAAAGGTGATTTTGATTTGGCTGCCCAATATATCAATGTCATTCGCGAACGTGCCGCGTGGGCAGATGGAGAAACTAAAACTGCGCAATACTGGGAAGTTGAAGGTGGAGATATTAATGACATGAACAGTACTTATGATGATATAAAAGTAACTGCTGCTGAGCTTTCAACCGGCGATTTTGTATCATTTATGTTAGATGAACGTGGTCGTGAGCTGTTGGGTGAGATCTGTCGCTGGGAAGACTTAGTGCGTACGGAGAAATTTTATGAATGGGTGAAGAAATATAATTCTGAAGCGGAAGCTGCTATAAAGCCTTATCATAAACTGCGTCCCATTCCTCAAACTCATATTGATCGTTTGGATCCTGTAGGGCCGATTGAAGAAGAACAAAATGAAGGATATTATTAATCTAATTGGAGTTATTATGACAAAAAGAATATGTGTATCATTCATGTTTTGTCTTTTATCAACCTGTTTCGCCCTTTGGGCGAACAGGCTTGATGATATAAGGACAAAGCTTTTTAATCCTCAGTCTACAGATGTGCTGGTGGCTGCCCATCGTGGCGATTGGCGGAATGCTTGCGAAAATTCATTGGAAGCCATAGAAAATGCCATTCAAATGGGGGTAGATATTGTGGAGATAGATCTTGAGAGAACCAAAGACGGACATCTAATTTTGTTGCATGATAAAACCCTCGACCGTACTACTACCGGAAAAGGAAAGCCAGAAGATTATACTTTGGCTGAAATTAAAGCACTGCGTTTGCGGAACGGGTGTCATATTAAGACCATTTACAAGGTTCCTACTCTTGAAGAGGCATTACTTGCAGCAAAAGGACGTGTAATGCTTAATTTGGATAAAGCTTTTGATTATTTCGACCAAGTGTATGAACTGTTAGAGAAGACGGGAACCACCAATCTGGTGATCATGAAAAGCAATGCTCCGGCAGAAGAAGTGAAACGTGATTATGGAAAATATCTGGATAAGGTGATTTTCATGCCGAAAGTTAATTTGGATGAAGAAGATGCCATTCAGAAGTTAAATGATTATCTTCGGGTATTGAAACCGGTGGCTATTGAATTTAAGTTTGCCTATGATACCAATCCATTGCCTTACGAAGTGAAGAGGATAATGGCCGGGAAGTCCCATATCTGGTATAACACCTTGTGGGATACACATGCGGGCGGACATGATGACGATTGTTCACTGGTAAACCGGGATAAAGGTTACGGTTATTTAATAGATAACTTGGGTGCAACGATATTGCAAACAGATCGCCCGGCATATCTGATTGATTATTTGAAACATAAATTGAAAGTAATGGATTGCGAACGCGATTGGACATATCTACAGTCAGAAAATGAATTTCAGGCTCCTTCCGTTCCTCACTTTATGGTTGAGGAATGTTTCTTGAAAGGCAAGCAAAGTCCGCAGACTAATGAGGATGGTATAATTGTTACCCCTTATTTTGCGGCGGTGATTGACGGGGCTACGGCTAAATCTACCTTCACTTACGAGGGTAAGAAAACCGGTCGGCTGGCTATGGAGCTTGCATTGGAGGCTATACGTGATTTTCCTAAAGATATTGATGCTGCCGAAGCTATTCGTCTGATAACAGAAAAAATACATGATTTCTATGTAGAGCATAATTTGCTTGATGAACTAAAGTCGGAGCCGGGTAAACGTTTCACGGCCAATGGCGTGATTTATAGCTATGCCCGGAATGAAGTATGGCAGGTAGGCGATTGCCAGTGTATCATTGGTAATCTGTACTCCTCAAATGAGAAAGAGATTGATGCTATTATGGCGAATGCCCGTGCGGTGGTCAATGAAGTAGCTTTGCTGGACGGGGCTGCGATGAAAGATTTTGAATCTCACGATCCGGGACGGGAATTTATCTATCCTTTTCTGCAGAAACAGGCTGTTTTGCAGAATTGTCCGATAGAAGGCCAGCGGTATGCCTTTCCTGTGTTTGACGGCTTTCCCGTGCAGATGAAACAGGTGAATATTTTCCCTGTAGGTGATGCGGAAGAGGTGGTATTGTCTTCTGACGGCTATCCTCATCTATATTCCACCTTGCATGAATCGGAATGTTATCTTGCAGATATTCTGGAGAAAGATCCTATGTGTATGCGGTTGTACAAGAGTACGAAAGGAGTACAAAAAGGTAATTGTTCTTTTGATGACCGTGCTTATTTGAGAATCAGATTGAAGAAATAAGAGCCTGTTGGCTATCTCTACGATGAATACCCTGTTCGTCGTAGAGTTTCGCCTCGTTTATTGTAAGTTTGTCATTTTTTGCTTTCTTTCAGAATTTATGTCGTAAATTTATTGGCTTTGCAGCGTTTTTTTTGCCAAATCGAAATAATCCCAAAATAAACATTTATATTTGGCACGTCTTTAAAGTAACCGACTAATGCCATTATCTACATCTCAGATATCCGAACTTAATGATGAAGCACTCTTCGCCTTAATTGAAAAAGGGGATGAGCGGGCTTTTACCCAAGCCTATGACAGATATCATAAATTGTTGTATGTATTGGCATATCGTTATTTAATGAATGTCAACATGGCGGAAGATGTTGTGCAGCACGTCTTTAGTCGTTTATGGGAATTCCGTACCGAATTGCGTGTAGGAATCAGTCTAAAGAATTATCTGTTTACAATGACCAAAAATCATGTATTAAACTTGATACGTAATGAAAATACTGCAATTGCCAAGAACTATGAAATGGCACAGTCCGCTCCTGCGTATGAAGACAACTTGATGGAAAATCTGGAAAAGAAGGAACTGATGTCCAATTTTTATAAGGCGGTAGACATGCTTCCGGTGCAAAAGCGGGAAATCTGCCTGATGAAAGTCAGAGAAGAACTGACGAATCAGGAGATCGCCGAACGGATGAAATTATCTGTCAATACAGTAAAGACGCATTATTCCGAAGCCTTGAAACTGTTACGCGTTCATTTGCGTAAGATGCTAATAATTGTTACAGCCCTCACCTTGTTGAGGCATTTAAGTGTCTATTTAATCACATGGATACAAAAAATATGAATAAGCCTACAGAACAACAGATACAGGAAGTATTGGCCGGAACAGCAACTTCTGAAGATGCTCAAATCGTGGCAAAATGGTTTGCTACGGATGAGGGAGCCGCCTATTTGTCTAAGAGCATGGATTTTGATGCAGAGCAGATAAGGCTCGGTTATGAAGAGCTTTATGTCAATCATGACATTCCTTCGAAAGAGATGTTTGCACGTATTGTCCGCAATATTCGCCGGAAGCGCATCCGCCGGATAGCTTTCCGCGTGGCTGCTGTTGTCATACCTTTTGTTGTGTTGATGGGGCTGTTTGTCCAGGTGAATACCCGGGTGGATTTATTTGGTGATTCTGGTTACGAAGAAATATATGTGCCCAAAGGAGAACGCATTCAGATGATGTTTCAGGATGGTACACGGGCATACATTAATTCGGATTCCCGTCTTAAGTACCCCAAGAAATTTGCATTGTCCAGCCGCGAAGTTTATCTGGAAGGAGAAGCGTATTTTGTTGTTTCAAAAAATTCCCGCCGCCCTTTCATTGTCAATCTTAATGGGCCGTCTGTTTATGTATTGGGAACTTCTTTTGATGTTCAGGCTTATCCGGAGAATAAGGATATCACCGTTTGCCTGGATGAAGGCCATGTCAATCTGACTCTTCCTTCCGATAAGAAATATCCATTGCAGCCTGGCGAGAAACTTGTATATAATAAGGAGAGTGAGCATTGCACAATCATTCGGAATACGGATGCCCACCTTTCTTCGTTATGGAAAAAGAATGTGATAGCTTTCAGAGACACCCCATTGTCGGAAGTTATCAAAGTGCTGAACCGTTGGTATGACGTTGACTTCAAGATAGAGGATAAGGCTGCTTGGGATGTGTGTTTTACGCTGACATCTGAGAACACGCTTCTTGAAAAAGTTTTGCGTGATTTGGAAAAAATCTCTCCGTTGCATTTTGAATATAAGGAGGCGGGGAAAGAAGTGACAGTAACTATGAAATAACTTGAAAGAGACTTACACATGTAAGCCTCTTTATGTAAAGTGCTAAGGTGAGTCTCCTCTTTTTAGATTGCCGGAGTTAACTCAACAGTCAATCCTAAAGCGTTTACTATTCTGTAAAATGTGGCTACACTTGGAACAGTAATTCCTTTCTCTATTCGTGAGATGTAAGATTTATTAGTTCCGATACGTTTGGCAAGTTCTTCTTGTGTTAACCGTGCATTTTTGCGAGCATCAAGTAATATTTGACTTGTATAGAAAGCGTATGCTTCTTCATCAAACTTTGCACGCTCTTCTGTGCCAGGTTTACCAAATTTCTTTTCAAGAACAGCACTGTAATCAATGATTTGATGATTGTTTGTCTCCATAATAGGCCTCCTTAATTTTTAATGCTTTTTCTATTTCTCCTGATGGGGTCTTCTGGGTTTTCTTTTGAAAACCATTAAATAACACGACAACTTGCCCATCGTCAAAAATGAAAAAGACTCGGTAAATATTGCTATTGTACTCCATACGGAGCTCATATAATCCATCACGTATAAATTTGATAAATTTTACGGGCATCCGGTCTTCTGTTTCCAGAAGCGAGATGATATAGTGCAATTTCAACAATTCTTTGGCAGAGAGAGTTTCTATGAATCTCTCAAAATATCCACCATATGTTGTAATCCTGCGTTTCATGTAGCAAAGATACGAAAAGTTGTACAATTGTGCAACTATTGCCTGAAAAATTCCCGCCGCATCAGTGCATAGGAGGGAGCTATGTAATCCATCCTAAAAATCTGAGCGTGAAAGAAGGGGTGGTTTATCTGCCGGCCTATATGACCTTCCGCTTGTAGTGCATAAGGCAAGTTTTTATTTCATTTTACTCTCAAAGGCAGTGATTTTTGCCGGTATCGGCAAGAATCACTGCCTTTACTCTTTATAGACGAAGTCGTTTTATAGATAGAACAGTTTACATTGCATCCTGATTTTTTGCATAAAACTACTGCTTGTTATAATAAAATTGGTAGATTTGTACCAATCCCATAGATAATTGTACCTTTATACGCAGATACATAAAATACAAGATGACGAGCTACATCTTGAATCGTCAGTGACGATTCTTGGTTTTTTGAAGATTTTTTTCTAACTTTTTTTGAAAAAAAGTATTTTTCCCTCACCCGCTCCGGAATCTTGTGTGTCTACTTAGTATAAAGTGAGTTTATACTAATTGTTAATCTAAAATTAAAGTTATGAAACACAAGATTTTACTTGTTCTTTTTTTAAGCTTTATGACTTGTTTTACGGTCTCTGCCCAAAAGGTAACCATGCAGTTCCGGCAAGTTAAGTTAGCGAAAGTCTTTGATGCTATTACGCAACAAACCGGACTGACTGTGGCATACAGTCGTCCTACCGTTAATCCGGACAGGATTGTTACCATTGAAGCAAAAGATGAAGAGCTATCGAATGTGCTTAATAAATTATTCACTGGTACGAATGTGGCTTTTGAAATTGGTGAGAAGAAAATCTATCTGAAAGAAAAAGCTGCTTTAGATGCTACACAGCCAAAAAAGAATCTTAAAACGATTTCCGGTATAATTGTTGATGAGAAAGGGGAATCTGTTATTGGAGCCAGTGTTGTGGTGAAAGGAACATCCATAGGCACAATAACTGATGTCGATGGACACTACTCTCTTTCCAATGTACCGTCTAATAGTATTGTGAGTATATCATATATTGGCTATAAGTCTTTAGAACTGAAAGCAAATGATAAAGCCTTGGCTCGTATTACTTTGAAAGAAGATAATGAAATGCTTGACGAAGTTGTGGTTGTAGGATATGGTACAATTAAAAAAGCGAACTTATCAGGTGCTGTAGGTCAGATTTCGTCCAAAGAGATAGAACATCGTATTAGTGGCAATACGGGACAGACATTACAAGGACTTATACCGAATTTAAATGTTTCTTTTAGCGATGGTGCTATTAATAAGAAAGCTTCGTTTGATGTTCGCGGTGTGGGTTCTATCAATGGCGGTTCGCCTTTAGTTTTGATTGACGGAGTAGAAGGGGATTTAAACTACGTTAATCCTAAGGACATTGCTTCTGTTTCTGTACTGAAAGATGCCTCTTCAGCTGCCATTTATGGTGCGCGTGCTGCTTTTGGTGTAGTATTAATTTCTACAAAAGATCCGGAGAAAGGAGCTGTACAAGTTAATTATTCTAATCATTTTGGCTGGAGTAATCCTACTATTAGTACAGATAATTTTATTACTGATGGTTTGGAATGGGCACGTTTGAGCGATAAATTAAGTTTGATGGAGAATACCAGTACTTATTTAGGATATACTGAAGAAGATTATGCTTATATGGAAGCCCGTAAGAAAGATCCTTCATTACCGGCTGTACTGATTAAAACTGTTGACGGTGTTGAACGTTATGTACATTATGGTAACACAGATTGGTGGGGCTATATATTCCGTAAGAATCAACCCTCAATGGAACATAATATCAACTTATCAGGAGGAACAGATAAAATGCGGTTCTATTTGTCTGGACGTTATTATAGTCGTGAAGGTATATATCGTATTAACCCAGATAAGTTTAAAAGTTATACATTACGTAGCAAAGTTGATTTCCAGATTTTGTCGAATTTACGTCTGAGCAACACTACGAATATTTTTATTAGTGATTATGATTACCCTGCTACTAATACACGTAGTGTAGATGGCAATAATAATAGTGAGAATTGGAGGAAATACACTTATCATGCTTCTCCTCTATTTTTACCCCACAATCCCGATGGTACCATTATGATTAACAGTGCATATGCACCAGGACGTGATATTGCTGATGGAACATTTGCCGATTTAATCTATGGTAAGAGCAGAGGAACAGACTCTGAATATGATGTGATGAATACTGTTTCCTTACAGTTTAATCCAATAAAGGGATTGGACTTGAATGCTGATTATAGTTTTAGAAAAGAGGGACCATTTTCGCGCCAACTTATAGTTGCAACACCCCACACTAACCAACCGGGTGGAGAAGGGCTGACTTTGTATAAGACTAATTCAGAAATGTATAAAGAGAGACATTGGCATTCTATGTATCAAGCTATTAATGCTTATGCTACTTATAGCCATACATTTAATGATCGACATAATCTGAAAGCAATGCTCGGCTTTAATCAGGAATGGAAACATTGGGAAAGAACTACGGCTAAACGAAGTGGGCCTATTTCAGAGGATTTGGGGTCTTTTAGTTTAGCTACGGGGGATAATATTGAATTATTGGGAGCTAAAGAAGAATGGGCTATAAGGGCGGCTTTCTATCGGTTGAATTATGATTATAAAGGTAAATATTTGGTTGAATTTAATGGGCGTTTTGACTTGTCATCCAAATTTCCGCATGATAATCGTTTAGGTATTTTTCCTTCCGGATCGTTAGCTTGGCGTGTCAGTGAGGAAAACTTCTTTAAAGGATTACGCTCTACAATTACTAATTTCAAGTTACGCGCCTCATATGGTACACTTGGTAATCAGAATGTAGGTCCGTATGATTATATTACTAAGATGAAAGCAAAACAGGGAGGTTACATTGTTAATGGCTCTTATTTGAATTATCTGAATACTCCGGATGCTATTTCTACTAATTTCACATGGGAGAAATCTGAGACCTTTAATTTAGGTTTTGATTTATCTTTTTTTGATGGACATCTTTCAACCTCGTTTGACTGGTATCAACGCAATACGCGGGATATGTTAACACAAGGTAAAGAATTACCTGCTGTATTCGGAACGTCAGAACCAGAAGAAAATGCAGCGGATCTACGTACCAGAGGTTTTGAGTTATCCGTAAATTGGCATGATAAGTTTATATTAGCTAATCGGCCTTTTGAATATAGAATTGGTGCTAGTTTAGCTGATAATCGTACTGTAATAACAAAATTTGATAATCCGAGCGGATTGATTGATGAATTCTATGTAGGTAAAGAACTTGGAGAAATTTGGGGATATACTATTGACGGATTTTTTCAATCTGATGATGAATATTTGTCGCATGCAGATCAATTGAAAGTGAACTATACTATTCGTAATAAGTATTTTATTAATCATCCTGTTGCTGGTGATTTGAAATTCAAGGATCTTAATGACGATGATGAAATTTCTCCGGGAAAGAAAACTTTGGAAGATCACGGAGACTTGCGTATTATTGGTAACAGTTCGCCAAGATATACATTGGGATTAAACTTAAATATGACTTATGCAGGCTTCGACCTTTCAGCCTTTTTTCAGGGAGTTATGAAACAAGACTGGTGGCCTGGCAAGGAGAACAGTTATTTCTGGGGACCGTATGTTCGCCCATATGAGAATTTCTTCCCAAAGAGCATAGAGTCTATGAGTTGGACGCCAGATAATCAAGATGCTTATTTCCCGCGTTTGGCTGCTGATGCTTCAAATCAAGGAAGTGCTTATGAAGGAGGACAGTTATCTGTCCATTCAGACAAGTATTTGCAAAATGCAGCATATGTTCGTTTAAAGAATATTACGATTGGATATACATTGCCGGCACAAGTTTGCCGCAAGATTAAATTCTTAAAGAGTGTTCGTTTCTATGTGTCTGGTGAGAATATTTTAACATTCTCTCCTTTGTATAAGCACAATCCGGATCATACGGTTGATCCAGAGCAGCTAGGAGATGGGAATTCTTATCCCTTTAGTAAAACGTTTGCTTTCGGTTTTGATATTAAATTCTAAAATGCAACATTATGAAAAAGTTATATGTAACAATGAAAGTATTTGGATTTCTGATAGTAGGAGGTATGGCAACTTCTTGCAATGATTCATTTATGGACAGATATCCTATAGCAGAAGTGTCGCCAGAAAATTCTTTTAAGACAGCTCGGGATTTAGAGCTTTATACTAATGGCTTCTATGAAAATTTGCCAGCGATTAAAACTATTATTGAAAAGGATTTGACTACTGATAATGTTTTATATACGAATATTCCAGTAGAGCAACGCAGTGATGATAGAACCATCCCGTCAGATGTCGGTAGTGGAGGTTGGAGTTGGGGAGACTTAAGAACGGTTAATCTGTTTTTTGATCATTATAAACAATGTACTGATTTGGTAGCTCGTGATAAATATGAGGGGATTGCCCGTTTCTTCAGAGCTTGGTTTTATTTTGATAAAGTAAAGCGTTTTGGTGACGTTCCCTGGTATGAAACGGTTATTCAAACAGGTGATAAAGACCTGCTTTATAAACCTCGTGATAACCGCGAATTTGTAATGGATAAGATTATAGAGGATTTAGAGCTGGCTATAGATAAGTTGGATAATAAACGTGCCTCTGATCAAGTGAACTGTTGGACAGCACTATCCTTACTCTCACGTGTTTGTCTTTATGAAGGGACTTACCGTAAATATCATACAGAGTTGAATTTACAAGGATCTGATGTATTACTGGAAAAAGCATATAAAGCAGCGGAAAGAGTAATGAATGAATCAGGTTATAAATTGTATTCTACAGGTAATGTAGATACAGACTATCGTGATTTGTTTGCTTCCAGTGATTTAAGAGAGGAAGAAGTTATTTTAGGCCGTCGCTATTCATTGATACTCAATAAAATGCATAATATAAATTATTACTTCACTTCTCGCACACAAAAAGATATCGGCTTGACAAAAGACTTTGTAGACTCCTATCTATTGCAATCAAATGGAAAACCGTTTACATCAAAATCTAATTATGCAACCATGGGATTTTACGAAGAAATGCAGAATCGTGACAAGCGTTTAGCTCAAACTATTCGTTCTGTGGGATATAAACGTATTGGTGACAATGCAATACAATTACCGGATTTCGCAGCTACAATGACAGGTTATCAGGTCAGCAAATTTGTATCGGATGTATCGCAAGACGGAGATGGAGCTTCTTATCAAGACATTGCTATAATCCGCTATGCTGAAGTGTTGTTGAATTATGCTGAGGCTAAGGCAGAGTTAGGTCTGTTAACTCAGGATGATATTGATAAGTCTATAAAACTGATTCGAAATCGTGTGGGAATGCCTAATTTGAATATGGGTGATGCTAATCAATCTCCTGATGCTATTATGGCTGCCATGTACCCTACTGTAACAGGTACCAATAAAGGTGTTTTACTTGAAATACGTCGCGAACGTCGTATTGAGTTAGCATTGGAAGGATTTCGTTGGGATGATTTAGTACGTTGGAGAGCAGGTAAATTGTTGGAACCTCATTTTACAGGTATGTATTTCCCTTCATTGGGTGAATTTGATTTGGATAATGATGGTAAAATAGATTTGCTATTGTATAAAGAAGGTAATGAACCGCAAAGTAACGCTTCACAAAAAGTCAAAATAGGTGGTGTAATTCAACTGACAGGAGGAGATAAAGGGTATTTGATTGGATTTAAGGATAATAAAAAGAAATTTGATGAGGAACGCGATTACCTTTATCCGATTCCGATGGGTGATATATTATTAAATGACAATCTAGTTCAAAATCCACATTGGTGAAAATAAACTAATAAAGAATCATGTATATAAAGAAAAGTTGTTGTTTGTTTGTCTTGCTTCTCCTTTTATTACAATCTTGTTCGAAAAGTGATAATTTGGAAAGTGAAAAAATACATATTGGTGTGTCAGCCAATGAAGTGAATTATGGCGAAATGGTCACTTTCACTATAGAAAATGTAAATGCAACCGACATTGCTTCCATACGTTGGGATTTTGGTGATGGTAAAAGTTCTACTGAACAAGCGCCAAAACATGCCTATACTTTGCCGGATGACTATACTGTAATGGCTTATGTATCCTTTGTTTCTGGTGAGAAGAAAACACATAAGACAATTATAAAAGTGACCGCAAAAGAAGTGGAAGCAGGCGTTCGTTCATCTATTCCTGCTTCACTGAAAGAAGGACGTTATCAGGTGTGTGCCCATCGGGGATATTGGAAAGAAGCACCGGAAAATTCTATCCAGGCTATTGAAAAAGCAATATTGAATAAGATAGACTATATAGAGATAGATGTGCGAATGACAAAAGATGGGAAATTAGTACTGATGCACAATTCTACTATTGATAAAGTAACAAATGGTACAGGAAAAGTATCCGCATTAACATATGATGAGATTGCCTCTTTTTATATGTATCATGGAACGGAGTTAACGAGTGAACGAGTGCCTTTACTGTCAGAAGCTTTGATGTGTGCTCGGGGAAAAATATATGTGGACATTGATATGAAGATTTCTGATTATCGTGCTGTATATGAGGTTGTAAAAAAATGTGGTATGTTGTCGCAATCAATGTTTACTGTGTACGAAGTCCCCAATGCTGCAAAGCTTGTGAATATTGATAAAGAAGTGAATGTATTCCCTGTCATTTATAGTATGGAAGAGCTTGAACAGTATATGTCGTTAGTGAAAAATCTTTCTGTTGTACAATTCAATCCACGTACGTGGAAAGATGAGATTCTAAATAAAGCTTATAATAATGGTATTGCCGGTTTTATGAATGTTTATATAAATTCTGATGAGACACCTGCTAAGGATAACTATCGCAAGGTAGACGAGTTTGTAAAATTGGGGGGTACTGTAGTGCAGACAGATTTTCCTGTCGAATTAAAAACATATCTCGATAAATTAAATAAAAACTGATAGTATGAAAAATAAATTGATAGGAATGGCAATACTGTTAATTTTGACAGTAGCTTGTCAGGACAATGATGATGTGAATATCAAACCAGTGGCTGCATTCAAAGTAGGAACTACTACTATAGAAGTCGGACAAAGTATTTATTTTACAGACTTGTCGTTCGATGAAGACGGATCAATTGTCAAGTGGCAATGGGATTTTGGCAATGGAGCTTCTTCGGAAGAGGAAAATCCTTCTGTAGTTTATAATGAGGCTGGTGAATACAAAGTAGTGTTGACTGTATGGGATAATAATAGCATACAGAATGAAAATGCATTTGATAAGACAATAATAGTTAAGGAAAAATCCCTTTCTAATGAAAAACCTGAGATTATATGGGAATTTCAGACACCATGTGGTTTCCAGGACGTATCTCCTGCAATAGATGATAATGGCAATGTCATCGTTGGTTGTGACGCCAATGCTGGTCGTGGCGGAAAAAGTATTTGGGTTATAAAGGATGGGGAGGAAGTTTGGTATAACCAATATAACGAAGTAGTACGCTCGTCGCCTGCAGTAGCAGATGATGGTACTATTTATATTGGCGGTTATAGAAAAAAGGATGATACACATAATTTGTGTGCGTTCTCTTCTAAGTCTTCAACTCCAATAAGCACATTTGATCTAAAAGCCCATGCTAAATATAGTAGTCCGGCTATTGATCAGGACGGTACGGTTTATTTTTCAACCAACAAAAAACTATATGCTATCCATGCAGCACCAGCAATGGCTGAGAAGTGGAGTGCTGATTGCGGAGGAGACACCCAGTCAACACCAGTGATTGGATCAGATGCAGTCTATGTATGTTCTAACAGTGGTAAGTTATATGCTTTTGATAAGAATACCGGAAAACAAAAATGGGCAACAGATTATGGAAAGAGTTGCTCATCGGTTCCTGCAATAGGAGATGATGGCACAATCTATATATGTGGTGAAACCAACGACGGTGGAGTTATTATGGCTGTGAATAAAGACGGAAGTGTAAAATGGCAAACAAATTCAGTATCTGCATTTTCTAATTCAGGGATTTCTCTAAGTACTGAAGGTCATCTGTATGTAGGTAACTCCGATGGTGAAATGCTTTGTTGTGCTCAGGAAGACGGTGCTATAATTTGGAAATTCATGGCACAAGCTAAAATTCGCTCGGTACCGGCAGTAGATAATAATGGGAATATCTATTTTGGTGATGGAAAAGGTGTTTTTTATGTACTTAATTCGAATGGAAAACCGACTTATAAAGAGATTAAATTGGGTACTAATATTTGGTCTTCCCCTGTAATAGATAAGAATGGTATCATCTATGTTTGTGCTGATATGACAAAATCCTCAGAACCAGGTAAGGTGTTTGCTCTTAGAACCAATGCTACAGGAGCACAAAAAACTTGGTCGATGAGAAGTGGAAATTACAAGCGAAATGCTCACCAGTAAAGAAAATACTATTTTTTACTGACAAAGTACTTAATCAAACCACCCGTTGCATCTGATGCTCCAAAGTGTGACATTGGATAAAACGGGAGGTTTGTTAATTTACATGATAAAGGAAACGTGGATGATACAAAACGACAAGAATGAGTATAGCTTTATCAGTATTAACTGAAATAATTTGTAGCGTTCATTCTCTTTGGTTTATATCAGTGCACGTGCTACCGTTGATTAACCAAGTAATAATCTTAAATTACAACTTATGAAATATTATGTATTGATGATTTGCTTATTTGTTTCAGTGAATCTCTATGCTGTATTAAGAGAATTTCCGGTTAAATTATCTTTGAGTACAATGTTTGCTCCTGATATTTCATATGCTACGGGTATCAAGGGGAGTGTGAATAATGGTGGTAAGATTGATGTTAAACTTGTAGATAAACAGACTGGTACACTACTTTTTCAGTGTACATTAAATCGAAGTACATCTGAGTTTGCAGGAGATGGACAAACATATAGTAAAGAAAGTTTGGGAAGTGGAGCTACCTATTATCCTGATTCATGGAGTAGCCTTGATTTGAAAACGGCTTTGTTTGCTATTGATCGTAAACATTATGATCAACAAGCAATAAGACCATATAACTTTTTCTCTTCAGAATTGGAATTGATATTAAAAATAGAAGAGATTAATGCACAAATGCAGGCTTTTAAGTTTCCTGGAATTGGCATTATTGATCAGCTTGGTGGTAACTCTTTGTTTCATCCTAAACATTTTTGCCATAATTTGGCAAACGCATCCTCTTTTGTTACAAAGGTGTGGATGGAGATAAAGACTCCGGATATAAATAAAGGTTCTGATTTAATAGTTGCAGCACATCGTGGAGTATGGGGAGATAATTTGGGAACTGGAGCTCCTGAAAATTCTATAGCTGCTATAAAAAGAACTAAGGATTATACAGATATTTTGGAATCTGATATAATGATAACAAAAGATAAACAGTTAATCGTATCTCACGATTATTGTTTGATGAGATTGACCGATTATCCCGGTTCACTAAGAGACTATCTATTTAATATGAACCAGTCACAACTTGAAAATCTTCATTTAAGGAGAAGAAATATGTCTGTTAGTGATTTTAAGCTTTTAACTTTTGGGGATTTAATTGATGCACTTATCGAAAATCAATTGGTATTAACTATAGATATAAAGGAAATTATTGCGAGAAGAAAGAATGGGGTCTGCATCGACAATTGTGAATATGACCCAGCCACACATGGAGAAGAAGCTAAGAAAAAAGTGAAGGACAGTTGGATGGAAATTATGAAGAAATGTATTGAAATAGCTGCTTCTAAAAATGCGCTACAATATATAGCTTTCAAAGTCCCCCATGAATATACCGAACTTTTGAATTATGAGTCGGACGACATTTTGTCAAAAGTATTATTTATGCCCGTAATTCAACCTCAAAGGAAAGACTTTCTTGATTTTGTTGATTCATGGGCAGTAAATGGAGGTTCTAGAGTACTTGCTTATGAGACTAATTTTAAGACAACTAAGGATAAATCTCTTTCTTCTTTCACGCGGCAGGGGGTGAAATATGAAAATTTACTTCATTATGTTTACTCAAGAACCGGGTTACGTCCAGGAAGCTATCCAGAAGAACCTATGGGACCAAAGGGGATTGTAAATCGTTGGGCTGACTGGATGATTAAAGATCTGAGTAAAGATTGGAGAGGTGATTATTACTTTTTCATGGGTGTACCTTATGGTAAAATAATGGTATTGACGACCGATAGGCCTGACCTGTGGAATAAAATAGATCTATTGTATAAAACAATAACTCCATAAACGAACTATATATGCTGAAAGAATTATTGAAACTATTTGTTTTTGCATTTTTCCTGATTCCAATTGGGAAAATCTCTGCTGCTGTCAGAACCTTCGAAGTTCCTGTTTCATTATTGGAATTATTTGCTCCACAGGCTGACTGGCAAGCCGGTATTATTGGAAATATATCGGGAGGTGGCAATGTTGTTGTCAAGATATACTATAAAGAATCAAAAACTTTGGTATATCAGGCAAGTCTAACTTCTACGTCAACCACTTACTCTGGAGTTGGGGTTGACTACAAGCGTTCAGATCTTGGAAGCGGAGCTACTTATTATCCGGATGTATGGAATAGTCTGGATATTAAGACTGCCCTTTTTGCTATCGAAAGAAAAAGGCAGAAAGCTGATGGGAAACTTCATCGTTATTTATCGGATGGCATGACGTTATCCATCGAAATGACAGAAAATAGAGGAAACATACAAACTGTAAAAATTCCCGGTGTAGGCATTGTAGACCATGATGGGGGAAATGCTTTGTTTTATCCAGATCATTATTGCTACGATCTGAAACATAATATTGACCCTGTAACGAGGATATGGAAACGAGTAAAAATGCCGCGACTTGATCTGGGAGCCGATGTCTTAGTTGCAGCACACAGAGGATTTTGGGGCGACAATTTAGGTGCAGGCTATCCCGAAAATTCTACGGGGGCATTTGAAACTGCACAAAAGTATACTGATGTGTTGGAGACGGATATCATGATGACTAAAGATAAACGGATGGTTATTTCGCACGATTATAGTTTATCAAGATTGTCAAACTATCCGGGTCCTTTGACTGATTATTTATTTGACTTGAACTCCGGTGTTTTGAGTGGATTATTACTGAGAAAACGTAATACAGATGTCAGCGTATATCCCTATTTGTTCTTTGAAAATTTGGTGGATATATTATTGCAAAAACATATGGTACTGACTGTAGACATCAAAGACATAAGAGCTCGTGTTGTAAATGGACAATGTGTGGCGAATTGTGACTATGATACAAAACTTCATGGTGATACAGCCAGATTGAAGATAAAAGAAAGTTGGATGACCTGTTTACAGACCTGTATTCAGATAGCTGAAGAAAAAAATGCACTACAATATCTTGCTTTCAAAACTCCATATACATATGATGAATTAGCAGCTTATGTTTCTGAGCCTACTTTACGTAAACTGCTGTTTATGCCTGTGATTCAGCCGAAGAGAAAAGACTTTTTAAACTTTACTGATGGCTGGATAGATAAAGGAGGGAAAAAAGTAATTGCCTATGAAACCAATTTTTTGAATGAAAGAGATCCATATTTAAAATCATTCACTCGGGATGGGGTTACTTATGAGAACCTTCTTCATTATGTTTTCCAAAAAACGGGATTGCGTTCTGGATGTTATCCTGAAGAACCTATTGGGCAGAAAGGTACTGTAACCCGTTTTGTTGATTGGAAAATGAAATACACCGTCAATGACCGGCGAGGAGACCATTACTGGCTAATGACTGTTCCTTATGGAAAAATAATGGTGATGACTTCCGACAGACCGG
The DNA here is from genome assembly GCF_900142015.1 of Bacteroides stercorirosoris. Classification (GTDB taxonomy): domain Bacteria; phylum Bacteroidota; class Bacteroidia; order Bacteroidales; family Bacteroidaceae; genus Bacteroides; species Bacteroides stercorirosoris. The sequence continues at coordinate 84,528 of NZ_FQZN01000019.1, forward strand.
ATATATGGGATAAAGTTAACCAAATTTATAATATGACAAGCCAATGAAAGAACAGCGACACAAGATGAGAATCTGGAGATTACTATTTGTTTTTCTCCTATTGTCTTCCGGGGTATATGCTCAGGATAAACATAGTTATGCTACCCCTTTAGGTAAAAGTATATTTTACCGGGAGGTTAGAGATGCGAATAGAACTGTTTTAAGGATGAGCGAAGTCAGTCCTATAACAGCGGGGACAGATGGATTAGTTCTTGTTTTTAATATGAGACAAGATCTTAGCAAGGTTACTCGCCTCTTGAAACTGGTATCTTTTAATAGTACTTCTGAAGAGGCAAATTCCCATTTGGAGATTTACTATCATCAAGGGACTATTACTATCAGGAGGAAAACGGCTCCGAATTCAGCCTATTATTATGATTATAACTTGTATGATCCTATGTTCACCGTCGACGGAGGAGTTGTTCAATGGGAGGTACATTTATATTTTACGGCTTATTTTCTATGGATAGAAACTAAAGATACCCGTAAAACGACAAATAATAGATGGCATGCTCCTATATTTTTCGGTCTAAATTTACCGCAGATGAACTATATGGGTAATTATTTGGGGCGTTCTTCGTCGTCTTATATCATATTGGGTGATCCGGCACCATCTACAACGTTTACTATGCCCGATGAGATTGCTATCTATGAATTTAAGTATGCAGAATTGAAAGATGAATTGCAAACGCATTTTTGCGAAGATAATTAAAGGAGGCTGTCTATGAAGAATTATATATTAGTAATGACATTGTTCCTCGCCGCTCATTTATACGGTCAGGAAATACCGTTACCAAAATCTTGTTTGCCACTGAACGGGACAAACTCCGAAGATATAATGTCGGATAAAGCAGTCGATATTTATGGAAAAGTTTATTCGTTGGCAGATCGTTTCGGTGCAAAAGGAAAAGCTATAGCCTTTGATCAGGCTAATAGCTACATCACTGTCCCCATGCCTGCAACTGATGGGCAAGTGCGTCGTGAGGCTACGTTGACATATTGGATGCATGTAACAAAAGATTCTATTACCCAAGCGTTTTGGGCAACAGGCGGTGATGGCGAACTATTGCTCGGAATGAAGAAAAAGGGAATGAGGGCTGTACTGGACATTTATCATAAGGATAGCCGGCAGAATACTTTGCCGGACCAGCAATGGATGTGGAGTGATTCTAATTTTACTGAAGGTGATGGCTGGTATTTCGTTGCAATAGCCTATTCTGATGAAGGTACACACTTTTATTTAGGTACCCCCGCAGGGAAGATGACGGAATGCTATTCCGCCTTTACTCCTGATTGGAGTTTGGTTGCAGAGATATGTGTAGGTACGGTAGGGAATATCCCGGCTGCCGGAATGGATGATTTTAAAGTCTATGATGTGGCTTTGTCTAAAGAACAAGTTTCGGCATTATATCATTCTGAATCGCAACTCTGTGTGGGAAATGAATCATTGCTCAATGTAGAAACCGGTATTCCTCTTTATTCTTCCGCATGGTATTTTCATTGTGTGGGATTGAAAGAGACTTTCCGGTATGTTATGCAGAATCAGGCTGATTTATCTTTTTTAGGTGCGGATGCCGGATATGCTCTGGCTATGACGCCCAAAGTGGAATCCAATTATCAACAGTGGGCTTTTTATCCTGTAAGTGATACGGCAAAAGGACGTATATTTACTATCAGCAATGCTGCAACCGGGATGAATTTGACTGATACGCGTGAAAATGTATTGCAACAGGTATCAGATAATACTGATGCTCAAAAATGGTGTATGGGACAAGTTGGCGCAAATAATCAAACAAGAGGTAATATAAAGGAGAGTAATAAAATGATTCCTCTATATGAGGAAATCTACTTTGATAAAAGTGCGCAAGTCATCCGGGTTCATATAAATTTCCCCGAAGCGGAAAATGTGAAAATCCGACTTACTGATCTTAAAGGAGCATTGCTTCGTGAAATGTCTTTGGGCAATGTGATACTTTTGGATAAAAATATCCAGATACAAACAACCGGTATATACTTGGTTACAGTTGAATCGGATTCTTATAAAATAAACAGAAAAATAATTGCTAACTTCTAATTAAGATAATTATGAAAATATCAAAATCATATCTGATACTAATTGTATTGCTTTTAGGATCATTGACAGGAAATAGTGTGTATGCTCAGTATGCTCCGGGTGCTCAACTTCCCGGACTTTCGGGTTCAGGGGATTATGATTGGCAGCGTGGTGATAAAGGGTTCCTACGATATGTAGGTAACAGTTTATCTACCCCGATAGATAGACGCAGTTATTCTATTATAACGGGATGGCCTAACGAAGAGCGTTTCAGAGTGTCGGCAAATGGAACAACTTCTATTATTGGAGCTTCTGACGGCATGCCGGCATTGAATTTTTATAATTCTTGGCTTTATTATCTTGGCAGTATAGGTTTTCCGAATGAAGAGTTAACGATTAGCGGACTTAATGGAATTAGGATTAATCCCAGCAAACAAAATAAAATTTTTATAACAGCTGCTCAGACAACCGTATTTAATCCTTTACATTTGTCTCTGAAAGGTTTCTATGCGAATGAAGGGGTGACATTTAAGATGGGAAGAAATCAGGAGCCATTAATGAATTCAAGTATTGTTGATAAACGTTTACGTATCGGATCCAAAAGTGGAATTGGTTTTTGGGGAGATGGAAATGTAGAGATGAACGATGTGCCTAATTTAGGAGTGAGAGCTAATGGAACTGTATCTGTCTCTAATGCCATAACTATGTGTATTGGGCGGAATGGTGATCCTACTATTCAGGGAGAAGTAAATGGAAAATGGTTAAGGATAGGAGGAAAGAAGGGAGTTGCTTTTTGGGGAAATGGTAATGTGAGTAATGAAGATACCCCACATGTGTTGATCAAAGAAAACAGCTTGACGATAGGTCAAGTAACGAATTCTGGTTACGCCTTGAACGTAAGTGGAAGTATATATACAGAAAAGAATGGCATTAAAACGTATTTTGGAAGAGATTCGGACAATCAAAGTGCTTGGATTGGAACAGATTCGAAACACGGACTATATTTGGGCACTAATGGTAACAGTTGCTTGTATTTTGATGCAGATAGCAGAAATACTTATATTGGTATAATCGACACTTCTGTTAGTAAGATTCGTCAGGAACTTAAAACGAAATACGGTTTGTTTGTGGCCAAGGGAGTACTTTCGGAAGATTATGGTATTGGTCCGCAATCCTCCTGGTCTGACTTCGTGTTTAATAAAGATTACGCTTTGAGGACAATTCCGGAAGTGGAAGAGTTTATTTCCGAGAATAATCATCTGCCGGATGTACCTTCTGCCAAGCAAGTGGCTGAAGAAGGATATTCTCAACACGATATGAATAAGATATTGCTGCAGAAGATAGAGGAACTTACGCTCTATACCATTCAGCAGCAAAAAGAAATTCAAGAATTAAAAACAGAATTAAATAATTTGAAAAAATAATCAGTATGAAAAGATTTTTGCTTATAACGCTTTTATTATCAGTAGCATGGTCACTGTTTGCGCAGGACAAGGCACTCGCCATCCGTAACAATCTCCTGCAAGAAGGTAATAACTCGGTTCTTGTCGTGTCGCATCGTGCCGATTGGCGCAATGCCCCCGAGAACTCTCTTCAGGCAATCAGGAATTGTATCGAGATGGGAGTGGATATGGTGGAAATAGACTTGAAGAAAACCAAAGACGGACATTTGATTTTGATGCACGATAAAACCATTGATCGCACCACCACAGGCAAAGGGCGACCGGAGGACTATACATTGGAGGAGTTACGCAAATTCCGCCTGAGAAGCGGGGCGGGGCATCGGACGGCACACACTATTCCCACATTTGAAGAGGTGATGCAACTGTGCAAAGGCAAGATTATGGTAAATGTGGATAAAGGCTACGACTATTTTGATGAAGCCTATGCCATTCTCGAAAAGAGCGGTACGGCACAGCAGTGCATAATGAAGGCATCCTTACCTTACGAGAGAGTGAAAGCGGAACATGGTGATATACTCCGGAAAATGATTTTCATGCCGGTGATAGCCTTAGATAAAGAAGGTGCCGAAGATATTATTGATGGTTATATGGCTCACATGAAGCCGGTGGCTTATGAACTTGTATTCAGTAAAGATACTTCTGAGATACAGCGGCTGATACAGAAAGTCCGTGCCAGTGGCGCTAAGATTTTCATCAATTCACTTTGGCCGGAATTATGCGGAGGGCATGATGATGACCGTGCGGTGGAACAACAGCAACCGGATGAAAGTTGGGGATGGATAATCGATCAGGGAACAAAACTGATTCAAACCGACCGGCCTGTTCTTCTTATTGAGTATTTGAAGAAGAAAGGGCTTCATAACTAAGTTTAGTAAACAGTATGCTGAAACAGTTAATAAATTTCTACAGGGTTTCAACTCCGAAACCCTGTAGCGGGGAGTCTTTGTCCGATACCAAAAGACGAATGAAGTTTCTGAAGTGGTCTACATTCCTTGCCGCTACCTTCGGTTATGGTATGTATTATGTCTGTCGTCTCAGTCTGAATGTCGTTAAAAAACCGATAGTTGAGGAAGGTATATTCTCGGAAACCGAGTTGGGAATTATCGGTGCCGTACTCTTCTTTACATACGCTGTAGGGAAGTTTGCAAACGGATTCATTGCCGACCGTAGTAATATAAATCGCCTGATGACTACGGGATTGTTAGTGAGTGCGCTGGCAAACCTTTGCCTGGGATTTACAAATTCGTTCTTCTTGTTTGCCATTCTTTGGGGCATTAGCGGCTGGTTTCAGTCAATGGGTGCGGCATCGTGCGTCGTGGGGCTTTCACGGTGGTTTTGTGACAAGGAGCGAGGTTCTTTCTATGGATTTTGGTCAGCCAGTCACAATATAGGAGAAGCCCTGACTTTTATTATTGTTGCTTCTATCGTAAGTGTTCTGGGCTGGCGGTATGGTTTTTTCGGTGCAGGAATGGTAGGAATTATCGGTGCACTGATTATATGGCGCTTTTTTCATGATACCCCGCAAAGTAAAGGACTTCCGGCTGTTAATCAACCAAAAGAAAAAGAAGAAATGAGTGCGGCCGAAGCGGCGGATTATAATAAAGCGCAGAAACAGGTGTTGTTGATGCCTGCCATTTGGATATTGGCTTTGTCCAGCGCTTTCATGTATATCAGTCGTTATGCGGTGAACAGCTGGGGAGTGTTTTATCTGGAAGCGCAAAAGGGATATTCCACTCTGGATGCCAACTTCATCATTTCCATCAATTCGGTATGTGGCATAGTGGGCACGGTATTTTCCGGGCTGATTTCCGATAAACTGTTCGGAGGACGGCGAAATGCGCCCGCTTTGATTTTTGGGTTGATGAATGTGGTTGCCTTATGTCTGTTCCTGCTCGTTCCCGGTACACACATTGGGGTGGATATATTGGCGATGATCTTATTTGGTTCCAGTATTGGGGTACTTCTCTGTTTTTTGGGTGGATTGATGGCTGTGGATATTGCTCCGCGCAATGCTTCAGGCGCAGCTCTGGGGGTAGTGGGAGTTGCCAGTTATATCGGTGCCGGCTTGCAGGATGTAATGAGCGGTCTGCTTATTGAAGGAAATAAGACTGTGGTAAATGGAAAGGATTTTTATGACTTCACATATATCAATTGGTTTTGGATAGGGGCGGCAGTGTTGTCAGTGTTGTTGGCATTATTGGTCTGGAATGTTCGGAATAAAGAGCCTGAATAGGCATTATTATATAAACTAAAACAATTAAAAAATTATGGAATTAGAAGAATTGCGCGATGCACTGAAAATAGCCAGTGAACGTGAGTACACGCTCATTGAAGAGTTGCTGGTTAGTGTAGAGAAAAAAAAGTCTGCTCCGGCAGCTTCGGCAAGTAGAAAAGCATGATACACCTGCAAGGTTAGAGTATTACGGCCATCCGAAGGAGATTGCCAAAGTCATTGTAAAGTTGATAGAGCAAGGGTAGCTGCGTTACAGTGGAGAGGAAAATTATACACAGATTATCCGTTCGCTGGCTTCGGTGATAGATGTGGTAAATGTGGAGACGGGAAAGATTGTGAGCAGAGAGACGTTGCTGACGTATGTAAAGTGGATACGGGCGGGGGAATTGCTTGAGGATGAATGTATCTCCTTTTATTTCTGTTTCAGAATTCGCTAAACAGTATTTTGGAAAATCGGCTTCATGGTTGCATCAACGGATTGATGGGAATGCTGTACACGGGAAAGTTGCTACATTTACCCCGGCTGAATTGAATACATTGGCTAATGCATTGAAAGATGTAGCTGGTAAATTAACGCATGCTGCTGCAGCTTTTGTGTAGAGTGTCCTTGTTTTGAAGTAAAAGCGGAGTTTACGGATATAGGATAAATGAAGGCGGGGAGTAAAAAACTTCCCGCCTTTTTTTGTGCTTACAGAAGTATTGTTACATTTGTGGCAATATTACAGAAAAACACTATTGAATATGAGATACGAATCAATTTTCAGAGAGTATAAAATCCTTGTTTCTTTTTTGTTGCTGGCGGTTGTTCCGGCAGGGCTTCGTGGCGGAGATCATCCGAGGATTAAGAGTATACGCACAGTGGTCTACGAACCGATACTGAAGGACACTTCATGGGGGACGGGCAGGGTTGTGGATTACATCCAGTTTGTGAAGTATGACAGTAAAGGCCGGAAGGTGGTGGAGAACAGGTTGAAACCGGACGGCAGTCCGCTTGGCAAACTGGTGTATCGCTATAATGCGGACGGGCAGGTGGCGAGGGAAATCTATGCTACGGCCGACAAGGGAGTAAGCAACTGTTGGGACTATACATATGATGCGAACGGGCATCTGAATTGCATTGTCACCATGGATGGGCAGGAAGATACGATTCAAATTTACTCCGCCCAATACAGTGAAGACGGCAAGGTGTTGAAGAAGTTAAACAATGACTATAAGAAAAAGGTGCTGCTTGGAAGGCAAGTGGTGTACGATAAGGATGGACACCCGGTGAAGGTAATTACAACGACTGGTTCGAATGGGGAAATGAGGTCGTTGAAAGACTCCGGGGTCGAGAGATGGGATACGACAGCTCTGAAAAGGGAAGGTATACGCTATCTGAGCAAATTGAGAGTCGTGAAAGATGACGAAAAGAAGAATCCCATAAGAAAAACGGATGAAGCCGGCAACTGGACGGAGAGATTTGAAGGTTGCGGAGAAGACGGTGAACCGAAATTCATTGTCTGCCGGGATATAGAATATGTCGACGGTGGAAATGATTGGGAGAAATTGCCCGTGCATGGTAAAGTGAAAAAGGTGCGGCAGACTTCGTATGTGGCTGTACCGAAAGGTCCGCAGGCTGTGGACAAGGGAGAGAAGAAAGGTTGTTTTTTTACCTGTGAGTTTGATGAGAACGGAAAGAAAACGAGGGAGGAAATTTTTTCGGATACGGGAAAATCGCTGAAGAGCGTTCGGTATGAGTATGATGAAGAGGGACATTTGTCGAAAGAAAGCTATTATACTCCGGCAGGTGTGCTGACAGGGAGCAAGGATTATGCTTATGATAAGGAAGACCGCCTGAAGCATTGCTCGGTGTTGGATGATAAAGGAGAAATGGTGCGGAGAGACATTCTGCGTTATGATCTGGAAGATAATCCGGTGCGGGAAACCGGTTACAAGACGGACGGAACAAAATGCAGTGAATTCCGTTATATGTATGATTCCTATGGGCAACAGATAGAGCGTCAAGTGCTCATTCAGCCCGAAGGGGAGGAACCGGTTTATCCTGTACGGAGAGCATATAATTTCCAGGGACGCGTTGTGGGAGAACAGTTTCTGCTGCCTCCCGGAACCGGAAGTAATACCTATACCTATAGATATAATGCGAAAGGTGAATTGATTTCCGGTACGGAACAGCTTGACGGGCAGCCGGAGGAAACGAAGTACGTCTATAAGTTCCATAAAGACAACCGTGGCAACTGGAAAATCAGGATTAAATACGTGAATGACGTGCCTGTGGTGTACGAAGAGCGCGAGTATGTATATTATGAATAAGACTATATAAAAAAAGCGAGACTGTATGAAGAAGATTATCAATCCGTGGAAAGACTTGGAAGGATACAACTGTTTCGGTTGTGCGCCTAATAATGAGGCTGGTGTGAAAATGGAGTTTTACGAGGATGGTGACGAGGTGGTGAGCATCTGGAAACCGCGTCCGGAATATCAAGGCTGGCTGAATACGCTGCATGGTGGCATTCAGTCGGTGCTGCTGGATGAAATTTGCGGATGGGTGGTAGTGCGTAAGTTGCAGACAAGCGGGGTGACTTCGAAGATGGAGACACGTTTCCGCAAACCGGTGTCGACTGCAGACTCGCATATCGTGTTGCGGGCTTCCATACGCGAGCAGAAGCGGAATATCGTGATTATTGATGCGAAACTTTATAATGAAGCGGGAGAGGTGTGCTCGGAGGCGGTATGCACTTACTTCACTTTCCCGAAGGAGAAGGCGGAGCAGGAAATGCACTTTCATCACTGCGATGTGGAGCCGGAAGAGATTTTGCCGCTGATTTGATGATCTGAATTTTCACCACAGATTACACAGATTCACACAGATATTTTTATTCTGATTATTCTGTGTGAATCTGTGTAATCTGTGGTGAAACTAAGAAAATGATAGTAAAACGAAACTTTTTGTGATAATTCTTTGGAAGTTCCAAACGAATAGTTTACTTTTGTCGCATCAAAACAAAAGAATCGTATGAAAAATATTGTTGCACATCATCACCATCATCATTACCTGACGAATAATCGGTAGGCGTATGGTTGTATGTGCATAATTGAAGATACAATGAATGACGAGGCTTGCCGGATAATGGCAGGCCTCGTTTTTTTGTTTTGGGAAGTTTGGTTAAGTATAGTTTAGTTTTTGTGAATGGTTAAATCGTAAAATAATAAATAAGGTTATGCTATTAAGAATTGCAGTACAAGCTAAAGGTCGTCTGTATGATGAGACGATGTCGTTTTTGGGAGAGTCGGATATAAAACTGAGTGTAATGAAACGTTCGTTGCTGGTGCAGTCGTCCAATTTTCCTATCGAGGTGTTGTTTCTTCGTGATGATGATATTCCGCAGTCGGTGGCTACGGGAGTGGCGGACATAGGTATTGTAGGCGAGAACGAGTATGTGGAAAAGAATGAGAATGCGGAGGTTATCAAACGTCTCGGATTCAGCAAGTGTCGTTTGTCGCTGGCTATTCCCAAAGATATAGAGTACCCCGGGGTGCAGTGGTTTGAGGGACGGAAGATTGCGACGTCTTATCCGGGGATTCTTACTACTTTCTTGAAGACACAGAAGGTGAATTCGGAGATACACGTCATTACGGGGTCGGTGGAAGTAGCGCCGGGTATCGGGTTGGCGGATGCGATTTTTGATATCGTAAGTTCCGGTTCTACACTGGTGAGCAACCGGTTGAAAGAGGTGGAAGTGGTGATGAAGTCGGAGGCATTGCTGATTGGCAACCGCAATATGTGTGCGGAAAAGAAAGAGATTCTGAAAGAGTTGCTTTTCCGTATGGATGCGGTGAAGACGGCGGAAGATAAGAAGTATGTGTTGATGAACGCGCCGAAGGAACGGCTGGAAGAGATTATCCAGGTGCTTCCGGGGATGAAGAGCCCGACGGTGATGCCGCTGGCACAGGAAGGCTGGTGCTCGGTACATACGGTGCTGGATGAAAAATGTTTCTGGGAGATTATCGGAAAGTTGAAGTCGCTGGGGGCGGAAGGTATTTTGGTGTTGCCGATTGAGAAAATGATAATTTAGCGGGCTGATGCCCGCTAAAAATTGACAATTGACAATTGACAATTAACAATTAGGCTGCGCTATATTGTGCTTAAACAATCGTTTCGAATGGTAATTGTCAATTGTCAATTGTTAATTGTCAATTTTTAGCGGCAAAGCCGCTAAATTATCATTTATCTAATATAAACAATATAACAATTATGAAATTAATAAATAATCCGGATAAATCACAATGGGCGGAGATACTGAAACGTCCGGTGATGAATACTGAGAATCTGTTTGATACGGTGCGGGGTATTATCGACCGCGTGCGTGCAGAGGGCGACCGTGCAGTGCTGGAGATGGAAGCGAAATTCGATAAAGTGGAACTGGCATCACTGGTGGTGACGGAGGCGGAACTGAAAGAAGCGGAGACGCTGGTGGATGAAAAGCTGAAAGCGGCTATTCGCCTGGCTAAACAGAATATAGAGACTTTTCATGCTGCCCAACGCTTTGAAAGCAAGAAGGTGGAAACCATGCCGGGCGTGACGTGCTGGCAAAAGGCGGTGGCTATTGAAAAGGTGGGATTGTACATTCCCGGAGGAACGGCTCCTCTGTTTTCTACCGTGCTGATGCTGGCTGTGCCTGCCAAGATTGCGGGTTGCAAGGAGATTGTGCTTTGCACACCGCCGGACAGGGAAGGACGGGTGCATCCCGCCATTCTTTTCGCTGCGCAAGTGGCAGGCGTGAACCGGATATTCAAGGCAGGCGGCGTACAGGCTATTGCTTCAATGGCCTACGGAACAGAGAGCGTGCCGAAGGTTTACAAGATATTCGGTCCCGGAAACCAGTATGTGACGGCTGCGAAACAGTTGGTCAGCTTGCGTGACGTAGCGATTGATATGCCTGCCGGACCGTCGGAGGTGGAAGTGCTGGCGGACGAGACTGCCGACCCGGTATTTGTGGCTGCGGACTTGCTGAGCCAGGCGGAACACGGTGTGGATAGCCAAGCTGTGTTGATAACGACTTCCGAAGCATTGCAGCAGGCTGTGAAAGCGGAAGTGGAACGCCAGTTGGAACTCCTGCCACGTAAGGAAATTGCGGAGAAATCTCTTGCCAACAGTAAGCTCATTGTGGTGAAAGATATGGAAGAGGCGTTGGAACTGACGAATGAATATGCTCCCGAACATCTGATAGTGGAGACTGCGGACTATATGCAGGTTGCGGAGCGTGTGGTGAACGCAGGTTCTGTATTCCTGGGTTCGCTCTCACCGGAAAGTGCCGGAGACTATGCATCGGGAACGAATCATACTCTGCCCACCAACGGCTATGCGAAAGCATATAGCGGTGTGAGCCTCGACAGCTTTATCCGTAAGATTACATTCCAGGAAATCCGTCCGGAAGGGATGAAGAATATCGGTCCGGCTATTGAAGAGATGGCGGCGAACGAACATCTGGATGCGCACAAAAATGCGGTAACAGTGAGACTTAATAAGTTGAGAGTGGAGAGTTGAGAGTTACTTTGGTTATAAATCATAAATTATAAATCATCAGATGAAAACATTGCAAGAACTGACCCGTCCGAATATCTGGAAGCTGAAACCTTACTCTTCGGCACGTGATGAATATAAAGGTGTGGCCGCATCGGTATTTCTTGATGCCAACGAGAATCCCTATAACCTGCCGCACAACCGTTACCCCGACCCGATGCAGTGGGAACTGAAAACGGAACTTTCGAAAATCAAGAAGGTGGCTCCCGAACATATCTTCCTGGGAAACGGTAGTGATGAGGCCATTGACCTGGTGTTCCGCGCATTTTGTGAGCCGGGACGTGACAATGTGGTGGCTATCGATCCGACTTACGGTATGTATCAGGTGTGTGCCGATGTGAACGATGTGGAATATCGCAAGGTGTTGCTCGACGAGCATTTCCAGTTCTCGGCAGACAAGTTGCTGGCGGCTACGGATGAACGGACGAAACTGATTTTCCTGTGTTCGCCCAACAATCCTACGGGAAATGACTTACTGCGCAGCGAAATAGAGAAGATATTGCGTGAGTTTGAAGGACTGGTCATTCTGGACGAGGCATACAGTGACTTCTCCGATTCTCCTTCGTTCTTGCAGGATTTGGATAAATATCCGAATCTGGTGGTGTTCCAGACATTCTCCAAAGCGTGGGGATGTGCGGCCATCCGTCTGGGAATGGCGTTTGCCTCTACGGATATCATCAGTATTCTGAGTAAGATAAAATATCCCTATAATGTGAATCAGCTCACTCAGAAACAGGCAATAGAGATGTTGCACAAGTATTATGAGATAGAGCGTTGGGTGGCGAGGCTGAAAGAGGAACGTGATGACCTGGCTAAACGCTTTGCCGAACTGCCTCTGACGGTGGAGGTGTTCCCCTCGGATGCCAACTTCTTCCTGGTACGGGTGACGGATGCGGTGAAGATTTACAATTATTTGGTAGGTGAAGGAATCATTGTCCGCAACCGTAATTCGATTTCACTTTGCGGCAACTGCCTGCGTGTGACGGTGGGAACGCGGATGGAGAACGATAAATTGATGGAAGCGCTGGAAAAATACAAATGAGTATGAAGAAAGTATTATTTATAGACCGTGACGGGACATTGGTGATAGAGCCGCCCGTCGATTATCAGTTGGATTCGCTGGAAAAGCTGGAGTTCTATCCCAAAGTGATGCGTAACCTCGGCTTTATCCGCAGCAAACTGGATTTTGAGTTTGCGATGGTGACCAACCAGGATGGTCTGGGAACAGCGTCTTTCCCGGAAGAAACCTTTTGGCCGGCGCATAACCTGATGATGAAGACCCTGGAAGGGGAAGGCATCACTTTTGATGAAATCTTCATCGACCCCAGTATGCCGGAAGACAATGCGCCCACAAGGAAACCGCGCACGGGAATGCTGACCAAATATCTGAATAATCCGGACTATGACCTGGCGGGCAGTTTCGTAATCGGTGACCGACCTACGGATGTGGAACTGGCGAAGAACCTGGGATGCCGGGCTATTTTCCTGCAAGATGACACAACACTGTTGAAACCTGTGTCGGAAGGTGGTGCGGCATCTTGTGAAGGACTGGAGTCTGTGTGTGCCCTGGTTACGAAAGATTGGGATAAAGTAGCTGAATTCCTCTTTGCCGGAGAACGGACAGCGGAAGTGCGGCGCACAACGAAGGAGACGGATATCTTCGTCTCTCTGAACCTGGACGGGAATGGCGTCTGCGATATTCATACCGGACTGGGCTTCTTCGACCACATGCTGGAGCAAATAGGCAAACATGGCGGACTGGATCTGACCATCCGCGTGAAAGGTGACCTGGAAGTGGACGAACATCATACGATAGAAGATACAGCTATTGCCTTGGGAGACTGCATCTATCAGGCTTTGGGCAACAAGCGTGGCATCGAGCGTTATGGCTATGCCCTGACTATGGATGATTGCCTCTGCCAGGTGTGCCTGGACTTCGGCGGCCGTCCGTGGCTGGTGTGGGATGCCGAGTTCCATCGCGAGAAGATAGGAGAGATGCCGACGGAGATGTTCCTGCACTTCTTCAAGTCCCTGAGCGATGCCGCCAGGATGAACCTGAATGTGAAAGCGGAAGGGCAGAATGAACATCACAAGATAGAAGGCATTTTCAAAGCACTGGCACGTGCAATAAAGATGGCCGTGAAGCGGGATATCTATCATTTTGAATTACCGAGTAGCAAAGGGGTGCTTTAAGCGCCCCTTTGTTCATAAATGGACATCCCTACTGTCCGAAAACGAACACTTACCCCCGCCTGAAGGGCTTCTGCCGCTTTGGCACACTCTTTGCTTTTCTGTTTATACTAATTTTTTAGATAAACATGAAAAGGAATATTTTACTTGCAGCCTGGATGTTATTTCCGTTCGCCGCTTTTGCACAGAACGATACATTGACAAACGAACGTGAACGTCTCATCACTTTAAATGAAGCGATAGCTTTGGCACGTACCCAGTCAGTGGATGCCGCTGTAGCACTGAACGAGCTGAGGACAGCCTACTGGGAATATCGTACTTTCCGTGCGGACTTGTTGCCGGAAGTGAACCTGAACGGTACATTGCCCAATTATAATAAATCTTACAGCCGTTATCAGAACTCGGATGGTTCTTACTCTTTCGTGCGTAACAATACGCTGGGACTTTCGGGAACTCTCTCCGTCGACCAGAACCTGTGGTTCACGGGCGGTAAACTGTCACTCGCGTCTTCACTTGAATACATCAAGCAATTGGGCACCGGAGGAGATAAACGCTTCATGTCCGTTCCCGTCAGTCTGGAGTTGACGCAGCCTATCTTCGGAGTGAACAGCCTGAAATGGAACCGCCGCATCGAGCCGGTGAGATATGCCGAAGCAAAAGCCGCCTTCATCACTGCTACGGAACGGGTGACGATGACGACTATCACCTATTTCTTCAACTTGTTGCTGGCAAAGGAGAATCTGAATACTGCTCGTCAGAATAAAATGAATGCCGACCGCCTGTATGAAGTGGCAATAGCTAAACGCAAAATGGGACAAATCTCAGAGAATGACCTGTTGCAGTTGAAACTGAATGCGTTGCAGGGCAAGGCGGACGTGACGGAAGCGGAAAGTGACCTGAATGCGAAAATGTTCCAGTTACGTTCGTTCCTCGGACTGTCGGAAGATGAAAACCTGAATCCGATGTTGCCGGAATCTGCACCGGATATAAAGATGGAATATAATCTTGTGTTGAACAAAGCGTTGGAACGCAACTCGTTTGCGCAGAATATTCGCCGACGCCAGTTGGAAGCTGATTTTGAAGTAGCCACGGCTCGCGGAAACTTGCGTAGTATCGACCTTTTTGCCAGTGTGGGATATACGGGGCAGGACAGGACCCTTACATCTTCTTACGAGAATCTGCTCGATAACCAGATTGTGCAGGTGGGCGTCAAGATACCTATACTGGACTGGGGAAAGCGTCGTGGAAAGGTGCGTGTGGCAAAGAGTAACCGTGAAGTGGTACTTTCCAAAATCCGCCAGGAACAGATGAACTTCAACCAGGACATTTTCCTGTTGGTAGCTAACTTCAACAATCAGGCGCAACAGCTTGACATTGCCCAGGAGGCTGACGGCATTGCCGAGAAACGCTATAAAACCAGTGTGGAAACCTTTTTGATAGGTCAAATCAGTACGCTGGACCTGAATGATGCACAAAACTCGAAAGATGCAGCAAGACAAAAACATATTTCTGAGCTTTACTATTATTGGTACTATTTCTACCAGATCCGCAGTCTGACGCTTTGGGATTTTGAACGTAATTGCGAGCTGGAGGCGGACTTTGAAGACATTGTGAGGGGGTAAATGATAATTTAGCGGCTTTGCCGCTAAAAATTGACAATTAACAATTGACAATTGACAATTACCATTCGGAACGATTGTTTAAGCACAATATAGCGCAGCCTAATTGTTAATTGTCAATTGTCAATTGTCAATTTTTAGCGGGCATCCGCCCGCTAAATTATCATTTATTCTTTTTTTAGAAATAATCCTTGTAAATCTGCATCCTATATTGTGAAATAGTTATTTTTGCAAACCATAAAACAACGAAAACCTTATGATACTGATAATCGACGATGATAGTGCTGTACGCTCTTCCCTCAGTTTTATGCTGAAACGTGCAGGTTATGTAGCGCAAACCGTTCCCGGACCGCGTGAAGCAATGGATGTAGTTCGTGCCGAAGCTCCTTCGCTCATTCTGATGGATATGAACTTCACCCTCTCCACGACCGGAGAGGAAGGTTTGACCTTACTGAAACAAGTAAAGGTATTCCGTCCCGACGTGCCCGTTATCCTGATGACGGCATGGGGCAGCATTCAGCTTGCTGTGCAGGGGATGCAGGCAGGCGCGTTCGACTTTATCACGAAGCCGTGGAACAACGCCGCCCTGTTGCAACGCATCGAGACAGCCCTTGACCTGGCTGCCGTCCCGAAAGATGCGCCGGAGGAACAGAGCGAAACGCTGAACCGCAGCCATATCATCGGAAAGTCACAGGGCTTGATGGAAGTGCTGAATACAGTGGCACGCATCGCCCGCACCAATGCCTCGGTGTTGATTACCGGTGAGAGCGGAACAGGTAAGGAGCTGATTGCCGAAGCCATCCACATCAACAGCCAGCGGGTGAAACAGCCGTTTGTAAAGGTCAATCTGGGCGGTATTTCGCAAAGCCTTTTCGAGAGTGAGATGTTCGGTCATAAGAAAGGTGCTTTTACGGATGCCACCACCGACCGCATCGGCCGCTTTGAACTGGCCAACAAGGGTACCATCTTTCTGGATGAAATTGGTGACCTCGATCCTTCCTGCCAGGTGAAGCTGCTCCGTGTACTGCAGGACCAGACGTTTGAAGTGCTGGGCGACAGCCGTCCCCGCAAAACGGATATCCGCGTGGTGTCCGCCACGAATGCCGACCTCCGCAAGATGGTGTCGGAACGCACTTTCCGCGAAGATTTGTTCTATCGTATCAATCTGATAACCGTTAAACTGCCCTCTTTGCGTGAACGTCGTGAGGATATTCCTTTGCTGGCTCGCCACTTTGCCGACCGCCAGGCTGAGGTGAACGGATTGCCCCGCACGGAATTCTCGGCAGATGCCCTGAATTTCCTTTCCCGCCTGCCTTATCCGGGAAATATCCGCGAATTGAAAAACCTCGTGGAACGCACCATCCTTGTCAGCGGAAAGCCGACACTGGATGCTTCGGACTTCGATGCACAATACCTGCGCCACGATGAGCCGGCGAAGGCCTCGGATTCTTCATCACTGGCAGGCATGACGTTGGACGAGATTGAGCGCCAGACTATTCTGCAAGCATTGGACCGCCATAAGGGAAATCTCAGCCAAGTGGCTATGACGCTCGGTATCAGCCGTGCCGCGCTTTACAGGAGATTGGAAAAGTTTAATATAACAGTGAACGAAAAGTGAGAATAAAGTTCTATTTCTCCATACTTGTCCTTTTCCTTTTGGGTTTAGGCGGGGTGCTTATCTACCTGGCAAAGGGGATACAGCTGTTACACCTCTATATTGTAGAGGGTATTGTCGCATTTATCCTGGTGTTCCTGATTATCTTCTATCGCAAAATAGTGAAACCGATGAATATCATCGGCAGCGGTATGGAACTGTTGCGTGAGCAGGATTTCAGCAGCCGACTCAGCAAAGTGGGACAATACGAGGCGGATCGCATTGTGAATGTGTTCAACCGCATGATGGAGCAATTGAAGAACGAACGTCTGCGCTTGCGCGAACAGAATCATTTCCTGGATCTGCTTATCCAGGCATCGCCGATGGGAGTTGTCATCACTACATTGGATGGCGAGGTGTCCCAACTCAATCCGATGGGGTTGAAAATGATGGGGGTACATCTGGAAGAGGTGATGGGTAAGAAGATGGACAATATAGATTCTCCTTTGGCTGAAGAGCTTGCCACTATTCCTAAAGACCATACCTCTGTGGTGCGGCTGAATGATGCGAATATTTATAAGTGCACCCATTCCTCCTTTATTGACAGGGGATTTCATCATCCTTTCTATCTGATAGAGAAGATGACGGAAGAGGTGATGCGTGCCGAGAAAAAGGCGTATGAGAAGGTGATTCGTATGATTGCGCACGAGGTGAATAATACGACGGCGGGCATTACGTCCACGCTCGACACGGTAGAACAGGCGCTTTCTACAGAAGACGGTATGGAGGATATTTGCGACGTGATGCGGGTTTGTACGGAGCGTTGCTTCTCTATGAGCCGTTTCATCACCCGTTTTGCCGATGTGGTGAAGATTCCCGAACCGACCTTGACTCCTGTGAAGGTGAATGAGCTGGTGTCTATGTGTAAACGCTTTATGGAAGGGATGTGCAATGACCGGAACATTCTTCTTTGGCTGGAATGTGACCCGAAGGTGGAGCCGGTGCGTCTGGATGCCGCACTCTTTGAACAGGTGCTGGTGAACATCATCAAGAATGCCGCTGAAAGTATAGAGCATGCACCCGAAGGAACGATTCAACAGGGCAGGGTTGTAGTACGCACCATTGCGCCTACCACAATAGAGGTGGTGGACAATGGTCCGGGTATATCAAAAGAGACTGAAGCCAAACTCTTCAGTCCCTTCTTTTCCACCAAGCCGAACGGGCAGGGAATCGGCCTGGTGTTTATCCGCGAAGTGTTGACGCGTCATGGGTGTACATTCTCGTTGCGCACGTATAGTGATGGACTGACGCGATTCCGGATTATTTTTCCATAGTCTTTTTCCACGCTTTTGCGTATTCGTCAAGAATCCGCTTGATGCCCTGGCCGATGACCGCATAATCCTTTTCGTTCAGATTGGCAAGCGAAGCCCGTATGCTCCATTCCGGACCGTCGAAGCCACCGCCATTGAGCAAGACAAGAGAGGTCTCTTTCGCCAGACGGAACACAACATTCAGCGGACTGTAAGTGCGTTTCAGATACTCCACAAACTCATCTCCGTAGAATTTCCTTGCCCATACCAGCATGTCGATTTCCGTGTAATACCCTACTCGTAGCGGGTCTTTCAGCAATGTAAATCCCGTGTTATCCCACAAGGCGTGCAGACGTTTCTCGATTATCTCCATCATCTTCTGTTTATACTTGTTCTCCTTATCCAGCAAGGCGAAGGAAGCGAACAGGCTCATCTGCATCTGTTGTGGCAATGAGAGGCCAGCGGTATGGTTCAGTGCCACCTGACGGCTGTCGGCCACCATGCGGTCGATGAACTTCAATTTTGCTGGTTCCAGTGTGAGACTTGAATAACGGCGGTTCAGTTCCTCACGTTTCTCTTTCGGCAGACGGGCAATCTGTTTGTCGAAGATGTTATCTTCGTGCAGGGCGATAACAGCGTCACGCCAACCCGTAGCTCCGAAGTACTTGGAGAAAGAATACACGCAAAGCGTATTGTGTGGCAGTTCTGCCATGAACGAACGGAAGTGCGGACTGAATGTACCATACACATCATCTGTGATGACCATCAGATTCGGATTGTCATTCTTCACGATATTGACAATGCGCGCCATCGTCTCTGGGCTGAGGGCATAACTGGGCGGATTGCTGGGATTGGTGACAAAGAGTGCTTTGACAGACGGGTCTTTCAGGCGGTCGATGTCCTCGTCGGTGTATTGCCAGAGGTGGAAACCGTCGTCCGTCATGCGGTTGGCGTGTATCTCGGTCATGTTGAACTGGTAGCGGCTCAGTTGCGGTATCTCAATATAGGGGGTGAAGACGGGAACCATGAGGAAGATGCTGTCGCCTTTGTTCAGAAGGAAGTTTTCCTGCAAGGAGTCGAAGACATAGCACATGGCAGCGGTGCCGCCTTCGGTGGTGAAGAGGTCGTAAGTGCCGCGTGGCGGACGGTTGTCACACATTTCTTGCGCCAGATAGTCCTGTACCAGTATCTCGGTGAAGTGCAGGATGCGGTCGGGTACGGGGTATTGGTCGCCGATGATGGCTTCCGCCCATTCATGCACCAACGAGTCGGGGTCGGCGGCATGCTGCATCAACAGGTAGTTATAGGTTTGTTCCAGGAGTTGGGCACCGTGGGCGGCGTTGTTCTTTTTGAGGAACGCTTCGAAGCGGGAGGCGATGCCGGACTTTTCGGGGATGCCGGCGATGCCTTCGGGAAGGTTCATGATGCGGCGGCACTCTTCCAGTCCGAACTGCCCCAGCAGGAAGAAGGCTTCGCGCGGGGTGGTGGCTATCCAGTTGGGGTTACCGCGCCCGGCATTCAACATGGTGCGGGCGGTTTTCTTCAGGCTTTCATCGGCCATGTCGATGAGACGGTTCTTCAGCTCGAAGGGGCTGATGGTCTCCATTTTCTTTTCAAAATTCTTGCTATCCATATCGTTAAGTTTAAGTTTGTATTTTATAAATTCTTCGGCTGCGGTAAACTAATCTTGCGGATGCAAGAAACTAAGCGCTGCGCTGCAAGAAACTAATATCTGCGCTGCATAAAATTATTCATACTGTAGCTATATTTGTTTCTTACAACAACTGATATACTTTCTCATAATAGATATTATACTTTCTTACAACAGTTGATGTATGAATAATTATATGCATCTTTGAGATTAGTTTCTTGCAGCGCAGAGATTAGTTTCTTGCATTGCGGAGATTAGTTTCTTACAGCCTGTAGATTCTTTGCTTCCCACGTGGCTGGAGCTAAATCAGGAGCACGATGACGACACCCCATATTATTAATAAGGTGTTACCTACGGCATACGTCACCGTATAGCCCAGTGCGGGCGTTTCGCTCTCTACCGCATCTTGTATGGCACCCAGCGCAGCTGTCGTGGTGCGTGCTCCGGCGCAACACCCCAGGGCAATGGCAGGGTGGAACTTGAATACGTATCTTGCAAGTAACAAGCCTATGATTAACGGCAGGGTAGTGGCTACGGCACCTACAATGAACAGGCTCAGCCCCACATCCCGGAAACCTTGTACGAAACTCGGTCCGGCAGCGATGCCCACTACGGCGATGAACATATTCAATCCTACATTATTCAGTACCCACAGTGATGCTTCGGGAATACGGCCGAACGTGGGATGTTTGCTACGCAGCCAACCGAAGAATAATCCGGCTATCAATGCGCCGCCACTCGTGCTCAGACTGATGGGGACACCCCCGATGTGAATGGACAATGCACCGAACAAACCGCCTATCAGAATGCCCAGTCCTACGAATATCATGTCCGTCTGGTGTGTAGGCCGGTCAACATACCCTATACGCACGGCGGCACTTTCCACTTCCTGTTTGGTGCCTACCACTTCGATGACATCACCGGCATCCAGCTTGGTCTGTGCCAATACGGGGATTTCAATTCCTGCCCGTTTGATGCTGCGGATGCTGACGCCGTGCATGAATTTCTGCCTGCGGATATTGGCTACCGTCTTTCCGGCAAATGTCTTTTTGGTGATTGTGACGGGCAGGGTTTCTGCCGGGAAGTCGAGCAACTGTGCGTCCTGCACTTCTTCGCCTATCCAGTCTTCTTCGCCGATGACGTACTCACGGCGGCCGCTAAGTACGACTTCATCTCCTGTTTCGAGCACAGTATTGGGACTTACCTCCCGGACAACACCTTTCTTGCGCAGACGTTCCACGAACAGGCGTTTGTCATGTTGCTGGAAGTAAACTTCCAGGTCTATCACCCGGTGGCCCGGCTTGAACCATTCATTCTCAATCTTGTAGGCACGGAAAGTTACGGGACGGGCAGCGTGCATGAAACCGGGTTCGTCGGCTTCGGAATTGCCCATCTTAGCTTCCAGATCCTTGCAGGCAGCTTTCACTTTTTCCAGTCCGCCCAAGAGTTTGGGGCCGAGGGTGGAGAGTACCCAGGCGGAACCTGCCGTGCCGAAAACGTAAGTCACGGCGTAAGATACGGGGATGATGTTGATATAACTCTGTCGTTGCGCTTCGGTGAGTCCCATGTTCGCCATAGTGTCCTCGGCCACTCCGATGACGGCAGAGATGGTTTGCGAACCAGCTAAGAGTCCGGCAGCTTCACCCGGATTGTAGCCCATCACCAGGGCGAGAAGCCAGGTCACTACCAGTATGGACACACACATCAGTACGGCAAAGCCGACTTGAGGAAGTCCGTCCTTTTTCAGTCCGCGGAAGAACTGAGGCCCTACTTTGTAGCCGACGGCGAACAGGAAGAGTAGAAAAAATACGGATTTGATGGGACCGGGTACGTCAATGTTCAGTTGGCCTACCAATACGCCTACAAGCAATACGCTTGTGACCGTTCCCAGGCTGAATTTGCCGATGCGTAGCTTGCCTAGCCAGAACCCCAGGAACAGGGTGAGGAAGATGGCAAGTTCGGGGCGTTCCCTGAGCTGGTTTATTATCCATTCCATAATTAAGTTATTTAGGTTGTTAATTGGTTTTTCCGAGGCTTTTCTGCGTCGTTTCACCTATACAACAGCTTATAAATAGAAGTGTTTCGCGCGAAAATGGTTTTTTAGAACATTTATTGAGTAAAACTGGACTTTCTAAAAAAGTTTTCTTTCGTACCTTTGCGGGCGCAAAAGAAGGGCAAATGATAATTTAATGAAGAATGATGAATGAAGAATGAAGAATTTGGCTGCGCTATGCAAGCATGCCGCAAGGTAATTCTTCATTCTTCATTCTTAGTTCTTCATTTCGGTAAATTATCATTTATCTATCGTACAAAAACAGGTATGAAGTTTACTTTTTTAAGGATTTTTCTCCTCATCAGCCTTTGCTGGATGAGCCTGCCCCTGTGGGCGCAATATATGATACAAGGTGTTGTCACAGACTCGTTAACCCGTGAGCCTCTGCCTTACACATCTGTATACCTGAAAGGTGCTACCGAGGGAGGTATGACCGATGACAAAGGAAATTTTTCTTTCAAAACGTATCGTGCCCAGGCAGTGCTGGTTATTTCTGCCGTTGGATACAATGAGTACACCCGCCTCATTCACCCGGCACGCAGTGTTCGCTTTAACATCGCCCTTTCTCCGGCAACGTATGCACTGAACGAGGTGGTGGTGAAGCCGAAGCGGGAGCGATATAAGAAGAAAGATAACCCGGCTGTGGAGTTTGTGCGGCAGATGATTGCCCACCGCGACGACTATTCACCCAAAGAGCTGGACTTCTGGCAGCGGGACCGCTATGAGAAGATGACCTTTGCCATCAACAATTTCGACAGCGTGAAGCAACAGAAATGGCTTTATCGCAAATTTAAGTTCCTGACGGACTACGTGGATACTTCCGCCGTTACGGGAAAGCCTGTGCTTGCCGTTTCCAACCGCGAGTTGCTGGCTACGGACTATTACCGCAAATCTCCCAAAAGCGAGAAGCAACGTGTGCATGCCCGCCGCCAGGCCGGTGTGGACGAAATGCTCTCGCAGCAAGGCATGGAGCAAGCCATCAGCGTCACGATGACGGACGTGGATATTTACGAGAATAATATTACGCTGTTCACCAATAAGTTTGTCAGCCCATTGTCCTCTATGGGGCCTTCTTTCTATAAATATTACCTCATGGACACGCTCGCCATAGCGGGCCAGCCTTGTGTGGATCTGACATTCGTCCCCTTCAACTCCGAGTCATTCGGCTTTACGGGACATCTTTACGTCACGTTGGACAGCACTTATTTCGTGCGTCGTGCTACCATGAACTTTCCGCAGAAAATCAATCTGAACTTTGTGGACTACATGTCCCTGGAACAGAATTTCACCCGTGGTGAAGACGGCACACGCCAGCTTGCGGACGAGCATATCACTACCGAGTTCAAGCTGGTGGACAACAGTGACGGCATCTATGCCAAACGGGATGTTTACTACCGGAACTATGTCTACGAACCTTCCGCGGATGCCTTGTCCGCTTTCAGGAAGCCGGAGAAAGTGATTGAGCCTTCCGAAGCCGCGCATCGCTCAGAGGCTTACTGGGATGATAACCGGCAGGTGGAAGTCAGCAAAAAAGAGACTTCGGTGGATAAGATGATGGCGCAGCTCCGTACCTATCCCGTTTATTACTGGACGGAGAAGACGCTGAAAGTCCTTTTCACCGGATATATACCTGCGCCGAAAGAGAAAGAACCTCTGTTCTATATAGGTATGATGAACACTACCATCAGCGGCAATACGCTGGAAGGTGTGCGTCTGCGTGCGGGAGGTATGACGACCGCCTGGCTGAATCCACACCTATTTTATAAAGGATATATGGCATACGGTTTTGACGACCATCGTCTGAAAGGTATGGCGGAGGTGGAATATTCTTTTCATAAGAAGAAGGAGTATGCCAATGAATTTCCTATCCATTCTTTGAAGGCGCGATATACATCGGATGTCAATCAGTATGGGCAACATTACCTATATACCAGCCAGGACAACGTTTTCCTCTCCTTGAAACGCCAGAAGGATGACCGTATCGGTTATCAGCGTAAAGCCGAACTGACGTATACGAACGAGTTCCATTCCGGTTTTTCCTTCCAACTCACGAGCCGTTTCCGGCAGGATGAGTCGTCCTATCTCATCCCTTTTCTGAAACAGGACGAGATGGCAACCCCGGTGGAGAGGATATCGAATGCCGAGTTTGAAGTAAAGTTGCGCTATGCACCGAATGAGAAGTTCTTTCAGACGCAATGGAACCGCTTCCCGGTGTCATTGGATGCTCCGGTCTTCTCGCTATCGCATACGATGGCTGCGAAGGGAGTGTTGGGAGGCGATTATACCTATCATTATACGGAAGCCGGTTTCCAGAAGCGTTTCTGGTTCTCGGCTTTCGGATATACGGATGTTATCCTGAAGGCAGGAAAAGTTTGGAACAAAGTTCCTTTCCCGTTACTGATTATTCCGAACGCCAACCTTTCTTATACCATCCAGCCGGAGTCTTACACGCTGATGAATGCTATGGAGTTTATGAATGACGAATATGCTTCGTGGGATGTAACTTATTACCTTAATGGCTTTTTGTTCAACCGTGTGCCGCTGCTGAAAAAGTTGAAATGGCGTGAAGTCCTTTCCTTTCGCGGTTTGTACGGCAATTTGAGCGACAAGAATAACCCGTCGGTCAGCAATGACCTGTTCCGTTTCCCAGCCACGACCTCTTATATGGGCGATACTCCGTATATGGAAGTGGGCGTCGGTGTAGAAAATATTTTGAAGGTCATCCGCCTTGATTATGTCTGGCGATTAACTTACAGAAATCTGCCCGGAATTGATAAATCCGGTCTTAGAATCAGTCTGCATATGACGTTTTAACTTAAATCTTACTAATAGAACATTAAATCGGATAAAATGACGAGTCTCAATTGAACAAAATAGCCTAAATTTGAGCAATTTTTTAAACTTTAAAAGATACAATGGCAATGAAAGAAAACATTAAGCCGGCAACTGGTCGTTTGGGTGTACTGGTAGTCGGAGTGGGTGGTGCGGTCTCAACGACCATGATAACAGGTACGTTAGCTGCTCGCAAAGGGCTGTCGAAGCCGATAGGCTCTATTGCACAGATGGCCACAATACGCATGGAGAACAACGACGAAAAACTAATCAAGGACGTGGTGCCTTTGGTTGATTTGAACGACATTGTTTTTGGCGGATGGGATATTTTCCCCGACAACGCATACGATGCTGCGATGTATGCAGAAGTCTTGAAAGAAAAAGACTTGAACCTCGTGAAAGAGGAATTGCAGGCTATCAAACCGATGCCCGCAGCTTTTGACCATAACTTTGCAAAGCGTCTGAACGGTACGCATATCAAAGATGCAGCTACCCGTTGGGAAATGGTAGAGCAACTGCGTGAGGATATTCGTAACTTCAAGGCTGCCAACAACTGCGAACGCATCGCCGTGTTGTGGGCTGCAAGTACCGAAATCTATGTTCCCTTATGCAAAGAGCATGAGTCTCTCGCTTCGCTGGAAGCAGCCATGAAGGCGAACAACACGGAAGTGATTTCTCCGAGTATGTGCTACGCTTACGCTGCTATTGCAGAAGGTGCTCCGTTCATCATGGGTGCTCCTAACTTGTGTGTAGACACTCCGGCTATGTGGGAATTCTCTAAGAAGATGAATGTGCCCATCGCCGGTAAGGACTTCAAGAGCGGCCAGACACTGATGAAAACCGTTCTCGCTCCGATGTTCAAGACTCGTATGCTGGGTGTAAGCGGTTGGTTCTCTACCAACATCCTGGGTAACCGCGACGGTGAAGTGCTCGATCAGCCAGAAAACTTCAAGACGAAAGAAGTCAGCAAACTGTCTGTTATCGATAACATTCTTGAACCGGAAAAATATCCCGATCTTTACGGCGACGTTTACCACAAGGTTCGTATCAACTACTATCCTCCCCGCAAAGACAATAAGGAAGCATGGGACAACATCGATATCTTCGGATGGATGGGTTATCCGATGGAAATCAAAGTAAACTTCCTCTGCCGTGACTCTATCCTTGCAGCTCCTATCGCGCTCGACCTCGTTATCTTCAGTGACCTGGCATTGCGTGCAGGCATGTCTGGCATCCAGACTTGGCTGTCATTCTTCTGCAAGAGCCCGATGCACGACTTTGAGCATGAACCGGTACACGACCTGTTCACTCAATGGAGAATGGTGAAAGAAACAATCCGTACGATGGTAGGTGAAAAATCACCGAGCTATCTGGATTAATCAATAATAATAAGGTGATAAGGTGGTAGAGTGATAAAGTGGTAATGTAGTATTACTTTACCACCTTACCACTTTGTCACCTTATCACTCTTTTATATCTTTTTTTCTATGAAGAAACCTTCATTCTTCCCTGTCCTTATAGGCACGGGCTTTGGCTCGGGCTTTTCCCCTTTTGCTCCGGGCACGGCGGGTGCTTTGCTGGCTACGCTTGTCTGGTTCGGGTTCGCTATGTTTATATCAGAAACTTGTTTGTTGTGGACGACTGTCGCATTGGTGTCGCTATTCACCGTAGCCGGTATATGGGCTACCGACCGACTGGAACCCTACTGGGGTGAAGATCCTTCGCGCGTGGTGGTGGACGAGATGGTAGGAGTGTGGATTACGCTTCTGGCAGCTCCGGCCGGTCACGTCTGGTATGGACTGGCAGCGTTTGTGCTGTTCCGTTTTTTTGATATTCTGAAACCGCTGGGTATTCGGCGGATGGAAAAACTGCCGGGCGGAGTGGGAGTGATGATGGACGACGTACTGGCGGGAGTGTATGGTTTTATTGTCTTAATTGTGGCAAGATGGCTGATAGAGTAAAGGAAAAGAGCCGGTTGGCTGGTTGGCGTAGGGAAGTATGGCTTTTTATGAAGGCCCAGCTCTCTGCACAGGTAGCCACGGTGATAGATTTTCTGATTACTATTCTTTTGGCGAAATTATTCGGTATATATTATTTGTATGCCACATTCATCGGTTCGGTGGTTGGCGGTATAGTCAATTGTGTGATAAATTATGAATGGGTGTTCAAGGCGGAAGATTGCAAAAAGATACATGTAGGATTGAAGTATTTCGTCGTTTGGGGTGGGAGCATCCTGATTAATACGTGGGGCACTTTTGCCTTGACGGAGTGGTTGGCACGGATGAAGTGGGTGAACGGATTGTTGGGATATTATGTCTACGATGTGTTCATCTTATCTAAGATTACCGTGGCGCTGCTGGTTGCATTTTTTTGGAATTATTACTTGCAACGATTCTTCGTTTACCGGAACCACAATTTAAAAAGATTTCTGAAACAACGTTTGGAACATAAATAGAATGAACATGAATTATAGAGATTGGCTGCAACAGGTGATATATAAGATTATCAACCCCGTTGTGCGCGGTATGATTAAAATAGGCATTACGCCTAACTTTATTACTACTACCGGATTAGTGCTAAACATAGTGGCTGCCGGTGTATTTGTTTATGCAGGAAAATACACTGATTCCAAAGAAGACCTTTCTTTGGTGGGCTGGATGGGAGGACTCATACTTTTTGCCGGGCTGTTTGATATGATGGACGGACGTGTGGCACGTTTAGGTAATATGTCTTCCACGTTTGGCGCATTGTATGATTCGGTGCTTGACCGTTACAGTGAACTGTTTACATTATTTGGCATTTTTTACTATCTTATATTGCAGGGGTATTTGGTAGGTTCTATTATCACGTTTCTTGCTTTGATCGGTTCGTTGATGGTAAGTTATGTACGTGCGCGCGCCGAAGGTCTTGGACTGGAGTGTAAGGTAGGTTTCATGCAGCGTCCCGAACGGGTGGTGTTGACCGCGCTGGGAGCCTTGTTCTGCGGTATCTTCTCTGATTGTACGCTTTTCGACCCGATGCTGATATTGATTGTTCCGATGGCAGTGATTGCCGTATTTGCTAATCTGACAGCTTTTGTCCGTCTGGCACATTGCTATAAACTATTGAATAAATGATAAGAAAGTATCTTCCTCCGATGAGAGAAACGGTGCTGGTAGTGGCCATTACGGTGGCTTTCTTGTTGCTGACGGCTACGTGTATCGGGCTTCGTTCGGAGCATTTTCTGATGTCGGGTTTGTTTCTGGTTCTGTTTTTTGCAGGAAAGACAACCCGTAAACTGGCAGTAGCGTTACTGCCTTTTGTTGTTTTTGCGGTTTCCTATGACTGGATGCGGGTATATCCTAATTATCAGGTGAATCCTATTGATGTGCAGGGCTTGTATGAGGCCGAAAAGTCTCTTTTCGGCATATCGGTGAATGGAGCGGTGCTTATTCCCTGTGAATATTTTGCTATACATCATTGGGCTGTTGCTGATTTCTTTGCAGGGGTGTTCTATCTTTGCTGGGTGCCTGTGCCTATTGCTTTCGGCTTGTGGCTTTATCTGAAGGGCGAACGCCGGATGTATCTGCGTTTTGCAATGGTTTTTCTGCTTGTGAATCTGATTGGTTTTGCTGGATATTATATTCATCCTGCGGCACCACCCTGGTATGCCATGAATTATGGTTTTGAGGCTATGCTGGATACTCCCGGAAATGTAGCGGGACTGGGACGTTTTGATGAGTTGATGGGATGCACTATTTTCGATTCAATTTATGGACGTAATGCCAATGTGTTTGCTGCTGTGCCTTCGTTGCATGCGGCGTATATGGTTGTGGCATTGGCTTATGCGATAATGAATCGTTGCAAGGGCTGGCTGATAGCATTGTTTGCCTTTATTATGGTGGGCATCTGGTGTACGGCCGTTTATTCGGGGCATCATTATCTGATTGATGTTTTGTTAGGAATCTCCTGTGCACTGCTAGGCATTCTGGTTTTCGAGAAAGGATTGATGAAATGGGGAGCGTTTAAACGCTTCTTCGAAAGGTATAGTAAATACATTAAATGATAATTTAGCGGGCGGATGCCCGCTAAAAATTGACAATTGACAATTGATAATTAACAAATAGGCTGCGCTATATTGTGCTTAAACAATCGTTCCGAATGGTAATTGTCAATTGTCAATTGTTAATTGTCAATTTTTAGCAGCAAAGCCGCTAAATTATCATTTATATATAACAAATGAATTATGAATAATTTCGTCTTTTACAGCCCTACCGAATTCGTTTTCGGTAAAGCAACAGAAATGCAAGTCGGTGCACTGGCGCTGAAACACGGTGCACGAAAGGTGATGATTGTGTACGGTGGCGGCTCTATTGTGCGGAGCGGCTTACTGGATAGGGTGAAACAATCTTTGCAGGAAGCGGGGATTGAATATTGCCTGATGGGTGGTGTGCAGCCTAATCCGGTAGATACGAAGGTGTATGAAGGCATTGATTTCTGTCGTCGTGAACAAGCTGATATGTTATTGCCCGTAGGTGGCGGTTCCGTCATTGACACGGCAAAAGCCATAGCCGCAGGTGTGCTCTATGATGGTGATTTCTGGGATTTCTATATCGGAAAAGCCAAAGTGACGAAAGCCTTGAAAGTCGCTGTAGTCCTGACTATCCCTGCCGCCGGAAGCGAAGGTTCCGGTAACACTGTCATTACCAAACTGGACGGTTTGCAGAAACTCAGCCTGCGTGTGCCCGAAGTTCTGCGCCCGGTCTTCTCTATCATGAATCCGGAACTGACTTATACTTTACCTCCTTTCCAGACTGCCTGTGGTGTAGCCGATATGATGGCGCACATCATGGAACGTTATTTCACTAATACGCAAGAAGTAGAGATAGGTGACCGTCTTTGTGAGGGAACTCTGATGGCTATCATCGACGAGGCTCCTAAAGTGATGAAGAATCCCGAAGACTATGGTGCTCGTGCCAATCTTATGTGGTCGGGCATGATTGCACATAACGGAACGTGTGGTGTGGGCTGTGAAGAAGACTGGGCTTCCCACTTCCTGGAACATGAAATCAGTGCGATTTATGGCGTTACCCATGGTGCAGGGTTATCCGTAATCTTTCCTGCCTGGATGACGTGGATGGTGGAACATAATGTAGATAAAATAGCCCAATATGCAGTCCGTGTTTGGGGCGTTTCTGAGTCGGGAGATAAGAAAGCGGTTGCATTGGAGGGCATCCATAGACTGAAATCTTTCTTTGTCTCTCTGGGACTTCCTGTTACGTTTAAAGCGTTGGGCATTGAGAACCCTGATATTGACCGTCTGGCAGACAGCCTGCACCGTAATAAGGGAGAGTTCGTAGGTAATTATGTGAAGTTGACGAAACAGGACAGCAAAGAGATATATCGGCTGGCATGTACAAACGAATGATTATTTGTTTCTATGATACGGTGGCTTTTTTCAAAAAAGCGGCGGAAGAATAAAAAAAGACGGCGAAGTTTTTCAAATACTCCGCCGTCTTTTCTTATTTAATTTCGAATTCTTCCTTCATGTCAATCTCTTCCCCGTGTGGGTCATAGAATACATATTCCAGGAACGCAAGTTTCTGGCTTGGAATAATCTTGATACCAAATCCGTATTTCATCTGCCACTTCCGTTTCAGGGAAACAAGTCCCTGATTAATATAGGCAGCGATATACGGGTGGATGTGTAACGAGAATTTCTTAATCTTCAATTTGTTGACTAAGTAGTCAATTTTACTCTCTAAAGTGTCCGTAAAGAGGATGGACGACTTGATTGTGCCTTTTCCGAAACAGGTGGGACAAATTTCTGTGGTGTTGACATCCATTGCCGGGCGCACACGCTGGCGGGTAATTTGCATCAAGCCGAATTTGCTGAGCGGTAGGATGTTGTGTCTTGCCCTGTCTTTTTGCATATTGGCACACATACGTTCGTAAAGCTTCTGTCTGTTTTCGGCTTCGTTCATGTCGATGAAGTCCACCACGATGATACCACCCATATCTCTCAGTCGCAGCTGGCGAGCCAGTTCGTCGGCAGCTCCCAGGTTCACTTCGAGCGCGTTGGCCTCCTGCCCGTTGGCATTCTTGGTGCGGTTACCGCTGTTCACGTCTACTACGTGAAGCGCCTCAGTATGCTCAATAATCAGGTAGGCACCACTCTTGTATGAAACCGTCTTTCCGAACGAAGACTTGATTTGCTTGGTGATACCAAAATTGTCGTAAATAGGAAGTTGGCCTTTATACAGCTTCACAATTCCTGCCCGTTCAGGGGCAATGAGTGCTACGTAGTCCTTGATTTCGTGGAACACGGCTTCGTCGTTGACGTAGATGTTCTCGAAAGAAGGGTTAAACAAGTCGCGCAGTAAGCCTACGGCACGGCTGGTTTCTTCGTAAATCAGAGTCGGGAATTTAGTGGCTTTCTGTATTTTGGTCACAGCATCCTCCCAGTGTTTTAATAAAACTTTAAGCTCTCCGTCGAGCTCGGCCACGCGTTTTCCTTCGGCAACGGTGCGGACGATAACACCGAAGTTTTTCGGCTTGATGCTCATCAGCAATTGTTTGAGGCGGGCGCGTTCTTCGCTCGATTTAATTTTTTGTGATACGGAAACCTTGTCGTTGAAAGGTATCAGCACCAGATATCTTCCGGCAAATGAAATTTCGGAAGTCAGGCGCGGGCCTTTGGTCGAGATAGGCTCCTTGACAATCTGCACCACTACTTCTTGTCCTACCTTGAGTGTGTTGGCTACAGTGCCGTCTTTTTCAAGGTCGGGAAGTATGGTTGCTTTTGTAATTTGGGGTAGCTTCTTTTTGTCGCTTAAAGTTTGCTTTACGTACTTCTCTAACGAGTTAAATTGAGGACCTAAGTCCAGATAATGAAGAAAAGCATCTTTCTCGTAACCCACGTCCACGAAGCAGGCATTCAGGCCGGGCATCAATTTCTTGATTCGTCCCAAATACATGTTGCCCACCGAGAAGGAGAGATTTCTTCCTTCGCTTTGCAGTTCCACCAGGCTCTTGTCTTCGAGCAGTGCGATGGAGACTTCTTTGGGCTGTACGTCTACAACGAGTTCGCTTGTCACAATTTTTTTCTTGCTTTTAGGTTCTAAGTCAACCAGATTCTAAGTTTACGGGTTGACAAGAGGGAATGTATTGCGACTATCTCCCTTGTCTCCTTGTTCCTTGTCACCTTGTTAACTACAATTTGTTACTTAAACAAAGAACAAACTCGCGAGACAAATAGCTTCACAAGTTTGTTCTTTATTTCTGTCTTTCAGACTAAAAATTACTTTTTGCTTTTATGTCTGTTCTTTCTTAGTCTTTTTTTACGCTTGTGCGTAGACATTTTATGTCTTTTTTTCTTCTTTCCGCTAGGCATAGCTTCGATAATTTAATTGGTTAATACTCTTGTTTATTATTTCTTCACGGAGATGGTGAATGTTTTAGCAGGCTTAAATGCCGGAATATTATGTTCCGGAATGATGATCGTAGTATTCTTTGAGATGTTACGAGCTGTTTTTTGTGCTCTTTTCTTCACTACGAAGCTACCAAACCCGCGGAGGTAAACATTTTCATCTTTAGATAAAGATGCTTTTACTGTGTCCATGAATGCTTCAACGGTCGCAAGTACTGTCACTTTGTCAATCCCGGTGTTCTTTGTAATTTCGTTTACAATATCAGCTTTAGTCATTTTTCTTTAAAAAAAATATTATTACTATAGTTTCCTAATTTTTTGGACTGCAAATATATAGCTTTTTGCGCTCTCTAAAAAATATATTCTGGACAATTTTCTAAAAAAGTCTTCCGATTAAGTTTTGTTAGGGTGAAAAAGAGCTATTTTTGTGCTGTGGGAAAGAGGGTGAAGGATACACTTTGCATATTTATGTGGGTGATAAATCGCCTCCACAAGCATTGTGGCGGCGATTGTGGAAATGAAAAATGTTTTATCCCGTGTGGAAATCGTGCTCTTGACAGGGCATTGTCGGCTGTAAGTGAATAACCCTTTTTTGAATTTTATAAGTACTTGTAATAGAGATGAATATATTTAGTGAGAAATTAGTGGCATGGTATGCCGAAAACAAGCGTGAATTGCCTTGGAGGGATACCACCGACCCGTATATGATATGGATATCGGAAATCATTCTGCAACAGACTCGGGTGGTGCAAGGTTATGACTATTTTTTGCGTTTTATCCGTCGTTTTCCCGATGTGGCGGCTTTGGCGGAAGCGGAAGAAGATGAGGTGATGAAATGCTGGCAGGGGTTGGGGTATTATTCACGTGCCCGCAATCTGCATGCGGCTGCAAAAAGCATGAATGGCGTTTTCCCGACAACCTATGAGGGGGTCCGTGCTTTGAAAGGGGTAGGGGACTATACTGCTGCGGCCATTTGTTCGGCTGCTTACGGCATGCCCTATGCTGTGGTGGATGGTAATGTTTATCGGGTGCTCTCCCGTTACTTTGGCGTCGATACGCCGATTGACAGCACGAAAGGGAAGAAACTGTTTGCTGCTTTGGCGGAGGAAATGCTGGATAAATCACGTCCTGCTGTGTATAATCAGGCTGTCATGGATTTCGGTGCTATACAGTGTACGCCTCAGTCGCCTAATTGTATGTTTTGCCCTTTGGCGGACAGTTGTTCTGCGTTGCGGAATGGACTGGTGGCAAAGTTGCCCGTCAAACAACATAAGACGAAAACGAGCAACCGCTATTTTAATTATATATATGTACGCATGGGCGCGTGTACCTATTTACATAAGCGGACGGGTGATGATATATGGAAAAATCTTTTCGAACTACCATTGATTGAGACCACTGTTCCGGTGCCGGAAGGCACGTTCCGAGAGCTGCCGGAAGTGCGTGCTCTTTTTGCGGACGGAGAGGTTCCGGCGTTGCGCCTTGTCTGTGGAAATGTGAAGCATGTGCTTTCACACAGGGTGATATATACTAATTTTTATGAGGTCGCTCTACCGGAGAACTCTGCTTCTTTTTCTGCTTTCCAACGGGTGAAGACAGAGGATTTGGGGCAGTATGCAGTCTCCCGCCTGGTGCATGCGTTCCTGGAGAAATATCTATAAAAGTTGCGCTTATTCTTGCATTGTGTGATTATTCTGTTTAATTTTGGCGGCAAATTCAAATAAAAAGAAAAAGGCTTATGTCAGTAAATAAAGTAATATTGATTGGAAATGTCGGACAAGATCCTAAAGTAACCTATTATGATGGAGGAAACTGCGTTGCTCAGCTTTCTTTAGCTACTACGGAGAAAGGATATACTCTGCAAAATGGCACTCAAGTTCCTGATCGTACTGATTGGCATAATCTTGTTTTCCGGAACCGCTTAGGAGAGATTGTTGACAAATATGTGCATAAGGGTGATAAACTCTATGTGGAAGGTAAGATACGTACCCGCTCTTATGATGACCAAAAGGGAATTCAGCGCTATATTACGGAAATCTTTGTCGATAATATGGAAATGCTGACTCCGCGGGGGACTTCCGCACCGGGTGCTGCTGCGCCGCAACAAGGCATGGCACAAGGTGCCGCTCCTGCACAACCGATAGCGCAATCGCAGGCTACCCCTGCACAAGATAATACAACGGACGATTTACCGTTCTAATTGTTTAACTAAAACCAAAATCTTTGGACCCAGACGCTTATTCATGCCAGTTGGCAGAAGTTTTTAATGGTATATCCGTACATACCCCTACTATTTCGGCAATTATCGCCATTGTGTTGGCAGGCTTGCTGTTGCTTGTTTCCGGCTTTGCCTCAGCTTCAGAAATAGCCTTTTTCTCGCTTTCTCCGTCAGACTTGAATGCTATTGACGAGAAGAAACATCCTTCGGATGAGAAAATCCGTAAACTCCTGGATGATACAGAACGCCTGTTGGCGACTATTCTGATAACAAACAACTTTGTGAATGTGACTATCATCATGCTCTGCAATTTCTTCTTTATGAGTGTGTTTGAGTTTCATTCGGCTATTGCGGAGTTTCTTATACTTACCGTTATACTGACGTTCCTTCTGCTCCTTTTTGGCGAAATCATGCCGAAGATTTATTCGGCTCAGAAAACATTGGCATTCTGCCGTTTCTCGGCCAGGGGGATATGGATGTTCCGTTCCCTTTTCTATCCGCTGGCTTCCGTGTTGGTGCGTTCCACTTCTTTCCTGAATAAGCATTTTGCCCGTAAGAATCATAACATCTCCGTAGATGAGCTTTCTCATGCTCTGGAACTGACTGATAAGGCGGAGTTGAAGGAAGAGAACAACATTCTGGAAGGCATTATCCGTTTCGGCGGTGAAACTGCGAAGGAGGTGATGACTTCCCGCTTGGACGTGGTGGACCTGGATATCC
Organism: Bacteroides stercorirosoris; assembly: GCF_900142015.1. GTDB lineage: Bacteria > Bacteroidota > Bacteroidia > Bacteroidales > Bacteroidaceae > Bacteroides > Bacteroides stercorirosoris. Next base: position 119,492 of record NZ_FQZN01000019.1, read on the forward strand.
GTACACCGTTCAAGGATGTATTGAAATGTATTGTAGAGAATGCCTATTCCCGTATTCCCATTTATTCGGAAAACAGGGATAACATTAAAGGGATTTTGTACATCAAAGATTTGCTTCCCCATTTGAACAAGAGTGAGTTTCGCTGGCAATCATTGATACGTCCCGCCTATTTTGTGCCGGAAACGAAGATGATTGATGATTTGCTGCGTGATTTCCAGGCTAATAAGATTCATATCGCTATTGTTGTTGATGAATTTGGCGGTACGTCGGGCATCGTGACGATGGAAGATATCATCGAAGAGATAGTCGGTGAAATCCATGACGAATATGACGATGAAGAGCGCACTTATGCGGTACTCAACGAGCATACCTGGGTATTTGAAGCCAAGACGCAGTTGACGGATTTTTATAAGATTACGAAAGTGGACGAGGAAGCCTTTGACGAAGTGGCGGGCGATGCCGACACGCTGGCGGGATTGTTGCTTGAACTGAAAGGAGAGTTTCCCGCCCTGCATGAGAAGGTGACATACGGTCATTACGAGTTCGAGGTGCTGGAGATGGACAACCGTCGTATCCTGAAAGTCAAATTCACTGTTCAGCCTCTTTCGGCAGAGGCTGATAAAAAGAACTGATTGAATATGTCTCTTTTCTTGCAACATACGGAGCAATCCTACAAGTGGGGTGTCTGGAAGATGGACGAAACACTGGATGAATTGTTGGATATGCTTCCTCGGCAAGACACGTATCGGCAAGCTATGCAACGTTTCTCGGCGGAACATCGCCGCCTGGAGTGGTTGTCGGTTCGTGTGCTGTTGTTCACTTTGCTGGGCGAAGAGAAAGAAATAGCCTATCATTCCAGCGGAAAGCCTTATCTGGCGGATAATAGTGCCTCGGTCAGCATTTCGCATACCCGTGGTTATGTATCGGTCATTATCGGTGAAGCCGGTAAGGAAGTGGGGATTGATATAGAGCAATACGGTGAACGGGTGCACAGGGTGGCGCATAAGTATATGCGTGCTGATGAAAAAGTTTCTTCTTATCAGGGAACGGATACGTGGGCCTTGTTGCTTCACTGGTCGGCCAAGGAAGTCATGTTTAAGTGTATGAATATGGCTGAGGTGGACTTTCGTGAACATTTGCATATCTTCCCTTTTACGGTTTCCGAAAGAGGCGATTTCCTTGCTGAAGAGTATCGGACACAGGAACAACGGAAGTTCCACATTCATTATATATTGCATCAGGACTTTGTATTGACCTGGCAAGCGGATTAATCTCAAACAATGATACCATGAAACTACGACACAATTTTCTTTTTCTTATTATGCTGCCTGTATTGGCCGTTGCTCAATCGGATAAGGTTGTTGAAGTCACCTACGAACGTTCTGACAAAGGTGAGGTGACTTTTTACGCTACAACTGACTCGCACACGCCCTATACGGTAACTTTGAGTTTCCCGCGGTTGAACAATACCTCTTACCCTGAAGGCTCTATTCATGAAACATTTATCCATTTTGGAAAAACGCGCTTGTTGACCTTGCGGCCGAGCACTGAAAATGTTTCTATCGGCTTCTCCTATCGCTATACTTATCGAAAAGGAAATTTCTTTCTGAAAGCAGATACCAATTTCGTATATCTTTTCCCTTTGGCAGAAGGTAAGACGGTGAGGGTGAACCGTATGTATTCTTTGGACAGGATTCTCGGAAAGGAAGGGCAGAAGCGTCTGACAGGACTTGCTTTTCACACGACTGCGGGCGATACCATTTTTGCCGCGCGTGGCGGAGAGGTGACGGAAGTTAATGATAATTCCGCTTCCACATCTGAGGGAACATCTTTCCAGGCAACGGAAAATCATGTGGAGGTATTCCATAAAGACGGAACTTTTGCCCGTTACAAGTTATTCCGGGATGGAGGGATTTTTGTATCTCCGGGTGATGAGGTTATTCCAGGACAGCCCCTCGGTATTATCGGCGGGGAGAATTACAAGCAAGGCTCTCACCTACGCTTCAGTGTATATTGTCCTGATCTGAAAGACTACTCGTATATGCCGGATTTCTATCTCTCTCCTGAGAAAACCGGTAAACCCGAAGAGCGTGAAATATATGTATCGGAGCACCCTCTCCCTTTTGTCATACAAGAGATGGGTAAGAAGGCGAAGAAGAAGTTCTTGTCAAAAGAGTGAAGTTTTTGACAGAAAGACACGGAATGTCTTGGTGGATTCTGTGTAAATGTGTATATTCGACCCGTATAAGAACTTATACGGGTCTTTTTGTTAACTAAATGTCAAAAAACAATAAGTAAACACTATGGAATTACCCTTTGCAGAGTCATGGAAAATTAAAATGGTGGAACCCATTCGGAAGAGTACCCGCCAGGAACGCGAACAATGGTTGAAAGAAGCCCATTACAATGTGTTCCAGCTTAAATCCGAACAAGTATATATCGATTTGATAACCGACTCCGGTACGGGAGCAATGAGCGACCGTCAATGGGCAGCGATGATGCTGGGCGACGAAAGTTATGCCGGAGCTTCCTCTTTCTTCAAGCTGAAAGAGGTAATCACCCGCTTGACCGGTTTCGAATATGTCATCCCTACCCATCAGGGGCGTGCCGCCGAGAATGTTCTTTTCTCTTATCTGGTGCACGAGGGCAACATCGTTCCCGGTAACTCTCACTTTGATACCACTAAGGGGCACATCGAAGGTCGAAAAGCCATTGCTTTGGACTGCACCATCGATGAGGCGAAGAATACGCAGTTGGAAATCCCCTTCAAAGGCAATGTGGATCCTGGCAAACTGGAGAAAGCATTGCAGGAATATGGTGACCGGATACCGTTCATCATCGTTACCATAACAAACAATACTGCGGGCGGACAACCCGTATCCATGCATAACTTGCGTGAAGTCCGCGCTCTTGCGGATAAATACAATAAACCTGTATTGTTTGACTCCGCCCGTTTTGCCGAGAATGCTTACTTCATTAAGATGCGTGAAGAAGGGTATGCGGATAAGACGATAAAGGAGATTACGAAGGAAATGTTCGGCCTGGCTGACGGTATGACGATGAGTGCCAAGAAAGACGGTATCGTCAACATGGGAGGTTTTATTGCTACGCGGAAAGAAGATTGGTATGAAGGTGCCAAAGGTTTTTGCGTGCAGTATGAAGGTTATCTCACTTATGGCGGCATGAACGGGCGCGATATGAGTGCGCTTGCCGTGGGCCTGGATGAAAATACAGAATTCGATAATCTGGAAACCCGCATCCGCCAGGTGGAATATCTGGCAAAGAAACTGGATGAGTATGGCATTCCTTATCAGCGTCCTGCGGGCGGCCATGCCATTTTTGTAGACGCAACCAAAGTATTGACACATGTTCCGAAGAATGAATTTCCGGCACAGACGCTGACCGTTGAGTTATATCTTGAGGCTGGTATCAGAGGATGCGAAATTGGTTATATTTTGGCAGACCGTGACCCTGTGACCCGTGAAAACCGTTTTAACGGACTGGATCTGCTTCGTCTTGCCATCCCCCGCCGTGTCTATACGGACAATCACATGAATGTGATAGCTGTTGCGCTGAAGAATGTTTTCGACCGGCGTGAAAGCATTACGCATGGTGTTCGTATCACTTGGGAAGCACCTTTGATGCGTCACTTTACTGTGCAACTGGAACGCACTTAACACTTTTCTTCTTCATAATAAAAAAAGTAAGAGGGTGTGTCTGTTTGAAGTGCCCCCCGAAAGTTGGACGTTAAATTATAACTTTATAAATTCTCTTCATAATGAGCTCGGTATTGTACCGGGCTCATTCCATTTAGCTT
>NZ_FQZN01000020.1 GCF_900142015.1 Bacteroides stercorirosoris
ACCTTGGAAGTAAACAATTTTAGGAATTAAATTATAGTGAGTAAACTTATTAAGTCATAACAACCGAAGTTGTCAACTAAAACCAGTACACATCAAAACGTAGTAAACGCTTACTCTTTCCATCGTGGGGATTTTTTCTTTCCACCATAGTGGAAAGAAAGTTTCTCCATGGAGGAAAGAAAAGAACCCCATGATGGAAAGAATAGCTATTCGCATACGAAGGTATTAAGTTTAGGCAGAAAGAAGTGTAAGAATGCCTAAGAAAAGGGTTAGTGGTTGGAAGAAGAAAAAAACGGTTACGGGCTACAAGTTTCATTCCTTTCCGTTCCGGATATTAACTTGTATTTGCGTTCATTGTATTTACATTTACTTTATTTCCGTGGTTACCCTATCTTTTTTATCCCTATCTTTGTTGTACGTAAGCAGTATATAGAAGTATGAAAGAATTGAATAAGATAAATTTCAGACAGCGGAAGTGGCGTCTGCCTGTATTGATCGCTTTATTTTTGATAGTAGTGGCAGGCTCTTTCTGGCTGAATTCGGCTCCGTTCCGCTCCGGATTCGAGATAACCGATGAACTGGGAGGCAATATTTTTCCTTCCGCCATCCTCTCTGTGGCAACGACGGATGCGCAGGTCATTGTTCCGGCCGATTCCCTCTATCTGGGCAATTCAAAATCCTGCATCGCTATCCGTGTGCGTTCGGGCAAAGCATATAGCCGGATACGGATTGAGGTGGCCGAAACTCCGTTCTTTTCCCGTTCGGTATCTGAGTTCGTGCTGGCAAAGCCACGGACGGACTATACGATATATCCCGATATTATATGGAATTATGAAGCGTTGAAGAACATTAACCAGGCGGAACCGGTCAGTGTGGCCATCAAGGCTGAAATGAATGAGAAGGATTTGGGGCAGCGGGTTCGCACGTTCTCCGTCCGCAGTATTAATGAGTGTCTGTTGGGTTACGTTACGAACGGGACAAAGTTTCATGATACGGGAATCTTCTTTGCCGCATACGTCAATGAAGAAAATCCGATGATTGACAAGCTGCTGCGCGAGGCGCTTAATACGCGTATCGTCAATCGCTTTCTGGGCTATCAGGGCGGTAGTGCCGAAGGGGTGGATAAGCAGGTCTATGCTTTGTGGAACGTGCTTCAGAAGCGTAACTTCCGTTACAGTTCTGTTTCTAATACCAGCTTGTCCAGCAATGTCGTCTTTTCGCAGCGTGTACGCACGTTTGACGATGCGCTGGAGTCTTCACAAATAAATTGTGTGGATGGCAGCGTGTTGTTCGCTTCCCTGCTCCGTGCCATTAATATAGAACCGATACTGGTGCGTACTCCGGGACATATGTTTGTGGGGTATTATACCGACTCGGGACGCAAGAACATGAATTTCCTGGAAACCACCATGATTGGTGATGTGGATCTGGATGACTTCTTTCCGGATGAGAAACTGGACTCGACGATGGTGGGCAAGTCGCAGAATCAGATGTCGCGCCTCACATTCGATAAGTCCAAGCAGTATGCTAATAATAAGTATAAGCAGAATGAAGAAGGTATTCATTCCGGTAAGTTGAATTATATGTTTCTGGAGATTTCAAAAGATGTGAGGCGGAAGATTCAGCCGATAGGAAAGTAGAGGCGGGAAAAGTGAACAGCCGATTCTCACGAACCGGCTGTCCTAATCATCATCTATGAATGAAAACCGTAAAAGTTTTCAATAAGTTTATTAACTATGCTTCCAGATAGCAAGATGACTGTGCTATGCTGTCGCAGATTATTCCTGATTGGAATCCCACCAGATGGGCAACGTCCAGATTTGGTCTGAGTTATACCAGGCTCCTTCGCCTACTCCCACCGGCAGGTCGAGCGCACCGGGTACTTCGGAGCCGATTGCTTTCAGATTCTCGAAGTTAAAGTCTGTTTCATAAGACGCTTGTTTCCAGCGGCGCGGGTATTTGTCTTGCGGAACATACGTCCAATAGGTAGGAGTGTTTCTGTATTCGTAAGGTTTATTCCAATTCAGGAAGTACTCCGTATTGTAATCAAGACGACGCATATCATTCCATTGTTCGAGGGTGAACAGCATTGCCGTTTGCTTCTGAGTCATAATCTTGCCCAGGGTGATGTCGGCTGCTGCTCCAAGCCCGTTATTCAGGAAGTTGTCAATATCGGCTTGTTTCATTGGGGTGAATGACGGACAGCTTGCCAGGGTAGCATCTTCCGTGATCCATGTGTTCAGCTGATCGTTTACGAATTCAATATTGGCCTTTACACCTTCTTTGTAGGCAGTGTAAGCTCCCGGTTTGTCGCCTTGGCGGAACAGCACTTCGGCTTTGATGAAGCAGGCTTCAGCGTAGGAAGCCATTGCGGTGGGACTTGATGCACGTGTATGGAATACACCGCTCAGAGCCGAAGCGTCATTGGTGGCATACATGCGGAATAGCATATCTTTGTTGCTGTTATATCCCTTGCTGCCGCATCTTCCCTGCACGTAGATGGTATCGCCTAAACGCTCTTCCTTTGTGGTGTTGCAGTACCAGGAATTGGTAGTGTTGTTATAGGATAGGGCGAAAGGCCCGGAATTGCTCAATATGTTAGTCTGCAAATCCACTCCCATCGAACGGCGCCATCTTCCGTCATCCGACCATTTTATTTCGGGTAGCGTACCGGCTGATTTCACTGAACGTGCCCAGGGGATAAATTTGTCGGCACGCGGGTCTTCCACACCGTAACCGCCAAAATTGGTCAGGTTTTCGTAGAACGTTGCTGTCACGTAATAGCGGTTGTTGTTCATGCCCACGGTTGAGAAGAGTGCGGAGTAGTCAACGGTTTCGTTCCATCCCTGGACGTCGTGCGTGGAACCGTTGGTGTCGGTATGGCGGATCAGCGTGTTGTCGCTGTTGCTCTGCTGGGCTTTGTTCAGGCAGGAAAGGATTTCTGCTGCGTCATATTTGCCATCTTTGTAGCTGCCGGCTTGCTTCTTGGTCAGGTGATTCAGCCAGCGGGCTTTCAGTAGATAACACATTTTGAGCCATTTGTTTACATCTCCGTCATTCCAGCTGTCACCTACTGAAAGAGGGGCGGCTGATACACTCTGATCCCTTTGGAACAGTTCGATGGCTTCTTCCAACTCTGCAATACATCCCAGGAAGATGGTCTTGCCGGTGTCATATCTGGGAGCAACCGATTCGCTGAGTGCTTCCGTGTAGGGAAGTTCGCCGTATAAATCGGTCATCTCCATAAATCCAAAGGCACGCATGAACTTGGCAGCGCCTGCATAGTGGTAAGCTTCGGCAGCCATGGCCTTGTCATACAGGTCTTTCAGATTGGACGCGCAAGGAACCAAGAACCATTGCTGGCCATTGTTTGCACGGTTGGCGGCATTTAGGTTCCATCTGGTGGCGCCCATTTGCTGAGAACCTGTCGGGGCGGCAATCTGTCCGCAATAATAGGTCGTATTGCTGGATACAATCATATATCCGTGGCTCAGATAGAATTGACACCAAGGCAGGCGATTCTGATATTGTGCACTCTCTGCGGTAGGAGTGTTGGGGTCTACATTGATATCCAGCCAGTCCGAGCATGATGCGAAGGACATGCAGGCGGCAAGACCCAGGAATAATTTTTTATATAGCTTCATATTCTTTCGTTTTTTACAGTGTTACACAAATTTAGAACGTCAAATTAACACCAAATGAGAAACTGGCTGTCGCAGGAACACCGCAATAGTCAATGCCCACAGAGGAAGAACCGACGGCACCCGAACCGGCTGCTGCAACTTCCGGATCTCCATCGTAGTTAGTGAAGAGCAGTAGATTGTTGGCGGTAGCAGTGAACATGCAACGCTTGATAACGTTTGTTTTCGCAAGAAACGATTTAGGCACGGTGTATGACAAGGAGATGGTGCGCAGACGCAGAGCGTTTACTTTTGTCATAGAGTTTGCACTTTCGTTTTTATAGTATTGAGTATAATAGTTCTCGATGATGTAAGCGCCACTTGTTTCTTTTCCATTGTATTGGTAAGTCTTGCCGGCCTCGAAGTTGAAGGTTTTGTCTTCATAGATAGGATTGCCATTGGCGTCTTCTCCTGTTGCAACGACACCTGTGATGGTTAAAGCATCGCGGCCTTCTGTTAGTTTACTTATACCTGCCACCGTCATTGCATATTGAGTGCCATTGTAGACATGGCCGCCGAAGCGGAAGTCCCACAGCATGTTGAACGACCAGTTCTTCCAGGTCAAAGTATTATTCCAGCCACCGGATACCTTTGGTTCGCGGTTACCGATTTCGTAAGTTTCTTTGTTGTCGGAAGTAGGCATGCCGTTTGCGTCAAGTATCACCTTGCCTTCATCGTTGCGGCTCCATTGAGCACCGGATATTGCCATGAAGTTGCCATCATTGAAAGAGGCGGCTTTTGCCTTACCCACTTGAGCATCGGTCACATAAAGGATGTTTACTCCTTCCATCAGGTTCTTGACGGTACCACGGTTGCCGCTCAGGTTAAGAGTCGTTTCCCAAGTCCAGTCGTTTGTCTTGATGGGAGAGCCGCCGATACTAAGTTCCATACCTTTGTTGTAAACGTCTCCGGCATTAACCTTACGCAGAATATAACCGATGGTATTGGACAGACGCGGGCTCAGAATCTGATTGAAAGAATTGTTGGTGTAGTAGGCGAAGTCGAATCTCAGGCGATTCTTGAAGAAACGAAGTTCAAGACCGATTTCTGTAGATTCGGTAATTTCGGGTTTCAGATAAGGGTTGCCGGCCATCCAGTTATTACCCACACCCACTTTGTTCCCTATGAATGTACCTACGGGCCAAAGGGCTGTGTTGGTTACATAAGGAGATGTGTCCTTACCTACGCGCGCCCAGGATGCACGTACTCTACCGAACGAGAGGATGTTGTCGCCCATGATGCCACGATCCTGAAGGAACTGGGTGAACACGACGGCACCGCCTACGGATGGATAGAAATAGGAACGGTTTTCAATCGGTAATGTAGAAGACCAGTCGTTGCGTCCTGTTACAGTCAGGAACACGGTGTTTTTCCAGTCGGCGCGGAACTCACCGAACAAGCCTACCAGTCTTTTGCGCGACTTGACATTCTTGAAGTTACGTTCATTATCCAGTGCATTGTCGAACGAGTAGAATCCCGGAACCTGGAAGTTCCATGCCATGCGATAGTCACTTTCAGAACGGGTGTCGTCGGTAGAAGTACCCAGCATGAGGTTGAAGTTGAAGTCACCGAACTGCTTGCCGAAGTTGGTCATCAAGTTGGTTGACAAATAGCGGTAACGATAGGAGTTTTCACTCATCATACCGTTTTGCCAGGCTTCTTTGTAAACACCGTCGGCGGCAATGGTCGTTGAGTTTGCAGTGGTATATGAGTCCATACCCATGCGATAGGAGATCCACCACCAGGGAGTTATGTCTGCTTTAACGCTGAAGTTACCGGTGAAACGCTCTGTCTCGTCAGTAAGTTTATTCTTGTTGAGAATCCAATAAGGATTGTCTCGTTCGTCCGTCACATCTTTTCGGTCGCCAAACATACGGTAACGGCTACCGTCTTCATTCATATAATGAGTCATGTCGTCAAACGGAGACCAACGATACACACCGGTCATCGTACCGGAACCGCCTGAATTGTAGAGGGCAGCTGAGGTAAGCGTCTTGTCAGTATTGGCTTGCGAATAAGCTACATTAGCGCCGAAAGTGAATATTTTCCATTTCTGCTCGCCGTTGAAACGGAACGTTGCTTTTTCGTAACCGGTGGTCGGTATGATACCATCCTGGTTGTAGTATGATCCGGAGAGGAAGAAAGAACTGTTTTTACTACCACCGGCGATGCTCAAGTTGGTATCCCAAGCTCCGCCTTGCTCAAAGAAATCGCCAATGTTATCATAGATTCGATCTCCGCTTTTAGCCGGTTCGCCCCAAGAATCGTAGGAAAAATCATCGTAAGTTATGCCTAAGTAGTTCCCGTCATTATCATAATTGTTTTGCGAGAATCCTCTTTTATATTTTTTCTGGGTTTCGGGAAGGCTTTTTGCCCAACTGGTTGTGTATTTCGTCGATAGATTGACTTCTACGGCGCCTTCTTTACCTTTCTTTGTCGTAATGATTACAACACCGGCGGAAGCACGCGAACCATAAAGAGCGGCAGCGGCCGGTCCCTTTAGTATTGACATGTTTTCAATATCTTCCGGGTTGATATCCATCACGCGGTTAGAGTTGGTGGAAGCTGTTGCCGTAGTTCCATCAAAGGCTGAATTACCGATAACGGACGTGGAATTATCGTAAATAACGCCATCCACAACAAAAAGAGGCTGGTTATCACGTTCAAGTGAGGTTCCACCACGCAGAATAATCTGGCTACCGGCACCGGCTGCTCCGGAACTTTGAGTGATGTTGACACCCGCAACCTTACCTGCCAAGGAATTGATGGCATTGGTGCTTTTATTTCTCATAAGTTCTTCGGCATTCACGTCGTCTACAGAATAACCCAGGGACTTCCTTTCTTTCTTGATACCCATTGCCGTCACAACAACTTCGCTTAATGTATGCAAATCATCCTGCATGGTCACTAAGTAAGAAGTTGCATTGGTTACTTTGACCTCCACGGTCTTGTAACCAACAAAAGATACTACTAATGTGTTACCAGTCGAGGCATCTACCGAAAAGTTGCCATCGATGTTCGTCACGGCGCCTGTACTTGTACCCTTCACTAATACGCTGGCGCCGATGATTGGCTCATCTGTCGCGTCTACAACTTTACCAGTGATTTTCTTTGCTTGCTGAGTTCTTTGGGAACTCAAAGTACATTATATCTTATAAATCAAATAATTAAATATAAAATAAGGAACTATTCCATTTATAGCTATAATTAGATGTCAACTTGTTGATAATCAGAGATAAATGTTTTATTGCGGATTAATGCTGGCAAAGTCTTAAATCTTTTTTTTAGAATATTTATTGGCTATTGGAACTTGGTACTGATATGATAAAGCGTACTTTAGTCGTTCTTGTGTGCTACCAATGTAGGGGTGTCACATCTTTATTATAAGTCTCTATGAATATATATTTTATGTGTATCTGATTTTGATTATGAGTCTATATTATTCATATAATAAATATAAAACTAAAAAGTAAAAATAATAAGTAGATGGTAAACCTATGGTATCTTTATAGGCCGACTGATAATGTATGGATTCTTGATAATATTGGATATTAACAGGCAATGAATGGCTATATTTTATTCAAATTTATGCATATTGAACTTCAATTGTTATGTTAATAAGGTTTAGTTTCTCTGTTCTACTTTTATTAATAGTTTGATATTAAATTTAAGTTGTGAGGGTGTTTTTTGCAATTATGCGATTCTTTATTTCCTTTTCCTCTATTGCAATACCTTGTTTTCTTATTTTAAATAAGTTATATGTAATACAAAAGATGTTGCAAAATAGACATGTCTAATAGGAAGTGTTTTGATTGTTATTATTGTGTATATGTCTTTAGAATGCTCGTATTTGATTTCTATATGATTTAAATTACTTATTATTGCAATCTTTGTGATTAATAATTTGTGTTTTGTATTAGTCGCTTTATTGTTAAATAAGCATTGTTAGTTTGCAAAAGTATAAAAGCAAATAAATTAATATTCATTTAGATATTTTTAATTATGATTATGCTGAAAATTCTAAATTTATTTATATGTTTGCAAACAAATCCAAATTGTAGAGCTTATGAAAAGAAATTATTGCTTATCATTAATGTTGCTTGCGTTATTTGGGATGTTTTCCCCGAATTCGGTCAAAGCTGCCGATGGAGAAAACACGCCAAGTTCCCAAAGTACTCAACAAGCTAAGAAAATCACAGGTAAAGTTGTGGATGCGACAGGTGAACCTATTATTGGAGCCAGTGTATTGGTTAAAGGTACAGGCACGGGTGCAGTGACGGATATTGACGGAAACTTCTCTGTAGATGTTCAGCAGGGTAGTACATTGATAATTTCATTCGTAGGGTATACTTCGGCTGAAATAAAAGTGGGTACGGGAAGTGTATATAATGTGACTTTGGCGGATGATACTCAAGCCTTGAGTGAGGTTGTGGTAACGGCAATGGGCATTAAGAAAGAGCGTAAGGCATTGGGATATGCAGTACAAGATGTAAATAGTAAGGAACTTCTGAAAAATAAGAATGCCAATGTGATCAATTCATTGAATGGAAAGATTGCGGGTGTTAATATAACTCAGTCCGGTGGTTCCGCAGGTGCCGGTGCGCAAATTGTGTTACGCGGTGGAACTTCGCTTGAGCGCGACAACCAGCCTCTTTTTGTTGTGGATGGCGTTATTTACGATAATTCAACCGCTATTGGAGGTGATTCCGGCTTCGACGGTATGCTCCGTACCGCATCTTCATTTGGTAATCGTGTAATGGATATTAATCCGGAAGACGTTGAGAATATGTCAGTATTGAAAGGACCGGCCGCTGCCGCTCTTTATGGTTCGCGTGCCGCTGCCGGCGTTATTGTGATTACTACAAAGAAAGGTAATACTGATGGTACTACGGAAGTTACCTTTAATACTCGCTTTACTACGAGTTGGGTAAATCGTCTGCCTGACATGCAAGATACTTATAAGAGAGGGCAATACAATGATTTGGGAAATCTGGAAACAGATTGGGTTATGTCTTCTTGGGGAGAAAAATACAAGAGTGGAGAGAAAGCATATGATAATCTTGAAAATTTCTTTAATAATGGAGCAAGTTACGATAACACGCTGACCGTATCTGGCGGTAACAAGGCTGGTAGCTACTTCCTGTCTATATCTCGCTTTGACCAAAACGGTATTGTGCCTAATACGGGTTATGATAAAACTACGTTCCGTTTCAATGGAGATCGCAAATATGGTAATTTTACCGTGGCCGCAAATGTAGCTTTCTCAGTCTCCAATACAGATAAGACTTTGACTTCCAGTGGACTGTGGGACTCTGACGGTAAAGGTGGAAATGGTGCTATGCAAGCTGTGTATAGCTGGGCTCGCAGTGAAGATATGGCACGTTGGATAAACGATGATGGCAGTAAATACCGTATCTTCCAGGATTTAGATCCTGATAATCAAAATCTGGTATCAGATACGGATAACCCGTATTGGATTATCAATAAAAATAAGATGTGGGATAAAACCACTCGTTTTACGGGTTCGGTAGCTCCGAGTTATAAAATAGCCGATTGGCTGAATGTCAGTTATCGTGCCGGTATAGACCGCTATACAACTAATGACTATACCTATATTGCTCCGGGAGCAGCTATGAAAGATATTTATCAGAATGGACGTCTGTCAACTAATGATTTCACCTATGAGTATTTAACCTCCAATTTAATCATTACTGCGAATCAGAAAGTGGGTGATTTTGATTTAGGCCTGATGTTGGGACACTCTGCGGAAGATACTAAAGTAAGACGTGAACGTCGTACGGGTTACGATTTTATTACTCCGGATTTTCCAAGTTTTGAAAATATAGACCAGTCAACTAAACAGTTCCAGTCTTATCAGAGCCGCAAGAGGCTGATGGGTGTTTTCGGTGAATTCCGCGCGTCTTATAAGAATATTGCATATTTGACGGTTACCGGACGTAATGACTGGACTTCTACGCTACCTGTGAATAACCGTTCTTATTTTTATCCGTCAGTGAGCGGAAGTTTTGTTTTCACAGAATTGCTACCGGAGAATGAAGTACTGTCCTTTGGTAAGATTCGTGCATCGTGGGCACGTGTAGGTAAAGATACCGATGCTTATGCCACCACCACTGCGCTGTGGGCACCGAGAACATTCCTGGCTGGTGTAGGTACCGGTAACTCCTGGACACGTGGTAATCCGTATCTGCGACCGGAAATTACGGAATCTACTGAATTGGGTTTGGAAATGCGTTTCTTCAAAGGACGTTTAGGATTCGACTTTACTTACTATACCAATGACAGTAAGGACCAGATTGTATCTCCCCGTCTGAGTCAGACAAACGGATACATTATGTATTCAACGAATGTCGGTAATGTGTATAATAAAGGTATGGAACTTTCTATCACTGCAATACCTGTTGAAACTAAAGATTGGAGATGGGAAACCACTCTGAACTTTGCGGGAAACCGTGGTACGGTTGAGAATCTGCTGCAGGGAATGGAGTTATTATATGTTACGGATGTGCAAATTGGCGGAGTGAAAGCCGCTTCGGTCAATAATGGTAATTTCATGGCATTGACCGGAAATAAGTGGAAGCGTACAGATGACGGAAAAGTGATATTGGATGCAACTACGGGACTGCCTACGTATACCAGTAATGGAACCGAGTTTGTAGGTAATCGTGAACCGAATATGTCGGGCGGTTGGAATAACACCATACAATATAAAAACTGGAACCTGTCCATGTTGTGGGATTTCCGTTTTGGCGGTGCTATATATAACGGTACGGAATACGACCTGACTGTCAACGGCTTGAGTACCCGAACACAGAATCGTGATAAATTAGAAATCACAGGTGTTGTTCCTGACGGGGCAGATGCAAATGGCAATACGATTTATAAAGATGCGACATTCACTTTTGAGGCAGGAAAAAACTATGATATATTGAATCCTGACGGCACAGTGAAAACCGCGAGAAACGGTAATCAGATTATTCAGGATTACTATTCGAACATCTATACGAAAGAATCATCGAATTTCATAACTAAGACTAACTGGATGCGCCTGCGTTCAATCTCTCTTTCTTATACATTTGATAAATCTTTATTGGCAAAGACCAAATTTATAAAAGGATGCAGCATCAATGTGACGGGTAATAACTTGCTGCTCTTCACCAATTATAAAGGACTTGATCCTGAAAACAGTGTAGCCGGTTCTGGTGTGACCGGTTCAAGTTCAACGGGTATTGACTATTGTGGTGTGCCGAGTACGGCAAGTATGTCTTTCGGCATTAATTTGACATTCTAAGGAGTATGAATTATTAAAAGTAAGAATTATGAAAAAGATAAAATATATAGGATTAAGCCTTGTTATAGCGATGGGATTTGCATCCTGTGAGGATTGGCTTGAGGTGAATGATAATCCCAATACCCCGACGCAGGATGTTGCCTCCCTGGAATCCAGGCTTCCATGGATTGAACATCATTATGGATATGCAGCCGGTACGGCAGGTTTTCGTGCAGGTTTTATCAATGGTACGATAACCTCTCGAAAGGGTGTCTCCACTCTGGCCACCAACCTGCATAACTATATGCCTTATTGGGATGCCAGTAATGGTATTTCTACTACCCCTTACCAGCATTGGTTTGTAGGTGCAGCCTGTAATCTTGAGGATCTAATAAAGAAAGCAGAGGAAGAGGGAGCATATCATTACATTGGTGTTGCCCATGTAATCAGGGCTATGGGATTTATGCTGATGGCTGATTGGTATGGCGAGTGCCCGTATACCGAAGCGTTGGGAGCTTATCTTACTCCGAAGTATGATACAGGTCAGGCTATTTTTGAAGGCTGTATGGCTGACTTGGATTTGGCTTTACCTTACTTCGATATGACGCAGGAGCATAATGCCACTCCGCTGAAAGATGGAGATAGCTGGAATGATGGCGATGTTACTAAATGGAAAGCGTTAGTCTATGGATTGAAAGCGCGTTGGCTTAATAATCTTTCAAAGAAAAGTAGTCTCTATAAACCAGAGGAGATATTATCCGCCATTGAAAAAGGACCTAAGGATTATGCTACCAGCACCATCGTCAATCATGTGAATGATCCGGGTGATACCAGTAGTGATGCTTTGGCGGGAGACCCGTTGAAGACTTCCTTCTTGTTTGATTGTGCGGCATGGTCCGATCATATCCGTATGACTAAATATTACACGGACTTGTTTGAATACCCGCAGACGGATGGAAGTGTAGTTTATGATCCTCGCCGTGAAAAGATGTTGCCTATGAACGAGCATTATAAGAATGGAGAATCTTATTTCATGGTGACATCCGGGGTGGATATTATCAACTCTGATATTTTAAATAATTCGGGTCCGGCACAGCAGACGTACAATGCTTCTACAAAATCTTACTCTGTCAGCACTGCCGGTCGTGAAGGTGATACAATCTATGTGACTCTGAAAGGAGTATGCTGTAAGCAAGGTGGGGCTGCCGACGAAAGTTATTATCAGGGGGCTGACGGTACCATTTTGTCCACAGGAACATTCTACACATTGCCGGAGTCTCCTACGCATTTGATGACAAGTTACGAAATGGACTTTATCAAAGCTGAGGTTCTTTTCCGCCAAGGCGATAAAGGCGGTGCGCTGACTGCTTATAAAAATGCCATTAAGGGACATCTTGATTTTATGAATACTAAACTGAAAGCCTATGGAACAGCTAATAATCCGGGTAAGAATCCTATGCCTCAGGCTGATATCGACGAATTCCTGGCAAGTGACTGCATTGCGCAAACGGCAAATGAGTTGACAATGGCGGAAATCATGAAACAGAAGTTTATTGCAATGTCATTCTCGCAACAGAACTGGAATGATATGCGCCGCTTTAACTTCTCAGCGGGTAATGTTGGTGACTTTGGGGTTGTATATCCAGGTTTTGACCGTCCGAAGAGTATTCGTGCTACCGCAGTTTCTCAAAAGTTCCCGGGGGCTTCCAAATCGGATAATAATTATTGGTGGCGTCGCATGGCTCATTGTTCTCATGAGGTGAATTATAATGCCAAAAACCTGAAAGAGTCTAATGCCAAGGCTACGGACAATGATATTTGGTCTGTTTCGGTTTGGTGGGATGTGCCTGAATAAAATTCCTTAGTTTATGGAATGTTAATTTAAATATCTTAAAATATTGAGGACCTATCTACTCCATTGATTATCTTTGCGCTCAGAAATGAAAAATATGATTTTCTTTGGAGTTTCATAGGGATTTAATAAGATATTGAAGGCTATAATGGTCTTCATTCATAGATGATGATTGGGACAGTCGGTTCGTGAGAATCGGCTGTTTTTTGTTTCTATTTGTTTGCATATCAACGGCGGTAATGTTACTTTTGCCGAACGAGGCGAGATAGCTTCGCAATTAACTTCTGAATGACAATGGCACAAGGCAAGAAATTTATCTCTCCGGGAGCATGGTTTTCCATGATATATCCCGCGGACTGGAATGAGTTTGAAGACGGAGAAGGCTCTTTTCTCTTTTATAATCCCAGTGAATGGACCGGAAATTTCCGTATCTCCGCATATAAAGGCGATGCCACATACGGCAGGGAAGTGATTCGTCAGGAACTGAAAGAAAACACTTCGGCAGCTGCTGTGAAAATAGGTAGTCTGGAATGTGCTTACAGTAAAGAGATGTTCGAGGAAGACGGTGCTTATTATACTTCCCATCTTTGGATTACCGGTATGGGCGATGTTGCCTTTGAGTGTTCTTTTACGGTAAGTAAGGGCTCATCTGTTGCAGAAGCCGAGGCTGTCATCTCTTCATTGGAAGTACGCAAGGAGGGAATGAAGTATCCGGCGGAGATAATACCGGTTCGTTTGTCCGAAATCTATCAGATTAATGAAGCTTTTGAATGGGTGACGGCTACCGTGAAGGAACAGTTGAAAAAGGATTTCCAGGGTACGGAAGAAGATTTAGCCAGTATGCAACAAATTATTGACAGTGGCTCGATTGCTCCAAAGAAGAAGGAAGCCTGGTTGTCATTCGGCATCGCTTTGTGTGTGATTCTTGCCAATGAGGTGGATGGCTTGGAATGGATGACACTGATAGACGGTAACCGGGAAGCTCCTGTGCTGCAAAACTCAACTACCGGAGAGTGCATCGACCCCATGAAGTTGGTGTGGAGCAAAGTAAAAGCCGGTGAACCTTGCAATCTGTCAGAGACCTACAAGACTCTGTTTTAATTTTTAATTTATAATTTTTGATTGTGATAAGTTATCTTCAGATAGAGAATTTGACCAAGTCGTTCGGAGATTTGGTATTGCTTGAGAGTGCTTCTTTGGGTGTGGCCGAGGGGCAGCGTATCGGATTGATTGCCAAGAACGGTAGTGGCAAAACTACCTTGCTGAATATCATTTCCGGAAAAGAAGGTTATGACAGTGGGACTATATCTTTCCGCCGTGACCTCAGGGTGGGATATTTGGAACAAGATCCGCAGTATCCCGAAGAACTGACTGTGCTGGAGGCCTGCTTCCATCACGGCAACAGCACGGTAGAGCTAATAAAGGAGTATGAGCGCTGCATGGAGACGGAGGGGCATCCCGGTTTAGACGAAATCCTGATACGTATGGACCATGAAAAAGCATGGGACTATGAGCAGAAGGCCAAGCAAATCCTTTCTCAACTGAAGATACGTAACTTCGACCAGCAGGTGAAACACCTTTCCGGCGGTCAGCTGAAGCGTGTGGCACTCGCCAACACCCTTATCACAGAACCGGACTTGCTGATTCTGGACGAGCCGACCAACCACCTCGACCTCGATATGACCGAATGGCTGGAAGATTATCTGCGTCGCACGAACCTCAGCCTGCTTATGGTGACGCACGACCGATATTTCCTTGATCGTGTCTGCACCGAGATCATCGAAATCGACAACCGTCAGATTTATCAATATAAAGGTAACTACAGTTACTATCTGGAAAAACGGCAGGAGCGAATTGACGCGACAAATGTTGAGATATCCCGTGCCAACAACCTGTATCGCACGGAGTTGGAATGGATGCGTCGGATGCCGCAAGCCCGCGGGCACAAGGCACGTTACCGCGAAGAGGCTTTTTATGAATTGGAGAAAGTAGCCAAACAACGTTTTAATAACGATAATGTGAAGCTGGACGTGAAAGCCTCCTACATCGGTAGCAAGATATTCGAAGCCGACCACGTGTACAAGTCCTTCGACGACCTGAAGATTCTGGAAGACTTTTCCTATATCTTTGCCCGTTATGAGAAGATGGGTATCGTAGGAAATAACGGTACGGGTAAATCTACCTTTATCAAAATCCTGATGGGAGAACAGAAGGCGGATAGTGGGACGATTGATATCGGTGAGACTGTGCGCTTTGGCTATTATTCGCAGGACGGGTTGCAGTTTGACGAACAAATGAAAGTGATTGATGTGGTGCAGGACATCGCTGAGGTCATAGAACTGGGCAACGGCAAGAAACTGACGGCATCTCAGTTCCTGCAACACTTTCTTTTTACTCCCGAAACCCAGCACAGTTATGTCTATAAACTGAGTGGGGGAGAGCGCCGCCGCCTGTACTTGTGTACGGTGCTGATGCAAAATCCTAACTTCCTTGTATTGGATGAGCCTACCAACGATTTGGATATCATTACATTGAATGTGTTGGAAGAATATTTGCAGAACTTCAGGGGATGTGTAATCGTAGTGAGCCATGACCGTTACTTTATGGATAAAGTAGTAGACCATTTGCTGGTGTTCAACGGTCAGGCAGACATCCGCGATTTCCCCGGAAACTATACCCAGTATCGTGATTGGAAAGATGAAAAAGCCCGTCTGGAAAAGGAGAAAGAGAAGGAAGCTGCTAAACCGCAGGAAGATAAGACTGCCAAGGTCCGCCTGAATGAGAAACGACGGATGTCTTTCAAGGAAAAAAGGGAGTTTGAGCAGTTGGAGGAAGAGATTGCTACTCTTGAAGAAGAAAAGAAAGCTATTGAGGCTGCTCTGTGCAGTGGAACATTGTCTGTGGAAGAGTTGACGGAGAAATCAAAGCGCTTGCCTGAAGTGACGGATTTGATTGATGAAAAGACAATGCGTTGGTTGGAACTCAGCGAAATAGAGGGATAATACAGAGCGATAAATGATGTGATAAAGCGATTGGATGATAAAATGATTAGATGATAAAGCGATGAGTAATAGAACTGGAAATTTAACTAACTATCATAGTCACAGCCTGTACTGTGACGGGCGTGCCCATATGGAAGACTTTGTCCGCTTTGCCTTGAGCGAAGGGTTCACGTCTTATGGCTTTTCTTCACATGCTCCTCTGCCATTCTCTACTGCATGGACGATGGAGTGGGACTCTATGGACGACTATCTGTCTGAATTCCGCCGTCTGAAAGCTAAATATGCCGGACAGATAGAACTGTATATCGGACTGGAGATTGACTATCTGAATGAAGAAAGTAACCCGTCCATTGCCCGTTTCCGTGAACTGCCGCTGGATTACCGCATCGGTTCGGTGCACCTGCTTTATAATGATAAAGGAGAAGTGGTGGATATAGATGTTTCAGCAGATAAATTCCGTACTATCGTCGATAAGGAGTTCGGTGGTGACCTGGCACGGGTGGTGCATCTCTATTATGAGCGCCTGATGAGGATGGTAGAACTGGGTGGTTTTGATATTGTAGGCCATGCCGACAAGATGCATTACAATGCCGCCGCTTACCGTCCCGGATTGCTGGACGAGCCTTGGTATGACGCTTTGATACAACAGTATTTCGACGCTATTGCCCGGAAAGGATATATCGTAGAAGTCAACACAAAAGCTTGGTTTGACTTAGGCACTTTCTACCCCAATGAACGCTATTTCCCTGTATTGCTTGAAAAAGGAATCCGCGTGCAGGTGAACAGCGATTCCCACTATCCGGAGCGTATAAACAACGGACGCCCGCAAGCCTTGGCGGCCCTGCAAGCGTCCGGTTATCACACTGTCACGGAGCGGTATAATAATGAGTGGAAAGATATGCCGCTGATTATTAATACTTAACTCCTGTGACTTTTCCTATTATTATTTCTTTTTCAACAAAAAGTCTTCAATGGCCTTTTGGTAAGTAGCTTTATCAGCTGCTCCGCGGAAGAGCTGTGGCTCCCCCTCCATCGGTATGAATACGAAAAGAGGGATACTGCTTGCATTGAATAATGCGGCAAGTTCGCGTTCCTTGTCTACATTCACCTTGTAGATTACAATCTTGCCGACATATTCTTTAGCCAACTCTTTCATGATGGGAGCTGTCATACGGCAGGGACCACACCAGTCTGCATATAGGTCAATGATAGCAGGTTTGTCGCCTTTGTACTTCCAATCCTGTGATTTCTCGTAATCGAATACGTTTTTGATAAACATATCCTTGTTCATTACGATGACTTCTCCGCTTTTGACGTCTTTTTGTTCAGACTCATTGGGTTGTGCTTTAGCCCCGTCTTTGCAGGCAAATGCGAGTACGCTTGCAAAAACTAAGACTGCAAATGTCAGTATTTTCTTCATTTTCTTGTTCTTTTATGAATTTTGCTCAAGAACAGCTTTCAGTTCACTGCCTTTGATAACTCCGGAATGACGCCATACGGCTTCACCCTTTTTGAATACAATGAATGTAGGCACAGCTTGTATGCGATACTTGGCGGATAGTTCTTCGTGTTGGTCTACGTCAATTTTCACGATACGCGCAGTTTCACCTATTTGTCCTTTCAATTCCTCCAATACCGGATGCATAGCCTTGCAAGGTCCACACCATGTGGCAAAGAAATCTACTAAGACGGGCTTTTCTGATTGTATGAGTTCTTCAAATTTTTCCATAATCTTTTCCTTTCTGTTTTTACTATAAGTTTCTTGTTAATATAAAAAATAGTATTACTTCTGTAGTTAGAAACGCATGATAGTATTTTTTGTTCACGGGTTACGGGCATTCATGCCTGTAAAGCACCTGTTTTTGGATATTTTTTAGAATACTTGAATAAAAGAAACATTTTCCATAAGAAAATAAATTCAATCCTATAGATATGATTGAAAAACATTTCGCCCCTACAAGCCTGACGCATGTCTGCATCCACATAGCTTGTAGGGGCGAATAATCATTCACCCGCATACACGAGCGACCTTTTTATAAACCTTTTCTTTTATTCTGCAATCGTCAGCTCCTTGATGATGTGCGAAGCCCCGGCATACTTTTCAATAATGAACAAAGTATATCGGATATCCACACACGCTGCACGCTGTGAAGACGGGCGGAAAGCGATATCTCCCGTAAGTCCCTCATAGTTACGGTCGAATCCTGTGCCTATCAGCTCTCCTTTGGCATTGAACACCGGACTGCCCGAATTGCCACCGGTGTTGTCCGTGTTCACAATGAAACAGACAGGCATTTCACCGTTTGGCATGGCATAGCGTCCGAAATCTTTTGCCTGATACAGTTGCTTCAATTTGGCAGGAACCACAAACTCCCAATTATTGGGGTCTTCCTTTTCCATAGCGCCTTTGAGGGTGGTGTAATAACTGTATTCCACGCCATCCGCCGGTTCATACGGCAGCACCTTACCATACGTGAGGCGTAGGGTAGAGTTTGCGTCCGGATAAATGGGAGTACCTGCGCTGCGCTTCATGTCCATCATGCCCTTCACCCATACCTTGTGCGCGGCATTATAGTTTTTGTTGGCGTCTGCCATGGCAATGGCTGTCTGCAACAGGCCGTCCGTGATGGAGTGCTTGAACAGTATCATCCAGTCGAAAGCCAGTTTATACGAACCGGGCTTGCGGATAAACTTCTCGAAATTTTCTTTTTTTCCGAAGACGGAATGGTCGAAACAAGCGTCTACGAAAGCGTCGCTGTCGCCTTTGAAGCGCTTGTCAATCACTTCGAAGATGCTGATGCGTTGTTCTGCCGGAATATATTGCATATAAGTCCGCAACATTTTCTTGGCAACGATGCGTTCCACTTCGGGGAAGGGTACGGATGCAAAATACTTATCCGCAGCCACTTTCAGACTATCTGCCGCCGACTTGATTTGTGCTTTATCTTTGCTTTTCAAGGCAGTCAGCATGGCCGAAGTGTTGGGAATGCGCATAAAGTCCAGTCCGGTGACCAATGCCTCCTGAATGGCTTGTTGGTGGTAGAGGGCAGGACGGCGGTGCTCGACGATGCTGCGTATCTGGTCGAAAGCTTTCTGATAAGCATCGTCACCTTGTTCGCGTCCGCGTGCCAGGAGTTGTTCCTGCTGTGCGCGTTTGGTGTCGAGTACCTTCAAGCGGACAAGACCTTCGTTCATGCCGATGGCATTTTTCCAGTAGTTGGCAGATGAGGCATACTTGCTGGCGTAGTGGATGCGTACGGCTGGGTTCTTCTGCATCTCTTCCATCAATGCCTCCTGGCGTACACCACGCACGTGGTGGCGCATGAAGTTGGTGGTTTCCATACGCTCTTCCACTTCATCGGAAATCATATAGCGCCAGTTGCGTCCGGGGAAGCCCATGACGAAAGTGAAATCACCTTCCTTGTAGCCGGCAAGGCTGATGGTGAGGTGCTTCTTTACTTTCAGAGGAATGTTATCCTTGGAGTATTCCGCCGGATTTCCATCCTTGTCGGCATAAATGCGGAACAGGGAGAAATCGCCTGTATGGCGCGGCCACATCCAGTTGTCGGTGTCGGCTCCGAATTTTCCGATGGAAGAAGGAGGGGCGCCTACCATACGGATGTCGCTGTAAGTGGTCTTGATGAACAGGTAATAGCGGTTTCCGCCGTAGAATGCTTTCAGTTCCAGCTTACGTCCCGGTGTCAGGGCGATGCCTTGTTCGGAAGAGAAGCGTTCGGCTACTTCCTTCAGATACTTGGGCGAAAGATAATTTGTGCCGTTCGGGTCCGGATCAATCTTCAACTGTTCGTTTACGAAGTCCGTCACGTCCAGTATCTCGTCGATGTAGGTGATGGTGAGTCCTTTGCAGGGAAGTTCTTCGTCACGGCTCATAGCCCAGAAACCATCTGTGAGGTAGTCATGCTCCACTGTGCTATGTTGCTGGATGGAGCCGTACCCGCAGTGGTGGTTGGTCAGCACCAGGCCTTCGGCGGAAATAACCTCACCGGTGCAGCCACCGCCAAAGTGAACCACCGCATCTTTCAGTGCGATGCCATCGGGGTTATAAATTTGGTTGACGGGAATGAGCAGTCCCAGTTCCGTCATGGCGACTTCATTCTGCTTTTGCAGGTCGGTCAGCATCCACATGCCCTCATCGGCGCGGGCGAACAGGCTGGCAGATGTAATGAATAATGAAAGTAAAATTCTTCTCATACAAAAGTGCTTTAGAAGGGTTTCTGAAAGGGGGGATAATAAGGTAACGACTGAATAGGGATGAAGTAACGACTGAACCTAATTCACTCGTTACTTCATTCATATTCATTTATAGGGTCATTTTCCCATAGGGTGGTCCGTTATTCTATAATGTTCATTTCTTTTATCAGATGCTCACAGCCTCCCAGTTTCTCAAGGATAAAGAGTACGTAGCGGATATCGAGATTGATACAACGTTGCAGGTTGTTGTCGAAGTTGATGTCGCCGCTGAGTGACTCCCAGTTGCCGTCGAAAGCACAACCTATCAACTCGCCATTGGCATTCAGCACCGGGCTGCCGGAGTTACCGCCGGTGATGTCGTTGGTGCTGAGGAAGCAAACCGGCATGTCACCGTTGGGCAGTGCATAGCGTCCGAAGTCTTTCTTCTGAATCAGTTCTTTCAGTTTGGCGGGAACCGTGAATTCGCGGTCTTCGGGATTTTCTTTTTCCAGAATACCGTCCGTAGTGGTGTAATATTTATAGTGTACGGCATCGCGCGGATTGTACGATTTCACATTGCCGTATGTCAGACGGATGGTGAAGTTGGCATCCGGATATGAAGGCACGGGTTCTTTCATTTCACCCAAACCGCGGATGTATGCTTTGTGCAGCACTGCCAGCTCTTTGGAACCGCTACTCAGTTCTTGTCCCAGTGCCATTAGCTTTTCAATCTTTGCACGCGAGTATTGGGTTGCCAGGTCCTTGTCGATAGCTTTCACTGTCGGTTTCTTGATGAACTTGTCGAAGTTAGCCTGGTTGGCGAGGATGGAGTTGTCGTACATGGCATCGATGTAGGCATTGTAGTCACCCTTGAATTCTTTCTCGATAGTCTGATAGAAAGCGGGACGTTGTTCTGCCGGAATAATCTCAGCGTATACGGGGAAGATGGCTTTAGCCACTTTGCGGTCCACTTCGTGGTCGTAATCCTTATTATGGATGTCGGCATAAACCTCTTTCAATTGTTCCAGACACTTGTTGATGATGGAGTCATTCTTTTCTTCCAGTCCCTTTTTCAGGTTGTCCATAATCATGTACGGGCTGCCGAACTCAATGGCACCGCTGAATGCTTCTGCCAGGTAATAGTACTGGCGGGTGAGCGGCATTGTCTGGGCTACCAGGGCATCTATCTTTTCGACTACACCTTCATATTCGGGTTTGCCTTTGGCAAATTCGGCGAACTTTTTCTCTTGTTCAGCTTTCGTGCCCATCACATCGTTGTCGATAATGGCTTTGTTCATGCCGATAGAGTTCTTCCAGTAGTTGCTGCTTCCGGCATACTTGTTGGCATATTGGATGCGGGTCTTGTCGCTGGCAGCCATCACTTCCTTCAATACGGCGAGGCGTGCGCCACGGATGGTGATGCGGGGCTGGTTTTCCGATTCCATGCGTTCTTTCACTTCCGATACGGTGAGGTAGCGGCTGGTGCTGCCGGGGAAACCCATAATCATGGCGTAGTCACCTTCTTCCAGTCCCTTGATGGAGATGGACAGGTACTTCGGGGTCTTCAGAGGGACGTTTGAGGCGGAATATTCTGCGGGGTCACCGTTGGCATCCGCATAAATGCGGAACATGGAGAAGTCACCCGTGTGGCGCGGCCACATCCAGTTGTCTGTTTCTCCACCGAATTTACCGACAGAAGAGGGGGGAGCGGCTACCATACGCACGTCCGTATATACCTTTTTATAGAATAGGTAGTATTTGTTGCCTGCATAGAAGGGCAGTGCCTGTACTTCGATGCCTTTTTTGCCTTTCAAATCGCTCTTCTCAAACAGTTCTTTGGCCAGTTTGTTGAGGAAGGGACGGGTCATGGCCGTCACTTCGTCCACTTCACCGGCGGCAATCTTCTGGTTCACGATATCCGTAATGTCCTCGATACGGTCGACGAACTGGAACTTCAATCCCGGAGTAGGCAGTTCCTCGCTGCGGTTCTTTGCCCAGAAACCGTCTGTCAGGTAGTCGTGCTCCACACTGCTGTGCTGCTGTATAGACGCATAACCGCAGTGGTGGTTCGTCAGAATCAAACCTTCCGGTGAGATGATTTCACCCGTACAGCCACCGCCGAAGATGCCTACCGCATCTTTCAGTGAGACTCCGTTCGGATTGTACAAATCATCCGCTTCCAGTTTCAGACCTTGCTTTTTCATCAACTCAATGGAGTTCTGCTGTTTCATCAGTTGCAGTAACCACATTCCTTCGTCGGCACGTGCTGCAGAGCCGAACGCCAGCGCTGCGAGCGCTACTAAATAGGTTCTAATTTTCATTATTACTTGATTATTATAATTTTGATTTCACGAAATTCATCACATTGGCAGGTGGACGCTGGTTCATCAACTCATTCTTCATGAAGTCCATGTACGGCGCTACATGGGCGAAGAAACGGTGATATCCCTTGCACAGATAATTCAGTCCCGGTTCTCCGCTTGCCGTCCGTGCGAAGCGGTTCTTGGGACATTCGCCATTGCAGGCAAACAGCCATTCACATTCCCGGCATTGGGTGGGCAGCGATTGCTGCTTCATTTGTCCGAACGCCTGCTGCTTTTCGCTGTACATCATCTCTACCAGTGTTTTCTGATAGATGTTTCCTAATTTATATTCGGGGAATACGAAGTGGTCGCAAGAATACACGTCTCCGTTAAATTCCATCACTCCGGCATGTCCGCACGTCTTTGCCATAGAGCAGACGCCCGGTTGCTCGCCTACCCAGTTGGCAAGGGTGGAGTCGAACAGTTGGATATAATAGGTACCCACATCCTTTTTTACCCATTCGTCGAAGATGGCGCAAAGAAAATCTCCCCATTGTTCGGGGCTGACGGAGAAGTCCGCCAGTTTGGCCACCTCTTCCTGGTCGGCAAGCGAAGCGAGGTGCCGTCCGTCCTGATGTCCGAACACCCGTTCCACGATAGGCGCAAACTGAATGTAATGGCAGCCTATTTCTTTAAAGAAATTGTAAAAGTCCAGCGGATAATCGGCGTTGTAGTCGTTCACAACCGCCATACCGTTCCATTCCACACCATGCTTCTTCAGCAGTTTGATGCCTTGCATTACCTTTACAAAAGAAGGTTTTCCCTGTTTGTTCTTGCGGTATTCATCGTGGAACTCCTGCGGGCCGTCGATGGAGACACCCACCAACCAGTTGTTTTCGCGGAAGAACTCACACCATTCATCCGTCAGCATGGTGCCGTTGGTCTGGATGCAGTTGTCGATGGTACGTCCCCCGGCATGTTTTTTTTGCAGCTCCATCGCTTTCTTGTAGAAAGACAAGGGGCGCATCAGGGTTTCTCCACCGTGCCAGGTGAACATCACTTGAGGCATGGTTTGCGAATTGATGTATTCTTCGATAAACTTTTCCAGCAACTCTTCGCTCATCACGTGCTTGGGGTTGTTCTGATATAGTTTGCTCTTTTCCAGGTAATAACAGTAGTCGCATGCGAGGTTGCATACGGCACCTACCGGTTTCAGCATCACATATAGGGGCTTGGCAAAAGGAGCGTATGTTGACATGGGGGATTCTTTGATTTCAGTTATACGGTTTACATTTTGTTAGTTATCACTGCAAAAATAAGTAAACTAAATGAAATATCCTTTCTTTTCTCCCTCCTTATAAGGATTATTAATGGAAAAAAGAGACCAAAAATTAAATATTGATAAAAAGTTTCTTTACAACCCGAATAGGTTGTACCTTTGTATCGTGTTTCATAAAAATCGTTTCCTGCATGATTAGAATGAATGTGAACCGTATTTTGCCTTTAATGCTTTTGCTCGTGCTTTTTGCTTCGTGCAGCCGTAAGTATAAGGTTGAGGGCGTGTCGTCAGTGACCAGTCTTGACGGTAAGATGTTATACCTGAAAACGCTCCGCGACGGGCAATGGGTAGCAATTGATTCCGCCGAAGTGGTACACGGTTTGTTCTCTACGAGCGGCCCGTCGGACTCTGTGATGATGGTGACGCTCTACATGAATGACGAGGCTATCATGCCTCTTGTACTTGAAAACGGTAAGATTGAAGTCTCCATATCCAACTCTCAACTCACCGCCAAAGGTACGCCGCTAAACAATGCTTTGTATGAGTTCATCGAGAAGCGCAATGCGCTTGAACTGAAAATAGAAGAACTAGAGAGGAAAGAGGCACGTATGGTATTGGATGGCGCCGCGTTGGAGGACGTCCATGAACAACTGACCCAGGAGGGAGAAGCTCTGGTAAAAGAGATGAATGACTATATAAAGGAGTTCATTTCCACTAATTACGAGAATGTTCTTGGCCCCAGCGTATTCATGATGATGTGCAGCACGCTGCCTTATCCCGTGATGACGCCTCAAGTGGAAGATATCATCAGAACCGCTCCCCAATCTTTCAAGAACACCCCTTTAGTGAGGGAGTTTATTGATAAGGCCAAAGAAAATATGAAATTGATTGAGGAACACCGGCGCATGGAGGAAAGTGGTCACTGATCTTCATTCTTCACCATTCCCTTGTATTCTTCCGGTAAAGCACTTTCTACGGCGGCGTAGGCTTCGGCCATCGTCGCCTTGATGTTTTCAATGCCCTGTCCTTTGGGCGGGATGGGATCGTGGATGGTCAGTATCATGCGGTGGCGGTGTATCCACTTCCCTGTACGAGGTAAAATTTGGAATGAACCGTCGATGGTGACCGGTACTACTTCCAATTGCAATTCGTCCGCCAGCTGGAAAGCGCCTTTCTTGAAATATCCCATGTGTCCGGTGAATGTACGTGCACCTTCAGGGAATACCACTAATGATACGCCGTCTTTCAGGGAAGCCTTTGCCTGGCGAATGGTTTCCAGTACTTTTTTGGGGCCGGACCGGTCTACAAAGATGTGTCCCGCGCTTTCGCATGCTTTTCCTACGAATGGGAGTTTCCGCAGGCTCTTTTTCATCATCCACTTGAAGTTACGTCCCAGGAAACCATAGATAAGGAATATGTCGAATGCTCCCTGATGATTGGGAACGAATACATAGGATGTATGTTTATGTATTTTCTCCCGTCCGCGCACTTTCACAGGGATAAGCAGGAAGACGCAAATGAGTTGCGACCATATTTTTCCGGGGTAATATCCCCAGATGTGTGCACCGCCTATCAGGGAGCCGACAATAGTGACCAATGCTGTGAGGATAGTCAATACTAAAAGGATGGGCAATGCAAAACATATCTGATATATATAATATAGTATCTTCATAGGTGTTGGATGTTTCGTTTCTGCAAAGATATATATTTTGATTCAGATATGCCACCCGGTGATAGTACTTTTAATTGTTCCGGTAATTCTTCCTTCTGCGATGGCTATGCCCTTTGCTCCGGATGGTACTGCTGTTTTTGTTGCGATTAGTTGTGCAATGTGATCACTGTTATTTCCGGCCATGCTCCGAAGCGGAATGGCAATCCCACATAGCCGATGCCGATATTGACGTACAGTCCCCGTTCTCCCTCGGTGTACAATCCACTCCATTCGGGATAAATCAGCGAAGCAAGTGAATGGCCGAACATGATGGCTTGCATAGCATGTGTGTGTCCGGCAAGCATCAGTTCAATGTTTGTGTCCGGTAATACTTCCCGCCGCCAATGTGTAGGGTTATGGCTTAAAAGAACGCGGAACATACCCTCCGTGCCTTCTGCTGCTTTCTTTAAGTCGGCAAATTGGGAGAAAGGCGGCTCTCCGTCATTTTCTACGCCAATCAGAGCGATGCTGTCTCCTTGGTGGTACAGTATGTCATGCTCATTGTTCAGCAATTTCCACCCCATGGCTTTTTCTTCGCGAACCAGATTATCAATGTTGTTCACCTGCTCTTTCAGGTTTTTCCAGCGATAATAACTTCCATAATCGTGGTTGCCCAGGATGGAATATACGCCATCTTTGGCGTGGAGTTGTGAGAGAATATCTTGAAAACCTTCCAGTTCGCAGCTGCGTTGGTTCACTAAGTCGCCGGTGAATACAATTAAGTCGGGATTCTGCCCATTAACTAATTCTACCAACTTGCAGATAGGTTTCTTGTTTTCTATCCAGCTGCCGATATGTATGTCGGATAATTGCACGATACGATAACCGTCAAATGCTTTCGGGAGATCCGGGTGGTGAAATTCCACTTCTTTTATTTCGAACTTGCTGATACCCACTAATGTGCCATAAAGGATATTGAAGAAACTGACTACGCCCAGCACCAGTCCTATAGCCGTAAATGGTGAACGGGGCCAACGTAGCAGATAGTGGAAAGGCAATCCCACTAACGAGCATATCATGAATATTGTCTTGGGAATGGCAAACAGGAATACACAGATGGCAAGCCTTCCGATGGCTTGGGCATGATGTGCCATGGCGTTCTCGCCTATACCATGCATTAATACAAAATAACCGGCTATTAATAAAACGGTAGGTATCCAGTGTGCAATGCGTAACCAGATGTTTTTAGTTTTCCGTAGGATGTACATAAAGTAAATGTACACATCGGGAATTAATAAAAAAAGTATAAGGAGCAGGGTTATTCTGTGCATATATCTTCTAATTCTTCTATGTTCTTTTTAATATCGTTGAGATATTTATAAGCAACTTTTTTGTATAACAAGTAGATGATGGTAACGTCACACAGTACGAAGAAAGCAATCAGTGTGGCTTGAACTCCAAAGGATGCCTTGTAGTAACCCATCATCCAGTAATTGAGTATATTGAACACTATCACCCATACGGAGATAGCAATGATTTCATATTTGGTCCATCGGCGGAAGCTTGCCATACGCTTGCTGACAATGGCTACCGGCATTTCCTCAATCTTAGTGTTTTTTATCCAGCGATAATTCTTGTGGTCCCACCAGATACCTATCAGGATACTGATGCCGACAAATATCACAAGTGAATTGATTTTGGGTTGCCAGTCTCCGCTGATTTGGAAAATGGATGGCAGCAACCAAACAATCAGAAGAAGCACCAGTCCTACTATTCCGATACCGACGGAGAAGCGTTGCCAACCTGTAAGGCGCCCTATGCTTTTGCGTGTGTTTGCCTTGTATTCGGCAATCATTCCCGCAATCTGCTTTTCGTCGGCAATCGGTTCTTTTTTCAATTGCTCGTCCAGCGCATTCCAAGATTTCTTCAGTTCATCCAGTTCCATATTATTCCTCCTTGTTCATTTTTCTAAGTTTGTCTTTAATCCGGCTGATTTTGGTAGCGATGTTCGTTACTGTCAGACCGGTGATTTCTGAAATCTCCTCATAGCTTTTCTCTTCCAGATAAAGCAGGATAATGGATTTTTCCAGTTGCCCCAGTCGGTTAATCATCCGATAGAGTTGTTTCAGCATGTTTTGTGTTTCGTCCAATTCTTCCATCCGGTCGGAGTCCTGGCTCAGGGTCACGATTTCGGGGATGTTTTTTTCTTTGCGGATGAAACTGATACAAGTGTTCAGTGCGATGCGGTATATCCATGTAGACACTTTGCATTCTCGCCGAAACTTGGGGTAAGCTCTCCACAAATTGAGCACGACATCCTGATACAAGTCGTTCAGGGTAGCATTCGGCGTAGTGTACAGATAGCACACCTTATAAATAACGCGCTCGTACTCCCGTATCACGGACAGGAACTCTTGTTCTACATTCTCCATGCTTCTTCTTGAATTGCTTTTGCACTGTTAGTCGCAAAGGTAATAAGAAAATCACAAGGGCAGAAATGGATTTTAATCATTTAGTACTCCTTTTAAGCTGTTTGTCTCTCGAAATCGCCTTTTTGACTAAATATTATTAAAAAAGAGTTTGATTATTCTAAATGAGAAATGTATCTTTGCCTCAATAGTATTTAATGACAACATTAGTATTAACAACAACAACATTGAAGAATGATGATGAAATCTTTTATTGGAGTATGCTGCACAGTGCTGCTGTGCTTGTCGGCATGTGGGGACATTGACAGCCCGGAGTTTCCGCCTTCCAAGGTTAATCTGAATGATATAAAGGAACTGACTAATTTCTCGTATAGTGAGCAGAAAGACTTGGAAAGCAAGTATGGAATATTCTTTGATTATCGTGACAGGCGGGTGTATCTGTTATCCGGAAATCCCGTTTTTGATTCTCCCTACGAGAGATGCAGTTATCTCGAATTTTGTATATCACCAGATAAAGACAATCTGTCTGAAGAAAAGATATTTTACTATAACTATGATTATGAAAAGGTATGCCGCATCACTCCGGAGTACTGGAATGAAAATGCTTCAATAGCTATGTTTCACCTTGATATGATGAGCTGGGGGGCAGGCACGTATTACTATCGGCTGGTAGCTTATAATTGGACCTGGGGTGGTGGTCCCGGTATTTTGGATGATTGTTTGCAGCAAGATGGCAGGAAGGCTACATTCAGCGAGATTAAATCTTTCGCAATCCCCACCAAGTATGCTCCTTATGCTGACATCTCATATTCAGAATGGGAACAGATGGTATATGCCCGTTTTTATAATAGTGAGTTTGAAGAAGGAATTGCCCGAATAGGCGTTTGTTATTCTACGACAAATCAACTGCCGACGACGGCTGATCAAGTATTTACAGCCGAGATTGGTAAAGGAGAAGTGAGTTTTCCTTATCAAGGTGGATCTTGCTATATGCGTCCTTTTGTTGTTACGCAGGATAATGTAACGGTTTACGGATATGTTCAACCATTTCAATTTTCAAGATAAAGATGAAAAGACTGATTATAACTTTATTCATGGTGGTTGTCGGACTGACCGCTATCATGGCACAGCAGACGCACGATATAAAAGATGTGGTGACGGATAAAAGAAACGAGCCGATAGTAGGTGCTTTAGTTACCGCAGAAGGTACAACGATCAGTGCAATCACTGACATTGACGGTAAGTTTCTGTTAAGGGATGTACCTGCTGATGTAGAAAAAGTTGTCGTAGAGTCTATCGGCATGGAAACAGAAGAAGCTAAAATAGACCGGCCGATTATGATGGCTGCACGGCCTAAACGCCTGTCATTGGTATTGGAAGCCGGACTGGACTGGAGTCGCTATACTGCTGAAGGTTCTGATACTAAAACCGGTTATCATGTCGGTATCGGTATGGAAGTGCGTATGTCTAAGCGCTGGGCATTCCGCCCGATGGTGCAGCTGGCCAATAGAGGAGCGGAATATAATTTCACGGACGGATCATATACTTATAAAGAAACATGGAATCCGCTGATGCTGGATGTGCCTTTGAACTTTCTGGTACGATATGATTTAGCCCGTAATATGAGCCTTGTGTTATCTTTTGGCCCTGTGCTTTCATGGGGACTCAGTGGTAAGGTGAAGGTTTCCGAAATGGGTAAGGCAGATGCTGAATATGATATTTATGATAAGAAGTATCCTAGTAGTTGGGGTGGTCCTGACCATTCACTATTGCATCCCTTTGGATTTGGTATGACTTATGGCATAGGTGTTGAATATAAGAAACTTATGATAAGCTTTTCCGGTAAGAATATGGGAATTATCACAGATGACGACGGGTTGGGAGAAGTGACCGAACATAATTTTGTGTTGGGCGCCAGTGTTTCATACCGTTTTTAATCGTGTCTCTAAATGTCGAATATATAAAAGAATACTATCATGAAACAAATCATCATATTGATCATTGCGGGGCTCTGCATATCGGGAGCATCGATGGCGCAGGGACAGAAATTGAAAGGCAGACTTATTGATAAGGACTATTATCCGGTGAAGAATGCCAAAGTAACGGTGAAAGGCACTAATTTGAACACCACTACAGATAAGAAAGGTAATTATTTTATAGAAGACGTACCTTTGATGCTTGATTCTGTCCGGATAGAGAAAGGTAAGAAAGATGAGAGCGAGTCTACTCTTATGAAGATTAGAATGGCTAATCAGATTATCTCGAAACGTTTCTCCTGGTTTGTAAAGGCAGGTATAGGTTTTGATTTCATTACGGGTGGATCTGCAGATGTTTTGGAGAGGGCTTCTTATTCGGTTGGGGTAGGCTTTGATTATAAGCTTTCCAAGCATTGGGCATTGCAGCCGGCTCTCCATTTTGTGCATCGGGATATGCAAGGTGATTTAGATTTTGAGGTTTATGACGATAACAGATATTACTATTCGTATGATACAAGATGCGCCATGAACAGTCTGGAATTGCCGTTGCTTTTTGCCTTGAAGTATCGCTTGGGGCGGAACCTGGGAATTGCAATAACAATGGGGCCTTATGTTTCTTATGGCATAAGCGGAACAGCCAGTGGCTCCTTTGAATACTATGACCCGGAGAACCAACAAAAGCGTCAGTATGATGTCGATATGTTTGGAAAGCGTTTTGGAGGCGGATATGCTTATGGGATAGGTTTTGAGATTAATCGCATTCTTATAGGAGCTTCAGGACGTGTGGGAGTTATATCCGGTGATTTTGATTCGGCATACGTGGGAACGATGATTGAAATAGGATATAAGTTCTGATTATAACACTTGCGGCTGCGTGGGCCTACACTTATACAAGCGTGACCCTACACTTGTACAAGCGTAAGCCCACGCAGCCGCAAGTGTAAAGTGATTCTGATAAGGGAAGTTACAGGTTTGCTGCCAGAAATTTCTTTATGGTCTCTACCGGCATTCCTCTGCGCCGTGCATAGTCTTCCAACTGGTCATTTCCTATTTTACCGACAGCAAAGTATCGTGCAGCAGGATGTGCTAACATCAGTCCGCACACAGTGGCATGAGGGCGCATGGCTCCGTTTTCTGTCAGGCTGATGCCGATTTGTTCCATGTGCAGCAGTTGGTTCAGTAGGAAGTTGACGGACTGGTCGGGTAAAGAGGGGTAGCCTACAGCGGGACGTATGCCTTGGAAGTTTTCTTTCAGTAATTCCGGTATCGAAAGTTTTTCATCTTTGGCATATCCCCAGGCCACTTTACGTACATATTCGTGCATTTTCTCTGTGGCGGCCTCGGCAAGGCGGTCGGCCAGTGTCTGTACTAATATACGTTTGTAGGGATCGTTTTCGTACAGAAGTTCTACTTCTCCATCACAGGATGCGGCAAATATACCTACCGTATCGGGAATGCCGGACGAGAACGGCCGGACAAAGTCACTAAGACAAAGAAAAGGACTGCCGTCAGGATGAGGCGTTTGCTGGCGAAGCAAAGGGAACAGGGTACCGTCCAGTAGCAGGTTGTCGCCGTCTGCATTAGCCTTGCAAAGGTGGAACAAGGTGTTTACGTGGAAATCTTTGTCCAGTTGATTGAGCATCCGGTTCGCTTCCTTGAACAGCTGCATGGCTTCGGCAGCTTTAGCACGTTCTTCTTCGGGGAAAGTTGTGAGCCACATGGCGCGGCATGAGTCGCAACCATGAATATCGGCAATAGCGGAAAAACGGGGTTGAAATCCCCATGCATGAAAGAAGTATATCCAGTTGATGTATGGAGAAACCTCATGAATGGGGTATGTCAACACATTGTCCGCAAGGCAGTTCATAGTTTATAATTCATGATTAATAATTAAACCTCAGCTCTTCGCCACGGTAAGTTTCGTCTACCTGTCCGTCACTGTATATCAGATGTCCGTTGGCAAACGTTTTGTCTACTTTCCAGCGGAAGGTATTGCCTTCGAGCGGACTCCATCCGCATTTGCTGAGAATGTTGTCAGCGTTGACTTCCCAACGTTCACCATGACTGACAAGTACAAGGTCTGCCTGATAACCTTCGCGAATATAACCGCGTTTACAGATACCGTATATCTTGGCAGGTGCATGACACATCTTTTCAACAATTGTTTCAATAGAGAAGATACCTTGTTCCGCCAATTCAAGCATACTAACTAAAGAATACTGAATCATCGGCATACCTGACATTGCTTTCAGAGCACCACCTTCCTTCTCACTGAGCAGGTGAGGAGCGTGGTCGGTGGCAATTACATCAATAACTCCGGTGTTGACTGCATTCCGTAACGCATCGCGGTCCACCTGTCTTTTGATGGCAGGATTACATTTGATACGGGTTCCCAACACTTTATAATCTTGTTGGCTGAATAGCAGGTGGGCGATACAGGCTTCGGCTGTGATGTGCTTATCTTCCAATGACTCATCGCTGAACAACCGCAATTCTTTTGCCGTAGAAACATGAAGCACGTGCAGGCGTGCACCGGCCAGGCTTGCCATGCGGACTGCCAGTTCCGATGAAGCGTAACAAGCGGCCGAAGAGCGTATAAAGGGATGTTTACTGACAGGAATATCCGTTGCATTACGGAACATTTCTTTGTAGTAATCAGTATTCTTCTTGATGATTTCCTGACTTTCGCAATGGGCGGCAATCAGCATATCTGTTCCATTGAAAATATTCAGCAGACTGTTGGTCTTATCCACCAGCATATTGCCGGTACTGGAGCCCATAAAGAGCTTGATACCACATACACGGTTCTTATCCAGATTGTTGAATTCGGTATAATTATCGTTGGTAGCACCGAAATAGCAAGAGTGGTTGACGATACATTTCTCGTTCAGCAGGTCGAATTTCTGTTCAAGTGCATCGAGAGTGGTAGTCAGCGGTTGCGTGTTTGGCATATCCATGATAGAGGTGACGCCGCCTGCGGCAGCCGCACGGCTTTCGGTAAAGATATCCGCTTTATGCGTCAGTCCCGGATCACGGAAGTGCACATGGTCGTCAATGACACCCGGTAGCAGGCAACACCCGGTAGCTTCTATTATCTCATCACAAGGGGCGGAAGGTTCTTTTCCGTAGGTTAGCACTTCGGCAATCAAGCCGTTTTCAATCACTACGGATCCCTGGACTGAACGTCCCTCATTCACTATCGTTGCGTTATGTATCAGCGTTCTTCTCATCGTCATTAATCATTTATCGTTAATCACTAATCATTGTTCACAGCTTTCGGATATTTATGGAACCAACTGTTCATTTTCAGTTTGATAACTCCGAAGACGGCCTCCCCGAAGATACTGCTGTTCATTTTAGAAGTGCCCAGTTCCCGGTTGATGAAGATAACGGGTACTTCCGCTATTTTGAAACCGCATTTGTAAGCGGTGAATTTCATTTCAATCTGGAAAGCATAACCCTTAAAGCGTATACCGTCGAGGTCGATGGTTTCCAATACTTTCCGGCGGTAGCACTTGAATCCTGCGGTGGTATCATGCACCGGTAACCCCGTAATGATGCGCACGTATTTGGAAGCAAAGTAGGACATCAGTACACGTCCCATAGGCCAGTTCACTACATTGACGCCACTGACGTAGCGTGAACCGATGGATACATCGGCACCATCCTCGGCGCAAGCTTTGTACAGGCGGGGAAGGTCGGCAGGATTGTGACTGAAATCGGCGTCCATCTCAAAGATGTAATCGTAATGATGTTCCAACGACCATTTGAAACCGGCGATGTAGGCGGTTCCCAACCCCAGCTTGCCTTTGCGTTCTATCATGAACAGGCGTTCGGGGAATTCCTGCTGCAAAGTTCTGACAATGGCGGCAGTACCGTCAGGCGAACCGTCTTCGATAATAAGGATATGGAATACTTTTTCCAGGGCGAAAACGGCGCGGATGATATTTTCGATGTTCTCCCGTTCGTTGTATGTGGGAATGATAACGATGCTGTCCGATGTCTGCATATTCATAAAAAGAGGATTCTTATTGGGAACAAAGTTAAGTGTTTTCTATCACATACGAACAAAACTAAGGATTATTTAGTAATTTTGCGCTCGTTATGATGACAATTACCGAGCTACAACAACGATATGCCGCTCATCCCAATGTGGAAGCAATGAGGGGTTTACTAAAGAAATCGTCCGTCCGTTCCCTTTTCTGCGAGGGTCTGTGCGCTTCTGCCGCTTCGCTGTTTTCATCCGTGCTGGTGCAACGGGGGGGCTGTCCTTTTGTTTTTATTCTGGGTGACCTGGAAGAGGCAGGGTACTTTTACCATGACTTAACACAGGTTTTAGGAACGGAGAAAGTGCTGTTTTTCCCTTCTTCTTTCCGTCGTGCCATCAAGTACGGGCAGAAAGATGCGGCCAATGAGATTCTCCGTACCGAAGTGCTGAGCCGTTTGCAGAAGAACGAGGAAGGACTCTGCGTGGTAACTTATCCCGACGCTTTGGCTGAGAAGGTGGTTTCCCGTAAGGAACTGGGGGATAAAACGCTGAAGCTGCATACAGCTGAGCGGGTGGATATGAATTTCATAACTGATGTGCTGCGTAGTTACGGTTTTGAATATGTGGACTATGTATATGAACCGGGACAGTATGCCGTGCGCGGTAGCATTGTCGATGTTTTCTCTTTTTCTTCCGAATATCCTTTCCGTATAGATTTCTTCGGCGATGAGGTGGAAAGCCTCCGTACTTTTGAGGTCGATTCCCAGCTTTCCAGGGAAAAGAAAGACAGTATTGTGATTGTTCCCGATTTAAGTCATAGTCTGGAGCAGGGTGGTAGTGGTGGCATGGTATCTTTTCTCGACTTCTTGCAACCCGAGACCATATTGGCAATGCGTGACTTTCTTTGGCTGCGCGAACGTATTCAGACGGTGCATGATGAGTCACTTACCCCACAAGCTATCGCGGCCCGTGAAGCGGAGGAGAACGGTGCCATCACTTTAGAAGGAAAATTGATTGATGGCGGAGAGTTTACCTTGCGTGCGCTCGATTTTCGTCGCATGGAATTTGGCAATAAACCTACCGGCACTCCGGATGCCACCGTTACTTTCAAGACTACTGCCCAACCCATCTTCCATAAGAATTTCGATATGGTGGCGGACTCATTCAAGGAGTATCTTTCACTCGGCTACACCTTATATATATGTAGTGATAGCATGAAGCAAACCGACCGTATCCGCGCGATTTTCGAGGATCGTGGAGACGATATTTCCTTCATAGCCGTAGAACGTACTCTGCACGAAGGGTTTGTAGACAATGCCTTGCATCTTTGCATCTTTACTGATCATCAGTTGTTCGACCGTTTCCATAAATACAACCTGAAGAGTGACAAAGCCCGTAGCGGTAAGGTTGCCTTGAGCCTGAAAGAACTCAATCAGTTTACA
The DNA here is from genome assembly GCF_900142015.1 of Bacteroides stercorirosoris. GTDB lineage: Bacteria > Bacteroidota > Bacteroidia > Bacteroidales > Bacteroidaceae > Bacteroides > Bacteroides stercorirosoris. Next base: position 35,082 of record NZ_FQZN01000020.1, read on the forward strand.
CCGGGTGATTATGTGGTGCATACCGATCATGGTGTAGGGCGTTTTGCCGGACTGGTACGTATTCCCAACGGCGACACTACCCAGGAAGTGATGAAGCTGGTCTATCAGAATGAAGACGTTGTGTTCGTTTCCATTCATTCTCTGCATAAAGTTTCCAAATACAAAGGAAAAGAAGGTGAAGCACCGCGTTTGAATAAGTTAGGTACAGGTGCCTGGGAAAAGCTGAAAGACCGTACTAAATCAAAAATCAAGGATATTGCGCGTGACCTTATCAAACTCTATTCCCAGCGCCGTGAAGAGAAAGGTTTTCAATACAGTCCGGACAGTTTCCTGCAACGGGAGTTGGAGGCATCTTTTATTTATGAAGACACTCCTGATCAGAGTAAGGCAACGGCCGATGTGAAAGCTGATATGGAAAGTGCCCGCCCTATGGACCGGTTGGTGTGCGGTGATGTTGGTTTCGGAAAGACGGAAGTGGCTGTGCGTGCAGCCTTTAAAGCTGTGGCGGATAATAAGCAGGTGGCTGTACTGGTGCCTACAACCGTATTAGCTTACCAACATTTTCAGACTTTCCGTGACCGGCTGAAAGAACTTCCCTGCCGGGTAGAATATCTGAGCCGTGCCCGCACCGCTGCACAGGCGAAAGCCGTAGTGAAAGGACTTACTGATGGAGATGTGAATATTCTCATCGGCACCCACCGTATTCTTGGTAAAGACGTGAAGTTTAAAGATTTGGGACTGCTCATCATTGATGAAGAGCAAAAGTTCGGCGTAAGTGTGAAAGAAAAACTGCGTCAACTGAAGGTGAACGTGGATACCTTGACCATGACAGCCACACCTATTCCCCGAACTCTACAATTCTCCTTGTTGGGTGCCCGTGACCTTTCGGTGATACAAACTCCGCCACCTAATCGTTACCCCATTCAGACGGAGGTACATACTTTTAACGAAGAAATCATTGCTGATGCCATTAACTTTGAGATGAGTCGTAACGGACAAGTCTTCTTCGTCAACAATCGTATTTCCAATCTCATCGAGTTGAAGATGATGATAGAACGCCATATTCCTGATTGCCGCGTAGCTATCGGCCACGGTCAGATGGAACCTGCCGAACTGGAAAAGATCATCTTCGACTTCGTGAACTATGATTACGATGTATTACTTGCCACTACCATCATAGAGAGTGGCATTGACATTCCGAATGCCAACACTATCATCATCAATCAGGCTCAAAATTTTGGTTTGAGTGACTTGCACCAGATGCGTGGGCGTGTAGGGCGCAGCAATAAGAAAGCATTCTGTTACTTGCTTGCCCCTCCTTTGTCCTCGCTTACTCCTGAGGCGAAACGCCGTTTGCAGGCTATCGAGAATTTCTCCGATCTTGGCAGTGGCATTCATATCGCTATGCAAGACTTGGATATTCGTGGTGCGGGCAATATGTTGGGTGCAGAACAAAGTGGCTTCATTGCCGACCTTGGTTACGAAACCTATCAGAAGATTCTTTCCGAGGCTGTACAAGAACTGAAGACGGATGAGTTTGCCGAACTCTATGCCGAAGAGTTGAAGGGAGACGGCACTATTAGTGGTGAGCAGTTTGTAGATGAATGTCAGGTAGAGAGTGACCTGGAACTCCTGCTTCCCGCAACTTATGTGACCGGTAGCAGTGAGCGTATGCTTCTTTATCGCGAACTGGACAGCCTGGTGCTGGACAAAGATGTAGAAGCTTTCCGCACTCGTCTGGAAGACCGCTTCGGACCTATTCCACCGGAGACGGAGGAGCTGTTGCGTATTGTTCCTCTCCGCCGTTTGGCTGCTCGCATGGGTATAGAGAAGGTGTTTCTGAAAGGCGGGCGTATGTCTCTGTTCTTTGTGTCCAATCCGGATAGTCCGTATTTTCAGAGTCAGGCATTTGGCAAGGTCATTGCGTACATGATGAAATATACCCGTCGCTGTGACCTGCGTGAACAAAGCAACAGACGTTCCATGCTGGTGAAAGATGTCCGGACGGTGGAGGAGGCGGTTTGTGTGTTGCAAGAGGTGATTTTAATGGAAGCCGGAGAATGACTTTTATCGTCCGAACTGAACCGCAAATCCTATATTAAGGAAGGTGATATTGTTCTTAAACCAGCTATGGTCTATCCCGTCGTCATATCCGTCAGTGTTTGATAAACGGGCATCGGGATTGGCAAACCAGTCTGCCGTGAGCATATCGGCCCGGAAGACTCCTGATATTTTTTTAGTAATGCGGAACTCATACCCCATGCCGAATGACAGACCGCAATATCCTCTTTGGAAAAGATGACCATTTCGTTCGCCTCGCTGATACGTTCGTTCCTGATAGTTCATATAGCCGATTCCGAATGACAGGAATGCACCTTGGTTTCCGTTGCTCCATAAGTGGCGAAAAGTGATTGTGGGACGTGCATAATGAAGATGCATCTTATCAGGTAAATCTGCTATTCGCAGATAATCGTACTGAATGCCAAGTGCAAAGTTAGGGATGAAGTAATAACGTCCTTCCAGCATTAAGTCGTATCCCGCACGATCACCGTTTTTGCTGAAGAAATCGTTTTGGTTTCCTTCTACGTGTGGCAGTGTCAATCCGCCACCCACTGTTATGCTAAAGGTCTGCGGCAAATAGTCTTGCGCTTGCAGAAATGAACCTGTATAATTCAAGAGGGCAGTAAGCATTATTAATAATAGTCGCTTCATCATAGTTTATTGGGTGTTTATCGTTTTACATATAGTTTGTCAATCAAATCCTGCCGTCCAATGCGACGCAACTCGTTGATGATATTCTTTCGCTCCTCGGGCTTATACCAGAAGAAGAATTGGCGCTGTGCTAGCTTTTCGCGAGGGGTTTTGGCACTGAACACGGGTTCCAGCGTATACGGATGATATCCGGTGTACCATGCTTCGGTAGCTACGGTCATGGGCGTAGGAGTGAAGTCCTGCACTTGCTCCAGATGGAAGTCCAAACGCTTGGTGATGACGGCAAGTTCGGCCATATCCTCTTCTTTGCAGCCGGGATGACTGGAAATGAAGTAAGGAATGAGTTGTTGTCGTAATCCTTCTTCTTTATTGATACGGTCGAATATCTTCTTGAATTCCTGGAATTGGCTGAAGGGCGGTTTACGCATGATGCTCAGTACGCGGTCACTGGTGTGCTCCGGAGCAACTTTCAGACGACCGCTGACGTGGCGGGCAATCAGTTCGCGGGTATATTCCTGCGTACTTTTATTGATGGCGGGATCTTTGCTTTGATGTAATAATAAATCGTATCTTACTCCACTTCCGATAAAACTCTTCTTGATACCAGGCAGGGCATCTACTGCATGATAAATATCCAGTAGCGGGCGGTGATCGGTATTCAGGTTGGGGCATACTTTGGGATGAATGCAGGATGGGCGTTTGCATTTCCGGCACATTGTTTCATCACGTCCTTTCATCCGGTACATATTGGCGGACGGTCCTCCCAAGTCGCTCAAATATCCTTTGAAGTCTGGCAGTTCCATGACTTCCTTTACTTCTTTAAGCACACTCTCCTTGCTACGGCTTACAATAAATTTTCCCTGATGTGCCGAGATGGTACAGAATGCGCAACCTCCGAAACATCCGCGGTGAATATTCACAGAAAACTTAATCATATCGTATGCCGGAATGCGCTTGCCTTTGTATTTTGGATGAGGCAGCCGGGTATAGGGAAGGTCGAAAGAGCGATCCAGTTCTTCTTCTGTCAAAGGAGGATAAGGCGGGTTGACGACTACCGTCATGTTATCCACTTCCTGTGTAATGCGTGAGGCTGTATATTTATTACTTTCTTCCTCGATATGGCGGAAGTTGGCAGCTTGTTTCTTCTTGTCTTTCAGACATTCGGCATGAGAGAAAAGGCAGATATCTCCTTCTTCGGCAATGAAATCCGCCGTTTTGCATGAGTACGCAATTTGCGGGATGTCGGCAAGGGCTGCACTGTCTTCTCGTAGGGACGAATCATTATTCGTCTGGATATCACAGATTTTCTGCATTCTCTTCACCAACTCCACTACCGGCTTTTCTCCCATTCCGTAAATCAGCAAATCCGCTCCGCTTTCTACAAGAACACTTTTCATCAATTTGTCTTGCCAGTAGTCATAATGTGTCACCCGGCGCATACTTGCCTCGATACCTCCCAATACAACGGGAACATCCGGATATATTTTTTTCAGAATGCGGGTATATACAATTGAAGGATATTCCGGGCGCATATCCGGACGTGCATCCGGTGTGTAGGCATCGTCACTGCGCAGCCGCTTGTTTGCCGTATATTTATTCACCATTGAATCCATGCATCCGGGACTGATACCGAAGAACAGGCGTGGACGTCCCAACTTCTTGAAGTCACGCAAGTCGTCCCGCCAATTGGGTTGGGGAATAATCGCCACGCGCAGACCTTCTGCTTCGAGGATACGTCCGATAACGGCAGCCCCGAAGGAGGGATGGTCTACATAGGCATCGCCACTGAACAGGATAACATCCAGTTCGTCCCATCCGCGTAATTCCACTTCTTTTTTGGTTGTGGGCAACCAATCAGTTAGTCGATATTCTTTCATGCCGCAAAGATACGCATAAAATGATTAGATGGTAAAGCGAAGAGGGATAAACAATGCCTGTCTGGGGAAGTCTTTTTGGTATTTATCATTTCCCCCCTTAAGTCGTATTATCCGTTATCTTACGACATGACTTCCGTCACCCCACAGGGTAACGTTCGTTACACGCCGAGGTAAAAGTCGTTACATACCGAGGTAAAGAGCGTTACAATAGGGGGTAAAGGTCGTTACATCCAGCGGTAAATGCTTTTACATTGTTTGGTAAATGGAATGTAAATGCTATCTGTTGAAAATCAATGAACTAAGAGAATCTATTAGCAAGGCTGATTCCTTTAGGATATGAATGAGGATTTTGAGGTTACTTTGATTCTTATACATTTGTGATACCAATATTGTCCATAAACAAATCCCGTTGCAAATCTTAAAAGACTGCAACGGGATTTGTTTCTCTATTAATTACGACCTCCCAACGTAGGGATGTGCTCATTTTTCGGACTGCCTTGTAAATTGCAACGTCATCTGTTCGCCGTCATAAATTTCGCGGAAACCAACTTGTTGCTCGGCCAGATACTCTTTCAAATCATTGAAAGCAGCGGCATCGTCCATGATTATTTCCAGTTTCTCACCCGGTGAGGCTGCGCACATGGCTTTCATGGCCGGGATGAGTGGGCTGTAATGTTTCTGACCACATGTGTCGATTGTTTTCATTTATTCTTCTTCTATGGGTTCCTGCTTTGAAAGCCATTCCAGATAGAGCTTGATGAGTTGCTGCAGTCCGAAAGCTTTCATGTTGTTGTGGTATATCACGTCGATGCAGAGGTCGAGCAAGTCTTTGCTGTCCTCCTCTTGTGATGCGATGAGGGAGCGGATGTTCAGCCTCAGTTTCTCCAATACAGATTCATCTACAATACCATTACTGTCAATGAGGTGGCGGAAAAGTCCGTATTTCTCGATGGTTGCCAGATTCTCTTCGGAGATATCCAAACTGCGGGTACCGCTGGGATTAGCTTGTATAGTGTACATAGTCTGTTATGTTTTTAAAGGTTTATACTCTGAGAGCAAAGATAAGCGTTATTTTTAATTAGACGTATTGTTTTCTACTTTTTTGCTTGAAAGAATTGCAGGATGGAGGCCATGACGGCATTGCGGTCCGATTCCTGTTCGATGCTTTCCAGTGGGAAACCCATAACGAAGGTGCGGTAATTGCCTTGGTAGGCAATGGCTGCGCTTTGGTTGTCGGGAGCATAAGTAAGCACGGGGAAAGCTGTGCCTGTCGGCAGGATGCATTCCGGTGCGGTCACGGCATAGGCTTGCTCATTGGGCAGGCGGGGAATGGTGAATGTACGTTCCAGTCCGTTGATGTTTCCGGACCGGTTATCATTCAGGGATTGGCCGTAAGCGTATTTCAGGATATTCTGCGTAAACTCCCGGTCACCTTGTGAGCGGTTCATGTCACTGCCGATGTAAGAGCCGCTCACAAGAAGGTTGCCGCCGGATTGACAATATGCGGTCAATGCGCGTTGCATGGGTGAGGAGAAAGTCTTGTAATACACATTACCGGCGGGATTGCTTTGCCGGTCTTCCTTTTCAAGTCCGAGGATGTAGTCTACGACATCGTAAACTTCCAGCGGTACACTTCCGTTCTCTACGGATTCGTCGCTGCACGAAACGAAGCTATAGTCACCTGCCGCTTGTATCGCTTTCCCATGCACGAACGGATAGTCGAAGGAATTTCCGGCAATTCTGATTCCTTCCCACTCATCCCCGCTGCGTCCCAATTCTTTTCCCGTCTGCTTGCGTGAAAATTCGGTTTGGGCGCCGCAAAGTGAAATGTCATATAAATAAGGTACCCCCGGGTCTTTTGCCAGATCGAATCCGGCTGCGATGGGAGTATCGACAACTGCGGGGCCGCTGATACGGTCGAATCCGTTGACAATCAATACACGTCCCTTTTCCTTTTTCGCTTTATAAGCCGCGAGTATTTCGGACGGGAAGCTTTCTCCGCCACGGTTGGCCGCGGTGACTTTAAAAGAATAGACTATGCCCGGTTCTATCTTTGCGGTGTAGGAAGGACTACTTACACGTACTCCGTTGTCAAAACCACCGCGTCCGATACGGGTATAAACGATGTATTCGCGCGGTTTGGCTGTAGGTTCTACTATGTCTTCCTCACCTTTCCATGAAAGTTCCAGTGTATTCTTCTTATTGCCGAAACGGATGGCGAAGTTACTTACCGGAAGAGGTTGCACCACATAGTCCTTGCCATGCTGGTTGCAAAGATATTGGAGGATCGCTTTATAGATGGAACGCCCCACGGTAAACTTGAAGTTGGGATCATGGCCGAGACGCATATCGGCAAAGTTTTGGTGTGATAGCAATTCCACAATGGTGGACGGAACTGCCGGAAGGCGGGTTTCGCTGTAATTACGGTCCCATAGGCTGCGGCGTGTCCAGTCTATGGCATAATTGGAACGGATATCGCGCTGAAGCTGCGTGAGCAAGATATCGGAAAGGTCACGTGAAGTGTATCGGTCAGTGCCGCTGGCAAGTAATCCCTCGTTGAAATTGGTGGTATAGATGCCGAGCGTACCGATAATCTTGTCTTCTTTACTGGCGCCTGCATCACTGTGCAATGCCATCGCCATTTCGAAAGGTACCCCCAACCCTTGCTCTTTGGGGTTGAAGATGGAGCCGCCGGACAGATAGTTGATCATTCTTGAACGGGAATTTATGTCATCAGACATATCGTCTTTTCCTTCGCGTCCGCCATAAACAGGGTAGGGCATACCGGCCCATTGTGCATAGTAACGCGAACCTTCCAGATACCGGGGCAATCCGCTGGTTTCCCCGCCACGTGCGATATTTCCCATTCCTCCACCAAAACGTACGGCATCGGCACAGACAACGCCTTTTTCTTTGCTTTCATTACTTAGTACTACCATGCCGTAATCGTTTTTGCCTTTATCAAAAGCAAATGTTCCAAGATATACCCAGGTGCCTCCTCCGATTTGTTGGTTCACTTTGAATTCAGTGACACCTCCGTTGTGAAATACGAGATATTTGGCATCGCTTACACTGTTTGGCAGAGTTTGATAAGACACATATACGGCATATTCCCCCGTTTCAGGAATGTCAGGCACCCATTCGACAAAAGCCTTGTCCTTTTTCTTTTCGGTTTGGGCATAGCGGGCTGTCCCGGTAATGAAAGGATTTTCGTTATCTTGATATACTCTTTTCTGTTGGGCAAATCCTGGTTGGTTTGTCTGTTGCCAACGTGCTTTCCGGCTTTTGACTTCTAAATAGAGGGAGCCTTGTCCGCCATATCCATTCAGGCTTCCGTCATTGTCGACGATGACTTCCTGTTTTTGTGTATCCCGTTCACGGGGGGTGAATACATTGGCTCCGGCATTTTCCAGCATGGGTATGAGGTAGGGTAAAATGAATGATTGTGTGAACTGGTCTTCTGTTGTACAAAACAGGCGTGGACGTTGCCATCCCCATGTATTTTTGTCGTTGATATAATATTTTCCATGACTTTGCCAAAGGGCGATATGTCTTCTTTCCAATCCACGGGTAATTTCGTATGGACGTGAGATGCGGGTTACCCACGGATTGCTTTTGTATTCCAGCTTATTAAATAGACGTGTTTTGTCTTCCTTCCCTTTCCGGTAAAGATTTGGAATGAGGTCTTCAATGCTTCGTCCGTTTGCAAAAAGGGTTATTTTGAAATAACTTACCGGTCCTGGCAAGATTTGTCCCAAATGCCGATAAATGGCATCTACTGTTACTGGTCGTAAGGGCTGGTAGGCAAAGCGTTCGTTTGTATAGATGAGCAACCTCTTTTTTCGGAAGTCGATACGGAAACTGTCCAACTTGCAAGTACCTATATTTATCGTATTGGTGGTATATTCTTTAAAGAAAGCTTGTAGCCGTTCTTCTACATTTTGTTCGATGTCTTGTGCCGGAAGAAGTGTTCCATACAACAAAAGTAAGATGCTGGTTAGAATTATTTTTTTCATACTTATGGAATGTTCAAGTTTGTAATGTCTGCTTCTATGTGGCAGTAGTACATACAAAAGTACATAAAAGAAGATTGCATTGTTTATTGAATTGCTTTCTTTTTGATATATTTTGCAAATCTGTATTTCAGAAAACGCTCCCGATGATTTAGTTGTAAATTATTGGGTTTGGTAAAGATTCGGTATTTGCAATGTTGTTGAATTCATACATAATACTTATGAAAAAAATATAGCATTGCCTAGTTGAAAACGCGCAGACAGAAATGCATCCTCTTTTTTTTATCCTTACATTTTCTCATGAAATCGTTTCCGATGATTTATCCCTGTTTCTTTGAACAACCTGTTTCAAATCCTTAGTTTTGTCTTGCCAGCCAGTTTCCGGCTGTAATTGTATAATCACTAAATTACTAAAATTTATGCAGAAAAAGACACTACTCCCTCAATCAGTTCACAAATTAAAACGAATTTGGATATTATGTTTGATAAGTCTGTGCATTGCACCATTAAATGCGCAAACTTTATACAAAATTGAGATGCCCAATTACATCCTGCAAGCATCAGGCACAAACACAGAGACTTTGTACATCAAAAACAAGGAATCTGAAAACCTGATTCAACTCGGAAAACTAAAGTTCGGGTGGACACCTGCCATCACAATGGAAAATACATGCAGTTATGAAATCATTGAAGTAAACGGATATCAGGCCATCCGCGCCACCTACACTTTTCCTTCATCTGTACCTTCTTCCATTACACTGACCGGAACCTTCATTGCACGTCCCGACCGGGTAGACGTCCAATATTGGGTTTCCGGTGTTCCTACCGGATATGTCACCAACTGGGGAGGCTCACAATTTCGCTTCATACTCTCCAACAAGGCAAATACCCAAATATTGCCAGAGGCCAAACTCGGCTTATGGCAACGGGATGCACAAGGAGGATTGCCCATTGAAGCCGCAGATTCCAATTTCTTCCCATTCCTCATAAAAGATAAAATAATATGTCTGGCCTATGGTCCTGAGAATAAGGCTAATTCCAGTTGGAAGGACGACTGGTACAGGCATACCGTCTTAATTGATAATAAAGACGGTTCCTATTCCACGAAGTTCTCCGTACTGGTGGCTTCTTCGGACTGGCCGTACGAAGCCATCTGTGCCCAATGGAAAGGACGTCCCTTTGCATTAACTCTCAGCACCGATAAACCTTACAATTGGTGGGAAAATGCATCCGGAACATTAAGCGTAAAAGTAAATCTGGCCAACACTTCCCAAGAGAAGAAAAATTGTACACTCAAATATTGGATCAGAGACTATGCCGGAAATTATGTTGTCAATGAAAGCCGTTCACTTACTTTAGAAGCCGGTCAGCTACAGGTCTATCCCATTGAGTTCACCCCCGAAAGCGAAAGAGAAATCTACTTTATAGAGGCTTCCATCGAGGATGAAACTGGCAAGGAGCAAGTATTTCACAGAACGAATATAGGGCTCCTCCCCCCACACGAATTCACATCTACTTCTGATGAAAACATCATGGGACTTTCCGCTTACTGGGCTATCCCCGACTCAACAGAATTGAAACGGTTACTCAACAGAATGGGGGTCAGATGGGTAAGAAACGGAATTAACAGCAGTTTCAAGAATATCGAAGCAATGTATCATAACAATATCGACTGGACAAAAAAGTGGAGTGATACAGAACGAGATAAACAAATCCGAACCTGCTTCCAAGAAATAGTGAAGAGCGGAAACAAAATTTGGGAGTTTGGCAATGAACTGAATATGAGTTCTCCTGATATAGGTGGAGCTGGTGAAGGTATCGGAAAAGCACTATTGGCAGAGTCTTATGTGAAATGGTTAAAAGCTATCCGCAAGATACAGTCGGAAAAAACGGAATGGCAAAAAATCAAAATTATATCTTTCGGTTTTGCCGGTACTGACGAAGTATTCCTGGAAAAACTCGTCACACTAGGAGGTTGGGAATTGCTGGATGGAATAGCACTTCATCCAGGAAGAGGTAACTTTACTCCCGATTATCCTGTAACAGTTCCATGGAATGAATTTGAGAAACCTTCTTCAGGATATCAATACTGGAATTACTATGGTTCCATCCGTATTCTCAAAAACTTCATCAAAGCACATGGAAATGATAAAGATTTATACCTGACGGAAGTCTACGCACTTGACTTTCCGAACCATTCATGGAATGACACTCCCCGCGAATCAGCCGAGAACGTGGTCCTCTCATTTGCACTTGCCGCTGCTGAAGGAGTAAAGAATGCACTCTATTACCAGCTATTCAATTCAGTATGGAACAATCAATTAGGCGTGAGAGAAGACAACCGTGAATATTTCTTTGGTCTAATCAACCGCGATCTAAGTTTCAAGCCTTCCCTCATGGCCTACTGCAATATATCCGAAGCGTTGGATGGGGCTCGTTTCAAAGGATGGATCAAGTTTAGTGAAAATAATCCTTTCAGCAAAGGAATCATGTTCGATACGCCTAAAGGTCCTATGAGTATTATTTGGGATAGAATAGAAGGCGATATACTTCCACGTCCCAATGGGAACAGTTCTCCGGAACCTTGGATCAGTTCATGGAATATACAAACGGAACTGACTTTGCCCTGCAAAGAAGAAAGCATTACGGTATTGAATGCCATCGGACAAAAAGAATCAATCCCGGTGAAAGACCATAAAGCTACAATAACTCTAACTGGAGCTCCTGTTATTATTTACGGCATGGATGCCTCTCAGATGCAGCTTCACGGAGATGCCCCGACCAGCATAGAGAACCTTTATGTCAACGGGAAAGATATACGAATAAGTCCCAATCCAGTAAAGGATCGATTGTTCATCAAAGCTAATTTTCAGTCGGACATCAAGCAAATGCATCTCTATATATATAATGTAATCGGGCAGCAGATTGTAAGTCAATCAATTCCTGTATCAGGTAATACCTTGGAATACAGCATAAACGTGACCGGAATCAATGCAGGAATCTATTACGCAGTCTTCGACATAAATGGTGTCGAACGCATAACCAAGAAGGTTATCAAGCAATAGAACAGTTTATATTATCCTTAAGATAGAAGTGTTACACAAAGCAATCTTTTTGCTTGGCTAACACTTCTATCTATCTTGTGGGTCATGCCTCATATGCCTCGGTGTTAGGTCACTTTCTGAACCATTTATCTGCAAACTTCACATACTGTTTCCAGTCATATTGAGTGATGTCGTGCCTGCCAGAACGAATGTGGTAGGCGATACTACCGTCTTGTAGAGGAGTATCGCTTGGAGGCATCTCTTTGGCATCTAGCCCCTTTGCTCCGAATATAAACTCATATACCGGAGTAGCATGTACTCCGGATAGGAATTCTCCTTTAGGGTCGGCCCATTGGTCTTCGGTGGCGCTGGCAATATAAACTGGACGTGGGGCTAAAAGAGCTATCAACTCATGCTGGTCAAAAGGAAGCGTGTTCTCTTTGCTGTTGTATTTCCGGAAGTTGCGACAAAACCAATGTGGAAACTGTTGGTTGATGGCTTGAATGGTTTCTCCGATTGCACGTCGGGAAAGGGCGGCCCCTCCGCAACCGGAGCAATTGGAGATAATCATAGCAAAACGTTGGTCTGTGGCTCCTGCCCATAAGGCGGCTTTACCATGCCGTGAATGTCCGAACACGGCTACTTGGGATGTGTTGATATCTTTGTCTGTTTCGAAATAGTTCATCGCACAGCTCATGGCCCATGCCCACGCGGCTATGGTTCCCCATTCGTCGTTAGCCGGATGATGTTGTCCTTTTTTGTAGAATAGAGGGTGAACTCCATTTTTAAATGCATCATCAAAATCGGGGTCAATGTCTCCGCGATAGATTGTGGCAAGGGCGTATCCGTTTTCCATTAGCATCTCAATGGGCCATCGGGCAGCTGCAATGCCTCGGGGAGGCAGTCTCTTCCATAAAAATTCTTTTTGTTTTTCGGGAGTTGGATAGGATATACCGGGATCTAGGCTGATGGTATGGTTACCTTTGAAGTTTAATCCGAAGAATAGAGGAACTGCTCCTGAACGCTTGTTTGGAATATATATGAGGACTGTAAAGTAGTGTTTGTCACTTTTTGTCAGGTAAACCGAAACTTCCTTACGTGTAGCTATACCGCCTAACGCATTTTTGTCTTCTGTCAGAATTTTGAAGTGCATATCTTTCGGATGTTTAGGTGCTTTGCCGAACATTTCCGTTTCGAAGAGCCGGAGTAGTTCCGGCCTGCGTTTTTGGTTCCATTGTTTCAGGGTATTTATAGTGCTTCCGTTTTTCATTATCAATGGATTAGGTAGGTCGTAATTCGGAATGTTTTCTTCTTCATAATTTGCTTTAGAAGCAAGATATCTGAAGATAGTGTCTTTAGGAAGACTTTCAGCCAACACCGTAAGTACAAAACACTGTAAGAAGCACAATATTCCTGTAATCTTTTTTTGAGTATTCATAGTAAATAGTTTATATTATTCTTAATCTTTTAAACTTTATGGTATCCTTGATTAATGATAAAGCTGAATTCGTGATGCATCTATTCCGTATATTACGCAAGGAGCACCAGTCAATTCTATAGTTACCTGATTATTGGTAGTAGGCACTATCTGTTTTTGTCCGATGGCATTCAGTAAGGTGACCTCTGGAACATTGCTTGGCAATGTCAGTCTCTTTTTTGTTTTCCATGAGCTTACCCAAGGTTCCGGAAAAATATCTCCGTTGGGATGAGTCAGGATATTTCCTTCTGTCCTGTCCCAAAGTACAGCCATGCTTCCCCGAGGAGTATCAAATAAAATTCCTCTGCTGAACGGATGCTTTTCGTCCATCCGTATCCAGCCTTTGAATGTGGCTTTATCCAATACTTCAGCCGTGTTGCAAAAGGCCATCAAAGAAGGCTTGAAGCTTAAATCTCGGTTGATCATCCCAAAGAAATACTCCCGGTTAGTGGCATTTACTCCTAAATGGTCGAACCATACGGAGTTAAATAGCTGATAGTAAAGTGCATTCTTTACTCCCTCTGCCGCTGCAAGCGCATATGATAATAATAAATTCTCCGCCGCCTCGCGAGGGGTGTCATTCCATGAATGATTGGGATAATCAAGCGCATATATTTCGGTGAGGTACAAATCTTTGTCGCCTCCATGCTTTTGTATGAAGTTCTTGACTACTCGGATAGAACCGTAATAATTCCAGTATTGATATCCGAAAGCGGGCTTCTTGAAATCTTCCCAAGGAGCGATTACCGGAAAATCAGGTGTAAAATTACCTCTGCCCGGATGCAATGCGATTCCGTCCAGTAAGTCCCATCCTCCTAATTCTACAATCTTTTCCAGGAAGACCTCATCTGCACCTGCTATTCCGAATGAGATAATCTGAATGTTCTGCCATTCAGTTTTTTCTTTTTGAACTTTGCGTATGGCTTTCAACCACTCTATATATGCTTCGGCCAAACTAGCCTTACCAATGCCTTCACCGGCACCGGCAATGTCCGGTGAACTCATGTTCAGTTCATTGCCAAATTCCCATATTTTGTTCCCATTCTTCACAATCTTTCGGAAAAAGGAACGTATCAATTCTTCCCGCTCTGTATCTTTCCATTTCTTCTTCCAGTCTATGTTATTGTGAAATGTGGCTTCTATGTTTTTGAAACTGCTGGTGATTCCGTTACGTACCCATCGGACTCCCATCCGGTTTAATAAACGTTTTAGATTCATGGAATCGGGAATGGCCCAATAGGCTGAAAGCCCCATAATGTTTTCATCGGGTGTGGCTTTAAACTCATGAGGAGGCAATATAGCCAGACTTGTCCTCGAGAAAATCTGTTCTTTTCCGTTTTCATCTTCAACGGAGACTTCTACAAAATAAATTTCCCGTTTTGTGTCTGCTGTAAATTCAATGGGGTGAACTTGTACTTCTCCTGTTTCTAAGAAGTATTTTTTTGAGTCATTCACTATGTAATTTCCGTCATAGTCACGAATCCAATACTTAAGTATGCATTTTTGTGGAACTGGTGACGTATTGATGATTTTAGCTTGTACGCCGATTGGAGCAGTTGCGTCCTCCCACCAGTTATAGACTTTCTCTGTGGTGAGTGTTAAGGCAAATGGACGTTTCTGCCATTTTGCACTGATAGCTTCGTAAGGCCATCCATAAGGAGGAAATAGGATTGAGAACTGAGTGAAATAGTTGCCGTCTTCCTGACGGGATAGAATCGTATGTTTGTAGTCTTTTCCTTTCCAATTTGAGTCGACTTTGTTATCGGCTCCATAAGTAAGGCAAAGCAAGCGGTTTTTTATCAAAAACGGGAATATTTTGGCATCGGCTATTTCTAACGGAAGTCCTCCTTTAGCATCTCGCTGCCATATCCCCAATTTAGCTTCCGGAAGTTTTTGAGTACCGGCGTTTTCGGGCAGGCAGAAACGGAACTGACATCCTTTCCAGTCAGCCTTATACTTTTCGGGAACTCCTGAAAGCAAATACTGTACGTCCACCCGGTCTTGATGCACTATGAATGTACCTATAAGTTTCATCGAAGTCGGTACTGATGGAGGAAAAAAATAATGAATACGAATGGCACTTGCCCCATTCACCTCAGTTATTTCATATTTACAATTGTTTTCGAGTTCCAGTTGAGGCCACTGGCCAAGTTTCAGCTCGCCAAGTTGTACTAATGTCTCCGATTGTTTGTTTTGCAACAGCAACCTTCCTTTATCTTTGGATGCTATTCTTAAAATATAATTGGAAGATTCAATCTTATAGTTTGCCAGCATTTCTATGGGTGCTATACAGAAATTGATTATTAACAATAGTAACCATTCTCTTTTCAATTCGGCAAATGAAATGTTATATAAAAGCTTATACATATCTTTATTTTTTGTAAATTATAAAATTTACCCCTGCTACAAATATTATGTGGCAGGGGCAATTTTTCATAAAAGTGGATATCCACGATTAATCTTTCATGAACTGGCCTTCTTCGGGTACCTGCAAGGGAGTTACATTATTTTCACAACCTAAATAACCGTTATTTTGATTAATGTGTCCATTGGTGTTGGCTCTGATATCTTTGTTAGGAATAGGCCATAACATGTGATGAACACTCATGGTGTATTCTGCAAATCTGTTCTTTACACCTTTGTTATAGAAATTGTTATGTTGACTGATCCAGTCGAACCAGAAATTGTATCCGGCATCTTTCAAGTTGCTGGCTCCCTTTGGACCACATAAGTTTTCCATTTTGTAGGTACGTCCGTTGAATATTTCACAAGGTTTACCTGTCAGTGCGTATGTATAAGCGATACGAACCAATGTAATGTGACGATGTTCTTCGTAATAAAGTTCACGTGCACGTTCGTTCAGAATTTCACCGATATTGATGTTTTGAGCAGTCAGCGGATCGGCGCCTGCACGGTTACGGACTACATTCAGCATATTGGCTGCTTCACTCAGATTATCTTTCCAATAATAGCATTCGGCAAGCATCAGGTAAACTTCGGCACTACGCATCAGGTAAATAGGGCTTGAACCACCTTTCCATTGACCGCTACCTGCTGTCGGATCCGGAATATAAACTTTGTAGTGCGGCCATGAAAACCAGCAGCGGATTGAATCACCGCAAGACATATTCACTGGTTTTACTGCCTTCTTTCCATACCAGGGATCATTAGCTTTCTTCAGGGCCGGGTCATTATAAATTAGGTCTTCCATACGTCTCCAGCTATCGTGGTTGTAGCGGCCACGTAAGTCATTTTTCTCTTTCTCTGTCCAGATGGTATATTGGAAGTAGTTGGTGGGGCGTACACGGGCAATGCCTCGTCCATATGTTTTGTTCACATCTTCCACAATGCCGGCTGTAACGTCTTTGCTGTCGGGAGTGACGGCGAAACCAGTTTTACCACTCGGAGTTTTTACTACGTTATTATTCCACATAGGAACACAGTTAGCCATGATTTCTGTTTTTGCAGAACCTGTGCCACTGGCATTATTCGGTTCGGATACACCATATAATATACCTTCTGTGTTGGCCGGATCACTTTTGGCTTCTACGCTATGCAGATCAAACATCAGGTTGGGATGATTGTTTTTAGTGGAAGTAAAACGGTTGACCATCAGTGGGTGTTTAGCTACGATTTCATTTCCAACTTTGATAGCATTGTCGAATTCTCCCAATGACATATAGACTTTCATCAACAGTACGCCACAGGCCGATTTTGTGGTGTGTCCACGGTCTACTTGTTCGGGTACCCATTGGTATGCAAATTCCAGTTCTTTTTTCATACGACGCAAGATGCTCCAACGGTCACATGTATTAAAATCATACCGTGGGTATGTGACTTCGACATCAATGAAGGGGACATCCCCGAACTGGTTGATTAGTCGCCAGTATCTGTAACAACGTTGGAAGTAACCTGTACCTAATACTTTGTTCTTTTCAGCTTCATTCACGAATTTTGTATCTTTCATACGTGAAAGTACTACATTCGTATATTTTATTTGATTCCAGTTCTCATCCCAATTATGTGATGTCAAATAGGAGTTTTCTGCATTATTAAAGTTCGCATCCGGCATTAATTGGCGATCCATATCCTGCAAGGGTCCTGCTTTATCAGTCGTTCCGCTGATGCAGAGGTCGGAGAAGATCAGTTCACAAGTATATCCACTTCCGTTTCCAAAGTATTCATGACGCATGGAACGCTCGGCTGCTGCCAGAGAAGTGAGCAGACCGTCAGCATCAATGTATGCATTTTCAGGAGTGAGGAAAGAGAGGGGTTTAGGTTCCAACCAGCTTTCGCTACATCCGGTTAGTAGTGCCGTACATAAAGCGGCACCACTGATAGTTTTGAATATTCTGTTCTTTTTCATTGTTCTTTCAAATTAGAGTGTAAAGTTAATACCGAAATTGAATGTTCTTCCCATTGGGCTGTTTGATTCAGGATCCCAGCCGTCGTAATGAGGAGCAAAGACTGCTACATTATGAATGGATGCGTTGAAGCGTAAATCTTGGATACCCACAACTTTTGTCCATTTTTGTGGCAGGCGATATGAAACTGTGATATTGTCCAAACGGATAAATGACTTGTTTACATAATGTGTTCCTAAATTCTTTGAACCGATACGTGCATAGTCATTAATCGGATTTTCCGGTGTCCAGTAAGGCTGATCGTAACCGCAACTGATAGAAGCATCGAAGTTATTGTTGGCGGCATCAGCATATGAACCATGGTGTCCCCATAAAGAGTACAACATGAATGAAACATCCAAATCGTTGAACAATTGGAAATTGTTACGTAATGTCCAGCGGAAGCGGGGAGTCGTATATTTCTGATGTCTCTTGTCATCCTGATCCAATTTCCCATTTTCATTGAGATCCAGATATTTAAAGTCACCCGGCTGACAACCATATTTTGCAGCTTCTTCAGCTTCATCTTGTTGCCATACACCATCTCCTACATAATCCCAAATGCGGTCTGGGTCCTCACCAATAAACCATTTGTTAGTGATATCATCGTCTTCCACCTGACCGATGATATTACCGTCAGCATCAAGAATATTCTTCATGTTACCGTACAAGTGCTTAATCTTACGACGGTTGAGTGAGAAGTTACCTGTAGCACTCCATTCAAAGTTTTTGCGTCTCATGATGTTGGCATTCAATGTCAATTCAAAACCTGTATTCTGGAGTTGTCCCATATTACTCAATACTTTGCTGAAGCCGGTGATGGGTGGGATTGCACGGTCCATGAGCAAGTCATTGGTCATTTTCTTGTATACTTCGATAGAACCACTTAAAATATCTCCGAAGAGTCCGAAGTCCAAACCTATATTATATGATTTAGCACGTTCCCATTTTAACTTGCTATTTGGCATTTTTTGGTTCAATGTATAAGTTGTGGTATAAAACTTACCACTTCCATCGATCCAACAAGTCGGGTTGGAGGTCAGTTCCGCAAGGGCGGCATAGATACCAATGTCTCTATTTCCATTTTCACCCCAAGAGAAGCGTAATTTACCATAACTTAGCCATGAGGAGGTTTTCTTCATGAATTTTTCTTCTGTGAATACCCATGCCAAAGCAACGGCAGGGAATGTAGCACGTGGGTTCATCATACCGAAAGCTGAGTAACCGTCACGACGAACAGAAGCAGTCAACATATATTTATTGCTAAAGGAGTAGAATAGACGTCCCATCAAAGCATCACCAGTAGTGTATTGGTCAGTACTCAATGCAGTAGGATTGTTGCCCAAGTGGATACCATGATAGCCTAATGCGTCACTCGGATTGTATCCTTTGTTAGTACTCTTAGTCATCCAACTTTGTGATTTTTCGGCGTTGACTAGGAAAGTAGCTTCTACTTTATGTTTATCGAAGAACTCATATTTCCAGTTGAAGACATTGTCTACCTGCCAGTTGAAGGCTTTATTATGCTGGCGGAAGGAGGAACCACCTTCTCCTGCCCAAGCATCATTCTTGGCTGATTTGTGCTCAAAACTTTCGTTCCAGGCCAAGCGCGGAGTAAAGTTCATCTGGTAAGAGAAACCGAATGGTAAATTCAGGCGTCCGTAGATAGTTCCGTCCAGATTCATGTATACCTGTTTCTTATCTGTATATTTACGGTCATAGAATGGGTTGGCGATGGTGTTTGAACCATTAGGATAGTGCTGGTTAGCACTTTCTGGATTGTTAACATCATTACTACAATACGGAGAAAACCATGTCAAAGCTTTAGTATCGACAGCAATGGCACTTTCGTCACGGCTGGAGAAGTTCATATTCAATCCCACTGTGATATACTTGCTGACATTGGATTCCAGATTCAGGCGGGTAGTGAAACGGCTAAACGCATCACCATCTTTGATACCTTCATTGTCCATATAGCCAATGGACCAATAGTATTGGTAATCTTCACCTTTTTTGCTAATGCTGACGTTGTAGTTTTGTTGTACTGCATTGTTTAACATCAAATCTTGCCAATTGGTTAGTTTACCATTGAAATAATTATTGATTTCAGGGGTAGATAGGTCCAGACGTGACAACCATTTCGTTATTAGTTCTTCTTCTGATACAGACGTAACTTTATCCTTCTGGTCATAATTGTACCAGTCTACTTTATCTATTCCATTAAGCTTCCTTGGATCGGTATATATTCCCGGATATTGTTCAAGGTATTCATCCGTTTGCCTACCGATTTCGTATGCTTGACGGAAATCAAGAAATTGCTCGGCGTTTCTGAGTTTGCGGCTCTTAATAGGAGTGACTAATCCCCAACTTGTATTGACGTTAATCACTGGCTTGCTGCCTGCTATACCTTTCTGTGTAGTGATAGCAATGACTCCGTTTGCTGCTTTTGCACCATATACAGCAGCAGAACTGGCATCTT
Source organism: Bacteroides stercorirosoris (assembly GCF_900142015.1). Classification (GTDB taxonomy): domain Bacteria; phylum Bacteroidota; class Bacteroidia; order Bacteroidales; family Bacteroidaceae; genus Bacteroides; species Bacteroides stercorirosoris. Next base: position 55,087 of record NZ_FQZN01000020.1, read on the forward strand.
TCAGTACGTCGATTGAAATGATGTCGTTGGGGTTCAATTCGCTAAGTTCGCCATTATAAATAACTCCGTCTACAACAAGTAACGGTTGTGAACCGGCTTTTAAAGTACCTTTACCACGTATAAGGAAGTCGCCGCCACCTTTTGCTTCGTTGTTGACTGAGATGTTCAGACCGGCAGCATTAGCACGCAATAAGTCGTGCATATTACGGGGCATTTCTGCTTTTAAGTCGGTCGGACGAATGTTTGAAATAGCACCAGTTAAATCCTTCTTTTTAGCTGTACCATATCCGATAACTACAACTTCGTCAAGTGCTTGAGCGTCTTCCTGCATTGTAATGTTCAGATTGCTTTGCTGCACTTTGACTTCCACATCTTTGTATCCGATATAAGAAAGAACCAGTGTTTGGCCGTTTTTTGCGGTAATGGTAAAGTTACCATTCATATCTGTGATGACACCGTTATTGGTACCTTTTACCATGACAGTAACGCCAATAAGGATTTCTCCCTTGTTATCTACTACATGCCCTTTTATTGATATATTGCCCGTTTGTTGTTCCATAGCAACACTATGAATCTGCGTTGAAAGGGATGTCGTAATAAAGGGCTGACCAGCTTGTACTGTGCCAATGCCCAACAAAGCAGTCAGAACTACTGATTGGGCCAGACGATAGTATCGTGTGTGACCTTGCTGCCACATGCATGGATGTGATAAATTGTTTTTCATATAACTGAATAATAATTAGTATTTAGATATTTATTAGGCTTTTACTGATTGCAACTTTATGATTTTCAACCTCAAAATTGCTGGATAATAATGTTGTTTCTATTCTGCTCATTTTAGATTTGTTTTATGTTATATATTGAGTTACACATGCAAATCTCTGAAATAATATGATAACTTATGCAAGGAATGATGAAAATCATCGGGAACGATTTTGTAGGTTTTTAATGTTAATAGCTTGTTATATAGTTGATTATTCCTATATAAAAACATACTTTTGCATACCTTGCACAGAAAGATGGTTAGCTTTAGTTAAGGAAAACGTTCCCGTCGATTTTGCAGATAATGATTCTATATTATTCTATAATATTGTGATATTTGTCATGTTGTTGAACTTTTAAGTAATTAATATGATGATATATTTATTCCTTTTTTGTAAACCTCGTCTACAGCGAACAATCTTATTGTCAGTTTTAGTTTTTTATTCTTTAATGCTGTGTGCGCAGTCTTTGGATTATGAAGGAATGAACCCTCATCCTCGTTTATTATTAACGCAAGGAGGAGAAGAAGCTGTGAAGAGGTCAATAACAAGCTTCCCATCGTTATTGAAGGTTCATGAGCGTATTTTGAAAGAATCTGATGAGATACTCATCCAACAAATGGCGGAACGAGTTATGGAAGGGAAGCGGTTGCTGGGTGTTTCCCGTTTGGCATTAAAACGGATTTTCTATCTTTCATATGCCTATCGCATGACGAAGGAAGAAAAGTATGCTTATCGTGCGACACAAGAAATGCTTTCGGTAAGCCGTTTTCCAGATTGGAATCCATCTCACTTTTTGGACGTGGGAGAAATGGTGTTAGCATTATCCATAGGTTATGATTGGCTTTATGAGTATTTGGAACCGGAAATACGTTCTATAGTACGTGACGCAATTGTAGAAAAAGGTCTGGATGCCGCTGCTCCTGATGAATGGTTTTACAGAGCGGTATCTAACTGGAATTCTGTTTGTAATGGTGGTTTATTGTGTGGTGCGCTTGCAGTTTTTGAGGATGTGCCGGATAAGGCAAAAAAAATTATAGAGAAGTGCTTGTTGACTAATCCTAAAGCTTTAGTGGCTTATGGACCGGATGGAGGATATCCGGAGGGCTTTCATTATTGGGGATATGGTACCAGTTTTCAGGTGTTACTTATTGCTGCCCTTGAAAGTGCATTGGGGACAGATGCCGGGCTATCCGAATATCCCGGTTTTTTGGAATCAGCTCGCTTTATGGAATTTATGACAGCTCCAAGTGGCGAATACTTTAATTTTTCGGATGCTGTTAATGGAGTGAGATGTAATATGATGATGTTTTGGTTTGCTAAGAAAATGGGGGATTTATCTTTACTATGGTTAGAAAATCAATATTTAGAGGATCCTTCAGTTAGTTTTGCAGAAGATCGTTTATTGCCCTGTCTGTTGATTTTTTGTGCTCATCAGGATTTGAGTAATATACAACCGCCTTCCTGTCGTTTTTGGCATAATGGTGGAAAGACACCGGTTTTTATTTATCGTGGCGGATGGAATAGTAAAAAAGATAGCTATCTGGCCGTAAAAGGAGGTTCTCCCTTAACTTCTCATGCGCATATGGATGCCGGTTCGTTTATTTATGAAAGGGAGGGAATACGCTGGGGGATAGATCTCGGTATGCAAAATTATTTAAGTTTGGAGAGTAGAGGAGTAAATTTATGGGATCAGTTTCAAGAAGGCCAACGGTGGGAAGTGTTCCGTCTTGGTAATATGGCACATAATACGCTTACGATAAATAATAAGCGGCATTTAGTGAATAGTTATGCTCCCATAAGCAGAATATATAAAAGTGAAGATAGGAAAGGGGCAGAAGTAAATCTTACAAGCGTTTTTGCTGATGATATGGAAAAAGTTGTCCGCATCATTTATCTGAATGAAGAAGATGATCTGATTGTGAAAGATGAACTGGTTACGGGAGAAAAAGAGGCTTTGGTAACTTGGATTATGGTAACACCGGCTGAAGCAAAAATCATCGGTAAGAATCAAATAGAATTGGCTAAGGATGGACACCGAATGTTGCTTACCGTGGCTGCACCGGATGATGTTGAAATGAAACTTTGGTCAAATGCCCCCCTCCATGTTTTTGATGAACCTAATCCGGGAAGTATGCGTGTAGGTTTTGAAACTTATCTTCCTGCAAACCGGAAGAATTTGTTGAAAGTGACATTAAATCTTATCAGATGAATTATTTGTTAATTAAATTATAAAAAGGATTTATGAAAAAGAAATGGCTCTTATTAAGTTTAATTGGTTTCCTTGTTTCGTGTTCGAAACAGGAATCAATGGATGCATTGACAGCACGTGTATTTACCGTTGCTGAACAGCAGTATTTGACAATGGATACTCGTTTGGAAAGTACTACTTTACCGCAGTCCATAGCTCCGGACAGTACATTCAAATCTTCGACAATTTATTGGTGGTGTAGCGGGTTTTATCCCGGTTCACTCTGGTATATTTATGAGTATACTCAAAATGAAGCCGTGAAGACATTGGCCGAAAAGAATACGTTGAAACTGGATCCTATTCAATACGTAACCAATGACCATGATGTAGGTTTCCAGTTAAATTGTAGTTATGGTAATGGTTTTCGTCTCACGGGAAATGAAGATTATAAGAAAGTTCTTTATCAAGGGGCACAATCATTGGCGACCCGCTTTAGTTCTGTAACTGGAGTAACCCGAAGCTGGGATTTCTTGCGCCGTGGTTGGAAATACCCTGTTATCATTGATAATATGATGAATTTGGAATTGCTGATGTTTGCATCGAAAACCTTTGATAATGATACTTTGGAATATATAGCTCGTACACATGCAAATACTACCCTTAAAAATCATTTCCGTAAAGATTATTCTTCTTATCATCTGGTAGATTATGATCCTGAAGATGGACATGTGCGTAGCCAGCAAACAGTACAGGGTTATGCCAATGAATCATCATGGGGGAGAGGGCAAGCCTGGGCACTTTATGGCTATACAATGATGTTTCGCATGACCGGAGATGAAAAGTATTTGGAACACGCAGAAAATATTGCCGATATGCTTCTTTCACGTCTTCCGGTTGATGGTATTCCTTATTGGGACTTTGATGCTCCTAACGGTAATGAATATCGCGATGCTTCAGCCGGTGCAATAATGGCCTCTGCTTTTGTAGAGCTGAGTGGTTTTGTTACAGATGAGAAAACAGGACAAAATTATCTCTCAATAGCTGAAAAACAACTTCGAACTCTAGCTTCACCTCATTATCTTGCTGAACCGGGAACTAACTGTAATTTTATTCTAAAGCATAGTGTCGGTAATCTTCCGGAAAATAGCGAAGTAGATGTACCGCTTTCTTATGCCGATTATTATTTCTTAGAAGCATTGTTGCGTTATAAAAAGGCTGTGGAATAAGCTTGTAAAATCCTTTCTCTCGAAGAGTGGGCTTGTTTAAGGTTAACGCTTCGAGAGAAAATGCATTTAACTCCTGTTCTTTTCCTAATATATATCCGCCAGATATGCACGCTTTTTGCAGGGTTATGAACACAATCCAACTCCTGATCCGCATAAATAATATTAAGTTTCAGAGGTTAAGCCGCCGCATCGCCACTTTTATCCCTTTTCGCTGCGACGGTTAAGGAAAATTGTAGTAGGTACTTATTCTTTCCACCATGGAGAAAGTTTCTTTCCATCACGGGGAAACTTTCTTTCCACCATGGTGGAAAGAAAGAAACTCCACGGTGGAAAGAATAAGCGTTCGGATGGAAAAGGCTAACCGTTGGAAGGGAAAAAGCATAGGAATGCCTAAGAAAGGAGTTAGCTATTGCATTTAGTTCATTTCTGACGGGTTATGAATCAATTTCAACTCTTGATTCGCATTAATATGAGATTATGCTGATGCACGTTTAGTATGTTGTTGTTTTAAGATGATAGCGATAGGATTTGGACGATAATGTAGCTTCTTAGCTAAAGCCTGTACAGCCTTTCTGGTGTTCAGGCTAATATCTTTTTTATTGGCTAATGCGCGTGATATGGTAGATGGTGCCAGATTGAGTTGGCGTGCCATTTCTTTGATGGTAATTTTAGGTTGTTTACTGACTTCCGTATTATTCTTATGGCATTGTTTAAGTTTCACTGCCATGATATTGGGCTTGTAGTTTAATTTGGTGGCCAATTCCATTACGATTTCTTTTGTCTGCGAATTTACATCCCACTGGTCTGCCAAAGCTCTGGATACAGTGGAAGTAGAAAGATTTAGTGCTTTAGCGATTGTTTTAAGTGTTACTTGAGATTTCATGGTATTTACTTTATTAGGGTTAATATTATTTTCTTTATTGTTGCTGCAAAGTTAGAATGCAATGAATTTTAGGACTTTACGACATGTCTCAGAAACTCCCGGATTTGTGTCATTAAGGAATAAAAGGTATATTTGCAGCATGTTTAGCCGATATATATTATTGATATTATTCTTTTTTTGTTGGTCGAGTGGAAGTGCTCAGCTTTTGACTGACAAATTGTTCTTCGAACATTTGACTACCGAGGACGGACTTTCTCATAATTATGTGCAATCCATATATCAGGATAAGGATGGTTTTATCTGGTTGGGAAGTGATAATGGTTTAAACCGTTATGACGGACAGCATATCGATATTTTCAGTACTAATACGCAACCCACTCTTGGAGGTAATAAAATACGCCGTATCATTCAGGACAGGGATAAGAATTTATGGATATTGCATGAAAACGGTTTGGACAGGATGAAATATTCTACTCAGCAAGTAAAAAGTTTCCTGTATGACAAGAACCAAAGTAGTCGTTGGGTTGGGATTGGAGTTGATAAGGGAGGGAGCTTTGTAGCCTATACGGAAAAGAAAATATTCAGATATGATATGGAGAAAGATACTCTTGTGGTTCTGCAAGACGCTCCGGAGGAATATCGATATTCTGCATTTGTGCAGGCTGGTGGGAAATATTACGTAGGCACTCGCCAACATGGCATTATTGTATATGATGAAAACTGGCAATTGCTTGAGCATATTTATCCTAGGTCTATAGAGAAAGGTCCCTTGACTGACGGATTGATAAATGTGTTGCGGGTGGATTCAGAAGGTTGTCTTTGGAGCGTGATTGTAGGTATATGTATCAACAAATATAATCCTCAGACCAAGGAAGTGAAAACTTATAAGCTTTCTTCTACATCTCTCCTTAATAAAGAGATCAGAGATATCATAGAGTTGAATAAGGACTATATGTTGATTGGTACTTTCAATGGCCTGTTTAGGCTGCATAAGGATAATATGGAGGAGGTGATAGTAGAAAAAGGGGAAATCGGAGAAGATGGAGGTCTGAGTTATTATTCCATATATTCTTTGTTTAAGGATAGGCAAGGAATAGTGTGGGTCGGTACATATGCCGGTGGTGTGAACTACAGTCACAGCTATAATCAGCGTTTCAGATTCTTTGCTCCTTCCCATTTGGCAGGACGCTTCAGGATGGCAAAAGAAGATGCTGATAATAATATCTGGTTCGCGACAGAAGGTAACGGCTTGCTGCGTCATCGTCCGGAAACAGGTCAGGTAGAATCCTTCTGGCTGAATGAAAACAAGCACCACAATGATAATATCATTAAATCAATCTGTATATCGGGTGATACAATCATGTGCGGTAATCAACGGGGAGAAGTTTATAATTATTCTATAAAGAGGAATAAGTTTTCATTATTGCGAAAGTACGATAATACAAATATATTGTATATCTTCAAAGACTCCAGAGAGCATTGGTGGATATCTGTACAGGATCAGGGCGTTTTCTGTCTAGATATGGACTCCGTGCAATTTCCATGCTCGAATTATATTGATGAAATAGATCCCGGAATACTTGTGTTTGCCACCCAGAAGGAAGGATTGTATGTCTATGATCTGAATATAGGACAAAAGAAACAGATAAGCGCGGCAGATTTGGGAGTTCCTGCAGATAAATCGCTTAGTATAACTTCTTTTTGCCGGGATTCGGAGCATAACCTATGGATGACGACTGAGAGACAGGGGCTCTTATCTGTAGATAAACATTGGAAATTGCGAAAGCAACATTTGTCGCATACCAAGGTTCATTCGGATAAACTTTATTTTGTTGCAAAACAGAATGAAGAGAGGTTATGGGTAATTGGTGCACACAAGTTGTATTTGTTCAACTTCAAAGAAGACCAATTACATACTTTTGATAATAACAACGGTTTGCGTCTGACCGATATGGATGCTTCCAGTCTGATAGATTCAGCCAATCGTTTTTGGATATTGGGTAATACCGGATATGTAATGGTAGATAACCGGAATTTTATGTTGAATGATACGCCGGCCTCTGTGATTCTTACTACGTTGCGTATTAATAATAAATTGCAAAGACCTTGTGATGGTTCTGTGTTAGATAAATGCTTGGCTGAGACATCTGTGTTATGCTTAAAACACAATCAGACAAACATTTCGATAGCCTATGCGAGTGATAACCATATATATGGTAATAGCGACCGGTTCTTTTATAAGATGGATGGAGTAGATCCGGATTGGGTGGATGCGGGTAATCGTCGTGAAGTATTCTATAGTAATCTTGCTCCCGGTAACTACCTTTTAAGGATCAAAGCACTTAATAATGATGGAACGATAGGACCGGAAACTCATTTGAAAATTGAAGTGCTTCCCCCTTTATGGGCGCGTTGGTGGGCATTTGTTATTTATGCTGCTATTATTTTCTACATATTGCAACGCTATATTGCCTATAAGCAAAGGAAACAACGGTTAGAGCACGAACTGTATCTCAAACAAATAGAAAAGGATAAATCTGAGGAGTTTAACCGGGAATTGCAGACTTTTTTTACGCAAGTGGCGCATGAATTCAGGACTCCGTTAACTTTGATTTTGAATCCTTTGGACGAGATACAGAAAAAGATAATACATGTTTCCGGAGTAAAAGAAGACTTGCTGTTAATCCGTCGTAATGCCAAACGATTACTTACGTTGGTAAATGACCTGATGGATTTGAGGAAGATAGAGAATGGGAATGGGGAACTGGAACTATCTTCTTTTAATTTTAATGATTTTATTCAGGAGATTTACTACTCTTTTCAGGTTACTGCCCGGCAAAGAGATATAGCATTGCAGCTTTCTCTGCCAGAGACGCCTATATTAGCTACATTTGATAAGGACGCATTAGAGAAAGTGTTCTTTAATTTATTGTCCAATGCTCTGAAGTTTACTCCGGAGGGAGGAACTGTTATTTTGGCTGTTTCCTTGATTGAAGGAGAGAAGCCGAAAATACACATTGAAGTGAAAGACACTGGAGTTGGAATATCCAATGAGGATATAAACAAGATATTCAAACCTTTTGCACTGTCTCATCAGGATTTGCATGGACAGATGGGAGGTAGTGGAGTCGGTCTGACTATAGCAAGAGCTATTGTAGAAAAACATCAGGGAACTATATCGGTCAGACGTAGGGAACCGCATGGTACTTGTTTTTCTATTGATTTGCCGTGGAGATATGATAAATGTTATGAAATGGCAGTTCAAGGCACATTGGATGAGAGTGAAGATGCAGTAGACGATGCTTCTTCTTTTAAAGTTACTTCGATTTCTGAGACGATTTTGTTGGTAGATGATAATATTGAAATTCTGACTTATCTTCAGAAAGAATTGTCGAGAAACTTTAAAGTTGTTACAGCTCAGAATGGACGTGAAGCACTGGAGGTATTAGGCAAAAAAAATGTGTCATTAGTAGTGAGTGATGTCATGATGCCTGAAATGGATGGCATGGAATTATGTACGTATATTAAAGAGAACCCTTCTCTTTGCCATCTTCCTGTCATATTGCTGACTGCAAAATCCATGACGATATATGTTGAAGAAGGCTTCCAGGCCGGTGCAGATGACTATCTTGTGAAACCTTTCAAAGTCTCTACCCTGATAGTCCGTATTAATAATATTCTGAGCGGTCGGAAGAAATTGAAGGAGATTTATGGAAAACAACTCTCTTTAAAGAGTGTAGGCATTGAGTTGGAACCTGCAGATAAATCTTTTGCTGAACAATATGAAGCAGTAGTGAAAACACACCTTTCTAATCCTGAGTTGGATGTGGAAATGTTATGTAAGGAAATGGGAGTGAGCAGGGCTAAGTTATATCGTAAGGTAAAGGCTATTACTAATCTTTCTCCGGCAGAGTTGATTCGTAATATCCGTTTGGAATGTGCTGCTGAGATGCTTCGTACTTCTCAACAGACAGCAACGGAAATTGCTTATCAAACAGGATTTGGCAGTTATAATCATTTTGGTGATTATTTTAAGAGTGTTTATGGTGTTTCTCCTAAAGTATATAAGGAGAAGTATAAGAACACTTAATTTATTCGTTTACAGAGTCGATTGCAAAGATTTGGAAATGTATATTTAGGGATAACAAGATCGTCTAAATAAACTGCACCTCACAATTTTAAACTGCCCCAAAAAGTCAGATACGAAACCTTAGGAGCAGTTCTGTTAAAAAGATAATATCATTTGATTCTTTAGCGATGTGAAATAGATAATGCTTACCAATTATCTGTACGGAACAGGCAAGCCGGTAAGCCGTCCTTATTATAAAGATTTCCGTCCGGATTATTTTCCCAGTTATAGCGTACGGCAACAGGATTAGGGACTTTCGGACTCCAAATAACAATTCGGTTATCTTTGAGTTCTCCCAGCGCCCAGTGGAATTTTTTGTCTTCTCCTGCGATGGCAAAACCTTGCAGACATCCATATCGGCTACGTATTTCTAAACCGGAACCTGTATTTTTGAATGTAATTATGACTTTGTCACCATTGATTTCCATGCGTTCAAACATGGGGCTTTCACTGACAATATCTGAATACCCGTACTCGTAATGTAACGCTTGTAATGCTGCTCTCATACCTACCTTTTGTTTGTTGCGGGGATGAAGGTCATAGGGGTCTCCCAAGTCACTGGTTACGATGAGATGGGTTCCAGAAACTGCCAGAACTTTACTTTGAGCATCTCGCATTTCCGCCCAAAGTGGTTTCTTGTTGATAGAATCGAAGTTGGGAAGCTGGATGATATAAAACGGTAATTCTGAATTCCAGTGGTTACGCCAATCTCCAATCATACATGTGAGCCAATCGGTATAAGGTTCTGCATTTCCTACATTATTTTCTCCCTGATACCAGAGAACTCCCTTAATGGAGAAGGATAGCAGCGGATGGATCATTGCATTGTATACCAATGATGGATAATCATTACGCTTTGCTTCCTTATTTTTTCGTGTAAGGTATTCTGTAGGGGGGAATAGTTTCTCATTTTTGTTATATCGATCGAGTCGTTTTTGTGGCAATGTATTGGCAGCTTCCAGACTTGTCCAGGTTTCCACGATTGTACCGCCCCATGATGAATTTATAATACCAATAGGTATGTTTGTTTCCTCATAAACCTTTTTAGCAAAGAAATAAGCAACTCCGGAGAAACGGCCTACGTTTTCAGGTGAACATACGAGCCATGTTGCGCTGATTGTATCTTTAGGGGATAATTCCATGCGACGAGGTATGTTTAAAGTTCGGATTTGCGGATAATTGGCATTCTTTTTCTCCACTTCCGCATTAGTGACGTTATTTACTACCCATTGCATGTTAGATTGTCCGCTACATAACCATACATCTCCGATAAGAATATCCTTGATACTTATTTGGTTTTCTTTTCCGATGATTTGCAGTTGGTAGGGGCCGCCAGCTTCCAGAGCTTTCAGATTCACTTCCCAGTATCCCTTGCCATCGGCTTTTGCTGTTTGTTTTTGCTCTGCGAATAAGATTTGTATTTTTTCCTTTGGATCAGCCTGCCCCCATATACGAATAGGTTGATTCCTTTGTAGTACCATTCCATCAGAATAGATGGCTGGTAATGTTACTTTAGCTTGTACGCTTAAAGAAACAAATAGAAAAATAAATAATAAATGTTTCATAGTGAATTGTTTTTGTGCGAAAATAAGTGAATACTATAACATATACAATAGGTATACAGATGAAATTATTGGAAACGATTTCGTATTTCATATTTTAGATAAATATCTTATATATAGCTTTTTAATGTAAAATTGAATTTGCAAACGTTCCCGATGATTTCATACATAAACACAAACCTGACTTCAGTAAATGTCTATATTTGTGACGTATTATTTAATTTAATATTAATCAAAATATCACTTAAAACCAATAAAATTGATTTATGAGAAGATTTTGTCTGACACTTACATTTCTGAGTGCATTCCTGAGTTTTAGTATAGCTCAGAAACAATATCAGTTAAAGTCACCGAATGGGAAGCTTAAATTAAGTATCGAAGCCGGTGATAAAATTTGTTATTCCTTAAAACATGAAAATACTGCGATTATTGTCTCTTCGCCTATTTCTATGTCATTAAGCAATAATAAAATATTAGGCGTGAAGTCTAAAGTCAAGAATGTACGTAGGCGTGTGGTTGATGAGAATATCACTACTGCCATCTACAAACGGAGTGAGATAAGAAATCGTTGTAATGAGCTGTCTCTTACTTTCAGGGACGGATTCCAATTAGAATTCAGAGCCTATGATGAAGGAGTTGCATATCGCTTCGTCGTTACGGAGAATAAACCTTTTAATGTAATAGCTGAAGAAGCTACATTTAATTTTGACGATGATTATATGACGTATATTCCCTATGTGAGAGGAGGAAAGAATAAAAAGGTAGAAGACCAGTTCTTCAATTCTTTTGAGAATGTCTATACACATGTCAACCTAAGTGAAATGGGTACTAATCAATTGGCTTTTACTCCGGTTGTTGTGGAATTGAAAGATGGAAAGAAGCTTTGTATTGCAGAATCAGACGTGGAGAGTTATCCCGGCATGTTTGTTCGCAATGCGAATCAGTCTAATTCTTTGAAAGGTGTTTTTGCTCCGTATCCGAAAGAAACGATACAAGGTGGACATAATAAATTGCAAAAGCTGGTTACTGCAAGAGAAGATTATATTGCGAAGTGCTCCGGCAGACGAAGTTTTCCCTGGCGCATTGCTATTGTATCTTCTGATGATAAAGAACTCCTTGATAATGATATGGTTTATAAACTGGCTGCTCCCTCCCGATTGGAAGATACTTCATGGATTAAACCTGGAAAGGTGGCTTGGGAATGGTGGAACAGTTGCGGGTTGTCCGGTGTAGATTTCAAGGCTGGTGTGAACAATGTTACCTATAAAGCATATATTGATTTTGCTTCTAAGCATGGTATTGAGTACGTGATTTTGGATGAGGGCTGGGCCGTAAATCTAAAAGCTGATTTATTTCAGGTTGTGCCGGAAATAGATTTGAAAGAGTTGGTTGCTTATGCTGATTCTAAACATGTAGGGCTGATCTTGTGGGCCGGTTACTATGCTTTTGAACGTGATTTGGAAAGCATCTGCAAGCATTATTCAGAATTGGGCATTAAGGGCTTCAAGGTAGACTTCATGGACCGTGACGATCAGGCAATGGTTGATTTTCACTATCGTGGGGCTGAGATAGCTGCAAAATACCATTTAATGTTAGATTATCATGGCACTTATAAACCGACAGGAATGAATCGTACTTATCCGAATGTGATTAATTTTGAAGGCGTACATGGCTTGGAGCAGTTGAAGTTCTCTGGCAGTGAGAAGGTGGATCAGGTTACCTATGATGTGACTATGCCTTTTATTCGTATGATAGCGGGACCTGTAGATTATACCCAAGGTGCAATGAAAAATGGCAATAAACGTAATTTTCGCGCTGTTAATGAAGAACCTATGAGTATGGGAACTCGTTGCCGCCAGCTGGCTGAATATGTAATATTCGAAGCTCCGCTATCCATGTTGTGTGATAGTCCTGTTCTCTATGAACGTGAATCTGAGTGTACCTCTTATATTTCAGATATTCCGACAGTATGGGATGAAACAAAAGCCTTGAATGGAAAAATAGGAGAATATATCTCAATGGCTCGTCGTAAAGGAGATGTTTGGTATGTGGGAGCGCTGACTAATTGGAAAAAGCGTACAATGGAATTTGATTTTTCATTTCTGGGTGAAGGGGAATGGACAATTGAACTTTATAAAGATGGTATAAATGCAGATAAGATAGCTTCTGATTATCGGAAGTCTGTTATCTTTGTTCCCCAAAATCGTAAGCTAACGGTGAATTTGGCAGAAGGGGGCGGATGTGCAATGAAAATTTATAAAAAGTAATAGAGAAATACTTATGAAGGAGAAATTTTTAGGTTGGATTTTATTTCTGATAACGATCTGTAATGGCCAGTACGTTGGTGCTCAGGAGTTACTGACGAATGTATATGGTAGACAATACACTTTTTTGAATGGGAAGTGGAATGCTATTATTGATCCTTATCAGCAAGGTCGGCGAACCTCTATCTATAAGAACAGACCTTTAAGAAATAAGGCTGATTTTAAAGAGTATGAGTTCGAAGGAGGGCTACGTTTGAATGTGCCTTCCGACTGGAATTCGCAGCTTCCAGAACTTAAATATTATGAAGGTACGGTGTGGTATGCCCGTAAATTTGAGGTGAGTAAAAATCAGGATGAGAACCTGTTTCTCTACTTTGGAGCTGTGAGTTACCGTTGCCGGGTCTATCTGAATGGAAAAGAGATAGGTAGTCATGAAGGTGGATTTACGCCGTTTCAGTTCAATATCACTGATTTGGTAAAAGCAGGAGAAAACTTTCTGGCTGTGGAAGTGAATAATACTCGGACGGTAGATGCAATTCCTGCGCTGTCATTTGACTGGTGGAATTATGGCGGCATAACGCGTGATGTGATGTTAGTACGTACTCCTAAAGTATATATCAGCAATTACTTTATACAACTGGATAAATACAAGCCAGATTATATTCATGCAACCTTACAACTGTCAGAGCAGAAAGCGGGCCAGAAAGTGAGAATTGAAATTCCTGAACTGAAAATCGCATCTGAAGTGCAGACTGACGGACAAGGAATGGCGAAAATATCTTTCTGTGCTAAGAAACTGGAACGTTGGTCGCCCCAAAAACCTAAACTTTACCAAGTCACAGTTTCCACTGCAACGGACCATGTGAAAGAGAATATAGGTTTTCGTAATCTTAGTGTGAAAGGGACGAAGATTTATTTGAATGATACTCCGGTCTTTATGAAAGGAATCAGTTTCCATGAAGAGATAGCGCAACGCCAGGGAAGAGCATTTTCAGAGCAGGATGCTGTAGCATTACTTTCTGAAGCAAAGGAGTTGGGTGCTAATTTAGTGCGTCTAGCGCATTATCCACAAAATGAATATATCGTTCGTCTAGCTGAAAAGATGGGTATTATGTTGTGGGAAGAAATTCCTATTTGGCAAGGAATTGATTTTAAAAATGCCGAGACGCGTATGAAGGCGCAAAAAATGTATACGGAAATGGTTATGCGTGACAGGAACAGGTGTGCCTTGACCTTCTGGGGAGTTGCCAATGAAACAGCTCCTTCCGAAGCCCGCAATGCCTTTCTGAAGAGTCTTGTCGAACACTGTCACGAGATGGATACTACTCGTCTGATAACAGCAGCTTTCGATCTGCCGAAGCTGAATCCTGAAACGAAGGCTTTTGAAATGAATGATTCTTTTATCGAAGAGTTGGATGTGGTGTCGATTAATAAATATATGGGGTGGTACCATGCCTGGCCGTCAGATCCTTCGGAAGTACGTTGGAATGTGGCTCTCGGTAAACCGTTGATTTTCTCTGAATTTGGTGGTGAAGCCCTTTACGGACAATCGGGAGATTCTACTTTAACAAGTTCATGGAGCGAAGAATATCAGGAAAAGCTGTTCAGAGATAATTTGGAGATGTTCAGCCGTGTGGAAAATCTGGCTGGTATTTCTCCTTGGATACTATTTGATTTCCGTTCTCCGTATCGTTTTCATCCTACGAATCAGGAAGGTTGGAACCGGAAAGGGCTTATTTCTGATCAGGGATTCAGGAAAAAGGCCTGGTATGTGATGAAAGAATTCTATAATAATAAGTGATAATATGAAAAAGAATAGTCTTTTGTGTGCAATAATTCTAGGGATTATGGCAACTTCCTTGTCTGCTCAGACAAGGAAGAAGGATTATACCCATCAAGTAGATTCTGTACTGAATCTTATGACTTTGGAAGAAAAAGTCGGGCAAATGATTCAGTATTCCAATAATAAGCTTCTGACCGGACCTTCTCTTGACAGTCGTAATCATACGGAAGAAATCAAACGTGGTGAGGTAGGTTCTATTTTTAATATATTGACTGTAGAGCGTGCAAGGCAATATCAGGATTTGGCTATGCAGTCCCGTTTGAGGATTCCGTTGATTTTTGGTTTGGATGTTGTACATGGGATGAGGACTATTTTCCCGATACCGATGGCTGAAGCTGCCAGTTTTAATCTGGAATTGATAAAAAAAACAGCCAGTGTGGCGGCGGCGGAGACTTCTGCCCATGGGATTCACTGGACGTTTGCTCCCATGGTTGATATCTCCAGGGATGCCCGTTGGGGGCGTTCGATGGAAGGAGCCGGTGAAGACCCTTGGTATGGTAGTCAGGTGGCAAAGGCTCGTGTAGAAGGTTTTCAGGGTACCAATTATAATGATAGAAACACTGTGCTTGCTTGTGCGAAGCATTTTGCTGCTTATGGAGCGGCGGTAGCAGGTAAAGATTATGCCGAAGCTGATATCTCGGAACATACACTTCAACAAGTATATTTACCACCATTCCGGGCTGCAGTAGAAGCCGGAGTGGGCACTTTTATGAATGCTTTTAATGAGATAAACGGTATTCCTGCAACGGCCCATAAGCCTCTTTTAAGGGATGTTTTGAAGGGAGAATGGGGATTCACAGGCTTTGTAGTCAGTGACTGGGGTTCTGTTAGTGAGATTGCCAAACACCGGATGGCAAAAGACAATAAAGATGCAGGACGTCTGGCTGCTATTGCAGGTTGTGACATGGATATGCATTCTATGACTTATGCCAGGCATCTGATAGATTTAGTGAAAGAGGGCACTGTAGACATTACTTTGATTGATGATGCTGTAAAACGTATCTTAACGGTAAAATTCGAATTGGGCTTGTTTGATGACCCTTATCGTTATAATTATCGTGAGAAGGAAATCGGAGACAAGAAAGTGAATGCGGTTCACAGGAAAGTAGCCCGTGAAGCTGGAGCCGGTTCAATCGTCCTGCTGAAAAATCAGAATGTTCTGCCTATTGCGTCAACCGTACGTAATATAGCTTTAATCGGTCCCTTGAATAAGGCTAATAAGGATATGCTGGGGAATTGGTCTGCCATTGGCAAGGCAGAAGAGGTGATTTCTGTTTTTGATGGTTTGAAAGCTGCTTTTTCCAAGGCTAAGGTTACCTATATAGAAGGTTATGATTTGGAAACGAATGAATTGAAACCATTACCGGATCTTTCTGGTTATGATGTGCTTATTGTATCGGTAGGAGAGCGTGCCATGGATTCCGGAGAAGCGAAATCGAAAGTTGATATTAGTGTCAATGCCAATCAGCAGTTGATGGTGAAACAAATAAAGGAAAAGGCCGGGAAACCTGTTGTAACTTTGGTTATGGGTGGCCGTCCGTTGATTTTCTCCGATATGGAACCTTATACCGATGCCATTCTTGTGACTTGGTGGTTAGGTACGGAAGCTGGTAATTCTATAGCAGATGTGCTTACTGGTAGCTATAATCCGTCTGGTAAATTGCCAATGACATTTCCCCGTCATGTAGGTCAGTGTCCGATATATTACAATCATAAAAGTACAGGTCGTGCTTGGACACCAAACAATCCGTGGGTAAGCGGTTATATGGATGAGAGTGTGAAACCTGCCTATGCATTCGGATATGGTTTGAGCTATACAACTTTTGAAATTGCTGCTCCTGTGATATCAAAAAAAGAATATAGGTCAGGAGAGTCAGTGGTCGTGACTACTTTTGTTAAGAATACGGGAAAGTATACGGGCAAAGAAACCGTCCAGCTTTATTTGCAGGACGTTGCCAGTTCCGTGACCCGTCCGGTTCTTGAATTGTGTGGAATCCGGCAAATAGAATTGTTACCCGGAGAAACCCGGAAGATTGAATTTACTCTGTCAGAACAGGAACTGGGGTTCTTTAATGCAGATAGACAGTTCGTAACAGAGCCGGGTAGCTTTAAACTTTTTGTCGGGAACAGTTCGGATAATTTGAAAGTTACAGAATTTGAACTTATAGAGAAATAAATGGCATCACATATGATACGCTATGTTTTTGTACTTTTCATTTTCATTTTTACTTTGGGATTGAAAGCCGATGATTTATCCATCATCAGGCAGAAGTATATAGAAAGTATATTGTATAAAAACAAATCAGAACAGCAGCTAATACGGCTGATGTGTCAGACTTCGCATGAAAAGATCGTCGGTGATCAGATGATTGTAGAATTGATGGAACGTTGCCCGATAGAAGTCGGGTACGTTCGTCAATTATTATCAGACTTGAGTGAGGAGGGTAGTTGGAGTGACCTTGATTTTACTAATAGCAAGGCTGCCAGCTGGCTTCCGCGGATTCATGCAGCCCGTGTGCTTGAACTGACTAAAGTTTATAGTAATCCGGAGCATGATTTTTATAAATCGGCTGAGGTTGCAGAGGCTATCCATAAAGCCATAGGCTATTGGTTTCGAATGAAGCCGATAGCTGCCAATTGGTGGTATAATGAAATTGGTATACCTAAAGTACTGGGAGCTGTGTTTATCTTATTTGAAGATCAATTGTCGACGGAAGAAAAGAAACACGCTATAGAAGTGATGAGTCAGGCAAAGATAGGGATGACAGCTCAAAATAAGGTTTGGTTAGCCGGCAATGTGTTGGTGAAAGGTTTGTTGCTGAATGACCTTCAACTAGTGTGGAAAGCAAGGAATGCTATAAACGATGAGATCAAGATGGCTTATGGTAAATCAGAAGGAATTAAGGTTGATTATAGTTTTCATCAACATGGACCTCAACAGCAGGTCGGGAATTATGGTGCAGCTTATTTGGCTACTATGAGTTTCTGGGCATATATTCTTGATGACACTTCGTTGGCATTGGATGAGGAGCGTTTTCAGATTATAACTAACTATACTAATGAAGGTGTACGGAGAATTCTGTGGAAAAACAAGATGGACGTAAATAATCTCGGAAGACAGCTTTACAAGCAGGCACAGCGAAACAAAGCTTTTTCGAGTTTGTTCTCTGCCAATATGTTGGCGCAGGTGAATAGTAAAGACAGTAATACCTATCAGCTCTTGATTGATGAAAACCTTGGTAATACTCCAACTTCGTTGTTAGGGCAGTATCATTTCTGGAAATCAGATATGACAATCCATCGTTGTCCCACTTGGATGGCATCTGTGAGGATGGCATCGGACAGGGTGATTGGTACAGAGTCGGGCACTGATAATGTAAAGGGGTATTATCTGGCAGACGGTGCTCTCTATACTTATGTGGATGGTGATGAGTATACGGATGTATTTCCTTGTTGGGATTGGCGTAAAGTGCCTGGTGTAACTTGCTATCAAGAAGATAAAGCTGTCCATGTGATGGGATGGCTTGAAAAGCAAAATAAAGGTTCGTTCGTAGGAAATGTGAATGATGGCGTTATTGGTCTTACCTCGATGGATTTAGTAAGGGATGAGCTTTATGCTAGAAAAACATGGATTTTTACACCGGATTATATCTTGTGTTTAGGAGCGGGCATTCGTTCGGATAGCAGTTATCAGGTGAATACTTCTGTAGAGCAGGCTGTGCTGAGAGATGATTTACTACATCTGCATAAAGGGAAGTGGGAGGTTGTGAAGGATTTGAATTTTTCTTGTGAGAATCCCCAGCGCTTCTTTCATCGTCAGACCGGATATATTTTACTGGAAGGTAAAGGGCGTATGTTTTCTGAACAGCGTACGAATTTCTGGAATGATATCATGAAGATATATCCTAAAAGTGAATTGCTGACAAAAGATGTATTTACTATCTATATAGATCATGGGATTCTTCCACAAAATGATTCATATCAGTATATAATATTGCCGGCTACCACTCCTAAGCAAGTACAACGCTTTGATTTATCTTCATTCAAAATAATCAGTAATACTAGTCAATGTCAGGCTGTCCAACTGGATCAAGATACATATTTACTTGCATTGTATGAAGCCGGAAGTATTTCCTTGTCCGGTAAACTAAAGTTTGAAAGTGATAAAAAAGGGCTTTTCATTCTGCATACTTATAAGAAGGGGTGGAAAGTATATGCTTCGGACCCAACTCAGACAGAAGCATTTATGGAGGTGACATTTAATGGGGACAAGAGAAAAATCAAATTGCCCGAAGGCGAATATAAGGGAACTGTTGCCATATCCTCCGAATAATCTGTTGAATGCGTCATGGTAATGAAGAAAATCTTGGTGAGATAGAGATCACACGAAAATGAAGCTGATGAGAATGTTAAATGAAAAAAGGTTGCAGTGATAAAACACTGCAACCTTTTTTTCTTTATTTCTTTGTTAGTGATTTACAACGGAATATATTCCACAAATGCTTCCATTGCTTCGTAAGATGCCAAGCCCAGGCTGTCATACAATGCAGCCGTACCACGGTTACGGTCTTCACTGCGTTGCCAGAACAGGCGCTCGTCATTACCCAGGAACGGTGCGCTTTCCATCTGCGACTGGTGTTTCAGGATGGAGTTGCGTTTCGCACGCAATTCTTCCGGACTGATAGGCACTGCCATTTCAATGTTTTCAATTTCCCATTCAGCCCACGCACCACGATACATCCAGATGCGGCAATCCTTCAACCACTTTGCACCTTCTTCTTTCTCCAGGTCAATGGCTGCAAACACTGCATCCGTGCAGACACGGTGTGTTCCATGCGGGTCGGCAAGGTCGCCGGCAACGAATATCTGGTGAGGTTTCACTTCGCGCAACAGGTTGCGTACGATTTCTACGTCAGCTTCCGTCAGCGGACCTTTCTGGATGCGGCCTGTTTCGTAGAAGGGCAGGTCGAGGAAGTGGCAGTGATCCAGCGGTATATTGTTGTAAGTACATGCCGTGCGTGCTTCACCGCGGCGAATCAAACCTTTGATGGTCAGGATATCGCGCGTATCAATATCGCCGTCTTTTTTCTCTTTCAGGAACTTGCGGATTTCTGCATATTTATCAATGACCACCTGATCTTCGCTGTTATTGAAAATCTGGTTGAAACCATTGATGAAATGCATGAAGCGGATTACTTCTTCATCACCTACGGCAATGTTGCCGGAAGTTTCGTAAGCTACGTGCACATCATGTTTCTGCTCTACCAGGCGGCGGATGGTGCCACCCATAGAAATCACGTCGTCGTCCGGATGCGGAGAGAATACAACGACCCGTTTCGGATACGGCTTCGCACGTTCGGGACGATAAGTGTCGTCAGCGTTTGGCTTTCCACCGGGCCAGCCGGTGATGGTGTGCTGCAAGTCGTTGAATATCTTGATATTCACATTGTATGCCGAACCGAATAAAGCCAGCAATTCGCTCAATCCGTTTTCGTTATAATCCTTATTGGTCAGTTTAAGGATTGGTTTTCCAGTCAATTGGCAAAGCCATACGATGGCACTGCGAATCAGTTTATCGTTCCATTCGCAGGAAGTCACCAGCCACGGACGTTGGATGCGTGTCAGATTACCAGCTGCAGAGAGGTCGATAACGACATGGGCATTGTTATGAGTTTGCAGGTAAGAAGCCGGGATAGTGTCGGTTACCGCACCTTCCACACATTCTTTTACCATTTTGGCTTTATCCTCACCCCAAGCCATCAGATAGATTTTCTTGGCGCTCAATATGGTAGAAACCCCCATCGTTATGGAACTGATAGGCGTACTTTCAATGCTACCGAACATTTTGGATGCTTCGTTGCGTGAGTCGCTATCCAATAAAATCAGTCGGGTAGTGGAGTTCAGACGGGAGCCCGGTTCATTGAAACCGATGTTACCTACGCGTCCGATACCCAGTAACACAGCGTCCAGGCCACCGAAGCTTTCTATACGCTGTTCATACAGGCGGCAGTATTCGAAGATGGTATCTTTGGGGATGGTGCCGTCCGGGCTGAAAACGTTTTGTTTGTCAATATCCACATGATCCAGAAACATCTCTTTCAGGGCATTCAGATTGCTGTTGATGGCATCCGACGTAAGTGGATAATATTCGTAAAGGTTGAATATGATGACATTACGGAAACTCAGACCTTCTTCCTTATGCATGCGGATGAGGGTTGAATATACGTTACGGGGAGAATTACCACCAGGCAATGCCAATACGCAGAAGCGTCCGGCTTTCTGTTTATCGCGGATAAGTTGCGCAATTTCACAAGCAATGTGGTTGGCTCCTTCCTCTGCCGATTCGTAAATGTCGGTTGGGATTTTTTCGAGTCGGGTCAGTACCGACCTTTCAAATGCATTCTCAGGTCTGTAATACCTGGGGGAGACTCTGTTGAGAGTGATTTGAGAACTAAGATTGGTTTTCATAACTTATTGGTATTAATAAATTGATTAAAGCTTATCACTTCTAAGATTTAACAAATATACGAAAAACAAAGTTCACTCCTAAAAGCGTTGGGGTTGTTTTTCGGAACAAGGTGTTTTTTGCCGCACTGTTTCGGGGTACAAATGTAGGCACTTTTTAGCAACAAAGCACTCACTCTTTTTAGGTATTTTCTTTAAAAAGCCTAAAATTTATTCTGATGCAAGGTTTGTTTCGCTATTCCACAAAGAAAGTAGTAGAAACCGTATTTCCTGCATCATCTACGGCAGTCAGTGAATGTTTGCCGGAGCTGGGTTGCAGGGAGATTTTATGGAAGTCCTGAGTTTGAGTTAGATAGCAGTTGTCGAGGTGCCAATAGATGGTAGTGGCGGGATTGCTATGTGCCAGTTCGACGGTGATGAAGCCTTTGCTTCCGTCCATCTGCCGGGGCAACACGATGCGGGCATTCATCGGTGGATAGATGAATTGCATCTGTTGCAGGGCGTCTTCTCCGCAACCCGGCTTGAAGGGTGGAAGTGGATTGTATTCCGGATGATGCTGTTTATAATACCATTCCCATACGGGCGGCAGAGTGAACCATGACTTTTGGATGGTGGGCTCCGTATTGGCACAATTTTCATAAATGCGTTGGGTTTCATCAGCCGACAAAGTGATGAGATGATGATAGGGGCAGGCTTCTGTCTTGAGCCCTGCAGGAAGAATCAATAAGGTGTCCGTCTCTTCACAGAATCTACTTTTCAGATGTCCTGATTTCCGGCATATTTCAGCTTTGACAAAGATATCTCCCGGACGTTTGAACCATCGTGAGGCAGGAAGCATATTGAATATGTCAAACAATACCGGACCCGCTGTCCGTGCTCCTACAAGACCGGGCTTTCCTTCTCCGGTTGCGTTCCCCACCCATACGCCTACTGCATATCTGGGGGTGACTCCGACAGCCCAGGCATCGCGGAAACCATAACTTGTTCCGGTTTTCGAGGCAATGGAGTGCATGGAGGGGATGGATTTCCAGTCTATCTCTTCGGGGCGGTTGACTTCGGTCAGGGCATCAAAGGTTTGCCATACGGCACCCGGCTGAAAAATATCTGTTCCGCTTGCCTCCGATGCCGTTTGCTTCGTTTCCCTAAGCTCACTCTCCGCTGCCTGTTGCTCACTTTCTGTCATCCTGAGCTTGTCGTAGGATCTCTTCTCCTCCTTTTCTTGAGAAGAAGCAAGCAGTAAGCTGCATTTTTCTTGCGGAAGTTGCAGCAAGCTTCGTCCCATATTAGCGTATGCACTCGTCACGTCCCATAGTGTAGCTTCCGCGCCGCCCAGAATAAGTGATAATCCATAATGGGAGGCGGGACGGTTAATTGTCTTAAATCCTGTTTGCCGTAGGAAACTGTGAAACTTTGGGACTCCATATCTTTGCAGCATCGTGACAGCCGGAATATTCAGCGACCGTGCAAGCGCCTCCGATGCAGGAACCGCCCCCTCAAACTGCAAGTTGAAGTTCTGGGGAGTGAATCCGTTGATATTAACCGGTATATCCGGCAGCAGCATATCCGGTAACAGGCTGCCTTCCTGCAACATCGCATAGTAGAGGAATGGCTTCAGAATACTTCCCGTGCTTCTGGGAGCCTGAATGACATCTACTTGATTTCCTGCCTGTTTGCGCTCAAAGTTGACATTTCCGCAATAGGCTACTACTTGATTGTTCCGGATATCAATCACCAGGATTGCCAGATTACGTATATCGCTCCGGTTGAATTCGTTGCTCCATCGTTCGGCCAGACTTTCAATCTGTGTCTGGATTCCCCTGTCGATGGTTGATACGGAATACTTCCCGTTTCGTTCTTGATAGAAGCGGCTGACCAGGTGTGGGGCTATTTGTGGCAACGGATGCGGTTCTTCAGGAAGTGGTTCGCTGACAGCCAGTTCGTAGGTCGATTCATCTATTACTTCTTCCTTATATAGTTGTTTCAGGAGTCTGTTGCGCTTTTCGAGTAGTGCCTGGCGTGCCTTTGAGAGATGAATCATCGAAGGCGCATTGGGCAGCACAGCCAGCATGGCAGCTTCTGCCCACGACAAATCTTCTGCGGAATGTC
Organism: Bacteroides stercorirosoris; assembly: GCF_900142015.1. GTDB lineage: Bacteria > Bacteroidota > Bacteroidia > Bacteroidales > Bacteroidaceae > Bacteroides > Bacteroides stercorirosoris. The sequence continues at coordinate 78,517 of NZ_FQZN01000020.1, forward strand.
CGAAGTATCTCCATGCTGCGGCATCCAGTCCTACAACATTTCCGCCGAACGGGGCGTGCGAGACGTACATCGACAGGATTTCTTCTTTCGAAGCGCGGAATTCGAGACGGGTAGCCAGGATCATTTCAATGAATTTCTCCCCGAAGGTGCGCGATTCATTTCTTGCCAGCCGGATGGTCTGCATCGTGAGGGTGCTTCCACCGCTGACGACGCGTTTGTTTTTCAGATTTTGCCAGACAGCTCTTCCGGTAGCGAATGGGTTGACGCCCCAGTGATAATAGAAATGCCTGTCTTCAAACATCATCAGGCATTGCTTCATTTTCTCCGGAGTAGTGGTTCGGGGAGGAAAACGCCATTGACCGTCGGAGGCTATGCGTGCACCTAATAGATCTCCGTTGCGGTCGGTCACGACGGTAGAGTAGGGGACATGGAACAATTCTCTGGGGAGACAAAAGATATAGCCTATCACCAGAATTGTAATAATGCTGAGTATTACTTTTCCGGTGATAGACAGGTGCTTGAAGAAGTTGATAATCTGAACTTTCATCCATGGTTTATATAACTATCCCCGTTCTCCTCCTCCCAGAAGGAGGGGAATTGAGATACTCTGTTTTTTACTTACTGAGGTACTCCGTTACCTACTAACCGTCGTCCTTCCCGCCCTTGTCCGTGCCTGTGCCGAAGCGTCATACATGGCTTCGCACTGGACGGCAGGCAGAACAAAATTACCGGCATACGTGGCTTGCAGCCTTACGGTAAACTTTTTCAGTTCGCTACGTTGCAGGTCAAAGTAAGTCAGTACGCGGTCGTCGCGAATATCCTGATAGGTATAATTGCGGGTAGGAGTAGCCTCCGGAGTTATAAAACGTTCATTGTAAATCTCCCATCCTGACGGAATGATATGCGTTAACGCCAGATTGCTATAACCGGTAGTCCCACTGATATTGCCTACGGTGATGACAGCCATAAAGTCAGTGCCTTGCCGGATGTCATCTATAGATATAGTCGCTCCGTTCATATCCGTATATTTCACATCCAGGCGGAGATTATTGGAAATTGCGGGCAGTGTATCGTTGACTAACTGTATACGTGTAATGAAGTCCACATTCAACGCTCCCTTACCTTGATTCTTTACTGTCACATTTCCCGATGCCGGGGTAGTAGCCAGTTCCTTTCCGAATACAGCCTTAGCCGACTTCACGGCAGGTTGTTGCTTTCCGTTCCAACTCCAGGTGAAATCCAGTGTGCCTGAGAGTTTTTCCGCCAGACGTCCCATTGCCATCAGTGAGAAAGCTGTGGACTGTGTACTGAACCAGTTCTCATCTGCCAGATTCTGCGAAACTTTCTTGGCCTGTTGCAGGGCGGCTTGGTCTTTGTGCAACAAAATCAGTGTTTCCAGTATCATCGCCTCGTCGCGGTCGTATGAGCCGTAGATGAAGTTTTGTGAAGAATAGGGTTTCACGGTTGTTTCCGCATTGAACACCAGTTCTTCTGCCGGCTTCGTCTTACCCGTCAGGGCATATGCTGCCGCCAGTCTCCATTTGGCTTGCAACGACAGGTTGGCTTGCTCCTTCATCCGGTTCATGGCTCCCTGTTCAGGAGCGCCTGCCAATGCTAATGTATATAACCTGTAAGCCTGTTGCAATCCTGATTGCCAGTACATCCAACTGTCATTCTGTTCCGGCATCCGCCAGTTCTGGGCGGCGGTACGCTGGAAGCGTTTCCACTTGTCCAGCACATTCGGATGAACGGCATAGCCTTTCTCTTGTGCCAGCACGAGGAACATACCCGTATAAGAGGTTATCCACTCATCAGCCACCGCATTTCCCGGCCAGTAGACGAAACCACCGTTGGGAAGCTGCCGGGAGTAAATCTGCCGGATGCCTTCCTGTATATTGGCTTTTATCTTTTCCGCCTCTTCACTGTCAATGGCTTTGAACTGGCTGACAAACAGCAATGGCAATACTTTCGATGTCAGCTGCTCCGTGCAATGGTGCTGGTAGTTGTACAGGAAATCGAACCGTCGGCTGATGTCCACCGGAGGTATGCGCGAAACTTCCATCAGCAAACGGCTATTTGCCGGAGATGCATTATTCAGATTGTACGGGATGGTTACACTTTCTCCGCCTTCCACCCATTTGCTGGTGCGCAGGGTGACTGCCGGATTCGGATTCCGCACTTCTATTTCAATCGTTTCTTTCGTCTGTTTTCCGTCACCGCTGGCAGTCAGATGGATGGTTGCTTTCCCGGTTTGGCTGCCTGTCTTGATCTTGAAGAATGTGAGCTGGTCACCCGGTTGGGCAAAAGTGATGGACTGCTGTTTATTCCCTACAACTTGCACTCCGCCGCCGGTTGCCTGAATGGACACCGTTACATTCTTCACCTCTTTTTCCATGGCAAAGATATTCACCGGAACAGTGATTTCCTCCTGCGTACTGAGAACACGAGGGAGGGTAGACAACAGCATCAACGGTGTCCGTACAAACGATGTCTTTTCCGCCTTTCCGTAAGCTCCATCCTGTCCGGCCACTACCATTGTGCGGACAGAACCCACATACATAGGCAGCTTCAGCGTATGCGTTCTTTGTTTGCCCTTATCCAGATAGAACGGGCCGATGAATTTGACTACCGGTTTGAACCGGTTTGCTTTTGCGTCGGCAGGTTTCAGTGTTTCGTCACCACCTGTGCTGAACAAAGAACTGTAACGTCCTGCCGAAGCTCCGAGCACATCGTCATACATATCCCAGGTACGGATGCCCAATGCTTCGCGGGCATAGAAATCATTCCACGGGTCGGGAGTCTTGAAGTTCGTCAGGTCGAGCAAACCGTCATCCACGATAGCCAGCGTATACGTCATGGGTTTACCACTCTTCTCGCTGACAGTCACATTGAAGTCGGTTTCCGGACGCAACACTTCCGGCATTTTAATTTGCGGTTGCAATATGGTTTGCTTATTAGTCACTAATACCGGAACAACACCGTACATACGTATCGGCAAATCGTTCACAGTCTGCGCATGAGGCTGCAACAGGCTGATGTGCAGGTAAACATTCGGAGCCATTTCCGGAGTGACCTTGAAAGCATATTTCGTGTCTCCGTTGCTGGAAACTTCAATCCATTCGCGTTGCAATACGGTCGAACCGTTTTCCAAGGAAACCAGTGCCCGCCCTCCTGCGGCGGCAGGGATGATGGCAGTTGCCGTTTCACCGATTTCGTATGATTCCTTATCCAGTGAGAAGGCCAGCATCTTGATGCCGCTTGGGTCAGTCTTGCTTGAACGTCCGCGCCAGTCGGGCCAGTCTATATAAACGGTTCCGCCGGTGGCGTGCCCGCTTTCCTTATCCTTTACATACACCAGATATCGTCCCCAGTCCGGATAGTTAACCCGAAACTTGAAAGTCGCTTTTCCGCCTGTAGTCCGGATGTTTCCACTGGCTACGGGAGTGATGGAACTACTGTTTATGTAAGTGCCGAATGATTCTTCCCGGTTTTCCCACCACCAACTCCAGGAGACGCGGTAGATTCTGTATTCCAGGTTGGAACGGTTCACCAATTGTCCTTCCGCGTTCACCGTGACAAGGTCGAATACATGATCCTTATCTGTTTCTACATATTTCCCTTTCGGTTGGTTCAGGTTGATGCCGACATAGGATGAGAAGGGAGAGAACGGAATGGTCTGTGTATAAATGCTGGCATCTCCTCCCGGCTCGAATACGCGGCTGGTCAGGGTTGCATTCAGCATGCCCGGTGCATTGGTGGCAGGTGGCAGCTTCAGCATGAAAGCGGCCTTTCCTTCCGCATCCAGCGTACCGTCGAATACATCGCTCTTCACGGTCGTAAATTCAGTTGCCGGATTATTGAAGATGTATTGGCTGTAATTCTTGAATTGCGTATTTACCCTTGACAGGGACATTTCCACTTTGGTTTTCAGCCTGGATGCCGTGGCTCCCGTCAACCACGTGGAAGAAAGGGCTACCGGCATTTCTTTTGCTGAAGCCTGAATGACCTTATCGGGTAATTTTAGGTTGATCTTCAGCCGGTTCGGTTTTACGGTTTCTATGCGGAGGCTCTTATGGAAAGCTGTTCCACCCACTTTGACATAGGCGTTCCATAATCCGGTCGGATCTTCTGCCCGTGTCGGAATATCAAAAGTATAGAAACCATTTACACCTTGTGTAGAAATCATTTTCGTATAGAACTGGCCTCTCGGATTATAAAGTTCCAGCGCTACGGGATGTTTGTCCGGAATTCTCTTTTCCCGGTCTTCCAGGATGAAGGCTACGTGAAGCGTATCTCCCGGTCTCCATACCCCTCTTTCTCCATATACAAAGCCCTTTAAGCCTTTTTGAATATCCTTTCCGCCTACGTCAAACCGACTGACGGATTGTTCTTCACCATCTGCCACGCGGACATATGCTTTCTGTTTGTCCACTTCGGCTACGAGGATGAAAGGTACGCCTTTCGGGGTGATTTCCACAAAGCCCTCACTGTTGGTTTCACCAGTTCCGATGGCTTGCAACTGGAAGTTATAAGCGGTCACTTTCGCTTTTTCCATCGGCTTGGTGTCCAGGATGTTACTTACGGCAATCCAGAGCTTGTTCAGTGAATTCCGTTTCACAATCATTCCTATATTCGAAGCGAATACATTGCAGGATGCCGCCCGGTCGGAGTCCATATAATAGGAAGGGTGGCAGGGATTGTTGCGTTGCCTCCAGTCATACTGTCTCCAGTCCATTTGAACTCCGCCGTTATAATAGAAGTAGGCTTCGGGGGTGTCCCATTCCGCTTCGTTTTCTTCAAAAAGAGTATTTCCGCTGACTTTTGTCAGTCCTTCGGGGGCTGCATTGCCGGCAAAACTCATCTGCTGGTTCTCTGTTCCGCTGCAAGGATATGCCGAGTATTCCTGCCGGAAGGAAAGAATAACGCGGTAGATGGCTCCCGGTTCCTGTCGGATAAGTCCGGCAAGGTCTATCGAATAATCTTCCCAGCGGTGCACATCTTTCGTACTGTCTTTACTCAGCCAAAGCGTGTTCTGGTAAACCAACCGCCCGGAACGTCGCAGTTCGCTGGCAGACGAAAGGGTATTTGTCTGCATAAACATCAGCACGTTGTTCTCGAAAATGCGGATGACGCTCAAATCCACTGCATAAAGATTGACTGCCCGGAATGGGATAATCAGGCTTTTGGAGTCGGGCAGGATAGCGGCCGAAGTAGACATTTCCACTTGCGGTTTCAGATTGAGCTCGCTGAACGAGATGGAGTGGGAGGTACCAAGTGATTTATCTTTGCTGTTTTTCACTCCCTCATGTATCTTCAGTGTCAGTTTATTCAGTTGGTTTGCTTCAAAGTAGATATATACTTTGTTGCTTTCTACCTGAAAGATGGAAGTGGATACTTCCGGAATTTCAATCAATCCTTTCAAATCCTGTGTAGTGGAAACCGGGTCGGAAAATACAATTTCTATTCCGTTTTCCGGTTCTTCGATACGCTTGGCGGAAAGGAAACGGAAACTGTTCTTTGAAGGAATCAGTACGCTTTCGGTCAGCTGGCGGTCGATGCCTACGGGGCTGCCGTCCGCTTTTATTTCCAGTTGATAGTCTTCTTCTTCACGGGGAATACCGATAATCTCGAACTGGTAGCGTGTCGGGTTATCTGTCGGGGTGATGTTTACCGGGTAGGTTTGTCCTTTCCCGTTTCCGGCAGTCAGCATTTTTTCTACCGCTTCTTTCTTTGCGGCATCACTGAAGCGTATTTCTCCTTTGATGCCTACCTGTTCGGAGTGGCTGTTTATGTCGGCTGTTGTCAGCGGTTCAACGTTGAGAGAGAAATTGGGTTCCTGCACCCTGAAAGAAAACTTGAATTCTTTCAGGCGGCTGTCCACTTCTACAAATTTGCCCAGTTGGAAAGTGCCTTCGTAGAATTGTCCCGGTTTCAGAATACCCGCTTCAGGAACGAATTCAATGGTATTGTTGCTGACCCAATACGCCTTACCCTTCAGAGAGGGAGAGAAACTGAATGGGTTCTCTTTCAGCTCATTGTTCAGATCCACCATAGGCTGGTCTTGTGTCAGTTCTATGCGGATGTTCGAAGTTTGCGAGATGACTCCTCCGGTGTATGCGTTCACATAAGGAGCGTATTCGGCAGAGGGAACAATATCTTTCTTGCTGCTTGTGCAGGAAGCAAAGACAACAATACTCAGTAACAGAAAGAATAGCTTATCAGCTATACGATGTTTAGCTTTCATTCGTCCCATGATTATAGTAGTTATTAAGTTACAATGGTGAATTGTCAATTCTCAATTGTCAATTGAAAAAAGTCCGCGTCTTTCCATGCGGGGAATTTGCTTCTGAATTCTCTTAATGCGGAGAGGTCGAGAGAAACGGTGTCGGTGCCCTCTTCGTTATCAGGCACACTGGCAAGGAGCTCACCTTTTGGTGAATAAATCACGCTGCCACCGCTATATGACATTTGGTTATCATCCGTACCGACCCGGTTTACGCCACATACGTAGCAGATATTTTCGAGTGCACGCGCTTGCAACAGGACATCCCACACCCGACGGCGGGGAACAGGCCAGTTGGCGACGTATATCAGGAGATCGTATTCGTTGTTCACATTACGGCTCCAGACCGGAAAACGTAAGTCGTAGCAGACAAGCAAAAGAATATTCCACCCCCGGTAAGAAATGATCGGCCGCCGGTTTCCCGCACTGAAATGTTCCGTTTCTTTTCCCATGCGGAAGAGATGGTGCTTATCATAATAGTAAGCTTCTCCTTCGGGAGTCAGGAAGAAAGCACGGTTGTAGTAAGGGTGGTGGTTGGTAGGAGAAACTGTACCTTCGTTACAGGCGATATAACTACCCGTGATGGCAATTTGGAATTCTGTAGCCCATTGGCGCAGGGTGGTGATGGTATCACCGGTTACAGGCTCGGCCAGTTGCCGACTGTTCATGCTGAATCCGGTGGAGAAGGTTTCGGGCAAGACAACAATCTCCGCTTCTCCGCGAAGCGTTTCCAGCTTCTTGCGGAGTAGGCGGAGATTCTCTTGTTTATCCTCCCAAACAATATCTGTTTGTAATAGAGTTACACGCATAATACTAAGGTTAAAACAGTTAAGGAATAACCTGAGCTTAAAAGACTTTCATCTTTAATCTAAGTTTGAAAGACTTTCAGCTTACATATTTCCTAAAGCGAAGTTTTTCGGATTCTTTCCTACAAAGTCCTTATAATAAAGCTTTACCTCGCGCATATCCTTTTCGATGTCTCCGGAAGGCATGAACGCCTTTGTTGCGGAAATCGTCTTGGTTCTATAGTTGATTCCTATTAAAACAATGGGAACCTGCGCTTTCAAAGCTATAAAATAAAATCCTTTCTTCCAATTAGGATTAGCCTTACGGGTTCCTTCCGGTGTAATCGCAAGCTGAAACTTCTTACTTTTAGCAAACCTTTCCGCCATTTGGTCAACCAATGATGTTTTACGTCCCCGGTCCACCGGTATGCCGCCCACAGCCTTGAATATCAGTCCCAGCGGAAAGAAGAACCATTCTTTCTTCATCATGAAACTGGTTTTCCGACCGATGGCTCCATAAAATAGTTTGCCGATAAATAAATCCCAATTTGATGTATGAGGTGCTGCGGTTATCACGCATTTATCATAATCCGGCACCGTCACGTTTGTCTTCCATCCCAAAATGCGATAGTAGATAAAGCCGTATATTGCTTTTTTCATTCCGGATTCTTACTTCAGTTTACCGATACCGTCAATAATTTCATTCACTTTCTTGTTGAAGTCTTCGCGGAACTTCTTGTAAAATCCCTTAACATTTCCCGGTTCAGTATGACTGATGCGGCTGACAAATTCATCCTGCATTTCCAGAACTTCCGCCATTAGCTTATCGGCTTTGGCCTTGTCGGTTCCGGGTACATATAAGCTGTTTACCAAACACTCCATGAACAGTTCACCTGCGATATAATTGACGTTTTTCTTGAGTTCTCTTCTACTTGCCATAATCTTTACTTTTTTAGTGAATAAATTGAAATATCTCCGGTAAAGATAAGTACTTTCCACGGTATAAACCAACATTTCATATTTTTTTTGATGTGCGCATCCTTTCATAATTCAGAAAAAAACACGAAATTTGCGACGCTTTTGAACGAAACTTTACTAACACCTTTAAATAATTAGATAAAATGACAAAAAGTGCATTGCAAATTGCAAGGGCTGCCTATCAGCCCAAACTTCCGAAAGCGTTGAAGGGGGCCGTTAAGGCAGTAGCTGGCGCAGCTACTCAATCTGTAGCCGATCAGGAAGCTATCCAGAAATTGTTCCCCAACACGTACGGAATGCCTTTGATTAAGTTTGAGGCTACTGACGAAGTGGTTACGTTCCCTGCTATGAACGTAGGCGTTATCCTTTCAGGCGGTCAGGCTCCCGGTGGTCACAATGTGATTTCAGGTATCTTCGACGGTATCAAGAAGCTGAATAAGGATAGCAAGCTCTATGGTTTCATCCTCGGCCCCGGCGGTTTGGTAGATCACAACTATATGGAACTGACAGCTGATATCATCGACGAATATCGCAACACGGGTGGTTTCGATATCATCGGTTCCGGTCGTACGAAACTGGAAAAAGAAGATCAGTTCGAAAAGGGTCTGGAAATCCTGAAACAACTTGATATCAAAGCATTGGTCATCATCGGTGGTGACGACTCTAATACGAATGCTTGTGTGCTGGCTGAATACTATGCTGCCAAGAAGTGTGGCGTACAGGTAATCGGTTGTCCGAAGACTATCGACGGTGACCTGAAGAACGAAATGATCGAGACTTCTTTCGGTTTCGACACTGCATGTAAGGTTTACTCTGAAGTGATCGGTAACATCCAACGTGACTGTAACTCTGCCCGTAAATACTGGCACTTCATCAAGTTGATGGGACGTTCCGCTTCTCACATTGCACTGGAATGTGCTTTGCAGGTACAGCCCAACGTTTGTATCGTATCAGAAGAAGTTGAGGCAAAGGATATGTCTTTGGACGATGTAGTAACTTATATCGCTCAAGTAGTAGCCAATCGTGCTGCACAAGGCAACAACTTCGGTACGGTTCTTATCCCCGAAGGCTTGATTGAGTTTATCCCCGCTATGAAGCGCCTGATTGCTGAGTTGAATGACTTCCTCGCTGCAAATGCTGAAGAATTCTCTCAGATCAAGAAGTCACACCAACGTGACTATATCATCCGTAAACTGTCTCCGGAAAATGCCGCTATCTATGCCAGCCTGCCCGAAGGTGTTGCACGTCAGTTGACACTGGATCGTGACCCGCACGGAAACGTACAGGTATCTTTGATCGAAACAGAAAAACTGTTGTCGGAAATGGTAGCTACCAAGCTTGCTGCATGGAAAGAAGAAGGCAAGTTCGTAGGTAAGTTTGCTTCCCAGCATCATTTCTTCGGTTATGAAGGCCGTTGCGCAGCTCCGTCCAACTATGATGCTGACTACTGCTACTCATTAGGTTACACGGCAGCTTCTCTGATTGCTAACGGTAAGACAGGTTATATGTCTTCTGTACGCAACACGACTGCTCCGGCTGACGAATGGATTGCAGGCGGTGTGCCCATCACAATGATGATGAACATGGAACGTCGTCATGGCGAAATGAAGCCGGTTATCCAGAAAGCTCTGGTGAAACTGGACGGTGCTCCGTTCAAGGCATTTGCCGCTCAGCGCGACCAGTGGGCTATCACTACAGACTATGTATATCCGGGACCTATCCAGTACTTCGGACCTACGGAAGTTTGTGACCAGCCGACGAAGACTTTGCAGTTAGAACAAGCAAAATAGATCTTCCGAGAGAAGGATGTGTTAAGGGTGTTGTACTTGCGGGCGAATGATTATTCGCCCCTATAAGTGCTGTCATCACTTTTATCACATCCTTTTCCTTTATCATTATTATTGTCATTTATGGCAGACAAGAAACCTCGTACAACTACAACCCGCCGGAAACCCGCTTCTTCCCGCCCTGCCGCACCTGCTGTGCGTCGTGGCAAGAAGACAAGCAAAGAGCGTGTTATGCCCGCATGGCTGCGCACTATAGTTGCAGTCTGCATCATTGCCGTGTTCTCCGCTGGTTTTTATTGGTTCTTCATTCGTCCGTATGCCTATCGCTGGAAACCCTGTGCGGGACAGAAAGGATACGGTGTCTGCATGCCCTGTGACTATGAAGTGCATGGTATTGACATTTCTCATTATCAGGGGAGTATAGACTGGGTGCAACTGACCTCCAACAAAGCATCCCGATTCCCCATACATTTTGTTTTCATGAAAGCCACTGAAGGCGGTGACCATGGTGACGATACCTTCCCGTTTAATTTCGACCAGGCACGCCGTTATGGTTTCATTCGTGGAGCTTATCATTTCTTTTCTCCTAAAACAGATCCTAATAAACAGGCTGATTTCTTTATCCGCACCGTTCAGCTTACTGCCGGAGACTTGCCGCCTGTGCTGGATGTGGAAAATATTGGTAAAAGTACCCCGAAAGATTTAAAGACTGCCGTCAAAACCTGGCTTGACCGCATAGAGGCGCATTATGGTGTGAAGCCGATTCTTTATACTTCTTATAAATTCAAGAGCCGTTATCTCAGCGATTCCATATTCAATACGTATCCTTATTGGATTGCGCACTATTACGTGGATTCTGTGAAATATGAAGGCCCGTGGCACTTCTGGCAGCATACGGATGCAGGAAATGTTCCCGGTATCAGAGAAGAGGTCGATTTGAATGTTTTCAACGGTACGCTGGAAGAACTCGTTAATATGACAATTCCTTGATTATACTGTATCTTAAATAATCAAATTAGTGAGCTTGCCTGATGAAAACTATGTAAACACTAATTTTTACCTTCTTGATATATTTCTTTCACTAACTCTGTTCTGAGTATCGGTCTGCAATGTTTTCTTTTTTTTCTTCATTCTGCTATGTTTCTCTTTTGATGTAAATCCTATCTTGCTGATTTATAGATGTATAATAGAATATTCTTGATTTTTTATTATAGATGGAAAAAATGAAAAGGGGACTTTAAAAAAAGTATTTATAATAATGGTAATGTGTTGATATATAGTAGTATATCGTTTTAAAATAGGGGTGTGCAAAAAACGTTCGTTTAATGTGCGCAAAGATAATGGGTATTTTTCGAATGTACAAGGTGTTTAATAAAAATATTTCTAATAAAAAATATTTCAGATCTTATATTGCTGATACTCAACATCTTTGTACTAAATAAAAATAGATTTAATATCTTCTCATTTTTATAATTCTTGGTATTTATTTTTTGCGCTTAAGATTGCGCACATTAAACGAACGATTAAAAGACACTTCGTCTTCTTTTACCTCTTCGTTAATAGCCTTTTTACATAACTGTTTCACTGCTTTTTGATCGAGATGACGAAACGCTTTGGAATAAGATGAATGCTGAATAAGTTGTTGAAAACAACTGCATTACATAAAATGATCGGTAAGTATTTCACTACTCCGGTGTCCCCAAAGAATATTCTGACGTGAACATCACCCCTCGCCTCCACTGGTTTGCAGTACGTGTCACATACGGCCGTGAACTGGCTCTGAAAGCTTTTCTGGATGAAGAGAAGATAGAGAATTTTATTCCGATGCGTCGCGATTATGTCGTGAAAGATGGCCGTCGCATTTGTAAGTTTGTTCCTGCCGTGCATAACCTTGTTTTCATTCGCTCTACTCGTAAGCGTATCGATACATTGAAGGATAGAGCCGGTATGAACATCCCTATACGTTACATTATGAATCGCGAAAATCATCTTCCTGTTATCGTTCCGGAAGATCAGATGCGTAGTTTCATTCTTGTTGCTGGTACCTACGAGGAATCGGTTATTTATGTAGAGCCCGCTGAATTGCAACTGGTAAGAGGTCAGAAAGTGCGTGTAAAAGGGGGCGTTTTCGAGGGTGCAGTGGGAGAATTTGTCCGTATCCGTCGCGACCGTCGTGTGGTTGTCAATATTGAAGGTGTCATGGCTGTTGCAACGACTTTTATTCACTCTTCGCTTGTAGAACCGATAACTGACTGATTTCAGTGTCTTAAATCATAAATTCTAAATCATAATTAAATATATGAGTGATCAAGTTTCATCCTTATTTTCCCTGGCTCACAGTCTTCTCACTCTAGGTCAGGATGGCAGTCCGATTTATGTTGATAGTTTCACCCGTCTGAATCGTGATGTTTATGAATCAGCTCTAAATTCATATGGAAAACATGGCTCAACTCCTGAAGCTGAAGCCGAGCTTTGTTTAGGTCTTTTGGTAGCCTTCAATGCCACAATGTATGATAATGGGCATAAACAGGAATATATTCAGAAAGTTCTGGAGCGTAGTCTTGACGTTCTTCCACAGATTCCTGCTTCGTTGTTGAAAGTTCGCCTACTGACTTATTGCTATGGTGAGGTTTATGCAGAGGAGTTGGCTAAAGAGGCTCATGCTATTATTGATAGTTGGGTTACTTTTCGACTGACTGCTGAACAGAAGGAAGCGATAGAGGAACTGAAGAATATTGAAGAAAATCCCTATCCATGGGAAGACGTTGACTTATAAATATAGTATATTGTAATTATTAATTGTATATGTTTATGGACTTAAAAGAATTTATAGAGAAATTTGCAGAAGTAATTGAGGTAGAGGATATCGAATCTTTGAATGGCGATACTGATTTTCGTGATTTAGATGAATGGTCTTCTCTTTCGGTAATGCTGCTTGTTGCCTTTTTTGATGAAGAATTTGAAAAAGAGATAGGCGACTCAGCTATAAAGGAATGTTCTACGATTGAAGACCTTTATAAGATAGCAATTGGTTAAATATATATTGAGGGATAATGGCTTTTCTTACGTATCAGAATATTGGCATATCAGCTATGGCTGCTGCTGTACCTAAATGTGTAATAAATAATTACGAATACACAGAATGCTTTCCTGCAGATCAAGTAAAAGAGATTGTTGATAAGATAGGCATTTTTGAGCGCCGTTTTGCTGATGAAAATACTTGTTCTTCTGATCTTTGCTTTGCAGCAGCAGAAAAACTGTTGAAGGATAATAATATTGATAGATCTGAGATAGACCTTCTTGTCTTTATATCACAGACACCGGATTATCGTATGCCAGCTACCTCACTTATTCTTCAGGAGCGTTTAGGACTTTCGCATAATTGCATAGCTTTCGATATAACTCTTGGTTGTTCTGCTTTCTGCTATGGTCTTTCTGTAGTATATGCTATGATGCAAGGTGAGAATATTCGTAAGGCTTTAATTCTTGATGGAGAGACACGTAGTAAAGTGTATTCTCCTAAAGATCGACGTAGTGCTTTTATTTTTGGCGATGGTGGTGTTGCGGCTCTCATAGAGCGAGATGTAAAGTATGGTAAGAGTATTTTTTCACTCAATTCAGATGGTTCTCGGGCAGATTTGATTATGATTCCTGGTGGTGGTTATCGTCATATGAGTAGTGCAGATACTATTCGGGAAAAAGTAGTTGATGAATATGGTAATATTAGAAGTGATGAACAGGGTTATATGAAAGGTGGTGATGTGTTCAATTTTGTTATTCGTGAGATCCCGCGTGACATAAAGAAGACACTTGAATTTTCTCAAATGTCCACAGATGATTTTGATTATATTGTTTTTCATCAGGCCAATAACTTTATTAATTCTTACATAGCAAAGAAAATGAAGCTTGATCTGGATAAGATGCCTTCTACCATCGCCAAGTTTGGTAATACATCTTCTGTCTCTGTACCTTTGACAATTGTCAGTGAGTTGAAGGATAAGCTTGATGGCAAGAAAAATATTTTGATGAGTGCTTTTGGGGTAGGTATGACTTGGGCTACCGCTATTGTTCCCTTTGTGGACTGTAGAATTAGCAGCATTGTAGAAGTAGAGAATGGTGAGTTGGTAAAATAATATGTATAATCCTTTTTCACTTGAAGATAAAACAGTATTGGTGACTGGTGCTTCTTCTGGCATTGGACAACAGTGCGCAATAGATTGTAGTCGGATGGGGGCTAAAGTTATACTTATAGCTCGTAATGAAATTCGTTTGCAAGAAACATTGTCATTATTAGATCATCCGGAAAGACATTGTTATTATAAGTTTGATTTATTTCAGACAGACCAGATAAAAACTCTTGTAGATGAAATAGTTGAAAAACAGGGTAAGATTGATGGATTTGTCTATGCTGCTGGTGTTGAAAAAACTTTGCCAATAAAATTGTTGACTCCTGATGACTATATAAATGTATTTAAAGTAAATACTTTAGGTGCTTTTGAGTTTATCCGTTATTTTAGTAATAAGAAATATTTCAGGGATGGTGGGCATATTGTGTTGATATCATCTATTACTTCAATTATAGGGCGTGGTGGAGTATCGGCCTATGCTGCCTCTAAAGGGGCAATGGTCAGTGCTGTTCGTTCCATGGCATTGGAATTAGCAAAGAAGAAGATTTGTATCAATTGTATTTCTCCCGGAACTATTTTAACTCCTTTAATGCAAAATTTTCTTTCAGATCTTTCGGAGGAAGATTATCAGAAACGTGTAAGTGGTTTTCCTTTGGGATTGGGTGAAGTTGTAGATGTTTCTAATGCTTGTATCTATTTACTTAGTGATGCATCTCGTTGGGTTACAGGGCAAAATTTAATTGTGGATGGAGGTTATACAGCGAGGTAATCTGCTATATGTTAGCATCTAAATGTAGAAATTGATGATAGATATTGAAGAAAAGAGGAATTGTTGTGGATGTAATGCTTGCTATGATGTCTGTCCGAAAGATGCTATTACGCTTTCCACTGATATAGAAGGTTTTTGGTATCCTCGGGTTGATATAGATAAATGCATTAATTGTGGACTTTGTGAGCGTACATGTCCTCAGTTGCACATTGAAACTCTGAAAAAGAATGATTTTGAGTATCCTGTTTGCTTTGCTGCTATACATAAAAATATAGAAGTCCGTTTTGGTAGTACTACAGGAGGACTTTTTTCTGCTCTTGCAGAACAAATGTATAGAGAGGGAGGTTATGTTGGTGGTGCTATTTATAATAAAGATTTTTCAGTCTCACATTTTATTTCTAATAATCCGTCGGATCTTACTCTGTTGCGTCAGAGCAAGTACTCTCAGAGCCAGACCTGTGGAATCTATAAAGAAGTAAAACGATTGTTGGTGGCAGGTGAGAAGGTCTTAATTTGTGGTACCCCTTGTCAAATGGCTGCTCTTCGCCGTTTTCTCAATAAAGATTATGAGAATCTTATTATTGTGGATTTTATTTGCAAGAGTATCACATCTCCTAAATTTTATGCTAAATATCTTGATTATTGGGAGCGGAAGGTTGGAAGTCAACTTGTTTCTTTTAAGTTTAAAGATAAAGAATTAGGTTGGCGTAGTCTTGTAAAACGTTTTGATTTTAAGAATGGTAAGACAATGTACAGTCGGGCACAAGATAATGATCTTTATTCAATGGCTTATCATGGTAATATTGTAAGCCGTCCGTCTTGTTATTCTTGTCAATTTAAGGGTTTTCCTCGTATGTCTGATATTACTATTGCAGATTTTTGGGGAGTGGAAAAATATGCTTATCTGAAAGATATTGATGATAATGCTGGTACATCGGCAGTTATGTGCAATAGTTCTAAGGGATTGGCTTTTTATAAGCAGCTTAAAAATATCACATCTTTAGAAACAACTATCGAAAAGATATTGCCTGGAAATCCCGCATTATTGCATGAACAGAAAATGCCGGTGATGAATAGGGATGCCTTTTTTCGTGATTTAGATAGGAAGGCTATTGAGGAAGTCGTTCCTCAATATTTTTCTTTCCATGAAAAAGAACGAAGGTTCAAAACCCAATTCAAGAAGAAAGTTAAATCTATTGTTAAACCTTTTATATTAGCTCTGAGGTATAGTCAATATAACCCGTGGGTTTTTTCTCGTTTTTTATATTTCAATTTTTTTTGTAGACATGTAAAAACAGATTGGGCTAATAACGGATTTATATATATCACTCCCTATTCAGTGATTGAGTTTCATATTGGATCGAAGCTTGAATTACATGGGCCATTCATGCTTGGAGTAAAGAGATTTCGAAAATCGAAAGAAGAGACACGTTTACTTCTTGAAAAGAATGCTCATATGTTGGTTGCAGAGCGTTTTTGTCTTGGTTATGGTTCAAATATAGAAGTCTTTGCTAATGCTTATCTTGGTATTGACAATTGTGGAACAAATTATAATACTACAATTATCTGTGGAAAAAGGATAGAATTGAAAGGGCGTGTCTCTCTTGGCAGAGATGTGAGTATTCGTGATACAAATGCTCATATTATTGCTATAGAAGGCTATAAAGTTTTACGCCCTGTCATTATTGAAAACCATACTTGGATTTGTAGTGGTACTGTTATTTGTCCGGGTGTGAAGATAAAGGAGGGCGCAGTTGTGGGTGCCTGTTCTTATGTTATTCAGAATGTACCAGCTCATACTTTGGTAAGTGGTCATCCGGCTAAAGTAGTAATGAAAAATATTGCTTGGAAATTGTAGTGACTTTTGAAATGCATAGAATATTATGAATGAAGTTCAATTAAATAATGGTGTATCTATTCCAGCTATTGGTATTGGTCCTGCGGCAGCTCGTAGTGGAAATTTGAATTTGAAGTCAGACATTCCTATAATAAATTTGGGGTTTAGAGCTTATAATAAATTTTGTTTGCGTCCTATACTATATCATAATTATGTCAATTCTGTGGCGCATGCTTTCCAAGCAGGCTTTAGATTATTGGATTTTTCTGCCTCATATGGAGATGGCGTTTTAATAAATAAAGCTATAAGAAAAAGCCGCATTGATCGAAAAGATTTGTTTTTGACAACAAGAGTGAGTAATCAGGCACAAAGAAGTGGTAAGATTCGAGAATGCTTATTTCAGCAATTGGAGGGTATGGGGACTGATTATGTGGATTTATTGATGTTCCATTGGCCTGTTACTGATTTATATTTGGATACATGGAAACAGATGGTTCAGTTGTATAAAGAGGGTTACTGTCGGGCACTTGGGGTTGCTAATTGTCATAAGCATCATTTGGAAGCATTGTTAAGTGTTTCTGAAGTTGTTCCTGCGATAAATCAAATAGAAGTTCATCCTCTTTTTACACAAAAGGAATTAATAAAATATTGTAAGTCTTGTGGTATCCAAGTAGAAGCTTATACTCCTATTGCACGTATGGACGTAAGGTTGACTCGTTTGCCTTTGCTTAAACGTATGTCTGAGAAATATCATAAATCTATTGCTCAAATCATACTTCGCTGGCATATTCAAAATGGTTTAATTCCTGTTGTGCGGTCTTTGAATAAGAAACGCCAATTGGAAAACATCTCAATTTTTGATTTTGAGTTGAGTGCAGATGAAATGATTGCTATTGATAATATAAATATCAATTCACGGCTTCGTTTTGATCCCGATAATTGTGATTTTTCCATATTATAGAAAATGGTCCTATAATCATACTTATTCCTACTAATTTTGATGTCTGTACCTTCTACAAATAAAACCATAGCCAAAAATACCGCATTCCTGTATTTCCGTATGATGTTTACAATGATAGTTTCATTGTATACTTCACGTGTGATACTACAAACGTTAGGAGTTGACAATTATGGTATTTATCAGTCCGTAGGTGGAATTGTAGGCTTTTTGTCTTTTATTAATAGTGCGCTTAGCACAGGTTCGTCTCGTTTTTTAACTTACGAATTGGGAACAGGCAATTTTGAAAAGTTGAAGAGAACTTTCTCTACAACATTGACTATTCATATAGCAATTGCTCTCTTTGTTGTTATAGTTGCAGAAACGCTCGGAGTGTGGTTTCTTTATAATAAATTGGTGATACCGGCTGAGCGGATGGACGCTGCAGTTTATACTTTTCATATATCCATATTAACAGCTGTGTTTACATTGACGCAAGTTCCTTATAATGCAAGTATTATTGCGCATGAGAAAATGTCGGTTTTTGCATATATGAGCATTATAGAAGTTTCGGCAAAACTAGGAATAGTCTATCTTTTATCCATTGGCAGTTATGATAAATTAAAATTGTATGCCACTTTATTATTCATAGTTCAGGTAGGACTCATTTGTATCTATCGTTTGTATTGTAGTCGGTATTTTAAGGAAACGGTTTATCGTTTTGTCTTTGATAAGGCTATATTTAAAGAAATAGCAGGATTTTCGGGCTGGAGTTTATTTGCCAGTAGTTCAACTGCTCTTAATAGCCAAGGTATTTTGATTTTGTTGAATATGTTTTTTGAACCTGCCGTGGTTGCAGCACGATCTATTTCTATTCAAGTAAATATGGCAGCCAGCCAGTTTGTCGATAACTTTCGTACAGCGGCTAATCCGCAGATAGTAAAGAAACTGGCAGCGGGCGACTTGATGGGTTCTAAAAGGCTACTATTGGCATCCACCAAATATTCTTATTATATGATGTTTATAATCTGTTTTCCTGTCTGTCTTCTCGCACATCCTTTATTAAAAATATGGCTGGGTGTTGTACCTAATTATACAGTTATATTTCTTCAGATTATAGTTATTCAGAGTCTGTTTCAAGTTTTTGATACTTCTTTTTATACAGCTTTGTATGCTAAAGGACGGTTAAAGGAGAATGCTTTGATATCACCAACTTTGGGCTTAATAAGATTTCCTATAATCTATTTCTTATTTAAAGCAGGATATTCTCCTGTCGCTCTTTCATGGGCTAGTTTATTGACTTATGCCGTATTGGGGTTAATAGTAAAGCCTATATTGGTAGTGAAAATAGCAAATTATTATTGGAGAGATGTCTGGAATGTTTTTAAGCCCTGTTTGTTGGTTACTATGGTTGCTTTACCTGTACCTGTTTTTTTATATCATATAATAGGTGTTGATAGTATCCCACACTCCATTTTTATAGGTTTTATAACTGTTATTATAATTATATTGTCAATATATTGGATTGGGATTGACATGTTGACCAAACAAAAGGTTTGGTTATATGTAAAACGAAGATTTAGGAGATGATATAGAATTTTATAGCAGCTTTTTATAAGGCATTTCGTCAGATGCCTTATAAAAAGGAAATGTTTTACGGTATAATTTTTAATTCTCTATATTCCTTTGCCGCATCAAAGCAAGGACAGCTTTTCATCGGATTAAGATCATGATGACCTACTATCAACGCCCGTGGAAATACCCGTTTCAGTTCGCGCAGCAAAGCTACCAGCGAAGCTTTCTGATGCAAGGTACGCGTATCGGTCGGCTGGCCCGAAGCGGTAAGCCCGCCCTCGTAGCAGATACCTAAGGAGTGACGGTTATGATTCCGGCAATGCGCTCCGATGCATTCATAAGGTCGTCCGCGGTGAATTTCACCGTCACGTGTCACGTAGAAGTGATAACCGATGTCGTTAAATCCACGGTGTCGGATGTGATCCCTCCGGCAGTCGTCAAAGCTCAGGCTCACGCCTTGAGGCGTGGCCGAGCAGTGAATGATAATGAGTGTGATAGTTCTCATCAGTGCATGCAGGAAGTTACACCGAATACACCTGCTAAGGCAGTAACCACCGTGACGATAACCTTGAGGACAACGCCCCATACTGATTTGGATTTCTTTTCCATAAACTTATTAAATTTAGAAGATAAAAATTGAAATATTGGTTGACGTTTAAGAATTTGCGCAGTCTTTCATGGTTAATTTTTTCATTATTAATTTCTGAAGGCTACGCTTTTAAATTCTATCCCAGCGGGTTTTCATCCACTCCTCCGCCACCGGTGTTGCCACCGTCATCCGGTTTACTGCCGGAATTTCCACCAGAAGAGGGCGTTTTTGAAAAGTCCACTGTCGTCTGTCCCGCCTTTTGAGCTTTGAGCAGCAGACGTGTGGCAGCACGGGTAGGTACGGGTGAAAACTCAAGACCGGAGAATATAGTTTTCAAATCTTCGCCCGGAATGAACTGGATATTAACTCCGGTGATGTTGGTAGCCGTAAATTTTTCCGCGGTTTCTGCACCCCGGCTGGTGATTTGAAGACGAAATTTTCCCAAGTCTCCGAAGTCTACTTGTTCGCCTGCACGCAGGCCGTCAATCATGTTTTCCACGGTAGCGATGATAACTGCGGTGACGTCGGCACGACTGGCGGTGGTCTGCGCAGCTACACGGCGGCTCAGTTCTTTCAGGGACAGTTCCCCTGTGATTTGTGACTTGGCATACGCCTTTGCGCTCTCATCCTGGTTTTGCGGGTTCTTGAGCATTGCGATACTGTAATTCAATCCCATAATTGATAAATTAAAAGGGTTAATAATTAAATAATTAAGTTCTCACAGGAAGACTTGGCGCAATTCTGGGAACAACTCAGTGAAACTCTGCGTCCTCCGTGGTGAACAATACAAAGATACAACCTCCCGAGCCTGTGAAAATGAGTGACATTGACACCTGATAAACCTGTTACGGAATAGGTGATATCTGATGACTTTTTTGTACCTTTATAGCATAAACAGTACTCTAAAAGTTATCGTAAAATGAAGAAAATTACATGTAATCATGATGCGGATGTGCCCGTAGAAGAATGGCCTGTCCGTCCTTATTCCAAAAGTGAGTTAGCGCGTGCATACGCGCCTGAAATCGGGGATCGTTCGGCTCTTAACCGCCTTTCGCGCTGGTTGCGCAGGAACGTGCTTCTGTATCAGGCTTTGTTGGATACGGGTTACCGCTCCGCCCAACAGATTTTTACCAGCAAGCAGGTGGAACTGATTTTTGAGTATATAGGGAGACCTTAGAGAGTTGAGAGGGAAGATTTGAAAGTGGCGCTTGTGAAGTTTGACACTTGCGGCTGCGAAGCCTGATGCTTGCGGCTGTGTAAGCTTACACTTGCACAAGCATAGCCCGACGCAGCCGCAAGTGTTATTTCCCTCAACTTTCGATGAGACTGATCCAGGGTGAATGATCCTTACTCATGACTTTGCCTTGTGCTTCCGCTATTACTTGCTCTTCGGACTCCCGTTCGTCGTAACGTCCGCAGGTTTGCCGGACATATAGGACGCTTCCTGTCTGGCACAGGTCCTGGTCGCGCACCTTCAACATGTCGAGTCGGGTATAGTTGCTGTCCTGCCGGTTGATGCGGGATATGGAAAATATGAAATCGGCAAGATTGGCCCAGTTAGCACTGCCTGCGATGGTATACATGTCAATCTCTTCCAGCTCGTTCTTCCCGTTGAGTTTGGTGAGTTTGCGCGGATGGGCTACGATGATGACCCATATATTGTTGGTTCTGCCCCATGCTTGCATTTGCGTCAGCATAGCTTTTATGGCTTGGGTTTCGGTGTTGTAACGGTTGGTTTCCACCTCCATGAAGAGGTATGGGTCAATAATGAGATATTTCAGTGGAAGGGTGCGTCGCACCATGTCCGCTCTCGCGATGATATTGTTGGGGGTGGGGGATACTTCATGCAGGTCGAGGTGCACCATGTGGCTGTCAAGGAAACTGATGATAGGTTTCAACTGTTCCTGGGTATAGTTTGCAGTGTTCACTTTTCCCAGCATGAGCTGCACGAGATGGGCGATATGTTTGTCTTTGTCCGGCACTTCGAAAGAGAGGTAACATACATAGCGTCCGGTCTTGGCCATGAGCCGGCAGGTGAGGTCGTTCAGAAAATCGGTCTTTCCGCTGTTGGGTACTCCGGTCTCGATAATCAGGCCTCCCTGGTCGGTGGGGTGGAATACATGGTCGGTCAAGGGTCCGTAGCCTACATCATATCCGTGGTCATATTCTCCGTGCAGCACGTTCAAAATCCCGTTTGCCCGTTCGCTTACGGTGACGATGTCCGCTGTGTGTTGCGGTCGGGCGGATTCGATGATTTCATGTACGACTTCGATACCGTATGTGGCGAGTACGTCGGAGATATCCTTGCAGTCGCCGGGTAGTGTGGTGAGTAGGCAACGCTCTCCGAAGTAGTCGGTGAGATGTTTCACCAAGGTTCTTCCCGGTAGGTCGATGTCTCCGCAGATCACGATGTCCCTCGCTTGGTTCATCCAGGGTTCGAAGGCTTCGAAACTTTTGGAGAGATCACTTGCTGCTCCGTTGGGTACGCTAATAACGTAATGATAGCCTGCTTCTCTGAGTGTAAGCACATCCTTTTCACCTTCGGTGATGATGAGTCGGGGAACGGTTTCCTCGGCTACCTTCAGGGGATTGATGCAGTCGATGTGGTAAGGTGGGCAAGGTGTGGTTGGTGAATCCTGGCTCCAGAATTTGGTATATCCGGCAGCTTTTTCCCTGCCGGTTGTTTCTCCTTCATCTGTGGCCTTGATAGTTGAGGGATCGCACGAGCGATATTTGACATTTACGGGCTGTCCGTTCAGAAAGTTGACGTAGGCTATGCAATGATACATGGTTCCGGTGCTCTTGTTGTCTTCATCCTTGCCGTAGCAGCGATGCATGAGACAACCGATACGGGCTTCAATAGCCGTTTTCAGTGAGATGCCTTGATCTGCAAGATAGCGTCGGGCAGCGAGTTGATTCTGGTCCTTAGTCTCGGGATCATCTGTCAGCGGTTTGATTTTGGAGAATACTTCGGGAGGTAATTTTTTGTAATCTTCGGGAATCATGGGTACTTCGGATGTGGCTTTTCCACTGCCGTTTCCCGATTCTCTTTCCTGGCGGATATTGTGGGTAGGGTAATGTGTACCCATAAATTTATCACCGGCTGTTCCGGTAAATGACGAATTATAGCTCGGCCTTTCTTCCCAGAAGTCTTTGAGCTTCCCTTTGAAGTCGCAACCGCTGGAGAAGCAGTGAAAAACTCCTGTCGTTTTGGAAATATAAAGATGTTTTTTGCCGCATTTAGGGCACTCTGTTACGAAATTCTTTCCTGCATTCTTACGTTCGGGAAAGTCACATAGATAATAAAATGGTTTCATTGGATTTATGAATTATAAATTATGGTTTATGGGAGAGTTTTATACCCATTTGTTGCTTAACACATTCCATGTCGCTTCTGCTGATGGTCTTGGTGGTGCATCCTTGGGTATATTCACTGTTCCTTCCATCTCATCGTCGTAGAATCGCATTTCGGATTCGGGATCTGTCCATTCGAATTCGTTGAGAGGGTGATTGCTGCGTTGATTACTTCTTATTTCATGAACTGCTTGTTTTCGTTTCTCTCTGTTTGTTCTTGCAGCGTCGTTTAACAGATGTTGTCCGTGGGCTGATTTCAACAGATTGCTCAACCAGCATAGCCGTCCGGTGTGATTGGATTTCATGAATCGTGCTTGCGAAGCAAAATAAGGAATTAGTAGTTCATTGACCAGATAAATGAGATTCTCACATGCGTGTTTGCGTGTGAGTCCTTCGTGCAGCTGGAACCAATTGATGAGTGGCGTTAGTATCTGTGCTTTCTGCGTGGAATCCTTATTGATGAGATGGAAAAACTCTTTAGCGGCAACTAAAGATTCCGGTGTAACAATATTTTTTTTAGAAGGAAAGTTCTTGGAAGGTGGTTCGCTAATAGGCGAAAGTTCTTCGTCAGAAGAATTCCCTTTAGTATATATATTATTATATATATTATCTACCACAAGAGTTTGCGCAAAAGCTTGTGATAAATTTGGTAATGTACTGGTTGTACTTATAATCTCATTTGTTTCATTTTTAGAATTTGTATGATACCAGAGTGGTGAATAAAATGCTTTAATCTGTTTTGCTTTATCATCTTGAATGAATTCAAATGATTGGCTTCTCTTTATGGCCTCTATGAGTGATTGCGTGGTAGAAAACCTTAATGACATCTTAATATCATAGAAGTTTTCTATCGGATAAACCTTCTCCTCATTCATATAGGACTGTTAGTCCGAGATATAAATCGAGTAATTTGGAGATGGTTGAATCTGTGATTTTTCGACTCCTCCATTGCTTGATTATCTTTTGTAATTCCATAACGGAAATACTCGTTTTAAGTGCTTTCATTGTTTGCTGTTCTTTGAAATATGGTCCAAAGTTAGAAAGATTTAAAAAGGGTATCGTACCAACATGTTGGTACGATTAATAATTTAATTATTGAATATTAACATATAATTATATAGAAATCGTGTTTGAAGTAGCAGAAAAATCGTACGGTCATAAGAGTTTAGGTGAATATATCAATCAGCTTCGTCTTGATTTGGGGGTGAGTATTAAACAGCTTTGTGAGGATTGCCACATTAGCCGACGTACTTATTACGAGAGTTCTGAGTGGTAAAGATTTGAAACTGAGCTTCTATATTCGTATTCTCAATGCTTTTCATGAGTATGAAACTGAGGAAGAATTTGGAGAAATGTGGAGAGAGATAGCTTTGTTGCTATTCTAAATTTTATTAAAAAGAAGGAGCTTAACGCTCATTGTCATTTAAAATGTGTAGAAATGAATGTAATAAAAACCTCAATTGATGGAGTTGTCATTATCGAACCTCGTCTTTTTAAGGACGCTCGTGGTTACTTTTTTGAGTCTTTCAATCAGAAAGAGTTTGAAGAAAAGGTGTGCCATACCACATTTGTACAAGATAATGAAAGTAAATCAGCTTATGGTGTTATCCGTGGTCTACATTTTCAGAAACCACCTTTTGCTCAAAGTAAATTGGTACGTGTTGTGAAAGGTGCGGTACTTGATGTAGCTGTAGATATTCGTAAAGACTCTCCAACTTTAGGGCAGCATGTAGCGGTAGAGTTGACAGATGAGAATCATCGTCAGTTCTTTATACCTCGTGGCTTTGCTCACGGTTTTAGTGTGTTGAGTGAAGAGGTTGTTTTTCAGTATAAATGTGATGATTTTTATGCACCGCAAAACGAGGGGGCGATTGCGTGGGATGATCCAGATTTGGGGATTGACTGGAGAATACCTGCAGATAAAGTCTTGCTGAGTGAGAAAGATAAGGTACATCCGAGATTGCAGGATGTTGAGTGGCTGTTTGATAGTAATGTATCTTTGTATTTATGAAAATATTAATTCTTACCCAACCTTTGCGCAACAACTATGGTGGACTACTTCAGGCCTATGCTTTACAACAGATACTGAAGAGTATGGGGCATGACGTTGTAACGGATCGGGATGGAACTGTGAGGAGCTTATCTCTGTGGAATCGAACTTTACGTTTTATATATCATGCCATTCGGTTTTATATACTGAAGGATTATCGTTATTATCCATATCGCTATCTATTTCCTTCATTCAATAAAGAAAAGAAAGCTCAGAAAATTATTTCTATCAATATGAAACGCTTTGTTGATACTTATATTGATACGATTGATTTTTTTACGGGAAATATAGAGTCTCTACGGGATAAGGTGAAACATTTTGATGCGATAGTTGTAGGGAGTGACCAAGTTTGGCGAGCTCCAATGAGTGATATTCCTACTTATTTTTTATCTTTCACAAAAGGTATACAGGTAAAACGTGTGGCTTATGCAGCCTCATTCGGTACAGACCATCTAAATGAGTATTCAAAAACAGAAATAGGGATAGCTTTAGAATGTATAAAATTATTTAATGCCGTTTCTGTTAGAGAAGAAACTGGAATTCAACTTTGTCGGGATTATTTAAAAACAAATGCAGTTCATGTTTTAGATCCCACAATGCTTTTGAATAAAAATAATTATCTGAAGTTGATAGAAGATGAGGATAGATCTTGTTCACAGGATATATTACTAACTTATATCTTGGACAGAACGCCGGAGAA
The DNA here is from genome assembly GCF_900142015.1 of Bacteroides stercorirosoris. Classification (GTDB taxonomy): domain Bacteria; phylum Bacteroidota; class Bacteroidia; order Bacteroidales; family Bacteroidaceae; genus Bacteroides; species Bacteroides stercorirosoris. Next base: position 104,288 of record NZ_FQZN01000020.1, read on the forward strand.
AAGTACAATTATAGAAAAGATAAGTAACTTTCTACACTTGAGTCCTTATGAAAATGGTCCTATAAAAAACTTTTCTAATATAGTGGAGGATAATGCTTCAGAATGTATTTATCCTTCGATATCCAAATGGTTAGCAGGATTTTGTGATGCTCAATTTGTAATAACTGATTCTTTTCACGGAACAGTGTTCTCTATTCTTTTTAATAAACCATTTGTTGCGATTTTAAATCCTGAAAGAGGCTCTTCGAGGTTTGTTTCACTATTAAGTATGTTGCATTTGGAAGATAGATTAATAACTTCTACAAGCAATATAGATAAGATATGTAGAAAAGAAATAGACTATAAAGATGTTAACAGGATTTTGTCTATAAAAAAGCAAGATTCAATGCATTTCCTTACTAATTTTCTTTAAATACAATGAATTATTTTCATCCAATTTTTTCTATAATTGTTCCTGTGTATAATGTGGAGCAATATTTGCCTCAATGCATTGATAGTATATTGCAACAATCATTTCCGTATTTTGAGTTGCTATTGATAAATGATGGTTCATCTGATAGTTCGGGAATAATATGTGATGAATACGCATTGAAAGATAAACGAATTCGAGTTTTCCATGAACAAAACGGTGGTGTTAGCATTGCTCGTAATATAGGAATAGAAAATGTTAAGGGACAGTGGATTATTTTTATAGATAGTGATGACTGGATTGATAAAGAAACACTTAATTATGTAGCAACAAATAGGAAAGATGCTGATTTTATTCAATTTGGTTTTAGGAAAACCAATGGTACTGTCCTTGAATATAGCAATATTCCTAATGAAATTTTAGAATTATCAAGTCAAGATTATTGTAATTCGAAAGTATACCATCCAGCTATTTGTGGATATGCAATAAAATTGGATGTGATAAAAAAGTACAATTTAAAATTTCCAGTAGGTATTAAATATGGAGAAGATCAAGTATTTATTTTGAAGGCCTTAATGTGTAGCTCTTTTGTTGTAGTACTAAATAGACACTTTTACAATTATCGGATGCGTTATGGGTCTGCAATGAATTCTTCTTTGTCGTTTTCTATGGCTAAAGATCATTTATTAGCGATTGGGGATTTACTAGATTTTTCTATAACTTATCATATAAAGTTGAATTCACTATATATAAGTGTAATCACTGCTTTTATTAAAACTTATTTTGGGATTTCTATAAGAGGACTTCGGTGCATTGGTGAGATAAAGGAGATAAAGAAGAATTATTCAAGATTTTTAAATTGTAAAGATTATTGTGAGTGTTTGCCTGCTCATTTTAGAATTTGGAATTCTTATCTTTTTGTTGTAGGCTATTACTTTTATGTAAGGATGAAGCTAATTCTAAAATTAGAGAATTGATGTTTTAATATAGTATTGTTTTTTTTACATAAGAATATAACTAAATATATTTGTGAAACTAAGAAATAAATTTTGTGGAATACTATTGATTGAGATTGGAGCACTTGTTCTCTTCTTTTTCTTTTTGGTACCTCTTACATATTGTAAGGTTCTAAATGTTTCTTTGCTATTGTTGTATATTGTAAATGCTTTTTTTTATTTTAAGTATTCTAAATTTGATACATATTTGGATTTTGAACCGATATTTATCATTATTTCAACTATAATGGTTTATATTTTTCCTGTATTTGTATATAATGGAGATAACACGGCATATTTATTCTCGTTTGGATTGCCATATTCTTTGGAAACGATAAATAAAGGTACTATTATCTCTACAGTGGCTCTGTTCTCTTTTTTTTGTGGTTCATTGAATTGTGAAAAAAAGGTAAGGGCTGTTGCTTCAGTGAAATATATTCCTAATAATATCATACTACTATTTTCTTTAGCTTGTTATTTTGTTTTTGCATTGCTTGGTGGGTTTGATGCGATAAAGAATGCATATAAAGGTGGTGGTTCATTAGGAGCTGAGAAATATATAATGCCATTTTTAATAGCATCAATTCATGTGATAATATTTAACGCCTTTTGGAATTATGTTTATTTTAAGAAGAAAAACATTATTCCTCTTGCATATTCTCTAATTGTCGCTATTCAATTTATGTTATCGGGTAATAGAACGGTAGCATTATATATATTAATGCCAATTATAATTCTATATTCTTTGAAATTCAGGAAAGTTTCTGTTTGGTCTTTTTTTTCTTTCATATTAGTTTCTTTAGTTTTGATGAATTATATTCAATATTTTCGTTCGGGATATAGTTTTGACGCTGACTTAGATTGGTTTTATCGCGTTTCAGATTTGCTAATACCTAATACAAATACTTATTTAGCCTTGGAATATGTAGACTGTTATGGAATTTCTTTTGGCATATCTTCTTTGGCCAGTATACTGTTGCTAATACCATTTTCCCAGTCTTATATTGTTAATACATTTGATTTTCCTGTGAAAATACTCAATAGTGCCTATATTTTTAGTGATTATTTAGGTACTAGTGTAATGGGGATTGGTATGGGGACTAATTTTATAGCAAGTTCATACTTAGCTTTTGGAATGATAGGTGTGGTTTGTGGTCCATATTTATTTGGCTATGTTATCAAATTATTAAAGAATGATTTGTTTTCGAATTACTATAAGTCAATTATCTATGTTGTTATATGTGGATTTTCTGTATATGTAGTACGTTCGGGAATTTTATATATGTTGTCTTTTATTTTTTATGCATTAATTATAGCTTCTTTAAATTATGGGTATTATAAGTACAGAAAATAATTTGACTGATATTTTTGTGTCAATTGTAATTCCGATGTATAATTCGGAACAGTATATAAGTGCTTGTCTAAATACATGCATAAATCAGACTCATTCAGCTATTGAGGTGCTAGTTGTTGATGATGGTAGCACTGATCAATCTTTAGAGATAGTGAAAAAATACCAATGTAAAGATGAAAGAATACATGTAGTTTCACAATCGAATAAAGGTTTAGTGGAAACTCGTAAAGTCGGAGTGAAAAATGCACTTTATGATTTGATAGTATTTCTAGATTCTGATGATACATTAGAGAATGATGCAATTTCACTTCTAATTAAGCAATACATAAAAACTGGTGCAGATTTGGTTCTTGCAAATTTTCTAGTTGAGACAGAAAATAAGAAACTTATTTTTGAGCAATATAATACCTATCAATATGGTTTGACAGCAGAGGGTGTTCTCAAGTCTGTATTAATAAAAGATGCGGCACCCACTATATGGGGGAAACTAATAAAGAAAGATGTATTCTTGCAAACAAATACTCCTAGCGATATCACAATAGGTGAAGATGTGGTAACGCTATTTCAGATATTGTTAAATAAATCGCTAAAAATATCATATATAGATGATTGTATCTATCATTATATCCAAAGACCATCTTCCATGGTAAATAAAAAAAGCAAATTAATAGTTGATAAGCGGTTAAAATTATTAGAATGGATTGATAATTATTATTGTATAAATTTGAAAAGTACTTGCCAATATGAAAGATGTTATTATTTTTTTTATTCTCAATGAGTACTTTTCGTTACTAAAAGATGGTGCTAACTATGCTGATATAGACTGTGTTATTAAACAAATTAAACCTGAATTATTTTCATATTGCTCTCAAATTGTAAAAAGAATGGGGTTGATAAGGTGGGGGTTGATTTATACGTCGATGAATTTTTTTTCTCTTTTTTTAATTATGAGAAAAGGCTATCTTTTTATACGTAAATTGAAATACGGTATATAAAAATCATTATAGATACACGATAAGACTATGTTTTTTTGAAGTCTTGGATATTATTATAATCCTAAGTTCCTCTGCTTGCTATTTAATAATAGCAAAATAACTTTCTAAATGGCTTTGATACTACTCTTTAATAATAGAGAATTTTAATTGATGAAAAAAATCTTATTTGTTTCTGCTTTTGTCCCTTGTGATAAAACTGCGGGGCAGAATTATACAAGGCTTTTGTTAACTGACTTACTAAAGTCTAACACTGTTGATCTAATCTGTTTTGATGCCGCACATCATCAGTTGGATTTGTATTGTAAAAGTATGTGTAGAAAAATAGAAGTGTATTCTATTAATAATATCAATAGAATGCTCGGATGTATCCAACTTCCTTTTTTTCATCCATTTTTTGTATCGCGTTTTAATATTTTTATTGCTTATAAGCTCTATAAAATGGTACATCAAGAGAAGTATGATTGGGTGTATTTGGATTTTTCTCAAAGTTTTGTATATGGCTTATTTTTGCACAATACTTCAAAGATCTTAATGTGTCATGATGTTATATCACAATATTATTTAAGAAAAAAATCTATTTTGAATTATAAATGGGTTCTGAGGACTGAAAAGAGAATATTTAGTCAGAATAATGTGACACTATTTTCTTTCTCAGAGAAAGACAGAGCTATAATAGTTAAACAATATGGGCTTTCTTCTTTAGTGACTTCTTTTTACATCTGTGATTCAATTATTAATTTGCCATACCCTGCTAAAGTGGAAAACTGGTTTACCTTTTATGGCGCATGGAACAGGCTGGAAAATGAAGAGAGTCTCTCTTTCTTTTTGGATGAGATTTATCCTTTACTGGATGTGAAGATATTAATAAAAGTTGTAGGAGGAGGATTGTCTAATGATTTACAAGAGAAGATAAAGAGAGAAGCTAATATTGATTATGTGGGGTTTGTAGATAATCCATATGAGTATTTATCAAAGAGTAAAGCTTTGATAGCTCCTTTAAAAAAAGGAGCAGGTGTAAAAGTGAAAGTTGTTGAAGCTATTGCTTGTGGATGCCCTATTATAGGAACTGATGTAGCTTTTGAAGGTATATCTGAGAAATTTTCAGATATGATGTTTTGTGCACATTCTCCTTTAGAATATAAATCTATTATTGAAAGTATAAATGTGTCTTTTGGAAAAAGACAATATAATAGAGACTTAATGATAAGTCATTCCCGTGATAAAGTTATTATAGAATATATGAATAAAAATAAAAGTTATAAATAATATGCAATTAACAGTTTCAATCGTATTGTATAATAATGATTTATCGGTGTTGGATAGAGCAGTTAGAAGTGTTTTAGAATCACCTATTGTAGCCAAACTTTATTTGATAGATAATTCTCCAATTCCATTGGAAGAGAACATAATATCCGATAGTAGAATTCAATATATTTTTTTGAATTCAAATCGAGGATTTGGAGCTGGGCATAATGTTGTCTTGAAGAGGCTTTCGTATTTAGGAAAATATCATTTGGTTTTAAATCCTGACGTGTACTTTTCTGCAGGTTGTTTAGAGAAATTATGTGAATATATGGATGTTAACCTTGATGTTGGAAATATTATGCCTCGCATTGTATATCCTGGTGGTGAGCTACAGCATTTATGTAAATTGCTCCCTACTCCAACAGATTGGATAGTAAGAATGTTTATCCCTATTCAGAAAGTCAAAAATAAAATTGATTATAATTTTGAAATGCATTTTGCTGATTATAATCAGGAGATGAATGTTCCTTACTTGTCTGGTTGTTTTATGTTTCTTCGAAAATCTGTTATCGAAGAAATTGGAGTCTTTGATGAGAGAATCTTTATGTATGGAGAAGATACTGATTTGAATCGGCGTATTCATCAGAAGTATAGGACGATGTATCATCCCAAAGTAACGATTACACACAATTTTGAAAAAGGATCTCATAAAAGTTTACGCTTATTTTGGATACATGTCAAAGCAGCTATTTATTATTTAAATAAATGGGGATGGTTTTTCGATAAAGAACGTACGTTAATAAACGAGCAGACTAAAGCAATTTATCAAAAATAGTATTTTTATATGAAGTTTTTGTTTACAGGGGCCTCTGGCTTTTTGGGTTATAACATATGTCCTTTATTGAGAGAGAGGTATAATGTTATAACCGCTGGACTGACTCCGCAAGATAACTATACTGTAGATATTTCAAAGAACATTCCGAACCTATATGAACGCTATGATATTGTATTACATGCCGCCGGAAAAGCCCATTCTATTCCTAAAACGGAAACTGAACGACAGGCGTTTTTTGATGTAAATCTACAGGGAACGAAAAATCTTTGTGTAGCGTTAGAGAAGGTTGGAGTACCGAGATCTTTTATCTTTATTTCCACAGTAGCAGTATATGGTTGCGATTATGGAGTGGATATCACGGAAGAATATCCATTAAATGGAACCACTCCTTATGCTATGAGTAAACGTCTGGCGGAAGAGTATTTGCAGAATTGGTGTCGGAAACACAATGTTGTGTTGGGGATAATTCGCCCTTCCTTGATAGCTGGGCCTAATCCTCCGGGCAATTTGGGAGCGATGATAACAGGCATTCGTAGAGGAAGGTATTTCAGTATCGCAGATGGTAGAGCTCGGAAAAGTGTGTTGATGGTGCAAGATATTGCGAATCTGATCCCATTGCTGGCTAGAAAAGGTGGTATCTATAATGTATGTGATAGTTATCAACCTACATTCAGGGAATTGGAAACACTGATTTGTAAACAGATGAATAAATCGCTGCCTTTATCGATCCCTTATTGGCTGGCAAAAGGTATGGCTTTGATAGGAGACTGCTTGGGTAAGAAAGCGCCATTAAATTCATTGAAGCTTAATAAAATAACCAAGTCGCTAACCTTTAGTAATGAGAAAGCAATGCGTGAATTAGGGTGGAAGCCAACAAATGTATTAGAAAACTTCAAGATAGAATGAGTATATGCTTTTGGATTGTAATGGCTGTAGTAAGTATAGCAGCTTTTTTATTTGTCTGTGTTCAGGTATGGTTTCATTGGATTAATAAAAACGAATAATGTATTACGTAATTATTTTGGTTCTGTTGTTCCTGACAGAACTTTTTTATTTTAGGGTAGCTGATAAGTTTAACATCATAGATAAACCCAATGAACGTAGTTCTCATTCACGGATTACTTTGCGTGGTGGTGGAATCATCTTCTATTTCGGAGCTTTGGCCTATTTCTTGACTAACGATTGGGAATATCCCTGGTTTATATTGGCATTAACCCTAATAACATTTATCAGCTTTGTAGATGATATTCGTTCTACTTCTCAAGGATTGCGGCTGGTGTTTCACTTTTCTGCCATGGCCTTGATGTTCTACCAGTGGGGATTATTTTCTCTTTCTTGGTGGTGGATTATCATTGCATTGATTGTTTGCACAGGTATCATCAACGCTTATAACTTCATGGATGGCATTAATGGGATTACAGGTGGTTACTCATTGATTATTCTAGGGGCATTAGCTTATATCAATGCGGAAATGGTAACCTTTGTTGAACCGGTTTTGATTTATACGGTGCTTTGTTCTGTGGTGGTGTTCTGCTTTTTTAATTTCCGCAGGAAGGCGAAGTGCTTTGCCGGTGATGTAGGTTCTGTGAGTATCGCTTTCATACTGCTTTTCCTGATAGGGAAGTTGATTCTGAAAACGGAGGATTTCAGTTGGATTATTCTTTTGGCGGTTTATGGTGTCGATAGTGTCTTGACCATTATTCACCGTCTGATACTCCATGAAAATATAGGTTTACCACATCGGAAACATATGTATCAGTTAATGGCCAATGAGTTGAAAATACCTCATGTTGTGGTTTCGTTGGCTTATATGGCAGTGCAGGCTATGGTGGTTATCGGATATATCTATTGCCAGAATAGGGGATATTTGTATCTTTTATGCGCTATTTTATTGCTTAGCTTCATTTATATATGGTTCATGAGGAAGTATTTTAGATTGCATTTATCTATTTGAGATAATACTCATACTGATTCCCGGCAGACAATTATTGTCTTGTCGGGATTTTTTTTGTCTATAATTGGGGATATTCAGTAAATGTCCCTCTTTCTAATAAATTAAGAGAACAGTTTTACTTTACGTGAGCTTTTCTCTTAATTTTTTTCTGTAAAGCCTCAAGTCTCCTATCTTTTTCATAGAATATTATTTACATATTCTTATTTTTTCTTCCCAACGGTACATTATGTATATGTCTTTTTAGGGGAAGTTAAAAACCTCTCCTGTTTTCCTCTTATTATTTTAGTCTGATTATGCAGCCGTTCTTTTTTTCTTTTCGACCTTTTCTATCATGCATACCGCATTGGCCGTATGTATTCCAAAGAAAATCCAAAGCATTTCCGTTTTCCTGTTTCTAGCTTTTATTCTGGCCAGTGAGTAATGTTGTTT
>NZ_FQZN01000018.1 GCF_900142015.1 Bacteroides stercorirosoris
TTTCTTTTGTTTTCAGTGATCCGCCTGGGGCTCGAACCCAGGACCCCAACATTAAAAGTGTTGTGCTCTACCTGCTGAGCTAGCGAATCAAACCTCTGTTGCTGTTAAGCGGGTGCAAAGATAGATACATTTTTTGTAAATGCAAAAAGATTTCTCTTTTTTTGTTATCTTTGCCCAAGATTCGACTATTTGGGATGGAATATACATTATTAATATAATACACTTAAAAACTTTATGGCAACAGTTGACGATAAAAAGATTATCTTTTCTATGGTAGGGCTGAACAAGACCATTCAGCAGAACAACAAGCAGGTATTGAAGAACATCTACCTCTCGTTCTTTTATGGTGCAAAGATTGGCATCATCGGTCTGAATGGTTCGGGTAAATCCACCTTGCTGAAGATTATCGCCGGGTTGGACAAATCTTATCAGGGCGAAGTCGTGTTTTCACCGGGTTACTCAGTGGGCTATCTGGCTCAGGAACCTTATCTTGATCCTGCGAAGACCGTAAAAGAGATCGTAATGGAAGGCGTACAGCCCATTGTGGACGCACTCAACGAGTATGAGGAAATCAACCAGAAGTTCGGTTTGCCCGAATACTATGAAGATTCCGATAAGATGGATAAACTCTTTGCCCGTCAGGGAGAACTTCAGGACATTATTGACGCAACCGATGCCTGGAACCTCGACAGTAAATTGGAGCGTGCAATGGATGCTCTTCGTTGTCCGCCCGAAGATCAGCTTGTGGAACATCTTTCGGGAGGTGAACGCCGCCGTGTGGCTCTTTGCCGCTTGCTGTTGCAGAAACCCGACGTACTGTTGCTGGACGAACCTACCAACCACCTCGATGCAGAGTCCATCGACTGGCTGGAACAGCATTTGCAGCAATATGAGGGTACAGTAATCGCCGTAACCCACGACCGATACTTCCTTGATCATGTGGCAGGTTGGATTCTCGAACTTGACCGTGGCGAAGGTATTCCCTGGAAAGGCAACTATTCCAGCTGGTTGGAACAGAAGACCAAGCGCATGGAAATGGAAGAGAAAACAGCCAGCAAACGTCGCAAAACTCTGGAACGTGAGTTGGAGTGGGTTCGTATGGCTCCCAAAGCTCGCCAGGCAAAGGGTAAGGCACGTCTGAACTCTTACGATAAGTTGATGAACGAAGACATCAAGGAGAAAGAAGAGAAATTGGAAATCTTCATCCCCAATGGTCCGCGCCTCGGTAATAAGGTTATTGAAGCCAAGCATGTGGCGAAAGCCTATGGTGACAAACTTCTGTTTGATGATCTCAACTTCATGCTTCCGCCAAACGGCATTGTTGGTGTTATCGGTCCTAATGGTGCCGGTAAAACTACACTGTTCCGCTTGATTATGGGTCTGGAAACTGTAGATAAAGGCGAGTTCGAAGTAGGGGAGACTGTAAAAGTGGCTTATGTAGACCAGCAGCATAGTGACATTGATCCGAACAAGAGTGTTTATCAGGTAATCTCCGGTGGTACGGAGCTGATTCGTATGGGCGGTCGCGATATTAATGCCCGTGCTTATCTTTCGCGTTTCAATTTCTCTGGTGGCGATCAGGAAAAACTCTGCGGTGTGCTTTCCGGTGGTGAACGCAACCGTCTGCACCTTGCTATGGCATTGAAGGAAGAAGGCAATGTCCTGTTATTGGATGAGCCCACCAATGATATCGACGTTAACACTCTCCGTGCTCTTGAAGAAGGTCTTGAAGATTTTGCCGGATGTGCCGTAATTATCAGCCATGACCGTTGGTTCCTCGACCGTATCTGTACGCACATCCTTGCGTTCGAAGGTGACTCTAATGTCTTCTATTTCGAAGGCTCTTATTCAGAATATGAGGAAAATAAACAGAAACGTTTAGGAAAAGAAGAACCTACCCGCGTACGTTATAGAAAGCTGATGAATGACTGATAACAGTGAGAATCTGATAGCATAAATTATATTTTGATGACAAATAGAAAGCCCTGCAAAAAACTTGTAGGGCTTTTTTGTTATAAAAAGTTTCAATAACTCCTACTTACTCTGAAATTTTGTAGCAGAAATGTAATACAAATCTAAATCTTATTAATTATATTTGCGTCTTAAAACAGTATTTAATACTTAATTAACATTCGTAATTAACACATTTAATTAACAAAAAGCAGAATTATGAAAAAACATCTAATTCATTTCCTGTTGGTGGCTGTGCTGTCTGTATTCAGTGCTGCGGCATTTGCCCAGACTACAGTGAGGGGGCAGCTTGTTGACGCTGAGACAGGCGAACCGTTAGTGGGCGCTGCCATTATGGTGGAAGGCACTTCACAAGGTACTGTGACCGACATTGATGGTTATTTTAAGCAAGATGTTGCTCAGGGTGGAACCTTGGTGTTCAAGTATGTGGGTTTCAAAGACCTCAAGAAGAAAATAACGCAGAAGGGCGCTTCTGTTGATTTGGGGGCTATTAAGATGGAACCTGATGCAGTGATGCTGAAGGACGTGGTGATTACCTCCTCTGTAGCTGTGGCTCGTAAAACTCCGGTAGCGGTATCTACTATTAATCCTGTGTCTATTGAAGATAAAATAGGTTCTCAGGAGTTACCGCAACTTTTGAAGTCTACACCGGGAGTTTATGCTTCCAATGAGGGTGGTGGTTATGGTGATTCTAACATAAAGATTCGTGGCTTTAAATCAGAATATGTAGCTATGATGATTAATGGTGTGCCTATGAATGGTATGGAGAATCAGAAGGTCTATATGAGTAACTGGGGCGGACTGGTTGATGTCGCTAGCAGCATTCAGATTCAGCGCGGACTTGGTGCCAGCAAGGTGTCTACTCCTTCGGTAGGTGGCTCACAAAATATCGTCACTAAGACCACTGATGCCAAGAAGGGTGGATTCGTGTCTTATGGTATGGGTAATGATGGTTATAATAAGGTGATGTTTGGTGTGTCTTCCGGTCTTACAAAGGATGGTTGGGCTTTTACTTTGTTAGGAGCTAGGGATACACGTGATGGTTATATTCAAGGTACAGAATCTGAGGCTTATACTTGGTTTATCAGTGTGGCAAAACGTTTCAACGATAACCATCAGCTTTCATTTACTGCTTTTGGTGCTCCCCAATGGCATAATCAGCGTAATATGGCAAACGGTTTAAATATTAAGGAATATCAACGCGTGAAACAATGGATGGGCGAGGAAAGTCCTTATCGTTACAACTCTACTTTCGGTTATCGCAACGGACAAGTGATGAATTCTTCACGTAATGCGTATCATAAACCGCAGATGTCACTCAACCACCTGTGGCAGATTGACCATAAATCAAGTCTTAGTACGGCCGCTTATATGTCTATAGGTACGGGTGCAGGCTATAGTGGTACGGGTGTGACGGGCTACAGTAGTTCTTGGTATGGTACAGCTACCGATGGTACGGTGAACACTCAGTTCCGTTGTCCTGACGGTACATTTGATTATGATGCAGTAGACAAACTCAATGCTGATAATTATAAAAATCCTGTGTCTGTGAGTGGAATGCCTAATTATAACGGTTCGTTGATGATTATGAATAAAGCTTCCAATGATCACTTTTGGGCAGGTTTGATTTCTACCTATACTACTAAGTTTGGTGATGATTTTGATTTTTATGGTGGTATTGATTATCGTTATTATAAGGGACTGCACCAAAATGTGATTACTGACCTTTTCGGTGGAAAATACTATATAGACTCTTATAACCGTAAGAACGTTTTGGCTACGAATAGTGTGAATGGTGGAAATCCTGCCTGGGTAAATCAAAAACTGGGCGTAGGTGATGTGATTCGTCGCGACTATGACGGATTTGTAATGTATGAAGGCGGTTTTGCGCAGTTGGAATATAATAAGGATGCTGTGAGTGCTTTCGTGTCGGGCGGTCTGACCAACACTAGCTATTGGCGTCATGACCGTATGTACTACAGCGGTGATAAGCAAGATTCTTCTAAGAAACACTATTTGGGTGGAAATGTGAAAGCTGGTTTGAACTATAACCTTGATGAGCATAATAACGTATTTGTCAATGCCGGTTTTATCAGTCGTGCACCTATTTTCGACAATACGTTTATCAATTCTCAAAGTTCACACGAGCGCAATGCCGATGCTAAGAATGAAAAAGTTTATTCTTTCGAATTGGGTTATGGTTACCGTAGTCATTATATCAGCGCCAATGTGAATGCTTACTACACTATCTGGAAAGATAAGGCGTTGTATGATACCGGTTCATATGATGATGAAGACGGCAATTCTCAACGTTGGACCATGAACATGACTGGTGCGCAGGCAAACCATATGGGTGTGGAGTTCGACTTTTTAGCAAAACCTTTCCGCTGGATGGAAGTTACCGGTATGTTCTCTTGGGGTGACTGGCGCTGGAATGGGACTGCTACAGGCTTTATGATGAACACTCAAGGACAGATTATTAAGAGTACGCAAGGAGGTGTTCTGACTGATATGTCACAGGCCGACCAATACAAATACCGCATTAAGATGGACGATGTACATGTGGGTGGCTCTGCACAGACCACAGCTGCTTTGGGCTTAATACTTCGTCCGATGAAAGGGTTGCGTCTTAGTGCAGACTGGAATTTTTACGCTCGTAATTATGCTGACTATGACATTGATGCAAGCGATGCTAAGCAAGATACTCCTTACGTGGTTTCTGACCCTTGGGAAATTCCTTCATGGAGTACCTTTGACGTAAGTGCTGGTTATACTTTTGATTTCGGCAAGCTTCGTGCTACGTTGAGTGGCAATGTATACAACTTGTTTAATCAGGAGTATATTGCTGATGCACGCGATGGAAGCAATCATGACTGGGAAACAGCAACGCGTGTACTCTATGGTTTTGGCCGTACTTATAGTGTAAGATTGAAGTTTAATTTCTAAGCGAACAAATTTATGAAGAAACATATATTATTAGGAACCGCATTGTCTTCGTTGCTGATGCTCGGGGCATGTGATTATAATGAGGATAATTTCCCAGGATATGATGAACTTGCAACAATTACCAATGTTCAATCAGATACCCTTGATCTTACTGCTGCTGATTATAAAAAGATAGCAGGACTGAAAGCAAACGAAGAGTTGGCTCTTTCTAAAGATCCTGAAGGAGAAACTTATGTGACTGCATTAAAGCAGTTGGAAAAAGATTGCTTTTTTACGGAAATCATTACTCCGCAGGAGTTTTTGCCTGCCTATTTGGAAGATGTTTATCCCTATGTTACAGATAACTCTAAGTTTATAATCAATTATCGCATGGCGGAAAGTCTTCCTGAATATCTTACTGCTATTGCTGCCGCAAAAGAGTTTGATTTGGGCAGTGATAATTATAAAACGGTATGGGGAGAAAACCGAGTGGTGAAATATCTAACTCCTTCCACGTTAAAAGAAATTCCTACCTTACTGAAAGAGGGTGTAAAAAGTCCCAAAGAGGGCGATGTGATGCAGGTGAACTACGCTTATTCAGAAACTGAGCCTAGCACAGGAGGTGACGATGGGGGAGATGAACCTGTAGAACCTACTTATACCCCTCTTTCTGAGGTTATGGCTCAGAAGTCAGGTAACTATACTTCTAAAGGTGAGGTTGTGGGTGCCAGTGCTACATCATTGCTCATCAGTGATGGAACAGGTATTATTCGTATCCTTCGTAATACCTTGCCTACTTTTGCAGTGGGTGATGTGGTGGAAGTGAGTGGAGAGATTGAATTCAAGCAAGAATTAACTCGCTTTAGATCGGCTTCTGTCGTGAGATTCCTGGAACGTAAGTCAAGTTTCGCATATCCTACTCCTAAAACGATTGATGCTGCTGGGTTTGCTGATTATGTAAAAGCTCCTAAGGTGGAATACGTCAGCTATGAAGGCAAACTTACGATGAGTGGTACAAATTATAACATTGTGATAGGTGATGAGACTATTCAGCCTGGGTTGACCAATACTCTTTATGTAAATCCAGATTTGATAGATAAGGATGTGGTAGTTACCGGCTATCTTACAGGTGTAAGTGGTTCATCTACCAAGTATCCCAATACTTTTGTGACCTCTGTAGTCGCTAAAGAGGCTACCAATACTGTTACTCCCGCAGGTGTGCTTCAGTATATTGATGCCGGTAATTACGAGGCAGAAGGAGTTGTTTCGGCTATCTATACTCGTGGATTTATGCTTTCCGACTGTAGTGGAAGTATCTTGGTATACAAAAATGAACTTCCTACCGAGAAGGTGGGACAAATCGTTCGCGTAAAGGGTACTACTTCTATTCGTAACGGTGTAAAGCAGTTTGGAAATAAGGATCTTCAAGTCACAGTGCTTATGGAAGAACCCACTGACATTCCTACAAAAATGGTTCCACAAGTGTTGACGGCTGCTGAGTTTGATGCTTTGGCCGTTACTCCCCGTGTGGTGTATGCTACCATCGAAGGTCAGCTTAGCATTGAGGATAGTGGTAAAGGATTTAACTATTTTAACTTGTTGGTTAGCGGAGCTTCCACCACTGTGTCTATTTCTTATGTAGATGAGAAATCGTTTGATATGTCGCTTAAGGGTAAGACTGTGAAAATTACCGGTTTCTTGCTTGATTATAATAACGGTCGTGTGGCCATGATGTACTCGAAAGTGGAGGAAGCTGCTGCTACTGCCACCGTTCGTGCTATAACCCGCGCATCTGATGTAGAACCAAACGCTTCTGCTCTCTATCGGTATAATGGTTCAGTTTGGACTGTTTACAATGAGGAAGGTGGTGCGGAGATTGTAGTAATGCAACCCTCTGATTATGTTTCTCTAGGTTCTTCTTCATTAAGCAAGCCTGATGAAGTACTTCCTGTATACTTGAAAAATTCGTTCCCCTACGCACAGGTAGGAAACATCAGGACAGTGACTTATCGTTATAATACATCAGTGGCTGCCGATGAATATACATACGATGGTACTGCTTGGGTGAAAACAGTAAACTCTGTGCCTGGTACTATTGTATTTATGATGGCAAACGGTAAGTGGATTGAAGCAGTGGAATATTATTTCAATGACTTTGACGGATTGCTTCATGGAGGTGCTCATATTGTGGATGTAGATATTCCAGAATCTTTGAAAGAGAAAAAAGTATGGCGCGCTACTGATGGTTTCAATACAATCCTGGGTTCAAGTCATGATGGTAGCAAGGCATGTAAGGCGGAATCTTGGCTCATTACTGGAGAGGTTGACTTGAGTAAAGCGGTTTCTCCTAAGATTATGGTGACTGCAAAATGCAAATATCTCCCCTCTGGTAAGGTGATGACCGATTTTGTTAATGTGTATATTTCAGCTGTTTATAAGGAAGGTGATGAAATTATCAAAGAGGATAAAGATGTGAAGGATTGGGTGAAACTGGAGTTCCCCAAATGGCCGGTTAATGACACTTATGTGGATATGGAGACTATGGTGCCAGCTGGGCTTATTGGAAAGAAAGTATATATAGGTTTCCAATATGTAGGCGATGATGGTGGAGTTCCCAATATTCAGATGAAGAATTTCGTAGTGAAGGAATAGTTTTGGATAAATTCTGAGATTATATATTAGGCAATGTGGTAATGAACTTCAATGCTCATTACCACATTTGCATCTTATCCATTTCATTAATTTAAAAAGAAAAACAAAGATGAAACAACTATCTTACTTATTTCTTTTGCTGGCAGGTTTTTGGCTGGCAGCTTGTGATGATTCTTCAGATGCTTCGCTCATTCCCGAAATAATACCTACTGAGCAAGGTTCTGACACTTACGTGATGAAGGGCTATGAGCCGACTGGCAATGGTTTCAACGTTTATAAACCTAAGGCAATCGGTGCTCCTTTTTATATCAAGTCCCAGTCTTTTACCGGTCGTAACTACGCGTTTGCTCCTGTTAGTGGCGAGTCGCTCGAAGGGCTTACCTCCGTTCCATCTGCCAATGCTTTTAGCGAAAAAGTTGAGGTTAAACCTGCCACTTGTTATTGGGTACGTTTCAACCGTTACAATCATTATCAGATGGGTAAGCTTCGCGTGGCCTACATTAAGGGTAACGAAGTGGGTATAGAGTATGTGGCTTCTGATGACGTGGATGTGGACAATACTAATCCTGTCAACAGCAATAAAGCCGACAATCTCGAAATTCCCGCTCTCAATGCTACCAATCAGTATATCGAGTACTATGCTGGCATGTCTGATGAGGAGGGTGCCGAGCAGGTGCTAAATTTCTCTTTGGAATATATTGCTTCAAAAAAGCATTCGGCTTGGGTAGCATTTAGCTTTGACCCTGTCACTTCACAAGACAATATCAAACGTACCAACGAATGGAATCAAGACGATCCTAATATTGACAACAGCGTGGAGGTGACCGAATCAATGCACAAAAGTGACGGCTATGACAAGGGACATATTTGTGCCAGTGAGGACCGCGTGTACAGCGTGAGTGCCAATAAGCAGACGTTCTATTATAGTAACATTTCACCGCAGATAGGAAGTTTCAATCAGAAATATTGGGCGGCTCTTGAGAAACAGGTGCAGACTTGGGGACGTTCTACCATCAATGGGACGTATGATAAACTTTATGTGGTGAAAGGGGGGACTACCAATCGTTTGCTTACCAACTTCACAGGTGTGAAGAAAGCAAACGATGGACTTTATCCTACCACTAATGCTGCCGGACTGACTCCCGGTGGTCTTATTTGCCCCAGTTATTATTATATGGCTCTGTTAAGTGAGAAGGCAGGTGTTTATCATGCCATCGCCTTTTTGGTACCTCATTCGGAGCTGTTGCCTGAGAAACCGGATAAAGATGAGTTTATGGCTTATGCTGTTTCTATAGAGAATTTGGAGTATGAAACTGGCATTGACTTCTTCTGTAATCTACCCAATGAAGTAGAGAAAAAAGTAGAGGCTGTTTATAGTGAAGAAGACTGGGCTTGGTAAGAAGGCTTATTCGATTTTATAATATCTGAAAAAAGAGAGAGAATGCAATGGTTGTTTAAACTATGCATTCTTTCTCTTTTTTATAGCTGTCTGATAAGATTCGGTATGAGTAAAAATGTATGCCCAACTTCAGGTAAATCTTTAGATGACTGCTTTTTTATTTCTTTATTTTCATCTCCATCAGCACCGGATTATGGTCGCTGCACAGGTCCAAGTTGGGCGAATAGTAGCGGTATCCCTGAATGCTGGAAGAATGGAAGACATAATCGATACGTAGCAAGCGTTTAAAGTAGCGGTAAGTATACATATAGCCGCGACCGCAAGTCTTGAAGCCATCTTTGAGGATGTCGCTCAGTTCGGTATAAGTGTAGGATGAAGGCAGGGAATTGAAGTCCCCACAGGCCACTACGGGGTATGGGCTTGCAAGGGCAAGCTGGCGGATGCTGTCTGTTTGCTCGGCGCGTTTCACGAAATTATCGTGCAGGGAGGTGATGGCACCTTGCACAACTTCCGCTTCACGACGTGTGTCACTGGTGCTGGCAAGTCCACGTTCCCATTTACGGCGGTTTTGGCTGACGCTCGTAGTCTGTAAGTGGTTGTTAAGCAAGCGGACGGTGTCTCGTCCCAGAACGATGTCGCATTGCATACTACAGTTGGCGCTTTGGGCATAGGAAATGAATTGCGGATTGATAAGCGGATAGCGGCTGAACACGGCAATGGGGAGTACTCCACGGATGGAATCTTCGGTGGGTATTATGGCGTAACGCCAGTGTGAAAACACTTTGCGGATGCTGTCCATCGGAAAGTACTTGTTATCGCCGCACTCTTGGAAACAGAGGACATCGACTTTCTGTTCTTTCATATAGTTAGCTATTTCTTTGCAGGAATAACCGGTGATTTCACCACCGAAATTACCAACATTGTAAGTGGCTATTTTCAGGTAACCGTCGGCATAGTTGCTGCTGTAATGGCCTTCGGGAATCTGTCTGGTAAAGCTGTACTGAAAGATGGCAAGGATATAACTGTAGTTGAAGATTAAAGCTGCAAGGGGAACAAAAATCCAACGCCTGCGGGCAAAGGCCCAACAGATGGCAATTAACAGGTTGCATAGCAATAATGCGGGAAGTGCTAACCCAAGCACGGGCATATACCTTGAGTTGGCAGGGTCGAAGTTGCCTGAAAAAGCGGCAATCATTGTAATGAGAGCCAGGGCGATGGTTAGGAGGACCGGAATGCTGCGGAAGAGGCTTTGGATTTCTGATTTTCCCATGATGATAAAGTTACGAGCTAATTTATTTCACTACGTTTACCGGTTTCCCGTCAATATATGCTTTTAAGTTACTAACTGTGATATGTATCAGTCTTTGACGCGCTTCGAAGTTGGCCCAGGCTATGTGTGGGGTGATGAAGCAGTTCCGGGCGGTCAGCAGTGGATTGTCGGAGCGGGGCGGTTCTTCGGAGAGGACATCCAGTCCGGCAGCATAGATTTTTCCGGTGTTAAGGGCATCGGCAAGGTCTTGCTCGTTGACGAGAGGTCCGCGTCCGGTGTTGATGAGGATGGAGGTGGGTTTCATCAGTGAGAGGCGGTTGGCGTTTACCAGATTGCGGGTGCTGTCCGTCAGGGGGCAGTGCAAACTGATGATGTCACACTCGTGGAATACCTGGTCGAGGTCTGCTTTCCTGATTTCCGGTGGGAGTTGCAGACGCGATTTGGAGGTTACGGCCCAGACTTTCATGCCGAAACCGATAGCTATACGGGCGGTATTGTATCCGGTCTGTCCCAATCCGACGATACCGATTTTTTTTCCGAGCAGTTCGATGAGCGGGGTGTCGTAGAAGCAGAAGTCTGAACTTTTGCTCCAGTCTCCCTGAGTGACTTTCTCGGAGTAGTGGCGTACTTGTTGGGTGATGTTCAGGATATGGGCGAAAACCATTTGTCCGACGGAAGGAGTACTGTATGCGGGGATATTAGTCACGATGATGCCCCGCTCGCGGGCGGCGGCGATGTCAACTACATTGTAACCTGTGGCTAACACACCGATATATTTCAGATCGGGCAGGGCGGCTATCGTTTCGCTGTTGAGCACTACCTTATTGGTAAGGAGTACTTCGGCACCAGCGGCACGTTCAAGAACTTCGTCGGGAGCGGTGCGCTCGTAGATTGTGCACTTGCCTAACTCTTGCAATTTATCCCAGTTCAGATCGCCGGGATTGGCTGTGTAACCGTCTAATACAACAATGTTCATAATTAATATTTAATGATTAAAAATTATTTTCTTTCTCCCCACAGTGCCTTCATTCTTTCGGCATGTTTCTGTTCTGCAGCATTCTCCTGCGGTTCCCACAGACGACGATCTTTCAGTTCATCGGGTAGAAACTGCTGTTTGACAAAGTGGCCGGGATAATCGTGTGCATACTTATAATTATCGCCGTAACCTAACTGTTTCATCAGTTTGGTAGGGGCATTGCGCAGGTGGAGGGGGACGGGCAGGTTTCCGGTTTGCCGCACAAGTTCCAGAGCATTATTGATAGCCATATAAGCAGAATTGCTCTTGGGACTTGTGGCGAGGTAGACGGTGGCTTCTGCCAAAGGGATACGTCCTTCGGGCCAGCCCACTTTCATTACGGCATCGAAACAAGCGTTGGCGATGAGCAAGGCATTCGGGTTTGCCAGTCCGATGTCTTCCGAAGCGGAGATGACAAGGCGGCGGGCGATGAAGGCAGGATCTTCTCCGGCTTCCACCATGCGGGCAAGCCAGTAGATAGCGCCGTCCGGATCGCTACCACGGATGGACTTGATAAAGGCAGAGATGATGTCGTAGTGCATTTCTCCATCTTTATCATAGGCGAGGGGATTTTGTTGCAGACGCTCGGTGACGGTTTCATCAGTAATGACAACGGGGTCATTGGCTTCGGAAGAAACTACGAGATCCAGTATGTTGAGTAACTTACGCGCATCTCCACCACTGTAGCGGAGCATGGCTGTGGTCTCCTTCAGTTCAATTCTACGTTCCTTCAGGATGTGGTCGGTGGTGATGGCGCGTTGCAGCAATTCCATGAGGTCTTCTTTTTCAAGAGACTTCAAGACATAGAGTTGGCAACGGGACAATAACGGGCGGATGACTTCGAACGAAGGATTCTCGGTAGTAGCGCCTATCAGCGTCACCGTTCCCTGTTCCACAGCACCAAGCAGCGAGTCTTGTTGTGACTTGCTGAAGCGGTGGATTTCATCAATGAACAGGATAGGGCTGCCTTGTGAGAAGAAACGGTTACTCTTGGCACGCTCTATCACTTCGCGCACATCCTTCACGCCGCTGGTCACAGCGCTCAACGTGTAGAACGGAGTTTCCAGTTTATTGGCGATAATCTGCGCTAAAGTAGTCTTGCCTACTCCCGGAGGACCCCACAGGATGAATGAAGAAATACGTCCTGCGTCAATCATTTTGCGCAACACAGCACTCGGTCCCACTAAATGTTTCTGACCGATATACTCGTCTAATGTCTTAGGGCGAAGCCTTTCTGCTAATGGGGTCATGTGAATTTAAAATATCATTAATATCATGAAACGGATACCACCTTTCTTTACTCCCGGAATATCGGTGTAGGTGAGGCGGCGGACATATTCGATGTGCAACAACTTGAAGATGTTGTAAATGCCTACACTGGCTTCCAGGTAAGGAGTACTACCCATTACGTGACTGGTGGGCACACCGTCGCGCATCGGGAAGAGGAACAGTTCATCGTTGTGGCTCTTATACGGATTGTTCTTGTCGGTAAGTGTGCCGTACATACCGCGGATGCGGAACGTTTCACGCCATTTCAGCTTTTTCAGAAGCGGGATGCGATTGAAAAGCTTTCCGTTCATGTCATACGTCAGGGCAAGCGAGGCGTAACGGTCGTTCAGGAACTCCATGTTGTTGATAAGGCTGAATGACTCGTTGTGCTGGGTGATGTATGACAGGTTCGCCATAGGCAGGTTCAGCAAGGGGAACGGTACGGTGTTCCACTGCGCACCGGCACGGGCGGTGATGTCCAGTTTACCCCATGAGCCGAACCAGAAGCGTTTGCGGATGCTGGCTTCGGTGAGGTTGAAGTTATATTCGCCGCCCAGCACACCTTTCAGACCGATGGTGTGGGAGAGGGAGAATATCGGAGCATCCAACGATACGGGCACACGGCGTTGCTTGGTGTTTACGTACGTTTCACCGGGGGCGTAACGCAGGGTGACACCCAGCTCGGTGGTGGTGATGTCCTTGATGAAAGTATTTGTATCATCCCATGAACCGGCAATATTACCGTCATTTTTCCAATATTGCAGTACACCTCCGGCAGGTTCGTCATTGCGGTGGCGGGCCATGGCTTTGATGGAGAAACCGGCATTGGTTTCCAGTTCATAGGTCAGGGTAGCATCGCGCATATACGACATTTGGTCTACTTTGGTCCACTTCCAGCCGACGAACATATTATCCTTGTCGGTAGAGAGATACTTGTCCATAGGAGACATGACGTCGTAGCTGTAATCGAAGGCAATATAGTGTTTGGGGAATTCCCACAACACATATTCACGTTTGTTGAATGAGTAGGCGGCCTGTCCTTTGTAGAACCATTTCTTGTCCTTTGTACCGTAAGCGCCGTAACCGCTGAAGCTCCAGTGAGGGTCGAGGTTACCGGTGGTCATACCGCTGAGACGGAAACGGGTACCGTTCACAAAGTTGCTTGTGATGGTGGTATTGATGGGACCGAAGTCAAACTTACTTGGATGCTTTTTGGTTCCGGTCTCCACGAAGTTCTCAATCAGGGCTTTTGCGCCGAAAATGACGTATTTGAAGCCGGGAATCTGTTCGATGCGGTTCATGAACACATCCATGTTGCTCTCTTTCTTGGTGAGGGGAACCTGGCGGACTTGCGCCCAGTATTCATCGCTCTTGTTGAGCATGTTGGCTTCTTTGATAACGTTTCCTTTCAGGCGGAAAAGCCGTTGCTCTATCTCATCGAACTTGTAATCACTGTATTTTGTGGTACGTTGCACTTCAAGACCTTGCAAGCCTTTTACGAATTGCAGTTCCACGGTCATATCGTCGTCGGTCAGTACCCAGTTGCCGTCCGGCATCTGTTCGAATTGCTGCACGATGTCGAGGTTGTCTACGAAGTTGACCCCTGTCTTCTTGGGCAGGTTCATGGTACACTTCTTTACGGCGTAGGTGGAATCCTTCACTACGTAGAGGTGTCCCGTGAAACCGAAGTCCTGCGAATTTTGCGGGACGAAAGTGAGGTGTACACATTCCTGGCGGTCTACCATGATGGTATCCATGAGGTAGTATTTGTAGAAACTGATGGCACCGCGTCCAATGGGGCTGACGAAACGGCGTTGTAACAGGCGGATGTCGTCATCGTAGATGTTGACGTCGGAGAAGACATCGGTGAGGATGGTTCCCAGCATGTCGCCGGTATTGAAAAATTCTTCGATACCGCTGGAGTTCATACCTTCGATGATAGTCTTCTCGCTCTTGGGACTCTTGCGATAGATGGTGCGGGAGGCCGTCTCCTTGATGGAGATGGGGAGAATCATCTTGTTGGTCTTGGGAGATACTTCCACCTGGTCTTTGAAGAATGAGAATTTCTTGTAGATGCCTTTCTCCATCTTTTCAGGAGTGACGTCGTTCATGGACATCTTCATCTTCTCATACTTCTTATACTCGTAGTAATCATTGGTTTCCAGCTTCAGTTGCTTCTTGTTTTCAATGACTTTCTTCATGAACTCCACGGCAGGGTTGTTCTTGCGGGAGTATTTCTCTTTCTGTGGTTTCACCACTACTTCCGAGAGCATGACGTCGGCAGGCGCCATTTTCACGTTCAGCACTTTGGTGGTGGGTTGCAACCTGACCTTTTTGGTCACATATCCTATGGCCGAGAATGTAAGCTCATTCCAGCCTTTGCGGGTTTCTACTACGTATTCTCCCTCGGCATTGGTGATGGCACCCACGCCTTTCCCTTCGTATTGAACGGTGATGTACATTAACGGTTCGTTGGTCAGGGAGTCCGTAACGACGCCTTTTATCTGTGCGGATGCGCTGTGCGCGACGAGTAATGACAACAGAAAAAGGATAAAAGTTATATATCGTTGTTTCATATTTAAGTCAGTATGAGGCTGCAAAGGTAGCAAATTACAGCTAAATAAGAAGTAAATATACTCTAAAGAAATAAGAGGAATGTTTATTGCACTTTTCTTTTACCTTGATTCAATGGTTATTGTTTATGTAATGATTGCAGATAGATGCTCATTAGGATTCTTTGTATTTTGTATTATCTTTGCAGGAATGAATTAAATAAAGTCATGTGATGAAGCTTCATGTCGTTAGTTTTCAAGTTCCTTTTCCGCCGGATTACGGTGGGCTGATAGATGTGTATTATAAATTGAAAGCGTTGAAAAAGGCTGGATGTTCAATCGTTTTGCATACCTATAGATATGGGGTAGAGGAACAACCGGCTTTGTATGAAGTTGCTGATTCTGTGTATTATTATGAACGTTATACAGGGTGGCGTTCTATGTTTACTATTTTGCCTTATATTGTATATAGCCGAAGGGATGAGCTACTGTTGAAGCGTTTGTGTGCGGATGATTATCCTATTTTGTTTGAAGGATTGCATACTTGCTATTTTCTTCCGAACCAGCTTTTGAGGAACAGGCAGAAATGGGTACGGATGCATAATGTGGAGCATGAGTATTATCGTTTTTTGGGAAAATCAACTGTTTCTTGGTGGAAGAAATGCTACTATTATTTAGAGGCTTGGAGATTACGACAGTATGAGAGGGTGCTATTGCATGCCGATAAAATATTTGCAATCACAAACACAGATGCGGCATACTTTATTCGGAAGTATCCTCCGGTACTGACTTATTGTTTACCTTGTTTCTTCGACGATGCAGGATTGAAAGAAAATAATATTGAAAAATTAGATAAAGGGGGGTACATATTATATCATGGAAATCTTTCTGTTCTTGAGAATGTTCGGGTAGTCGATTATATTTTGGATAATCTGGTGGTTGGATTGGAGGCTGGCGTGCAAGTTCTTATTGCAGGGAAAAATCCTGATAAAAATATGCAAGAGAAGATTGCACGTATTCAGGGGGTGTCCCTTGTGGCAAATCCTTCACAGGAGGAAATGGAAACTTTGATAGCGTCCGCTCGTATCAATTTATTATTTACTTTTCAGAATACAGGGATTAAATTGAAATTGATTTATTCCTTAATGAAAGGGCGTGGACATTGTCTTGTAAACTCTATGATGATTCCGGATCGGAGATTTGCAGAATTATGTGTGATTGTTGATACGAAAGAAGCGCAAATAGCTGCCATTCGCGAATTATATGACAAACCCCTCTTGCCTGAAGCGTTGCAATGGCGGCAACAGGCTTTGAGGGGAATGGGATATAGTAATCAGGTTACTTCGATTCTCCGTTAATCAAAGTCTGCACAATACGTTCCGCCGTCCGTCCGTCCCAACGGTCGGGCAGGGTGGTATGTTTCCATTCGCCGTGCATCAACTTTTCCAGCATAGAGGCAAAGGCAACGGGGTCTTCGTTCACCAGTTCGTTGGTACCTGTACGCCAGGTTTCGGGGTGTTCGGCATACGAGTTGAGCGTGATGCAAGGCACATCGAGGAAAGTGGCTTCTTCAGCTATATTTCCGGAGTCGGTGATAATGCCTTTGGCGTTGTTGATGAGAAAGCCGAAGTGGAGATAACTTTGCGGTGGAAGAATGTGCAGGTTAGGCGCATTGATTTCCAGTGCCTTGATAGCTTTCTGCACGTAGGGATGCAGAGGGGCGATGATGGGCATACCTTCGGATTTCTCTATCAAGGTTTGCATCAGCGCATTGAGCACTTGCTTCTTTGTCAACAAGTCGTGGCGGTTGAGGGTCAGCAACAGGTAACCGCGCTTTTCCAACCCCATCGTGGAGAACCATACGGGTTGCAACAGGCGGTGACGGTTGTAGCGGACGGTATCTATCAATATATTGCCTACATAATGGATGTATTCGGGAATCATACCTTCCTGATTCAGGTTGCGGTTGGCAACCATGCCTGCTGTGAACAGATAATCGGAGATGGCGTCTACGATGGTGCGGTTCACTTCCCGGGGCATATTCATATCGAAGGAACGGGTACCGGCTATGAGATGGGCCACTTTCAAGCCACGTTTCTTGGCGACGATGGAACAGCTCATGGTGGCGGTGAGGTCGTCTACTACAAGGACCACCTGCGCTGGATGATTGTTCAGTTCCTTCTCGAAAGCGAGCATGATGGCGGCTGCCACTTCAGAGTGATCGTGGCCGCTGATGCCCAGGTAACCGTCGGGTTGCTTCATGTCCAGGTCGGAGAATAGGGAAGCGTCCAGGCTGGTGTCATCCTGACGTCCGGTGTAGACCAGGCGGTAAGAGATTCGCTTTCCTGCTTCCTGTGCGGCTTTGATGGCACGGGTGATAGGCGCTATTTTCATGAAGTTGGGGCGTGCTCCCGCCACAATTGTTATTTTCATCTTTGCTGTTTTTTTTAATTTCCAAGAGACAAATGTACGTTTTCTTAGGGAAATTATTCGTTACTTTGCCGATAATTTTGAGTGCTTCTTGAAAATAGCGATATTTTAATTATTCATTCTTTAATTTTAAATTTCAGTATGACGATGCCAACATTTGTTCAAATACTCGATTTTATAGGTACGTTCGCGTTTGCTATCAGTGGTATCCGCCTGGCGTCGGCAAAGCGTTTCGACTGGTTTGGGGCGTATGTGGTGGGATTCGTAACAGCCATCGGAGGCGGTACGATACGCGATGTACTGCTGGGGGTGACACCGGGGTGGATGACTGATCCTATCTATCTGATATGTACGGGACTGGCTTTGCTTTGGGTGATTCTTTTCGGTAAACATCTTATTCATTTGCATAATACATTCTTTATATTCGATAGCGTCGGTCTGGCACTGTTTACGGTGGTTGGTGTGGGAAAGAGTATAGCGTTGGGATATCCGTTTTGGGTAGCCATCATTATGGGTAGCATTACGGGTGCTGCGGGCGGTGTGATCCGTGATGTGTTTATCAATGAGATTCCGCTGATTTTCAGAAAAGAGATTTATGCGATGGCGTGCGTGGTAGGCGGTACGGCTTACTGGTTGTGTCATGCATTGGGGATGCAGTCTTACGGTTGTCAGGTGGTAGGTGGTGTGTCGGTGTTTGTGACGCGCATTCTGGCGGTGAAATATAATATATGTCTGCCTATTCTTTCGGGAAGCGGAGAGGAGGACAGTTCAATTAAAAATTAAAGAATTAAAAATCAAAGAATGGAGGGAGCGGCCGCTTTCAGTGCCTTTGCGCCTGCTGTCTTCGCGCACCTTTACATCCTTTGATTTTTAATTCTTTAATTTGTTTTGATTTCAGCGGCCTTTGCCGCTAAAGTCAGAACATTGCGTCTTTCGTGTTGAACAGTTTTCTTTCGTTCAATTTCACTACTTTGCCATATTTCTCAAGTTTCTTCAGATCAATATCTTTCGGGTTACCCATGATACCGATGCAGTAGGGTTTGCCTTTGACATGTTCTTCGTAATACTTCACGATATCATCGAAAGTCAAAGCATCAACTTTAGGCAGATTCTGCTTGGTGGGGTCATCGTTGTAACCTACACGTTGCAGTGATCTCATATATTCGGCTTTGTTGCGGAAAGAAGGATGAGTGGTTAGCATTTCCTGGCGCATATAACTCTTGATGTTATCTATACGGTCAGCATTTTTCGGCATGTTTGTAATCAGACCCATGAATACATCCAGTGCATCGTTGGCCTTGTCATTCTGCGTACCGATATTACCGAAGAGGTAAGTAGGGTTACCCGGCAATGTCGGTGTACCGATGTATGCACCGGCCGAATAAGCCATAGAACGTTTACCACGGATTTCGTCAAGTACCAGACCATTGAAACCGCCGGAGAAATATTGGTTGAATGCGTCACGAATCACGTCATCTTTCGTATCATACTTTTCCATTGGCATATAGAAGTAGATCTGTGCCTGTTCTGCCTCAGAGTTCGGCAGGAAGTAAACAGTGTTTTCCGTTACGGTAGCCATAGGCTTGTCTTGCGGTGAGGCAGACGGCTTTTCGTTGGCAACTAGCGGCAGGTTTTTACTGAGGATATCATAAGCATTGTTGAAAGGCATTGTTCCGCAATAGAAGATTTCAGCTTCATAATTGGCAGCACGGTTGATGTCGCCTGTCAGTTCGGAAATCTGCAATTCATAAACCTCCTTGTCGGTTAACTCGTCGATGTAGGCTGATTTATTCTGGTAAATCATGTATTGCATAAGTGCGCTAGACAAAGCGTTTACATTTTCTTTGCGTTGCTGGCGGCTACCTAACATAGAACCTTTGATACGGCTCAACTGTTTGTCATCCAGTTTCGGCATCAGGATCTGACGGGCAAGAAGTTGGCAAGCCTGCGGCAAAGTTTCTTCATACCCTTCCATTGTAATATAAAGGTAGTTGCTGTTGGCACTGACTTCGCAGGTTGCGTTCAGCTTACCGAGTTCTTCTTTCAACTGTTGTGGTTCGTATGCTCCCATGATACCGGCATTGTTCATCAGGTCTGCCGCAATACCCAGTTTGCGGAATTCACGTTCGCCGACGCCGTAGCGCAGGGTCAAGCTGAATACGTTGTTTTCCGGGTTTTGTGTGTAGTACATCTTAGAACGGTCGTTCAACTTCTTGCTTTGTACGTCGCTGAAGTTGATGAATTTTTCATCTACCTGTCCGATAGGCATGTTTTTGAATTGTGTGGCATACAATGATTGTTTGCCGACAGGAGGTTCGATGGGTTTATATCCCGGCTTTTTGATTTTAGCACTCTTGTCCAGCTTGCCTTTTTCAATGTAGATGGCAAGGTAATCGTTGGTAAGATATTGTTTGGCAACACGTTTAATGTCATCTGTAGTGATAGCCATCACCTCATCCTTGTAGTTGAGTACCTGTCCCAGGTCTTCTTCATTGATGAAAGCATTCATCAGCATGTGTGCCTTGTATGTGTTAGACTCCATGCTGCGGTCGAAATCACGGCACATATTGTTTTTGATAGAGTTGATCTGCCACTCTTCAAATTCACCGTTTGCCACTTTCTCAATAGCTTTCAATGCTTTCTTTTCAGCACTTTTGTTTGATTCGAAGCGGCGTTGGTTTTCATCGTAAAGAGGAACGCAGCGTACGATGTTACGGCCTTGTTCGCGACGACTGTCGGAATAGGCGAAACCCTGAGTCAGTTCACCGTCGATGGTCAGTTTGTCCAGTGTACCAGTATTGCTATTATTACTCAGCAAAGACATGGCGATGTCCAAAGGCTTTTCATCGGGATGTCCGGCAGGTACGCCTTTGTATACGAGGCATACATTGGGATAATAACCGACCTTGGCGTTATATTGCTTACGGCCTTTGATTTCCAGGTCGGGATAAGTCTTGCGTTCGGGAGTGGCTTTGGCTTTCAAGCGTCCGAATGTAGCATTGATACGGCCACTGATTTGTTTGGCATCAACATTACCTACAAGGATGAGCACCATGTTTTCGGGAGTGTACCAGTCGTTGTAGTAGTCGATAAGCTTGCTCAGACGCGGGTTCTTCAAGTGTTCGGGCAGACCGATGATGGGGCGTGCGTAGGGGTGCCCTTCGTATGCCTTGCTTGAGATGAACTCTTGTTGTACGCTGCTCGGATTGTCTTGATACATATTATATTCCTCATATACACTTTCCAACTCTGTCTGGAAGGTACGGAATATCGGGTTAATCATACGTTGTGAGTAGATTTCCAGCCATTTGTTGATCTGGTAGGGAGGGAATGAATTGTGATAGTAAGTCACGTCAAAGCTGGTTCCGGCGTTCAGTCCTTTGCCACCCATGCTTTCTATCAGGTTCATGAATTCGGTAGAAACACTCACTTTTGCGGCTTCTATGGTCAGCTCGTTGATTTCTTTTGCGATAGCCTCTTTCTTTGCGGGATCGGCTTCGTCGGCCATTTCGTCGTACTTGGCGATGATTTTCTCGTAAAGCGGTTTTTCTGTAGCCCAGTCCAGTGCACCGATCTTATCGGTACCTTTGAACATCACATGCTCCAGATAGTGCGCCAATCCGGTGTATTCTGCCGGATCATTGACCGAGCCTGTCCGGCAGGCTACGATACCGTACACATCCGATTTTGTGTTGTCTTCCCATATATATACGGAAAGGCCATTCTTCAGCTTGAATGCTTTTAACCCTTGACCGAAAGACGGCAAAGAGATAGCCACGGCAGCCAGAAGAATGAATAGTTTAAAAATTCGTCTCATAAAATTAAAGTGTTTTTTAAATAAAGTGTTTTTGCTATATGTAGGCAAAACTATAAAAAAATCACAAACACTTTACGAAATCTTCGGAAAAATATACGCTTTTTATCGAAAATAGGACCAGAAAACTCTCAATAAGGGGGTGAAAACTATCAAATGATAGTTTTTGCCCTAAAGAAAAACAAAACTCAACCCACAAAAAATTGGAAACTTCCCTATACTTGCAATCGTGAATTTAAAATATTTATTAACCATTTAAAAGAGCAAAGTATGAATACCTACAGTTTTAGGAAGGATTTGATTAGTGTGCAAGAAGAACTGCTTCGCTTTGCATATAAGTTGACAGCCGATAAAGAGGAAGCCAATGATTTATTGCAGGAAACCTCACTCAAAGCGTTGGACAACGAAGACAAGTACATGCCCGACACCAATTTCAAAGGGTGGATGTACACCATCATGCGTAATATTTTTATTAATAATTACCGCAGAATCGTTCGCGAACAGACTTTCGTGGACCAGACAGATAACCTTTATCATCTGAATTTACCGCAGAACTCCGGTTTTGCAAGCACCGAAGGAACTTATGACTTGAAAGAGATGCACCGCATCGTCAACTCTTTACCGCGTGATTATAAAGTACCTTTCTCCATGCATGTATCCGGTTTCAAGTACCGTGAAATAGCCGACCGGCTCGGATTACCTTTAGGAACTGTAAAAAGCCGCATCTTCTTCACCCGTCAGCGGCTACAACAAGAATTAAAAGACTTTGTTTGAAAACAGACGATGTAGATTGAAGATATTGAAAGATTCTAATCTTATAGCCCAGGGCAGTGCTCTGGGCATATTTTTGTGTGGGGGAATCTTAAGGTTAAGGTTGAACGGTGTAAAGGTGAGGTTGAACAACGTAAAGGTGAGGTTGAGCAACGTAAAGCTGAGGTTGGTACACTTGGTACAGATGTTCACCCCTTTCCTAAAACTCACACACACACGTGAGCGTACATAATTAATACGTGTACATTATTAATATACGTGCACATTATTAATATACGTGTGTGTGAGTTTAGGAAAGGGGTGAACCTCTGTACCAAGTGTACCAATCCGGTATGGTATTTCGGATTTGTTTTTTGTCCGGCCATTATGCCGAAAGGAACTTGTCATTTGCGCAGTTTGTAGTCTATTGTTGCAATATGATATAAAACATATCTTTTGACCTAAAGATTTCATGTGTGCATTTGACTATATGTCAGAATTAACCTTTATATTTGTACTTATTAAGTTAACCTATTAATTCATATATGTTAAACCGCTAACTACTGACTGCGATGAAAAAGGAAATTAAATTCAGTCTTGTTTACCGTGACATGTGGCAATCCTCCGGTAAATATCAACCCCGTGTAGACCAATTGGTACGTATCGCCCCATTGATTGTCGAGATGGGATGTTTCGCCCGTGTGGAAACTAATGGGGGAGCTTTTGAGCAAGTGAATCTGTTGTACGGTGAAAACCCCAACAAGGCTGTACGCGCTTTTACCCGACCTTTCAATGAAGCGGGTATACAGACGCATATGCTTGACCGTGGCTTGAATGCTTTGCGCATGTATCCAGTTCCTGCTGATGTGCGCCGTCTGATGTACCGTGTGAAACATGCCCAAGGCGTGGATATCACTCGCATTTTCTGTGGATTGAATGAAACGAGGAATATAATTCCTTCTATCAAATATGCGCTGGAGGCGGGGATGATACCGCAAGCCACGCTTTGCATCACACATTCGCCTGTGCATACAGTGGAATATTATGCCCGGGTTGCCGACCAGCTGATTGAAGCCGGAGCGCCCGAAATCTGTTTGAAGGATATGGCAGGCGTCGGTCGTCCGGGAATGTTGGGACGCCTGACGAAGACGATTAAAGAGAGGCATCCGGAAGTGATTATCCAGTATCACGGTCATAGTGGTCCGGGCTTGTCGATGGCTTCCATTCTTGAAGTTTGTGAGAATGGGGCGGATATTATTGACGTTGCCATGGAACCGATGTCCTGGGGTAAAGTACATCCGGACGTGATTTCGGTGCAAGCGATGTTGAAAGACCTGGGTTTCCAGGTGCCGGATATTAATATGAAAGCGTATATGAAAGCGCGTGCCATGACGCAGGAATTCATTGACGACTTCCTGGGTTATTTCATGGACCCGACCAATAAACATATGTCTTCTCTGTTGTTGAAGTGTGGCTTGCCGGGCGGTATGATGGGTTCCATGATGGCGGACTTGAAGGGCGTACATTCGGGAATCAACATGATATTGAGAGGGAAGAACGAGCAGGAACTCAGCCTTGATGACCTGTTGGTGATGCTGTTCGATGAGGTGGAATATGTATGGCCTAAGTTGGGTTATCCTCCGTTGGTGACGCCTTTCAGCCAGTACGTGAAGAATGTGGCGCTGATGAACCTCATGCAGTTGGTGAAAGGAGAGGAACGCTGGACGATGATAGATAATCATACCTGGGATATGATTCTGGGCAAGAGCGGGCGTCTGCCCGGCGAACTGGCTCCCGAAATTGTGGAACTGGCGAAATCAAAAGGATACGAGTTTGTGGACACAGATCCGCAGTTGAATTATCCGGATGCTCTGGATGAATTCCGGAAAGAAATGGACGAGAACGGTTGGGAGTATGGCGACGACGATGAAGAACTCTTTGAACTGGCTATGCACGACCGTCAGTATCGCGATTATAAGTCGGGTACTGCCAAGAAACGTTTCGAAGACGAACTGCAACGTGCCAAAGATGCTGCTATGGCGAAGAACGGATACTCGGAAGAGGAAATCAAGAAACTGAAACGTGCCAAGGCCGATCCGATTATTGCACCGGATAAAGGACAGGTGTTGTGGGAAGTATCTGTGGAAGGTCCTTCGGTAGCTCCGTTCATCGGTCGTAAATATCAGCATGACGAAGTGTTCTGCTATCTCTCTACCCCTTGGGGAGAATACGAGAAGTTGTTGACTGGATTTACCGGACGTGTCGTAGAAGTATGCGCCAAGCAAGGTGATACGGTGAATAAAGGCGATGTGATTGCTTATATTCAGAGAAGTGACATCTTTGCGTAAAAGAATGTATTAAAAGACTTTTGTATGCGGGCGAATAATTATTCGCCCGCATACAAAGCGCAGCACTTTCTCAAAGCATTTTCCTTATTTTATCCATTTCTTGATCGTCTCCTTCAACTTTTCCTGTGTGAAAGGTTTGGTCAGAAAGTCATTGCAACCGGCTTCGAATGCTGCTGTACGGTCGTTGTCGTAGGCAAAAGCGGTCAGAGCGACAATGGGTACGTCCGGTGACAGTTCGCGAATGATTCTTGTTGCATCCAATCCGTCGAGATTCGGCATTTTCATATCCATCAGGATGATGTCCGGGTTTATTTCTACGAACATGTTGACAGCTTCCATACCATCTTTGGCACGTTCCAGGTGGTATTCCTTGCTAAGAATAGCTTTGGTCAGGATGTAATTGCTGTCCGTGTCTTCGGCTATCAGGACGGTTTTCATCTCCGCGTCTTTGGGAGCCAGAGTTGGTGTGCTTTCTGCATTCTCTGTTAGTATACTTTGCTCTTCGGTGGTCAGTTCGTTGCTTTCGAGTGCATTTTTAAGCATTTCCTTTTCTTCCTCCCTGGCTGCATTGTCGGGTAGGGTAAAGGTGAAGGTAGTACCTTTCCCAAGTTCGGAAGTTACGGAAATTGTTCCGCCCAGACGTTCGATAATGGTTTTGCAAATGGCTAATCCCAACCCTGTGCCTTGTGCGAAGTTGTTTGCTTTCACAAAGCGTTCGAATACTTTTCCGATCTTTTCGGGAGCGATACCCGTACCGGTATCTGTCACATGAAATACTATTTTTTCTCCCTCCTGGCGATATCCGTAACTGATACTGCCTTTGGTCGTGAACTTGAACGCGTTGCCTATCAGATTTGAAATGACCTGGAAGATGCGGTTCTTGTCCGAGTCGATGCGGAGCTCTTCGTCCGAAGGCTCAAAAATCAGTTCGACACCCGCAGGGCAGCGGAATACGTGAGCATCATGTATTTCCTTGCACAGCGGATGCAGGCGTACTGTGGCGACACTGAATTCTACAATGCCGGCTTCTATCTTCGAGAGGTCGAGAATCTCATTGATGAGTTGCAACAGGCGCTCGTTGTTTGCCTCTACTATGTTATAATAACTTTTGCGTTCTTCGGTATCGTCGCTTTCGGCAATGATGCGTGAGAAACCGACGATGGCGTTGAGCGGTGTACGTATCTCGTGGCTCATATTGGCGAGGAATGCCGATTTGAGTTGGTCGGAAGTTTCGGCTTTCTCTTTGGCGACCATCAGTTCGCGTCTCATCAGTTCCATGTCGGTGATGTCCCATTCGATGCTTAATAAAATGGGAGGGAAGTCGTTACTTTCTATTTTCATCTTCCGCTTATCGAGGAAGAGGGGATTGCCGTTACCATCTCGTTCTTCCGCCACCCAATGCATCTCCTGTCCGGTGGCGGCTATTTCAATATCCTGTTTCCTCTTTTCTTCCGCTATTTCAAAACCATAAAAATCATAGTCGTCTTTTCCAAGGGCTTCCTGCATGGTGATGTCCCGATTGTATGATTCGCGATTGCGGTAGATATATTTATAGCCGTTCTTAATGTCTTTCACGACAACACCGGCGGGCAGGTTCTCAATGATTTTATCCAGAACCTGATTTAATTGCTTGATTTCCTGCTCTTGACGGATGCGTTGTGTTACGTCCCTACCGAATGTCCAGACCGTGCCTATTCCTTCGTCGCTGGTGACCCAATAAGAATTGCCTTCAATGGCAAGCACTTCGGGACGAAGTGGTAACGGGTTATGGACGATGTAGCCTTGACTGAACTCTCCCCGCTTGACGCTGGCGGCAAATTCTGCCCATGTCTGCCGGTCGCGGCCATACGATTGGAGGTCGTATATCTTCATTTGAGTAATGTCATCCGTATTGCTTATGTTGTGCCGTTCTTTGAAGCAGCGGTTGGCGAATATGAGTGTACCGTCTTCGCGGGCTGAGTAGATATCTTCCGTTGAATTGTTTATGGCATGGGTAAGCAGGTTGATGTCATTGCGGCGGCGCTGTATATCTGTGATATTTTGTATATAACCTTCCATAGTGGTGCTGCCGTCTTTATGGCGTTCGCGTGCAAAGGCTTTGAGGCGGATGTAGAAGATTTGGCCCTGATAAAGAATACGATAATCCACGCTGTTCTCCATATCACCTTGCAGATTTTGTTCCAGCCAGTTATTGAAAGTTTCCCTGTCTTCCGGAAGTATATATTGCAGGTATATGTCCATGTTGATATGCTGTGGCTCTTCGGTACACATGATATCGGTATGCCCACTGTAGCTGAAAAAGCGTGTGTCGGACTCATATTGCCAACTACCGATAAGGGCGGCTTTTTGAATCTCATAGAGTTCCCGATTGTTTTTTTCCAGTTCCAGCTTTCGTTGGCTACGTTCCGTAATGTCCCGATATTGGCATAATACCAGGTCACCGTACGGCTGCATGATACACTTGAAGAAATAGGTATCATCCTTCAGGCAGAGTTCGTAATTGCGGATCGATTTTTTCCTGTGCGACAGGACTTTCTTGAATTCCGGATAAAACTCGCTGTATGTTCTGGACGGCAGTATCGCCAGCAAGTTCTTTCCGAGCAGTTTTTCTTCTTTCAGAAACCAGAGATCCACGTTGTGGATGGCTATATCTACGCACACTCCATCCTTGTCCATGAGTATCAATGTATCTGATGTCATGTTCAGGAGCTTCTCGGAATTGTTCGTGTCTTTCAGAATGCTTTTCATTGTTTTCCTTTGTATTTAGATTTATTGGTGGGTGGCTTATCAGCCTGCCCTTCGTGCTTTTTCCCAGGCTCCGCTTTGGTTGCCTTTACGCTTACTCAGGTAGCGGAATCCCCTTATCACGTTTATGTTCATGAAGAGGAAGTAGTAAGGAATAAAGAGTATCTTGTTTTTTATGTGTCTTCGGGAGAGGACATAGCCCCAGATTCCCATCAGATAAAATAGAATTTGCAACCCCAAGATAATAGCGTAGAATAGCGGATAGGCAGTGGTGAAAAGCAACACTACGTTGAGGGGGAGCAACAGGAATAGCAGGATGGGAGTGATGGACCACCGCAGGACACGATGAGACACATATTGGAAGTTGAGCAGACCGTAGCGGAAAGGGTTCAGCAACGGACGCAGTCTCCAGATGGATTGCAAACCTCCGGCTGCAATGCGCACCTTGCGTTTTTCCTCTTCCTGCATATCTGCCGAACCACTTTCGGTGGCATAGGCGGCAGCGCAATAAGCGATGGTGTAGCCCCGCATGACGATGCGCAGGGAGAGGATGAAGTCATCGAGCAATGTATCCGTCCGCATATCCTCAAACAGTTCGCTACGGACGGCAAACAATTCTCCGGCAGCGCCTACGGTTGAGTAAAGGCGTGAGTCGAGTGCTTTCAGCGTAGACTCATATTTCCAGTAAATGCCTTCCCCGCCGGATACGGCATTATCCTTTGTCTGCATGGCAATACGCTTTTCGCCTGCCACGCAGCCCACTTTGGGATTGACAAAGGCATGAACAATTTCACGTAAGGCTTCCCGGTTCAGATGTGTATTGGCATCGGTGAATACGACAAGGGGAGTTTTTACAAACTTCATACCCCGGTTGAGTGCGGCGGTTTTTCCCTGGCGTTCGGGTTGGTGGAGTACGGTGGCTTGCGGCCAACGCGCAAGGCGTTCGTTGGTATGGTCGTTACTACCGTCTGTAACCCAGAATATCTGTAATTTCTCTGCGGGATAATCCAGCTCCAGGCAGTTCTGCATCTTCTCGTCCACAACGTCTTCTTCGTTGTAAGCAGCGATGAACAGGGTCAGTTCCGGCAATTCCTCGTCGGGAGGCATGGGGTAATGTACTGGTTTACGGAAAGTTTCTTTAATTTTGACCAGAATGTACAATACAATTCCATATCCTATATAAGTGTAGAATACGATAAACAGGCTTATCCAGAATACTATCTCGAAAGTTCTCATTATGTGATGTTCTCAGTTTTGTTTAAGGTAAACAAGATAATAAAGCCCAAAAATATGGATAATCTTTTACTGATGCAAGAGAATCGGTAAAAATAGTTGCTGGTTGTGAGTTCTAAATTGTCCGTTATGGGGTATTTTTTACATTGCATATACAAGACGGAAACAAATCATTCATTCATTAAAATGCTTCTGTCATGTTGAAGTAGAACAATGTTTGATTGTTGACTGTATTTTTACCCAAGTCGAGACGCACGTTCATGCGGGGTTGCACTTCGATACGTAATCCTATGCCATAATTGGGCAGTACACCTTCTATCTTGCCGATAGTGGGCCCCATGAAACCACAACCTGCCCATCCCACAAAACCTACATGGTTGAGCATGCGTTTCACCCAAGTACTCTTGTCGGTGTTTATCATCTGGCGATATTCTGCCATGACTACATGGGAGGATTTATCACGATACTGTCCCATATAATAACCGCGCAGGTCGAAAGGAGTTCCTGTAAGGACGTATTGCGTCAACGGCACGTCACCGAATACATTTTTACTCTGGGCCGTCCAGGCAAGTACCCTACGTTTACCCAGGCTCTTATACTGGCGGTAATCTATCTCCAGACGATAGAAGTTATCATCGCTTCCAAGGAATTTAGTGTACATCATACCCCGGAAATCAAGATACATGCCCCGATATGCGTTGGCAGGAATGTCACGACTATCGTAAGTCAGCAGGAAGCCGACGCCGGAGTTGAAGTTAGTATATCCTTTGCTGGTTCCGCCCGCCGCTTTATAGGAAGGTTCGTCTACCAGATGCTTGGCAGGTTCCGTGATGTCGTCATAGTTGATGTCTATCTGCGGACCGGCAAATATATTACTGTTGCCCAGCCGGAACAGGAACCAGGGGTTGAACTGTATGCCGCTGTAACGGTATTGGCTGGTGGTGTCGCTGCGGACATAATTTTTATTCGTATTGTAACCTAATCCATAGAAGTTGTCTTCCGTATTCTTGTAAGCAAACTTTCCGAAGATGCGGAAGCGGTCGCCTTTGAAGAAGAGCTGGGGTTTGGAGAAGAGGTTGATGCCGCCATTGAACAGGAAAGCAATGGCTACGGGGACTACAGAACGCAACTGTGTGGTGTCACTGGGGTTCATCCGGAAGGTCATCAGGGCACTTCCGCCAAGTACGGCACCAAAGTCGGGGGTGTAACTGGGGCCACCCAGAATGTTATAATGCAGATTTCGCTTTGCTACCTTTTGTTTCCGTAATTCACGTTTGGTCAATGCCGGAGTCGTGTCATTGCTGGTAGCCAAGTTTATCATTTCCTGAGCGGAAAGAACTGTTACTGAAAACAGTAACGTCATAATACCTATTATATATTTCTTCATATCATACGAATGAGGGTGCAAAGAAAACTAATTTATTTGGATAAGTTTTCAATCCAATTGACAATAAATCTAAAGAATTTACTAAAAGTTTCAAAAAAGCAATTAAATTTGCATCACCTCATAAGGTAAACAAAACCTATCCGGTCCGTATCTGCTCCGTATGTTATAGACACGGAGCAGATACGGACTTGCTACGGAGATTCTACGGGCCTGTCTTGGTCCGGATGTATTGAGAGGCAGATTTCTTGCTTGCAAAACTTGAATAAATAACATAAAACTATTATTTCATGAATAAACGAATTTTATCAGTTTTTGTTTTCAGTGCCGCTTTGTTTTCTATGCAGGCACAGGACGGGAAGGGTGGTATCAGCGAAACCATGCTGAATCAGATTAAACAGAGTTACCAGGGGACTACCGCCGATAAGGCCTTGCGCAACGCCATTGGCAACAATGACATCCGCAAACTGGCCCTCAACCAGGAAAATCTGACAGGTATGGATACTCATTTTTCTGTGAAAGTAAACTCCAAGGGGATTACAGACCAGAAATCTTCCGGCCGTTGTTGGCTCTTCACCGGGCTGAACGTGATGCGTGCCAAGACTATTGCCCAATACGGTTTCCAGTCTTTTGAGTTTTCGGAGATTTATCCTTTCTTCTGGGACCAGTTGGAGAAAGCGAACCTTTTCCTGCAAGGTGTAATCGACACAAGCAAAAGTCCGATGACCGACAAGACCGTGGAATGGCTTTTCCAGCATCCGTTGAGCGATGGAGGAACGTTTACGGGCGTTGCCGATATCGTCAGCAAATATGGTCTGGTGCCTAAAGAGGCGATGCCGGAAACGAACAGCAGCGATAATACGTCGCGCATGGCAAACCTCATTTCCCTGAAACTGAAAGAATACGGATTACAGTTGCGTGACCTTGCTTCCAAAGGAGCAAAACCCGATGCGCTGAATAAAGAAAAAACAACGATGCTCGGCACTATCTATCGCATGTTGGTGCTGAATCTGGGAGTTCCGCCCACGGAATTTGACTATGTACGCAAAGATGCCAAAGGCAATCCCGCAGAAACAGAACATCATACCCCGATGTCTTTCCTGAAAAAATATGGTGACGAAAACCTGCTGACCAACTATGTGATGGTGATGAACGACCCTACCCGTGAGTACTACAAATGCTATGAGATAGACTATGACCGCCACCGCTACGACGGCAAGAACTGGACATACGTCAACCTGCCTGTAGAGGATATCAAGGAAATGGCCATCGCCTCCCTGAAAGACAGCACCATGATGTATTTCTCCTGCGATGTGGGCAAGTTCCTGAACTCGGAACGTGGACTGCTCGATGTGAAAAACTATGATTACGAATCACTGATGGGCACCACCTTCGGCATGGATAAGAAACAGCGCATTCAAACCTTCTCCAGCGGCTCCAGCCATGCCATGACCCTTATGGCGGTGGACTTGAATCAGGACGGAAAGCCTGTGAAGTGGATGGTGGAGAACAGTTGGGGCCCCGCAAGCGGCTACCAGGGACACCTGATTATGACTGACGAATGGTTCAACGAATATATGTTCCGCCTGGTGTTGGAAACCAAGTATGTTCCTGCCAAAGTGATGGATGTATTCAAGCAGAAGCCCATCCGTCTGCCGGCATGGGATCCGATGTTTGCGGAAGAAAATTAAAAACAATTATTGCACGAGCTAATATAATTATTGCAAGGGCAAACCTAATTATTGCAGTGGCATACTATTTTAGCCCCTTTTCAGTAGCCCTATTATTGTCGTGCTCGTTAACGAAAGGAATTGCGGAAATTTATCCGTAATTCCTTTCTTTTTTGCTCTTTATTCACGTTCTTTTTTGCTACTTTTGCGGCAAATTAATGAAACCATTATTTTATATAAACGCATGGCAAATGTAATTAAGTTACGTAAAGGCCTTGACATCAACCTGAAAGGTAAAGCTGCTCAGGAGCTAAAGTCTGTGAAAGAGCCGGGATTCTACGCATTGGTTCCCGAAGATTTCACGGGTATCACTCCGAAAGTGGTGGTCAAAGAACAGGAATATGTGATGGCCGGAGGACCCTTGTTTATCGACAAGAATCATCCTGAATTGAAATTTGTTTCGCCCGTGAGCGGCGTAGTGACAAGCGTGGAGCGCGGTGCACGCCGCAAAGTGCTGAACATTGTCGTTGAAGCTGCTGCTGAGCAAGACTATGAAGAATTCGGAAAGAAAGACGTGAATGCCCTGAACGGTGAGTCAGTGAAAGCTGCATTGCTGGAAGCAGGTATGTTCGCTTTCATCCGTCAGCGTCCCTACGACGTGATTGCTGACCCTACGATGTATCCGAAAGCCATCTTCATTTCAGCCTTCGACAGCAACCCGCTGGCACCCGATTTCGAGTTCGCCCTGAAAGGCGAGGAAGCAAACTTCCAGACAGGACTTGACGCTCTTGCCAAGATGGCAAAGACGTATCTGAGTATTAGTGTGAAACAAAAGGCAACAGCATTGACGCAAGCCAAGAATGTGACGGTTACCGCATTTGACGGGCCGAACCCGGCTGGAAATGTAGGCGTACAGATTAACCACATTTCCCCTATCGTGAAGGGTGAAACAGTGTGGACAATCGGTGCGGAAGCAGTCATCTTCATTGGCCGTCTGTTCAATACAGGTCGTGTGGACATGACGCGCAAAGTAGCCGTGACAGGTTCCGAAGTGTTGAAACCTGCATACTGCAAACTGAAAGTAGGCGCCCTGCTGACAAACGTATTCAGTGGAAACGTGACCACAGGCAGAGACTTGCGCTACATCAGCGGTAATGTACTTACTGGTAAACAGGTAAGTCCGAACGGCTTCCTCGGTGCTTTCGACAGTCAACTGACAGTAATTCCCGAAGGTGACGACGTCCATGAAATGGCAGGTTGGATTATGCCGCGTTTCGATCAGTTCAGCGTAAATCATTCCTACTTTAGCTGGTTGATGGGCAAGAACAAGGAATATGTACTCGATGCACGTGTCAAAGGTGGCGAACGCCACATGATTATGTCCAACGAATACGACAGGGTATTCCCGATGGATATCTTCCCCGAATATCTGGTGAAGGCTATCATTGCAGGCGACATCGACCGCATGGAGGCCCTGGGTATCTACGAAGTAGCTCCCGAGGATTTTGCCCTTTGCGAATTTGTATGCTCTTCAAAGGTAGAGGTTCAACGTATTGTTCGTGCCGGGCTCGACATGCTTCGTGCTGAAATGGCGTAATTCAATTAAAAATTAAGAATTAAAAATTAAAAATGAAAGCGTTAAGAAATTATCTCGACAAGATAAAGCCGAACTTTGAAGAGGGCGGTAAATACCACGCATTCCAGTCTGTGTTCGACGGATTCGAGACATTCCTGTTCGTCCCCAACAGGACTTCGAAATCGGGAACGCACATTCACGACGCTATCGACAGCAAACGCATTATGTCGATGGTGGTCATTGCGTTGATACCGGCGTTGTTGTTCGGTATGTATAACGTGGGTTATCAGCATTTCACGAATACCGGTGCTACAGGTAGCTTCATTGAAATGTTTGCCTACGGTTTCCTGGCTGTATTGCCAAAAATCATTGTATCTTATATAGTAGGTCTTGGTATTGAGTTCGTAGTGGCTCAGTGGAAGAAAGAAGAAATCCAGGAAGGTTTCCTCGTTTCCGGTATCCTTATCCCTATGATTGTTCCGGTAGACTGTCCGCTGTGGATTCTGGCGGTAGCTACTGCGTTCTCTGTAATTTTCGCTAAGGAAGTGTTCGGTGGTACGGGTATGAACGTGTTTAACGTTGCCTTGATTACCCGCGCATTCCTGTTCTTCGCATATCCTACCAAGATGTCCGGTGATGCCGTATGGGTATCGGGTGATTCTATCTTCGGCATGGGACAGGCTGTTGACGGACTGACTGTAGCTACTCCGTTGGGTGAAGCTGCCACGACCGGCGCCGTTCCGCCTTTCTCCTGGGATATGGTGACAGGTTTGATACCGGGTTCTATCGGTGAGACCAGTGTAATTGCCATCGCTCTCGGTGCTATCCTGTTGCTGGCAACGGGCATTGCAAGCTGGAAGACGATGTTCTCCGTATTCGTGGGTGGTGCATTCATGGCTTGGGTGTTCAACACAGTTGGTCCTGATACTCCGATGGCTCAGATGCCTTGGTACGAACACCTCGTGCTGGGTGGTTTCTGTTTCGGTGCCGTGTTCATGGCTACCGACCCCGTAACTTCGGCACGTACCGAGACGGGTAAGTATATCTTCGGTTTCCTGATTGGCGTCATGGCCATCGTGATCCGTGTACTGAACCCCGGTTACCCCGAAGGTATGATGCTCGCCATCCTGCTGATGAATATCTTCGCTCCGCTGATTGACTACTGTGTAGTACAGGGCAATATCAGCCGCCGCGAGAAACGTGCAATCAAGTCTAACAATTAAAATACCCGAAGAAATGAATACCAATAGTAATAGTTATACTATCATTTATGCTTCGGTAATGGTTGTTATCGTTGCATTTTTGCTGGCATTCGTCAGTTCCTCACTGCGAAGCATTCAGAATAAGAACGTGGAACTGGATACGAAGAAGCAAATCCTCGCTGCATTGAACATCAAGAATGTTGCAGATGCCGAGGCTGAATATAATAAATATGTAAAGGGAGACATGCTGATGAACGTGGACGGTACATTGACCGAAAACACAGGTGCATTTGCTACCGGTTACGAAAAAGAAGCTAAAGAACACCAACGCCTGCACGTATTCGTGGCAGAAGTGGACGGAGAAACGAAAT
Source organism: Bacteroides stercorirosoris (assembly GCF_900142015.1). GTDB lineage: Bacteria > Bacteroidota > Bacteroidia > Bacteroidales > Bacteroidaceae > Bacteroides > Bacteroides stercorirosoris. The sequence continues at coordinate 34,577 of NZ_FQZN01000018.1, forward strand.
ATGTATTCCCAGTTTACGGTGCCGGTCTTTGGGGTGCTATCTGGGGTTATGTTGCACTGAACAGTGATAAAGATACCGTTTACGGTGTTTATTTCTCTCACGCCAGTGAAACTCCGGGTCTGGGTGCTGAAATCGCAGGCCAACACTTCCAGAATGAATTCCTGGGCAAGAAGACATTGGATAACGGTGAAGTTGCCCTGGGTGTTGTGAAAAACGGCAAGGTAGAGAAACCTGACTTTCAGGTGGACGGTATCTCCGGCGGTACGATTACTTCTGTAGGTGTGGATGCTATGCTGAAAACTTGTCTGAATAGTTACAAGAGTTTTTTAACCAATAATGATGAGGAATAAGGATATGGGACAGTTATTTTCAAAGAAAAACAGAGAAGTATTCTCTAATCCGCTGGGTATGGACAACCCCGTTACCGTACAGGTGCTGGGTATCTGTTCTGCACTGGCTGTAACTGCCAAGCTGGAACCCGCCATCGTAATGGGGCTTTCGGTAACAGTGATTACGGCTTTTGCCAATGTGGTGATCTCGTTGTTGCGCAAGACTATCCCCAACCGTATCCGTATCATCGTTCAGTTGGTTGTGGTAGCCGCTCTGGTAACCATTGTGAGTGAAATCCTGAAAGCGTTTGCTTACGACGTAAGCGTACAGCTTTCCGTTTACGTAGGTTTGATTATTACAAACTGTATCCTGATGGGACGTCTGGAAGCATTTGCCATGCAGAACGGTCCCTGGGAATCCTGCCTTGATGGTATAGGTAACGGTTTGGGATATGCCAAGATTTTGATTATCGTAGCTTTCTTCCGTGAGCTGTTGGGTTCCGGTACGTTGCTCGGTTTCAACATCCTGAACCACGAATGGTTGACGAATATAGGTTATGTGAACAACGGCTTGATGCTGATGCCGCCGATGGCGTTGATTATCTGCGCTTGCATCATCTGGTATCAGCGTGCACGTCACAAAGAGTTGCAAGAAAAGTAATATAAATGAAGAATGAAGAATGATGAATGAAGAATTGGCGGCACTATGGCGCTGCATAGAAATTCTTAATTCTTAATTCTTAATTCTTAATTCAAAGAATTATGGAACATTTAATAAGTTTATTTGTCCGCTCCATCTTTGTGGACAACATGATATTTGCGTTCTTCCTGGGTATGTGCTCTTACTTGGCTGTATCCAAGAACGTGAAGACTGCCGTAGGACTGGGCATCGCCGTTACTTTCGTATTGGTGGTTACGCTTCCGGTCAACTATTTATTGCAGACCAAGGTGCTGGCTGCCGACGCTATCATTCCGGGCGTAGACCTCAGCTTCCTCAGTTTTATTCTTTTCATTGCCGTAATTGCAGGTATCGTGCAGTTGGTGGAGATGGTGGTAGAGCGTTTCAGCCCGTCGCTGTACGCTTCACTGGGTATCTTCCTGCCGCTGATTGCTGTGAACTGTGCCATCATGGGTGCTTCGCTCTTCATGCAGCAGCGCATCAATGTAGGTGAGAGCGATCCGAAATATATCGGTGATATATGGGATGCTATTTCTTACGCATTGGGTTCCGGTATCGGTTGGTTGCTCGCCATCGTAGGTTTGGCAGCTATCCGCGAGAAGATGGCTTACTCTGACGTTCCTGCTCCACTGAAAGGTCTGGGCATCACGTTCATTACAGTAGGCTTGATGGCAATGGCATTCATGTGTTTCTCTGGTTTGAACATCTAATAAAGAAAGGAATAAAACAATGGATATAAATTTAATATTAGCGAGCATTGGAGTATTCCTGGTGGTTATTCTGCTGCTTGTCGTTATCCTGTTGGTTGCCAAGAATTTCCTGGTACCCTCGGGTAATGTAAAACTGACTATCAACGGCGACAATGTGCTGGACGTAGAGTCCGGTTCCACGTTGCTGAATACGTTGTCTATGAACGGTGTATTCCTTTCTTCCGCTTGTGGTGGTAAGGGTTCTTGCGGACAATGCAAATGCCAGGTGCTGGATGGCGGTGGCGAAATCCTGCCGTCCGAGGTTCCTCATTTCAGCCGCAAACAGGTACAAGACCATTGGCGTCTGGGTTGCCAGGTGAAAGTGAAGAGCGACATGGGCATCAAGATTGACGAGTCTGTGCTCGGTGTAAAAGAGTGGGAGTGCGAGGTAATCTCCAACAAGAACGTGGCTACGTTCATCAAGGAGTTCATCGTTGCGTTGCCTAAGGGCGAACACATGGATTTCATTCCGGGTTCTTATGCACAGATCAAGATTCCTAAATACTCAATGGACTATAACAAGGACATTGATAAGAGTCTGATTGGTGACGAGTACTTGCCCGCATGGGAGAAATTCGGTTTGTTTACATTGAAGTGTAACAATGACGAAGAAACCATCCGTGCATATTCTATGGCTAATTATCCGGCAGAGGGCGACCGTATCATGTTGACGGTACGTATCGCAACTCCTCCGTTCAAGCCGAAAGACCAGGGACAGGGTTTCATGGATGTGCCTGCGGGTATCGCTTCTTCTTATATCTTCACGCTGAAACCGGGTGACAAGGTAATAATGAGTGGTCCTTACGGAGACTTCCACCCGATATTCGACTCTAAGAAGGAAATGATGTGGATTGGTGGTGGTGCCGGTATGGCTCCGTTGCGTGCACAAATCATGCACTTGACGAAGACGTTGCATACTACGGACCGCAAGATGACTTACTTCTACGGTGCACGTGCATTGAACGAGGTATTCTATCTGGAAGACTTCCTGCAAATCGAGAAGGATTTCCCGAACTTTACGTTCCATCTTGCATTGGACCGTCCGGACCCTGCAGCAGACGCAGCCGGCGTGAAGTATACTCCGGGCTTTGTTCATCAGGTAATTTACAACACTTATCTGAAAGACCACGAAGCTCCCGAAGACATCGAATACTACATGTGTGGTCCTGGTCCGATGTCGAAAGCTGTTGAGAAGATGCTCGACGATCTCGGCGTTCCGGCTCAGAACTTGATGTTCGATAACTTCGGCGGATAAGCTGAAACTTCAAAGTTTATAAAAGACTTCGATATTTTAGAAAACTCCTGCATGGCTACGGCTACGCAGGAGTTTTTTTATCTTCGGATAAGATAAACTGCATTCGGGCATATTTTTTTTATCAAGCATGAAAGTTCTGCACTCAAATTGCATTATCTTTGGCTCGTCATAGAAAAAAACATTATGGAAATTCAAGATATACTCAGAAATCTGCAAATAGAACAACTCACCCCAATGCAAGAGGCAACACGGGAGGCTTATCGTGAAAACAAAGATTTAGTATTGCTTTCGCCTACAGGTTCGGGCAAGACGCTGGCTTTTCTTCTTCCATTGGTGCAATCGCTGAAAGCAGAAATGCAAGGAGTGCAGGCCATTGTTTTGGTGCCTTCGCGCGAATTGGCATTGCAGATTGAAACAGTCTTTAAATCTATGGGAACTCCATTCAAGGCAATGAGCTGCTATGGTGGTCGTCCTGCTATGGAGGAGCACCGCACGATGAAAGGCATCAATCCCTCAGTTATCATCGGTACACCGGGACGAATGAACGACCACTTGCGGAAAGAGAATTTCGATGCAAGCAGCGTCACCACACTGGTGATAGACGAGTTCGATAAATGCCTCGAATTCGGTTTCCATGATGAGATGGCAGAAGTTATCGGGCAGTTGCCTTCCTTAAAAAAACGTGTGCTGCTTTCTGCTACCGATGCCGAAGAAATTCCCCTGTTCACCGGTGTAAGAGACGCTGATAACTCTCAACTTTCAACTCTCAACTCTCAACTTGTCAAGCTTGACTTCCTCGATCCGGAAGCCCTTGCTCCACGTCTGCGGCTTCATAAGGTTCTTTCTCCCGGGAAAGACAAACTGGAAACTTTGTATAATCTGCTTTGCACACTCGGACATCATTCAACCCTTGTTTTCTGCAACTATCGCGAAAGTGTGGAACGGGTAACAGCATATCTGCAATCAAAGAAATTTCCTTGTGATATGTTTCATGGCGGCATGGAACAGCCCGACCGCGAACGTGCACTCTATAAATTCCGCAATGGCAGTTGTGCTGTATTGATTTCTACCGACCTTGCTGCCCGCGGGCTGGATATTCCCGGCATTGAGAACGTAGTTCACTACCATCTACCGGTGAACGAAGAAGCCTATACACACCGCAACGGACGTACGGCACGCTGGGAAGCGGATGGGAATTCCTATATCATTTTGCATGCCGAAGAACGTATTCCCGAATATATCCCCGAAGACATCGAGGCTTTCGAGTTTCCTGAAGTGCTTCCGAAGCCTGCCAAACCTCGTTGGGCTACCTTATATATAGGTAAAGGCAAAAAGGATAAACTGAATAAAATAGATATCGTCGGTTTCCTATATAAGAAAGGTGGAATGGTGCGTGAAGATGTAGGGCAGGTAGATGTGAAAGAGCACTATGCTTTTGTGGCTGTCCGCCGCAGTAAAATGAAACAGTTGCTTACCTTGATACGCGGTGAGAAAATTAAGGGTATGAAGACGATTATTGAAGAAGCAAAGTAGTCTTTTCTTATAAATATTCACTTTTCTTGCGTTTATAGTTTTGAATGCGAAGTAATAAATCCGTATTACTTTTAGTTTCTCCAAAAGTAGTATTCTTGATAAGTATGGATAACAAAATGGTGCATATATCCTGTATAAACCATAAAAAAGTAAGCTAAATGCGGTGTAAAAATAGAATTTCATTATGAAAGGTTTGTTTTAAAGAAATATTTCCGTAATTTCGCAAAGTCGAAAGACATTAATGAACGAAATTGTATAACCAAAACAAACTTCAAATGAAAAAGCATAATTTCAATGCAGGACCTTCTATTCTTCCTCGTGAGGTAATTGAGGATACGGCAAAAGCTATTCTCGATTTCAATGGCTCAGGTCTCTCACTGATGGAAATCAGCCACCGTGCTAAGGACTTCCAACCCGTTGTGGACGAAGCCGTGGCACTATTCAAAGAATTACTCAATATCCCTGAAGGGTATTCGGTATTGTTCTTGGGCGGTGGTGCCAGTTTGGAATTCTGCATGATCCCCTTCAACTTCCTCGAAAAGAAAGCTGCTTACCTGAACACAGGTGTATGGGCCAAGAAGGCTATGAAAGAAGCCAAAGCTTTCGGTGAAGTAGTTGAAGTCGCTTCTTCCGCAGAGTCTACTTATACTTATATCCCTAAGGATTACACTGTACCTGCTGATGCTGATTACTTCCATATCACCACTAACAACACTATTTACGGTACTGAGCTCAAGGAAGATCTGGATGTAAATGTTCCTATGATTGCTGACATGTCTTCTGATATTTTCTCCCGTCCTATCGACGTGTCTAAATATATCTGTATCTATGGTGGTGCACAGAAGAATCTGGCTCCTTCCGGCGTAACATTCGTTATTGTGAAGAATGACGCTTTGGGCAAGGTATCCCGCTATATCCCGACGATGCTGAACTATCAGACACATATCGACAGTGGTTCTATGTTCAACACTCCTCCGGTAGTTCCTATCTATGCTGCATTGCAGACTTTGCGCTGGATTAAGGCACAGGGTGGTGTGAAAGAAATGGAACGCCGTGCCATTGAAAAGGCTGACATGTTGTATGCTGAAATCGACCGTAACAAAATGTTCGTCGGTACTGCTGCTCAGGAAGACCGTTCACGCATGAACATCTGCTTCGTGATGGCTCCCGAATACAAAGAACTGGAAGCTGACTTCATGAAGTTCGCTACGGAAAAAGGTATGGTAGGTATCAAAGGACACCGTTCAGTGGGTGGTTTCCGCGCATCTTGCTACAACGCTATGCCGAAAGAAAGCGTACAGGCTTTGATTGACTGCATGCAGGAATTTGAGAAACTTCATTAATAATATTTTATTCACCACAGAGGGCACAGAGTCCCACAGAGATTAAACTTATAAGAAGAAACTCTGTGGAACTCTGAGTACTCTGTGGTGAGTCTTTTTAATATCATAGAATCATGAAAGTATTAATTGCAACCGACAAACCGTTCGCTAAAGTAGCTGTAGACGGTATTCGCAAAGAAATTGAAACAGCAGGTTATGAACTTGCCTTGCTGGAGAAATATACAGAGAAAGTCCAGTTACTGGACGCTGTGAAGGATGCTAATGCCATTATTATCCGCAGCGACATCATAGATGCCGAAGTGCTGGATGCTGCCAAAGAACTGAAGATTGTGGTACGCGCAGGTGCAGGTTACGATAATGTAGACTTGGAAGCTGCCACTGCACACAATGTATGTGTGATGAACACCCCGGGACAGAACTCTAATGCCGTAGCCGAACTCGCTTTCGGTATGATGGTAATGGCTGTCCGCAATATGTATAACGGTACTTCCGGAACGGAACTGAAAGGCAAAAAACTGGGTATTCACGCTTATGGTAACGTAGGCCGTAATGTAGCCCGTATCGCTAAAGGCTTCGGTATGGAAATCTTTGCTTTCGATGCTTTCTGTCCGAAAGAGGTTATTGAGAAAGACGGTGTGAAGGCTGTTGACTCTGCCGATGAACTTTACTCTACTTGTGACGTGGTTTCACTGCACATTCCGGCTACTGCCGAAACGAAGAACTCCATCAACTATGCTTTGGTGAACAAAATGCCGAAGGGTGGTGTATTGGTGAACACAGCCCGTAAAGAGGTTATCAACGAAACAGAATTGATTCAGTTGATGGAAGAACGTGCTGACCTGAAATACATGACTGACATCATGCCTGCTGCCAACGAAACATTTGCAGCTAAGTTTGTCGGACGCTACTTCTCTACACCGAAGAAGATGGGAGCACAGACTGCCGAAGCTAATATCAATGCAGGTATTGCTGCTGCTCAGCAGATTGTAGGCTTCCTGAAAGACGGTTGCGAGAAATTCCGCGTTAACAAAAAGTGAGATGAATAGCAGGACTGCCTATAAATTTGCAGTACTCTATCTGACGATAGGTGCTGGTATATTTGCATTGAGCAGTATATTCAGAAAAGAACTTTCAGATTTCGCCCTCGGCTTTTGCGAGGGCGTATCTGTTGTGCTGATAGTAGGTAGTGCAATCTATTTGATAGTGCATTTCATGAAAAAGAAATCTCAATAATCCATTAAAAACACACCTTGACTTATGGCAATAATTAAACCTTTTAAGGGCGTTCGTCCTCCGCAGGACCTGGTAGAACAGGTTGCTTCCCGTCCGTATGATGTGCTGAACTCAGCAGAAGCGCGCGAAGAGGCGAAAGGAAACGAGAAATCCCTGTATCATATCATTAAGCCCGAAATAGATTTTCCGGTAGGCACTGACGAACATGATGAATGTGTTTATCAGAAAGCTGCTGAAAACTTCCAAATGTTCCAGGATAAAGGCTGGTTGGTGCAGGACGATAAAGAAAACTATTACGTCTATGCGCAGACCATGAATGGAAAGACGCAGTATGGTCTGGTAGTTGGCGCTTATGTTCCCGACTATATGAACGGTGTCATCAAAAAGCATGAATTGACCCGCCGCGATAAGGAAGAAGACCGCATGAAGCATGTTCGCGTGAACAATGCCAATATCGAACCGGTATTCTTTGCATATCCTGATAATGCTACTCTGGATACTATCATCGCTCATTATACTGCCGGAAAACCGGTGTACGACTTTATCGCTCCCGGCGATGGTTTCGGACATACTTTCTGGATTATTGATAAACAGGAAGATATTGATGCCATCACCCAGGAATTTGCTAAGATGCCTGCCCTCTACATTGCCGACGGACATCATCGTAGTGCTGCCGCTGCTTTGGTGGGAGTTGAAAAAGCGAAGCAGAATCCAAATCATTCCGGTGACGAAGAATACAACTACTTCATGGCTGTTTGCTTCCCTGCCAACCAACTGACAATTATCGATTATAACCGTGTTGTCAAAGACCTGAACGGTTTGACACCGGAGCAGTTCCTGGCTGCTGTCAGCAAGAACTTCACGATTGAAGAAAAGGGTGCGGATATTTATAAACCTACCGGTTTGCATAATTTCTCCCTTTATCTGGATGGCAAGTGGTATAGCCTGACAGCTAAACCGGGCACATATAATGATAATGACCCGATTGGCGTGCTGGATGTGACCATTTCTTCTAATCTTATTCTGGATGAAGTACTCGGTATAAAAGACCTTCGTTCCGACAAACGTATTGATTTCGTCGGTGGTATCCGTGGTCTGGGCGAGTTGAAGAAACGGGTGGATAGTGGCGAGATGAAAGTTGCTTTGGCACTTTATCCGGTCAGCATGAAGCAGTTGATGGACATTGCAGATACAGGCAACATCATGCCTCCCAAAACAACGTGGTTTGAACCGAAATTACGTTCGGGACTGGTTATCCACAAATTGGATTAAAACTATTATTTGAAAAAGAAAAACGAGGATGTCCGTTGAAAGGAACATCCTCGTTTCTTTTTAAGAATGATGCTTGTAATATCGTTTTCTCATCCATCGGTCGAACAGGACGAACAACGGAATTGTAATAAGTATCAGCACCCAGAATGCCGGTATCTGAATATTGTCAGGTTTCAGGTTTTCCGTAGGAGTGAAGGCCTCCCTGATGACATCACCAAAGTAAGTGGCTAATCCGGCAATGCAACATCCTACTAAGAATACAGAAGCAGCTATCGTAGCAAATAAAGTTCTTCGTTCCGATTTCTTTTCCCGCAGACGCATAGCCTCTTCCACCTTCCTCATGGTGCGGTAAGCAAAGTTGGAAGGCAGGCGAAATTCATTTTTCGCTTTTACGGCTCTTTTCAGTCCTTTATCTTTTTGTTCTTCGTTCATACTTCCTCTTGTTTAATGAGTACATATATCTTTTTGCGTACGCGATGCAATTTTACTTTTGCATTGCTCTCTGTCAGGCCCAGAATCAGGGCGGTTTCATTCATCGTCTTTTCTTCATAGTAGAATAGAGTAATCAAGGCACGTTCGTCGGAGTTCAGTTTTTCTATGGCTCTGTTTAGTTTGATAATCATTTCTTCGCTTTCGTCGTTCAGCGTCTCGTCAACCTGCTGCTCCGAAATGTTGGCGAGTAACGTATCATCCATGGCAAAGGTATCAAATTTCTTTTTACGGGCTGCCGAAATTGCCGTATTATAAGCGATGGAATATATCCATGTGGAGAAAGAACTTTCGGCTTTGAAAGAGGAGAGGTGCTGGAACGCTTTCAGAAAAACGTCTTGCGTCAGCTCTTCGGCATCTTCCTGATTGCAGATGATGCGGGCAATCAGGGAAAATACCTGTTGACCGTACTGATTCAGGAAGTTTTCGTACAGAGCAGTTTCTCCTTTCAATATTCGTCGGATAATATGTGTTTCGTTATTCTCCATTTTGCTCTTTAGACGCAACTCTCTATATAAGGTTACAGAATCTGGAAAGAAATATTTTTTTTCGCAGAATGTGTAACCTCACAAAGAAGCCTGCGTCTAAAGTGTACAAAGGAACAAAAATACTAATTTAAAACGAAACGAATATGATGGATTTTATTATGGTGCCTACGATTATGGCAATCATTACTTTAGGAATTTACAAACTGTTTGAATTGTTTGTATGTAAGAAGGAGCGCCTGATGCTGATTGAGAAGATGGGGGATAAGTATGTCCCGGATGCGGCTTGTATGCCGAAACTTTATGGCAATTTTTCTTTCTCGGCATTGAAATTAGGATGCCTGCTGGTGGGCATGGGATTGGGATTGTTGATAGGTTTTGTAATTTGCACTTCGGCAATTCCCGGATACTTGGATAAGGATGTGGACAACTGGCGTGTTTATCGTGAGACGGTATCTTTGGTTTATGGAGCTTGCGTGCTTTCGTTTGGAGGTATCGGGCTTATCACAGCTTTTATTGCAGAGTTGAAGCTCAGTAAGAAATAATAGCCGGAATTTAGGAATTTTCTTATGATAAAAAAGAGTTGTCAGTCATTGGCAACTCTTTTTTGCGTTAAGAGAGAACCTTAACGATTCTCCGTGTGTTACTATATTAGTAAATAACCTAACCAGATAAGAATATGGATAAAAAAGAAGAAAAAGCTCTCGAAAATAAGAGCAAGATGCAGAAAAGTGTTGAAGAAACATTACCAGGACGACAATTGGGTTTATATTCCAAAGTCGATAAGAAAGAAGTGCGCAATATGGTTTCTGAAATAAATCCGGATAAGAATAGCTTGGGCAGCAGAGGGTAGTTTCGTTTTAATTGACTATCTTTGCCCCGCATTTAAAGTTTATAGAACAATGAAAACGAAGAAACGCAGGGATGTCCTATCGGCATTCAAGGAAGCGAACCGTTCGATAGAGCTGGAACGCAATGGCGGGCGTTGGATTGCAAAAGACCGTCCGCATAAAAACAAGAAGAAGTATTGTCGTAAAGTTAGTAAGAAAGAGTTGTCACGTATCATCGATGGCAGCTCTTTTTGTTTTATATCACTCTTTTTGTTAACTTCGCCGTTTCTAAAATCAAAAAAACTATGTTTCGTAAACTTGTAGCAATAGAACCTGTAAGTCTGATTCCGTCAGCAGAAAAAGAACTGCACTTGTATGCAGATGAAGTTGTGATGTATTCTGATATTCCGGTAGGAGATGAGGAAATTATAGCCCGCATCGGAGATGCCGATGCTGTGCTCCTGAGTTATACTTCCCGGATAAACCGTGCGGTGTTGGAGGAGTGTACGGATATTAAATATATCGGGATGTGCTGTTCGCTGTACTCTCCCGAAAGCGCCAACGTGGATATCCGCTATGCCAATGAACGTGGAATAACCGTAACCGGTATCCGCGATTATGGCGACGAGGGTGTGGTGGAATATGTGGTCAGTGAGTTAGTGCGTTGTCTGCATGGATTTGGTCAGGAACCGTGGGAAGATATGCCGCGCGAGATTACCGGGCTGAAAGTTGGTGTTGTGGGTCTGGGTAAGTCCGGTGGCATGATAGCGGATGCATTGAAGTTTTTCGGTGCGGAGATTGCCTACTTTGCCCGTAGCGAGAAGCAGGAGGCGACAGTTAAAGGATATCGTTTCCTGCCGTTGAACGAACTTCTTGCTCAGAATGAGGTTGTTTTCTGTTGTCTCAATAAGAACACGGTTTTGTTGCATGAGGCGGAGTTCGGACAACTGGGAAACAAGAAGATTCTGTTCAATACCGGATTATCCCCGGCATGGGACGAACCGGCATTTGTCAAGTGGCTGGAAGGTGACAATCTTTGTTTTTGTGATACGGTGGGAGCTTTGGGTGGAGAGCAACTTTTGAGTCATCCCCATGTCCGTTGCATGCAAGTTTCCACTGGCCGCACCCGTCAGGCGTTTGACCGCCTGAGCGAGAAAGTGCTTGCCAATATAAAGGAATATATCCGGTAATCGAATCAGAAGAATACAATCGGTGATGTGATATTGAGCAGGGTGTTCACCACAGACCACCCTGCTATTTCAGCCGTGGCGCTGTACACATCGATTACGGCATGCACCTGCTCATTCTTTATTTCTACTCTTTGCGTATCTCCCACAAATCCGGGGGTGGACTGCATGGACATTTGCATATTTTCGGGCCCGACAGAAGCCAGTGAGGCGGCAACGGCTACATTGACTTTGGTAGGGAACATGGCGATGGCTTCGGTTGCATTGCCTGAGAAGACAACCCGTTGCTCGGTTTGCAGAGCCTCATCATATACGGCAGTTCCTTTCAAGGCATTAGGACCCTTTTCATTAAAAAACTTGGCGGTTGCATTTCCCATCAGAGAGGCTGTGCGCAGCACATCAAATCCGCCGGTAGCTCCGGAGACGATATACACACGTGTGCCATTTGCTTGGGCTGTCTTTATCACTTCCTGATAAAAAGCTGTGTCTGCCAGTGCACCGATAGAAAGGGTGACGATAGAAGTCCCGTTCTTCAATGCAGGCAGGGCAAGTTCTTTCATGGCGGCAGGAGAGGCCGCTTCCACTAAGTAATCGGGTTTCAATGCCAGTAAATCTTCTATGGTTGCGCAAGCCATACATGTTTTTCCATGTTGCTGCATTTTAGCAACGATACGTTCAGCTTTTTCTGCTGTACGAGAGTATACACCCACTAAATCATATTCAGGCAACAAGCCATTGACAGCTGCATCCGAAACTATTCCGGCGAGTCGTCCACATCCGACGATAACTAATTTTTTCATGGGGCAAAGATACGCCTTATTCGTATAAACTCCAAAATGCAGCTATGAGCTTCGTCTATTTTTTGCGGGACGATATAAATGTTGTACTTTTGTGATTGAAAAAGCAATAAGAAGTTTGAGTATATGGGACGAAAAGAAGAATATAAACTGCAAAATGAGCAATACTTGGAAGCGTTGCGTGCAGAAGAAGATATCAAAGAACTACCTTGCGGAATCCTCTACCGTGTATTGGAAAGCGGCAACGGTGATAATACTCCCCGTTTAAATAGCATTGTGACCGTGCACTATAAAGGTACCTTGATAAACGGTCGTGAATTTGACAACTCCTGGAAGCGCAATTGTCCTGAAGCATTTCGTCTGAACCAAGTTATCGAAGGTTGGCAGATAGCCCTGCAACGGATGCATGTAGGTGACCATTGGATAGTCTATATCCCTTACACAATGGGATACGGAACACGTAGCAGCGGTCCTATTCCCGCTTTCTCCACTTTGGTGTTTGAAGTTCAGCTATTAGGAATCGCATAATCATGTCATCATGAAAATTCTGATTATTAACGGAAGTCCCCGCAAGCAAGGCCATATCTCGAAGATGCTTCAACTTATGGAAACAGAAGCAAAAGACAATGGCGACGAAGTAACCGTCGTGAGAGTTGCCGACCTGGCAATCCGTCCTTGCATCGGCTGCATGAGTTGCCGTGAGAAACTGAAATGTTGCCTGCCGGAAGATGATGCACAGCGCATACTGAAACAGATAGAAGAAGCTCATGCCTTGATTATCGGTGCTCCCTGCTATTGGGGGAATTTGCCCGGACAACTGAAAGTAATGTTCGACCGCATCGTTTACGGAATAATGGGAGAGACATCGCGAGGCATTCCTATCGGGCTGCATAAAGGAAAAAAGGCCGTTATCGTCAGTACTTGCACCACCCCGTATCCTTTCAATATCCTTTTTAATCAGTCAAGGGGAGTGGTGAAAGCACTAAAGGAAATTCTGAAATGGAGTGGATTCAAAGTCATCTCTGCCATTGAGAAAGGCGGAACGAAGCAACATCCCGGACTGACGGAACGGGAAGTGAAACGCTGTCGCAAAGTGATACGTAAGCTGTAATCAGGAAATCATTGAAAGATAAATTTTAGAAGGAACGACAAATCTCTACCACCGTTTCTGAGATATTTGCGCGTGCAACTTCCGGTTGCATGGCCTGCTCCAACGTTATGGATGGTGGATTGATAGAATATACTCCCCGAAATCCCGCCCGATGCAGGTCGTCTGCATTTTCTACGCTACCGGCTATCAGTATAACCGGAATTTTCTGTTTGCGAGCTTTGTCAAGTATGCCGGAAGGAACTTTCCCCATTAATGTTTGTTTGTCGGCCTTTCCTTCGCCGGTGATAATCAAATCGGCACCTTTTATTTTATTGCTGAAATCAAGAGTCTCCAGCATCAACTGTATTCCCGGTTTCAATTCTGCATTCAGAAAAGCCAGTAAACTGCCCCCCATACCACCGGCGGCACCTGCTCCGGGATGATTGGAAATGTCTTTCCCCGTTTTGTGGAAGATGACTTCTGCAAAGTTTTTCATGCCTGCATCCAGCGCCTCTACCATTTTTCGGTCTGCTCCCTTCTGGGGGGCAAAGATATATGCGGCACCTTCCGGGCCATGAAATGGATTTTGTACGTCGCAGGCAACGGTAAAGTGGGATGTACGTAAACCGGGATGTACGAAGCTCGTATCAATGGAAGCAACTTCCATTAAAACTCCTCCGCATCCGGTTCTTAACACCTTCCCTTCTTTATCCAGAAACCGGAAGCCTAACGCCTGCAACATTCCCAGTCCTGCATCATTTGTTGCGCTGCCTCCAATGCCGATGATGAAGTTGCGGCAACCACGTTCCAGCGCATCACGAATCAGTTCTCCTGTTCCGTAAGAGGTTGTCAACATCGGGTTTCTTTTTTCCGGTGGAACCAGGGGCAGTCCGCTGATGCCCGCCATTTCTATACAGACTGTTCTCCCGTTTTTCAAAATGCCGTAGCATGCAGTGTGCCATTCCATAAGAGGATTATGGGCGGAAATATGTATTCTCTGCCCATCGGTTGCCTCAATCAGCACTTCTAACATTCCCTCGCCGCCATCGGCTATGGGCAGACAAAGAATTTCACATTCCGGATATATGGAACGGATACCCTCGGCAGCCGCTTTTCCTGCTTCTGCCGAAGATAAACATCCTTTGAAGGAGTCGATGGCGATGACTGCTTTCTTCATGTATTTCAGATTTCTTCTATGTCCTCTATATCTTCCAGTTGGCTTTCGGCTTTTGTTCCCGCTTTTGCCAGCTTCTTGGTGTTGTTGGCGATGACGGCCAGAGCACGGTATAATTCGGCAAGCAGGCGTGCGAACACCACAATCAAGAAACCGTATATAGGCATCAGGAAGAACATTCCGGAAGGTATCGGCAGCATGTGCCCGATTCCGTCGGCAGCGAAAATAGCAACAATCACCGAACACAGTGTACCGATGACACCGATATAAAGTCCGAGCCATTCACCCATCGTCTGCGTCAGGTGTGACACAACGGGAATGGCTACGAATTCATTCTCTTCACGGATAGCTTCTTTCAGCTTGTTTTTCCGGTTCATCCAAAGCAGATAACTGCCCCATGCTCCTGCACATAAGATGATAAATAGCAGAATGAAAGCAAGGATTAATTTTCCTTCGGCATATTTGAAGAAGTCCATCTCGATGACTTTTGCCAGTATAAAGATAGGAAACAGCAAGTTCAATACGGCAAAGATGACATAAAGCCAACGGAAAGGTTCACGGAAGAAACGACCGTTGTCGATGTAGCCTAGCAGAGGGTCGAGAAAGGTAAACAGCTTGTTGTTCATAGTGATAAATGTTACTTATGGGAGGACCTTGCATTCTAAGATTATAAGTATGAGGCCCTGATACATACTTATAATCAGAAGTTCTTCTATGGAATGCGGTTCTACTTTTGACAAACTTACGAAAAATCTATGGAATAACCTCGAAAAACGGGAGAAATGACGCTAAACGACTTAACATCAGAGTCGTTACGCTGTCAAATGATGACAAGCCGAAAAAACGGAAAACGCAATTAAAAGCGGATTTAAGAAGAAGAATGGTTTGCAAATCATTACCCGTGAAAGAGTAAGATTTAACACATGAGAGATGCTATTGCACCGTTTGTCACTGATTTGCGTATCAAGGTCTAATTCGTTGATATTTAACTTTGCAAACAAAAAAGCGAGTATGGCAAGAAGTACATTCAAAGTGCTGTTCTATGTGAACGGCAGCAAGGAGAAAGACGGTATTGTCCCCATCATGGGACGAGTGACAATCAACGGAACTGTGGCGCAGTTCAGTTGCAAGCAGAGCATCCCGAAGACCCTTTGGGATGCGAAAGGCAACCGAGCCAAAGGCAAGAGTGCCGAAGCACGGAACATCAATCAGACTTTGGATAACATCAAGGCGCAAATCATCAAACATTATCAGCGCATATCCGACCGTGAGACGTTCGTGACGGCAGAAATGGTGCGCAATGCCTATCAAGGGATAGGAAGCGAGTATGAGACACTGATAAAGGCTTTCGACAAGGATTGCGCCAACTTCCTGAAACGTGTGGGGAAAGACCGCAGCATTGGCACATACAAAGTCATGGTAAGAGCAAGGAACTATGTCGCAGCCTTTATCAAGTCGTTCTACAAACGGACGGACATGTCCATGTTGGAGCTTACGCCCGACTTCATCAAGGAGTTTGCTGCTTATCTTACAGCTGAACGGGGTCTGAAAAACGCCACCATATGGCTGAACTGCATGTGGCTGAAAGGCGTAGTTATGCGTGCGCACTATAACGGACTGATACCGAGGAATCCGTTTGCGCAGTTCCATATCAGCCCGAATGTTAAGGAACGGGAATATCTGACAGAGGACGAAATCAAAAGAATCATGGCGCACGAGTTTGACAACCACACCCTCGCATTGGTGCGAGACCTGTTTATTTTCGCCTGTTTCACCGCCTTGTCTTTCGTGGATATGAAAGAACTCACAACGGACGAAATAGTGGAAGTGAACGGTGAGAAATGGATATTGTCGAAACGGTACAAGACGAATGTCCCGTTCCAAGTGAAGCTGCTTGATATTCCCTTGCAGATAATTGAACGGTACAGACACCTGTCGGAAGACAAGCTGGTTTTCGGAAAAATCAACTATTGGACGATGTGCAAACAGCTGAAAAAGGTAATGGCGGAATGCGGAATAGAGAAGCAAATCTCCTATCATTGCGCAAGGCATACATTTGGAACGCTGGCTCTTAGTAAGGGGATGCCCATTGAAAGCGTGAGCCGTGTTCTGGGACACACGAACATTGTCACGACTCAAATCTATGCGAAGATAACCACGCAGAAACTTGACAATGACCTGACGATGTTCGGCAACAAGCTGAACGCATCATTTGGAAGTGTAACCCCATAACCAAGCGGAGCCATGAAACGAAGCATCATCACAACGGACGGTAACGGCAACATTATCATGCCGACCGATATTAGTGCAACCGCCATGAGCGAATGGGAACTTTGTGAACTGTTCGGAGTAACCGCTCCGACATTCGCTTTTCGGGAGTTTTTCCATTTGTACAACCCACCTCCTGCCCCAAACCATTGAAAGTTTTTGTTTCGGGGGCTATTTGTCACCATTCTGCTGTATTTTGCATAACAACCTGTCCAATAATTGATTATATTTTTGCGGCTGGTGATTTTCAAACTTAAAACCATTTGATTATGTCAGCTATCGAACAACAGGGCAGCCACAGACCGCCATCGGATGGCGGCATGGCAAAGGAAGAATTTATCCGTGTCGGGACAACGCTCTACAAGATTGTGGAGCAACCGAGACTGAACGGAGGGTATGTGAAGAAACGCATCGCATGGAACAACGAGACCCTGCGCCAAGACTACGGCAAGGATTACATCGGCAGCGTTCCCAAGTATGACGGCTTCTGCACCGTACCCGAACACATCGGCTACCGTTCCGTGGTCGGCAAGTTCCTTAACCTCTACGAACCGATATACCACCGACCGCAGGAGGGCGATTTATCGCATATCCAATCTTTGGTACGGCACATCTTCGGGGAACAATACGAGTTGGGGATGGACTATCTGCAACTGCTCTACCTGCAACCGATTCAGAAGTTGCCTATCCTGCTGTTAGTGTCGGAAGAACGCAACACGGGCAAAAGCACCTTCCTGAACTTTCTGAAGGCCCTTTTCCAGAACAACGTGACTTTCAATACCAACGAGGATTTCCGCAGCCAGTTCAATTCCGACTGGGCAGGCAAGCTCCTTATCGTGATGGATGAGGTGTTGCTCAACCGCAGGGAGGACAGCGAACGGTTGAAGAATCTTAGCACTACATTATCCTACAAGGTGGAAGGCAAAGACCGTGACGAGATTGCGTTCTTCGCCAAATTCGTGTTGTGCTCCAACAACGAGCATCTACCCGTAATCATAGACGCAGGGGAAACACGCTATTGGGTGCGCAAGATAGACCGCTTGCAGTCCGATAATACCGACTTCCTGCAAAAGCTGAAAGCGGAGATACCCGCCTTTCTCCATTTCCTGCAACACAGAAAACTGTCCACTGAAAAGGAAAGCCGGATGTGGTTCAACCCCACATTGCTGCATACAGAAGCCTTGCAGAAGATTATCCGCAGCAACCGCAATCGGCTGGAGATAGAGATGTCGGAACTGCTGCTCGACATTATGGTTGCAATGGATGTGGATAGCGTTTCATTCTGCCTTAACGACCTTGTCGTACTGCTGATGCACTCGCAGGTAAAGGCAGAAAAACATCAAGTGCGTAAGGTGGTGCAGGAGTGCTGGAAACTGATACCTGCACCAAACGGGCTTACCTACACCACCTATCAGGGCAATTACAACAGAAGTTGTCACTATGAGCCAGCCGATAAGGAGGGTGGGACGCTTCTACACTGTCACACGGGAACAACTTGAATCCTTGTAACACTTTTTTCTGTTGAATTGTTGAATATGGGTATAAATGCAATGACAATAAACGATATACATTCTCAACAAAATCTCAACAAGCCAAAAGAGAAGTTGAGAGACCACCGACACCCGTTTTGGATTTCTCTTTTGGCGAGTGGTTTGTTGAGAAGATGTTGAGAGTTTATAGGTCTGTATATAAACATATTACATCAACAGTTCATCAAATCAACAAATTTTCATCAACTTCAAAACCGCATGTAATATGACAATCCAAGATGTAAAGCAAATCAAACTGACAGACTATCTGCAAAGTCTGGGCTATACGCCTGTAAAACAACAAGGCAAGAACCTGTGGTATAATTCACCGCTACGGGAAGAAACGGACGCATCGTTCAAGGTAAACACCGAGCTTGAAAAATGGTACGACTTCGGCATCGGCAAAGGCGGAAACATCATCGCATTGGCAGCGGAACTCTACCGCTCGGAAGATGTAGTCTATCTGTTGAAACGCATAGAGGAGCGGACACCCTACATCCGTCCTGCATCGTTCTCTTTTGGCAGGCAGCATTCCGACAATCGGACTTATCAGGGGTTAAGGGTTGGTGAGTTGTCCTCTGCTGCTCTCATCGCCTATCTGCAAGAAAGGGGGATAAATATCGGACTTGCCAAAAGAGAATGCAGGGAACTTCGGTTTATGAATGCCGACAAGTCCTATTTCGCCATCGGCTTTCCGAACATGGCAGGAGGATATGAAGTGCGCAACAGATACTTCAAGGGATGTGTAGCCCCGAAGGATATCTCCCATATCCGACAGAAAGGTGAACAACGACGTATGTGTTATCTGTTTGAGGGGTTCATGGATTACCTTTCATTCCTTACCATCCGAGTGGGGAACAATCCGCAATACCCACGATTGGACACGCAGGACTATGTCATACTGAACTCCGTTTCCAATCTTGCGAAAGCGGAAAGCATATTGGAGACCTACACCCAAATCGGCTGTTTCCTTGACAACGACACGGCAGGACGGAACACCTGCAAGAAGCTGAAAGAGAAGTTCGGGGAACGGCTGCTTGACAAGTCGCTGTACTATCGTGGGTATAAGGACTTGAACGACTACCTGTGCGGTAAGCCCTTGTCACAATCGGCAGAGCCGATAAAGGAGAAAAAGCAAGTCCAATCCGCAAGGCGGGTGATGCAGCCATCGAAAAAGAAAAGGGGATTTCATCTGTAATATGCACGTTCGCTTTCCCAAAGGTATTTAGACAAAAATACCATAATTTATAGGGCGTTTTCTTCACGCATTACTCCGTAACGCTAAAAACACCCTATCGAGCCAAAGGGAAATCCCTTTGGAAACCCTGTGAACCAATGCCACAGGCAGAGAGAAGAAGCATAACAATAACCGCAAAATAGCAATAATATGGGATATTTTTCATTAGACATAAAGAAAGCAAAGGGTACATCGGACACCACGCAGTCCGACCATATAGAAAGAAAGATAATACCTAAAAACGCAGACCCGACAAGAACACATCTGAACAGGATGCTTGTCGAATACCCCGATGGCGTTCACGGCAGGGATGAAGCGATTGCCCATAGGCTGAACACGGCAGGCATCAAACGGAAAATCACACACGACCAAGTCCGTGTTGTCCGGATGGTATTGTCGGGTACGCACGAGGACATGATGAACATACAGGAAAAAGGAAAGCTCGATGAATGGTGCAGCGACAGCATCCAATGGCTACAAGCCACATTCGGCAAAGACAATGTGGTTGCCGCACATTTGCACATGGACGAGAAGACTCCGCACATCCACGCAGCCGTTGTTCCTATCGTGACGGGTGAAAGGCGCAAAGCCAAGAAAGAACAGACGGACGGTAAGCGCAAGTACCGCAAGAAAACAAATTCCGTCCTTTTGTGTGCTGATGACCTGTTCAACCGACAGACCCTGATTGCCTACCACGACAATTACGCAAGGGTGATGGCGAAATACGGATTGCAACGTGGGGTACGGGGCTCGGAAGCACGGCACACTACCACCATGCAGTATTATCGGGACTTGAAAAAGAAGAATGAAACCCTTGAAACCGAAACCAGACTGTTGCAGGAGAAAAAAGCCGAAGCGCAGGAGGAACTGAACAGGTAAAAGCAGAAATCCGCACCGACAAGCTCAAAAGCGCAGCCACCGATACGGCAACCGCCCTTGCGAGCAGTGTGGGTTCTCTTTTCGGAAGTGGACAAATGAAATCGTTGGAACGCAGGAACGAGGACTTGCAAGACCGCATACTTGAACTTGAAGACGGAGCCCGACAACGGGAACGGCAACAAGCCGAACAGATACAGGAGATAAGAAACGCTTACGAACAACAGCACCGCAAGCTGTCGGAGTTTACGGATTTTGTCAGACGCTACTTTCCGTATGTGGAGAAGCTGATGCCGACTATCAAGTTCCTGCGTGATACGCTGAACTTTGGCGATGCCATTATTCGAAAGTTATGTATGTTCAAGGATGTTTCCATCAAAGGCGAACTCTATTCTTGCGAGTTCAACCAGCATTTTAAGGCTGACAAAACGGTATGCTCACTTAAACAGGACACAGAGGGAAAATACAATCTCTACATAGATGGCGTTTCACATGTCAGTTGGTTCAGACGAAAGAAAGAGGAGTTTATGGAGAAGTTGGGAGCACAAGCAAGAAAGCAAAACAGAGGTATTAAGCTGTAAATCATAAAAAAAGTCCGTGATAGTAGAATATTACATCACGGATTTTTTTGTACTTTTGTGTTGCTTATAACATCATCGGTAATATAATTTGCAATACATATGGAAAAAATAAATGAAACTCACATCTTAGTTTTGAAAGAACATAATGGTATTTTTCAAGTTGCTTCAATACCAATAGACGATAGTTTTTTTATAATTAACGAAATAAAAGCTTCGGTAGATAATCCCAATAAAACATTGCTGGATGTGCAGTCTGAATTTCTCAATAACTTTCAAAGCATAAATAATGCTTATGGATATCTTTATCCGTATGCATATAGCTCTTCTTATGTGTCGGGAGCAATAAAACCGAAAAAATATACATATGCTGAGTATAAAACAGAGTTAGATAATAGAGTGAAAAACAAAGTTATAGGTGAGAATATAAATATAGATAAAATTATAGAGGATGAAAATAGAATCCTCAAACAGAGTTATGCTTCATTGTGTACTCGTTACATTAAACAACAGATGTTATATAAGGCATTCCAAAACGCAGCAAATGATTCCTCCTGTAAGATGTACTCTCGCGAGTTAATAGGATGGAGCAGTTTTGATTATGCAATAACTGATGATATAAAAGTTTGTATTTATACTAACTTAGGATTTGGATATGCAAGTTATTTTACTTTATCCATATCTTATAAAGATATTATAATAGCACCATTTTCACATATAGCAAAGTATTATAATGCTTGTATGACAGATATTATTCGTTGTACTAGAGATTATTATGTAGAAAAAGACAACTGGTATCCAATGTTTGAGCTTGTTAAGGATTTTGTAAATCATTCTTTAGAAGACCCCAAATCCTTTGTTGAAAGCTATATTATGAATGAAATAGACGAAATGATAAGATGTCTTAGAAATATCATGGCTAATCCATTTGCTATTATCAATATGTTCAAAAATCAGAACAATAACTTAGATTATCATCGTCTTAGATTTATCAATCCTATGTCTAATGATGAAAAACAACTATATAGTGTATATCCTATAGAAATGCCAACAATTTTTAAGAGTGAAAAATTGTCACAGGCGGTGAATACTTTAAAGCGTCTTGAAGAATTGCAAAAAATTCATTCTCAAATAAACGTATATATTGAAGAAATATTAAATATGATTATTGAGCTAAGCCCAGAAATAGATAAAACAATTAAATCTATTCAAGTAGATATTGAAAGATTGGTGGTTCAAAAGAAGCCTAAGGAAGAACTTGCAGAATCCTTGCAAACTCAAATAGACGGGTTCGTTTCAGAACTAAATAACGAATTAGAAAAACTGCCCAAAGACGCTGATTGGAAAAGAAAGGAAGATGTGCGTAAACAATTTGAAGAAAGGCATCCTATATACATAGATACTAAAAACAGATTGCAAGAAGTAAAAGATGAAATTTATGAAATAAACAAAAAAATATATTCAAGAAAGTCTCTTGTAGAGAGATTGTTTAATAGCAATAATAATTTAGCACCTTATATGGCTAGTGCCGTTTAATCACTTTCAAAGTCAAAAAAATTACTAATTCTGCGGAGTTAACCTGCGGGGATGTAAATACTAAAAAAAAGTAATTCTTTGGTGTTTGCGTCCCAATTCACTATTTTTGTACACCAATCGAGTTATTTGAAACGCAATTTAAGGCAGAACGCAGCAAATAGTACAGTTGCCAAGTCGTTACCTCAAAAACGGGTAATTCTCCCAAAGTCCTTTGTATAAGGTACTAACGAAAGTTTTCCAAAATTACTGAAAAACTTCTAAAGTCTGTCCATTTCGTCTGAAAAAGAGAGAGGATCAGAAACCATTTTCTCATAACGATAAGAATACGTATCTTTGCAGCATGAGTGAAGATACCTACAAAACCATCATTTATCCGCAACAATCCTCCCGATACCGAAAAATAAAAGAAATGAAGTATGAAAACTGAATATCAAAAATGTATGGATGGTGAACCTTTTGACGGTTCATCTCCGGAATTGGTTGAACTGACATTACAGACCAAAAGACTGCTTCGCCAACTAAGAGAAACTGACTATGCCGACGATGAAGCTAAAAAGGCTATTTATAAGCTGCTGTTCGGAAGCATAGGTAATCAAGTTTCGATTGATATTGACTTTCGATGTGAATATGGAAAGAATATCCACATCGGCAATCAGGTTATTATCAATATGAACTGCACATTCTTGGATAACGGAGCCATAAATATAGGCGACAATGTGATGATTGCTCCGGATGTGAAAATCTACACGGCGACTCATTCTGTGGTCTTTTCGGAACGTATGCCTGTCCGCTCCAATCCGAAGGCGTCGGTTTGCGACACCATTGCCTGTCCGGTCACTATTGAAAGCGGAGTATGGATTGGCGGAGGGGCTGTCATTCTTCCGGGTGTGACTGTCGGAAGAAATTCTGTCATTGGGGCAGGAAGCGTTGTCACCAAGTCAATACCTGCGAACAGTATTGCTGTTGGTAATCCGTGTCGTGTCATAAAAAGTATTGATAATGAAAAAACGTTGTGATGCCGATGATAAAGAATCTTGTTTTCGACTTCGGGAAAGTCCTTGTAAACCATGACTTACACGCTGTTCTTGAACGTTATTTCAAGGGAGATAAAGAGACAGAGGAATGTTTTTGCACTATTTTGGCCTCACCCGCATTTACCCAAGCCTGCGACCTCGGTCTTGTTCCATTTGGTGAATTGATAAGGAAAGCACAGTTCGAACATCCTCAGTTTGCTGGCGCTTTCCGGTTCTTTTATGAAAATTATCTGGATGAGGTGACGGGAGAAATAGAAGGAATGCGGGAAGTGTTGGTCTGCTACAAATCGAAAGGTTTCAAACTCTACGGACTGAGCAATTGGAGTGATGTGATTTATGAAGTGATGCGTCAATATGAAATTTTTAATTTGTTGGATGGACGGGTCATATCGTGCGAGGAGCATATTGTCAAGCCCGAAAAGGAAATCTATCTGCGTTTGTGCGAACGTTATGGCCTTGAACCCTCAGAGTGTCTGTTCACTGATGACAGAATGGAAAATGTAGAGGGTGCGAAGGCTGCCGGAATGGAAGCTGTCCTTTTCACTACTGTGGCAGACTATGCAAAAGATTTGGAAAAACTTCTAAAGGCCCTGCAGCATTTGTAGCGCTTCCACCAATGCTGATGATGGCTTTTGAGGTGAGAAAGATGCAATGTAAAAGCAAGCCATATAACATAAAATTCTTAATTTTGTATCAGGATTAATATTGTTTTATATGCAAAACTTAGCTTCTATACAGAAAGAAAACTGTAGAACGGGTATAACGAACCTACAGGATTTATCACCGTTTATTCCGGACGGGTGCACGTTGCTCCTTTGTACGGAAGGCAAAGCGGTTATTTCCACAAATACGCGGAAAAGGACGTTCTGCAAAGGCGATTTGCTACTATTGTTCTCTGATATATTGTTTACTCCGTTAAAGGTTTCCGCTACCTTTTCTGCGGAATATATTTATTTGTCACAGGTTCTGATGGAAGAAATTTTTTATAAAATGACCTCAGCCGAATTTTGGGCATGCGTGTACAACTATCCTGTTTGCCATTTGTTGGCAGAACAATATAGCATTGTGCAAGGTCTGTTTATGCAGATGCAATGGGCGCTGAAGAACTGTAATGATACTTGTCAGAAAACAATCTTGCAAAACTGTGCATATAATTTATTTCTTGGCATAGATACCGAATACAAGTCGGCATTGCCCTCGTTGATGCAGAATATTAGGAAAGACAGGGCTTGGATGCTATTCGGCAAGTTCATGTCGTTTCTTATTAAACATGGTTGTGAAAGAAGGGACGTGAAATTCTATGCAGACAGACTTTGTATCACTACAGACTATCTTTATAAAGTATGCAATAAGGTGGAGCAACGGACTCCCAAAGAGATTATTGACACATTTATCATCACGGAAATCAAAAGATACCTGAACAATACCAATCTGTCCATCGCTGATTTGGCTGTCTGCTTTCACTTTGAAGATTCGTCCTATTTATGCCGCTTCTTTCGCCGTATGACAGGATATTCCATTTCCGGATATCGTAACCGGACTTGACGATTTATGTACTTTTCGAGCCTCTCATCAAGTCACTGTACTCTACATTGCCACATTCCAGCTGTTTTTGCAAATAATCGAAAGCCGTCCACGGATTGACATTTGTTCCGCAAGTAAACAAGTCAACAGCGGCATAACGGCATTCCGGCCATGTATGTATGGTCAGATGAGATTCTTGGATGACGACAACACCACTCACTCCTATAGGATCGTACTTGTGGAAACTTTCTTGCACAATTGTTGCCCCGGCTTTTACTGCTGCTTCATGCATGCAGACTTGTATCTGTTCCACATCATCAAGTTTGTCGCCGCCACAATCATAGAAGTCTGCAAGAATGTGATGTCCTAAAGGAAGATGTTGCCGGATAATCGCATTTTTCTTTTTATGCTGGCGGTAGAAGATTCGGCATCCGCAAGCCGGGCAGCCATGCTCTTTCAATGTTTTAATTGTCAGGAAATCGCTATCATTGCCTACTGTATATGATTGTCCGCATTGTTTGCAACGATAGAGGTTTTGTTTCGGATGCCTGTCTGCCGTATAAATATCGCTGCGGCTTTTCTTCTCAGCCGGAAATAAAGCCCTGGTACGGTCTGTCGTTTCCAATACAAAGAGTTGTCCTTTGTTTCCTAATAGTGATGCTCCTTCATATTCATTGAACTGCGCAAGAATATCCTTGATGGACAAACCGTGGAGTTGAAAGCATTTTTGCAATAAATAACTTTCGTCTGTAGGCCTGTTTCCAAATGAAAAGAAAATCTTCAATCCACGTTCTTCTTTCAATGTGCTGATGGCGCGGGACAAAAACAGCGAAGCTCCTTCTTGTGTATAAGGCGGGTCTGTGAACAAGCAATCAAAACGTCCTGATAAATGCACAGGGAAAGGTAAACGCAAGTCTATTTGTTCACAATTTATGGGCAAAGCACATTGTTTCGCTTGTTGTTGCAAATACTCAATATAGCGTTTGTCCACATCAAGCACAAGGATATCCGTCGGATAGGTATCTCTGGCAGGGAAAAGCTCTTTCAATAAAAAACCGATAGCAAGGCAGACGAAATCATCGTCACCAAGGCAAAGTATATGTTTGCCGATCAGTGTACCGTAAGTCAGACAAAGTAAGGCACGGCGGAATGCTGTCTGAACTGTACATTGGGCTTGATCAAGGGTTACATCTACCGATGGACGGCTGTTGAATGCTGTCCGGTATTTTTCGCTCAGCCAATTCACATACCTTTCTTTTGCTTCTTCACTTTTCATCAATTGATGATATAGGCAACGGTTGATACCTTCATATCCAAGTATCTGTTCAACGTATTTCCGTCCTGCAATAGTCAATTCCATTCCACCTTTGCATTGTTCCCATACACCCAACCTGATACCCTCTTTTTTCAGGGCTGTTACCAATGGTATGGGTAGCGTTGTTCTTTGAGATAGTGTTTTATTCGAGAGTGGAGCATCAAAGTAAAGCTCCTGAAAAACTTTTTCAATAATTCCTCGTCCTTCTTTGATTGAACTACCTCTATGTATATCTTCTATATAATCCATTGTTCTTATAATGTATTGATTTTCAAAATGCAAAGATAGGTTGTATTTATTCCTTCTCTAATACCCGATTTCGGCAGTTTTGGGTACTTTTCAATACTTATTTGGGCATTTAAGTCCAATCAAAGCATTTTTAATAGGTTATTTTAAAGTAAAAAGAAGAAAATTGCCGATTGCAGGGCTATAAAGAATTGTTATCTTTGCACCATGAGTGAAGATACCTACAAAACCATAAACGCCCCTGCCGAAGGGATTTATACCGAGAAGCGTAGCAAATTCATTGCTATCGCCTTGCCTGTGCGTACTGTCGATGAGGTAAAATCGCATCTGGAAACTTATCAGAAGAAATATTACGATGCCCGCCACGTCTGCTACGCCTATATGTTGGGAGCCGAG
This sequence comes from Bacteroides stercorirosoris, assembly GCF_900142015.1. Taxonomy (GTDB): domain Bacteria; phylum Bacteroidota; class Bacteroidia; order Bacteroidales; family Bacteroidaceae; genus Bacteroides; species Bacteroides stercorirosoris. The sequence goes on from NZ_FQZN01000018.1 coordinate 61,561, forward strand.
CGCAAGGATTTCCGTGCCAATGATAACGGAGAGCCTTCCGGTACGGCAGGAAAACCTATCCTGGGACAGATTAACTCCAATGAACTGACCGATATACTGATTATCGTGGTCCGCTACTTCGGTGGCATCAAGTTGGGGACGAGCGGACTGATTGTAGCTTATAAAGCTGCTGCTGCCGAAGCGATAGCTGCTGCCGAGATTATAGAAAAGACGGTGGATGAGACGGTGGCTTTCCTGTTTGAATACCCTTTTATGAATGACGTGATGCGCATTGTCAAGGAGGAGGAGCCGGAGATACTGGAACAGTCGTACGATATGGATTGCCGCATGACGCTCCGCATCCGTAAGTCGATGATGCCGAAGCTGAAGGCACGCCTGGAAAAAGTCGAGACATTGCGCTTTGAAGAGGATGCGTAATGTCTCAACTCCCCAGAGAAAATTCCTCCGGTACGTCTATTTCAGAGATAAATCGTTATAGTGGATTTTTCTGTGCGTCCCGTCGCAGAAGGGTTGTTTATAAGAGCGTCCGCAGCGACACAAGGCGATTCTTCCTTTTCGTACCTCTGCTTTTCCCTCCCGGTCTATCAATTTGAAATTGCCTTCTACAATAAAAGGTCCGTTAGGTGTAGCCGTGATGGCTACTGTATTTTCTTCTGTTTCCATATCATTGTTTTTTTAATGTTATACGTTTCAAATAAAACGTTTGCGTATGGAAATAGTTTATCCATTCACTTTTTTTGTATGGATTTCCTTATCTTTGTGCGCACTTATAAATAATATATAGATATATGGCATTCGAAGCAACAAAGCGTGAGTTGGGCGAACTCTACACATTCTTTCGCCTGTTGGCAGACGGAAAGGTTTCATTGGGCACACCGCAAGTCCGGAAGGATGAAGCAAAGTGCTGGCCCATTGCGATGGTACAAAGGGAAGAGCATGACGGCACGCGCCGTTATTATATAGAACAGGAAAATATCCGTATCGTCAGCGGGACGGTGGAGAAAACGGGGACGTTTACTGTGGCTGGCAAGGAAGAACAGAACATTCCCCGCGAAGACTTTGGCGGGGCGGCAGAGATTATACTTGAATTGCTGAAAACGACTGCCGGTTCTGATACGATTGAAGTTCCTGAAGGTCTGGAAGGTTTTCTGGATGCCATCAATGTCTACGATTTGGAGGCGAAGACGGAAGACCGCACGGATTTCTCTGTTGCCTTCTGGCACGCTGAAGCACCGTTGACGGGATTTAATGTCCGTTGCCGCCTCAGTTCGATGAACCCGTTGCTGGATGGCGGACGCACGGCAAACCTGAAACTGGAACAGTCGGGCATCAAGTTTGCTACGCCTACGGTGAACAAGGTGAATGCTTTGCCGGAATCTCCGACGGAGGTTACGGAACGTATGCTGATGATTGAGCGTCTGGGCGGAGTGCTGAAATATTCGGATGTGGCGGACCGTGTGTTCCGTTGCAACCTGCTGATGATTGATTTACACTTCCCCCGTATGTTGGCGGAGATGGTGCGCATGATGCACCTCGACGGCATTTCCCGTGTCAGCGAACTGACGGAGTGTATCAAAGAGATAAATCCCCTGAAGATAAAAGATGAACTGATAAACAAACATGGTTTCTATGAGTTTAAGATGAAACAGTTCTTGTTGGCACTTGCTTTGGGCATGCGTCCGGCAAAGATATATAACGGTACGGACTCAGCCGTAGAAGGCATTCTGCTGGTAAATGCGGAAGGGGAGGTGCTTTGTTATCATAAATCGGAGCGCCAGGTATTTGTCGATTTCTTATATCAGAACACCCGTTTTGAGAAAGGCTCGGTAGATAAGGATAAGTACGGTTTCCTTGAAAAAGAGAACGGTGTGTATTATTTCAGACTGAATGTAAAGATTGGGTTGACAAAAAAATAATGAGTATGAATGAGATTTTAAAAAACATCAAGTCGCGTCGCAGTGTGCGCGCTTATACGGAACAACAGATTTCGCAGGAAGATTTAAGCACCATTCTGGAAGCGGCAACCTATGCCCCCAGTGGTATGGGACTCCAGACGTGGCATTTCACCGCTATTCAGAATGACGCTGTACTGGAAGAACTGAACGAAAAGATTAAAGGTGCTTTTGCCAAGAGCGATGAACCCCGTTTGCAGGAACGCGGACATAGCCGGACGTATTGTTGTTATTATCATGCTCCTACACTCGTCATTGTTTCCAACGAACCGACACAGTGGTGGGCAAGCATGGATTGTGCCTGTGCCATGCAGAATATCTTCCTGGCAGCCAAGTCTCTCGGCATCGGTTCCTGCTGGATAAACCAGTTGGGGCAAACTTGTGATGATCCTGATGTGCGTGCTTTCCTTACGAAGCTGGGCATCCCCGAAAATCACCGCGTATATGGTTGTGCCGCTTTAGGCTATGCAGCTGCTGCTCCGGTGAAGGAAAAGAAGTTGGCGGAAGGCACTGTGACAGTTATTAAGTGATACTGAACTTTCTTTAGCCCTTAACCTAACTTGTTTTTAGGTTAAACCAAACATTGCCCGAGTTGTACAACTTAGACATCCCGAGTTGTACTACTTGGGATGCTCAAGTTGTACAACTCGGGCATCCTTTGATTAAAGGAAAGAAATGCTTTGGTTACGAGTTCTTTTAGTTATCCCATATAGATTTACATCATGGCTTACTTCTTAATCTAAAAAATGCCCGCAGGGGAGACGGCAGTCAGGTAATTAATGAATTATACATGAAGCAATTTCGTATAATTCCGCCGCCTCGCCCTGTGGGCTCCCTCTTTTCACAAAGCGGGTTGAAATGAAGCCATATTCCGATAAGAATTTACTTCATTTATCTCTGCATATCAATGATACCGCTGTCCGTATCGCTATTGTTCAATCCCTTGTTTCCGGCTTTGTGTCTGCGACCGAACTCAAACGTATAGCCTACGCGGAGTATCAACATCTGTCCCGTTTCTTTCACAAAAGTTTCCGAACGGAAAGGCGCTACCTCACTGATACGTTCTTTTCCCACCTTATAATTATTGGTGAAAGGAAACAGAACACCAATCCCTGCCTGAAAGTTCTGCTTGGCATACATTGCCATAAATGCGGTCTGATTCTCATTCTTCTTGATGGTTTCACCGAAGAAGTTATTCTGCACCTTCCGGAACTGTCCGAGCAGTGAGAACCCTTTGTATTGCAATTGCGCCATCACACTGTAATAAAATTCATCGTACGTGTGACTGTATTCCAGCCCCTCCGACCAACTACGGGTATATCCTCCCGAAGCATAAAGCGTCAGGAAATCTTTCAGCCCGAACAGCGTTGCGCCATTGGTACCGATCATCAGTTCCGCATTCAGGCTTTGGAACGAGCGTTGGTTTTCATCTTTCAATATCAGTTTCCCGTCCTCAACGAAGATGCTTTCCATGATGGGACTGTCGTAATACTGGTGGCGCACGCTCAGATTGGCATTGAACTGCTTCTTCGAATAACTGTAGGACAAAGAGTTCGTGAACTGCTGGTATGTTTTCAGCAACGGATTACCACGAACTATCTGTATCGTATCTATAGCCTGCTCCACATCCGTTAACGAACCAAGCGACGGTATGGCGGGACTGATATTGAACCGGTAGCGCAGGAAGCCCGCTTTCTTCAAATTGTAACTCAATCGTACGGTAGGCGTGAAAGTATAGTAAGCATGGTCTTCGTCGCTTTCCTTGAACCAGGCACGCGTCATGCCCACACTACCCGCATAACTGAAATCCTTCACCTTGCCCTGCACCTCAAAGAAAGCGGAAGTCTGTGACTGGTCCATCTTCGAAGTAGTGGGATTGGAGCCTTTGTATTCATTCTCCGTCCTCATCTGATAGTGGCGGGCGCCACCGCTCAGCTTCACATCCTTGAAGCTCTTTTCGTAAATGGCCTCACCGATGACAGAGCGTTTATCACCATCCACCAGCGTCTGAATATCCGCCAACGGTGCATGCTCGTCCTTGTACTCCTTATATTTACGGTTGTTCTTGGTGTGGATAAGCGTTCCCGTCACGTTCATCTGTATACTCTGCTGATGGGGTAGGGTATGCTGGAAGTAAAGGTCGAGTGCCGGAGAATAGCTGGATGTGTGGTTATTGACGTATGAATAGATAGACTCCGTGCTGCCTACTGCCCACATCCGGTTCAGCTCGTTCTGGTAAGGAGTGTTGTTGAGGTTATTGCGGAAGATGGCGTTGAAGACATACTTGTCCGCTTTCGTCAGATTGTACGTCAGGTTCAGGTTATTGATGAAACTGAGTGCGGGGGATTCGTCTTCGATGCCTTCTTTGATACGGTCGATGGTACGGTCGCCCAGATAGAAAGTTTCGTGAGATTCGAGGCGGCTGTGATACTTGCCGTTCTTGTTGAAGTAGTCGATGCCCCATTCGGAGTTTTTGTAATTGAACTTCGCACTCAGGAAATTCTCTCCCCACAGGGTATGGGGTGAGTCGGAAAGTTGGAAGTTCACCACGCCACCCGTTTCACGGCGGCGCAGGATGATGTTCACCACAGCGCCCAGTTCGTCGTCGCCGTATTGTTTGCCGGGGTCTTCAATGAACTCCACGCGCAGCACGTCTTTGGCTCTGATGGCGGCTATTTCCTTGTCCGTCACCTTGATGCCGTTGATGCGGGTTTGCACGGCTCCACCGCCGCTGACGCTCATGCTGTTGGTGAAGTTATCCACCTGCAAGCGGGCGATGCCGAGATTGTTCAGTAGGTCGTAGGCGCCGAACGAGCGTTTCAATTGGCTTTCGGTGGGCAGGATAATCTGACGGTCCACCCGTTGAAGCACGTTACTAGCGGATACGGTTACCTCGCCCAGACTTACGGCATCTTCCTGCAACTGTACATCGCCCAGGTCGAGGTTGTTGTTCAGTTTCAGCAGGATGACTTCACTCTGATAGCCGATGAAAGTAATGGCGAGGCGGTAGTTGCCCGCCTTTATTTTACTGAGGGCGAACTTGCCCTGTGCATCCGATGTTACTCCGGTCACCAAGGTGGAGTCTGTGGCCCATAGTGATACGTTGGCGGCTATAATCGCCTCTTGAGAAGCGTCTGTGACACGTCCTTTGACGGAGAGGTTCTGTGCCTGCGCACTGAGTACGCAGAGGACAAGCAATAGTAAAAATAGTTTTGTTTTCATATTCGTTTCTGTTAATAGGTTACTAATCAATTAGGGATGCAGATTTCACTCCTCCCCATTGGGGAAGATTCTATCTATTGTATTTCAATTGTTTATACTTTCTTCGTTGAGACGGCGAAAGTTAGGATTATACGGCGGAATTCAGTTCGTACATCAGCGTAAAAACTTTGACTATGATGAGTACGAAGAGGAGTCCGAAAGTAATCCATAATGCTGTCTTTGCGTATCTCTTCATGAACTGCTGTTTTTAAGTTTATTATATCGTTCTGTTATTTCATCTATGCTGATGCCAAGCAGGTCCATAATGTTGAACAGGTCGGCAAGCTGGTTTTCAAAGAATTCTTTCTTCTGTATCTTCATCACTTTCTTCATGGCATCCTTTGAGAGATAGAAGCCCATGCCCCGCTCGGGATAGATGATGTCCTCCGCTTGCAGGTATTCGTAGGCTTTCAGCACGGTGCGCGAGTTCACGGCAAGCTGCGTGGAAAGCTCCCTGACCGAGACTATTCGTTCGCCCGCCGTCCACTCACGGGTGAGTATCTTGCTGAAACAGAAGTCCACAATCTGCTGGTATATCGGTTTGTTGGTCTTGAAGTCCATAGCTTACAGTTGTTTTTCTTTGAGCAGGAAGTAGCTCGATATCCATATCCCAATGCTGAACAGGACAGGGGTGCCGTAGTTGCAGAAAGCAATGATGGCTTCTGACGTGCTGCTTATCGGGAAATTATAGATGGGATAGGCTATGTTTGCTATCCAATATCCGTGGCTGTCGGCAGGTTCCCACAATGTCATTGAGAGTATAATCCCGAAAATGAGAATGAAGCAGGAACACAAAACGATGAAGGAATTTATCAGCTTCTGGCGTTTGAAGGCTATGCATCCGAGGAAGAAAATTCCTTGCATCAAGCTGCATGACAGTATCTGGTCTTTTTCTATCAGGTGAAATTCAATGTGGCTTCCGAAGTGTTGCAGGTAGTCAGTGCCTGAGAGTATTAGTAACCCTTTTATGCCTGTTATCAGCAAGAAACAGAACAGCGGGAGTACGAGTAGATACTTCATCCACAAGTGCAGGAACTTTTCAAAAACGGAAGCGGGCATCAACAGGTATAGAGTAGAGGTCTGTTTGGTGATATTTATCTCCAACAGACAGGGGGCGATGCAGAGGAACCACAACAGGTAGCGGCTGAGGGAGAAAGCCTGTGTATGTTCGATGTAATAGCTTGAGCCTTTGTTGATATCATACATCATGCAGAGAAGACAAATGCCTAGCACAATGCCGGCACTCCAAAGCAAGTGTTGGCCGGTTTCCTGTTTCTTGTACTGTTCCAGCAGGAAGAAACGTTTCAGGTTGAAGGTTGCATTCATAATTTCTTATTGTTATTTTATAAATGACAATTTACCAGCGTAGCGCTGGATCAAGGTTTCCTTTCGGCATACTCATTGACGTGATAGTGCTTGGTAGGCTGAAAGCCTTTTATCTTATAGCCCAGGGCAACGCCCTGGGGGATTGCCATGTGTTTCTCTTTGCGCCCTGTAAGGGCATAACAGCCCTTACAGGGCGTAAGATTGTGGGATCATTCATTACCCAGGGTGTTACCCTGGGCTATAAGATAAAAGCCTTACAGGCTTAGGAAATGCACGCTGTTAAATTATCATTTTTATCTTTTCCGGCACTTGCAGCACTGCCTTGTACAGCAGTTCTATATCCGGTGTATTTTCTTCTTCCTCTTCATTAGGCAACACGGAGAAATATCCGGGCAATTCCTGTTCGCTGTAAATGCTGTCTTCGGGCAGACTGTCTGTCCGGGCAAAGAGGAGGCGCTGGCTGATTTCGTCCAACGAACGGTTCAGCAAGATTTCGCCTTCGCCGAGGATGATGAGGTGATCCAGCAGGTTCTCGAAGTCGTGTGCCTGATGGGTGGAGATGAGGAGCGTACTGTCATCATCTATGCTGCGGCTGATGATACGTTTCAGGGCTTGTCGGGATGTGATGTCCAGTCCGTTTGTAGGCTCGTCGAGTATCAGGAGCGGGGTATGCAGTGCAAAGGCATACGCCAGCATCGCCTTCTTCTGCTGACCATAAGAAACTGCGGATAACTTCTGTTTCCTGTCGATCTTCAGTTCTTCAAGATTCTGTTCAAACTCTTTGTGGTTGAAGTGAGGATAGAAAGCGGAATGCCGTGTGGCAAAAGCGGAAATGCTTTCGGAAGGCATCTGCATTTCTTCGGGCAGAAAGAAGTAGCGGCTCAATAAGGCGGGTTCTCTTTTTGCCGGATTCATCCCATCAATGCTGCATTCTCCTTTCCAAGGAAAAAGTAGTCCGCAAAGGAGATGTATCAGTGTGGTTTTACCTACACCGTTCTCTCCCAGAAGTCCGTATATACCGCTGCCTATTTCCAAAGATATGTCATTGAAAATAGGACGGTTATACTTGTAGCCGTAGCTGATGTTTTCTATCTTTATCATAGCTTCTTAAGTGTTGCACTGATGTACAACACTGCAAACGTAAGGGAAGCTGAGGAGAAAAGCAAGGAAGGGGGAGGATTATTAATATATTTTAGCAGTGGGTGGTGACTATAAAATCAGCCACACCGCCATCATGTGGCACACCGAACCTCCCAATACGAAGAAATGAAATACAGAATGCATATAGCGTTGCCGGAAAGAGTAAAACACTGCTCCGGTGATGTAACAGATGCCTTCACCGATCATCCAGTAGCACGTTCCTGCGGCAACGGCATATAGAGGTTTGAAGGCAACCAGTACGGACAGCCCCATAACGATGAAGCAGATTGTCTCTACATTGCTATGTTCCTCCATTTTGCGGAAACTCACGATGGTGCCGATGATGGCACATAACCAGACGAAACCGAATAATCCCCATCCCCAGGCATTTTCGCTCCGTAGTGCTATTAACGTAACGGGCGAGTAACTGCCCGCAATATGCCAGTAAATGGCCGCATGGTCCCAATTCCGCAATCGCTTTTTCCAGGGATTATGGTATTTCAGCGCATGGTAGAGGGTAGAGGCAACGTAAGAGCCGAGCATGCCGAAGAGGTAGAGCCAGATGCCGAATACAGCCCAGAAGTTTCCACTCTGATAACTTTTTACGAGAAATATTGTACCGACAATAATCCCCATCAGGATGCCTGCAGCGTGCGAGAGGGTATTAATTCTCTCTTCGGCTTTTGTATAGAAAAGTCCGTTTTGTTTCTTTTTCCGGGTGATGCTCATTTATAAAAGTGCGATGTTTATACCTCCTCTGCTTTTACCATTTCCCATCCGCTGAATTGCATCACGATACAGTGCAACTGCGTGCCCTGTGCCAGTTGTTGTACCCTTGGCCCTTGGGCATAACCGTGTATCTGATCTACGGCATCCAGCCACTGTTGTCCACCTTTACTTTCATAGTCTTTTGCCGGCAGATACTTCAGTTCCAGGATATAGCTGTGAGCCACTTCGGGGTAACGTTGCAGGTCGGGCATGAGGAACATGTCGCAGAAGCCGTGGTTCAGTTCCACTTCAGGGGCAGTGAGGTAGTAAGCGCTGATACTGAGGTAGGCGGTGAAGAAACCTTGGATGTTTCGTTCACCTTCGATGAGACTGCGCACGGAGGAGTGATTCTTGTAGGCGCAGGCAATAAATTCGAGTGACTGCCGCCAGTTACCATGGTATGCCATATCTTTATAGATGGTACGCAGGTTGCTCAGGTCGATGTACTTTTCGCTTTGATAACCTTCGAGCAGGTATTCGTAATATTGCTTGCGCACATTATTGTTGGGGATGCTCAGCACCAGCTGGTCTCCGTCTGTTCCGGTGATGGTGAGCATGCCGTAGTAGAAGAGCAGGCTGGGAAATATCTCCGCCTTGGCGATTTGCTCGGCGGGAAAGGAGGTGGCGAGGTTGGTGATAATCTGCCCTTCCTCGGTGATACGGCGCAGCACCCCCTTGCGGTCACCGTCCAACTTGTCCAGTTGAATGAGTTTCTTCATCTTGTTGTAGTCGGTGCGGGTGTTGGGGTCAATCATCTGTTCGGGTGAAGTGCCATAATTCATGTAGTTGCGGAGGTAATAGAACACCATGTCGCAATTGAACATCTTCGGGTCGCGTTCCAGACTCGCTTTGGCGAAGCAGTAGTTGTCGTACCAGGGCTTCATTTCCGTAATCATGGTATCCACGTCACCGTTGTGCTCTCCGGCATCTTTATAATATTGCAGAATCGCACGTACATCTGTTTCGCTGAATCCCAGCATCATGTTGAATATGGGTTCGGTACTGATGTTCCATCCGATGTTGAATCCACTGCTCAAGTCATCCAGCGTAACGGGGCTGACACCTATCATGAATATGCGCTCGAACATACCCTTGAACTTCTTGAAGACTTCGCGATAGAACCCGCTGGCGTGGGTGATGGCATGATAAACGCCTTCGCCTTCTTCGTTGAGCACTACGTTGGTGAAATTGTCGTATTCGTCGATGATGAGGTAGAGGCGGGCACCCGTCTCTTTGGCTTTCATGTCCAGATAGTTCAGTTTATTCCTGAAGCCGGATTGTTCCTTCATTTCCCGGACAAACCCGGGATAGTAGTATGATTCATAAATGGAAGCGAAGTTATCCACACACATGCTGCAATAATCGTTGAAGTTCTGCGCCAGTCCTTCTCCTTGTCCGCCTATGCGCGAGAAATCCATGTACAGCACCTGAAAGGCTCCTTGCAGCGGCGTAGGTCGGCTGCCTATCCACAGGTTTCCGAAGCGGGCGGCGAACTTTTCCTTTTGGGCAAGGTCGTAGTAAGCCCGCAACATGCCCAGAAAGATGCTTTTGCCGAAGCGGCGGGGGCGGATGAGGAACAGATAATTGGGCTGCCGCTCCAGCAGGGGCAGGTACATGGTTTTGTCCACATAATATTGGTTTTGTTCCACCACTTCCACGAAGCTGGATACACCGTAGGGTATTCTCTTTATCTCTTCCATATCATTCTCTGTGTGTTATCGTTTCAATATGAGGCGTTATTTTTATCACTCGACACTGCCTGTGCCGCGCAACATCGCAAAAGTACTTTATTCTTCCCGAAAGAACAAAGGAAGCGGGCGGAAAGTTGTTGCCCTATAACTTGCCATGGCCTGTAAAATGAAAAAAAATATAGCGGAGGTGTCTCCGCTATAAAAAGGCTGTATGCCCTAACCATACAGCCCTGTATCGATTGTTTATACAGCTCTGTATCGACTGTTTATACAGCCCTGTATTGATTGTTTATACAGCTCTGTATCGATTGCCTATACAAATTTCCGGTCATCCCAGTGGATTTTCGTCCAGTCCTCCTCCTCCGGTGTTTCCGCTGTCGCCTCCTCCTGAGGGAGCTTCGCCCAGGTAGATGGTTTGCGAAACGCTTCGTGGCGTCTTGAGCAAGGTCTTGCCGTTGGTGCTGTATTGAGTGGTGACGGTGAGCGTGTACTCTCCGTTCTCCAGTTCGGCGGGGATGATGAAGACGAGCTTTGAGGGATCGTTCACCGCCCAGAGGTCTTCGGTGACTTTGGTGACTACGCCCGAGGCGGATGTCAGCGTGATGCCCACGGCTGGGTCGGTGCCCGCTATTTTCAGTTTCGAGCCGGTCAGGGTGAAGTTGCGTCCCGCGGTGGCGGTGGCGTTGGTGGCGCGGGTGGCGGTGTCCTGCGTGCCTGCCACGAACATGGTGCTTCCCTTTTCGCCGATGATGTTGACACCGGTGGCTCGGATGGCTTCACGCATGTCAGCGCCTTGGGTGAAGGCGACGTAGACCGAGTTGCGTTCTGGGTTCCACGCCTTGTTCAGCACCACGCCGGTGAATTGAGCTACGGCGTGATACAGACCCATATTGACGTTGTAGCCGCTGAGGGCCATTTTCTTTACCACCCGTTGCTCCAGATTGATGACTGCTTCCACAACCTCTCGTTCCAGACCCGGGTTTATTGCCATGATTTCGGAGATGACGCGCTGTTTGTCAGCGGTGCCGGCGGAAACGAGGGCTAGGATGCGGTCGTTCTTGTCGTCAACGGTGACGGAGTTGTCTGCCAGCTGGGCATTCAAGGTATACTTGATGTCGTTTGTTGCCATAATTTAAATGTTTTTTTAAAGTTGATGAATAATTATTTAGTGAAAACCTCCGCGATCCAGCGGTTAAGGACTGTCTTGCGGAGGTTTTCGGGGGTTATGCTTAGTTAGAATTTGGGAGTGCCCCAAGTTGAATAATCCTTGATATCTTCGGAATTTGACATTATGCAGCCTTTGAAGCAATTTGCCGTAGTCCAATTGCCCGAACCTTTCGCATAGCTCCACAGTGCGGGGGCGGTACCTGAATTGTTATGCAGATTGACTTGGTAGAAGCAATTCCTAAAGTCCATGTCTTTATCTATGAAGCGGTTTAATTTATCCTGTTCGGCCGCGGCGGGATCGACGAATATATTTGGATTGAACATCATATAGGTACACCCATAGAAGCAACTGTTGAAGTTTATAGCTTCTGCGTTCTTCGCGAAAAGCCCTTCCGGAATTGTCCGTAATCCGGTACACCCATAGAAGCAATAGCTGAAGTTTGTAGCCGCTGTGTTATTCGTGAAAAGCCCTCCCGGAATTTCCTTTAATGCGCGACACGACTGGAAGCAATTTCTGAAGTCTGTGGCCGCTTTGTTCTTTTCGAAAAGATTTCCCGGGATTGCGGTTAATCCATTACAATTAGCGAAGCAATAGTTGAAGCTTGTAGCCTCTGCGTTGTTCGCGAAAAGCCCTTCCGGGATTGTCTGTAATGCGGTACAGTCATAGAAGCAATAGTTGAAGCTTTTAATAGCTGTGTTGTTCGCAAAAAGATCTGTCGAAATTGTGGTTAATGCGATACAGCCATAAAAGCATCGAATAATGTTTATATTTGCGTTGTCCGCGAAAAGTCTTGCCTCGATTGTGGTTAAAGCGATACAATCGGCGAAGCATTGATCAAAATTTGTAGCCTCTGTGTTGTTCGCGAAAAGTGATTCCGGTATTGTGGTTAATGCCTTACAGCTACTGAAGCAATAGCTAAAGTTTGTGGCTGCTGTGTTGCTTGCGAAAAGCTCTTTAGGAATGCTTCCTAATAGAATGCAATTATAGAAGCAATAGCTGAAGTTTGTAGCCGCTTTGTTCTTTTCGAAAAGATTTTCCGGGATTGCGTTTAATCCTTTACAATTAGCGAAGCAATAGTTGAAGCCTCTAGCCTCTGTGTTTTTCGCGAAAAGCTCGCTAGGAATCTCTTTTAATAGATCGCAATTAAAGAAGCAACTGTTGAAGTCTGTAGCCGCTGTGTTGCTTGCGAAAAGCCCTCCTGGAATTGTCTGTAATGCTCTACAATAATAGAAGCAACCGCTGAAGTCTGTAGTCGCTGTGTTCTTTTCGAAAAGATTTCCCGGGATTGTGGTTAATTTTTGGCAACTGTAAAACGCTTTGCTCAAAGATGAGCAATTCATATTGAGCAATGGCGTTTCAAGGCTCACCAGTTTATTCGGGTTGTAAGAGCCGGCTCTTTGCTCAAAATTCAGCACCGGTATTTGCTGTTTGTCCGCCGTCACATCCGAGCCGATGGTGATGATGTATGTGCCCGCTGCGGCGTACGTGTACTCGAATTTGTCACCCGCTGCAAGCGTCGTGCCTTTGGGCACTACGACAGCGGGTGTACCGTCACCCCAACTTACCATGATAGCCGCGGGAGTAACGCCGGATTCGGGGAAGGGAATGTTGAATTTCAAATCGCCACTTTCCACCTTCACGGTGAACTGCATTGTTTCAACTGGAACCGTGGGGATAAGTGTGTACGATGCGGGATTCGTTTTCTCTTCAGTGGTAGTGGCGCTGCCGTAGCCCGCGAAGTTGTAGTAGGTGGGCTTTTGTTCCAGGAGTGTCTTATATGCGGTGGCCACTGCGGGATCGGTGATGGCAGGCAGGAATATTTTGATGTCCGGGTACGTTCCGGTTATGATGCCTGTCCCTAAGCTTATACCGCCGGTTCCGGTCGCTTTTGTGCCTTCGAATATGAGGGCTGTCATTGCCGTGCACCCTTCAAAGGCGCTGTTTCCTACGCTCTGTATATCGGCGTGCAGGAACATTTCGGTCATCGAGGTGCAATTTTTAAAGGCGCTGTTTCCTATTCTTTTTATGCTTTTGGAGATACTGGCGCGGGTGGCGGGTGCGGCATCGGCGGGCATCGGTTCGTTCTGGATGACTGTGGTCAGTGCCGTGCAGCCTTCAAAGGCATTGTCGCCAATGGCTTCCGCAGCGTCGGGCAGTATGACTTTTTCTAGCTTTGCGCAGCCTGCAAAGCCTGTCACGTCGGCTATGCCGCTGATGCCGGACAGGTCGATGGCGGTGATATTCTCAGCCTTGGTGGCTTTCAAGAAAGTGGCCAGGGCGGTGATGTCGTCGGCGTTTACCGCACCCGTCACGGCCAGTTCGGTTTGTTCCGAGGTCGGGGTTATATTGTTCAAGGCGTTTCCCAAACTTCCCTCCGTAGCGGGTGGCAGGCTGATGGTTTTGCCGAGCGTTAGCGTGGGTTCTAAGGTATAGCACAGGCCGGCTTTCAGCAAGGTGCCGGCTGCGGTTGTCAAATCGCCGGTGTAGGTATTGCCGCTTTCCGTGTTTACGGTGACGGTGAGCAGGTCGTTGCTCAGATCGCATGGAGGTATCATCATGTAGGCTTTCAGCGGCTCCGTGGAGGGGGTATGGTTAGTGATGTCGAGGCTGAGGCTTGACACCGGGGCGTATTCCGTATCCGCTTCGACGGTTAACTCGTCTATTGACGAGCCGGCGAGCAATGCGTACATCCGGGAGCTCAGTTTGTTATTGGCGGCAGCGAGGCTCACACGGGTGATTTTCTCTGTAGAAGGCACGTTTTTGAGGCTGAAGCGTATCATCGCGGCCTCGTGGCTGAATGTGAGTTTATCATACGAGCCCGGTGTCGCTGCTCGTCCCACCATAAGGTCGAAGCCTTTGAGGTGCGCCATGGGCTTGGCGCAGTCTTGTGTCTGGCCTGAGAAGGAGGTGTAGACGATTGGATCCGAAGCGTCGTTGTTGTAGTTGCAGTTATCAGCGGGATACATGGCAAAGTAGAGGCTCTTTGCATCAATGGTTCCTTCGAAGCTGATACTCGTTCCGTCCTGGCTGAGACTGCTTGGCAGGCTATTGAAATCTACCGAGTAACCCAGCTCATTTGCATTGACGCCGAATACTTTAATCCTCTCCACCGGTGCACCGTCTGTACTTCCGCCTTCCCACTTCACAGCTATGTTGTCTATATCGGCTATTCCCAGCTTGTCTTCATAGTCGGTGCGCGTCTGTGAGGCCGCGCCTTGTGTAGCCCGGATGGTCATGGTTATCTTCTCACCCGGTTTGGGTTCGTTGTACTCTTCCTTCAGTTCATTTTGGCAGGCTACTGTTGCCAGTGCCACGGCCATCAGAACGATGCTTTGATGAAATCCTCTTGTTTTCATGCTGCTCGTTTTTTAGTTATTTTTCGATGGTGAGGATATCATTAATCAGGTCTTCCAGCTCGCTTGAAGATGCGTTGCGGCTGCCGCGCGAACGTCCGTAGCTGCGGGAAGACGTGCCTATAGAGCCTCCGTTGCCGAATCCTCCTAAGTTGCCGCTTCCTGCAATTACACATGATGTTCCTTCTGTCTCCATCTGTATCACCTCTATTTGGGGAGCCAGATACTTTTCCTTTACTTGGTTTTTCATACTTATACTTTTTTTTAAGTTGATAATATATTCTCTACTATATCAGCGGTTACTATTGCTTCACATTCATATCCGACGGTGTTTGTTCCTCATCCGGGGCGAGCAGGTTGCGTACTTCGGTATCCAGGTCTACGCCTACCGGCAATTGCAGTTTACACCGCAGCCGGTACCGGTTTTTCAATACGGTGGAGCGGCTGACTCCCAGCAGATGGGCTATCTCTTCGTTATTCTGCTTCAAGAGGATGAGCATACAGAGCAACTCATCGACGCGGGTAATCCGCGGGGATATGGTGCGAAGGCGGTGTATAGCATTGGGATACAGTGATGTAAAGTGGTTGCGGAAATTGACTTCCACTTCAGCAGTGGTGAGTCGCGACTGAAAGCAGGCTGTCTGTGAAGAATGTGGACTTTCCGGATCGGAGAGTGACTGCTGTTCAGCTTGCTGTTCTATCTGCTGTTTCAGCGGACAGGTCAACGGATGTTTTTGGACTTCCTCTTCTATTTTGGAAAGCCGCATTTGGGTATGTCGTATGACGTTACGTTCAATGAAAGCGTAACGAATGAGGAATGTTACACCGAATAATAAAATGAGGAGGAGTCCTCCGATAATTTCGTTTGTTAGATTCATTGGTTTGTTTTGTCTATAGTCCGGCGTAAACGATGTATTTCGTTAAAGCCACTCAAATGTAAGAAATCAGAGTCGAATAAACCTAAAAAACGGTATGGACAAAACTAAGGACAAATATAAAAACCCTTGTATATGAGAGGTATACAAGGGGATGCGTTTTCGCATAAAAAAGGAAAGGGGAGGAAAAAGCTTTATTCCGGCAGCAGTAAGGCACGTACTTCAGAGTCAAGATCACACCCTTCGGGCAGGCCTAACTTGGTGCGCAGGCGGTATCGGTTTTTCAATACACTGCTACGGGTGATGCCCAATGTGCGGGATATTTCTTCGTTGTTTTGCTTCAATACGATAAGCATACAGAACAATTCTTCGGTACGGGTGATGCGCGGACAGATGGAACGCAAGCTATGCAGTACGGTGGGATAGAGCGAAGCGAAGGCGGTGCGGAACTGTTCTTCTTCTCTGTTGGTGAGCAGGCAAGGTTGCAGGCTCTCCATTACGTGCTCTAAGTCGCAGGTTTTGTCGTGTGTGGCTTGTATGTCGACCAATTGACGGAGGAGTTCTTCGTTGCGGTTGTTCAGCTCTTGCCTGGAAGCTATGAGTTGTTGCAGGCGTTGGCTCTGTTCGTGCAATTGCTGCTGTGAGAAAAGTTTCTCCCGTTCTTTCAGGCGAAGACGCATCCATAACCAGCCGCCTATGCCGACTCCTATAGCGAGCAGGAAGAGTCCGGTGAAGATAAATGTTTGCAAGCGACTGCTCTTCAGCTCTACTTCGGCGGAGAGCAAACGGTTCTCTTTCTCTTTCTGTTCTGTCTGATAACGGATATCGGCTTCTACTACCGCTTCGCGGGTCTTCTGTTCCAGGTAGACTTGTAAAAGCGGTTCGCGCAAGCGGGTGAGGTGGGCGATGACGGCATTGTCTTCCCGATGTATGTAATGGCTCATCAGTGTATCAAGGAAGTGGTAGCTGTCCGTAGAGTTATACTTTTTGATGGCAAGTATTGTTTTTCGGGCTTCGGCATCGCGTCCCAAGCGGAATAAAGCGATGGCACGCAGTGCTTCAACATTGTAATCGGATGCGGTGGAGGTGTTGGATCCGTAATACCTTTCTATATCTTCCAATCCTTTTGCCGATTCGTATGGCAAGATCATTATCCGGTCGATTGCTTTGTAAAAATGCGTCTGGGCCGTTTGCTTGATTTCGGAAAGAAGAAAACAAGAATCCGCCGTCGCCAGCAGTTTCAATCGCTCTTCCCGCCGGTAGCCCGGAAGTTTTTGTACAATGCTCCATTTGGTCAGATGATATGCTCCTTTGTCTTTCAGGTTGGTATTGGTGTTTTCCTGCCAGGCGAAAACTTTGTCAATGTAATATTGAGCCTGTGGATACATCCCCCATTTGTAATATAGATTGCTCAGTTCATGATAGCAACGTGCGCAAAATACATTGTCCTGCAACCTCAGACCGATTTCCAGTCCCTGATATTGTAATTGCACGGCTTCTTGAAACCGGTTTTGCCGGGAGTATATATTTCCGAGCAGACTCATGGCCCAATTGATACCCGGTATGTAGCGGTCTTTGCGTCCTTCAGAGATGGCATGTTTCAACAGGCGTTCCATATCATCTTTGCGGTGGGGAAGCGCATAATATACGCTGGCGGCAAAGGAGCAATCGCGGAAGGTGTTTTCTGCTGTCTTCCGATAGACGGGTAAAGCGTGGGCACTGTCCATTACAGCTTCTGCCCGCTCTTTTTGTCCGGCAAGTCCTCGCAGATAGCCCTCGAATATCATCATGTCGCGGCGACAGCATTCGTCGAGTAATGCAGGCGGGTTGGTGCGGAGTCGGTGGAACCATTCGGCGCCTTGGTCGGTACGGTTCGTGAAGTAGAAGATGTTGTTCACGTTGTTCATGGCACCTACGGCACGGGTACGGATGCCTTCATGCGCAAGGGTATCACCGGGCGTGGGCACCAAATCCATTATTTGCCGTGAAATGGCAATCGCTTTATCATATTGCTGCATGAATTGGTAGCAGCGGGAGCGTGTATAGAGATAATTGGCTTGGGTGGCGGGCAAGTCTTTGTAGCCGGGCATCCGCTCTGTTTCGTCTAGCATCTCCAGCACACGCGGGAAGTTTTTCTCGTTGAAATAAGAGTTGATGTAGTACTGGCGGGCAAGGAAATATTCAGGAGTTCCCGGTTGGGTGTGAGCCATGAAATTTTCAGCTTCGATGCGCAGTGAGTCGGTTTGCATGATCCGATCGTTACAGCGTACTTTCAGCGAATCGCTGAGGGCTTTTATTTCGGTGTCCTTTGGAGAAAGGCGAGAAGTACAACTGCTGAAGCAACTGGCATATAGCAATAGGAAGAAGATTAATTTCATGAGCGAGATATTTGTTGGTCTGTATTGACTGTTGTGCGAATATAAAGAATATATTAGAATTAGGTAAACATGAGGAAATATATTCTTTATTAAGAATCAAACGCCCGTTTTCGAAATCCGGAAACGGGCGTTTGCAGGAATTGGTATTATTTTTTTGTCTTTTATTCAAAACATCCGTAGCACGTCGGCAACAACTTACGGTCGCCCAACGTGTTATCCACGCGCGCCACATTTATCCAGAACTTGTTTTCGCGTACACTTTCTATCGGATAAGCCGCTTTTTCCCTTGTATAGCTATGTTCCCAATTATTGGCAACTACCTCATATTCGGGATGCGGGGCATTTATTAGAACGTTATCTTCCTTATCCGCTTTTCCTTCTTTCACTTCCTGGATTTCCTCCCAGATGGTCAACATCACGTTCACGAAGTTATCCAGTTCGGCAAGGCTTTCGCTTTCTGTCGGCTCTATCATGAGTGTGCCGTGAACAGGGAAGGAGAGAGTAGGAGCATGATAACCATAATCCATCAGTCGTTTGGCGATATCATTTTCGCTGATACCCGTCTCTTCGTGTACCTTGCGGCATTCCAATATCATTTCATGACCAACAAAGCCAGTGGCACCACGATATACGATACCATACGTATCTTTCAGACAGGCTGCCAGATAGTTGGCGCTGAGGATAGCTATTTTTGTAGCACGTGTCAATCCTTCCGTACCCATCATGCGGATATATCCGTAAGTGATAGGCAAAATACCGGCGCTACCGAACGGAGCGGCAGACACTGTGTTGACGGGAGTACCGAACAGCGGATGTCCCGGCAGGAACGGAACCAGATGTTCCGCAACGCAGATAGGACCTACGCCCGGACCACCGCCGCCATGAGGCGAAGCGAACGTCTTATGCAGGTTCAGGTGGCAAACGTCCGCACCGATAAAGCCGGGATTCGTCAGGCCAACCTGGGCATTCATATTGGCACCGTCCATATATACCTGTGCACCGCAATCATGGATGATGCGGCAGATTTCTACGATTTCCGTCTCAAAAATACCGTGTGTAGAAGGATAGGTAATCATCAGTGCGGCAAGGTCGTCTTTGTTCTCTTCCGCCTTGGCACGAAGGTCGTTCATATCCACATTGCCCTGTGCGTCGCAAGCGCAAGTCACGGTAGTGAAACCTGCTTGGATGGCAGATGCCGGATTTGTGCCGTGGGCGGAAGCAGGAATCAACACTTTGTTGCGGTGTCCCTGACCGATGTTTTCCAGATAAGCGCGGATAACACGTAGTCCTGTATATTCACCTGCCGCACCGGAGTTCGGTTGCAGACTGACTCCTGCAAAGCCTGTGATGACTTTCAGTTCTTCGCTGAGATTGTTTATCAATTCACGATAACCCTCTGCCTGGTCCTCGGGAACAAGCGGATGCATGCACATAAATTCCGGACGGCTGAGAGGCAGCATTTCCGCTGCAGCGTTCAGTTTCATGGTACAGGAACCGAGGGAAATCATGGAATGGGCGAGGGAGATGTCCATACGGTCGAGACGCTTGATGTAACGCATCATCTCCGTTTCCGTATGATATTTATTGAAGACTTCGTGTGTCAGATAAGCACTCTGGCGTTTCAGAGTCTTATTAATAGTATTGCTTACGGGAATATCATCCACTTTGGTGTAGTCTTTTCCTGCGGCAATGGCAAAGATGGAAAGCAATACATTGGCAGCGGATACGTCAGTTGTTTCGTCAATACTCATACCTACGTCTCCATTATCAAAGTAGCGCAGATTGACTTCCTTGCTCAATGCGATGGTACGTACCTGTTGGGCAGATACACTGTCGGGCAACACAAAGCGAAGGGTGTCGAAGTATTGGTCATTCACTTGTTTGTATCCCAGTTTCTTGATACACTTTTCCAGATATGCGGCGATGCTGTGGATACGTTCTGCAATGGCGTGAATACCTTCCGGACCGTGGTACACGGCATAAAAGCCCGCCATGGTTGCCAGCAAAGCCTGTGCGGTACAGATATTTGAAGTAGCCTTTTCCCGTTTGATATGTTGCTCGCGGGTTTGCAGTGCCATACGGTAACAGAGTTTTCCGTATTTATCTTTTGACCAACCGATGATACGTCCCGGAATATTACGTTTGTATTCGTCGCGCGTAGCGAAGTACCCGGCTGACGGTCCGCCATAGAACATCGGTGTACCGAGGCGTTGGGTGGTACCGAATACAATATCAGCTCCCCATTCTCCGGGAGGGGTGAGCAGGGCAAGGCTCAGGATATCGGCGGCAACGGCTACTTTGCAGTTGGCAGCATGGGCTTTTTCTACAAAGGCACGGTAATCTTCTGCGTTTCCGCTCGCATTCGGATATTGCAGTATACAGGCAAAAATATCCGGTGTCAGTTCCAGTTCGGAATATTTACCTGTGCGTATCTGAATACCTTGCGGGATAGCACGCGTAGTCATTACGGCCAGTGTCTGTGGGAAAATGCTCTCGTCCACAAACACTACGTTTGCACCGGACTTCTGCATATCACGCGGACGCAGGGCGTACATCATACTTACGGCTTCGGCAGCAGCCGTAGCTTCATCCAACAGAGAACAGTTGGCAAGTGGCATACCCGTCAGGTCGCATACTGCGGTCTGGAAGTTCATCAACGCTTCGAGGCGCCCTTGCGAAACTTCTGTCTGGTAGGGGGTATAAGAAGTGTACCATACCGGATTCTCGAATACATTCCGTTGAATAACGGCGGGGGTAATGGTGTTATACCAGCCGAGGCCGATATACGTTGTGTAAAGTTTGTTTTTGCACGCCAACCGGGTGATGTGTTGTCCGAACTCATATTCAGTCATAGGCGCGGGCAATGCCAACGGTTCTTTCAGACGAATGTTTGCAGGGATGGTTTTGTCTATTAACTCATCCAGACTGCCGACTCCTATTTTCCGGAGCATTTTCTCTTCGTCTTTTTCGCTGATGCCGATGTGGCGGCACGCTAATAGGTCGCTTTTCATGATAGTATCTGTTTTTAAAGTTTATCTGAAGAATGGATTTTCCGCCTTTTCAATACCGATAGTGGTCGGGGCGCCATGTCCGGGATAGACAATCGTTTCATTGGGCAGTATGAACAGGCGGCTACAAATGTGCTCTTTCAGTTCGTCGAAATTACCACCGGTAAGGTCGGCACGTCCGATGCTGCCCTGGAAAAGTACGTCACCGGAGAACATGCAATGATCTGCGGCACAGTAGTAAACAAGGCTACCCGGTGAATGTCCCGGTACGTGGATAGCTTCCAACGTAGTGTTACCGAAGTTGATGATATCTCCGTCATGAAGATAGTGTCCTATCGGTGCGGGCAGTTCGTTCCAATGAAAACCGAACATGCGGCTTTGTTTCGGAGCTTCGTCAATCCAGAATTCATCGGCTTTGTTGGCTTCCACCGGCAGACCGAATTCTTTGACCATGAAAGCATTTCCAAAGATATGGTCCAGATGCAGGTGCGTATTAAGGAGGTGCTTTACGTTCAGGCCATTTTTGTGAATGAAGTTTTTCAACGCTTGTTTTTCCTCCTCATAGTAGCAACCGGGATCTATCACGGCAGCTTCAAGAGTGTCGTCCCACAAAACATAACAGTTTACAGGGAACATATTAAACTCAAACCTTTTTATTTTCATGATAGGTATATGTTAGTCATTATTTCTGTGATTAAGGCGTCACGTAAACCACTTTCTTCGTTTCAAAGAATTCTTCTTCGAAATAGTCTTTCAGATCATACATCATGGTCTTATTCTTGAAAGGCATGGCTTCATTTGCCAGCTCACCACCTTTCAGGCAGATCAGTCCGTTGGGCATAGCATTGTGTTGCTCGGAAGCGATGTTTTTGCGGATGATTTTCAGCAAGTCGGCCAACGGCATCACGGCACGGCTTACAACGAAATCGAAGAGTTGCTTTTCCTCCTCAGCACGTGCATGGCGGAAAGTCACGTTTTTCAGTCCGATGCTGTTGGCTATTTCCGTTGCTACACGTACTTTCTTCCCGATGCTGTCAACAAGATGGAACTTCACCTCGGGGAATAAGATGGCAAGGGGAATACCCGGAAAACCACCGCCCGTTCCAAGGTCCATGATTCGGGTGCCGGGAGTAAAGCGAATCACTTTAGCTATACCCAATGAATGGAGTACGTGGTGTTCGTACAGGTTTTCGATGTCTTTACGTGATATGACGTTTATTTTTGCATTCCAGTCCGTATAGAGATCATAGAGGGACGCAAATTGCTGCTTCTGCGCCTCTGTGAGGTCTGGGAAGTACTTTAGAATGATTTCCATGTGAATAATTTATGATTTATTAATTCTCGTTTCTTATTTCGTTCAATGCCATAGTATCATCACTCAGCAGATGTGACATGATCTCATAAGGCAAGGTAATTTCTACCGGGCCCATCACATAAGGAGCAATTTCATAAATGTTATAATAGAAGGTGATACCTTTGGGGCTTAGGTAGAAGTTCTCAGTCGGTTCCAGGTCTCCTGTACTTGTATAGCCCATATCCTCCACTTCCTGGCGTGTAGTAACTTTATTGTCTGCCATGAGCTGGTTCCATAATAAATCGGTGAGAGCTTCTTGATATTCTCCTACAAAAATATCATCCAGACGTATCGGGCTCAAGGTGCGCAGGTCCATATTCAGGAAAGTAGACATATAAATACCATGTGCGCCTCCGGTATATTCATTGTAGTCGATGCGGTAAACCAGCAGATGTTTTTTATAATACTGCACGTGGCTTTCAATACCTTTATAATAAGAATACCAAGCTAATATTGAAGCAGAGTCTTCCTTTTCAGCTTCATCTTTGGCATACATCGGTTCCAAATCTTTCAGGTAATCCTTGATATAGGTTTCCTTGTAAAGCTTTACCGCCTCTTCAGGTTTCAGAGTCATGTATTTATCTCCGAAACAGGCTGAAAGGAAATAGGTGTTCAGACTGTCTTTCAGCTTTTCGTCGGACGACTTATTAGCGTATGCAAAGTTGATGATGATGTTGCAGCCGGGCTTCGCAGTGTCTCCGAAGAGGTGGGCTACCTCATTTACCTGTATACTGTCGAACTCCAGCGCACCTGCGCTTTTGTTCACAGTGTTACCGCAAGAAAATAAAAAGCCACTTGCCGCAAGTAGAATGACAAGTAGGCTGACATATTGCTTTTTCATTTGGACTTTCTTCGTTAAATTCAACATTTCGATATCAGTTCGTTATCGACAAATATAGAACATATTAACGAATAGAACATATAAAAAATGAAAAAAGATAGGTATGAATGCTTTTATCTGGCTATCTTTGCACCGGATATGAAGAGACTTCGTTACATATTGGCAGTTTTATTGTCTCTGGTGGTTGTTTATGCAGGGGCAGGAGTTTCTATTGTCCATTATTGTTGTGCCCGCTGCGAGACAGCGCAAGCATGTTGCACCAATGGCTGTGCCAAATGCCATAAATCTCATAAAACTTCTCATAAACCGGAAAAATCTTGCAAAGACGAAGGCTGTACGGCTACTTTTTATAAAGTGGATTTGGTGAAATATTCATGTGAAAGTCCTGTTATAACCGTACCTGTCATTCAACTTTTCTGCGAAGTATTGCCGGATTTTCAATACTCCTTGCCTACGAGGGAATTGAAAGAGGTGTCGTATGCCGTACCTCCGCATCCTGATAGTTCGAGGCAGTATCTGGCCTTATATTCTGTTCTCATTATTTAAAATCAATTGGTGTGCAGGAGAAGTGTTTTTCTTCCTGCCCGGTTCTATCCAAAGCTATATCTGAACTGTGTCTGGTCCGTAGTTTGTCCGTATCTAAGAGTACGGAGATGATATGGAGGCAATAAGGAGATAGTACGGACGAAATGGAAGATTCTTTGCACGTTCTCTTTTAAAAAATTGATAGCTGGATGGTCTTGCAACCTTGTTGCACGACATATATCCTATTTTTGTACCCTTAATAAATGAATTCAGATATATGAAATATATATTCTTATTAATTTCACTTTTTACTTTTAATTTTTTGCAGGCGCAAGTAACAGGTGTCGTAAAAGATGCTGCCGGAGAACCTATTCCGGGAGCGAATGTGTTTTGGATGAATACAACCAATGGAGTAACTACCAATGAAGACGGTAACTTTTCCATTCATAAGCCTGCTCGTAGCCACATGCTTGTGGTTAGTTTTATTGGTTTTGAGAATGACACGATACATGTAGACAAAGGAAACCAACAACTTGATATTGTTCTCCGTGAAGGAGTGGAACTGAGTGAAGTAAATGTAGTGACCCGCAAACTGGGAACTATGAAACTGCGTACCAGTGTGATGAATGAAGATATGATCAGTAGTGCCGAACTGACACGTGCGGCTTGCTGTAATCTGGGAGAGAGCTTTGTGACGAATCCTTCCGTGGATGTCAGCTACTCGGATGCAGCTACGGGAGCCAAACAAATTAAGCTGTTAGGACTTTCCGGTACATATGTGCAGATGATGACCGAGAATATCCCCAATTTCCGGGGAGCGGCAGCTCCTTATGGTTTAGGATACGTACCCGGGCCGTGGATGCAGAGTATACAGGTCAGCAAAGGAAGTTCGTCCGTGAAGAATGGATATGAGTCCATAACCGGACAGATCAATGTAGAATTCAAGAAGCCTCAATTGCCGGAAGCGGATTGGGTGTCGGCAAATCTCTTTGCCAGTAGTACGAACCGCTACGAAGCCAATGCGGATGCTACGGTAAAATTGTCGAAGCGGTGGAGCACTTCTTTGTTGGCACATTATGAGAATGAGACGAAATCTCATGACTCTAATGATGATGGTTTTGTGGATATACCTCGTGTGGAGCAATATAATGTCTGGAACCGATGGGCATATATGGGTGACCACTATGTATTCCAGGCAGGTATAAAGGCGTTGCATGAAACTCGAAACAGCGGTCAGATTGCACATGGAAATACTCCTTCGCATGACCTGTATGAAATAGGTATCAAAACAAATCGTTACGAAGCGTTCACGAAGAACGCTTATATCTTCGACAAAGAGAAGAATACGAATCTTGCTTTGATTTTACAGGGAACGTTGCATAATCAGGATGCCAATTACGGGCGTAAACTGTATGATGTGGATCAGAGTAATTTTTATGCTTCGCTGCTGTTTGAAACGGAGCTCAGTAAACAGCATAGCCTGTCTGCCGGATTAAGTTTCAACTATGACGGCTACGATCAGAACTATCGGCTGACGAATCAGGCAGAAGAAGGGCTGACGAAGAAATTTGTGAAGGAGTCTGTTCCGGGAGCTTATGTCCAATATACATTCAATCTGAACGATCAGTTGATGCTGATGGGGGGTATTCGGGGAGATTACAGTAGTGAATACGGCTTTTTTGTGACACCGCGTGCCCACGTCAAGTATAATCCGAATGAATATCTGCACTTCCGCGTGTCTGCCGGCAAGGGATATCGTACGAATCATGTATTGGCGGAGAATAACTATCTTCTGGCAAGTAGCCGCAAGATGAAGATTGCTTCTCATTTGGATCAGGAGGAAGCGTGGAATTACGGTGCGAGTGTTTCGACTTATATTCCCCTTTTCGGTAAGACGCTGAATGTGAATGCAGAATATTACTATACGGATTTTCTGAAACAGGTAGTAGTGGATATGGACAGCAATCCGCATGAAGTGGCTTTTTACAATCTGGATGGGCGTTCTTATTCGCACGTATTCCAGGTAGAAGCCAATTATCCGTTGTTTAAAGGCTTCACTCTGACGGCAGCTTACCGTCTGACGGATGCGAAAACTACCTATAATGGTAAATTGATGGAGAAGCCGCTTACTGGTAAGTATAAAGGCTTGTTGACCGCTTCTTATCAGACTCCTCTGGGCTTGTGGCAATTTGATGCTACCTTACAGTTGAATGGTGGTGGAAGAATGCCCGATCCTTACGAACTATCCGACGGAAGTCTTTCGTGGGAACGTCGCTACGGTAGTTTCCAGCAACTCAGTGCACAGGTGACGCGCTATTTCCGTCGCTGGTCTGTTTATATCGGTGGTGAGAACCTGACGAACTTTAAGCAGAAGAATCCGATAATCGATGCGTCTAATCCGTGGGGAGAAAACTTTGATGCCACTATGGTGTGGGGGCCGATGCATGGGGCGAAAGCGTATATCGGGCTGAGATTTAATCTGGCAAGAAATTAGTAGCTCGTAACTTAAATATTATTAACCAATAAATAAGGAGGTATTTATGAAAACAAAGAGAATGATGGCTGCCCTTGTAGTAGCTTTACTAAGTGTAACGGCGGTAATGGCGAAAGACATCCGTACTGCTGTCTTTAAAGTTTCACAGATGCATTGCGAGAATTGCGAAAAGAAAGTGAAGAGCAACATTAAATTTGAGAAAGGAGTAAAAGAATTCTCTACAGACTTGAAAACCAAAACAGTTTCTATCACATACGATGCTGAAAAGACAAATGTGGACAAACTGAAAGCCGGTTTCAAGAAGTTCAACTATGAAGCCGAATTCGTGAAGGAGACGAAGCAAGAGGATAAGAAGTAGTCGAACAAACGGCCTGTAGAGATTGTTTATAACACTGGGTAGAACACAAATTTCGCGAATTATACGAATCTCCTTCGCGCTTGTAGCGAAACCTGCATTTGTGTGATTCGTGTAATTTGTGTTCTGTTGTTTTCAGAACTTCTAAAAAAACAATATATATATGGGTAATTTAAAGAAACAGACGTTTCCCGTGCTGAACATGCATTGTGCGGGATGCGCCAATAACGTAGAAAAGACAGTTCGCAAGTTGGTGGGCGTTGCAGATGCTTCGGTCAACTTTGCTTCCAATACACTGTCTGTCTCTTATGAGACGGATAAGCTGACATCCGGAGAAATTCGTGCTGCCGTACTGGCTGCGGGCTACGACCTCATTATTGAGGAAGAGCATGTTGAAGAACGTCAGGAGGAAGAACAACAGAAACGCTATCGCCGCCTGAAAACGCGGGTGATAGGAGCGTGGATTTTTGCTGTTCCCCTGTTGTTGCTTTCCATGGTATTTATGCATGTACCTTATTCTAACGAGATACAGATGGTACTTGCTATTCCTGTACTGGTATTGTTCGGTACACCGTTCTATACCGGTGCCTGGAAACAAGCACGTCTGGGACGCAGCAATATGGATACACTGGTGGCACTAAGTACATCCATTGCTTTCCTATTCAGCGTCTTTAATACTTTCTTCCCCGGTTTCTGGTATAACCGTGGATTGGAGCCTCATGTCTATTACGAAGCTGCTGTGGTTATCATCGCCTTCGTTTTGACAGGTAAACTCATGGAGGAACGTGCGAAGGGAAATACTTCCACTGCTATCCGCAAACTGATGGGTTTGCAACCTAAGAAAGCCCGTGTAGTACGCGACGGTAAAGAACTGGATATACCTTTGGACCAATTGAACATCGATGATCTGGTGAGCGTCCGCCCCGGCGAGCAAATCCCCGTGGATGGTTTTCTGACTGAAGGTGACTCTTATGTAGATGAAAGCATGATAAGCGGTGAGCCTATTCCGGTAGAAAAGAAGATTGGCTCGCATGTGTTGGCCGGAACCATCAATCAGAAAGGATCGTTCATTATCCGTGCCGAGAAAGTGGGTGGGGAGACGGTGCTGGCGCGTATCATCCGCATGGTGCAGGAAGCGCAGGGCAGCAAGGCTCCCGTGCAGCGTATTGTAGATAAGGTTACAGGTATCTTTGTTCCTGTCGTCTTAGGCCTGTCCGTTCTGACATTCTTTATCTGGATGTTCTTTGGGGGTGTAGATATGCTTTCTCATGCTATGTTGTCGGCAGTCTCCGTATTGGTGATTGCCTGTCCCTGCGCATTGGGACTGGCTACTCCTACGGCTTTGATGGTGGGTATCGGTAAGGCTGCCGACCACCATATCCTGATAAAAGATGCCGTCGCTTTGGAACAGATGCGGAAGGTGAATGTTGTTGTGTTGGATAAGACCGGTACACTGACCGAAGGCCATCCCACCGTAACCGGCTGGCTTTGGGCGCAGCCGCAGGAAGAACATTATAAAGATGTGCTTCTGGCAGCCGAACTCAAATCAGAGCATCCGCTGGCTGGTGCCATTGTCACTGCTTTGCAGGAGGAGGAACAAATCGTTCCCGCCACTTTGGACGGTTTTCAAAGTATCACCGGTAAAGGTATCAAAGTATCCTATCAGCATACTGAGTACTGGGCAGGCAGCCATAAACTCCTGAAGGATTATCACGCCGGTCTTACCGATGTGTTGGGTGAAATGTTGACTCAATACGAATCTGATGGTTGCAGCATTGTCTACTTTGGACGTGAGAACGAACTTCTTGCGATTGTTGCCATCAAGGACCAGATAAAGGCGACTTCTGTTGAGGCCGTCAAGGAACTCCGCAATCAGGGCATTGAAGTCTATATGCTGACGGGAGACGGTGAACGCACCGCTTCCGCTGTTGCCGCTCGACTGGGTAATATCCGGTATATCGCCGATGCTTTGCCGGATGATAAGGAAGAGTTTGTACGCCAGCTTCAACTTCAGAGAAAAACGGTAGCTATGGTAGGTGATGGCATCAACGATTCACAGGCTTTGGCTTGTGCCGATGTCAGTATTGCCATGGGTAAAGGAACGGATATTGCCATGGATGTGGCGATGGTCACTCTTATGACTTCGGATCTGTTACTGTTGCCGAAAGCGTTCAACCTTTCCCGGCAGACGGTACGCCTGATTCATCAGAATTTGTTCTGGGCATTCATTTACAACCTGATAGGTATTCCTATTGCTGCCGGACTACTTTATCCGATCAACGGATTATTGCTGAATCCTATGTTGGCAAGTGCCGCTATGGCATTTTCCAGTGTATCGGTAGTCTTGAACAGTCTTCGTTTAAGATACTAGCTATTTCTATATTCCAACGGACTCATCCCCATGTGCCTCTTAAAGTACTTTCCGAAGAAAGAGGCACTGGGGAAGTTCAGTGAATAGGCTATTTCCTGAATAGTCATATCAGTGGACTTCAGCCGTGCTTTGACGTCCGTAATCACCACATGCGAAATAATTTCGAGTACATTCCTTCCTGTTACTTGCTTTACGGTAGTGCTGAGATGCTGCAATGAAATTCCCAGCTTGTCGGCATAGAATTGAGCGCGTCTCTCAGTCATATAATTTTCAATAACCAGTTGTACGAATTTCTGGCAGATTTCCTCTTTGCGGCTTTTGGCAAGAATGCTTTGCGGGCGATTGGCATAAAGAGCATTAATTCCAAGCAGAATGCTGTGGAGTGAGCTTTGCGCCATTGCTGTGCTGGTAGCGGTGGGGTGGGAAATGGATATACGTGTCAGCAGTGCGAAATAATCTACGAAATAGGAGGCTACTAAATCTGTGACGCTGATAATCGGGTTATCCCATATTTTAGAGAACGATCCCATAGTAGCTTGCAACAGATTGATACCATTGACGCAGTGAGAGGAGAAGCCTACAAAGCAAAGCCGTACTTTTTCTACTTGCTCATTAAGCTGTATAATGGTACCCGGCATCAGAATGATCAGATCATTCTTTTTGATTTCGTGTTCCATCAGATTGATGGATGCCGTGATCGTCCCTTCTGTGCAAAGTGCAAAAATGCATGCCTTCAATCGGCATGACTGGCGATAGAGATTCAGAATATCTTCTGTTACATCTCTCCATGCCAGCATTTCGACTGGCAAATCTACTTGTGGGAAGTTATGTTTCATCTTTATTCATTTTGCTGTTGGCAAATATACGATTTTATCCCTAAAATCTTAACTTTGTCGGCATGAAACTGAATATAACAGACTGGAATATCATTCCGTATGCCGAGGCATGGACCCGGCAAACGGAATGTTTTGATGCCCTTATCCGTGCCAAACAGGCGGGGCAGGAGTACGAGAATCACATCATTTTGTGCGAACATCCGCATGTCTACACCTTAGGCCGCAGCGGTAAAGAAGGCAATATGCTGCTGGGTGAGGACCAGCTTCAAAGGATAGGAGCGACGCTTTATCACATAGACCGGGGCGGGGATATTACCTATCACGGTCCGGGACAACTGGTTTGTTATCCTATCCTGAATCTTGAAGAATTCTCGTTGGGACTGAAAGAATATGTGCACTTGCTTGAAGAGGCTGTAATCCGTGTATGTGCCTCTTATGGTATCGCTGCGGGTCGCCTGGCGAAAGCAACAGGTGTCTGGTTGGAAGGTGATACGCCCCGTGCCCGTAAGATTTGCGCTATTGGTGTGCGCAGCAGCCACTTCGTCACTATGCACGGGTTGGCGCTGAATGTGAATACTGATTTACGATATTTCAGTTATATCAACCCCTGCGGATTCATAGATAAAGGAGTAACTTCGCTGCAACAGGAGCTGAAACGGGAGGTGCCGATGGAAGAAGTAAAACAACGTTTATGCCTTGAATTACAGGGTTTGATGCAGAGATAAAAAACAGACCATCTATTCACTGCGAATAGATGGTCTGTTCGTATCAAATAGACGGTCTGTTTATCCCTAACAGATGGTCTGTTTCAGGAGCCTTCAATCGTCTGTTTTTTTATTTCAACCACTTGTCCAGCCATTCAAAGAATGTGCGCTGCCACAGGATGCCGTTCTGAGGTTTCAATACCCAGTGATTTTCATCCGGATAAATCAGCAATTCGGCAGGAACACCACGCATTACGGCGGCATCAAAAGCAGCCATTGCCTGGTTGGCAAGGATGCGGTAGTCTTTTTCGCCATGAATGCAGAGGATAGGTGTGTCCCACTTGTCTACAAACTGGTGTGGAGAATTGGCGAATGTGCGTTGTGCCACCGGATTTTGTTTCTCCCAGTATGCGCCGCCCATATCCCAGTTGGCAAACCATTTTTCTTCTGTTTCCAGATACTGCATTTCCATGTTGAAGATGCCATCATGTGCAATGAATGCTTTGAAGCGCTTATCATGATGTCCGGCAAGCCAGTAAACGGAGAAGCCACCGAAGCTGGCACCTACGCAACCGAGACGATCATTGTCGACAAACGGCTCTTTCGCCATTTCATCAATCGCTGTGAAGTAATCTTTCATACACTGGCCACCATAATCTCCACTGATGGCCTCATTCCATTCCACTCCGAAGCCCGGAAGTCCGCGGCGGTTGGGAGCTACGATGATATAATCGTTGGCAGCCATAATCTGGAAATTCCAGCGATAGCTCCAGAACTGGCTTACGGGGCTTTGCGGGCCACCTTCACAGAACAGGAGGGTAGGATATTTCTTATTCGGGTCAAACTGCGGCGGATAGATAACCCATGTCAGCATCTGTTTGCCGTCCGTAGTCTTCATCCAGCGGGCTTCTACTTTACCCATTTCCAACTGGTCGTAAATCTGCTTGTTTTCGAAGGTCAGTTGCTTTGCTTCGGCAAAAGCGTCACCGTTGCGGGTGGCAGATACGGCATAGATTTCATCACCCATACTCATGGAGTGGCGTAAAGCGATTACTTTATCTCCCGCGAGGGCGAGGGAAGCATAGTCATACATACCGTCTGTCAACTGCGTAACCTTATCGTTGGCAGCAAGATCGACATTGTAAATCTGTGTTTCACCATGCCAGACACCGATGAAATAAATATTCTTAGAGTCTCTATTCCACAAGAAACCATCTACGTTCGATTCAAATTCCTTGCTGACGAAACGTTTCTCACCTGTTTCCAGATTCATGATGAAGAGGCGGTTCAGGTCAGCTTCATAACCGTCACGTTCCATGCTCTGCCAGGCAATGTATTTACCATCGGGAGAGTACTGGGGATTCGTGTCATAGCCTTTGTTTTCTTCGGTGATATTGTCTGTCTTCTTGGTTGCAAGGTCGTAGATATAAATATCCGAGTTGGTGGAGATGGCGTATGCCAGACCGGTCTTCTTGCGGCAGGTATAAGCCACTTTATCTCCGGCAGGACTCCATGCCAGTTGCTCGATGCCACCCCAAGGTCTCATTGGGCTTTCGTAAGGTTCGCCTTCCAGTATATCCTTTATATTGTTGATACCGTTTCCATCAAAATCCGCCACAAAAGGGTGCGGGGCACCGGTCACCCATTCATCCCAATGCTTATACATCAGGTCGGTGACGATGATACCCGTCGCTTTCGGCAGGTCGGGATATTTCTCGGCAGTGCTTTGTTTGGTCTGCACCTGTGCTATGAAAAGCAACTTCTTGCCGTCGGGGGAGAAAGAATAACCTTCGATGTCACCGTCATATTGCGTCAACTGTTTGCGTCCGCTGCCGTCAGGATTCATTTCCCATAGTTGGCTGCTGCCGCTTTCGTTAGAGAGGAATGCCAGCTTGGTACCACCCTTTATCCAGGTCACTTCGTTTTCCTGCCAGGGGGTACGAGTGATTTGTTTGTTCGCTGTTCCATCTGCGTTCATTACGAAAACCTCGCGGTTACTTTTGTTCTCCGGTACGCTGTAATAAGCTACCGTGTAAGCAATTTGCTTTTCGTCGGGTGATACGGCAACGCCACCGATGCGTCCCATAGCCCAAAGGGCTTCGGGAGTCATGCGCTTGCCTTCAATCTGGATGTCCGACCGCTCGATAAGCGGTGCTTCGGCTTGCCCTGCGTCCTTTGTCCCGCCGCAGGCAGCCAATGTCATAGCTGCTGACATAAGCAATAAATTTACTTGTTTCATATATGTTGTTCGTTACGGTTATTTGCAGCAAATATACAAATTATATACGTTTCTCTTGCCATTGTCCTCCTTTTATATACCACCAGCAGAATAGCAGGATAAAAATGGAGTAAACCATTTCAGATGTCCAGCACAAAGCTACATCCAGGCGTAAGTAAAGGATGGTATAGGTGATATAAGCTACATAGATCACCAGTGTCGCCAATTCCATCACCAGTGCTGTACGTGTATTTCCAGTTCCTGACACTGACTGGAAGTAAACATTGGCGGGCACAAGGAACAAGTATGCGGAGCACATCACCCAAAGTGAATGTACCGCTGCATCCTGCAAGTCCGGCATATCTGTATAGATGCCAAGCACTACTTTGGGAAATAACGAGAATAGCAATGCCAGCGGCAGCACAAATACATAGGCGATGCGTATATGTTGCCGGATGGTTCCCGCTACGCAGTCTTTTTCACCTGCACCGATGAGATTGCTGACCAGTGAACCGCAAGTAGATGCGAATGCCATCATCACCATGAACAATATGCCGGATACACTCCGGACGATGTTTGTAACGGCAAGCGACCGTTCTCCCAAGTGTTCCACATAGAGGAAGAACAGGAACCAGGTGGACAGTGAAATGACGTTCTGTATCATAGTCCAGAAGGAAACGTTCAATATTCGTTTCAATACTTCACTGCAGAATTTAGGTATGCGGTCGAGTCCGTACTTACGACAGTCTATGCGGCTGCGGGTGTAGAGGATGAAGAACACCAGGGAAACCAGTTCGGCAAGGGATGAACCGATAGCCGCACCGGCAATGCCGAGAGCCGGAAAACCGAATTTTCCGAAGATGAGAATGTAGTTGAATACCACATTGCTCAATACCATTACTATGGAGTTCAGCGTCAGTGTCTTTGTCTGCGTGGTTCCCAGGAAGAACGCACGGAACATGACTCCGCTGAACGAGAAGAACGCGCCGAATACACGCCAGTTCAGGTAACTGATGGCTGCTTCGTAAATGTGTTCCGAAGCCACAATGCGTTTCAGAATCAGCGGAGACAGGAAGTAGGAGAGGAAGAACATGACCGCCGCCAATCCTACCTGGAAATAGATACCCTGATAAAACAGGTTTCCGATTTCTTTGTACTGGTGTTCACCGTTGCGCCGTGCAATGAGTATCTGTGCTCCGATACTGAAACCGAAAGCAGCCATGAATATTACCATGTAGAAGACACCGGCAATGGCGGAAGCTCCTAATTCCACTTCGCCTACCCGTCCCAGGAAAGCGGTGTCTGTCATACCTATCATTTGCTCCATCAGCAGACTGATGAGGATGGGATAGGCTATCATCCATATCTGTTTGTATGTATATTTAGTCTTCATTTTTTAGTATAGTTTTAGTATAGTTATAGTAGTTATAAGAGAAAGAAAGCCGGACAATTACATCAATTGCCCGGCTTCTATTATCAAGTGATGAAAAGCGGAGACTTACTTTTTATTCTGTCTCTCTTTCAACAACTGTTCCTGTTGTTTCTGCATTGCCTCCAGGCGGGCGGCAAAGCCGGTTTTCTTAGCTTTCTTCGGATCTTTCTTTCGTGCTTCCAATTGGGCAAGGAGCTTCTCTTCATTCGTAGTTTTGCGCAGAATGAGAGTAGTCACCACACTAATCAATGTCGATATGAAGTAGTAATAGTTCAAGCCTGACGGATAGCTGTTCAATATGAACAACATCATGACGGGCATGAGATACGTCATCCACTTCATTGCTGCCATTTGCGGGTTAGCACCGGTGTCCTGTTGCTGCATCATAAACTTTGAGTTCAGAATATTCACAACCGTCATCAGCAGACAGAACAAACTCAAGTGGCTGCCCAGAAACGGAATATTGAACGGGAAGTTGATGAAAGCATCGTATGTCGAGAGGTCATCGGCCCACAAGAAGCTTTGCTGACGCAACTCAATAGCACTCGGCACGAACATGAACAATGCAATCAGAACCGGGAATTGCACCAACATCGGCAAGCAACCGCCCATCGGGCTTACACCATACTGGCTGTACAGTCCCATAACCTCCTGCTGTTTCTTCATCGCATCTTCCTGCTTGGGGTACTTCTTGTTGATTTCGTCTATTTTCGGTTTCAACACACGCATCTTGGCAGAAGATATATACGTTTTCCAGGTGGCGGGGAATACGACTGCTTTTACAATCAATGTCATCAGCAACAGTACTATACCCATGCTTAAACCCCAGCCGGACAACCAGTCGAAGATGTTGATGGTAAACCATTTGTTGACCCAGCGAATCAACGGCCAACCCAGGTAAACCAAGCGGTTCAGTTCCCATTTTTCTTCGCGTCCCTTATCCAGTGCGGTCAGCGTCTTGTAATGGTTCGGACCAAAGTAGAAGAACATTTGCGTTGCTTTCTGGCCGGTCGGGTCGAAAGTGGTGCTCATTTCAGCAGAGTAGTCCTTGATGTATCCGCTGCCTTCCCGTTCCATTTTAGAGACTAACTTTGTTTTCTCAAAGTCGGCATCCGCAATGAATACCGAAGAGAAGAACTGGTTCTTGAATGCGATCCAGTCCAGGCGTTCGGGCACTTCTTTTTCATCATCTTTGTTGGCTGACAAATAGTCCGTACCATCTCCTAAGAACTTATAAGTCAATTCAGACAAGCGGTTCTCATATACATAACCTTTCTCGATCTGGCGGGCGCGTTGTGCCCATTCGATATCGACGTAGTTGTTGCTTGCCGCCAGCTTATCTGCCATGCCTTTAGCTTCAATGCTGAAGTCTACCAGGTAAGTGTTGGGATGCAATGCATACTTGAAGTCTATATAACTTGCACTGTCGGCCACCAGACGCATCGTTACGGTGCTGTCTGTACGGTGTACTGCGGTGAAGTAATAGTCCTTTGTCTGTATGGTTTCCTTCTTATTATAGAAAAGGAAATTCATGGAAACATCGTTTCCGGTGAATAAGGTTACAGGAGTCTTCTTGTCCTGTTCCATATACTCTTTCAATACAGCGGAGAATATGGAGCCGCCTTTGGTGCTGAGGGTTAACTCGGCCACATCGTTCTGAATGGTAATCAGCGAGTCTGTTCCTTGGCGGGCATTGAAGAAGAGTGAAGTGGAATCCACTGTTTCCACATCTTTTTCATTTGCCAATGCTGCATCCGCTTTGGCTTTCAGTGCCTCTTCACGTTGCTGTACCAGCGCAATGGAATCATAATATCGCTGTTGTGCTTCCAATTGCTCTTTGCTGGGGCGACTCAGAAAACTGAAGCCGACTAACAAAATTGCTATTAAAACAAGACCTGTAATGGTGTTTTTATCCATGAATAATTTCTAATTTACAATTTTATAATTATTGAAATAATCTTATTTCTTTGCTTTTTCCTTTTCTTCGAAACTTTCGACAGATGCTTTGATGAATGCTACAAACAACGGGTGTGGTTTCAATACCGTACTGCTGTATTCGGGATGGAACTGTGTTCCGATGAACCATTTCAGTTTCGGTATTTCTACGATTTCCACCAAGTCGGATTCCGGATTGATACCTACGCATTTCATGCCGGCAGCCTCATATTCAGCTTTATATTGGTTATTGAACTCATAGCGGTGGCGGTGACGTTCCTGAATGTGTTCTGTCCCGTAAGCCTCGTATGCCTTGCTGCCTTTATGCAAGATACATTCGTAAGCTCCCAGACGCATGGTTCCACCCATATTGGTGATGGATTTCTGCTCTTCCATGATGTCGATCACATTGTGCGGAGTTTTCTCGTTCATCTCGCGTGAATCAGCGTCAGCATATCCAAGCACATTGCGTGCAAATTCGATAGCAATACACTGCATACCCAGACAGATACCGAAAGTCGGAATATCGTGTGTGCGTGCATATTTGATGGCAACGAATTTACCGGCAATGCCACGTTCGCCGAATCCCGGGCCAATCAATACACCTGCCATACCTTCTAATGCTTCGGCAACGTTGTCTTCGGTCAGCTTCTCACTGTTCACAAAATCCACGGACACTTTACGGTCGTTATAAGTACCGGCTTGTGAAAGGGCTTCGCGGATAGACTTGTAAGCATCCTGCAAGTCATATTTGCCCACTAATGCAATATGCAGAGGTTCTGTATCTTCTGCTTTATGACGACGTTCGAGGAAAGCACGCCACGGACCCAGTCCCGGAGTGTCGCCTACGGGCAATCCCATTTTCTTCAAGATTGTTTCGTCCAGTTTCTGAGCCTGCATCAGGATGGGCACTTCGTAGATGGTAGGAGCATCGATGCTCTGTACTACTGCATTTTCATCCACATTACAGAATAATGCTACTTTCTTGCGAAGGTTGGTGCTCAGTTCGTATTCCGTGCGCAGAACCAATACATCCGGCTGGATACCTGCACTTTGCAGTTCCTTTACGGAGTGTTGTGTCGGCTTGGTCTTCAATTCGCCGGCGGCAGCAAGGTAGGGTACATAAGTAAGGTGTACACATAAAGCGTCACGTCCCAGTTCCCA
Source organism: Bacteroides stercorirosoris (assembly GCF_900142015.1). Taxonomy (GTDB): domain Bacteria; phylum Bacteroidota; class Bacteroidia; order Bacteroidales; family Bacteroidaceae; genus Bacteroides; species Bacteroides stercorirosoris. The sequence goes on from NZ_FQZN01000018.1 coordinate 98,710, forward strand.
TTTCAACTGACGGATACTCTCCAGATACGGTAATGACTCGATGTCACCCACCGTACCGCCGATTTCCGTAATTACGAAATCGAATTTGTATTTGTTGCCCAGCAACTTCACGTTCCGTTTGATTTCGTCCGTGATGTGAGGGATTACCTGGATGGTCTTACCTAAATAATCACCGCGGCGTTCCTTGTCGATAACGCTTTTGTAAATACGTCCGGTCGTGATGTTGTTGGCCTTGGTTGTCTGGATGCCCAGAAAACGTTCATAGTGACCTAAGTCGAGGTCGGCTTCATGACCATCTACGGTCACGTAGCATTCTCCGTGTTCGTAAGGGTTCAGAGTACCCGGGTCAATGTTGATATACGGGTCAAACTTCTGAATGGTTACTTTATAACCTCTTGCTTGCAGCAATTTACCGATGGAGGATGAGATGATACCTTTACCCAATGAAGAGGCAACGCCACCGGTGACGAAAATATACTTTGTTTCTCCCACAGCTATACTGTTTTAATATTATTGTTTTGCTTAGTCTGATGTACACACTTGTGTATCTGAATTATACTACGTGTGAAACTTAAAAAGCGCAAAATTACAAAAAAAAGAGGAAGTATATCAAGTTTCAGCGAAACAATTCTTAAAAAACTTGATTTCTTTTCTTTTGCTTTTCTATGTTTTCTAAACATTTTAATTTACTTTTGCACTCAAAACATAGATTTTAGGGCGTTATGAAGAATAGATACTTATCATTGTGGGCTATTGCCGCACTATTTTCTTCGTCGGTAATGGCGCAGAATTCGGTGAAGCCTGTCTTGAAAGCCGCTGGGGAACCGGCTGCCGTACAAGCGGATACCTTGTCGGACTTGATGAAGCAATATTTTGTCTTAAAGTTAAAACCAGGAGGTGATACTCTGCATTTGGACACAGTTTCCATGTTGCATGAGAAATACTTTGGAGTATTGAAATATCTGAATGATCCTTCTACTCCGGAGCGTTATATCGCAGAGAATCCTAATTATTATCGTTTGTTCATCCCGTTGACTTATTATAATTCTCCAATGGAGAGCATTTCTACATTGAAATGGAAGTTTCAGCCTTCAGATACGGTTAAATCTCCGGCAAAGGAACTTTTGCCTTTTGATGAAAAGCCTTTCACTTCGAAGAAGCGTGCCAATGAAACGGTAGACCGCGCGTTGCTCTACCTTTATGTGAATGAGGATCCGCGTAATATTGTAGCGTGGGAGGATGAGATTATGCAGGTGAAAGTCTTCAAAGATAATATCGAGAAAGAAGTCTCTTCCAAACCTTCTGTGATAAAACTGTTCTCGCAGGAAAGCATGGCGAATGTGAAAGAGGATGTGGAAGTGGTCATCCGTAAGCCCAACTGGTGGGTAACGGGTGGAAGCGGTTCTTTGCAGATCACCCAGAACTATATTTCTGATAACTGGTATAAGGGTGGCGAGAGCACAAATTCTGTCCTGGCGAACTTGCAGTTGTTTGCCAATTATAATGATAGGGAAAAGATACAATGGGAGAATTTGCTGGATGCGAAGTTAGGCTTTTCATCTGCACCTTCGGATGAATTCCATGATTATTTGGTAAATACGGACCAATTCCGTTTGTATAGTAAGTTAGGTGTTCAGGCTGCGTCTAATTGGTATTATACCATTTCAACTGAGTTCAAGACTCAGTTCTGTCATGGTTATAAAGCCAATAAAGAGCCGTTGGTATCAGCTTTCTTGGCTCCGGCTGATTGGTCGGCCAGTATCGGTATGGACTATAAACTGAAAAAGAAGAAGTTTAATTTATCTGTTTTCATTGCTCCGTTGACGTGGACTATGCGCTATGTGGGCAATAAAGAAGTAAATGAGGTTGATTTTGGTTTGGAAGAAGGCAAGACTGTACGCCATAACTTCGGTTCGCAAGTGCAGCCGACTCTGTTCTGGCAGATTATTCCTTCCATTACATTAGATTCCCGTTTGGATTATGTGACCAGTTATGAATGGGTGCGTATCGAGTGGGAAAATACTTTCAATTTTGTGCTTAACCGTTATCTTTCAACTAAACTCTATATCCATGCCCGTTTTGATGACAGCAGCAAGCCGACTACGGGTAGTAGTCATTTCCAGGTAAAAGAGTTGCTGAGTTTCGGTATCAATTACAAATGGTAATCATATAATCTGATATAAATGCAAATAAGGCTGCTTCTTTACGGGAGCAGCCTTATTTGTATAATATCATTTTGTCATTTTGCGCTTGTCTAAGGTTTCACTCCTTATTAATATATAAGGACAGATTCTTCATTATGCTTTAATTGGTGGTGCAAAGTGATATATTAATCTGTGTTTAAAAACAGCTTTTCCCGGTTTTTTCATTAAAAAAGCGAAGAAAAATAGTTAAAACGGGAAAAAGTGCGTTAGCGTACACATAAAAAAACAGGCGAATGCCTTGCAGTTCGCAAATAATGCGTAAATTTGCCGCAATTTGTAATGCACAGTTTGCAAAATGGCAGATATTATAAAACATCAAGGTATTGTGGAAAACATAAACGGTTCTCATGTGAAGGTGAGAATTGTCCAGACGTCAGCTTGTGCGGCATGTAGCGCTAAGGGGCATTGCGCATCAGCTGATACCAAAGAAAAATTAATCGACGTAACCACCGGTGATGCGTCTTCCTATCAGCCCGGAGACCGGGTGATTGTTTTCGGAGAACTCTCTATGGGAATGATAGCGGTGCTGCTGGCTTTTATTGTACCTTTCTGTATTTTGGTTATTTCCCTCTTTATATTTATGGCTGTCTGGAATGACGAACTTCGCTCTGCGCTTTGTTCGTTGGCGCTCCTTATACCTTATTATTATATATTATGGCTGAATAGAACACGCATGGGAAAGAAATTCTCTTTCTCCATAAAGCCGATAGACTAACTATTGATACATTAAAACAAATAATTAAATAAATAACTAACTTATGAATGTAATTCTGATTGCAGTGATTTCATTGGGAGCCATAGCGCTGGTTTCGGCTGCTATTCTTTATGTAGCTTCCAAGAAATTCGCCGTGTATGAAGACCCGCGAATTGCACAGGTAGGAGAAGTGTTGCCTCAAGCAAATTGCGGTGGATGTGGTTATCCGGGTTGTAGCGGTTTTGCCGATGCTTGTGTAAAGGCAGGTTCGCTGGATGGCAAGTTCTGTCCGGTGGGTGGACAACCCGTTATGACGAAGATTGCTGAGATCCTTGGTTTGGATGCTGCTGCTGCCGAACCGATGGTTGCAGTGGTGAGATGTAATGGAACCTGCGCCAATCGTCCCCGTACGAATAGTTACGACGGTGCGAAGAGTTGTGCTATTGCAGCTTCTCTTTATGGGGGTGAAACAGGTTGTAGTTTTGGATGTCTGGGCTGTGGCGACTGTGTAGAAGCCTGCCAGTTCGATGCTATCCACATGAATCCCGAAACAGGGCTTCCGGAAGTGGATGAAGCTAAGTGTACGGCTTGTGGTGCCTGCGTCAAAGCCTGTCCGAAGAGTATCATTGAAATTCGTCCGCAAGGCAAGAAGTCACGCCGCGTCTATGTGCAGTGTGTAAACAAAGATAAAGGCGGTGTAGCACGTAAGGCTTGTACGGTCGCTTGTATCGGTTGTGGCAAGTGTGTGAAAGTTTGTCCGTTCGAGGCTATTACGCTGGAAAATAATCTGGCTTATATCGACCCGAATAAATGTAAATCATGTCGTAAGTGCGAAGAAGCTTGTCCGCAGAACACTATTATCGCACTCAATTTCCCGCCGCGTAAACCGAAGGCGGAGGCTGCCGAAACGGCTGCTGCTCCCAAAGTCGCTGCTACTGTGAAAACTGAGACTCCTAAGGCAGAGGCATAATAATCAAGAAGTAATAAACGACTAAAATACAGAATTGTATGTTGAAGACATTTTCAATCGGTGGTGTTCATCCACACGAAAATAAACTTTCAGCACATCAGCCCATCATTAAGGCGGAAGTTCCTGCCAAAGCTGTGATTCTGCTGGGACAGCACATTGGTGCGCCTGCAAAACCGGTTGTGGCTAAAGGAGATGTGGTGAAAGTCGGCACAAAGATTGCCGAACCCGGTGGTTTCGTATCCGCAGCCATCCACTCGTCTGTCAGCGGCAAGGTTGCTAAGATCGATACGATTATCGATGCCAGCGGCTACCCGAAACCTGCTATCTTTATTGATGTAGACGGTGATGAATGGGAAGAAAGCATTGACCGCACTGAAACATTGGTGAAGGAATGTACCCTTACCTCAGAAGAAATAGTGAAAAAGATTGCCGATGCCGGTATCGTGGGCTTGGGTGGTGCATGTTTCCCTACTCAGGTGAAGCTCTGTCCGCCGCCTGCATTCAAGGCTGAGTGTGTCATTATCAATGCCGTGGAGTGCGAGCCTTATCTGACTGCCGACCACCAGTTGATGCTGGAGCACGCTGAAGAAATTATGGTGGGCGTATCCATCCTGATGAAAGCAGTAAAGGTGAATAAAGCATTTATCGGTATCGAAAATAATAAGCCCGATGCTATCCAGTTGATGACGAAAGTGGCATCCAGCTATGCAGGCATCGAGGTGGTAGCTTTGAAAGTGCAATATCCGCAAGGAGGTGAAAAGCAGTTGATTGATGCTATTACCAACCGTCAGGTGGGAAGTGGCGCACTGCCCATCTCTACGGGTGCAGTGGTACAGAATGTAGGTACTGCATTTGCTGTCTATCAGGCTGTACAGAAAAATAAGCCATTGTTTGAGCGTGTGATTACAGTGACTGGTAAATCAGTGGCAAAACCTTCCAACTTCCTGGCACGTATCGGAACGCCGATGAAGCAGCTGATTGACGCTTGTGGTGGTTTGCCCGAAGATACCGGTAAGATTATCGGTGGTGGTCCGATGATGGGTAAAGCATTGGTGAATACGGATGTCCCGACTGCCAAAGGTAGTTCCGGTATTCTGATTATGAATCAGAAAGAGGCTAAGCGCGGTGAAGTTCAACCTTGCATCCGTTGTGCAAAATGTGTAGGCGCTTGTCCGATGGGGCTGGAGCCTTATCTGCTGTCGGCACTTGCCGAACACACAGAATTCGAGAGAATGGAGAAAGAAAGAATTATGGATTGTATCGAGTGCGGTTCTTGCCAGTTCACCTGTCCTGCCAACCGTCCGTTGCTGGACTACTGTCGTCTGGGTAAAGGTAAGGTAGGAGCAATCATCCGTGCACGTCAAGCTAAAAAATAACGAAGTATGGAAAATAAATTAGTAATATCACTTTCGCCCCATGTTCATGGTGGCGACAGCGTGAAGAAGAATATGTATGGCGTGCTCATCGCGTTGATTCCTGCATTTCTTGTATCACTCTATTTCTTCGGACTGGGTGCGCTGATTGTCACGGCTACTTCTGTGGCTGCCTGTTTGTTCTTCGAATGGGCTATTGGCAAATTCCTTATGAAGAAAGAAACTACCACCATTTGCGACGGTTCCGCCATAATCACAGGTGTGTTGCTGGCATTCAACTTACCTTCCAACCTGCCCATCTGGATTATTATTCTGGGTGCGTTGTTCGCTATCGGTGTAGGTAAAATGTCTTTCGGTGGATTGGGCTGTAACCCGTTCAATCCTGCATTGGCAGGCCGTGTGTTCCTGTTGCTTTCTTTCCCGGTGCAGATGACGAGTTGGCCGGTTGTAGGACAGCTGACTTCCTACACGGATGCAACGACGGCTGCTACACCGCTCAATCTGATGAAGCAGATTGCGGGTGGTAATATAGAGGCTTTGAAAGACCTGCCGTCTTCTTTTGATTTGCTGATTGGAAACAATGGCGGTTGTCTCGGTGAAGTAAGTGCATTGGCCCTGTTGCTCGGATTGGCTTATATGCTCTGGAAGAAAATCATCACTTGGCATATTCCTGTGTCCATTTTGGCTACGGTATTCGTATTCTCCGGCATTATGCACCTGGTAGATCCGGAACTTTATGTTTCTCCGGTGCTTCAGTTGCTTACGGGTGGTCTGATGCTGGGTGCTGTCTTTATGGCTACGGATTATGTTACTTCTCCGATGAGTAAGAAAGGTATGCTGATCTATGGTGTTTGTATCGGTCTGCTGACAGTGATTATCCGTCTGTTCGGTGCTTATCCCGAAGGTATGTCGTTTGCTATTCTGATTATGAATGCCTTCACTCCGCTGATTAATACATATTGTAAACCTAAACGCTTTGGGGAGGTAGCGAAGAAGAAATGAAAAAGTTAGAATCATCCTTGAAGAATATGTTGCTGGTACTCACGGGCGTTACTGCTATATCCGTGGCATTGCTGGCGTATGTGAATGAACTGACTAAGGAACCTATTGCACAGGCCAATGCAAAGACATTGAGCGATGCTGTCAGTGCGGTGGTTCCCGGTTTTGATAATGACCCGATTGCAGAAAAGAAGATGCAGACGGTGAATGATGTAGATTATGCCGTTTATCCCGCTACGAAAGGCGGCCAGTTTATCGGTGCTGCCGTAGAAGCCGGTGCAATGGGATTCGGTGGTGAGCTGAAAGTGCTGGTAGGCTTTGATGCGGAAGGAAACATTATAGATTACTCCTTGTTGTCGCATGTGGAAACCCCGGGATTGGGTTCCAAAGCTGCCGACTGGTTTAAAGAAGGCAATAAAGGGAGCATCAAAGGTATGAATCCGGGTAAGGCTCCTCTGTCTGTGAGCAAAGATGGCGGTCAGGTAGATGCCATTACCGCTTCTACTATTACCTCACGTGCTTTCCTGAATGCTGTAAATGCCGCTTATGCCGCTTATGCCGGTCAGAATGTGTCTGATGCTGCTACGGGCGCTACGCAAAAAGTTGTTGAACCTGCTGAAAATGCAGCCACTGAGGCTACAGATTCTATCAGCGCTAAATAAAAGAAAGGAGTAGAAGATATGAATAATTTTAAAGTTATGATGAACGGGATTATCAAAGAGAATCCTACATTTGTGCTCCTGCTTGGTATGTGTCCTACGTTGGGTACCACTTCCTCTGCCATCAATGGTATGGGTATGGGGTTGGCTACCATGTTCGTGCTTATTTGTTCCAACGTGGTAATTTCAGCTATCAAGAACCTTATTCCTGATATGGTACGTATCCCGTCCTTTATTGTAGTAATCGCTTCTTTCGTGACTTTGTTGCAGATGGTGATGCAGGCTTATGTTCCGGCTCTGTATGCTACATTGGGTCTGTTCATACCCTTGATCGTTGTGAACTGTATTGTATTGGGACGTGCGGAAGCGTTTGCTGCCAAGAATAGTCCGATGGCTTCTTTCTTTGATGGTTTGGGTATGGGACTTGGTTTTACGCTGGCTCTTACCCTGCTGGGGGCTATGCGCGAATTCCTGGGTACAGGTAAAATCTTCAATCTGACCATTCTTCCCGAAGAATACGGTATGCTGGTGTTCGTACTCGCTCCTGGTGCCTTCATCGCGTTGGGTTATCTGATTGCATTGATTAATAGCCTGAAAAAGAATTAAAGAATGAAAAATGAAAGAATGAAAAAATGGAATGGCGTCTGAAACGCTTTTCATTATCAATTCTTTAATTATTAATTTAGAACTATGGAATATATATTGATATTTATTTCGGCAATCTTTGTCAATAACATCGTGTTGTCACAGTTTCTGGGTATCTGTCCGTTCCTCGGCGTATCTAAGAAAGTAGAAACAGCGTTGGGTATGTCCGCTGCAGTGGCATTCGTGCTCACTATCGCCACTATCGTAACGTTTCTGATTCAGAAGTTCGTGCTCGATGCTTTCGATTTAGGCTACTTGCAGACCATCACTTTCATTTTGGTAATTGCTGCATTGGTTCAGATGGTGGAAATCATTCTGAAAAAGGTATCACCTTCTTTATATCAGGCATTGGGTGTATTCTTACCCTTGATTACGACTAACTGCTGTATTCTGGGTGTAGCTATTCTCGTTATCCAAAAAGATTATGACCTGCTGACAGGTGTGGTTTATGCATTCTCCACGGCTATCGGTTTTGGTCTGGCACTGACTCTTTTTGCCGGTTTGCGCGAACAGATGAGTTTGGTAAATATCCCGAAAGGAATGAAAGGAACTCCGATCGCCCTGATCACTGCCGGGCTTTTGGCTATGGCTTTCATGGGTTTTTCAGGCGTGGTGAAAATCTGAAAAAAAGAACATGCAATACGGGTGAGGGGTAGAAGAAATTCTACCCCTTTCTTTTTTCAACTAAAAAAAATACACTTTTTGCTTTTTATCTAAATAAATTTCCTTAAATTTGCCGCCACAAACAAATGATAACCTAATAAGAATAAATCACTGATGAAAGAAAAGATATTAGTTACAGGTGGAACGGGTTATATCGGTTCACATACTGTAGTCGAACTTCAAAACGCAGGTTATGAAGTAGTGATAATAGATAATTTGTCAAACTCCAGCGCTGATGTTGTCGATAACATCGAAAAAGTATCGGGTATCCGCCCTGCATTCGAAAAGTTGGATTGCTTGGATTACGCCGGTCTTGACGCTGTGTTTACTAAATATAAAGGCATTAAAGCCATCATCCACTTTGCGGCCAGTAAGGCTGTAGGAGAGTCGGTTCAGAAACCGTTGCTTTATTATCGCAACAATTTGGTTTCATTGATTAATCTGCTCGAATTGATGCCGAAGCACGGAGTGGAAGGTATTGTGTTCTCATCTTCTTGTACAGTTTACGGTCAGCCGGACGAATTGCCGGTAACGGAGAATGCCCCGATTAAGAAAGCGGAATCTCCTTACGGTAATACGAAGCAGATCAATGAAGAAATTGTTCGCGATACTGTGGCTTCAGGTGCTCCTATCAATGCAATCCTGTTGCGCTATTTCAATCCGATCGGTGCGCATCCTACAGCATTGCTTGGTGAGTTGCCCAATGGTGTGCCTCAGAATTTGATACCTTATCTGACCCAGACCGCTATCGGTATCCGTGAGAAACTGAGCGTGTTCGGTGATGATTATGATACGCCCGACGGCTCTTGCATACGCGACTTCATTAATGTGGTCGATTTGGCAAAAGCACATGTGATCGCTATCCGCCGCATCTTGGAAAAGAAGCAGAAAGAAACAGTGGAAGTGTTCAACATTGGAACGGGGCGCGGTCTTTCAGTATTGGAATTAATCAATGCTTTCGAGAAGGCAACCGGCGTGAAGCTGAATTATCAGATTGTCGGTCGTCGTGCGGGAGATATTGAAAAAGTATGGGCCGACCCTAAATTCGCAAACGAAGAGTTGGGTTGGACAGCTGTTGAAACCATCGAAGATACGTTGCTTTCTGCCTGGAATTGGCAGTTGAAGCTTCGCGAAAGAGGTATTCAATAAGCGACTAAAGAGATTTTTGTTTTTATTAACAAATAGGGAATGAACAAATGCTTCCCCGCATTTGTTTATAAGTTGCAAATCAGCCTGACGCTGTTTATGTATATGTGAATATCCGTAACTAGTACTTATGCCTCCCCGGCATAGACAGGTAAGATTGCATAGTAGTTTTGTCGTGTTTTATTTTGTGTTTGTGTTGTGAATAAGCCTTGTCGGGAGACAGGGCTTATTTTTTGTTCATTAGTGAACAAAAAAAGAGGCTTGGAATTAGCCTCTTTGATGGTATATGCAAGATTTATCCGTCTGCTATTTCAGTATGCCCCGATATACAAATGCTTTTTCCCCGAAATCTTTTTCCGCTGTTTTCTTATCTTCCGGTTTGAACAAACCAAATACAGATGAACCGGAGCCTGTCATTGCCGCGTATATGGCTCCTTCCTGATAAAGCTTATCTTTAATCTCTTTGATAGCCGGGAATTTGGGGAATACACTTTCTTCGAAATCATTCACCATTAGCTCTTTCCATTCCTCTATAGGATGCTTTATAACTTCCTTCAATGGGATATTTTGCCGATGCGGTTTTATTTGCGCAAAAGCATCGCGGGTGGAAACAAAAATATCAGGTTTGACTAACACAATCTGATACCCTTTTAGAGATAAGGAGATAGGGGAGAAGAGGTTTCCTATCCCTTCGGCGTATGTTGGGGTATTCCGGATGAAAAAGGCGCAGTCTGCTCCCAGTTTTGCGGCATATTCTTCTAAGGTTTCATCTGTTAGTTCCAAATTGAATTTTTCATTCAGTAATTTCAGCATATATGCTGCATCGGATGATCCGCCGCCCAAACCGGCACCGGAAGGGATGTGCTTGAACAGGTGAATATCCACGGGCGGCAGATTGAACTTTTCATCCAGCAGCTTGTAGGCTTTTACCACGAGATTGTTTTCTATTTCTCCTTCGATTTCTAATCCTGCCTGGTACAGACGAAACTTCTCGTTACTTTCGTTCAGCACGTTAATCTCCAGCGCGTCTTCCAAGGGAACAGGATAGAATACTGTTTCCAGATTATGATACCCGTCGGGGCGTTTCTCTACAATGTTCAGTCCCAGGTTTATTTTAGCATTCGGAAATGTTATCATGATATTTAAAACGATTTATGTGTAGCAAATATACGAATTTGTTTAGAGTGAAAAGCAATTTGAGAGAGTATTTGTTTGGAACGGAAAGCAAATAGCCGAATTGAGTCAAAGAGGTTTACTCTGGAGGGAGAAATACCTCTTTGACCTATTGTACTGACCAGCCTTTAGTTTTGGAGTAGCTTCAGAATATATTTTCCCGGCATTACAATCCTTGCTTTCATCTGCGGTGAGTTGTTGATGTCATAGAGTATTTTCCATATCTTTCCTTTCAGTTTTCCGAAATCCGTGAGTCTTAGGATGGCATTGATTTCCTTGACGGCCGTCACTTTTTGGCGTTGCAGCTCTTCCATCAGCCCTTCATAGTTGTGCGTATTTTTGTTGAGTGCATACTCCGGCGGAACAAGAATAATCTCCCCATTCTTTCCCGTCTCCCCTTGGGGAGATATAGAGGGGGAGTTATTTCTCTTATTAGTCTTATTGATAGGTAAAGCGTCGCTTGCCATTCCTTCCCTGATTCTCTGTTGGTTAGCCAGTCCTCCACGTCTGCCCGACTCTCTGTTCGCTTCGCGCTTGGCTTCCAGTGGTTCCATGCGGCGTGTGAGTCCGGGTGATGAAAAGGTTGTGCCGTTCACTTCAAATAGTCCTGAATCGAAGATGATTCTCTTCAAGGTTGCTACTGTCACTCTCATTTTTCTTGCCAGTACGGGCAGTATTCTTACGTCTGCTTTATATCCGTTCTGTACCCTAAGAAACTCCAGTATCATCCAGTAGATACCGTATCCTTTCATTCCTTCTTTCTGTGTCATCATCATTATTTTAAAATTACTGCTTGCATTGGCGTCATGCAATAGATATGATTCCATAATTCTTCGTTCTTAATTCTTCATTCTTCATTTTCCATTTAAACTACCGGTCTCCATTCCAGAAAATTCTCTATCTGGAATGTTCTCCATCCCTGCTGTTCTATATCCCAGTATACCACATGGTTCTGGATGCGTTCAATGTCGTATTTTCGATGGAAACAGGTTTCATAATATATGAGTGTTGCCCTTGCCATATAAAAATCTCCATTCTGTTTACGATAGGCTATTAATGCACATCCGTATGCCATATACTCTGTCAATAGCCTAATTCGTCTTGTCATCCATGCGATGGTTTCATCTGATAAATCAGTTTCCTGTCTGATAAGTTTCTTCCATAGATTTTCCACTCTTTCGCTTTTCGTTACATGATTCGATTGGTGCCCCAACGTTTGTTTCTTCATTTTAATGAATTTACTAGTTTATAAATGATTAATAATCAATCTTCTGCGATGGCTACACCCTTTGCCTTGGATGGCTACACCCTTTTGTGGTTAGAGCTACACCATTCGGGTGAAAGGGTGTAGCCCTTCCACAGTCAGATTGACGGGGGCAAAGTTATGCCCTTTCTTTGGAGTAAACTATCAATGAATTATTGTTACATCATATCCGTATGGGTCCATGTGCTCGGTGTCTTCCTTTTGTATCACGGCCCACATCTTTCTTAGTTCTGTCATAAAGCTGCTCATTTCCATGAAGGTATCTTCTCCTTTCTCGTGTTTTAAGGCGTCTCCCGATTCGTATAAATGCATTCCCAAATCGCTTACGGTATCAATATTTTGGCCTTTATAATAGCCCAATTTGAAGCTTCTTAGAGCTCCTACACACAGGTGAGTTTTTATGCCTGCATAATACCGTTCAGCCAATAAATCCTCATTGACTATGCTGATTTTACTTACTGTTCTGATGCTGCTTGTACTCTGATTCTCAGCCTGATGAGACATTTCTTTTGGATCAGATTCATTCTGAACCTCTTTTTTTTAAATCTTTCATACTACTATAAATTTTAATTGTTTATTTAACTGATATTCACAGTTAAAAATGTCGCAAAAATAGGAAATTAAAATTAGAGGTAATGATGGAGTAGGGGAAAATACAATAAATACATTCCTTTGTTAGTAGTAAATAATTGTATACTAGATATATATACTTTATTTTGAAGAGTGTTCAAAAAACGTTCGTTTAATGGGCGCAAAGATATAGGTGTTTTTTTGAATGACAAAATGTTTGATAAAAAAACTTCTTTAAATAGGGTAAAAATGATGCTAACTATTTGATTATAAACGATAAATGAAGACTAAAAATATCTGTTAATATTTACCCATTTTATTCTTTTTCTTTCTTTGTCTTTTTTTTAAATCTTGACGCCCATTAAACGAACGATTAAAAAATACTTTTTTGTTGTAATCTGTTCGTTTATAGCTTTTTACCTATAAAGCATTGAACTGCTGTAGAAAACTCGTTGACAAGAGGAGCACAAAGCTTGTCGTATTTTACATAAAGTGTTCGCAAGTGATTGAATTTCAAGTGTATGCAAGAAGTTCAAAGCCCCATAGGAATGCACTTTTCTGAAATAATCATAGAATGGAAGTAGAGAAAGAAAGCCCAATATGGTATGCCATGCGTGCCACTTACCGTAGAGAGCCTGATGCGATGCGTCTGCTTGAAAAGGAGAAAATGGGTTGTTTCGTTCCCATGCAATACAAGATCAGTATAAAGAAAGGTAAGAAAGTGCGTGTTCTGGTTCCTGTTGTTCACAATTTACTTTTTGTTCATGCTTGTCCCTCTGAGGTGAAACGTATTAAATCACAGGTAACCTATTTACAATACATAACCGATACCCGTAGCGGTCAGAAGATCATTATCTCTGATAGTGAGATGCAGCGTTTTATTGCCGTTGCCGGTACCTACAATGATCATCTCATGTACTTTCAACCTGATGAACTGAATTTGTCCAAAGGTACAAAAGTTCGTATCACGGGTGGTGACTTCGAGGGTCAGGAAGGCATTTTCCTGAAAGTAAAAGGTGCACGTGATCGTCGTGTGGTTATAGAGATACAAGGTGTTATTGCCGTTGCGCTTGCTACCATTCATCCGGATCTTATAGAAGTAATCAAATAATTGACGATCGGCCGTTGCCATTGAACAGCTGATAAATCATAAATTATAAATCATAAATCATTATGTCTCTTTCTGAAGAAACACTTGCTCTTCAGCGTGCAGCGCACGATCTGATGTATTTAGGTATGGACGGGAATCCGGTTTATAGCGATGACCTTTCCCGCCGTAACGGTGAAGTTTATCGTCTTACTACGGCTTTGTATAATTCCGGTGTCAAAGGTTCTACTGTGGAAGAACAGGCTAATGTTTGTCTTGCTCTTCTGATGGGTTACGGTGCCTCATTTGTAGATCACGGTGAAAAACAGAAACATATCCAGGAGGTCTTGGATCGTTGTTGGGATATTCTTGATGTTCTTCCTGCTTCGTTGCTGAAACTTCGTCTGCTTACCGCCTGCTATGGTGAGGTGTTTGATGAACCTTTAGCTGATGAAGGTCGCGCTATCATCGCTTCGTGGGATTCGGCATCACTTACTTCCGAACAGCAGGAAGCTATTGATGAATTTCAGAATGTAATTGATAATCCCTATCCTTGGGAAGAATTAGAAAATTAACTGGTATTTATTGTCTTCAAGCGTCTCCTGTGAATTTTTATGGGACTTATCGTTTTATTTAAATAATGCCTTTATGACATCTATTGATAGTCTATATATTTATCTGAATAATAATATTTTATGTTAATATGTTAAATAATAAATCTGTATTGATAACTGGAGGAACAGGTTCTTTCGGTAAGAAATTTGTGGAGACCATCCTTCGTGATTATCCACAAGTGAAGAAAATCATTATCTACTCTAGAGATGAATTGAAACAATTTGAATTAAAACAGAAGTATTCGGAGCAGAAATATCCTCAAATGAGATATTTCATTGGTGATGTCCGTGATTTAGAGCGTTTAGTACGTGCCTGTGAAGGGGTGGATGTTATAATTCATGCTGCTGCTATTAAGCAGGTTGATACTGCTGAGTACAATCCGGAAGAATGTATTAAAACTAATATACATGGTGCACAAAATGTAATTAAAGCAGCATTGGCAACAGGTGTGAAGCATGTAGTTGCACTTTCTACGGATAAAGCATGTGCACCTATTAATCTATACGGTGCAACGAAATTGACATCAGATAAACTATTTACAGCAGCTAATAATATCAGTGGTTCCAAAGATATTAAATTTTCTGTGGTTCGTTATGGTAATGTGATGGGATCTCGTGGATCTGTAATACCTTTTTTTATAAACAAACGTGATAATGGTGCAAAAGAATTGCCTATTACAGATATGCGTATGACTCGCTTCAATATCTCATTGGAAGCTGGTGTGGCATTGGTTATGTATGCAATAGGTCATCATTTAGGTGGTGAGATTTTTATTCCGAAAATACCTTCTTATCATATTAAAGATATTGCTACTGCTATTGCACCTAATCTCCCTCAAGTAGAAATAGGCATTCGTCCGGGAGAAAAGTTACATGAAGAGATGATTACTATTACTGATGCTCTTGATACTATTGATTTGGGTGAATATTATGTGATTCTTCCTTCTGTATCTTATAAACATACACGAGAAGAGTTTATACAACATCATAATGCGGTACTCGTGCCTGAAGGTTTTCATTATAGTTCTGATAATAATACAGAATGGGAAACAGTAGAAACAATGCGTGAAAATATAAAGAAATATGTAGATCCAAATTTTGTGGTGAAATGAAAATAGTTGCAGTTACCCAGGCTAGGTATGGTTCAACTAGATTACCTGCTAAAGTCTTGAAAAAAGTAGGTGATGAGACACTTTTGGATATACATCTACAAAGAATTCTGAGAGCTGCAAAAATCACAACATTAGTAGTTGCGACAACTATCGAGGAGGGCTCTGATGAAATTGTACGTATTGCACAGCGGAATGGTACGGAATGCTATAGAGGTTCAATAAATGATGTTCTTGAACGTTTTTATTTTGCAGTAAAGGATATGAATCCTGATTATGTTGTGAGAGTAACATCTGATTGTCCTTTGATTGATCCACAGGTTATAGACCATGTGATTACTACTTGTATTTCTACTGGTTGTGATTATGCTTCAAATACTTTGAAACCGACTTATCCTGATGGTATTGATACAGAAGTTTTTCGTTTTTCAGCCTTGGAGAGAGCCTACAATGAGGCGATACTCAAAAGTGAACGAGAACATGTGACACCATATATTAAAAAGAATTCTTCTTTTAATGGAGGAAATCTATTTACATCAGTTAATGTTGAATCATCGGTCGATTGCTCTGAATATCGTATTACTGTGGATACTCAAGAAGACTTTATGGTGGTGAAGGAACTTTTGGAAAATGTTGGTAAAGAAGCTGGTTGGATAGATTATATTAAATATTTGGATTCTAATCAAAGAGTCAGAGACTTGAACAATAGTCATATGAGAGATGAAGGATATGCAAAATCATTATTAAACGATTAATAGTATGGGAAAAGGACAAGAATTATACAAGAGAGCCAAACAAATAATTCCTGGTGGAACGATGTTGCTTTCAAAAAGACCGGAACAGTTTTTGCCGGAAAATTGGCCGGCGTACTATAGCCGTTCTAAAGGATGTCAAGTATGGGATCTTGATGGAAAAGAGTATATCGATTGCTCAATGATGGGTATCGGTACGAATACCTTAGGGTATGCAAATGAGGAAGTTGACGAGGCGGTTATGAGGGTAATTCGTGATGGAAACTTAACTACATTTAATTGTCCAGAAGAAGTCTATTTGGCAGAAAAACTTATAGAACTTGATCCATGGGCTGGTGGGGTACGTTATACTCGTGGCGGTGGTGAAGCAAATTCCGTATGTATACGCATAGCTAGAGCGGCTACAGGGAAAGATAAGGTTGCTATTTGTGGCTATCATGGTTGGCATGATTGGTATGTTTCTGTTAATTTGGGTGATAGTGATGCGTTAGCTGGGCATCTACTTCCTGGTATTCCACCAGCGGGTGTTCCAAAGGGATTACGTGGGTCTACTATTCCTTTTCGGTATAATAATTTTGAGGAATTGCTTGATATCGTAAATCATAATGAGTTAGCGGCAATTAAAATGGAAGTCTGTCGTAACTTTGGTCCTGAGGATGATTTTCTGCAGAAAGTCCGTGATTTGGCAACTGAACGTGGTATAATTCTTATTTTTGATGAGTGCACAAGTGGGTTCCGTGAAACATTCGGTGGTTTATACAAAAAATATGGTGTAGAACCGGATATGGCAATATATAGTAAAACCATTGGAAATGGGTATGCTATTTGCGCTGTTGTTGGTCGTAAAGACGTTATGAATGCAGCACAAAGGACTTGGATTAGCAGTACATTTTGGACAGAACGTATTGGTCCTACAGCTGCATTAGCTACGTTGAAAGTTATGGAACGTGTTAAATCTTGGGAAGTCATTACAGCTATTGGAAATAGTAATAAGCAACGTTGGCAGGCTTTGGCTGATAAGTATGGCTTGGAAATTGAGCAATGGGGTATCCCGGCTCTTGCTGGTTACAACTTTAAAAGTAAAAATCATCTTGCTTATAAGACATTTATAACTCAAGAAATGTTAAAGAGAGGGTATCTTGCCGGTAATAGTATGTACCCTTGTATAGCCCATTCACAAGAAATATTAGATGACTATTTCTTTGAATTAGATAAGGTCTTTGCCCAGATTCGTGATTTTGAGGATGGTAAGGATGTTATGAAATCTCTTGATGGGCCTATTTGTCAATCTGGGTTTAAACGTCTTAATTAAACATTATATTATGGCAGATTTTAATAAAAACATAAGAATTGGAAGTCGGATGATTGGAATGGATTATCCTACTTATTTTATAGCTGAAATTGGTGCGAACTTTGATGGAAGTCTTGATAAAGCAAAGCGTCTAATTGATGCAGCAAAGGAAGCAGGTGCAGATTGTGCTAAATTTCAAACTTTCTCAACTCCTCGAATTGTATCAGAGGGAGGATTCTCCCGCATGCAATTGAAAGGAGTACATGGTTCCTGGGGACGTACTGTTAGTGAAGTTTTTAAGGATGCAGAGTTTCCTGTAGCATGGCATAAGGAAGTTTCAGAATACTGCAAAAGGGTCGGAATTGATTTCTCTACTTCTCCTTATTTTAAGGAAGCTGTGGATTTATGTATAGATTTGGATGTTCCTTTTATAAAAATAGGTTCCGGTGATATAACTTGGCTTGAAATGCTAGATTATATTGCTCGTAAAGGTAAACCTGTGATGTTGGCAACTGGTGATGCAACAATGGCTGAAATAGATGAAGCTGTACGTACTATTCATGCAGCAGGAAATAAGGATTTAGTATTGATGCAATGTATTACGAATTACCCATCCAAGATAGATAGTGCAAATGTGAATGTGTTGAAAACCTATCAGTCTGCATTCGATGTTTTGACTGGTTATTCCGATCATGCTCCCGGTCATATTGTTGCATTGGCTTCTGTTGTTATTGGTGGTAGAGTAATTGAGAAACATTTTACTTTAGACAAGAATGATAAAGGTCCCGATCATCCTCATTCTATGGAACCGAAGGATTTTAAATTTATGGTGGATTCCATTCGTGAAGTGGAGCGTGCAATGGGAAGTACTGTAAAAGAAGTTGTTGCAGAAGAAAGTGAAACTGTATTCGTACAACGTCGTTGTCTTTATGCCAAAAATGATATAAAGAAGGGGCATGTGATAACAGAAGAAGATATTGATGTACTTCGTCCGGCTTTGGGTATACCACCTAAATTTAAATCTGTTATAGTAGGTAAAGAGTGTAAGGAAAATATAGAAAAGGGGCAACCTTTGTTTTGGGAGAATTTTTGATGATAACAGATCGTGAAAAAATTATAGCTATTATTGATAACGATATATTGTTTCCCTCCGATGCAATTATTTTATTGGAAGGGGACGGCTTGAATCGTTATCAGAAGGCTGTGGAACTTTATAATCAGAATATTGCCACTAAAATAGTTTTTAGTGGCAATATTACTGATTATGAATACGGAAGTTTTCCCTTTTCAGATGTGTTACCTTATATATTACAGGAAGGGATTCCTGTTGATGCTGTCATACATGAAGATAGATCCTTGAATACAAGAGAACAGGCTATTGAAGTAGTGAAAATGGCAATAATAAATGAGTGGAAACGGTTGGTTTTGGTTGCCAGTCATGAACATCAGTATCGCGCTTATTTGACTTTCTTACGTGAAGTGTTGGATAAGAAAAGTGATATTGTTCTTTACAATGCTCCTGTAAGAAATTTGAGATGGTTCAATAAATCGGACTGGGGCATACGATTTGAACGTTTAGAACAAGAATTTGTCCGCATTGAGAGATATTCTCAATTAGGTCATCTGGCTACATATAGAGAAGCAATAAATTATCAGAAATGGAAAGAATTGCAATAGTACAGGCGAAAGAACTATTTGGCTCTCATTTTATCGGTTGGGATGAATTGAAACCTCTTTTTGAAAAGTTGGAACTTTCATTATCTTCCATTCGAATTCCAGATATACATTATTCGTTGGACGATTTAGAAAAGAAATCAAAGGATTATATTCTAATATTGGGTATTCCCGAATTAGATGGTAAAAAACTTTCTATAGCTAATTTTCGTGATTGTTTTGGAGTGAATCCCGATATTTCAGAACCTTGTTTTTATAATCAGGATTGGTATATGAATGAGAAGTTTATTCATGATACTTTAGAATTACGCTGGTATTTATTGAAGAAAGATGCTATAGAGGATTCACGTGCGGTTCAACCCACAGAGCTTTTGAAAGAGCATATAAGCTTTCCTTCTGCAGTATTATGCGTTTATACCTTTTTTGCTTATTACTATGCCCAAAAAGGTTTGCTATGGTATCGTGACTTTATATGGTGTAGTGATACGGATCATAATGGCGATAGGATATATGTAGGGAAATATCATGATGTGGATGGAGTGAATAAAAATGGTTTTAGCATTCATAGGCACTTGGCTTTAAGGAATTGTTATGCGTCAATTACTCTTTATTAGTAGTATATTACTTCTTCTTTTGAATCTGATAGCTTGCAGTAAGAAAGATGGGTATGAGTGCTTTACAGAAAATTTAGACCTTAAGCTTATTGATGATATTGTTGTTTATGATAATAATAATCATGCTGCTTTTACTTGTCTAAGAATATGTGCAGGAGTTTCGCATCCTGTAGAAGAGTAAAAAGATTCGTGTGGCAGATTTCTGTCGCGAACGTATGTTAGATTATTATACGATGGTTGAAGCCTTGAAACAGGATAAATTAGTTCTATCTTTTTGCTACCTGTAACTCAGGTAGTAAAAGCTTAGTGGTCCAAATTTCAGGCAGTTACTATTAGAATCTATGGCTGTTAACGTTAAGAAGATAGCAAAAAATTCTATATATTTATATATAAGAATGGTAGTTACAATGTTGATTACCATATTTTCGTCTCGTGTTGTATTGCAGACTTTAGGGATAGAGGGATTTGGGACATATAATATTATTTACGGTATAGTTACTCTGTTTCTATTTATACAATCATCTCTCAACACTGCTACATTAAGATTTATTTCAAGTTCAATTGCAATTTATTGTGAGAAGGAACAAGTTAAAATTTTTAATTCATCTTTTCAGGTAACTATAGCATTATCTTTATTAATTCTTCTGTTATTAGAGACTGTAGGTTTGTATCTAATTAATAATGTTTTGAATATTGGAGTAGAATATAGAGGTATCTCCAATTTTTGTTACCAAGTCTGTGTCCTATCTTATGTTTTTCAGATGCTTAGAATACCATTTACCTCCTTAGTGGTTTCTCATGAAAGAATGTCATTTTATGCAATTATTAGTATTGTAGAATCAATCTGTAAATTGTTAGCTGCTTTTTTATTATTTTTTAGTGGGGATAGTAAATTGGTTGACTATTGTGTTTATAT
This sequence comes from Bacteroides stercorirosoris, assembly GCF_900142015.1. Lineage (GTDB taxonomy): Bacteria > Bacteroidota > Bacteroidia > Bacteroidales > Bacteroidaceae > Bacteroides > Bacteroides stercorirosoris. The sequence goes on from NZ_FQZN01000018.1 coordinate 119,127, forward strand.
TTCAGCTTCAACTTTTATTTGTACAGCGATTACGATAATATATAGTGTGATTAGTTTTTCAACGTGTCGCATATATATTATGAGAAATGATGTTGATTATTTAGAAAAAATATTGGTATTCTCTGGTTGGACAACATTAAGTAGTTTCTCTAATTCTGTATCGCAGCAAGGTGGTAATATTTTAATGAATATATATTCGGGAGTTATTGCAAATGCAGCATGGGGTATTGCGCATCAAGTTAATACAGCATTTGCAGCTTTAGCTGCAAGTTTGCAGACTGCTTTTAGTCCGCAAATAAATAAATCATATGCAGAAAGAGATATAAAAGGGCTTATGACCTTAGTTAGCAGGTCTTCTTCTATTGCATATTATATGGTTCTATTTTTAAGTGTTCCTATTATTTGTAATGTTGATTTCATATTAGATTTTTGGTTAGTAACTCCTCCTGATTTTTCAGGTAAATTCTGTGTGTTTATTATACTATTTCAGATGATTGATACTATGCAGGCACCGTTTAATACTTTAATTTTTGCAACGGGGAAAGTTAAAGTTTATAATATTTGGCTTAGTTTGATATTAATATTAAATGTAATTATATCTGCGATTTTGTTGTCAAAAGGGTATTCACCAGTATTTGTTCCTATTACAATGTTTGTTTTGAATGGCATAACGGGATTGCTTAGATTTTTGCATATAAACTTATATTTGAGAATTGAGATTAAAGATTATTTTACTAACTATTTAAGTAGGATGTTACTAGTTACTATCGTATGTTTTGTTACATCGTATGTGTTTATATTTGTGTGTGATAAATTGATGTTAGGTGGTCTAATAAAGTTTCTAATATCTGCTATATTGACAATCTTTATTGTTTTCTTATTAGGATTTTCTAAAGCTGATAAGCATAAGTTGTTAGGCATTTTAAAGGGATAAGTTCAATAAATTTTATATCATGAAAGTAACTTTACTATTTAGTAAGTATATTACAGACTCAACTGGTGCAAGTGCCGTTATGAGATGTCTGAAAGAAGGCAAATCAATATTTAGAGTCAATAAAGTGTCGATTGATTATTTTACAAGAGATGATATTTACCCTAAAAAAGACACAGAATTTAGTTCAAATGATAAGAAGAAGTTAGTAGGATTGAAGGCTTATATTTTTAGTCATATAGAGAAATTTTGCAATTCTTTTTCTGTGTATGCGATTTTACATATGTATATTCGTAGTGGAAGAGCAGCAAAGATTTTGGTTAGTAAATATCTTTCTATGCCAAATAATGACGATATTGTCTTTTGTCATGAAATTGAGACTTGTTATTATTTTCTTAAATATAGAGATGGTCGTAATAATGCAAAAGTGATTCTAGTTTCCCATACTAATGGAGAATTATATGGAACGGTAAAAATAGATTATCCATGTCTAAAGAGGGGAATATTAAAAAAATATCTAATAAATAAAGAAAAGTATGTTCTATCTAAGATAGATAGGCTTGGTTTTGTTTCTGAGTCTTCAATGGAGAATTTTAAAAAAAATAACAAAGAGTTTTCCCGTGAAAAGCTTTTTTTTAGTTTAAATGGAATTCCTGATATTAAGATAGAAAAGTATATAGATAATTTTTGTCCAAAATATAGAATATGTTGTGTTGCAACGGTTAATGAGAGAAAGGGACAGCGGTTTATTATCGAAGCTATGATGAGTTTACCACGAGATATTCTTGAAAAGATCCATGTTAATATAATAGGTGATGGTTGTTTGAAGGAGGAATTATGTAATATGAGTATGCTTCATGGTATTGAACGGTTTGTTACTTTTTGGGGTAATAGAAAAGATATTCCAAATTTATTGTCTCAAAATAATATATTTATTCTTCCAAGTATTGATGAAGGGTTACCTATTTCTATTATAGAGGCAATGCGGCAAAGTCTACCAATTGTATCGACAAAAGTTGGTGGTATTCCGGAAATGATAGAAGAAAAAGTTACAGGTATATTTATTGATCCAAGTACAGAAGGAGTAAAGAGTTTTTTTATAAATATGGATAAATATGATTGGAGAGAAATGGGTGAAAACTCTCGAAGATTGTATGAAAATAAATTTTCTATAGAAAGTATGATAGATACATACTCTAATATTTTTTTAGATCTAACTTGATAACTATTATGACAGAAAATAGAGAGAATGAATTAATTGAGAAAATAATAAATATAGAACTGTTAAATGGATTAAATGAGCTTTACGTGGAAGATATCCCTCTATGGCATATTATACGGTATAGAATGAGGGGATATTATTTTTTACGCAATGGAATTAATGATATTTCCTCTGGTAGTAGAAGTAAATTTAAATTAGAGAATATCAGATATTTCTTTATCTCTTTTTTTCAATTTATTAGACTGTTTTTTATTAAAGTTAACCCTAAAGTTTGCTTTTTTGGATTTACACGTTTGGAGTCTGTAAATGGTTTTTATATTGATAAATTTATAGATCCTATTATAAGCGAGATTCAGATTAAAGAATCTGATTTTTTATATTTTAATAATCAATATAGAGAACATTCCATTCCAAGAAATAATGAGCATGGAATTATTTATACTGATTTTATCAATTTGTTTTCTCTATTAGTTGGAGTTTTTGTGTTGCCATATTTATATATGAGAAATAGATTAGTGTATATGAAAGTTATTAAGGTAACTCAAAAATATATTTCTGATAGTAATAAGATTATTTTATATCTTCTTTTGAAGTCATCAACTATTTTTGTTCAAAAGAAGATATATGCTATTATTTTTAAAAAATTAAACATTAGATCTATTGTGGGTGTTAGTAGAGTAACTTTTATACCTCAATCTTTAGCTGCTAAGCAATTAAAAATAAAAGTGATAGAAATTCAACACGGTATAACTCAAGGCTTGACAAATCTTTATTCTGGCTATAATAACCTAGTCGTTGATCCTGATTTTTTTTGTACTTTTGGTAATTTTTGTCCGTCTACAGTATTTGGCATTGATCAGTCAAAAGTAATAAATGTCGGATGGGCATTTAAGGATTATATTAAGAGAAGCTCTCAATCAATCCAAAAAAGTGATGCGGTTTTAGTTATTTCTGAGCCTGAAATATCAGAGAAATTATTAAATTTCATAGTAGCATTATCGCGGAAGTTTCCTGATGTTTATTTTCATATTAGGAGGCATCCGCAAGAGTTGTTTAATGCATTGCAATTAAAAATTTTAAAAGAAAATTCTCACATTATTGATGTATCTTCAAAACAATGCTCTCAGATTGCTATATTACCTTATAATTTCGTAATAGGGGAAAATTCTTCAGTATTATATGAATCTCTTTCTTTAGGTAAAAAGGTTGGTAGGATTAATTGTAATGGTTTGAATGCTATCGGTTATGATGCGACTAATAGTGATGGTTTTTATTATATTAATGATATTGAAGACTTTTCTCATTTTATGGATGCTGCGGTAATTAATACTGGTAAATTACAGATATATTCAGATTTCAATTCAAACCTATTTAACTCACTTATAAGTTAGTATGTTTTCTGATTTCTTTTATAAGAAGATATCTGTAAATCAGATATTAGAATTCTATTTCTTATTATTTTTGACAGCAATATCTTTATTTGCTTATACATTTGAATCGGAAGATATTATTGCTTACTCTATTCTAATTTTATTATTAAGATGCTTTATATATGGAGTTAGAGGAGGATTGAACCTAAATATTACTTTTCTTGCATTTTTAGTCACGTATTTTACTTTTTTGTTAACAAGGATTATATTTCCATTATTTTTTAATACAGATGAATTGGCCATTATTTTAGGTGAGACTGTTTTTAATGTAGAAATCAATAAATTTGTTAATTTAGTTCTTTATATAGCACTTCTTTCAGTTTATATAGGTTATAGATGTTCAATTCAGAGGGAAAAAATAGAGAATGTTTGTTACCGTTTCTATGATTATAAAAGCGTAGTTAGAGTTCGCAAGTTTTCTAAAATTGCTGCAATTCTTTTTTCTTTTTTCGCTTTTTTGAGTATATTGGATCAAGTACGATATGTTTTGGCTCATGGTTACATGGATTTCTATTTAAATTATAAATCTTTAATTCCATATGTAATAGTTTTCTTGGCTACCTTTTTTGAATATTTTGTTATGTTTTTTTTGGCTACAATGCCATCGAAAAAGGAATCTAAATGGATAATAATAATATATCTGCTAGTTAGTGTTACATCAATAGGCATGGGGCAAAGAGGCAGTGCCGTATTGGCAATTATTTTTGTTGTTTCGTATTATTTTATAAGAAATGGAATTAATCCAGGAGAGAAGCCTTGGATTGGGAAAAAAGGAATATTTACTTTATTATTATCGATTCCGGTTTTAGTAAGTTCCCTTTTTTTGATTTCTTATGTTAGGGCTGAAAAAGATGTGGATATAGATGACTCTGCGAATTTGGCTATTGGATTTTTTTATCAACAAGGGGTTAGTGTTAATGTTTTAGGATATGCTAAGGAATTTGAAAACATTTTGCCAGAAGGTAAGATATATAGTGCAGGTAAAGTTGTTGATTTTTTCAATCATAATACAATTTCTCAATTATTTTTTAATACAGAACCAGTAAAACCACAAACAACAGAACATGCATTGAATGATCATACTCTGCATGCAACGCTAACATATTTAGGTTCACCTTCTTTATATTTTTCTGGTGGAGGATATGGTGGATGTTATATTGCCGATTTATGGGTTGATTTTGGTCTCTTTGGTGTTATTGTTGGGAGTCTTATATATGGAATATGTTTGGCTAATATCAGAAAGTGGTGTAGAAAATCTTTTTGGGGAGCTGCTGTTGGGTTAATGATGTATACCAATATTATTTTTGCTCCACGTGCTAATTTTATAGATTTTATTTATGTATTCGTACCATTTACAGCTATTATAGTTTTTTCTATTGTGTTTTTTGTTAAAAATAAATTTGTTTACAATAATGAGTGATACAATAATATTTAGAATTGCAAAACCATCTGATGCTGGACAAATTGCTTTAGTGCAATATTCAGTCAGAGACTATAATCCTATAGGTATTTTTTCTAAAATGGATTTGTTTTTCTTAAAACGGTATTATAAAATAATTCTCAATGATCCATATGAAGTGGTGATTTGTGCTGAGAATGAAGATGGGAAAATTGTAGGATTTAATAGTGCAACACTGAATGCTTCTTGGCAGATGAAAACACTGCGGAAACATTGGCTTTCTTTGGGAGTTTCCGCAATACCTTCAATTATTAAATCACCGAAGCTTATAAAAAATCTAGTGCAAAGGTTTAAATCGACTTCGGAAAAATCATCTGAAAAATTTGTATATGGGAAAGGAGCAAGAGGTGAGTTCTGGGCTTGGAAAAAAGATGATTCTAATACGTTGGATGCTGTAAATTTGAGTTTAAAATCTAATAAAATTATGGCTGTATTAGGAGCATCTCATATTTATATTGAAGTAGATTTAGATAATGATAAAGTTTTAGCTTATCATAAAGCAATGAAGGCTGAAGTTGAACAGATTATCACATTGCCTGACGGACGACAAAGAGCATTGTTGAAAAAAAAGATTAAATAGATGTTTGTTATAGATTTGTAGTCTTGAAAATTACCTATTTTAGAAACTCCATAGAATTGGGGTTAAATGGAAAGGTAAGATAAGAGTTATATTATGTACAAAAAAATAGAGTTATGGAAAAATTTGTAAATTGCTTTTTTGAATTGTTGGATGATACTGATAAATCTTTGATTACATCAGATACTGTATTTAAAGAATTAGAAGAATGGACTTCCATATTGGCCTTATCTTTGATAGCAATGGTAGATGAAGTTTACGATGTTACATTGGATACTGATGACATTAGAGATGCCAATAAGTTGGAAGATTTATATCGTGCCATTCAACAAAAAATGTAAGATGTATAACCCTTATAGTTTGTTTGGGAAAACAATTTTAGTGACGGGGGCTTCATCCGGCATCGGACAGGCTACTGCTATTGAATGTTCACGAATGGGGGCTACTTTGGTGCTCACTGGTAGGAATGAAGAAAGACTTCTTGAAACCTACAATTCGTTAGAAACTGAGGGGCAAGTGCATCAGATATTTGCTGCAGATTTAAGTTCAGCCGACGGCATTTCAGCTTTGGTGACTAAATTGCCTCAATTGGATGGTTGTGTAAATAATGCTGGTATAGGAAAGACATTGCCTATACCGTTTATCTCGTGGGATGAATTGGACCGAATTTATTGTTTAAATAGTTTTGCTCCTATGCTGTTGACTAAGGAATTGGTAAGAAAGAAAAAACTATTTAATCCTTCTAGTTTAGTATTTACTTTATCTATAGCTGGAAATTTTAATATTTTGCCAGGCAATGCTATATATGGTAGCGCTAAAACATCTTTATCTGCTTTCGTTAAGTATGCTGCTGTGGAATTGGCTGTAAAAGGAATTCGTTGTAATGCAGTAAGTCCCGGGATGGTAAATACTCCACTAATTGATAAGCAAGTGTATTCAGAAGAAGATAAATCTAAAGATATGAGCTTGTATCCATTAAAACGTTATGGTAAACCAGAGGAAATTGCTTATGCCATAATCTACTTGCTTTCCGATGCTTCTGCATGGGTTACAGGTACTAACTTGGTAATTGATGGTGGTCGTAGTCTGAAATAATTTGTATGGAAAGGCTTTTATATAATAAGATATGTATTGTTACCGGTGCCGCACAAGGCATCGGTAAATCTATAGCTGAACGTTTTGCTTCGGATGGTGCAATAGTTTATGCTTGCGACCGTACTGAAGGAGTTATGGATGAATGGGCGAAGGCTTGTTCAGAAGATAATCATACCCGGGTGCTTCCTTTGTATTTTGATGTGACGGATGCTACAGCTGTAAAATCGGCCTTTATGTCCGTTTTCAAACAAGAAGGTCGTATTGATGCACTGGTTAACAATGCGGGTGTGGTATTTAATAAGAAAATCGGTATGATATTGCGTCCGGAGACAGAACTGATGTTCCGTGTGAATGTAATAGCTGTAATTGAAATGATTCAGTTGGTTTCTCGTTTGATGGCTCGTAATCATAGCGGCTCTATTGTAAACATTGCATCGGTAACGGCAGTACTGGGCTCACCGGGACAGTCTGCTTACTCTGCAACTAAAGGGGCAATTATGGCTTTTACTAAATCTGCAGCTAAAGAATTGGCTTCTCTGGGGATTCGTGTGAATGCTGTTGCACCGGGTATTGTTAAAACGGAACGTTTTTCAGAACTTTATGAAGAGAGTGGTGAAAAAATCGATACTCGTATTCAAAAGATTGCTTTAGGACGCTTGGGAACTCCTGAAGATGTTGCTAATGCTTGTGCTTTTCTTGCTTCAGACCGTTCTTCTTATATTTCAGGTCAGATATTGGG
>NZ_FQZN01000032.1 GCF_900142015.1 Bacteroides stercorirosoris
CGTTTTTTGGGGGGAATGCTTAAAGATACAAAAAAGGCAACTAACTCGCAATGAATTAGTTGCCTTAAATTTTATTATTTTAGGAATATCCCTATTTATCGAAGTAAACATAAAGCGCATCATCCACATAGAGCGGAGCGGGACCTTCCGCCCAGTAATCACCGGTGATGGGAGCAGATACTTCAACCGGAAATCCATCCCTGATATTCTTTGTACGCGTAATCCGCAGGTTCTTTTCCGGCGGATTGGAGTTTTCATTCTTCACTACCATAATCAACTCGTCGCTCTTGGGCACCTTCACAATAGCGGCGTCGATGACGCTGAAATCAGGATTGAAGAACATCTTGGTTTCGGAGAAAGTACGGAAATCCTTTGTAGTCACACAGTACATGCGATGGTTCAAACCCTTCTCACTCTCACTGGTAGCCACTTCTTTGTGGCGGCCGGGGATGGTGGTGGCCCAGAAGATATAATAAGTTTGCGACGGTTCATCGTAGAAAAGTTCGGGTGCCCAGCAATTATGCGCCGTGGGTTCGTGCATCATGACGGGAATGGCTTGTTGCTCGCTCCAGTGAACCAAGTCGCGGGAGGAGGCATAGCCGATGATGCGGTCCGTCCAACTGGAAGTCCACACCATGTGGAAGGTTCCGTCAGGCGACTGGCAGATGCTGGGGTCGCGCATCAGTTTGTCTTTCCCCACTGCGGGAGTCAGGAAAGAGCGTCCTTCGTTCAGTGGCGTCCAGGTCAGGCCGTCATAACTGTAGGCCAGATGCAGGCCGTCTTCACTGTTACCGGTAAAGTAAGAAAAAAGATAAGCGGGTTTTCCGGCAAAGGCGGTCAACGCCAGACAAAGGGTCAGCGCCAGGCAGGTTATTCTTCTTTTCATGGGTTCATCAAGATTAAAAAGTTTACTTTGCAAATATACCATATCTCCGGGACATACCCAAGCCCCGGGGAAATGCTAAAATAGAAAGGACATGGTTAATTATTCGAAAAGGAGGACTTCATAAGATAAATAATCACTTCTTTTGCTCCCACCAAAAACAAAAACAGCCCCTTACATGAGTAATAAGATAGATATGAAAACGCTTGAAGCCTTGCAACAGGGATGTCACAAGGCATTTGAGGTTGTTTTTCTGGCTTATTACGGTAAAGTGAAGGCGTTTATATACGGGTACGTCAAGTCCGAACCGGATGCCGAGGAGTTGGCAGAAGATTTATTTGTAAATCTTTGGGTGAAACACCGGGATATAGACAATACCAAATCGTTCGATGCTTTTCTGCATACGATGGCAAGGAATTCGGCAATCAACTTTTTGAAGCGTAAATATGTGCAGGAGGCTTATCTGAGCACAATTCAGGGGCAGGAATACGGTTCTACTTCCGAGGAGGAACTGATAGCGAAAGAGTTGGGGTTGCTGATTGACGAGACGGTGGAAAACATGCCGGAGCAACGACGGAAGATTTATGCATTGAGCCGGAACGAGGGATTGAGCAATGAAGAAATAGCCGAACGGCTGCACACAACCAAAAGAAATGTGGAAAGCCAGTTGAGCCTTGCCTTGAAAGAGATACGGAAAACAATCTCATGTTTCTTTGTCGTATTTTTATAAAATCCTGACAGTATTCTATTCGAGAACGGATGCAAGCAGGACATTGATGGGGTATGTCCGGAACAGAGCCGGGCTTAGTGTAGAAGTGAGTATAGAATCAATGCCGATGATGGGTACAATCAATGCCAATGATTCCTACCATCAATGCCAATGATGGGTATCATCAATGCGGATGATGCCTACCATCAATACGGATGATGTGTATCATCAATACGGATGATGATAGGCTCAGCCCTAATGACATCACAGATGACGGCCAGACTGTGTATAGCTGAGTTCATTACCATGTACTTATGAACAAAACCTTCATGAATAACCTCTCTTGAAAAAAATATCAGTTTTCTTATTGAGCTTTCCGCATCTCAACTGTATATATACCAAAAGGCAGTAAAAATGGAAGCAAACTCTATTGTTAGAATCATACGAAAATATTTGTCGGGACGTTTCTCGCCCGAAACAGAGGAAAAGGTTCAGAGATGGATTATCAAAGACAAGTACCCGGAGGAAAAAGAGGAAGCCTCACTCGCTTATTGGAATGAAGTAGAAGCGAAATCCGATACGGACACTTACCTCGCCTTGGAACGGGTGAACAAAAGAATCAGTCATCAAAAGATGCGCCCCCTCCCCTTGCGTCAAAAAATCGGCCGCGTCGCAGCCGTACTCATTCCGCTATTCATCCTAGCAGGAGGCTATCTTTACCATACTTCCACCCGGAATCATCTGATTGAGATTTCAGCAGCATACGGTGAGAAGAAGCACCTCCTCCTGCCCGACAGCTCCGAAATATGGCTGAATGCCGGAACCGTTATCAAATACCCCAAACGGTTTTCTGACTCCCAGCGTACCGTGCACCTCAACGGCGAAGCCTACTTCTCCGTCAAAAAAGATGCCGCCCACCCGTTCATTGTAAATACTCCGCAGCTCTCCGTCAAAGTATTGGGAACCAAATTCAACGTAAAGGCTTATGCGGACGATAATTCAGTGACTACCACCCTGACAAGCGGCAAGGTAGAAGTCACCTCCCCCACCCAGGCTTCCCGGATATTGAAACCCAACGAACAACTGACCTATGACAAGCGCACCTCCGGCATCAGCATTACGGAAATCCCCGCCAATGACACCGATAGCTGGATCACCGGAAAGCTAATATTCACCCATGCACCTTTCACCGAAATTATCCGGACACTGGAAAGGCGGTACAACGTAACGTTCACCACCTCCGTCAATATCCCCGCCTCCAAGCGCTACACCGTCAGGTTCCTGAAAAACGAGACTCTGGACGAGATATTAACCGTACTGAAAGAAATGATTGGCTTCCGCTACCGGCAGGAGGGCAACGAAATAGAATTAAGTAATAACCCATAAAACCCAGCAGCCTATGAAGAAAAAAGGAACCGGATTGTAGCTTGAGACCCTCAACCCGGTTCTGAGATGTTAATCCTTTTTATTTTTTCAAACTAACAATAAAGTATTAACCCTACAAAGATAATGCAAATTGAGTGCAGAACTTTCATGCTTGCATGAGAAAGTTATGCCGGAATGTAGCTTATCTTATAAAAATGTACAATAATGAATCGAATAAGCATTAATAAGCAAATAAACAAAAACATTATTTTCCTACTCTTCACCCTTCTCTCCCTTGCCGCCACCGCGCAGGATGAAGGGAAAAGAATCACCATACAGAATAAAAACAGTTCACTGAAAGAAGCCTTTGCCCAGATAGAACTGCAAACCGGCTACAGCGTGGCCTACGAACTATCCGCCTTAGACGTAAAAAAACAACTCTCTCTTTCCTTCAAGAACCTGAGCATAGACAAAGCATTATCCCAAATCCTGAAAGGTACCCGCTATACCTACAAAATAACAGGCTACCACATCATCATCACCCCGGTGGACGGACAACAACCGCCTGCCAAAGAAAAGACACAAAAACTAACTCAAACCATAAGAGGCGTCGTTATCGACTCCAAAACCAACATGCCTATAGAATTTGTCACCGTAAGAATCATGGGTAGCGGTTCGCTGGGCACCACCACCGACAGTTTAGGCCGATTTCGGATAGACCACGTTCTGGTGGGACGCTGCAACCTGCAAGCATCTTTTGTGGGCTACAACGCAAGTATCCTCAACGAAATCCCCGTGACTTCCTCCAAAGAAGTGTACCTTGAAATCCCACTCGACGAGAACGTTCACTCACTGGACGAGATTGTCATACACCCCGAAGTCCGTAAAGACAAGCCCCTGAACACCATGGCCATCACCGGCGGACGCATGATTAGCATGGAAGAAGCCGGCCGCTTTGCCAACGGTTTCGACGACCCCGCCCGACTGACCACCGCATTTGCAGGCGTGGCAGGCAGCGTCGGGACAAACGCGATAGCCATCAGAGGAAACTCCCCCCAGTTCACGCAGTGGAGGCTGGAAGGTGTCGAAATACCCAATCCCACCCACTTTGCCGACGTCTCCGGTCTGGGCGGCGGCTTCCTGTCCGCCCTGAGCACACAGGTCGTGGGCAACTCCGATTTCTACAACGGCGCTTTCCCTGCCGAATACAGCAATGCCTTATCGGGCGTTTTCGACATGCACATCCGCAACGGAAACAATCAGAAGTATGAGCATACCTTCCAGTTAGGAATTATGGGTATCGATCTGGCATCCGAAGGTCCCCTCAGCAAGAAGCAAGGCAGTTCCTACATCTTCAATTACCGCTTCTCCACCACTTCCTTGGCTACCGGAAATGATATAAACATGAAATACCAGGACCTTGCCTTCAAGCTGAACTTCCCGACAAAGAGAGCCGGCACTTTCTCCCTATGGGGGATTGGCCTGATAGACCGCAACAAGCCCGAAGCCGAGGAACGGGAGAAATGGGAAACACAAGCCGATCGCCAGTCGGGCGAAACCACCCTGGACAAAGCCGCCGCAGGCATGACTCACAAATATCTCATCAATGAAGATACTTATATCCGTTCGTCACTCGCCGCCACCTATTCACAAGACCACACGACAGCCAATCAGCAGACGGAAGATGACCGGATAGTCCCCGTAGGAGACATCCGGAATTCCAAATGGGACGTTGTTTTCAATTCTTATCTGAACAAGAAATTCAACCCCAACCACGTGAACAGGACGGGCATCACCCTCACGGGACTGAAATATGACCTGGACTATAAAGTCAGCCCCTACTTCGGACTGGACATCCCTATGGAACAAATCTCAAAAGGCAACGGAGAAAGCGCCGTACTCTCGGCATACAGCAGTTCTGTCATCAATTTAAGCAATCGTCTCACCGCCAGTCTGGGCCTCACTGCCCAATACTTCACCCTCAACAAGAACTGGTCCGTAGAGCCCCGGGCAGCCATCAAATGGTCTTTCCTTCCGAAGCACTCCCTGGCAGCAGCCTACGGACTGCACAGCCGTCGGGAGAAACTGGATTATTACTTCGTGGAACGCACCGTCAACGGCAAAACCGAATCCAACAAATATCTGGATTTTGCCAAAGCCCATCACTTCGGACTTACATATGACTGGAACATCAACCCGTACATGCACCTGAAGATAGAGCCCTATTACCAATATCTGTTCCGCATCCCCGTCGAAGAGAATTCTTCCTTTTCCATCATCAATCACCAGGACTTCTATCTGGAAAGGCTACTCAAGAACAAAGGTTCCGGCAGAAACTATGGTATCGACATCACTCTGGAGCAATACATGAAAGACGGCTTCTATTATATGATAACAGCTTCCCTATTCAAATCCCGCTATAAAGGAGGAGACAACATCTGGCGCAATACGCGGCTGGACAAGAATTACCTGCTGAACGTCCTTGCCGGAAAAGAATGGATGGTGGGCCGGCTGAAACAGAATGTACTCAGCCTCAACGGACGCATCTACTTCCAGGGAGGCGACCGCTACACCCCGGTAGACAGAAAACAAAGCATGATAGAGCATGACATCGTATTCGACGAAACGAAAGCATACAGCGAAAAGTTCTCCCCAACCATCAACGGGGATATTTCTTTCAGCTACCGGATTAACAAGAAAAAGGTGTCGCACGAGTTTGCCATCAAGCTGCTGAACGTAGGCATGCGCACCGGAATGCATTTCTATGAATATAATGAGAAGACCAACAAAATCAAGAAAGTGGATGGCACAGGCTTAATCCCCAATATAAGCTATAAAATATATTTTTAATGACAAAGAGCACTCCATCACTGGCTATACAATACACAAAAGTTGTATATAATACCCATATTAACCCCTTAAAAATTGTATATTAACCGAATTAACAACAGAAAAGAACTATCTTCGCAGCCTATTGCTCAATATATGATATTTTTAAATGACTGATACGCAGAATCATAATTTCCATTCACCGGAAGAGTTGTTGGCCCGGCTTGAGAAAAATGAACAACGGCTCACGGCTGCAAAACAAAAGGCTGCAAAAGCCATGACAGATCGGAAGATTGTTTTAGATAACCTGAACATCGGCATGGTCTATCTGAACAAAGAATTCGTAGTACAGTGGGAATCACTGAATCTCTATTCCCACATCATTGGAGAAGATACCTACAAAGAAGGGAAACTGTGCTATCAGACAGTATTCCACCGGGACACCCCCTGCGAGAATTGTCCGGTGAAAAGGATATTCGAGTCAAAGTCGCAAGAATATCACTCACTGGAACGCAGTGGGCGTATCCTGGAAGTGACAGCCAACCCTGTATTCAACGAAGATAATGAAATAGAGGGAGGCGTACTGAAACTGGAAGATATAACGGAACGCATCAGGCAGGAAAAAGAGATTGCCCGCCTGAATATCCTGATGGATGCTATTCTCAATAACATTCCGGTATATCTTTTTGTGAAAGATCCCAATAATGATTTCCGGTATGTGTATTGGAACAAGGCATTGGTCAGCGGCACCGGAATAACGGCAGCCAAAGTGCTGGGACGCAAAGATGAAGAAATATTCAGTGACTCGCTGGACGTGGAAAGGTTTTCAAAGAACGATAAAACATTGATGGACACCCGGGAGGAACTGCATGTTGTAGAAAAGTTCACTACGACAAATGGCGAAAAACGCGTGGCCAGCTCCATCAAGACGCTCATTCCATCAAGTACCGGAGGCCTGCCGCTTATCCTCGGCATTTCCTGGGATATCACGGAATTAAAAAAAACGGAACAGGAATTAATCATTGCCAAAGAAAAAGCAGAAGAAAGCAATCGCCTCAAAACAGCGTTCCTTGCCAATATGAGCCATGAGATACGTACGCCTCTCAATGCCATTGTCGGGTTCTCGGATCTGATGACCGAAACAGAGGAAATAGAGGAAAAACAGGAGTACATAAAAATCATTAAGAAGAACAATGATATATTGCTGCAACTCATTACGGATATTCTCGATCTCTCAAAAATAGAAGCGGAAGTACTTGATTTCAACCTGTCGACGACTGATGTCAATAAGGTTTGTGAAGAGGTGGTGACAAGCTGCACCATGCGCTGGGATTCACCGGTGCCCATTATCCTCGAAAAAAGTCTTCCCGAGTGTTACATCTATTCTGATAAGAACAGGATATACCAAGTACTTACCAACATGATAAACAACGCATTGAAGTTTACACAGGAAGGAGAAATACGGGTAGGATATCACGTACTCGATAACAACACCATCCGCTTTTACGTTCAGGACACCGGAATAGGAATCAAGGAGAAGCATATCCCCACCATCTTCGACCGTTTTGTAAAACTCAACTCCTTTGCGCAGGGAACCGGACTGGGGCTTGCCATTTGCAAGAACATCGTAGAGCAGTTGCACGGAGAAATTGGTGTCGAATCGAGATGGGGGGAAGGGTCCTGTTTCTGGTTTACATTGCCTTACGACAAGAAAATAGTACTAAAAACTTCATAAATGACTTATTAGTTTCAATATATGAACCAACCCTTCACGGCAAACGTTATATCAGAAGAACTTTAAAACACAACTATCATGGAAAAGTATCTGATTCATAGTAACGAATTGCATTTCATTAATAAGGAACGCATTCACCAGGCGGTAGAGAAAATGGTAGAGTCACTGGATATGGCGGCAGGTTCCACCCGAGGCTTTGACTTGTACACTGTAGTAGAAAGCTACTTCACCGATCTTGAGAAACGAAGGGAAATCAACCATTTACTACATATCGAGAAGAGTGAATGTGAAGAAATAGAAGAAGAGCTCGGAGTATATGAGATGTAAAAAGAATAACAATATTCGTAGTAAGTAATAACAATAAATGAAGAGGAGCATCACAGTAAGTGTAATGCTCCTCTTCATTTATATGACTATCAGTCCTTCGCCTGATGTACCGTCAGTTGTGGGAAAGGGAAGCCGATGCCCTCCTTATTAAATACGGAGTAAATGTTTTTGTTCATATCGAAATAAACTCCCCAGTAATCCTCACTCTTCACCCAGGCACGGATGATGACATTCACACTGCTTGCATCGAGCGCATGAAGGGCGACGAAAGGTGCAGGGTCACCAAGAATCCGTTTATCTTCGGCAATGATGCGGCGGGTGGTTTCTTCTACTTTATCAAAGTTTTCGCCATACTCTACGCCAATCACCCACTCTACGCGGCGGGTATTTTCGCGGCTGTAGTTGGTCACCGTACCACTGCTCAATGCACCGTTCGGGATATAAATCACTTTGTTGTCACCAGTCAGCAGAATAGTGTGGAATATCTGGATTTCGCGCACTGTGCCCGTTACGCCTTGGCTTTCAATCAAGTCACCTACTTTATAGGGACGAAGCAATAAGACGATCAGACCACCTGCAAAGTTCTGCAAGTTCCCGGACAATGCCATACCGATAGCCACACCGGCGGATGCCAGCAAGGCGGCAAACGACGTTGTTTCTACTCCTAACTTACCGATAACGGCGATAATCAACAGGATAGTCAGCAGAATATTCACCAGACTCTTGACAAAACTTTGGATGCTGGCATCTACATGACGCTTCGCCAGCAAACGCGCCACCATCTTATTAAGGAAAGAAATCAGGAAACGTCCAACGATGAAAATCAGCACAGCACCAATAATATGGCCGCCTGCATTCACTCCCCAATCGATTAATTGCTGAAGAAAGACCTGTAATTTACTGAAACTGTCTTCCACTACTGTTTCAGCGGCAGGAGCCGCTGCTTGTAATAATAACATAATATTGTTCGTTTGATGTTAATAAAAATGTTTTTTGAGGTGGAGCTAATAATCATCCACCGGTTACAAAATTAACAAATATATTCGATTATCGTTCACTCCATTTGCTGGTTTCAATGAAAACGGCTACTTTTGCCCCCGATTTCAACTAAGGGGTGCCCTAATATGACGGGCTGAGATCATACCCATTGACCTGATCCGGGTAGTGCCGGCGGAGGGAAAAGAAGAAAAGTTCCCCTTTTCTGTATTAATCTTTAATAGTTAAAATTGCAATGAGAAAACATGCTATGGCGGCCTGCCTGTTGACGGCGACGCTGAGTGTCTGTGCGCAGACGCATGAAAAGGACAGCTTGCGGGTGATAGACCTGCAGGAAGTAGAAATTATCTCCACCCGTGCCACGGGAACCACTCCGGTGGCGTTTACCAATGTAAGTAAAGAACAGCTTAAGAAGCAGAACTTCGGGCAAGACATTCCCTATCTGTTGTCGTTCACACCATCTGTACTGACAACGAGTGATGCGGGTGCAGGTATCGGCTACACCAGTATTCGGGTGCGCGGAACAGATGCTACACGCATCAACGTAACCACCAACGGCATACCGATGAACGATGCGGAAAGCCATTCCATATTTTGGGTAAATACTCCCGACCTTGTTTCCTCACTCCAGGACTTGCAGATTCAACGTGGTGCAGGAACTTCCACAAATGGTGCCGGAGCATTCGGAGCCAGCATCAATATGAAGACACAAGGCATTCTACCCACACCGTATGCAGAGTTCTCAGGCTCTTACGGGTCATTCAACACCCATAAGGAAACGGTAAAGGTAGGCACCGGCCTCATCAATGGGCGATGGGGCTTCGATGCACGTCTGTCTAATATCCACAGTGACGGCTACCGTGACCGTGCCAGCGCCGACCTGAAATCTTATTTTGTGCAAGGTGGATATTATGGCGACAAGACCACCGTCAAATTCATCACCTTCGGTGGAAAAGAAGAAACATATCATGCCTGGGATGGTCTGGATAAAAAGACACTGGAAAACGACCGTAAGTACAATCCCAACGGCGCCATAGAAGATGCCCAAAGAAATGTAATCGGGTTCTATGACAACCAGATAGATTACTACCGCCAGACGAATTACCAATTATTACTGAACCAGATATTGTCTTCTTCGTGGAAACTGAACATAGCACTGCACTACACTGACGGTTACGGTTACTATGAGGAATACAAAAATCGGCGTACACTGGTGGAGTATGGGTTGACACCATTTGAAACAAACGGCACCACTATAGAGAAGTCGGACCTTGTACGCCGCAAGCTGGTAGACAGTGGTTTCGGTGGCGGTATATTCTCTTTCGATTATAAAGGAGACAAGTTAGATGCCTCCATCGGTGGCGGACTGAATTATTATAAGAATACCCATAGCGGCAAAGTGGTATGGGTGAAGAATTATCTGGGTGAGCTTGCCCCCGATCATGAATATTACCGCAATATCGGACGGAAAACAGATGGCAACATCTACGCAAAGGTAAATTATGAAATACTGGATGGGGTTAGTTTATATGCCGATATGCAATATCGCTATCTGCGCTACAAGATAAACGGCAATAACGACAAATGGGATTGGACAGCCGATCCGGCACACTTGCAACCGCTGAGTATTGATGAAGATTTCAGCTTCTTCAATCCTAAAGCCGGTATTTTCTGGAAAATTAATCCCTATAACAATCTTTATGCCTCTTTCAGCGTAGCAAATAAAGAGCCGACGCGTAACAACTATACCGACAACCTGTTTGCTGCGCAACCCAAATCAGAACGGATGTTCGACTATGAACTGGGCTACACCTTCCGCAAAGGTTGGTTTAATGCAGGTGTCAACCTGTACTATATGGATTATAAGAATCAATTGGTGCTGAATGGACAATTGAACGAAATCGGAGAACCCGTAGCAGAAAACGTGAAAGACAGTTATCGCATGGGTATCGAGTTGATGGCAGGTGCCCGCATCACCAATTGGCTGCGCTGGGATGTCAATGCAACCTGGAGCCGCAACCGCATCAAGAATTACACCGAATATCTGAGTGATGTGAATGAGGACTGGGAAGATATGTATAGTGAAAGCTGGGGCATCTCGCAGACCACCCGCTATATCGGAACCACTCCCATCTCTTTCTCACCGGACTTCATGGCAAACAGCCTTATCTCTTTGGATTATAAAGGTTTTAATGCATCTTTGCAGACGCAATACGTCAGCAAGCAATATTTAAACAATGCCCATCAGGAAGACTGTACGCTGGATGCTTACTGTGTAAGCAACCTGAGCCTCGGATATACTTTCAAACTGAAAGGGCTGAAATCTGTTAATGTAGGTGTGACAGTCTATAACCTGTTTGACGAAACCTACGAAAGTAACGGCTATGCATCGGGAAGCGCTGTGTACGAAGGTCACGGTAAGAATCAGATAAAGGATAAAGACAGCAAATTGCTTTATACATCCAATTATGCAGCCTACTATCCCAATGCAGGTATTAACGCGCTGGCACACATTACGCTGAGCTTTTAGTATATGGAGCAAACTCTTGAAATAATCGGAACAATCGTCGGGCTTGTCTATCTTTGGCTGGAATACCGGGCGAGTATCTATCTTTGGATAGCGGGTATCATCATGCCCGCTATCTATATCTTCGTTTATTACGATGCCGGGCTATATGCCGACTTCGGAATCAACATCTACTATCTCGGCGCGGCAGTGTATGGCTGGATGATGTGGAAATACGGTAGCTTTGTCAGAAGAAAACTACATCTCCGCACGGAAGAAGAGCAGGAACTCCCCATCACCCGTATGCCCTTGCGTTATTATCTTCCCCTCGGCATTGTATTCGCCGTTACCTTCATCGGCATTGCCTGGATACTGATAGAATTTACCAACAGCAATGTTCCCTGGCTGGATTCATTCACCACCGCGCTCAGCATCGTCGGCATGTGGATGCTGGCACGCAAATACGTGGAACAATGGTGGGCGTGGATTGTAGTAGACGTCGTCAGCGCCGGACTCTATGTTTATAAAGAACTTAATTTTACAGCAGGACTATACGCCCTTTATACTATAATCGCTATCTTTGGCTACTTCAAATGGAAGAAGATGATGAAAACAGGGATTAGTGATTAACTATTAGTGATTAGTAATGAAAGAAGAATATGATAAGAACCCAGTAGACCTCTGTGTCCTCTGTGCCCTCTGTGGTGAACCGGAAGCAGTAATCCTTGCAAATGGTGATTACCCCACCCAGCCCATCCCTTCGCAAATGTTAGCGAACGCTCCCTATGTGGTTTGTTGTGATGGCGGTGCAGATGCCTATATAGCACAAGGCCACGTGCCGGACGTAATTATCGGTGACGGCGACTCACTGAGCGAAGAAAACCGCCGGAAGTATAGCCATATCCTTCATCATATCTCCGACCAGGAAACAAACGACCAGACGAAAGCCGTCAATTTCCTCATGGAGCAGGGAAAGAAAAACATCATCATTGTCGGAGCCACCGGCAAACGGGAAGACCATACATTAGGAAATATCAGCCTCCTCATCGACTATATGCGTGCCGGAGCCAACGTCCGTACATTTACTGACTACAGTGTTTTTATCCCTTGCCGCCACACACATACCTTTTCCTGCCAACCGGGAAAGCAAGTCTCCATCATCAACTTCGGCGCCCATGGACTGCGCGGCGAAGGTCTTGTCTACCCTCTCAGCGACTTCACCAACTGGTGGCAAGGCACATTGAACGAATGTACGGGAACGGAATTTACTGTTCACGCAGAAGGAGAATACTTGGTAGTTATTAACTATTAGTTATTAGTTATTTACTTATGCGATCCCCTTCGGTATAAGAGCGATGACAAACAAATAACTAATAGCTAATAACTATATCTCATTTCTTCCTCTCCGCCACCTCCACAAAGTACACGCTCAAGCATATCATTCCGATAGCCACTCCCTGTTCCCAAGTGAAACGGTCCTGTCCGGCAATATAAGAAACGACACTGGTCACAATCAGTATCAGATAACCATACATAGCTACTACGGTTGTTTTCAGATATTTCAGTCCGATAGGCATCAGCCAGTAGCTGAGATAGGTGGGGAAAATGAGGATGAAGGTCAATATCAACCACGGCATCCAGTGCCATGTGCCATGAGTAGCGTCGGTGAACAACGGCGCGTCCCATCCGAAGATAGTAGATATCACCAGACCGGACAGCGCCGCGCCCCCAAACACATATTTCATTACGGTCACCAAACCAATCTCTTCCAGCAACTTTTTACTCAGTATCAGGTAAATGGCAAAAACAAACGAACTGAGCAAGCAAAGCATATTACCCGTCAGTGCATCGTGTGCCAGGTCATCACTCCCTTGCGTCAATATACAGAGCAGCGCACCGCCAAAACCGAGGGAGATACCAATGATTTTCATCAGCGTAGCCCGCTCGTGCAGGAAGAAAACAGAGATAAGAAACACCCAGATAGGTTGCAGGGAATTGAAGATGGCACTGCTGACAGGCGTCGTCTTACTGATGCCCAGCAGATAGCAAAACATAAAACCATACATGCCGAATGCCCCCAGGCAAAGTAGCCCGATACGCTGCCGCCGTGTGATAGGCGCTTCTTTCACAAACCAGCCTGTCACCCAGAACGCCACGGCAGCAAAAGTACAACGCACCGTGACGCCCGTCAATGCGCCCATCCACACGGGCAGCAGGTATTTCAGGGCATTCATATTCAATCCCGCCAATATACGCGAGCCTACTAAGCTTAAGTTAGCCTCCAGTTTCTTATCTTTCATTCGGATATCGCAATTTTGGTTTCAAGGACAGAGAACGCAGGGAGAAGAAAAATGTTCAGACCGCATGGATATTCCAAAACTATTCGTATCTTTAGGATGTTCTATGAAAAACAAAGGAGGATAGCCTATGAAAAGTAAAGAAGAAAAAGACACACTGCGTACCGAAACGCAAGATGAACCTAAGAGCAAAGAACAAGTGCTCATATTCTCTCATCAACTGCGCCGGGAAGTTGAAACTGCCTGCTGCCAATTGGATAACCGCGAAGGACAGAATAACTTAACAATAAACAAGGAGGTAACAGAATGGCTAAGCAAGTAATATGGTCGCTCGTCGCCAAGAAACAGTTGAAGGAAGCATTCCAGATACTAAAACTAAAGAATGGGAATAATGAGGTTGGTGAAGTGCTCTATGTACAATTACAGAACATATTACACCGCATCAGCATGAATCCGTTCATCGGACAAACGACAGAAGTAGAAAATATACGCTACATCATTCCTCACCCGGGATATACACTTTTCTATCGACATAGCCTCAAGAAGATAGAAGTTGTTGTACTATGGGACAACCGACTAAAAATGGGGGAACTGAAGGTGATCCCCAAAAAGGAATGAGATGTAAAAAAAGTAAATAAATGGCGAATTATGATTGAACAAATTCCATAGCATGCCATGTATACCATCTTCGTGTGAACTCATCACCCAAGTTGTATTGACTGGCAACATTACGTACTGTCTCCAAATTCAAATTATCAGGTAAACGGAGAAGTGCGTTTGCAGCACAAAGGGTTTTATATTCTTCATCAAGAATAATCCTTTTACGGAGAGACAGGTTATCATCTCCGATATAAGTTCTGTGACTTATCATGCATTCTGACACCAGTCTGCCAATCATGACACCTTGCTCTGATATAAAATAGTATGAATTGTCAGGTTGCCTGACATAAAGAGTATTATTATTTTTCATGCTAAAATACTCAAATGCATTATAATTACCAGTTTCCAGATTATAATACCTGAGGTAACGTTCTCTGTATCTCTGCATAAAATGTGGAGTATACTCAAGAACAAGAATTTCAACTCCTTGTTCGCAATATTAATGAATATGGGTACAAAGGTATAAAAAACAATCCAACATAGTTAGCAGAGGCCTTTTTTCATGTTATAATAATATTATCCTTGAGTAGTTACTGTTTTTTTGTCAAGAGCAGATTTATGCATTCTTAACTCCGGCAAGTTGTTTTATCACTGCTGTCCTTAGTAGCATACCTCTGAAACAGATGGTCTGAATCTCTCAAACGCATCATGTGTTTCATGCAAACAGATGATGCGTTTGCCACAAGTAGATGATGTGTTTTCCACAGTTGAATAAGGCAAATTCCACACCCTAATTGGGTAAATGCCACATTAATTGCCTGTTAGAGTGTGGAATTTCAGTCATTAAGATGTGGCATTCGGGAAGATCAGATGTGGCATTTCAGATGGGATAAAAAAAGAGAGGAGAAGCAATGCCCCTCCTCTTATGCTAATTTAAACTTGAATCTGAGTTAAAATTACGGTTACAAATATACTATATTGAAACACCAAAGTCAAGCTTTCGGGTCTTTATTTCTTCCTGCTTAAAGAAATCCCGCTCCTTATAGCGACAATAGATAACTTTTAAAATCAGCAAATTCCTTTGTCATCGACAGGCTTTGCTTTTCACCTTGCATGAAAGCTTTCAGTTTCGCAGGAATTTCTACGGTTTCGCCGATAATACCTTCCACGGTTTCGAGGAATTTTGCCGGATGCGCCGTCTCCAGGAAAACGCCAGTTTCACCTGGTTTCAATCCTTCTTTCAGAGCACGGAAACCACAGGCACCATGCGGATCGAGCAGGTAATGACATTCTTTCCACGTCTCACGCATCGTTTCGGCAATCTGTTCATTAGTATAAGTAGTACCACTGATTTCAGCAGAAATGGCTGCATGACTGCCTCCATAAAGATCGAGTACACGCGCAAAGTTACTCGGATCGCCCACATCCATAGCATTGGCAATGGTAGCGATAGAAGGACGTGGAGTATAAACTCCGGTCTGTAAGTATTGATAGAAGATATCGTTACGGTTATTGGCAGCAATGAAGCGCTTCACTGGCAACCCCATACGTTTGCCAAACAATCCGGCAGTGATATTTCCAAAGTTACCGCTCGGAACACAGATAACAGCATCGTTCGCCTTGCCTATCTTCTTCAGTTGAGCATAAGCATAGAAGTAATAGAAAGCCTGCGGTAAGAATCGTGCTACATTAATGGAATTGGCACTGGTAAGTTGCAGATGCTCATTCAGTTCCTTATCCATAAAGGCAGATTTCACCAACGCCTGGCAATCATCGAATGTACCGTCTATCTCAAGGGCTGTGATATTCTGTCCGAGAGTCGTAAATTGTTTCTCCTGTATTTCGCTGACCTTTCCTTTGGGATAAAGCACATATACATGAATACCCTCCACACCGAGGAAACCATTAGCTACCGCACTTCCCGTATCACCGGAAGTAGCAACCAATACATTGACTTGTTTCTTACCTTCTTTTCTGATGAAGTACCCTAAAAGACGGGCCATGAAACGTCCGCCCACATCTTTGAAAGCAAGCGTCGGGCCGTGGAAAAGTTCGAGTGAATAAATATTTTCCGTCACCTTCACCAAAGGAACATCAAAATTCAATGTATCGTAAACGATTTGTTTCAATGTATCGGCAGGTACATCTTCCCCAAAGAAAGCATCGGCTACGCGATAAGCAATCTCCTGAAAAGAAAGAGTATCGATACTATCATAAAAATCTTGCGGCAAAGGTTTAATGCTATACGGCATGAAAAGTCCTTTGTCAGCAGCAAGTCCCTTTACTACGGCTTCTTCCAGACTGGCGCCGGGAGCTTGTTTGTTGGTACTGTAATATTTCATTTGGGAATATTTTTATTCACCACGGATTACACAGATTAACACAGATATTTTTATTTATCAAAATCTGTGTTAATCTGTGTAATCCGTGGTGCCATTCATAAATTCATTAATAAACTCATCTTCCTTCAACAATCCGTAACTTCCTTCACAAACAGACACTTCATCAAAGGCCTGTACACTATCCGGTTCGATACCCGGATACCAGATGAAGAAAGGAATCGGTTCATTGGTATGTGTGCGAAGCTCACATGGAGTAGGATGATCGGGCAGTACAGCAATAGCTACCGGTTCCTCCCAATCTTTCACGGCTTCATAGATAGGACCTACGGCACGGCTATCCAGATTCTCGATCGTCAGAAGTTTCAATTCCACATTTCCTTCATGTCCCGCCTCATCGCTGGCTTCGATATGCAGATAGACGAAATCGTCCGTTTTCAAGGCTTCCAATGCGGCAGCCACTTTGTTCTCATAATTGGTATCGTACAATCCGGTAGCACCTTCCACTGTCAGGCGACGCAAGTCCGCATAATATCCGATACCATTGATCAAGTCTACAGCAGAAATCACTGCCCCCCGTTTCACTTGTGGGAACTTATCAGACAAACGTTCCATTTTAGGACGATAGCCGGGACTCCAGGGCCAAATACTATTAGCCGGGTCTTTCCCTTCCGCCATCCGCTTCTGATTCAACGGATGATTTTTCAAAAGCTCCTGCGAACGCAGGATAAGATCATTAATCAAATCAGCAGTTTGTTGCGGAGTCAGTTCTGCACCGTCTTCGGGAACTGTTATATTCTCCGTACCCGGCATCGGTTTCACCAGTAACGGGCGGAAAGGTTTCAACGGCACATCGTGCGGTGGCGTACAATCGATACGCTTATCTCCACCTTTGATCACCAATAAATGACGATATTGCACGCCTGTATAGAAATACACCCGCTCATTGCCCAGATGTTTCTGCAAGTACTTCACCAATACATCGGCTTCTTCCGTTGTGATGTGTCCGGCAGAATGGTTTTTAATATGATCGCCTTCAATGCAAATGATATTACAACGCATTGCCATTTCGCCCGGCTTCAAATCTACGCCGATGCTGGCAGCCTCCAGAGGTCCTCGTCCTTCATACACTTTCGGCAGGTCGTAGCCCAGAACGGACATATTCGCCACCTCGCTGCCGGGATGGAAACCGTCGGCAACGGTCTTCAACCGTCCCGTGCGCCCCATGCCCGCCAGTTTATCCATATAAGGCGTCTTGGCATATTGCATCAGCGTCTTACCGCCCAATGACTCCACAGGCCAATCCGCCATTCCATCGCCTAATATGATTATATGTTTCATTTTATTAAACATTTGCAATACTCATGATATCCGCAAATACACCTGCCGCCGTTACTCCGGCACCGGCACCGTATCCCTGTATCATCATCGGATATTCCTTATAACGTTCCGTGGTCAGCAGAATGATATTGTTACTACCTTCCAGGCCATAGAACGGATGATTTACACCCACTTCCTGCAAGCCAACAGATGCTTTGCCATTCTCCAGTTTAGCAACAAAACGCCAGTGCTTATTCTCAGCTTCCAGTACCTTGCGACGGGCTTCGAAGTCCGCATCCAGGCTCGGCACTTTCTTCCAGAAATCATCCAACGTACCTTCAAAGAAA
Source organism: Bacteroides stercorirosoris (assembly GCF_900142015.1). Classification (GTDB taxonomy): domain Bacteria; phylum Bacteroidota; class Bacteroidia; order Bacteroidales; family Bacteroidaceae; genus Bacteroides; species Bacteroides stercorirosoris. The sequence goes on from NZ_FQZN01000032.1 coordinate 18,254, forward strand.
TCATCGGGCACGAACAGGTTCTTTTCCACATCCGACTGTTCCAGTCTGTAACCTGCCTCACGCGCCAGAATCACCAATTTGCGGATAACATCTTTCCCACTAAGGTCGATACGCGGGTCCGGTTCGGAGTAACGTTCTTCCTGCGCCATCTTGATGGTCTTGCTGAAAGGAATATCCGCACTAATCTTGTTGAAGATATAGTTCAGCGTACCGCTCAGCACAGCTTCAATCTTCAATATCTTGTCACCACTATGGATAAGGTCATTGATTGTATTGATAATAGGAAGTCCCGCGCCTACGTTCGTCTCGAAGAGATACTTCACACCACGCTGGCGGGCAATCTGTTTCAGTTCACGATAATTCTCGTATTCCGAAGAAGCGGCAATCTTATTGGCAGCCACTACGGAAACGTTGTGCAGCAACAGGTCTTTGTATAAAGAAGCCACTGCCGCGCTTGCCGTACAATCCACAAATACGGAGTTGAAGATATTCATACCGATAATCTCGTCACGCAAAGTTTCCAGTGTGCTCGGTTTTCCCTTTTCTGCCAGCTCTTTGCGGAAGTCGGTCAAATCAAAACCCTCACGACTGAACATCGCGCGGTCTGCATCGGCAATACCCACGATATGCAGCTTCAAACCGTTCTCTACCATCAGCTTCTGTTGCTGGCAACGGATTTGCTCTACCAGACTGCCGCCTACCGTACCTACCCCGCAGATAAACAGGTTCAGTACCTGATATTCAGACAGGAAAAACGAGTCATGGATAACGTTCAGTGACTTGCGCAATGATTTAGAATCCACGACGAATGAGATATTCGTCTCCGAAGCACCCTGCGCACAGGCAATCACATTGATACCGTTACGTCCCAGCGTACCGAACAACTTTCCGGCAATACCCGGCGTATGCTTCATATTCTCGCCTACGATAGCTACCGTAGCCAGATTCTTCTCCGCCTGTATCGGAGAAATCTCTCCCATCTCGATTTCTTTGGCAAACTCTTCATTCAGCACTTCACAAGCCAGATCGGCATCCGCATTGCGCACACCGATAGACGTAGAGTTCTCCGAAGAAGCCTGAGACACAAGGAATACGCTGATACCATTCTTCGCCAACGCCTTGAAGATGCGGTAGTTCACACCAATCACACCTACCATACCAAGACCCTGCACGGTAATCAAGCTCGTATCGTTAATGGAAGAAATACCCTTAATCGCTTTGGTTTGCGGATCGGAAACTTCTTGTTTGATAATCGTTCCCGTTCCTTCGGGATTAAATGTATTCTTTATTAATATGGGAATATTCTTGTGACAAACCGGGTAAATGGTCGGCGGATATACCACCTTGGCACCGAAGTTACAAAGCTCCGTTGCCTCCACATAACTCAGTTCGTTGATGGTGTAAGCCGTAGAAATCACGCGCGGGTCGGCAGTCATGAAGCCATCTACATCCGTCCAGATTTCCAGTTGGTCGGCATCCAGTGCAGCCGCAATCACCGCAGCCGTATAATCGGAACCACCACGCCCCAGATTCGTTACGTCTCCCGTCACCTTATCAGTAGAGATGAACCCCGGCACTAATGAACGTTTCGGAAGTTCACTGAACGTTTCGCGGATCAGGTCATTCGTCAAATCCGTATCCAGCACATACTTGGAGTGTTTCTTCTCCGTCTTGATGAACTTGCGGGAATCGAACCATTTCGCTCCCGTCAGTTCTGCCACAATGATGGACGACAGGCGCTCACCATAGCTGACAATCGTATCGGATGTCTTTTGCGAAAGGTCTTTAATCAGATAAATACCCTGGAAAATATCTTTCAGTTCATTGAGTAATTCACCTATCTGGCGTTGCAGTTCCACTTGCGCCGCACCGGCAGGAATCACTTCCTTGATCATCTCCACATGACGGTAAACGATCTCACGGAACTCATTTTCGTAAGCAGCGTCGCCGGTGGCAGCCATTTTCGACGTATTTATCAGCTTGTCTGTGATGCCACCCAAGGCGGATACCACCACAATAACCGGTTCTTCTACTGCTTCTACAATTCTCTTGACGCTCAAAATACTGTTCGCGGAACCTACGGACGTTCCACCGAATTTAATTACTTTCATTTCCTTTATAATTATTGATAAGGTTGATACAATGTGTCGAGAACAGGGCATTGATGCCTGTATTGACTTGAATTAAAATAAGAAAAGCTGCTAAAAATAGTGTAACACGTAGAAACACAAATACTATCCATTAACCCCTAAGGGTCATGGTCATGCACATGGATGTGACTGTATGTTGATAGTACTTGTTCATACTCTCTGTTTCTTTCTTTATTGATAAGTGTCGCAAAAGTAATAATAAAAACATTCAATCTATCACATTTTGTGGTTTTTTTGTAATAAAAATATAGAAAGCTGCAAAAAGAGGCAGAAATATGCAAAAAGGCAAAGTGACATTTTCACACATTTCGGCACGAAACTCCTATAACACAGGCATACTTTTCTTACATTTTGTTATTCAATTCAAGATATATCATTATATTTGCACTAAATTACCGTAAGAGAATGCGTATGAGCCCGAATATAACTTCCATTTTGCTAATCTATACCGGTGGAACCATCGGAATGATAGAAAACCCCGAAACAGGTGCTTTAGAGAATTTCAATCTCGAGCAACTGAAAAAGCACGTACCGGAACTGCAAAACTTCACATTCCATATCGATACTTACCAGTTCGATCCTCCAATGGACTCTTCGGATATGGACCCGGAAGCCTGGCGTAAACTGGTGCATATCATCAGTGACCATTATGACAAATACACCGGCTTTGTGATTCTGCATGGCACTGATACGATGGCTTACACCGCATCCGCCCTCAGCTTTATGCTGGAAGGTTTGAGCAAGCCTGTCATTCTCACCGGCTCACAATTGCCCATCGGTGTGCTCCGCACGGACGGCAAAGAAAACCTGCTGACCAGTCTTGAAATAGCCAGTGCACGCGATGCCAAAGGTAACCCGCTTGTACCCGAGGTCTGCATTTTCTTTGAGAATCACCTGATGCGTGGTAACCGCACTATCAAGATGAACGCAGAGAACTTCAATGCATTCCGTTCATTCAATTATCCTGTATTGGCAGAAGCAGGTATCCATATTAAATACAACAATGTGCAAATCCGCTTTAAGGAAGTTGAACGGGAACTGAAGCCACATTATTTATTAGATACCAATGTAGCTGTCCTAAAACTCTTTCCGGGTATTCAGGAGAATGTGGTGTCGAGTATATTGGGCATTGAGGGATTGAAAGCTGTCGTGCTCGAAACTTACGGGTCGGGAAATGCTCCCCGCAAAGAGTGGTTCATCCGCCGTTTGCGAAATGCTTGCGAGCAAGGGGTTGTGATTGTCAACGTCACTCAATGCAGTGCCGGAACCGTAGAAATGGAACGCTACGAAACAGGTTATCAGTTGATGCAGGCTGGCGTGGTCTGCGGATATGACAGCACGACAGAGTCTGCGGTTACAAAACTCATGTTCCTGTTGGGGCATGGCTATACACCCAGCGAAGTAAGGGAACGTATGAATATACCAATGGCAGGAGAGATTACCACGATTTAAATTATACTTCGGGAGCATAGTTTACTGATTATCCGTACATTCCATTCCGTCCTTATATACATTTCCCAAGGCTACACCTTTTCCCTCGGATGCCTATACCCTTTTGGACAAATGGCTACACCATCCAGAACAAAGGGTGTAGCTTTCCAGTGAAGCATTTTGCCACTACAAAATAAGTTTCAAATCAAGATGAGTAAACAGCTAAATTCGTATCTTTGACCAATCATTCAGCAAGACATTTCCTTATATGGCAAAAGAAAAAACAGTTTATGTGTGCACTAATTGCGGTCAAGACTCTCCCAAATGGGTAGGCAAATGTCCGTCGTGCGGAGAGTGGAATACGTATGTGGAAGAGATAGTACGGAAAGAGACAGTAAACAAACGACCGGTATCCGGAATAAAAACAGAAAAGCCAAAGCCTATAATCCTCAGCGAAATAGAAGCGGATGACGAACCACGTATCAACCTGCACGACGAGGAACTGAACCGGGTGTTGGGAGGCGGATTGGTTCCCGGCTCTTTGGTACTCATCGGCGGTGAACCGGGTATCGGTAAATCAACGTTGGTGCTGCAAACGGTGCTGCATATCCCGGAAAAACGTGTTCTCTATGTTTCCGGTGAAGAAAGTGCCCGTCAGTTAAAGCTGCGTGCCGACCGTTTGTCACAGAACCCCACCGATTGCCTCATTGTTTGCGAAACGTCATTGGAGCAGATTTTTGTTCATATAAAAAATACACGCCCGGATTTGGTTATCATCGACTCCATACAGACCATATCAACAGAAAGTATCGAATCGTCACCGGGCAGCATTGCACAGGTACGCGAATGTTCGGCAAGCATTCTTCGCTTTGCCAAAGAAACACACACACCGGTGTTGCTTATCGGGCACATCAACAAGGAAGGCAGCATTGCCGGACCGAAGGTGTTGGAGCATATCGTAGATACGGTATTGCAGTTTGAGGGTGACCAGCATTATATGTATCGCATCCTGCGCAGTATCAAGAACCGTTTCGGAAGTACGGCGGAACTGGGCATTTACGAGATGCGGCAGGATGGACTACGGCAAGTCAGCAATCCGTCGGAACTGCTGCTAAGCCAGGATCACGAAGGAATGAGCGGCATAGCGATAGCTTCGGCTATAGAAGGGATACGCCCGTTCCTGATTGAGACACAGGCATTGGTAAGCAGTGCGGTATATGGCAATCCGCAACGTTCGGCCACGGGATTCGACCTGCGGAGAATGAATATGCTGCTGGCTGTACTGGAAAAGCGGGTAGGTTTCAAGTTGGCGCAAAAGGATGTGTTCCTCAATATCGCAGGAGGATTGAAGGTGAACGACCCGGCAATAGACCTGGCAGTTATCAGCGCCATTCTTTCCAGCAATATGGATACAGCTATTGAACAGGAAGTTTGTATGGCGGGAGAAATTGGTTTGTCCGGGGAGATACGACCAGTGAATAGAATCGAACAACGCATAGGAGAGGCGGAGAAATTAGGGTTCAAGCGGTTTGTACTGCCAAAGTACAATCTGCAGGGAATTGACACAAAGAAGATTAAGATAGAACTGATACCGGTACGGAAGGTGGAGGAAGCGTTCCGGGCACTGTTCGGCTAATTCACTACAGAAGTCACAAAGTAGTATAACATTGAGCTTTTAAAGAAAATATAGATGTGGAAATAGATTAATATAGATATATGATACAAGAATACCAACTACGCGTACTACCCGAAGTAGCCGCCAATGAGCAACGATTGAAAGAGTACCTCGTACAGGAAAAAGGACTGAATATGCGGGATATTACCGCTACACGAATACTGAAGCGGAGCATTGATGCCCGTCAACGAACTATATTCGTAAACCTAGGCATACGGGTCTACCAGAACGAAATGCCCAAGGATGAGGAATTCCAGAATACTATATATAACAATGTGGAAGGGAAACCACAAGTCATCGTAGTAGGTGCCGGACCCGGTGGATTGTTTGCCGCACTAAAGCTCATTGAACTTGGACTACGTCCCATCATCGTGGAACGTGGAAAAGATGTGCGCGAACGTAAGAAAGACTTGGCACTCATCAGCCGGGAACACACAGTCAACCCGGAATCCAATTACAGCTTTGGTGAAGGTGGAGCAGGTGCTTATTCGGACGGGAAACTCTATACCCGCAGCAAGAAACGTGGAAATGTGGATAAGATATTGAATGTATTCTGTCAACATGGTGCTCCTACAGCCATACTGATAGATGCACATCCTCATATCGGTACGGATAAATTGCCACGTGTGATAGAGAATATGCGAAATACTATCCTCGAATGTGGCGGAGAAGTACACTTTGAAACACGCATGGATGCCTTGATTATAGAAGGCGATGAGATAAAAGGTATCGAAACCAATACAGGGCAGACTATCCTCGGTCCTGTGATTTTGGCAACAGGACATTCCGCACGGGATGTATATCGTTGGTTAGCGGACAATAATGTAGAAATTGAGGCAAAAGGCATTGCAGTAGGCGTACGTCTTGAACACCCTTCAGAACTAATCGACCAGATACAATATCACAATAAGAATGGACGGGGGAAATATCTGCCTGCCGCCGAATACAGTTTTGTGACACAGGTAAACGGACGAGGGGTATATAGTTTCTGTATGTGCCCGGGTGGTTTCGTTGTCCCCGCCGCCAGCGGTCCGCAACAGATTGTAGTAAATGGAATGAGTCCCAGTAATCGCGGGTCGCGTTGGAGTAACTCGGGAATGGTAGTAGAACTGAGACCGGAAGACTTGGAGCAATTGACAATTGACAATGCACAATTGACAATTCCAAGCCAGCAACAGCGCAATAGCGCAGCCAATTGTCAATTGAACATGATGTATTTTCAGGAGGCCTTAGAGGCCGCCTGCTGGCAGCAAGGCAATATGCGGCAAACAGCTCCTGCACAACGTATGCTGGACTTTACACGTAAAAAGCTGAGTTACGACCTTCCCGAAAGTTCATACGCTCCGGGGTTAATATCTTCTCCGCTTCACTTCTGGATGCCTTCATTTCTGACAGAAAGGCTAAGTAAAGGTTTTCAGCAATTCGGACGATACAGCCATGGATTCCTCACAAACGAGGCCGTCATGATTGGTATAGAAACACGTACATCAGCTCCCGTACGAATCATAAGAGACAAGGATACATTACAGCACATCCGAATAAAAGGACTGTTCCCTTGCGGGGAAGGAGCCGGATATGCAGGCGGAATCGTATCGGCAGGCATCGACGGAGAACGATGTGCAGAAGCGGTAGCCAACTATTTCAAGCCATAACAATTGTTTCCTTTCACGGTAACACTGTTTACCCCAAATGGTAACTTCATTTACACGCCGAGGTAAAAGCCGTTACATGCCGAGGTAAAGAGCGTTACAATAAGGGGTAAAGGTCGTTACATCCTGCGGTAAACACTTTTACATAAAGGGGGAACTTGTCGGTAAATGCAGTTCACTGATAGCTAACGCATTAACAAAATGTCATTATAAAAGTAAATGATTTTCCAACAGTGTATAAAGTTATATGGATGTTTATTGCTAACTTTGCTATACCTTTTTAATGTACATAATGAAAAGCACAACTGACATACCAATGAGCAATGTTATCGTAAATTCTTTTAATGAGATATACACTTCTTATTACAAGAAGTCATTCTTCTTTGCCAAATCATATGTTCATGATGATTTGGCAGCAGAAGATATTGCTTCCGAGTCGTTGATTAAATTATGGGAAAAATTAAAAACAGAGAAAATAGATTATATAGAACCGTTCCTACTTACCATATTAAAGAATAAAGCTTTGGACTATCTGAAGCACGAAGAAGTCAAACGCACGGCTTTTGAATCTATGGCCGATTGGCAGCAACAGGAACTTTCTATTCGTATTTCTACTTTAGAGTCATGTGATCCCAATGAAATATTCTCGGATGAAGTAGAAAGTATCATCCGGGAAACATTGAAATCACTATCCGACCAAACCCGGCAGGCATTTCTACTAAGTCGGTTCGAAAACAAGTCCAATAAAGAAATTGCCGAACAGATGGGAATTTCCGTAAAAGGAGTGGAATATCACATATCAAAAGCATTAAAGGCATTACGGATAACCTTAAAAGATTATCTTCCTCTATTTTATTTCTTCTTCTATTATTAAGTTCAGCCATATATCTCTGCCCTTTTTGAGAGCAAAAATGAAATAGATTTCATTTTTCCCAATTTTCTTTTAGGGTTGTTTCCACTTTAGTCGTTACTATATAAAATAACATAAAGTATGAATTCTGAATTACTTCAAAAATATATATCCGGCAATGCCACTGAAATCGAAAAACAATGTATTACCAAGTGGATGCAAGAGAGCCCGGAGAACATACGCGAATATATGGCACAGCGCAAGCTACATGATATTGCCCTATGGCGCACGGAACCTGTAAAAACAGAAAATAAACAGTTAAAAAAGCATTTTACATTGCGTACACTTTGGATAGAGACTGCAAAAATTGCAGCAATATTCGCAGTTATTCTATTAGGTACACACTATTGGTCCGAAAAGCAACAAGCAGAACAAAATGAGTCACTACAATCCATACATGTACCCGCCGGACAACGAGCCGAACTAATGTTGGCAGACGGTACTAAAGTATGGCTGAATTCGCTTAGTACATTAACCTTTCCGGGACATTTCAATGGTAATATCCGGAATGTAAAGCTGGATGGTGAAGGTTACTTTGCTGTCACTAAAAATAAAAAACAACCTTTTATTGTAGAAACAAACAAATGTAATGTCAAGGTATTGGGTACAGAATTTAATGTAATGGCCTATGCAACGGATAGTATCTGGGAAACGGCCTTATTGGAAGGAGCTGTAGAAATCTTAATCCCAGGTACTACAATGAACGGAATGAAGTTGGAATCCAATACAATGGCAAGTCTGAAAGGAAACAAGCTAACAAAAGGACAAATTAAAGAACCTGACCACTTTTTGTGGCGTGAAGGTTTGATTTGTTTCAATAATGTCTCCGTCAAAGACATGCTGGAAAAGCTAAAACTATATTATGGAGTTAGCATCATTGTCAACAATACCAAAATACTAAACAATCGTTATACAGGTAAATTCAGAACGGGAGATGGAGTAGAACATGTTTTGAGAGTCCTCAGACTGAATAATAAATTTACCTACAAAAAAGATGACGAGAAGAATGTAATCACTATTAATTAATCCTTTAAAATCATTTTGCCTATGAAGTAACACACTCGAATAACAAGAAATGGGACAGTGCTGCAACACCATCCCATGGGTAGTCAATTACGCATTGACAGTTTTCTTTAATAATCTTAAGTAAAAACCTAAAATTAGTAATGCAAATATATGAAAAATATTTTGTATCAGGAATCTATTGTAGAAATTAAACATTTATTCCATATTATGAAAATCACAGCCTTAGCCCTGTTTATATTTGCTGGGACGGCTTTTGCCACGAAATCTTATTCACAGGTAATGAAAGTGACTGTTGTGGCAGATAAAATATCAACAGGTAAAATAATTAATGAGATAGAAAAGCAAACTGATTATTTGTTTGTATACAATGTGAACGAAGTTAACCTCAAACGTACTGTTCAAGTAAATGCAGAGAACAAATCGGTAGCTGAAGTTTTGAATACAGTGTTCGCAGGTACTGATATTTATTATGCCATGGAAGGCAAGAATATCATGCTGATGAGCAAAGCTAAGGATATAGCCCAACAGAGCAATAAAATAACAGGTATAATAAAGGACCAAGAGGGTGAGCCGATTATCGGTGCCAATATAACAGTGAAAGGTCAGTCAATAGGTACAATTACAGATATAGATGGACGATTCGTGCTAGAAGCTTCAGCTAATGCGATAATACAAATTTCTTATATCGGATACGTCTCACAAGAAGTAAACATAGAAAACCAAAAAAATCTCAATATTATTCTGAAAGAAGACACTGAGATGCTGGATGAAGTGGTGGTAATAGGATATGGCACCATGAAGAAAAAAGATCTGACCGGTGCTGTGTCTCAGGTCCGCCCCGCAGAACTTTCAAACGAGGCTCCCAAAACGGTACAAGATGTGCTGCGTGGAACAGCCGGACTACGTATAGGCTTCGATGGTTCGGCTAAAGGAGGCGGTTCCATGCAGGTACGTGGACAGCGTTCTGTCTATTCAGATGGAGGACACAACGACCCACTGATTATACTGGACGGCATGATTTTTTATGGTGAACTGTCTGAAATCAACCCTAACGACATCAGCCAGATTGATGTTTTGAAAGATGCTTCTTCAGCCGCTGTATATGGTGCCAAGGCTGCAAATGGCGTAGTTATCGTAACGACAAAAAAAGGTCGTTCTGAGAAGCCTGTTATCAACTTCAGCGCAAATGTAGGTTTCGTCACAATTGGCGATAACCGAAAAGTGTATGATGCAAACGGATACTTGAAATATCGCGAGGATTTTTACATAACAGACACTTATGGTGTAAATCCCCAAACAGGAAAATACGAAACATATCAGACGGGCAATACGCCGTCAGAATATTACAATCGCCCCACTGAGGCTAATTTGAATAAGCATGGCATCACATTAGATGCCTGGAAAGCTCAAACCAAACAGGACGAATCTATGAGCATAGAGGAAATCTGGGGAAGACGTTTGGGACTGCAAGCCAGTGACATAACACTGAATAATTTTCTATTGGGACGAACCTTCGATTGGTATGACCACTCTTTCCACACGGGCTTGAACCAAGATTATAATGTCAGCGTTTCCGGGAACTCTAAAAAAGTAAATTATTACATCTCATTGGGCTATCTTTCAAACGAAGGTGTAGCAAGAGGTAATGAATATAGTGCAGTACGTTCAAACATCAAACTTGATACCCAAATAACCCCTTGGCTCAGTGTGGGTGCCAACATCAATTTTCAGAATCGCACGGATGGGGATATTGCAACCAACTGGGAAAGCCAAATATTGGATAACAGTCCATTTACTACACCATATGGCGACAACGGAGAGTTAGTACCCCACCCTATGGGAGAAAATGCTTATTGGAAAGGATATAATTTTGACTATGACCGCCAATATATGGATCTTGACCGTGGATACATGGTGCTTAACAGCATACTTAATTCAAAAGTGACATTACCTTTTGGCATTACATACCAATTCAATGTCGCACCCCGATACCAATACTATCACAACCGCTATTATCAATCGTCTCAGCATCCTGACTGGCAAGCCGAAACTCATAATCGCGTTACTCGCAATCAGGGCAAGCGGTTTGACTGGTCGCTTAACAACACCATTACCTGGGATTATACGTGGGCTAAAAAACATCACACGATCCTGACCTTAGTACAAGAAGCGGAAGAGCGGCAATCATGGGCAGACGAAATTATCGCCCGCAACATCTTGCCGTCAGAAGCTTTGGGATTGCACGGCACAGCCAATGGCGACAAGAATCTGAGTTCATTTAGCTCTACAGACACACGTGAAACAGCTTGCGGCTATTTAGCCCGCTTGTTTTATTCATACAATGATACTTATATGGCTACATTCTCCTTCAGGCGCGATGGCTATTCGGCATTCGGAACAACCAATCCTTACGCCAACTTCTTTTCCGGAGCATTAGCATGGACTTTCACTAATGAGAAATTCTGGGCCTGGGAACCATTAAGTTCAGGTAAGTTGCGCCTGTCATTTGGCCAGAATGGTAATCGCAGTTTAGCTGATTCGTATTTGGCATTAGCCAACCTATCTTTGGGCAAATATACACAGGGATACATAAATGCAGCCTCTGGAGCTTTGATGGACTTAAAATATCTTTTCGTGAGCCGACTGGCTAATCCTAATTTACAATGGGAAAAAACCACCTCTTGGAACATCGGTCTCGATTTGGGATTTTTGAATAATCGCATCAACGCAAGTCTGGAATACTACGTGATGCCTACTACCGATATGATTATGAACCAGTCTTTGCCCAGCTTCACAGGATTCAATTCTATTACCACCAATCTAGGTAGAATTGAGAACCGTGGCTTTGAATTATCAATCAATTCGCGTAACATTGAAAAAGAGAACTTTAAATGGGAAACAGGGTTTACCCTGTCTGTCAATAAAAACACTATCAAGAAACTTTATGGGGAGTCTGAAACAATTATAGATGCGGCAGGAAACACAACGGCCAAAGAGCGCGACGATGTAACCAACGGTTGGTTCATCGGACATCCTGTCAGTGCTATTTGGGATTATAAGGTTACTGGCATTTGGCAAAAGGACGAAGTAGAAGAGGCAGCCAAATATGGTCAGCGCCCAGGTGACCCGAAAGTGCAAAATATCTATACGGCCGATGACAAAGTAAATGCTGATGGAAGTGTGACTCCGGTTTACAACAATAAAGACAAGCAATTTATGGGTGAAACCACGCCTCCTGTGCATTGGTCACTGAGAAATAACTTCACTATTTATAAGAATTGGAGTTTTTCATTCAATATGTATTCATATATGGGGCACAAAAGCCTTGATACCAACTATCTCAACAATGATAACAACTATTCACAGATAACAAATTGCCGAAATGTATACACCAAGAAATACTGGACTGTGGACAATCCGACTAATACCTATGCACGGCTAAGCGCACAGGGCCCTACCGGCATATCTGCTCCTGCACGCGTTATCGACCGTTCATTTATTCGTTTGGAAAATATCTCAGTAGCTTATAACATACCCCAGGAATTTCTTGAGAAATATAAGATTCTGAATGCCAAAGTATTTGCTACTGTCCGCAACGTAGCAACTTGGAGCAAAGAATGGGAATATGGTGATCCTGAAACCGGTGGTTTAGCCCCACGCACTTATTCACTCGGAATTAACTTAACATTTTAAAAGTATAACGAATTATGAAAAACTATATAAGCATATTTAGGATATTAATTGGAATTGTTTGTATTCAATTATCCTCTGTGAGTTGCTCTGACGACTTCCTGAAACCTGATCCGCTTTCACTTTATGAACCTTCGGTAACATTCAGCACAGTAGAAGGGCTCAATTCAGCTTTGGCTTCGGCAGATAAAGCATTACGTGCCTATTGGACTAACACGGAAGCTTGCGACCTGATGCTTCCCTTAATGAGCGAATATTTATTTTCAGACCTAGCTGTAGCATCCAAAACAGATGATGCTCTTATATTCAGTGATATTAACGAACGCTTCACTCCCAATAATGGTTGGTATAACTTCGACCAGAATCGCCTTGTCATCTTTTGGGGAGAGACCTACAATGGCATTAAATACGCCAACACAATCATCAGTTATATTGACAAGGTTGAAGGACTGGATGAAACAACCAAAAGCGAATATTTAGGCCGAGCTTATTTTCACCGTGCATACCGATACTTGAATCTTTGTTTCCAGTTTGGCGATATACCTTTTGTTTCTAAAATCATTGACAAGCCTAAACAAAACTATAAAAGCACAAAGCGTGAGGCCATCATCAAGAAACTAGTGCAAGATATGGAATTTGCAGTGCAACATGTGCCCGAACAGAAGGATATGACTTATATTGGCATGATTAATAAGGGGGCATGCCGACAGTTGCTGATCAAGTGCTATTTGGCTAATGGGGAGTTTCAGAAAGCCAAAGAACAAGCTGATATACTGATAGACAAGTCAGGCTATGCATTAATGACAGAAACTTTCGGTACCTTCTCAAACCCCAATCCAGCTACTTGGAACATTACAAACAATGTGATTTGGAACTTACACCAAGGCAACAACAAGACCATTGCCGCCAATACGGAAGCTATATTGGTAATGCCCAATCGCTACGGGTCCGACTCCGGTATTCGTACACGTACAATGCGTAACATGGTGCCTTGGTGGAATTCGAACTCCATTTCTACTCCTGATAATAAGCTGGCAGTAGATCGTTTTGCCTTGACAAATGCTTCTTATGATGCCACATTAGACTATAACAGGGCTCTCGGACGCGGTGTGGGGGTTGTGCGCCCCACCTATTTTGCAGAGAATTCATTGTGGTATCTGAATAATACACATGATGACGGTGATCTGAGGCATAACTCTCAAGTGGGCAACTGGGTACATATGGAAGATATCAAATACAACAATCCGAACTCAGCATACTATGGCCAGAACCTAAGCTATATCCACATCAATGAAAAAGGAGAAAAACAGATTCTTTGTAGTGACACCATACGTACTTGGTTTGACTGGCCACACTACAAAACATGGTCAGAATCTCCCGAAGATGAAGCTGCTAACCTTAATAATTATCAGGGTAGCGGATACGCTGATTTTTATTTGTACCGATTGGCCGAAACTTATCTGCTACGTGCAGAAGCTAATTACTACTTGGGCAATATTGAAGAAGCTACGGCAGACGTCAATACCATCCGCAAACGTGCAAAATGCAAAATCCTCTATTCCAAAGTCGATATAGATAACATTGTGGATGAACGTGCTCGCGAACTTTATATGGAAGAATGGAGATTTACTGAACTAAGTCGCATTTCATATTCCTTGGCCTTGAGTGGGAAACCTGACAACGAAGGAAAGACTTATGATATAAATAAACTTCATGAAGACAGTTTTTGGTGGCATCGCATCTGCAAGTACAACAATTATTATAATAAACCTGATGCTCCAATAGTAAAAGGGCGTAAATACACTATGGGACGCCACAATATCAACTGGCCCATACCACAAAGCGCCATTGATGCAAATTTATTAGGTGAACTGAGTCAGAATCCTGGTTATGATGGCTATAACCCATCAGTTGAGAAATGGAAAACTTGGGAAGAAGCTGTTGCCAATGAGCAATAATCTGCATAGAAAAATGAATTGGTGCAAGCTCTATTAATAAAGATATAATCGTCAATAGAATTGCATCAATTCATTTTTAAATGTAGCTTTTTATGAGATAAGTCTACTATACTATTAATCAACCATTAACCGAAATATGCATTACATAAAATATATATTAGGAATTCTTGTATTATTAGTTGCTTCATGCAGCAATAAGAAAGAAAGTACTGAAACCGCAGAAGAAGTGTTGAAGATTATCCATCGAGTAAATCAGCAATATCAATCTACCCACAAAGCACAAGTCCGCTCATTTTGGGATGACGCCGTTTATCATACCGGAAATATGGAAGTTTATGCGCTGACCGGAAATAAAAGCTATATGCAATATTCCATTGATTGGGCTGAATACAATCAATGGAAAGGTGCTACTGGCAACAATAAGTCAGAATGGCGAAGCACTTATGGTGAAACACCGGAATATGTGCTTTTTGGAGATTGGCAAATCTGCTTTCAGACCTACGCGGATCTATATAAACTTAATCCAGACACAATGAAAATAGCCCGTGCCCGAGAAGTGATGGAATATCAAATGTCTACACTTAAACTTGATTACTGGCATTGGGTAGATGCCCTTTACATGGTAATGCCAGTCATGGTGAAGATGTATGACATAACACAGAATCCATTGTATCTGGAAAAGTTGCATCAATATTTAGCAACTACAGATAGTATAATGTATGACACCGAAGCCGGACTTTACTATCGGGATGCCAAATATTTATATCCAGTTCATCAGACAATTAATGGTAAAAAGGATTTTTGGGCACGTGGAAATGGATGGGCATTCGCTGCATTAGCTAAAGTATTGAAACAATTGCCGACTAACGACAAATACCGCCCAGAATATATTGCTCGATACCAAGCCATGGCTAAAGCTTTGGCTACCTGCCAGCAACCCGAAGGATATTGGACACGCAGCCTTATTGATCCTGATCAAGCGCCGGGAGCTGAGACAAGCGGAACAGCCCTTTTTACCTACAGTTATCTGTGGGGAATTAATAATGGACTACTTGATGCGAACACCTATTTACCAATAGCAGAAAAATCATGGAAATACCTAAAAACTGTGGCATTACAAACTGATGGAAAGATAGGATATATTCAGCCTATCGGCGAAAAGGCCATCCCTGGACAAATAGTTGATGCAGATTCATATTACAATTTTGGAGTGGGAGTGTTTTTACTCGCTGCTTGCGAACGGGTACGCTTTTTAAAATAAAAAAATAATTAGATGAATAAGATTACTTTATATTTGTTTACAATGTTATTCTTATTTTCTTCTGCCGACTTATGTGCTAAACAGAAGAAAAAAGGGAAAGAAATATCAGACCGTGAGATGTGGTATAAAATCATGTATCGAATGGCAGCGCCAGTATTAAGCAATATGAGTGAAGGAAAGTTGCAGGAGAATATGCAACTTGAACTTAGCCCTACTTGGGACGGACGCGATAAACGTGTCTCTTATATGGAATGTTTTGGCCGCCTGATGGCCGGAGTTGCACCCTGGCTTTCGTTGCCCGATGATGATTCAGCAGAAAGCAAGCAAAGAAAGCAATTAAGGATTTGGGCTTTAAAAAGTTATAAAAATGCTGTTGACCCGTCATCTCCAGACTATTTACTATGGAGTGAAAATTTTCAGACCTTAGTTGATGCTGCTTATATTGCAGAAAGCTTTATCCGTGGTTATGATTCGCTTTGGATGCCACTTGACAATATCACTAAAGAACGCTATATAACCCAGTTCATTTCCTTGCGGCGTATCAATCCCCTGTACACCAATTGGTTGCTCTTCACTTCAACCATAGAAGCTTTTCTTCACAAAGTGGAAGGAAAAGCCGACTACTACCGTATTGACTCTGCTTTGCGCAAAATTTCAGAATGGTACATTGGCGATGGATGGTATTCGGATGGGCCTTCGTTTGCATTCGACTATTATAATAGTTTTGTCATTCACCCTATGCTATTCGAATGCATGGAAGTACTTACCAATGGCGGAAAAATTAAACGGGAATGGGCAGGGACCACATTTTTGCATGCCACCAAGCGTATGCAGCGTTACAGTGTAATTCTGGAACATCTTATATCTCCTGAAGGTACATTTCCTGTATTTGGGCGCTCCATCACTTATCGAACCGGCGTACTCCAACCTTTAGCCTTGGTAACTTGGAAAGAGTTATTGCCTAAAGAGCTCAGTAATGGTCAAGTAAGAGCGGCAATGACTGCTGTTATCCAACGAATGTTTGCCGATGAACGAAATTTCAATGAAAATGGATTTCTGACGCTTGGCTTCAACGGCAAACAACCCGATACTGCCAATGTATATACTAATAATGGAAGCCTTTATTTAGCGTCATTGGCATTCTTGCCATTAGGGCTGCCGGCTGATCATTCATTTTGGACAGCACCAGCTGAATCATGGACATCAAAGAAGGCTTGGGAAGGTGAGGATTTCCCTAAAGATCATACATATTATGAGAAGTTCCACATGAACTATCAATAAAAGAATTTATGAAATTGACCAAAAGCCAAAATTCAAATAATAATAATGAAAAGATTATGATAAATAGAATTCTGCTCAAAATAGGAGTGCTTGCCGCAATAACAATGCTTGCCACTACCACTTTGCAAGCGCAAAGGGAAATGAAAACCATCAATGACAATTGGGAATTTCGTAAACCTATGGACGAGAAATGGGAGTCAGTCAATCTTCCCCATACCTTTAACCAAGATGCCTACAAACAACGGAATTACTACCAGGGAGAAGGACTTTACAGGCGTACACTTGTTTTACCTGACATCGTGAAAGGACGTCGTTATTATCTGAAGGTAGATGCTGCCAGCAAAGCAGCTGCGGTTAGTGTGAACGGTAATAAGGCAGGCTGTCATGCAGGTGGATATACCGCTTTCACGATGGATATCACCAATTACATTCAAAAAGAGAATACGATTGAAATCACAGTGGACAATTCAAGGAAAGACATTACGCCAATATCAGCCGATTTTACATTCTGGGGAGGTATCTATAGAGACGTGTGGCTCATCTCGACTCCAGAACAACACTTCAATATGACCAATATGGGCTCTGATGGTATCTTCATCAATGCTTCAATTACTAACAAGAAAAACGGTGTACTGAAAGTACGTAGCGAGGTGAGTAATGACGCTCTGAAAGCCACAACTCTGGAAGTTAAAAATGCAATCTACAGTCCGGAGGGAGAACTGCTACAAACCATCAATCGAAAGTTAAAATTAAAGGCCGGTGAAACGCGCACTGTCGAATGTATATCGGATGATATTCAAAATCCAAGCCTGTGGACTCCTGAGACACCGTCACTTTATCTGATAAAGACAACATTGACAGACTTAAAAACGGGCAAACTGCTGGACGAGAAAATACATAAAACAGGCTTTCGATGGTTTGCCTTTGATGGCAATAAAGGCTTTAGCCTCAACGGAAAGCCATACAAATTGCGAGGGTTCAATCGGCATCAGGATCAAGCTCCGGTGGGCGTAGCATTAGATGACGAAGCACATCGTCGAGACATCGCCTTAATGAAAGAGTTAGGATGCAATTTTATTCGAATTTCACACTATCCGCAAGACGATACTGTTTTAGAGATGTGCGATGAATTAGGATTATTGGCATGGGAAGAAATTCCTATTATAAATATAGTGCCCGACACACCGGGATATGATGATAATTGCGAACAAAATCTGCGCGAAATGATACGTCAACACTACAACCATCCGTCTGTTATCGCTTGGGGATATATGAATGAAATACTCTTGACAACACCTGCGGTTGACAAACCCGAATGGCCGGCTTGCAAAGAACGCACCGTTGCGTTGGCCCAACGTTTGGAAACAGTTCTCAAAGAAGAAGACCCCAGCAGAGTAAGTGTGATGGCTTTCAATATGACAAACCTCTACAACGAAATAGGTCTAAACTTAGAAGATGTTGTTGGGTGGAATCTTTATCATGGTTGGTATGTGGGTGAACTAAAAGACTTCAATGCTTGGTGTAAGGACCAACATCGTCGTTATCCAAACCAACCGATAATAATCAGCGAGTGGGGTGCAGGAAGTGACAAACGATTGCACACTACCAATGGACGTGCATTTGATTTCAGCATTGAATATCAACAAACTTACATTGAGCATTATCTTCCGTTCATTGAAGAAACGAAATGGATAAGCGGATGCGCATATTGGAACTTTATTGATTTCAACGTGGCAGCGCGTCAGGAATCCATGCCAAGAGTAAACAATAAAGGAGTGGCCTACAACAATCGTACCTTGAAGGATGTGGCTTATTATTTTAAAGCTTTATGGCGCAAAGATGTTCCGATATTAAGAATAGCCAGTCAAGACTGGGACACTCGTGTGGGAGAAACAAACAAGCCACAGGCCATCAAAATTTATTCAAATATGCCGGAAGTAGAGTTGTTTGTTAACGGGCAGTCCGTAGGAAGCCAAAAGATATTCAATTGCCATACCATTTTCAATGTGCTACTGCCCAAAGGCGAATCAACTATTTTAGTGCAAGGTGTGAATAATGGGAAGACAGTTCAGGATGCTATGAAAATATGTTTTCAACCATTCCCTAATATTGCTGCTGGAGATGAATTGGCTATCAATGTAGGAAGTAACTGTTTTTATACTTCAGATATAAGTAGTCTTACCTGGCTTCCCGACCAGCC
This sequence comes from Bacteroides stercorirosoris, assembly GCF_900142015.1. Taxonomy (GTDB): domain Bacteria; phylum Bacteroidota; class Bacteroidia; order Bacteroidales; family Bacteroidaceae; genus Bacteroides; species Bacteroides stercorirosoris. The sequence continues at coordinate 37,485 of NZ_FQZN01000032.1, forward strand.
CTATACTTCTGGTAATTGGGGATATATAGATGGAGAAGAACACAGTACTACCTCAGAGATACACAATACTGTGGACGGACCATTGTATCAAACATGGCGTGAGGGCAACTTTGCGTACAAGATTGATGCGCCTCAGGGAGATTATGAAATAGAATTGCTCATGGCTGATGTCACTAAGCCTGCAACTCAGTTAGCTAATCTTTTGGGTAAGAGCAGTGGAGAAAAACATTCTGGAGAAACGTACTTCAATATTTCTATTTGCGGGAAACAAGTCGAAACAAATTTCTCACCAGTCGACTATGGACACTATCGCACAGCTTTTAAACGTCGTTATATAGTACAAAACAATGATAATTGTATAACAATTAACTTGAATACCATAAAAGGAAAAGCCTTTTTAGCAGGTATTAAGGTGAGACGACTTTGATTATAGGAGATTCCAATCAACGAAAGCCTCAAAACCGATAAACCTGAAACAAATAGTTTTCATCTAAATTGATTATTCAACTTGGCAACCGTTAATAATGTGATCTGCATGGGAACACAGCTTCGGTTGACACCGGATATCTATTGTTCAAGTTAACTAAACGACATTAATTAAGAATTGTTTGATAAGAATGAGGCTGTCTCAAAATAGTTTTTGAGTTCAGCCTCTTTTGGTTTAAGGGGGACACATCACTATTATGAGCTAAAATTATGGTCGGGAACTGCACAGAGGTTTAAAACTCGTATTGGATTCAGCCAAACCTTGGCCCCCCGCCATACGCATCCGTTTCGAAGAATCCGTAAGTGACACCTGTAGCTAGAATGATGGCGGCAAACGGAGAAAGAGATATCCCACAAACAACCATGCCATGAGTGATATGAAAGATTTCAATCTGAACTGGACACATAATGCCGCAAGACTGGATGATTTTGTTCTCAAAGGTAAAGATGATATCCACAAAGACTTCGGTGATTACTGTTATCCCAGTTTCCGGCACAGCTTTTGTCATGGATGAGCCTCCGGACCTACCCCCAGGATGACACAGTACATTTTAGATGTCAAGATAGTGGATGCAGGCTGCAAGACTCTTCACATTACTCCCCATCTTGGCGATTTGGAATGGGCGGAAAGGACCTTCCCTATTCCATTCGGTGTAGTCTATATCAAGCATGTTAAAGGAACTAATGGAAAAATCTACAATCAAAGTTCCTGATGGAATCAAAGTAATATAAAATAAGGGGGCCCTCTAACGAGCCCCTCATGTTATCTCAGAATTCTTTCTTCAACTGTTCACACCAGTCCGTTATACGTTTATCCGTCAGCTTCGACTGGTTCTCTATATCAATCACCAGCCCACACCATTTACCATCCCTCAAAGCTCTTGAATGGTTAAATGAATAACCTTCGGCAGACGTAAATCCGACAAGAACAGCTCCTGCCTTTTCAAAAGCATCAGCCAGTATTCCCAGGCCGTCAACAAAATTATCGGGATACCCGATTTGGTCACCAAGCCCGAAGAGAGCAACTTTCTTGTCTTTCAGGTCGAGGCTTTCTATCTCCGGTATCATCTCATCCCAATAGGTGGGCAATTCACCATCAAACCAGGTAGAAGCACCTACTATCAGTTTATCATAAGCCTGGAAATCATTCTGCCAAGCTTTTTCTATCATAATCATTTCCACTTCTTTATGTCCGAGCTTCTCACGTATCTTCTCTGCGATATGAGAAGTCTTGGCAGCATTCATTGCATAAAATAATCCTATCTCTTTCATAATAACTTATTATTAAATTAATATTCCAGCAGCTTCTTGGCTGCTTCATAAATTCTATCTGCACCCGGCAGAATGGCACGTTCCAGTATCGGATTAAAACCTACAGGAGTAAAGGTAGAACCTACACGCTGCACCGGTGCATCCAGGTAACGGAATAAGTCTGTACCAATACTGGCTGCTATCTCACCGCCGAAGCCACCAAAGACTTTATCTTCATGAACAATCAGAGCTTTACTGGTCTTCTTCACAGACTCATAAATGGTTTCTTTATCCAACGGTATCAAAGAACGGATATCAATCACTTCCAGACTCCAGCCACCTTCTTTTTCCAAACGTTCGGCAACATTCAGGCAGAAATGCGTTGTGTTACCATAGGTGATAATGCTCAGATCACTGCCCTCACGGCGAATACGCGCTTTCCCAAAAGGAACTTCAAAATCATCAGGGACGATGGTGGCTGCTTCTACGGAATTATACAATGCTTTCGGTTCAATAAACAGCGTAAACCCACGGGAGCGTATACTTGTACGGAGCAGTCCGGCAGCATCATCAGCAAAGGATGGACAAACAATCCGCGCTCCGGGCAAAGTAGCCAAAGCACCCTCCAGATTTTGCGAGTGATAGAGTCCACCACCGATATAACCACCGGAAGCCAGACGTAAAGTTACATTAGGAACAAACTGTCCGTTGCTGCGCCAATACTCATGGGTACATTCCACATATTGTTCTACGGCAGGCCAGAAATAGTCGGCAAACTCCGCACCTTCTATCACTACCCGGATTTTAGGATCAAAACGGCTCATTCCATTTGCTGTGCCGACAATATAATCTTCGGCAATAGGTGCACTGAATACACGAGCTTCGCCGAATTCCTGTTGCATTCCTTTGGTTACATTGAACACGCCCCCTTTATCCCGATTGGCAACATCCTGCCCCCAAATGAAGGTATCAGGATTATGACGGAACTCTGCTTTCAGCGTCTCATTGATGGCAGTTACAAAGAATTTCTTCTCTCCTTCTGTCTCACGATGTGTCCCATCTTTATATTTTTCCGGTTCGTAAGGTTCCGGCAATACATAGTTGAAAATGCTTTTAGGATCGGGATCGGGAGCTGTCAGCGCCTTACGATTGGCAGCAGCCAGGTCTTTCTTTGCTTTCTCCTCTATTTCTTTCAGCTCTTCCTCGGTGAGACGCTTGTAACGCAACAGCATCCGGCGAAACTTCAGCAGCGGATCAGCCTCTTTCACATAAGCCAGTTCGTTTTCATCCCTGTACAAAGTGTCTTTGTCAGAGTTGGAATGGGAACCGATACGGACACAATTGGCATGTACGATTACCGGATTCCGGTTCAGCAATGCATACTCACGGGCCTCAGTCATGGCATTCATGGAGTCGAACACATCTTTTCCATTACAATGGATAATCTTCAGATTCTTGAATCCGGAGAAGTTATCCGCCACTTTACGGGCTGCCGTCTGGTCTTTCTTCGGAACAGATATACCATATCCATTATCCTGCCATACAAAAATAACGGGCAGGCGTTCAAGGCTGGCACCATTGACAGCTTCGTAGACAAAGCCCTCGGATGAGGCAGATTCGCCGTGTGAAGTAATAACGACTCCTTTATGGTCATAATATACCATTGCACGTGCCACACCGGCTGCATGAAGATCATGTGTACCTGTAGCCGAGGATATATTCTCGATATGCCATTCGGGTTTGGCAAAGTGATTGGACATGTGGCGTCCGCCACTTCCCGGATCAGTAGCTTTGGAGATACCGTTCAGTATAAGTTCTTCTGCCGTCATTCCGGCGGAAAGGGCAGTCAGCATATCACGGTAGTAAGGGAAAAGGAAATCTTCTCCTTTGGTAAATACCTGTCCGATGGCCAACTGTATTCCGTCATGTCCGGCATACGGAGCGTGAAAGGACCAGCCAAGGGACTGCAACAGGTAAGCGGGTGCTTTTTCATCGAGCGCACGCCCCAGCGTCATCAGGTAATACCATTTCTTCAGCAGTTCCACATCTGTGGTTTTTATATTGTACTTTTTCATACTTATCAAGGTATTAAGTTATTCTTTCCAGTTTTCCAGATAATCTTTAATAAAATAGAGGAAGTTGCCACCTAATGAGCCATCTACAACCCTATGGTCATAAGAGAGGGACAGATACATCTTATGACGGATGGCAATCACATCCCCTTCCGGGGTCTCTATTACGGCAGGCTTCTTCTCGATGTATCCTACTCCCAGGATAGCCACCTGAGGCTGATTGATGATAGGTGTACCGAACAAAGACTTGAATGTACCGAAGTTCGTAATCGTAAAAGTGCCACCGGAAATATCATCGGGCATCAGCTTATTATCACGAGCCTTGAGTGCCAGTGAATCAATGGCTACGGCAAGTCCGTTCAGGTTCAAACGATCGGCATCACGAATCACCGGAACAATCAGATTGCCATCATTCAGAGAAACGGCAATGCCGATATTGATATGTTTCTTGAAGAGGATATTATATCCCTCTACCGATACATTCACTTGCGGGTAAGCAGCCAGCGCCTTCGCCACAGCTTCTGTGATGGCAGGCATATAAGTAAGTTTCACTCCCTCACGACGTAAGAAAGCATCTTTATTCTTATCACGCCACTTCACAAGTTTCGTTACATCCACTTCCACAACATTGGTTACGTGCGGGGAAGTATGTTTGGACATTACCATGTGGTCGGCTATCACCTTACGTATACGATCCATCTCTTTTACTTCAACACCTTCCGCAGAGAATATGCCGGGCGCAGGTGCAGTACGTTGTACGTCGGGAGTTACGGCAGGTTTAGCAGATGACCGGGCAGATGCTATAGCTACCGATTGCGTTGCAACGCTTGCAACAGATTGCGGACTTGGCTCAGCCGCAGGTTGCGCCGTGGTTGCACCAGCACTTTGTTTCCGGACAATGTAACTCTTGATGTCCTTCTTGCTCACCCGCCCCTGATATCCGGTACCCGGAATAGTATCCAGTTCTTCAGGCTGAATGCCGGCCTCACGAGCCAACTGAAGAACTACAGGCGAGTACCAACGCTCTTCTTCCGATTTGACAGTCTTGACTTGAGGAGTTTCCTCAGAGGCAGTCTTAGAAACAACCGCAACACCCTCATCCCCGGAGTTCTCACCTCCGATATCGACAATAGCAACCACCGTACCCACAGCTACGGTGTCTCCTTCCTTAAATAAAATTTCCACAACTTTACCTTCTACCGGAGACGGTATTTCGGCACTGACTTTAGCGGTATTTACTTCAAATAACACATCATCTTCCTTGATGATGTCTCCTACTTGCACCGACCATGAGATGATGGTACCTTCGGTTATACTTTCACCCAATTTGGGCATCTTTATTTCAAATCTTGACATATAGTTAAGTTTTAGGTTCTCGGTTTATTATTATACAACAAACAACTGAGTAGTAAGTTTTTAACTTAAGTAAAAGTTAATGCGGATTTTTGATATATCCACTCTTTGCAGGAATACTTTTCCACTTTCAACCGTTCGATGGCTTCCATATCTCCGGCAGAGAAGCGGTAAATCCGGTTATCGTCATCATCCACAAAGGAGTGAAAGAGCAAATGCATGAAACGCTTGACGTCCATGGGTTCGGACAAAAACTCTTTTATATTAGCAACTTCACTCCGTACGGAAGGTACCGCACGTATAGTACGAGAGCCCGGTAGACGGCTTTCCACATCCGGATCGCCATTCAACGCCGCATTCAACGTATCCAGATCAGTGGAAAACAACAAAGTACAATGATACATCACACGGTCTTTGTGTATGCACTGCGCACTACCTGATATTTTCCGTTCATCCACATAAATGCCCAGACGCTGGTCGGCATAAGCTGAGATGCCTACCATTTCGAGGAAATCGACGACCTGTTGCAGGTAATATCCAAAGTCCGGCTGCTTTACGGTTTCAATAAAACTCAGGTTAATGTTTCCCCGGTCATGATATACAGCCCCTCCACCGGAGAAACGGCGTGCCAGCGTTATTCCCTTTTCATCCAGAAACCTCTCGTCCGCTTCCGCTGCCACACTCTGATGTTTCCCTATCACTACGGAAGGTTCCGACTGCCAAAGCATGAAGAAGTCACCTCGCTTCTGCTTCAACAAATACTCTTCTGCTGCCAGATTAAAATAGATATCCGTACAGCGATTATCAATACAGAACATTATGCAAAGAGTGTTTCATGGAAAATTTCACCGACCGTCGGATGCGGAAAAACAGTCTTTTGAAACTCTTCCACCGTATATCCGTGCTGCACGGCAAATCCGGCAAGAACAATCAATTCGGAAACAGGATTTCCTAGCATATGGCAGCCTATCACCCGATCATCGTCATCCAATATCAGTTTGCAAAGTCCGTTCACCAATTCATTCTCGGCTACAAAACGACCGGAATAGGCCATCGGTAACTTCTGGACATGATAACTGATACCGGATGCTTTCAGTTCTTCCTCAGTCTTACCGACTCCCGCTACTTCGGGATTGGTATACACCACGCCGGGCACACAATCGTAATTCATACGGTCTTCCACTTCCAGGATATGATTGACAGCAACTTCACTTTCACGAATGGCAGTATGTGCCAGCATAGAACGCCCGGTGATGTCACCACAGGCATAAACACGAGGATGGGAAGTCTGCATATGCTCATCCACCTTCACACCGTTGCGCAGCAGTTCAATGTTCAGTTTATCCAAACCGACCTGAGACAAGTTAGCTTTCCTACCCACACTGACGAGTACCTTTTCGGCTTCGATAAGTGCAGTCTTACCTTCTTTTTCAATAGTGACACCCTCTTTGCCGACTTCAATAACTTTTGCATTCAGATGGAAATTAACCCCGCGCTTCTGGTACTCTGAACGCAGCATACCACTGGTTTCCTTATCCATGGCACCCAATACTTCGGGCATCATTTCAACAACATGCACCTGCACTCCCATACTATTGAAGAAAGAAGCGAATTCCATCCCGATAACCCCACCGCCGATAATAACAAGAGAACGGGGCAAAGTTGTGATCTCCAATGCCTCCTTTGATGTCCAATAATCAATTTCAGATAATCCTTTAATGGGAGGGATCAATGTATCGGAACCTGTACATACCAACAGATAAGTTACTTCATATACTTCACCGGCAGCCGAAAGTTGGAAACGTCCATCCGCCTCACCCATAATAACGGCTTCTTGCGGCACAATAACAGCACCATACGAATTGACCGTCATCTTCACGCCACCGGTCAGCTTTTTCACAATCTTATCTTTACGGTCGATAATCTTCCGCATATCGAATGCCGAACCGTCGGGTACTGAGATGCCGTACTTGGACGCACTTTTCATGGTGTCCCACAATTTGGCGGAATAGAGCAAAGTCTTAGTAGGAATGCACCCCTCGTTGAGGCAAACGCCACCGATAGCTTTCTTTTCAAACAAAACAGTTTGCAGTCCGTTTGCAGCCGCTCTTTCGGCTGCCATATAACCGGCAGGACCGCCGCCGATGATAGCTATATCATATTTCATAAATCAGTAGTATTAAGTTATTTATGTACTAACAACAAACAAAGAGAGAGCAAAGTTCTATAAGGGAAGACAAGGGAAGTAGCTGTTTTTCAGCAGTAACAGCCTGTTTCATAAAAATAATCTGTACTTTTGCAGAAATTTAAGGAATTATATGGTAGCCCCCGAAATAGCAATTGTTGACTCCAACACCCTTTCGTGCCTGGGATTGCAGAATCTTCTGGAAGAAATCATCCCGATGGCTGTCATCCGTGTATTCAGTTCGTTCGAGGAGCTGGTGGATGATACGCCCGACATGTACGCCCATTATTTTATCTCGGCGCAGATATATTTTGAGCATACAGCTTTCTTTCTCCCCCGCAAACCCAAAACAATTGTACTGGCAAACGGCGACAACCAACCGCAACTGGCAGGAATACCGACCCTGAATATATATCAGGATGAAAAAGCCTTAATAAAAAGTATCTTGCAACTACACCAATTCGGGCACAAGGGAGGTCATCCCCATTCGGTAACGGAACACCCCGGAGGACATTCTTGCGGAAATCCGTATGCCGACCACGACCTTTCCCCACGCGAAATAGAAGTGCTGGTACTGATAACCAAAGGGCTTATCAATAAAGAAATAGCCGACAAACTAAATATAAGTCTGACCACCGTCATCTCCCATCGGAAGAATATCACGGAAAAGCTGGGTATTAAATCGGTGGCAGGATTGACTATTTATGCCGTGATGCACGGATATGTAGAGGCAGACCGCATCTAAGCCTTGAACTCCCCTCCTCCTTTTGAAGCTAAGTCGCCGCACCGCTACTTTTATCCTTTTTCCCTGCAACGGCTAAAGAAAATTGTAGTGAACAGCTATTCTTTCCACATACAAAAAACTTATCATCCGGCAGAAAAAACAATAAAAGTGCCTGGGAAAAGAGTTAAGCCATTCTCTAAATCCTCATTAATGAGGATTGCGGGAAAAAGAGAAATGCCCTTACTTTGCAAACTAAATAATATAAGCAAAAAAATGGAGAAGAGTAAATTGTTAGCCTTTGCCCTGGCACTCCTGTCGATAGGGAACGTATGTGCAGAGGAAGTGGATACCCTGAAAATAGTGGACGTTGAAGAAGTCCTGATCATTGCAGCACCCAAAGAAAACCGTAAGTTGCGCGAACTGCCAAACGCCGTCACCCTGCTTTCACAACAAGACATGCAGGCTGCACAAGTGAACTCAATCAAAAACCTGACCGCACTTGTACCCAATATATTTATTCCCGACTACGGTTCGCGCCTGACTTCCGCCGTTTATATCCGCGGCATCGGCTCGCGTATCAACACCCCGTCCGTAGGATTATACGTCGACAACATACCTTATATAGATAAGTCCGCATTCGACTTCGACTACTCCGACATCGAGCGTATCGACGTACTGCGCGGCCCGCAAGGCACCCTGTACGGACGAAATGCAATGGGCGGACTCATCAAAGTGCATACCAAATCTCCTTTCTCTTACCAAGGCACCGACTTCCGCATAGGAGCCGGTACGCACAACCAATACAATACTTCCATCACCCATTACCACCGGATAAACGAGCGGTTCGCCTTCTCCGCCGGAGGGTTTTACGACTATGAAGGAGGTTTCTTCCGTAATGCGGCACTTAATAATAAGAAGATAGATAAAGGCCAATCCGCCGGTGGACGCGCCCGTGCCATTTACCTGCCCAGTGAGAATTGGAAACTCGACTTCAACGTAAGTTATGAATACAGCGACCAGGGCGGTTACCCCTACGGACTCTATGATAAGACAACCGGAGACGTAGCCCAGCCTGCCTACAACGATGAGAGCAGCTATTACCGCAACCTGCTGAATGCCGGAGTGAACATAGAGCATCAGGCACAAAACTTCACATTGAGCGCCGTCACCGGATATCAATTCCTGAAAGACCGTATGTTTCTGGACCAGGACTTCACAGCCCGAAACACCTATACCCTCGAACAGAAACAGCGCATCAATACCATCAGTGAAGAAATCGTGATGAAGAGCAAGGAAAACCGCCGCTGGCAATGGGCAACGGGCATCTTCGGCTTCTATCAATGGCTGAATACGACTGCACCGGTCACATTTAAGGGAGATGGTATGGCGATGATGGATCAGATGTTGGGCAGCGTGATTCCATCGAAAATAGAAGTGCCGATGGGCCCCACATCGAGCATGAACATCATGCCCGCATTAAAGATTACCAGCACCCGCCTGCCCATCAACGGAGATTTCGAGACACCGCTTCTGAACGGAGCCTTGTTTCACCAATCCACCTTCCGGGACGTATTCGGACTTGGCGGACTCTCTTTCACCGCCGGGCTGCGACTGGACTATGAGAAGATGAAAATGGATTACAACTCCGGTACAGCCATGGACTACACCGTAGGTATCACAGGCCAGATGGTACAGAACGGACAAGTTATCAGAGACATCACGATGATGCCGGAAACAGCATTGACTGTTGAATCAAAATATGAAGGTTCCATCAGTAAGGATTATCTGCAATTATTGCCGAAATTTGCCTTGCAATATGATTTCAAGAAAAACACCGGGAACATTTATCTGACTGTCAGCAAAGGATATCGTTCGGGCGGCTACAACATCCAGATGTTCTCCGACCTACTGCAATCCAGCCTGCGCAATGATATGATGAAACAATCTAAAGAAGAAATCATGCCGCATGTTCCCGATGCTTATAAGGAATTGGTAGAAGGACATTTTCCTGACGCCGGAGTAAATCCGGATGCCAGAGCCGCCACCATGTACAAACCTGAACAGACCTGGAACTATGAAGTAGGCACTCACCTGAATCTTTTCCAGAACCGTCTGCGTGCCGATGCCGCCCTCTTCTGGCTCGAAACGCGCGACCAACAAATATCACGCTTTGCCCAAAGCGGCCTCGGTCGTGAAACGGTAAATGCAGGAAAGAGTCGCAGCCTCGGAGCTGAAATATCCCTGGCGGGCGCAGTTACCACCAACTTCACGCTGACTGCAAATTATGGCTACACATACGCCACATTCAAAGATTACGTCACCACCAACAGTAAACTGGAAGAAATAAGTTACAACGGCAATTACGTCCCCTTCGTCCCCAAACACACCCTGAGCCTGGGCGGACAATACATCTTCCGCATCAACCCGGGCCATTGGCTGGACCGCATCCAGGTAAACGCCAACTACACCGGTGCCGGCCGCATCTACTGGACGGAGCAGAACGACGTCAGCCAGTCCTTCTACGGCACACTGAACGGACGCCTCAGCCTCCAGAAAGGCAACGGACAGATTGACTTCTGGGTTCGCAATGTATTGGACAAAGATTATGCCGCTTTCTACTTCGAAAGCATGGGTAACGGGTTCATGCAGAAAGGCCGTCCAATTCAGGCAGGCATTGAATTACGTTGCAGATTCTAAACCTTTTTTTACCAAACAGCCTCGATAAAGATAATTTTATACTACTTTTGCAGACGCTTCATTCGTTGCGGAACACAAAACCCAAAGTAGTATGAATTATCTTTATCGCCTCATAGCCTTTGTGTGTACGCTTGCCATCGTCAGTCTGACAACTGATAATTATGCACAGCAGGAACCTGACAGTGTCTATACCCGGGAATATATAGAACAAATCAGTTTTACCGAGCCACACCGGGCACTGAAACTCATTGATGACATGGAGGCACGCCGGTCGATGTCTCCATCCCGTCTCGACCAGATGCGCAGCACCGTCTATCAGAATGGGCTCGATATGTACCGCACCGCCCTCTCCTACTCCCTGACAGCCTATCACGCCGACTCCCTCCACCGGCATTCCGATGAAACCCTGTTGCTGCTCGAACTGATAACCGACCAGTACTACACCACCGGAAACTATACCGAAAGCACCCGCTACGCCATAAAAGGCATCGAATTAGCCAAGCAAACGGGCGATAAGAACTCAGAGGCCAACCTCCTGCTCTACATCGGCATGAACAAGCGCGACATGGGACTGAAAGACGAAGCGGACAAATACGTGGAACAAGCCTTGCAGATGCAGGAAAAAGAAACGGAAGGCAGCCATTCCTGGGGAGCGGTGGACGATCTTATCTACATCTATGGTATAAAAATCACCTATGCCTTTGAAGACCGGAAATACCGGGAAGCCATCAGTCTGCTGCCCCGCTACGAGAAACTGATGGAACAGTTCAAGGCCTGTCCCGACATCCCCGACGGAGTATATGACATGCGCCGGGCAAACGTATGCGCCGCCTTTGCCAGCATCTTCGCGGAGAACGGACAGCCGGACAAAGCCGCCGAGTTCTACCGGCAATTCGAAGAGACGGACTACGCCTCCACCCAAGACGGCATCCAGATGCGTTTCGACTATCTCATAGCCACCGGTCGTTATCGGGAAGCCCTCCAAGCCATCCACACCGACAAGCAATACTGGAAAGAGCAGGCCGACACCGTCAACTACTTCTATCTGGAGTACGACCTCTAATCCGAAGCGAAAGCCCACATGGGGCTGGGCAACTATAAAGCCGCCGCACAAACCTACCGCCAGATGTACACCCTCTCGGACAGCCTGCGCCTGCGCGAAAAGCGGAACGGAGTGCTGGACTTCGCCACCCTGTACGAAACCAAAGAGAAAGAGGCGCAGCTTGTGGAGCAGGCCGCCCAACTGAGGGAACACCGGATATTCCTGCTTTTTTCCGCCTGCGTCATCGGCCTGCTCGGCGTGCTGCTGTGGCGCAACGTCCGCCACTCGCGCATCGTCAAGGCCAAAAACCGGACAATGGCAAGCAAGATAGACAATTTGCTGGAATATAAAGAAGAACTTTTCCGGCGTAAGGAAGAGAACCTGCAACTGGCGGAACAATTGCAGGCAGCGGAAAGTGAACTGCAACAGCGGGACAAGGCCGCCCGCCTCCTTGCCCCCCAAGCCCCTCTCACGGAAAACGAGCCATCCGTAAGCGATGAGCCTTCGGACAGCGACGACATCGATCGGGCGCTATTCGACAAGTTGGAGCGCGAAATCATCAGCCGCAAACTCTTCCTGCAACCGGAATCTCCAAGGGAGGGATTGATAGAACAAATGCATGTTCCCCAGAATAAGTTCCCCAAACTCTTCAAGCGATATGCCCATACCAACTTTTCCCAATATCTCAATAATCTCCGACTCGACTATGCCACCCGAATGCTGAAAGAACATCCGAAATATACGGTGGAAACCATAAGCCAGGAATGTGGTTTCAAGAATCCACCCAACTTCTACAAGCTCTTTTCCGAGCAATTCAGCATGACTCCCGCCGAATATCGGGACAGCAGGAATCTACTATAAATAAACGAGTTACAGTCCTTGCGTGGATTTTCGTTATAACAAAAGTGATAAATTCGTATAACAACCCGAATAAAAACACTGCGCCCTAAAACCTGTTTCTCTACCTTTGAGCCACGTTAAACAAAACAAGACGTGTCACTCAGAATGGGAAAAGAAACAAGTATCATTTTTGCCTGCCTTCCGGCGCTGATCGGCCCCGGTGGAATCATGGCGGTTGATTTGAATAATGGCACCGTTACCGACGGTTCCTCCCCGGTGCTGCCGCTGCTGCTTGTCACGTCCCTGCTGGTAATCATACTCCTTACCGCATGCCTTTATTATTATAAATGCAGATTACACCGTGCCCAGGAGTATCTGGTGCGCTACATCAACGAGTGTTTGGAACTGCGCAAACAGGTGCCCACTTCCCGGCGGTCCTTCCATCTCGATCCGCCCGACATCACCTCCAAAGAATTTATCAAGATAATAGAGAATATGTTGAAGCGAATCATCTTCCTTCCCCTTTTCGCATTGTTTGCCCTGCCGCTCACGGCGCAGGAAAAGGGTGACGGCGAAAAAGGGAGCGGCGAATACGTATTCCGGTTCGTGCCGGAGAAAGATATGTTTTATATCCCTTACCGGCAGAACGGAAGCGAAATGCAACGGCTGTGCGACAGCCTCAGCGCGTGTATGCCGCAACTGGGTGACGGGCGTATGTATGTCAATGTCAGCAGTTACGCCGCCTCTTCCGCCGGTAGCCTGTCCGCCCGGCGCATGGCCTACCTGCGCAACAGCCGCGTGAAGACGGAACTCATCACCCGCATGGGACTGACGGAGAAGATGTTCGTCACCGACCGTATCATTCCCCGCGCCTACGGAACGGACAGCCTGCGCAATGTCGTAGTGGTCACTTTCCCTGCCAGCGTAGAGAAGGTGGCGCGGATAGTCGGCAAAGAAGCCGCCATGCGTGTATTGGCGTATAATAAGGAAGTGTCCGGCGAAGCCGAAGCCGAACGACAGGCTGCCGGACAGGAGTCTATCCGTCATGCTGATAATTCTATCCGTCATAATGCTGACTCTATCCGTCATGATACCGACTCTATCCGTCATGCTGAGCGTAGCCGAAGCATCTCCTCCCCCGAATCACAAGGAGAAGAGATTCTTCGACAAGCTCAGAATGACGAATACTCCGCCCTCTCCCTCCGCTTCAACCTCCTCCGCTGGGCTACCCTCACCCCCGACCTCGGCCTTGAATGGCGCATCGACCGTAGCTGGAGCATCCTCGTAACCGGCAGCTGGACTTCATGGTCGTGGAGCGACAAACGCAGAAGATACGCCCTTTGGGAACTCTCCCCCGAAGTGCGCCACTACATAGGCAAGGAAAGTCGCGGCTACCTCGGCATCCTATACCACCTCGGCGAGTTCAACTACCACCTCGGTTCCACCGGCAAACAGGGCAACCTGCAAGGCGGCAGCATCACCGGCGGCTACCTGCTCCGGCTGAACAAAACCCTGTCGCTGGACTTCTCCCTCGGCGCAGGCTGCACCCATGCCGATTACGACCGATACACCCTCACCGACGGAATACGCGTCCACCGTGGCAGCAAGACAAAGAATTACTGGGGCATCAACCGACTCGGCATCACCCTGCAATGGTTATTAAATTGAAATGAAGAGATAAGATGAAGACAAATCTGATATATAAAACCTTTGCATCGGGAAGTATTCTCCTGCGGGGAAACATCCTCCTGCGGAGAAGTACTCTCCTGCCGGGAAACATCCTCCTGTTAGGAAGCCTCCTCCTCCTCGCCTCCTGCGTGAAGGACGACCTGCACAACACCCCGCACCCCGACCGGGGCGCCCTGCTGGTGACCACCGACTGGAGCACCCGTTCATCCTCCGCCCCCCTGCCCGACCAATACATCCTGCGCATCGGCGACACGGAGCAAACCGTAAGCGGAGAAACAAACCCCTTCGCCGCCCTGCTCCTTCCGGGCAACCAACGCCTGCTGGCCTACAACCAACCCGACGGCATCACCCTCAACGGAACCGTCGCCACCGTAAACACCCTGCCCGGCGGCACCCTTACCCCCACGCCCGGCTACCTGTTTTCAGCCACCCGGGAACTCGAAATCATCCCGGACGATACCCTACGAGTAACCGTCACGATGCAGCAACGCATCCGTCAGCTGACCCTGATCCTGAAACTGAGCCCCGGCGACGAAAACCGCCTCAGCCGCCTGTCCGCCACCCTAACCGGCATCCTCCCCGCCATCCATCTGGCCGACGGCAGCCCGGCCTCCGACAGCGGAAAAAGCATAATCCCCCCGTTCACCCTTACCGACTCCGATGCGTCCGGGACACGCCACCATGCGACCCGTGCCGCCACCCGTTCATCCGCCCTGTCCGCCACCGTGCGCCTGCCGGGCGTGATGCCCGGCGAAACACAACTGCTGACGTTGTCCCTGACCCTGTCGGACGGTCACACCCAAACCCTCACCACCGACCTGACCGAGGCACTGAAAAACTTCGGCAACGCCCCGGAACCGCTCACCCTCGATGCCGCCCTCCAACTGCCCACCCCCACAGGCATCGGCGGCTCCATCACCGACTGGAACGTAGTGGATAACGGGGAGGTGGACATACATTGAGAATTGACAATTAATAATTAAAGAGAAGATATGAAGAAAAAGAGCTTTATCAAGAGAAGCACATTGCCGGAAGCATCGCTTTGCGCGGAGGCACGCTCTACAGTGTTCCGTACTGCTACATTCCGTAGTGCCACAGTATTCCGTAGTGCGGCATTCTGTGCCGCCGTATTCCTGCTGGCAGGATGCGGCAACGACAATGAGTCGGCAACGGCGGACGGCAACGACAGCCGCATACCGCTTGAAGTGACCGGCGGCATCAGTGCCCAAACCCGTGCCGCGGACGCCGCATGGGCTGCATCCGACGCCATCGGCATCTACATGTTGAAGTCCGGCACCACCGACATCGCCGAGTCCGCCGCCAACCGCCGCTACACCACCGCCCAGGGCGACGGACGTTTCAGCGCCGACGCCGGAGCCTCCATCTATTACCCCATCGACGGCAGCAAGGTCGATTTCCTCGCCTACTATCCGCACAGCGCCTCCGGCGTGGCAGACGGCAAGTACGCCCTCGACCTCTCCGACCAGCGCCACCTCCCCGCCATCGACCTGATGAGTGCCAGCGTGTCGGGCAAGGACAAATCCGCCCCCGGTGTCGCCTTCAACTTCCACCACCTGCTCACCAAGCTCGAACTCGTCAACACGCCCGGCACCGGCATCACCGCCTCCGAGCTGGAAGGCATGACGGTGGAAATCACCCTCCAGCGCACCGCCGCCAGCTACGACATCCTCTTTGAAGCCCTCGACGTGGCGGACGCCACCGCCACCCTCACCCTGAACACCTCCGCCGACGGCAAGAAGTCCGCCGCCATCCTCTTCCCCAACACGGAGACGGCGGTGAACCCCATCGTCCCGGCCGTCAACTGGTGTTCACGCTGAAGACGGGCGGCGAAAAGTTCTACTGGAACATCCCGGACGACAAGTCCTTCAACGCCGGAGAGAAGAACATCTACACCATCACCATCAACCGTTCCGGACTGGAAGTAACCTCCAGCATCACCGACTGGACGTCGGGCAACGGCACGGGTGAAGAAGGAAATGCGCAATAAGTATTTTAGAATATGAACATAAAAAAGAAAGTAAACAGTATGAAAGCAAGATTTTTAATGACTATGGCAGTAGCCGCAATGACGCTGGCCGCCTGCAACAATGAAGAGACTGACACATGGGCGGGAGAAATCCGCCTCTCCAGCGGACTGGAAGCGCAACAGACGCGCAGCATTGCGACCGACTTACAAGGCGTCCAAATAGCCAGTGACGTACACGTAGGGTTCTTCATCAACGAAAACGTAGCGAGCGGTAGCACTGCCACCACTACCTACACCCAGAATCTGGACTACACCGCCAGCGGTTCGGGCGGCTTCAACGGCACCGCCGTCTATTATCCACAAAGCGGCAACGGTGTAAACATCTACGCCTACGCCCCCTGGAAAACCAGCCTTGCCCTTAATGGCAATTACGCTTTCAGCATAAAGGCAGACCAAAGCAAGGATGCCGACTACCTTGCCAGCGACCTGCTGTGGGGACAGCCGATGAAAGAAGGAACAAGTCCCGGTGAATACGTAACCGCCAACCCCGTAGCCCGCACCAAGGACGCCGTGCCCGTCAGCTTCAAGCACCTGCTCTCCAAAATACAGGTAGAACTGAAACCCGACGCCACCAGCGGCCTCACGGCAGACGACTTCAAGGGCGCAAAACTGGAAATACTTTCCGTTAAGCCCGAGGTAAGCCTCACCCTTACCAATGGAACCATTGCCGCCGCTTCGGGCACGGCTGCCAATGTTGTCGCCGCCGATTATCCTACGGATGCAACACCAACCCTCACCGCCGCCGCCATCGTCGTTCCACAGACCTTCAGCAAAGGCGCGAAATTCATGCAAGTCACCCTCGCCACCGGCGGTGAGCTCTTCTACACATTGCCGAGCGGAGCTGGAGACACCGACCTGACACTTGAAAGCGGTAAAATCTACAAATACGAAATCACCGTGAAGCTGACCGGACTGACCGTCACCTCCAAGATTGAAGACTGGAAACCAATCGGTGTAGATCCCGTCAAAGGCGACGCCGTAATGGACTAAATAATCACTTAAACCCCACCATTAACCATGGCTTAAAACCCGACCCAAAAGGCGAAACTATCGCTCAAAGCCCTCGACCTGGCACTGACGCAGGACGTAAAGAACGACTATTACCTTCAACCCAAGTTGCAGAAATGCCTCTCGATGGACGACCTCGCCCGCGAGGTGGCCGCCCTGAGCACCCGCCAGGAAGACTCGGAAGAGATAGCCCGCATCGGCCGCCTGCTGATGCGCCGTGCCGTCTGGTTCCTCTCCTCGGGCTACAGCCTGAGCACCGAACTGGGCTACTTCCGTCCCACCGCCCGGGGCGTCTTCCTGGACAGCGAACTGAACGCCTCGCCCGACCGCGAACGCCTGCAGCTCGGCATTTCCTACTCCATGAGCCAGGAGATGCGCCAAGCCCTGGCCGACGCCGAAATAGACGTTGAGATACAGAAAGCCGCCAGCGGCCCGCAACTCTTCTCCGTGGTCAGCGCGCAGGACGCCCAGCATCCCGAAGCCGCCACCCGCGGCGAAGGCGTGCCCGTCAGCGCCGGACAGACGTGCATCATCATGTGCCGCAACGGCAAGGTGGGCGGCACCGGTTCCGAAATCGGAGTCACCATCACCCGCACCGACGGCAACACGGGGACGAAGCACTTCTTCCCCCTGGCGCAACTCTATCCCAACACCCCCTCGCAGGTGGGCTTCGTGATGCCCGCATCCGCCCCCGAAGGCTCCGTGTGGAGCGTCATGCTCTGCACACAGCTGGGAAGCAACGGAACCGCCCTGCTCAAGGACCCCCGCAAAGTGACCATGGCCGACTACTTCGTAGTGGGCGAAGTGGCCGAAACGCCCGGGAGCGGTGGCAGCGGATCGGGAGGCGGAGGAGTCGACGAAAATCCGCTGGGATAAAAATCGCGGCCAGTCCGCGATAGCTATCACGGGCAGTCCGTGATGGAGACCGCGGGCAGTCCGCGATGGAGGTCACGGTCGGGCCGCGATAAGATATTTCATATCTTGATTTTAGTTTACTATCTAAAAAAGTAAAATGATGAAAGTAGATGAAATTTACACAATCGTGATTATAAACAGTACTAACATTAAAAAATCAGTATTATGTTGCAAGTTACACTAAAAGCCCTTGGGGCTGAAAACGGTAAATTCCTAAGCCATGCTCTTGATAAAGTTTGGTTGCAGGACGGTGTTAAAGGTGAAGGTGAGATTTTTATATTGGAAACTCTTTCCAACGGAAATGTAGCCCTGGCTTGTCTTGGTGCAGAAACCGGGAAATATCTTTCACACGCCAACGGTAAGTTGTGGTTACAAGACGGCATTCAAGGCGAAGGTGAAGAATGGGTTTGTCATGACAGCGGAAATGACCGGATTTCCCTCGAATGTTTGGGGAAAGAGAGCGGGTTGTATCTCAGCCATGCTTGTGACAAAATGTGGCTTCAGAATGGCTATCAAGGCGAAGGGGAGCTTTGGCAAAAGGAAACATCCATAAAAATAGCATTCGAATCTCTTGGCGCAGAGAAGGGCGGCTTTTTAAGCCATGCCATGAACCGGGTATGGCTGCAAAACGGTCTTCAAGGCGAGGGAGAAGTATTCATGCTGGAAAGCCTGCAAAACGGGAATGTGGCTTTAGCATGCATCGGCGGAGAAAAAGGCAAATATCTCTCGCATGCCGATGGCAAGCTGTGGTTGCAGGACGGAATCCGTGGTGAAGGCGAAGAATGGACTTATCATTACCACGGCGGCGCACAAGTTTCTTTTGAATGTCACGGCGCCGAAAAAGGTCTTTATCTCAGCCATGCTTGTGACAAAATGTGGCTTCAGAATGGCTATCAGGGCGAAGGGGAGCTTTGGCTGGAACGCTTTCAATAAATCCGTTAATCAATGAAGTCCGGCATAAACCGGATTAACAGCCACCGCCGGGCACCGTATGCGTAAGCCCGGAGTGCGCCACCCCCTGCAGAGAGGTAGCGACCGTTTCCTTCGCCGGAAACGGTGGCACAAACCATGAAAAGACAAGTGTTCTCCTTCTCCCAAGAACGCTTGTAACGATATTGAGAAACAATAAGAAAAAGACAAGCGATATGAAACCAAAGCACTTCCCACAATCCGCCCGGCACATCCTCCGCTGCATCCCCTGCTGCATCCCCTGCCGCCTGCCGATGCCTCTGGCCGTGTGCAGCCTCCTATGCAGCCTCGCCCTGCTCGCCGCCTCGTGCAGCGACCTGACGGACGACGACGGCACCACGCTGCCCCCCGGCAAGTACCCCATGACCTTCACCGCACAAGTGGATGGGCTGACGCAGACCCGTGCCGCCACTACCGACGGGCAGTGGAGCAGCGGTGATGCGGTAGCCGTGCAGGTGCAGCAACAGCAGCCCGGCGGCACACCGGAAGTCAAGCAATATACCCCTACCGGCAGTGGCAATTCCGGTGTCACCCTGCAAGCGGCAAGCGGCGTCACCCCTTTCTACTGGCAGACGTCCGGCGAAACGAAGTCCGTCTCCGCCTGGTACCTCGGCGACGGCTCCGCAGCCACCGGTCAGAGCCATGCCACCGCCGTGCCGGTATCGTGGGCGGTGCAGTCCGACCAGAACGCCAGCAGCGGTACGGGCTACCAGCGCAGCGATTTCCTCTACGCCCCGCCGACGGACATCTCTTTCAAGCCCTCCGGCGGCGCGGACAATAGCCTGACTTTCTATCACCAGACCGCCCGCGTAGTCATCAACATCGTGAATGCCGAAGCCGCCACCAATGCCTCCGCCATACAGAGCGTAGTTATCGGCGATGCCAGCAACCTCGCCCTCTCGGGCAGCTACACCGCACCCACGGGCGAAGGAGCCACCGCAGGCACATGGATTCCCGCCACCAGCGGTTCCGATATGGGCACCATTACTCCCAAGAAACTGACTGCTCCCGGCACGCTGACCGGTGGCGGAGCCGCCCTTGCCAGCTACGCCGCCCTCGTCATTCCGCAGCAGATGAAGGATAAGAAATTCATCGCCGTCACCCTGACTGATGGCAGCAGCGGCAGCAATACCTATTATTATACCCCGACACAGGACAGCGATGCCGACCTGCAAAGTGGCAAGCAACATACGTATGACATTACTGTGAAGCATGGTTATTTATCGGTAACTTCCTCCGCCTCTCCCCAATGGACGGGCAGCGGTGAAACCATAAACGGTACAGAAAAAAGTAACAATCCCTAATAATCATCTATAAACACTCCAAATATGGAAACGAACATACTTTATTTTCGCTTACTCGTTCTACTGTCCGCTGTTTCTTTGTGCGGTTGCAGCAACGACGATGAACCGGTAGCCACCGCCACCGATGGCACCACGCTCACCGTTACAGCCCGTGCCGACGGCTTCGCCTCCACGGACGGCACTGCGCACACCGGTACCCCGCAAACCGATACCCCGCAAACCCGCGCTTCAGAAAGCGGTTACACCACCACCTTCGTGAAAGACGACCAAATAGGCGTGTTCGCCGTGAAGGACGGCAGCGTAATTACCGGTTGCCAGAATGTGCCGTTCACTTACAACGGTACGAGTTGGAACGGTAGCACACCCGTCTATAAATATCCCGATGCCACC
Source organism: Bacteroides stercorirosoris (assembly GCF_900142015.1). Taxonomy (GTDB): domain Bacteria; phylum Bacteroidota; class Bacteroidia; order Bacteroidales; family Bacteroidaceae; genus Bacteroides; species Bacteroides stercorirosoris. The sequence goes on from NZ_FQZN01000032.1 coordinate 58,457, forward strand.
TACTTTGCCTACTACCCGTATACGGCAGATATGAACGATAAAACAAGCGTTGATGCAATCGTGTCGGCTTTCAACACCGCCGTAGCTGCTGCCACCGACCAAAGCACGTATGCCAAGTATACCGCTTGCGACCTGATGACAACGACCGGTGACGTATCTCCCACGGGCTCTTCCCTCTCTTTCTCTTTCACGCACCGGATGTCCCTGATAGAGATTTCCCTTCCGGCGCAGAAGTACAAGACTTCCAACGATACAAATGCCTATGAGTATTCCGCCCCTGTTCTCGGTGCCACGTTCAACCTCACTCCGAATGGTAACAGCGCAACAACGATTAAACCTTGCCCCATGGGTAACGGCGTTTTCCGCTACATCGTTCCCGCAGGTACTTCCGGCGTTACCGTCAGCGGTGCGTTCAATATTGCCGATGGCAAGACCATCGAATACTCAAAAAGCAGCCTTTCCTTGTCCGCCGGTAATTACAAGCGGCTGAATGTGACATGCAGCGGTGTTCCCTCTACTACTCCTACAGTCCGTGCTCTTGCCGTAGGCGACTTCTTTTATTCGGACGGTGGCATCTGCCCCGGCGACGCAAATCCTCCGAGTGAGGGTTGTATCGGTGTAGTCTATTGCGTGGATAACAGCTTTATTACGAGCAATAGTACCAAGAAATCGGACAGTGGTTACATTCATGGTCTTGTAGTAGCCTTGAAGGATGCGAGTAGTTCTTCTACTTGGGACAATGCCAGTAGTGCCGTTTCCAATTATGGCAATACAGTAGCTACTCCTTCCGGCAGTAGCGGTTGGTATCTCCCTAATTTGGATGAATTAAAATACATTTGCGGGGGAAATAATAGCAGCCAGAGTACCAAAGGAAAGGGGAATTTGAACGATCAATTTAATAAATTGAGTAGTGGCAACGTAGACAGTTTCGGCAACGGCAACATCTATTGGTCGAGTACGGAGCACGACAGCCTCAACGCTTACTACGTGTACTTCGGCGATGGCAGCGATGGTTGGGGCGGTAAGAGCTACAGCACTAGAGTTCGTTCTTCTTTGGCTTTTTAGCTATTTATCTATTTATATAATTTATCTATTAAAAACAATCCCGCGAAGCGGGTCGATGATATTTTTTATGGCATTAACAGAAGAATTACCTATTTACCGTGCCACATATCAGTTGTTGAACCTGCTGATCCGTGCCACGCAGGACTTTCCCCGTTTCTATAAATATAGTTTGGGGGCACGAATGGTAGATATTTGTCTGGATATGTCAATGTTGCTCTATAAAGCGAACAGTAGTTACGAAAAGACGGAACCGCTTCGGGAATTTCTGGCACAGTTCGGAATGTTGCAGATGTTGCTTCGTGTGTGTGCCGAGCAAAAAGTAATAGATACCAAAAAAGTGGCAGTGTTCGCCCTCGAAATGGAAAAGATAGGGAAACAAGCCACGGGTTGGAAACAATTTCCAAGAGAGATTCTACTCTGTTTTATCATTGGCAATGGAGGGCTTTACCATAAGAATGAGAGAAAGAATAAGATTGAATAAGAAGAGCCGTGTGAAGGGAGACTTTCATGCACGGTTCTGTGAGGAGCTTGGGGTGAAAGTCCCCGGGCTTACTCGATACACAAAACATTGATAATAAAAGCGTTCTTTGAAAGATTGTGTTGGAGATCAGGGAAATAATGGCTACCTTTGCACAGTAAAAAAACAACAGAAAGGAGGAAAACGATATGGCAAGACCCATCAAAGAAACCCCGATACTATACGGGGAAGATGCCCGGAGATTTCTGGAACGGATGAAGAATCCTCCCAAAGAAACGAAGGAAGAGCGTGAAAGAAGGCTGAAAGACTATGAAGCTGCAATAAAAATGCTAAAAGTATAAAGGTATGGAGCAGCAAAATAGAGATTACCTCATGTCTGTTTACAACATACGCAGACTTAAAAAAAGAGAATCAATAGAATCGTTCGATTGCGGAGACGCAGATTTGAACGATTTTATTTTGAAAGAATCTCCCTTTTATCGGCAAGCCCTGCTTGCAGAGTGAGTTATGTGGTAGAAAACAAGTATAACTATGCTATTTCTGCTTATTTCAGTCTGGCAAACGACAAAGTTGCCTTAAACGATTTCGAGAGCAAAACGGAATTTAATCGTTTTCGTAAACACCGGTTCGTGAACGAGAAACGATTGAAAAGTTATCCTGCCGTAAAAATTTGCCGTTTAGGAGTTGACTTGTTAATGAAAGGACAATATATGGGTACATTTCTGAGACTATCCATCTGATTGTGTAAATAGAAAACTACGGTGTTTCTCTCGTAGTTTTTTTATTTATGTATTAACTTTGTAAAAATCAGATTTTAT
>NZ_FQZN01000076.1 GCF_900142015.1 Bacteroides stercorirosoris
CATAAAATCTGATTTTTACAAAGTTAATACATAAATAAAAAAACTACGAGAGAAACACCGTAGTTTTCTATTTACACAATCAGATGGATAGTCTCGAACAAGAATCAATCATAATCCCCAAAGAGCGACAAGTATATCTTCCAGCCGCCTGTCATCATTCTTCAAGCGAAAACGGTTAGTCTTGAGACGTAACTTTGCCTTACTTAAAGTTTGCGGACTATTACCTAATATATCAGCAACTTGCTGATGGGACAATCCCATGCCAAAAAGAATACAGATAGCTGTTTCAAAAACAGTCAGACCATATGCCGCTTTCCTTAAACGGCTAATGCAATCCTCGTGAATATAAGTATAGTAACCCACAAAATCCTTAATGGCATCCGTAGAAAACAAAAGCCCTCTTGAGGCTGAAACATTGTTATGGATAGCATCGTGCAGCTTCATGCCTTTTGCGATAGACTCATATCTCAACAGCTTTTCATAATTCAGATTCAAGTTTTTATAAGAGTTCTTATAAGAAATAATCTCATCCGTACGTTCTTTTATCTGTTGCTTCAGATATATTATTCGTTCTGATTCCCACTTTTCTTTCTCCTGCTCTTCCAAATGAGCTATTGCTTCCAGATGCTGCAAACGATTTCGATACTGTTCCAGTTCAATTTCCTTTCCTGCAACAAGTTCCCTGATACGCTGTTGCTGCTTGTGCCGGTAACGGCTGTATATACCAATCAAGAAAACGAGCAAGAAGAGACTAAATCCCAAAGCAATAAGCAAATAAAGTATACGCACTTCACTCTCCAGATTCCTATTTCTCAATGTCTCATTATCATATTTTTCCTGAATATCAGCAACCGCACGCAAGGCTTCTATCTGATAGACTGAATCAGCGTATTGCAGGCACTTTTCAGCATAATCAACCGAACGTTTATAATCTTCTCCAACTTTATAGGTTTGATACAGAGAATGGTAGACACACACTTTTATTGATGGGTCAGAAGTTTCCAATGCTTTATCCCAAAACTGTTTTGCCAGATCCGGGCGTTCCTGCTGATAATATGTATTTCCCAATATTAGGTAAGAACGGCATTTATCATTTTCCCCCTCCCAGGCCAAAGCCTTAGAAATATACTTCAATGCACTATCACTTAACGCCAGCCCTTCATAAAAAGTAGCCAGATTGTGATAGACCAAAGCATGATATACGGAATCCGCATCCGAAAGAATGCTCAAAGAATGCCGGAAATAATAAGAAGCACTGTCTGTTTCGCCCATATAGTCAAAAACTCTCGCAATATCCTGTGTATTGCTCAAAATATATTTCTTGTGATTGCCACAGGCTGCATAAGAGAGAGCCTTCTTAAAATCCGCCAAAGCTTCGGGAAAAAGATTCAATTGCATATTGACATAGCCCAGACTACTATATACCAAAGAGATTAACTTGACATCCTCTGTCCGGAGCGCACGTACCTCGGCTTGTTTATACCACCACGCAGCCTGTTTGAACTCTTCTTTTTCGTAATACACATTTCCCTTATAAAAACAACAAAGGGATATACGCCTGTCATCAGACGTCTTTTCATAAAAAGCATATGCCGCATCAATGAACAACGTATCCGATTCCCACCAAGTGAGATCATTCTTATCCATTGCCTGTGTCAACAATAAACAATAGTTTGCGTAATCCTCATTCGACAACGATTTGGGCGAACCAACTGATTGCAAAAGATATAGCGCACTATCCGGATGACTATCCATCAATCCTTCCGCTCTCTGCAATACATTCATATCCCTACCGCAAGAAGATAGAAAAAGAACAGAAATAAATAAAAAAACAAGTCTGAGTAAGTGCATAATAGTTTAGTCTGTCAAAGGGAGCCGCCGCTATTTATGCAGCGCCTCCACCAACAACGTAATGTTCGCCATGAACAGCCTCACGGAGATAGCCAGCAGAATGATACCGAAGAATTTACGAATGATATAAATGCCGCCTTTGCCGAGGAAACGTTCCACACGTCCCGTCATACTGACAACAAAATATACCCACAACATATTCAGCACCAAAGCAATAATGATGTTGACACTGGCATACTCCGCGCGAAGGGACAGCAAAGTAGTGAATGCGCCGGCACCGGCCAGCAACGGGAAAACCAAAGGAACCAAAGTAGCTTCCTTGATAGGTCCCTGATTCTTGAATATTTCCACATCCAGAATCATTTCCAGAGACATCAGGAAGATAACGAATGCACCGGCAACGGCAAACGACTCGATATCTACATGAAACAACTTCAACATCATGTCTCCGGCATAGAAGAAGCCGATCAACAAGGCGAAGGATATCAACGTCGCCTTCAATGCGTTCACATCCTTTCCTTTTTCCTTCAGATTAATAATAATAGGAATAGAACCAATAATGTCGATAACTGCAAATAATACGATAAAAGCACTTATCATTTGTTGTAAATTGAATGCTGCAAACATACGTTCCTCCTTTTTTTTGCAAAGATAATCGATTTTTATGCATTCCGCAAGATTTAATTACCTGAATGAATAGCACGTTTAAGAAATAATAAAAAAAACAAAAAGAAAGGCTAAGTGTTTACGGCAGATAGCTATTATGCCTACATTTGTTTTCAAACAAGAAGTTGATAAAGATATGGAAACGATGTATGACACCCTGCTCCAATTGCCACTGTTTCAAGGTCTCGCTCACGAGGACTTCACCAGTATATTGGGAAAAGTAAAATTACATTTCACCAAGCACAGAGCTGGAGATGTTTTAGTAAAAAAAGGTGCGGCATGTGGGCAGTTGGTATTTATCTTAAACGGAGAAATCGCTTCATCTACCTCATCTACAGATAATTCATACACCTTTACGGAGTTCTTTCAGGCACCTTACCTGATTGAGCCACAGGCTTTGTTCGGTATGAACACTTGCTATGTATCCACCCACGTAGCACGCACAGAAGTACGTATCGTAACTATCAGCAAGGCATTTGTGATGAATGATTTGTTCAGATATGAAATCTTCCGCTTAAACTATATGAATATCATCAGTAACCGGGCACAGACCTGCTACAACCGTTTGTGGGCCAAGGTGCCTGATAAACTAGAAGCACGTATTGCGAATTTTATTCTTTCGCACATTGAACGCCCTTCGGGAGAAAAGATATTGAAAATAAAGATGGAAGAGCTTGCCGATACTATCAATGACACACGGTTGAGCGTATCGAAGGCTTTGAACGGTATGCAGGAAGAAGGACTACTGACGCTCCACAGGGGGGAGATTGTAATACCGGATGCGGAAAGACTGATAGAATAGAGTTGCACCATAATATGAGGTTGTGTCAAAGTGAAGTGACCCCCGAAAGTTGGACAAAAAACTTTCGGGGTTTATTTATGTCAAGACATCACACATTAGCAGAAAAGCAAGAAATCCTCCGTCTTC
>NZ_FQZN01000052.1 GCF_900142015.1 Bacteroides stercorirosoris
CAGGTGAACAGGCAGACCACACAGACACTGGTGCTCTCGCTGGAGAAGTACGGGTTCCGCACCAGAAGGGACAGGCAGGGAAGCACGGAGTATGAAGTGGTGGACCTGATGGAGGATGAGGTAAACAACGGGTTCAAGGAGAAAAGACAGGACGGGAAGACCAAAGAGGAGGATGAGGACGAGGGGCTACTGCCGTTCTAAGGTTCGTATGCGCCCAACTTTGAGTTGACAAGGGCTGAGTTAGTGTATAACGTAACGGGTGATAAGAATATATGTAATGCTACATTACATTATTTCTTACCACCCGTTACAAGTATTGGCGTTTTATTTACAAAGGACGCGCTACTGCCGGTACGCGGACTTTAAGGTTCCCCCAGATACTTGAATATCAGTTTCACTTCAAGAGGCATATAGGAATGGCGGTTCTTGTTATAACCCGCTTCCTGCAATTCCGCCATCAGTTGCTTGTTGGCGTAAATCCAGCGGCGCAGAAGCTGAAGGGCGGTAGTTATGCATACACCGGGGTTGTAAAGCATGGCAAGGTCGGCTTTAGTATAAGCGCGGACAGGGACTTTCTCATCTAAGAATTCTTCTTTCATAAACTTGGCTTTTAGTTATTTACATGGTATAAAGGTACTCATTTATGGCGACATACAGAAGGAATAAAGGAGGAATTACCTCTCATTTACTCTCTCGTTTTTTCATACAATTTCAAATAGCTTCAGGAGGGAGGAAGGCGGGAAAGGAACGGGGTATATTTGCAAGGTCAAAAGGGGAAAGAGAGAGGAGATCTTTCGGCAAGCTCAAGATGACGGAGACAGGCGGACTGCAAATACGCTTGAGCAAAGACACCGAAAGGAGGCAACGAAAGGAGAATCCGGCAGTTTACCCGAAAGGACAAGATCAAATTACGTTATTGTTTAACTTTTTAAAATTATCAATTATGGGAGTACCATTCAAGAAGATCCCGCGGAAAGACCCGCGAAAGGCGGATGCCGTGGCAAAGATTTATCCGCAACTGGTCACATTAGGCCCGAACGCAGACCTGGAGGACGTGGCGTACGTGATGAAGGAAAAGAGTTCGTTGACACTGGGTGACATCAAAAGTGTGATTACCAACTTTGTGGAAGCACTGGTGAGCAAGCTCTACAGCGGACAGTCGGTAAACATCAAGGACTTCGGCGTGTTCAGCCTATCGGCAAGGACCGTGGGGGTGGAGAAAGTGGAAGACTGCACCGCAAAGAACATCAAGGCCGTGAAGATTAATTTCCGACCCTCCACTACCATCAGGCCGGACGTTACCGCAACACGGGCCGGACAGAAAATTGATTTCTATGACCTGGAAGCGCTGGTAAACAAGGACGGAAACTCGTCGGGAGGGAGCTCGTCCGGCGATCAGGGAGGATCAGGAAGCGGTGGAGGAGTGGATGAAAATCCGCTGGGATGAGTCTAACGCTAAAAGCATCAGAAATTAAAAATTAAAGAGCATGAAAAAATCTATCTGGGACAAGATCCTGAAAGTGGTGATTGCAGTAGCTTCGGCTATCATAGGGGCACTCAGTGCAAACGCGATGAATGTGTAAAGAAAACGAGGGTGTTCAAAATGAATACCCTCGTTTCTCATTCTTTTAATATCATTTATTGATGTTGTTCCCTCAGCAAATCATTCACCGTCTTCACCGGGTTAAACGTACTCAAAGAAACTTCTACAAACACCGTATTCCAATCACTCATAGCACCATTCCACAATCCTGGAAGTTCGAGTGCCTTGAGGTCTTTACCGTTCTTGGACTTGTAAGAGATGAAACCGGTGGCTTTATCCACGAAGTTAACAAGGTCGAACTTATGGCCTTTATAGTCACGCACGGCACAAACCAGATCTACAGGATTAAAGTGTGTACCTTTCTCAAACATTTCCTTTTTCTCCGGATCATTCATATCAATCTGAGAACTTTCAAGGATTTGCAAAGAGATGGTTCCGTCACTGTTATATGCCAGGAACGGACCACCACCCGGTTCACCTACGTTCTTCACCATACCGCATACGCGCATCGGACGATTCAGTTTCTCTTTCAGATAAAGTACAAGTTCGGCATCCTCCAGGTTCTTTGTCTCAGGATTCTTACAGAACAAGTTCTTCTGCAGGAATTGCAGAATCTCAATCACTTGCTCGTGAGTATATCTGCCGCTATCCAAAAGTTCCAGATAAGCAAACGCTTTTTGTTGCAGGGAAACCAAAACTCCCGCAATCAACTTCTTATACAATACGGTGTCGCCTTTCAACTTATCAGGCACCACATTGTCTATATTCTTAATAAAGATAATGTCCGCATCAAGATCATTCAGATTCTCGATCAATGCGCCATGACCACCCGGACGGAACAATAATTTGCCATTATCACGGAAAGGCTGATTGTCCATATCGGCAGCAACCGTATCCGTGCTGGGCTTCTGCTCGGAAAAAGTAACATTATAATCCACTCCGTATTTCTTTGCATAAACGGCTGCTTTGTCAGCCACCAATGCTTCGAATAAACGGCGATGTTCGGGAGAGACGGTAAAGTGTACGTTTACTTTTCCATTCTTGTTGGCAGCATAAAGCGCACCTTCTACAAGATGTTCTTCCAATGGAGTTCGGCTTCCATCTTCATATCTGTGGAACTTCAGCAAACCTTTCGGAAGCGCACCGTAATTCAGTCCTGCCGCCTCAAGCAATGCAGCCACTACAGCTTTATAATCACCCTCAGCCATCAATGCGGGAATGTTCTTCTCGAATGCTTTCTCACAAGCAGCATTCAAGTCATCATAGAAAGCGAATTTTTCAATCTGCCCGAAGAATGTTTTCTCGAATTTAGTTTCCGGCACATCATAATCAGCTCCGAGAAATTCAAACAAATTCTTGAACATACGGCTTGCTGCACCCGATGCGGGAACAAACTTCACTACTACTTTATCTGTCCGTGTATACGCATCCCATGCATCGAGATAGAGCTTCTGCTCGTCAGTTGCAGGCGCCAGAATGCCTTTTTCGATAGAAGCGGCGGCAGCCAGCTTCAGATACGGAAAACCCTTCTCAAAACAGGCCAGCTGTTCGGCAATCTGTTCTTCTGAAATACCTTTTCGGGTAAGCAACTCTTTGTCTTGCGGTGTTATCATACTATTCATTTTTTATTAATTGATTGCCAAAAATACAAAAAAACCGCAACCCCTATCAAGAAAAAGAAGAAAAAAACTACCTTTGGGCAACAAAAATGGACGAATATGGAAAGAGATGAATTTTTCACTACTGAAGAGAGAGAATTGCTCTTCTCTCTCTACAGAAAATTATTGCAGTTGACCGGTGAGACATTACAAAAAGGTGACTGTAGGAAACTGAAAACACATCTTATCAACTCTATAAAGGATAACCGCGTTCAACGCGACACTTTCGGACTGAATCCGCTGGTTAAGGATATGCAGACCGCCGTTATCGTTGCCGAAGAAATCGGAATGAAACGGGCCTCCATTCTGGGCATCATGCTGCACGAGAGTGTGAGAAACGGCGCTTGCACTACTGAAGAAGTGCAGGCGGCTTTTGGTGAGGATGTAGCCGGAATTATCCGCGGATTGATACGTGTAAACGAACTTTACTCCAAGAGTCCGACGATAGAGTCGGAGAATTTCCGCAACCTGCTGCTCTCGTTTGCAGAGGACATGCGCGTAATCCTGATAATGATTGCAGACCGCGTGAACATCATGCGGCAAATAAAGGATAGCAAGAATGACGAAGCACGCCGGCAAGTGGCCAATGAAGCTGCATACCTCTATGCTCCCCTCGCCCACAAACTGGGCTTGTACAAGCTGAAATCGGAACTGGAAGACCTCTCACTGAAATATACGGAAAAAGAGGTTTACTATCACATCAAGGATAAACTGAACGAGACAAAAGCCTCCCGTGACAAGTATATTGCCGCCTTCATCGCTCCGATGCAGAAAAAACTGGAAGAGGCCGGATTGCATTTCCACATAAAGGGACGTACAAAATCCATTCACTCCATCTATCAGAAGATGAAGAAGCAGAAATGTCCGTTCGAAGGAGTGTATGATTTGTTCGCCATCCGCATCATTCTGAATTCGCAAGTGGAAAAAGAGAAACAGGAATGCTGGCAGGCGTACTCCATTGTGACAGACATGTACCAGCCTAATCCCAAGCGTTTGCGCGACTGGCTGTCCGTGCCCAAGAGCAACGGTTACGAGTCATTACACATCACCGTGATGGGACCTGAGGGAAAATGGGTAGAAGTACAGATACGTACCGAACGCATGGACGACATTGCCGAACGCGGTCTTGCCGCCCACTGGCGCTACAAAGGTGTGAAGGGAGAAACCGGACTGGATGAATGGCTGACCTCCGTACGTGAGGCCCTGGAAAACTCGGATAGTAACGGGCTGGAGGCAATGGATCAGTTCAAGCTGGATTTGTATGAAGATGAAGTATTCGTATTCACTCCAAAAGGTGACCTGTTCAAGCTGGGTAAGGGTGCTACGGTGCTTGATTTCGCCTTCCACATCCACAGCAAACTGGGATGCAAGTGCATTGGCGCCAAAGTAAACGGCAAAAATGCACAGTTACGACAGGTCTTGAATAGCGGTGACCAGGTGGAAATCATGACGTCGAATACACAGACACCCAAGCAGGACTGGCTGAATATCGTAACCAGCTCCAAAGCGCGCACCAAAATCCGCCAGGCATTGAAAGAAATGGCCGCCCGCCAACATGCTTTCGCCAAGGAAACGATAGAACGGAAATTCAAGAACCGGAAAATAGAATATGATGAAGCCGTAATGATGCGTCTTATCAAGCGTCTCGGTTTCAAGACGGTGACGGATTTTTATCAAAGCATTGCGGACGAAACGCTGGATGTGAATGAAATCATAGACAAATATCTGGAACAGCAGAAGCGGGAAAATGATGTACATGATGACATTACGTATCGCAGCGCCGAAGGATATAATCTGCAACAGACGCAGAACGATGAGATCACCCGTTCGAAAGAAGACGTGCTGGTTATCGACCAGAATCTGAAAGGCCTTGATTTCAAGTTGGCACGTTGCTGTAACCCGATTTATGGAGACGACGTATTCGGCTTCGTTACTGTGACCGGAGGAATCAAGATACACCGCAGTGATTGCCCCAATGCTACACAATTGCGTGAACGGTTCGGCTACCGGATTGTGAAAGCGCGTTGGGCAGGCAAATCGCAAGGCACGCAATACCCGATCACGCTCCGCGTAGTGGGACATGATGATATTGGTATTGTGACAAATATCACCTCTATCATTTCAAAAGAGAATGATATTACCCTGCGTTCCATCGGGATTGACTCACACGACGGGTTGTTCTCCGGGACAATGACCATCATGGTGGGTGATACGGGACGACTGGAAACACTGCTCAAGAAGTTGAGGACGGTGAAGGGAGTGAAACAAGTTTCAAGAAGCTGAGTTAGCTAAGAGTGACAAGAGTCTACCCTGGACTAAATGCTAATCTACCCTAGACTAAACGTTAGTCTACCCTAGACTAATCGTTAGTCTAACAGTTAACAGATACTAACAAAAAGAGGCAAAGTGAAATATAACTTAAAAAAGCAAATCCGCAGTTTCGGTTATGCCTGGAAAGGAATCCGGCAATGCGTAGGAAAAGAGCAGAATCTGAGTTTTCATCTCATTACTACGGTAGTGGTGATAGCCGCCGGTTTTTTCTTTGGCATAACACGTACGGAATGGATAGTCATTATCTTATGTATCGGTGTGGTAATTGCCGCGGAGCTGTTTAATACGGCTATAGAGAAATTGGTGGATCTGGTTTCACCGGAACGTCACCCCATCGCCGGACAAGTAAAAGACATTGCCGCCGGAGCAGTGCTGGTGTGCGCTGTTGCGGCGGCAATCATCGGGATTATCATCTTTTTCCCCTATTTGTTTTAGAGTTTTCTATCTCACTCTCTTCCGCTTATAATAAGGACCTGTCAGCAGGAAATAGAAAGCCAGGGCAACCAAGATAGCAATGCCGATTACTTTATAAATCAACTGAAAATCCGTATAAAAATGGAGTTGTTCATTACCGTTATCCGACAGGAAACAGCAGACTGCCATACCTATCAGCAGACCGGCATCCATGGATAAATGACAGGTGGTGTTCGCAGTTCCCCGTTGGCAATGATGTGACAGTTTCACAAATATCTTCGTGAAAGGTATTGTAAGCACTACCAGAACAACAAGAAAGAACAATACACTGTAATCCCCCTGCTTTATCAGCGGCAATGCCACTCCGGGTATGAAGGCTATCAGCATCAGGTTTATGGCAGGAATCCATCCCCGCAACAGCAGGAAACGGTCAAGATTGCAACGGCTCACCCCTATCGGTGCACGGAAAGCTACATACACCCGCAAGGAAAACAATATGCTGAATATGCCGCACAATATAGAAAGATATGCCACCATACTGAAACCTTTGAGATAGAACATCCAGACTCCCACCCCTACTCCTACCAGCATACCCAGGCGCGCAGCCAGCGCAAAGCCCATGTTTCCGGCACTACGGTGTGAAGAAGCTGTAATATCAATGGCCACTGTGATACCTGCGGTCGTCGCTAATCCGAAAGCGGCTCCCTGCACAGCTGCCAGCAACAGCAGCCTGGGAAAAGTATCGACAAAGACATACCCCAGGGTTGCTCCCAACATCACGAACGTGGAATATACCAATACGTGTTTCCGCTTATACTCATCCCCCAGGTATGCATGAAACGGTCCTACAAGGAACATCGCCGCAGCAAAGACCAGAAACATGCTACCCGCCTGTCCGGTAGAGATGCCCAATCGTGACACCATCACCGAAGGAAGTACCGGGAAAAGTGCATATATGGATGCAAAAAGCAGAAAATTGGCAAAGCACATCCGCATAAAGCCCAGTGACCAAAGATTATCAATATTGCTCTTTCTCATTCGGGAAGTCTAAATTCTTCACATCGGATACATAACGGCTGATAGCGTCAGTCATCACCGTATGCAAATCGGCATAACGGCGCAGGAATCGGGGACGGAAACCATTGTTCATGCCCAGCATGTCCTGAACCACCAGAACCTGACCGTCTACTCCGCCACCGGCACCGATACCGATAATAGGGATAGTAAGCTCGCTTGCCACACGTTGCGCCAGAGTAGCAGGAACTTTCTCCAACACAATGGCAAAACAACCGGCTTCTTCCAGCAGGTGGGCATCGCTTATCAGTTTGTCAGCTTCCGCTTCATCCTTAGCGCGAACAGTGTAAGTACCATATTTATTGATGGATTGCGGCATCAGGCCGAGGTGTCCCATGATAGGTATACCGGCACTGAGGATACGCTTCACCGTACCTATGATTTCTTCGCCACCTTCCAGTTTCAAGGCGTCTGCATGACTCTCTTTCATGATACGGATAGCTGAAGCAAGACCTTCCAGTTCATTACCCTGGTAAGAGCCGAAAGGCATATCAACCACCACCATAGCGCGCTTTACACCGCGGACTACGGACTTGGCATGATAAATCATTTGGTCGAGGGTGATGGGAAGAGTCGTTACATTACCCGCCATCACGTTACTGGCAGAATCGCCTACGAGAATTACATCCATGCCTGCACCATCCACAATCTGCGCCATAGTGTAATCATAAGATGTCAACATAGATATCTTTTCGCCTCTCTGTTTCATCTCTATGAGGCGATGAGTTGTCACTTTACGAGTGTCGTCTGAAATATAACCAGCCATAATTTTAATTATTTAGTTATTGATTGCTTTTTCACCACAGATTACACAGATTGGCACAGAGCAATATCATCCTCAGCATATTATCTGTGTAAATCAGTGTAATCTGTGGTGAAAACGCCGCAAAGGTATAACTTTTTCCCTTTACTTATGCAATTCTGTTAATTTATCGTAAGTAAACCCTTCAAAGTCATCCAGAATGTGATGACACAACGGGGCAATTTCTTCACGCGAATTGGTAGTAGCCAGACCGACAACCGTAGCACCGGAGGCCATGCCGGCTTTCAAGCCGTTGAAAGAGTCTTCGAAAACGTAAGTTGTTTCCGGTGTGGTGCCGAACACTTCCATACCAAGGAGGAAACAATCTGGCGCAGGTTTGGAAGCGGTAAACATTTCTGCCGTAAGAATACGGTCAAACATGTTTTTAATCTCCGGTTTAGCCCGATATACAGCCTCCATTTTCTTATCGTTGGAGCTGGTGACTACCGCCATTCTGACATTGTTGCGACGAAGATCGGCAATAAATGCTTCTACCCCCGGAATGAAATCGAAAGACATTTCCTGCTCAAAGCGGTCGAGTCCGGCAGTGATTTCCTCCCGTTCTTTGGCCATACCGGGAAAGAAGGTATCATAAATATACATCAGGGTTTGTCCCTTTACACGCTTCTCCAGGTCTTCCATACCCAAGTAATCTACTCCCATCTTGTGCCAGAAGATGCTATACTGCGTCTCTGTATCGACAACGACACCGTCGAAGTCGAAAAGAACGGCGATATTTTTTGTTTCAGCCATATAAACTTTCTTTTACCTTATAATGTTAATACCTTATGAATTACGGCACAAAGGTCTGAATAATACTTGAACCGAGCAAATATTTCGTAACTTTGCTGCAAAATCATAGATAAGCGGATGATAAGTACTCAATCAAAATTAATTTGTACTATAAATGATAATTTATCGGCGAGGGAATGGGTACGCGGACTACGCGGATAAGGCGGACGAACGCGGACTTTAATCTTTTAGACGCGGATGACACGGATGACGCGGATTTTTAAAGCTGCGCTATACATACCGGCATATCACACCGAAGGAAAAAAGAATCCGCGTCATCCGTGTCATCCGTGTCTGAAAGATTACTTGCACGCCGAAGGAGAACCTTGCTCCAGCGCTACGCTGGTAAATTATCATTTAACTATCTATTATTATATAAACTAATTATGAACACTTACTTATGGATAATAACCCTCACATATTAGGTACCGAACGTATAGGTAAACTGCTGTTACAGTACTCTATCCCCGCCATCATCGGTATGACGATTACCTCGCTGTACAACATCATCGATAGTATTTTCATCGGTCACGGCGTAGGAGCAATGGGTATTGCCGGGTTGGCAATCACTTTCCCGTTGATGAACCTTGTGGTGGCATTCTGTACATTGGTGTCAGCGGGCGGTTCCACCATTTCCTCTATCCGCCTGGGACAAAAAGACCTGGACGGGGCGACTGAAGTACTGGGAAACACACTGATGTTTTGCCTGATTAACGCAGTCGTATTCGGCGGACTTTCTTTTTTGTTTCTGGACGACATATTAAGATTTTTCGGTGCAAGCCGGGACACATTGCCTTATGCGCGTGATTTCATGCAGATTATTCTGATTGGAACACCCATTACTTATACAATGATCGGACTGAACAACATCATGCGTGCCACGGGATATCCCAAGAAAGCGATGCTGACATCTATGGTGACCGTGGTTTGCAACATCATCCTCGCTCCTATCTTTATTTTCCACTTCGACTGGGGAATACGCGGAGCAGCCACGGCAACAGTTATTTCACAGTTCATCGGTATGGTATGGGTGGTGAAACACTTCATCGACAAAGACAGTTTCGTTCGTTTCCGTCCGGACTTCTGGAAGTTGAAAAGACGCATCATCAGCAGCATCTTCTCCATTGGTATGTCTCCATTCCTGATGAATGTATGCGCCTGCGTTATTGTAATTATCATCAACAATTCACTGCAACGCCACGGAGGCGATATGGCTATCGGAGCTTACGGCATTATCAACCGCTTGCTTACGCTTTACGTGATGATTGTATTGGGACTGACTATGGGTATGCAGCCTATCGTGGGTTATAATTACGGTGCACAGAAACATGACCGCGTGAAACAGACATTGAAACTCAGCATCTTGACGGGTGTCTGCATCACCAGCAGTGGATTCCTGATCTGCGAATTGTTTCCGCATGCCGTCTCCGCTATCTTCACAAATGATAATGAATTAATTGATATCGCCTCACGGGGAGTACGTATCTGTGTACTGATGTTCCCGTTGGTAGGTGCACAGATCGTTATCGGCAACTTTTTTCAGAGTATCGGGAAAGCGAAAATCAGTATTTTCCTTTCGCTCACCCGGCAACTGCTGTATTTGCTTCCCGGTCTGATTTTCTTCCCCCGATTCATCGGACTTGACGGTATATGGACCAGTATGCCGGTAGCTGACTTCTTTGCTTTTGTGACGGCTCTTATTGTGCTGTGCACATATATCCGGAAGAAAAACGAGGAGAGTATCGCGTAAGTAATTTGCACCATTCTATCAGAGGGCGTAACCTTCAACGAAGAAAGGTGTAGCCTTAAGTACTAAAGGGCTACACCATCCTAACCAAAGGGTGTAGCTATCCGACCCGGAAGGCTACACCCTTTTTATTATGCCCTACAGATATCTGTCGGCAAGGTAAAAGTGATAAAATGAACTTATTCGCTTTTGATGCTCTGTACGGGATTTTCATTAGCTATACGCCAAGCCTTGAAAATAACCAAAAGCACTATAAGCGCCAACAAAAGCAGTGCCAACAGGACAAACCATACAGGCGAAGGCAAAACACTATCGGCAAACTGCTCCAACCAGGCACCGGAAACATACCAGGCAAAACCTGTACCGACAATCACTGCTCCGACAGCTACTTTCAATATATCCATCGACAGTAATCCAAGTATGGAAGGAGCTTCAGCCCCATTCACCTTACGGATGGCAATCTCTTTGGAACGACGTTGAGTCTCATCGCTTACATAGCCCACAAGCCCCATAAGCACGATAAAGAAAATACAGACAGAAGTTACCCAGACAGTGTTGCGAAAACGATACACATCGCTATAACCCTGACGTTGTATATCCGTATAGGTCGTAAATTCCAATGCCGCTTTCGGATATGCCTCTTTGACAAAAGCATTCAGCCGTGCAAGATTCTCGTCCAACGGCTCTTTCAAACGAACATTATAAGCAAAGTTACGGGAATCGGAAAGAATAAAAGCCGTGCAGGTTTGTTCCATAAAGAACCCCATGTTACGCACATCTTCCACAATGCCGACTACCGTGGGTTGGCTATCGAGCCCCACCCACTGTGCATTGACGGGTAAGCGTTGTCCCAAGGCTTTATCGCCCCACTTCATTGTCTCCACTACTTTCCGGCCGATAAGGGCTTCACCGGTATGTTCCGGCCAAGAACCTTCTACCAGTTTCATACCTACTATCTGCGGAAAATCTTTCGTCACATTCTGGTAGTGCAACGGACAAAGGAAATTCCCCTGAGTATCAGTCAACCCCGTTGTGCTATAATGTGCTATCAACGAATTACTGTTACGGGCCACCGACTCCACATAAGGCTGACGGCGAATAGCATCTTCCACTCCCTGCGGGTCTTCCATATGGTACTGCCCTATTGCCAATCTCTCTGTTCTAAATCCTATACTACGCGTCATGAGATCATGATACTGCCAAATGGTAGTAATCAGCATACCCAGAATAAATGCCACGCCAATGAATTGCACGAACAGTAAACCGCGTTTCCAGGAACGCTTACTGTCAGTGTAACGACGAAAAATCTGTGTCACGGGAATTGTGGCGAACATCCTGCCGGGCAAAATACCTGCCACAAAGAACAGCAGCAAAACCGTCAGTCCAGGTACCCATAGATTATTCCAAGTAAAGAGTTCTACAAGGCGGACATGTAGCAGATCCTCTATTCCTTCGCGGAAAAGACACATCAACATCAGACAGGCAACGATGGAAGTCAGTACCAACAGGCCTGTTTCCCACATGAACATTCCCAAGACGTGTGTTCCGTCGGCACCACAACATTTATGTACGCCCACCGCTTTGGCACGCCGACTGAATGAGGCTACCGCCGCCAACACGTAGTTCATGATAGATACAAAGAAAATGGAAAAGCCCAGCACTCCCAGGATAACCAGCCGACGCACTGTGTCTGGAGTACTAAGATAGATATCCGGCAGAGGCAGCACACTGAATTCCATAACATCCGTACCTTCTTTTGTTTCGGTATAACGCTCTACAGCCTTCTGTATGCGGCCGTTCATGGCTTCCACATCTTCGGGAGTTTTCAGACGGAAAAATACATTATAAATATCATTGGAACGCCAAGTGCCGCGACCAAAGATATGCTCTTCAAGAGTAGGCAGTGAAATCACAATGTTATGACGGTAAGCCGTATTTCCGGGTACATCCTGATAAATACCACGCACAGTGATATCCATCATTTTACCCATAGAAAGAGTCTTACCCACCGGTTCTTCATCACCGAAGAGTTCGCGTGCCTTACTTTGTGAAAGGAAAGCGTATAAAGGGGTACCCAGTTCCTTCGGATCACCGCGCAATACATCAAGTCCGATAGTATGGAAGAAGAGTGTATCTGCAAACATCGGCTGAACATCGTCCAGTTTTTTATCATCGATATAAAATTCGGGCTGATAAAAATTGACCGAAAGACTGGCAGACTCTATCAAGTCGGGCAATGCTTCCCAAAGGTCGGCAGCGGCAGGGCGAAATGTGCTGTAATCATACTCCTTATCGGGAATGCCGTCCTTCACCCGTCGGCAGCGCATCAAGGCCACGCACTCCGGATCTTTATAAAAATTCTCGTAACTCAGTTCATAGGCTATCTGCGAAAAAAGCAGGATACCTATCAGCAGCCCCAGCGTCAAAGACATCAACTTAATGAAATTGCTGCCCCGCCCGCGAAGCAAAATCTGAATAGTATAATAAATTTGTCTCATAAATTCTCTTGTTCCTTATTTATTCGCTCTTGATACTGTTCACAGGATTCTCATTGGCAATCTTCCAGGATTTCCAGATAACGCAAGCAACAATAATAATCAAAATGGCCAGTGCTATCAGCACATATACAATCCAAGAGAGCGGTACTTGTGCGGCAAATTGTTCCATCCACATTCCATTGACATACCACGAAGCAAGCGTACCGATAATGACAGCCGGCCCGGCTACATAAAGTATATCTTTAGAGAGTAATTCCAATATACCTATAGATTCCGCTCCGTTCACTTTACGGATGGCAATCTCCTTCGAACGACGGCGTACCTCGTCCGTAGTGTAACCTATCAGGCCCATCAGCATGATAAAGAACATCGTCACCGCTGCCAATATAGTGGCATTACTGAATACACGCACAGGATTATATTCTCGTAGTATCTGCTGTTCCATCCCCTCGAAGTCTATTGTCTTGTCCGGATATGCCTCGGCGACGTCTTTGTTGAGCCGCCGCAGGTTCTCGGTGAAAGGTTCTTTGAGACGCACGTGGACTGTATTGCCAAAAGTACGGGTATAACCGAAGATTATGACATCCTGCGGTTCGTAAAAGGAACCGATATGGAAATCTTTCAATACACCCACCACTTTATAATTTTTACCTTCCATACGCAACGGGTGGTTCAGGGCTTTATTTCCCCAGCGCATCCGCTCTGCAAAAGCTTCGTTCACAACTATTTCATCTGTGGCGCGTGCAGGGCGCCCCTCCTTCAAGGTCATACCCATCATCTTGAAATAATCTTCGGGAGCACGACTGGTGCGGGTTGAAAAGAGCGATTGTCCGCCCTCACCCTCAATCATCGAGCCGCTGTAGCTCCTGACAGGGCTACTGATGGCACAAGACACCTCTTCTATATAAGGCAGTCCGCAGAAAAAGTGTAATGCGGATTCACTTTCCTCATCTTTACCGAAATAAGCGTTAGCCGAGGCTACGCGATGTGGATCGTAACCCATATCCTTATCTTTCACATAATTGTATTGCGCCATCACCACGTACATCAGTCCACAGATGAAAGCTACACCTGCAAACTGGACAAAAAGCAACGGACGTTTCCAACCTTTCTTTCCTTCCGTATAGCGGCGGAACACCTGCGACACGGGTATTCGGGCAAATAAACGGCCGGGCAACACGCCACCGACGATGAACAAGGCAAGTACCACGGCAGACGGCACCCAGATACGGTCCGGTGCAAAAAGTACACTTAACTTAGCGGCAGTAGTGTCTTCGATGAATTCCTGGAAGTTCAGCAATATCAATCCCATCAGCATCAAGGCAAGCACAATGATAATGCCCGTCTCCAACAGGAACATGGAGAATACCGTACCTCCGCTTGCACCGCTGCACTTATGCACACCCACCGCTTTGGCACGATAGGTAAGTGAGGAAATGGATATCAGCACATAGTTCAGTGCTGCAATAAAGAGGATAGCGAGGGCAAGAATACTCATAATGAAGTCCATGCGCTTCACCTGGTCTTCGTTACGATACACGTCGCGGATAGGTTTTACAAAGGCGGTATAGCCGTAAGCTTTCTTGTCCTCTTCCGGACGGTACTTCTGAATCAGAGCATCGAGGCGGGCGTTCACGACTCCTTTGTCGGCTCCGGGACGGAAGCGGATGTATTCGTAATAACTGTCTCCACCGCGCCAGGAATAGTTACTCCAACCCCGATTCCAACCTGTGGGCATAGACACAACACCTTCGGGGCGCATCGTGGCATTGTCCGGCAGATCCACGTAGGTACCCTTCACGGTGAACTGCATTTCCTTGTCGTAGTTCAGCACCTTCCCGATGGGGTCTTCGTCACCGAATATCTTCCGCGCCAACCGGGCAGACAAGAAGATAACATCCTGTTGCATCAATTCCTTTTCCGGATTTCCGCTCAATACCTCGATACCCATAGTGCGGAAGAAAAGCGAATCGGCCAGCAGTGTCCGGGCGTCGAAACGGACGGTACCATTATATAAAGGTGCGCCCAAGAAGTAAGCCACACTGGTAGCTGCCTCCACCTCCTGAGGAAAATTCTCAAGGATGGCACCCGCCACCGGACCGCAGTTCTGTTTCTGCGGTTGGAATTGTTCACCATTGGCAGTGAAGATGGAAAATATTTGATACAGGTTATCGTAATCTTTATAGCACGTGTCGTAACTTTGTTCGAAGGCTACACGGGCAAACAGCAAGATACTCATCGTCAGTCCCAATCCAAGGGAAACAACTTTGATGATGTTCGAACCACGTCCGCGCAGCAACGTTTGTATAACGTAATAAATTTGTTTCATTGCATATTCTGTTAATTCATAGCTTCATCAATGTTCATAAGGGAATTCCTTGCTTCCTTATAACATCTCTTGCGCCGCAACACTTGCCACAACACTACCGTCGAAAAGATGCACGGTGCGGTGGGCGAAACTTGCATCATGTTGTGAGTGCGTCACCATGATGATAGTGGTTCCTTCCCGGTTCAGTTCCGTCAGCAGATTCATCACTTCCGCACCATTCTTGGAGTCCAGATTACCGGTCGGCTCATCGGCAAGTATCAGCTTCGGATTAGTAACTACCGCACGGGCAATAGCCACACGCTGTTGCTGACCACCGGAAAGCTGTTGGGGAAAGTGCTTGGCACGGTGGCTGATATTCATACGTTTCAGAATATCTTCCACCATCCGGCGGCGTTCGGAAGCCTTGATACCGAGATAAGTCAAAGGCAGTTCCACGTTCTCGTATACATTCAGTTCATCTATCAGGTTAAAGCTCTGAAATACAAAGCCCAATTTACCTTTACGGACGCGGGTACGTTCCTTTTCCTTTAAATCACCGACTTCCTGTCCCAGAAGTTTATATGAGCCTTCCGTCGGATTGTCCAGTAACCCCAGAATATTCAACAGAGTTGATTTACCACAACCTGACGGTCCCATAATGGCTACAAATTCTCCCTCTTTCACTTCGAGGTTCACATGGTTCAATGCTACTGTTTCCACTTCCGTTGTACGGAATACTTTGCTGATGTCATTAATTTCAATCATAATACTGTATAATTATATGTTATTATATTAATTCTCTTTTTTATTCGCTCTTAATGCTGTTTACCGGATTCTCATTTGCTATCCGCCAGGAACGCAGAACAACGCAACCAACGATGATGCCCAATACGCCCAAAGCAATCAATATATAATAGATAACCGGAAATGACGATGTGTCACAAAACTGCTCCCGCCATATATTACCTATATACCACGCTCCTACCGTACCTATAATAACGGCAGGTATTGAAGTCCAAAGCACATCTCTTGCCAGAAGTGAAAGGACGGATGCGGCATCTGCACCATTCACCTTACGAATAGCAATCTCCTTGCTACGACGCTGCATTTCATCGTTGATATATCCTATCAATCCCATCAGCGTAATGAACAGAATAGTGATAGCTGCAAGCACTGCCGCATTGCGGAAGTTCGTCACGCTACGTTCCTGCTGACTTATCAACCCTGGATATGATTTAAATACCAAATCATTTTGCGGAAAGATTTCTCTTACATCTTTATTCAGATTTCGAAGATTCTCCTCAAACGGTTCTTTCAGTTTCAGCAATACAGTTCCGTTGAAGTTCGGGGCGTACGTAATAAACAAAGGTTGTATAGGTTCATAAGCCGGATTGGAAGTAGGAAAATCTTTCAATACTCCTACAATTGTACCCATCACGTTATCTCGCTTCCCTACTTGGCGCCCGATGGGATCTTCTTCCATATTCATAATTTCAAGGAATTTCTCATTGACCACTACCTCACCGTCCTTCGCCATATTGCGGCCTTCTTTCATTTTCAGTCCGAGGAAAGGAATATAATCTTTATCTGCCTGCATCCAGCGTAGGCTGACGTCGTGTCCGGCGGCATTTGTCAACACTTCACCGCTTAGTCCGTCGAGGAAAATGTTGCTACCACTCGCCGCACTTTCCACATATGGCAGATTAGCCAGCGTACTGCGTGCATTCTCCGAATTTCCGAAATCGGTCTGACCAACTACCACCCGCATCGGATCGAAACCGCGATCCATCGTAGTTACGTAATAGCTTTGCGACAGAACCACTCCCAGCAACCCAAAAATGAATGCCACTCCGCAGAACTGCACAAACAGCAAGGGACGTTTCCATCCTTTCTTCCCTTCCGTATAGCGGCGGAATACTTGTGTCACCGGAATACGCGAGAATATATAACCCGGCAACATCCCTCCCACCACAAACAGAAAGGTGACAACGCAAAGCGATACCCATATATTCTCCCATCCGAAGATGCCGGCAAGCGATACATCGAGTAAGTCTTCCACAGATTCACGCAAATATACCAACAGCAATGCCATGCATGCCAGCGAAACCAGCAGAATAATACCCGTCTCCAAAATGAACATGCCAAAGATTGTGTTTCCTCCCGCCCCGTTGCACTTGTGTACACCGATGGATTTGGCACGTCGTGCCATAGAAGAAATGGATATCAATACATAATTCAGAGTGACGATGAAAAGAATGGCACCGCCCAGTGTGAGTAGAATCCACACCATGCGCATGGAACTGACACCGCCATCCATACGGTAATTCCTCACAGGAGTGAGCTCTATCGCATACTTCACACTGGAATCATCACCATAAAAACGTTTCACCAACTCGGGAAAGCGTGCGGTTACCTTATCAAAGTCTTCAGCATGGCGCAGACGAATGCAAGACAGATAACTGTCACCGCCTCTCCATCCCCAATATCCCCATCCATGCTTGGCAGAACTGGCAAGAGACATCACTATCCGTACACCATAAAAGGAGGAATTTTCCGGAAAATCTTCAAAAACACCTTTCACCGTCATAGGTAATTGCCTGCTCATAGTGAGCGTCTGCCCTATTGGATCTTGCTCGGCAAAAGCCTCACGCGCCATACTGCGACTGATAAACAATACATCCGGATTGGTCAGTTCATTCGGGTTACCCGTCACCAGCGGAATGCCTATGGTAGAAAAAAAGCAGGAGTCACCTGTCATGGCATGGCAAGTAAAACGGTTGTTATCTCGGAACCACCCGCTGTTTCTCCACCATTGCTGGGTAACAGTGGCACTCTCCACTTCTTCAGGAAAAGCATCGGCTATAGCCCCGGCAACTGGTCCCATCGTAATGTGTGACTCCATATGCCTGTCACCTATGTCCCAAATGCTCTTAACTACATATAACCGCTCGTGATCTTTGTAGCACGTGTCATAGTTGAACTCAAAAGCCTGACGGGCAAATATGAGTATACTAACCGTAATTCCCAAAGTAAGGGAGATTATCTTTATCAAATTAGAGCCACGACTATGCAGCAAAGTTTGAATTACATAATAAAATGACTTCATAGGGCATATATAAGATTATGTGATATTCTACTTTTAATATTGCAGAAAGCATGCCAAACCTTAAAATCCATTTATTATCAAGTATTTACCTTTTCATACGCATTTCGTCAGTGTCTAATTATTAGACACCTCCGTCCAATAATTAGACAGCTAATGAAAAAAGTCCGGTACGAAGAGAACAGAAAAAAGGAAGATAAGACAAGTATTTATCAAAAAGAAAACTCTATATTTGCCCGCAGTTTTCTAATGAGAACTAATAATATAAATATCATAACACATGAGACTATCTAAACTCCTATTCATCCCGCTCTTAGGCCTGTGTATGAGCGGTTGCGATATGATAGATTATCATCCCTATGACACGCGCATCAGCGGTCAGACGGATATCAACAATTATAATATCGAAAAGATAGAGGCTAAATGTAAGGATAAGACTACCATCCGTTTCGTCACTATGGGCGATTCACAGCGGTGGTATGATGAGACTGTAGATTTTGTCAATCATCTTAATAAACGGGATGATATCGACTTTGTTATCCACGGCGGAGACTTCAGCGACTTCGGGGTAACCGATGAATTCCTGTGGCAGCGTGATATTATGAATAAGCTGAAAGTCCCCTACGTGGGTTTGATAGGTAACCACGACTGTATCGGTACAGGTAAAGAAACTTTTCGTGCCGTTTTCGGTGATCCGGATTTCTCTTTCATCGCCGGACGTATCAAATTCGTTTGTCTGAACACCAATGCGCTCGAATATGACTACTCAGATCCTATTCCGGATTTTGACTTCATCTCCAGGCAGCTTGAAGACCGCCGCGACGAGTACGACCGTACCATATTCTCCATGCACATCCGCCCTTTCTGCTTTGAGTTCAACAACAACGTGGCCGACGTCTTTCAATATGCCATCAAGCAATATCCCAATCTATTGTTCTGTACCGCTGCCCACGAGCACCGTTTGTTTGAAGAAGACCTCTTTGAGGACGGCGTGATGTACTACATGAGTGACTGCATGAAACATCGCAGCTACTATATATTCACTATAACCCCTGACGGATATGAGCGCGAAGTGGTCTATTATTAAAGTACTGGCGTGCTTTCTGCTTATCTGTTCGTCCGTCGGCTATGCACAAGAGGTGAAGACTATTACCATAGAACCGCGCCAGATGTTCAGAGATACCATCATCATCACGAGATATGACACAGTATGGATGGAAAAAGAAAAGGTGAGGATAGACAGTGCCGACATTAGTGACAAGCGTCCCAACCGTTACGACAGACGTGTACACCGCTACCGGAAGCATTGGGAAAGCCTGATTCCGACACACACGAAGCTGCAATTCGCCGGTAATATGGGATTGATTTCTCTGGGTACAGGGTGGGATTACGGCAAGCGTAATCAATGGGAAACGGATATATTCTTTGGTATTCTACCTAAATATCAGTCCAAACGGACTAAGATTACCATGACCTTAAAGCAAAATTACATGCCCTGGAGCATTGCCCTCGGAAAAGAATTCTCCGTAGAACCTCTCGCTTGCGGTATGTACCTCAATACCGTATTCGGCAATGAATTCTGGACACATGAGCCTGAACGTTACCCGAAAGGCTACTATGGCTTTTCATCTAAAGTACGTATCCATATCTTCCTTGGACAACGACTGACGTATGACATTCCTCCACGTTGGCGTCTGGGAGCAAGAGCCGTTACCTTTTTCTATGAGATAAGTACGTGTGACCTGTACGTAGTAAGTGCATTCACTAATAAATATCTGAAACCGAAAGATTATCTCAGTCTGTCATTCGGTTTGAAAACGCAGTTATTCTAAGCATGATATAAAAGAAAAAGGGCTGCATCTTCTTATGCGAAGTGCAGCCATTTTTGTTTCCTTGCTATCTTGTCAACTAAAAACTTGTGTCGACTTGTCAACTGAAACCTTGTTAACTTAATACGAACGGGCAAACAGAGCACGACAAGCCGACGGTTTGCCGGTTACCATACAAACACCCGGTTCTTTATCATCATCCAAGAAGGTTTCGAAGGGGATACAACGAATAGTAGCTTTAGTATCTTCCTTGATTTTCTCTTCTGTCTCAGTCGTACCGTCCCAGTGAGCCAGGATAAAGCCACCTTCTTCAATCTTCTTCTTGAACTCATCGTAGCTATCCACTTTCGTAATGCGAGAGTTGCGATAGTTGAGGGCTTTCTGGTAGATATTGGCCTGAATCTCTTCCAACAAATCTTTTACATATTCTTCAATGCCATCGCAAGAACGGGTTTCTTTCTCCAGCGTATCGCGACGCATTACTTCCATTGTATTGTTTTCCAGGTCACGACCACCCATTACCAAACGAACAGGTACACCCTTCAGTTCATAATCAGCGAACTTGAAGCCCGGACGCTTGTTGTCAGCATTATCATACTTAACTGAAATGCCCATCGATTTCAGTTTCGTAACGATACCCGCAATCTTCTCGTCAATCTTCTGCAACATCTCTGCATTCTTATAGATAGGAACGATAACAACCTGTATCGGAGCCAGATGTGGAGGCAATACCAGTCCGTTGTCATCAGAGTGGGTCATGATAAGTGCACCCATCAAACGGGTAGATACCCCCCATGAAGTAGCCCAGACATATTCCATCTTATTCTCTTTATTTACGAACTGTACATCGAATGCTTTGGCGAAGTTCTGTCCGAGGAAGTGGGATGTGCCACTTTGCAAAGCTTTTCCATCTTGCATCATAGCTTCGATAGTATAAGTATCCAGAGCACCTGCAAAACGTTCGTTGGCTGACTTCACACCTTTCACCACAGGAACAGCCATGTATTTTTCAGCAAATTCAGCGTACACATTCAGCATACGTACTGCTTCTTCTTCAGCTTCTTCGCGGGTAGCGTGTGCAGTATGTCCTTCTTGCCACAGGAACTCGGCAGTACGCAGGAAAAGACGGGTACGCATTTCCCAACGCATCACGTTAGCCCACTGGTTGCACAGGATGGGCAGGTCACGATACGAATTAATCCAGTTCTTATAGGTATTCCAAATGATGGTTTCGGAAGTAGGACGGATAATCAGCTCTTCTTCCAATTTGGCTTCCGGGTCCACAATCACACCACTACCGTCGGGAGCGTTCTTCAGACGGTGATGGGTAACAACTGCACATTCCTTTGCAAAACCTTCCACATGCTCCGCTTCACGGCTGAGGAAAGACTTCGGAATCAACAGAGGAAAATAAGCATTCACATGTCCCGTTTCCTTAAACATATCGTCAAGCTGACGCTGCATCTTCTCCCAGATTGCGTAACCGTAAGGTTTAATCACCATACAACCACGCACAGCCGACTGTTCTGCCAAATCGGCCTTTACCACCAATTCATTATACCACTGCGAATAATTCTCGCTGCGTTTGGTCAGGTCTTTTAATTCTACTGCCATTTTATTTCGTTTTTTAAAGTTTTTCGGATATTTCTATTAAACAGTCGGCAAAAGTACAAAATTTTGTGCGAAAAGTGCTTTTAATAAAAGCACTATTTTAAAAAAGGCATAGCTACATAATAATATGTGGCACAAACTCCGACATATTATCTGTTATTTCCATACGGTTTTCACGGATACCTATACCGGCCGGCTCCCCTCCTATTATCCATGAGCCAATGACCGGATAACGTCCGCTATAAGGCGTAGGAGTCACATATTCCTGATAGACATAAGCACCTGTATTATAATCTCCTTCCGTTTCGGCAATACATACCCGTTCTTCCCAATTCCGTATTTCCTGAACGCTTACATTGTGCCCTTCACGCGAAAAGACCGGTTTCTTACAGAAGACTCCCGATTGTGGACGCGACATATAACAGGGAAGCACATAAGGAGAAGTGGGAAACAAATCAGACAATACGCTGAGAATAGCCTTGTTCGACATAACGAGTTTCCAGATTGGTTCCAGCCACTTCACATCTGCCAGGCAACCATCAGGGCTTTCATCCGCCATCCACTCCCAAGGGTAGAGCTTGAAACAGCGTTTCACTGGCTCACCAGCCGGGTCGAAGAAATGTCCGTCCTGCAGATTAAGAGCATTCATATCTAATACGCGGGTGGAAAATCCGGCTTCCATTGCCGTGCTTGCCAGATATTGCAGTGTACCGGTATCCTCATTATTTTCCAGTGCACCGGCAAAGTGAATATCTCCTCCTTCCGGAAAAATATCTTTCCACGATTGCACCAATCCTTCATGAATACCGTTATACTGATCGTAATCGGGGAATACATCTTCTTTCCACTGCCATTGAATGATAGCAGCTTCCAACAATGAAGTAGGCGTATCGGCATTGAATTCCAGAATTTTGGGAATTCCGTCCTTGGACAGCATAAAGTCAAAACGTCCGTATAAACTCAGTTCATCGGCATCCCATGATTCACGAATGCACTCGCATACTTCTTCCGGAATATTCAGGATATGTTCCATAAATCCCGATTTATATTCAAGGATATGCTGAACTGCCTCACAATACATGCGATAGGCTTCCCGGGTAGCTTCTTCCAAACGCTCTATCTCATCGGTCGTGAAACAATAGTATGCTTCTTCACGCCAATAATCGCCATGGAAATCAAATCCCAACGCCTCTATTTTCTCTTTATAATCAGGGCGCGGAATGACAGGTATTCTTTTCATTGACGGCACTTGTTAACTATGAACACCGGATGAACGGCGCGTTTTGCCGAATACACTTCCGCTTGATTTCGATTTCGGAGATTTTACGCTTACTTTAGAAGGAGGATTTACACGTGCACCGTTCGCATCCGTCCAGTTGCCCGATCGCGGATAATAATAGTGTGTAGTAGCAAGCCCGTTAGATATTGACGGCATCAATGCCCAACGCATCAGCATAGCATTGTATATCCAACTGTTCCCATGATTATCACGGTATTCTTCCTTATCTTTCGGATTGTCCGGTAACTCAGTTTTTTGTGTACATCCGGCAAGTGACATCAGGCAAATCGCTGCTGCAAGAAATTGTCGTTTATTCATAATCTTATATGTTCTTGTTTTTGCAGCGACAAAAGTATATAAAAAGAGAGAATTAACAGAGATATCCACAAGATAATTTCAGAACAATAAATGCTATCCGGTGTTTATTTAAACAGCATTTACTATATTCTATATTAAAACATCATATCCTTCTGAACGTATACTTCCTTATTTATATTAAAAAAGTTGTATTATTTAGCTATATATTTGGTTTTACGAATAGAATTTTATATTTTTGCATCGTATAATACAACTTTTTAAAGTTGTACTTATAGAATATATTGAGAATTTATAAATTTAAAACATACAGATATGGGCAGAAAAATCAACTTTTCAGTTTTAGCAACTGTCACGGTGGCATTACTCTCTTCTTGTACCAACAACGATGTATATGATCCCAGCAAAGAGGGAGATTTGAAAAAGGCTCAGTATGAAGAGGCTTTTATCAATAAGTATGGAACTATTTCGCCCGTTCAGGATTGGGGATTCGGTGAAAATCTTACTACACGTGGTGCTAACACCAACAGTAATCAATGGAAAGACTTTACTGAAGTACCAGAGGCTATCACACCAGCAGAAAAAGAAAAGGTTACTGAGTGGTTTAAAGCAAATAAGAACCCTACATCCATCGCCATTAATTGGTCGGACTTCTTTGTGCAGCATGTAAGTAGTTCACATTCTAATATGGACCAATTGCGTGCAGTGTTGCCAAATGGCAGTGAGGAGCATGTCAATAACTTCAATGCCAGCGATGGATCAATCATGTTAATGCAAAAAAGCGGAACATCTAAGTTTGGATATTTTAATTCTATGGATGGTAAAACACACTACGAATATACCATCCAGTATATTGATGGCGCTTATTATGTAGGATTTGACTTTGAAGCAAACGGACAAAACTCTAATCAACAAGAAGCTGCTGATGGCTACTATAGCGACTGGATATTAAAAATCACTCCTGCCAAATACACCAGTGCACGAAGAGTGATGGCCGAAGACCTTGGGGCGATTGGAGATTTTGATTTTAACGATGTAGTATTCGATGCTGCCATAGTAAATGGTGATGCTGTAATCACTTTGCTGGCTGCCGGTGGAACCTTGCCTCTGTATATTGGAGGAGAGAGCGCAGAATACGAAGTTCACAATCTTTTTGGAGTTAGCACTAGTACAATGGTAAATACAGCAGGCGGAAAACATCAGAACATGCCTCCTATAATGTTCAGACTTACAGGATATGCCAACAAGACCATAATTGACATTCCAATTACAGTAAACGGAATAACACTAAAAGCGGAAACAGGAAAAGCCCCCGGAAAGCTAAGTGTTCCTACTACAGTAGATTGGGCAAATGAAAGTCAGGCTATTGACAACAGATATCCCAAGTTTAAGGATTACGTGAATAACCCTGATATTAAATGGTGGGAAGAATAAAGAAGAAGATACATAGGTGACTAAACGGAGAAAAGGGGATGATACTACTATAATGTATCATCCCCTTTTGTATGGGTCAGTCCGAAAACCCTGTGGGTATGTTATGTTAATAAGCGAAAGTGAATTATCTTTGCGGTTATATTTAAACAACAACAATCCAATGAATT
>NZ_FQZN01000017.1 GCF_900142015.1 Bacteroides stercorirosoris
ATTTAACCAATTTATTACTATATTTGAAAACAGGATTCAAGTATAAAACCCGAATCCTGAAGTTTTCTATTTACACAAAATTGTGGACAGTGCCCTGTATTGACAAGATATGACGCCTCGTCATAATATACAAAAACGGAACAATTCTTGAAAATGTTTATTAGACAATGAATGTAAAATTATAAACAGAATCTAATGAAAATATACATTTCAGGACAAATTACAGGATTAGGAGTAGAGGAAGCCAAAGCTAAATTTGATAAAGCAGAAAAAGCACTGACTGTACAAGGATATATCCCTATTAACCCTATAAAAGTTAATACACCGATTGAGGGAAAGACATGGAAAGAGTATATGCTGGATGATATAAAACTCCTATTTGACTGCGAAGCTATCTGCTTGCTTAACAACTGGCAAGCCTCCAAAGGAGCAAGAATAGAATACTTAATAGCCAAAGAAATAGGAATGACAATCCTTATGGAAGCAGAACAATAAATTGTATAAGAACTATAATATATTGAGTAATATTTAAACTGTAAATACATGAATAAGAAAGAATTAACAAATGCTATTGCGGAAAGAACAGGGTTAAGCAAGTTTGAATCAAGAAAAGTGCTAAATGCAGTAATAGAAATCATTACCGAAGAAATGGTAAGAAATGGAAGGCTGCTTTTGATTGGTTTTGGAACGTTCTCAGTGAAACAAAAAGCTGCGAGAAAAGGAATGAACCCTAGTACATTTGCTCCGATTGATATTCCGGCTAAAAAGATTGCCAGTTTCAAGCCAAGTATCTATCTGAATTTCCTATTGAATAGAAAGAAAAGAGGAAGAAAAAAGAAAGAAGAGAGGGAGTAATTTACAATACAACGCCGATATAATCATAAACAAGCCTTTAGGATATGTAGTGTAACATAGATTTCAAGATTATGAATAGATTATACTTGATATTGTTTGTTCCTATTTGGCAATCTCGTAAATTTACAGCCTAAAAATACAAAGAATATGATTATACCATATAAGAATCATAAAATATTCGCATTCTCTGATACTCATGGGATGCACTCTCAACTAAGAATACCGTCAGAAGCTGACATCTTGATTTGCGCTGGAGACGGAGTAGCAGGTATAGAAGAACAGGAATTATCCGATTTCCTCAACTGGTATGCTGCCCAACCCGCTCAATTACGTATATTTGTGGCTGGTAATCATGAACTCTTGTTCGATTTATGCCCAGAAGATGCACAATTGCTAATCCCTAAAGGTGTTACATTGCTGGAAGATTCTGGGATAAAGTATGATAATATTCATTTCTATTCTATCACAGCACGCCCGTGGTTACATCATAAACAAGAAATTCCATCGAGCATAGACTTTCTGATAACCCATGGACCAGCAAAAGGAGTACTGGATGAAGGTACTGGATGCTCTTTATTAAAAGATGTGATTGCTAAATACAAACCTCGTAACCATGTATTTGGGCATATTCACTCTTGTGGTAGCCAAATGATAATTTGTCCAAATACTGTTCATTACAACGTTTCTTATTTCGAGAGTCTACTCTAATTCCATAAGTGATATTGAATATCAGTAATCGCTTTGACCTACAAATATAAACATTTATGCCAACCAAAAATACCATACGAAGAAACTATCTAATCATTCGTAGAATTCTACAGAATGATTATCCCAGCAAGCGTACACTGCTCGACTACATGAAACGATATGACGTAGAGATTGGAGAGAGGACATTTCAAAGAGATCTAGCTGATATACGAAGTAATTTCGATATAGAAATCATATACGATGAACAAAAGAATGGTTACTATGCTCAAACAGATAGTACATTCGATTTCGATAAATTGCTCTATTTTATTGGACTAGCTGAAAGTTCTGATATTATTCTCTCCACCGTCAAAGACAGAAACAAACTCCTAGAGTACTTATCTATTAGCCCTACCCCTCACGCAAAAGGAGTTGAGAATATCGGTCGTTTACTGCAAGCAATCCAGAGCCAAATGAGCATCCACTTTGAACATCGAAACTATCAAACAGGCAGATTAAAAGAATATACAGTCTTTCCTTATCTATTGAAAGAGTTTGAAGGAATGTGGTATATGTTTGCCTATGTTGATGAACTGAAAGCTTTTCGCACTTTTGGGCTTGACAGGATTAGTGACCTTATTATTACCGATAATCATTTTCAACGAGAGAAAGTATTGGAGCTGACTGCGGATAAATTCAATCAAATATATGGGATAATCTATGAACCGGATAACAATCCAAATGCCCCAATAGAAAAAGTGGAACTAAGATTTTCCGATACTATGTTACATTATCTGAAAGCTCTACCACTACACCAGTCTCAAACTATAGATGAAAACATTGTCACTTTACACCTAATTATCAATCCGGAATTAGAAAATAAGATAATCAGTTACGGAGAACAAGTAGAAGTCTTATACCCATTATCGCTCAGAGAAAGAATTATAAAACGCTTACAAAAAGCTATATCCCAATACTAACGCTTATGAAAATATGTATAATTAGTGATATTCATGGACTGACAGAATGGAAGAATATTATCAATAAGGAAAGAGGGAATGTGGACAGATTTATCTTTCTTGGGGATTATGTAGATGACAAACATAGTCTTATTTCTCCAGAAGAACAGTTAGAAAATCTACACTCTATACTTGACTTTAAAGAAGAATATACTAACGTTGATTTGCTAATAGGCAACCATGACTTACAGTATATCGGAGGTGTGAGAAGCAACCGCTTCACTCAACGGTTATCCGATCTTATACAAGATGAACTTATAGTCCTGATTCGGGAAAAGACAATTCAAGCGTGTGTTTGCTATGACAATTATCTGTTTTCCCATGCAGGTGTAAGCCGTATATGGATGAAAGAAAAAGGAATGCAACATTATACAGATATAAACAATCTGTTTCAAACATATCCATTAGTATTAGATTTCGTCAATAAAATAAACAGCGATGCTGCCGGAAATAATGTCTATCAAAGTCCATTATGGATTAGACCAGACTCTTTAAGTAAATCCGCACTCCCTAACTACCATCATGTAGTCGGACATACCAGAATAAAGGAGATTAGCATTATAACACAGGAAGAAAGTAAGTTGATATTTACAGACACTCAACTACAACAGTATCTAATTATCGACACTGATAACGAAATTGAAGAGATAAAGCAGAATTGAGAAATTAAGAAAATAATATTATAACCGTTACAGCAATGTAGCGGTTATTTTTCTCCAGATAAATGTAATATGAAAAAAACATCCGAGCACCGACTGAAATTGTCGTACCCATAGTCTTAGCTTTGCAAGCAAAACTGGATTAAAAATCAGAATCAAGAGAAGGGAAAAAGTCTGCTGGAGAACAATCAAAATCCTTTGCGATAAGATAGAGTTGATGTACACTATACTTAGTATCAGAGTTTTCACTCTCTACTTGTCCGATAAAACCAGCAGAACAGCCAAGTATCTCTGCCATACCACGCTGAGACACTTTCAATTCCTTTCGCTTTTCTCTAATTCTATTAATGACAAATAGATCAATATCTGATTTCATAAAACCATGTTTTTGAATTTGTAAAGTTGAAAAAAAGATTTATCTTTGTGCTTAGAAATACTAAGCAACAAGGCTTTTAGAGATTATGAGTAAGAAAATAGTAAAAAATGGTTGGGTGTATAACTATGATGTGTCGGACGAATATCGTAGAAAATACGACTGTGAACTTACAGACGTGCGTTATGTATTAGGTGAGCAATTCGATACGGATAAACAGAATGTATTGGTTTGCATTGGTATCAACCCTAGCATGGCACTGCCTAACTTCCTTGACCCGACACTGAGAAGGGTGCAAGACTATGCAAAAAGAAGCGGTGAATACGGAGCATGGTATATGCTGAATGTTTACCCTCAAAGAGCAACCAATCCGAACAACATGGATACGGACCATACTTACGACATAGAGATTCATTTGCGCAATCTTGCAGCCATAGAAGAATTGTTGTCTACCATTGAACAGGCAGATGTGTGGTGCGCTTGGGGTGCGGTTATTGACGATACAAAACGGACATATTTGTCTGATCTGTTATTCGGAAACGAAGATAAGAACATACAAGGTATAATCAGCCTGTTCAGTGGAAGCTATCATTTCAAAGCCTACGGAGCTACCACGAAAGGCTATCCTAAACACCCTCTTCTGATAGGAAAAGAAGCAAAGTTGAAAAACTTAAATGAAGTAGGATTGAAAGGATTATCAGATAGAATTACTAATAAAATAAAAAAATAGTATTATGAAATTGAAGTATTTATTGGCTGCTTGTACAGCCTTTTTTCTTGTATCTTGCAGTAATGATGATGAACTGTCCCAACCGCCACAGCACGGTGATATTGTGGGGTTGAATATCAAAGATGCAAAGTATATCTATACAAGTGGAACTAATACCCGTTCTTCTTCTGCCCAATATCGACAGATTAAGAAAGACGGTAGAGACATGGAATTATCGTGGATTGACAATAAGGGTGATACGATTAGAATAAGCGGTTCATTTTCAATATGGGATATTAATAAAAAGTATCTGATGTTTACAGGCGGGGACATCAATTACAGACCAACGTATGACGAAGATGGCTTCTTGCTACCGAACGAAGAGAGAATAGGCGGATATTCCTATCTTGTCGATAAATCCACAGAAGCGATATATGATTTAGGTGCAGGACTAAATGGAGAGAATGCCGTAACAGACAATAAGGGAAATATCTATGTCATGGCTAACATGGAAAACAATATGGGTGGAGGAAGACTTTATAAAATTCATACACAGGATATTTCTAACTTAAAGTTAGAATTGTATGCAGATAATTCTCTTTCTTTTGTTGTCAACAATAAGGGAACTTGTTTCTATGGTTACAGATATATCCGTCCGTCGTATGGTACGCAGCAGTTTATCATTTCTAATTTTATCCCCCACACAGAATATGGAAATGCTTTTGTATCTCACGACAACGAAGATTTATATCTCACTGCTGTTAGTGGAGAACATGAATCTTACAAACTTGTAGTTAGCAAGCTAAATGAGAATAAAGAACTCCAAAGTCAAATTATGGCAGAGACGGAATCTCTTGATTATTGGGGAAGACCACAACCCAATGATATACAAGTGAAATGGAATGAACGCAGGGCTACAATGCTGATAAATTATTATGGTCGCACTTATGAATATCAGTTTGCTACAAAGGCATTGACAGAAGTTTCAGCTAATTTGAATGGATTTTTTGCCACCGATCGTTCCACTTATGTCACAACAAATGCTTTATATGCACGAAAATCTGTGGATAAATTGGATATTATAGCATTGGAGAACTACAGTATCAAGGAATTGGACTTGTCAAGCGAAGGCATAGATTTTCGTTCCATTTATACAATGGAGGGTTCAGATTTGTTATATTTTGCAGGTTTTCAATATAGTACAAGCCAATCTGTTATCGGAACGATTGATATAGACGGTAATGTGGAAATTACGGAATCAACGCCTAATCCTATTACCAACATCATACAGATAAATTGAGATTGCATACAACAAAAAAGAAATTAATATCAAGGAAAATATGAAATTTAGAATTTTATTTTTTATTTGCATTATAATATCATCAGTTGATATAGCTAGTGCGCAGAATCTTGTGACTAAAAAAACTTATTGGGATTGGGGGAATTCCCGTTTACATGAGTCTTTTACTGTAATTGCGGGTACTGGAACAAGACATGGTTCCTATAAGGAATACGACAGGAATGGAATGTTACTAATCTCCGCAAACTACAATCATGGAGCTTTACATGGATTATGTATCGAATATTTCGGAACACCCGAAAAATATATTTCTAAATCCACAAACTATCTAAATGGGAAAAAGAGCGGAGTGGAAAAGAATTA
Organism: Bacteroides stercorirosoris; assembly: GCF_900142015.1. GTDB lineage: Bacteria > Bacteroidota > Bacteroidia > Bacteroidales > Bacteroidaceae > Bacteroides > Bacteroides stercorirosoris. The sequence goes on from NZ_FQZN01000017.1 coordinate 5,966, forward strand.
TAATTTGGGAAGTAGTGGGCACTATCTTTTGGAAGAATGTATATATAAGGAAGATGAAATGATAGAGAAAACATCCTACTACACGGATGCCAAAAATAGAGGGCAAAAGAAAAGCCATGCAAAATTAGTAGATGACAAACAATATAACACAAACTGGTTTCAAAACGGACAAATAGAATACAAAGGAATACTTCAAGTGACACCAGGAAACTATGGAAATATAACAACTCCAATTCAGTATACCAGATATAGCGAAACGGGCATATTAATTGAGAAACTAGATGATAATATCATTTCGTTTTATGCGGAAGATGGCAAAACTATCACACAAAAAGAGAACCTAAGCACAGATGTGATAGAATGTTATGATAATGGTGCTTTAACCAAATCTATAAAAGTTCTGAGAGAAGCAGGAAATGAATATTATAAGGTATCTTTATATAAAGATAACGAAGTATATTCTAAGAAGATAGTAGATCAAAATGGAAATGATGTGGAGCAATTAAGAAAAGAAAAGCTATTAGAACTTCAGTATGATTCCTTATATAACAAGCTGCAAGAAATTCTCCCTACAAAAGTTTCCATGAATATAAAAGAAATGGAGTTTGTTCGTCCTGACGTAGTATATTGTAGAAAAGGAGCATATGAGAGTAGTGGAAAATCCTCGGCTTTAGAGACTGCGGTCGAAACGCATAAAAAAGAATTAGATGATGTTATTCGTCTACGCAATGAATACACGGAAAGAGGGATTAAAAAAAATGATGGAAAATATTATAAATCGGTAAAATTGATAAGTGAATACATTGATAAAATCAGTCGAGACTTCATGCAGAAGTATGATACTTTATCTATGATGAAAAAAATGGTAGAACAGATTTCTGACGACTTACAATGCGTGGAATGTTCTTACACTTATTATAGAGGTCAACAAGGGTATAAAGATAATGTGCCCAAAATACACAAGAATGCTTACAATGCATATCTTGCAACAACTGAATACCTTACTTTAAGCTTGGAGGGTAAAAACTTGAGCGAGACGTTGGCTATACTCCAACAGTATGCAACTGTTAGTTCCAAAATGAGGAAATGGTATAGCAAGAAAATTACTCCTATTGAGAAATTATTCAAAAAAGCAGAGACTTCCGAAGCTAAATTGGATATTTTCTTGAATAATGATGTGGAATAAAAAACATTTGTTCTCATGTAATGAAATATAAATCAAAGTATTACATACTAACTACGAACAAGAACCGCTATAATGTCAAGTTGTAGCGGTTTCTTTTTTTCGAGAGTTACGTCGTAAAATGACGTATATGTCTTAGTTACTTTGCTCACACTAAGACTAAATAAGAAAAAGAATATGAAAAAATTGGGTATATTCAAATATGAGTATGTAGGTGAGAGAGCCATACAATCCGGTTTCACTGAATTGGATAAAATTACATTCGGATGGAAAAAAGGAGAATTAATTGTGATTGGTGGACGCCCAGCAATGGGAAAAACAGCATTGGCAATATCCTTGGTGAGAAATATCGCCATCCTTAATAGAACCCCTATTGCTTACTTTAGCCTCGAAATGTCCACTGTTCAATTCATGAATCGTTTTTTATCAAATGTAAGCAACGTGGAAATAAATCATGCAGAATTGTATAGTGAGAAAGAACAAGCCTTATTGGATGATGCAGAAAAAATTATAGAAGATGCACCTATCTTTCTGGATGATACACCAGCGTTATCTATACAAGAACTTCGCACTAAGGCATCTCGCCTTGTACGAGAACATCAAGTTAAGCTAATTATCATTGACTATCTCCAACTGATGAATACAAGTGGCATGAGTTATAGCAATCGTGAAGAAGAGGTTAGCGTAATTACTCGTTCGCTCAAAGCATTGGCTATGGAATTGAATATTCCTATTATAGCTTTCTCACAGTTAAATCGTGGTAAAGAATCACGTGAAGGCATTGAGGGAAAACGTCCTCAATTAAGTGATCTACGAGAATCTAGAACTATTGAGCAAGATGCAGATATGATTTGCTTTATCCATCGTCCCGAATATTACAAAATATACCAAGATGAAAAAGAAAATGATTTGCACGGTATGGCTGAAATCATAGTTGCTAAAAATCGTAATGGAAAGACGGGAAATACTTTATTAAAATTTTCCAGTCAATTTGCACGTTTTGATAACATAGCTGATAACATAATCCATTAGAAAGAAAACTACAATGAGAGTAAAGTCTTTTAAGTTTAAGGTTATTAGAGATAGTGAAAGTATAATCTTGTCACTAAACTTCTCTGATTTGTCTATTGAGGTTATTCGCCAATTAATTAGTAACTCTATCAAACTGGAAGCAAACAAAGAGTGTAAATTACTATTTATTGGGAATATAGACTGCAAATTAGAATTAGAGGATATATATAACCTCGCTAGCTTTATACAATCAATTGTAGGTAAAACATTAGTGTGGGATATTATTAATGATACACCCAAGAATGATGAACCGGAAGATTTGGCAGGCTACTTAATTATAGCACCAAATTAAACCACATTAGTTATGGTCTCTTAGCTGGTCTTCCATAGAAGAGGGGGTACACAATCCCCTCAATCTATATTTCTTCATATAAATCACATATAATAGAAAGAGCACTTAAGGACTACGAGATTCTTGAATGGCAAATCACTTTAAATCATTTGTGCTTCTGCTGTAAACTGAATCCTAAAAATAATCAAAAGATATATTGGAAAATATTCTCGAATTTTCAAGTGGTCCCCGAAACGGTCTCCGTAAAAAATAAGCCCTCGAAAGTGCTTGACTTTCAAGGGCTTTAAAGTGATAGTTGAGGTTCCTGGCGGATTCGAACCGCCGTACACGGTTTTGCAGACCGCTGACTAAGCCACTCATCCAAGGAACCGTCTTTTTCCGTTTGCGGTTGCAAAGGTAGTACATTTTTTGAATATACCAACTATCCGCAGCATTTTTTCTTTTTTTCTTTTTTGATAACACAGCACTCTGCACGCTTTTCGTCCATCAATCGCCTTAAGTCACAACCGGTTACGCAGTTTGCACATGGATTACCATTTTCTTTTGTCCGACGGAAAAAAGCATAAATGCCCCACCCTATCCGGACAATACACAACAGTAAAAGGATTGCGACTACCCATTGTTGCCAATTCATCATACAAATAATCCTCCTATTCTATATATAGCAAAAGCCATCACCCATGCAAGCAATGTAGTATACACTGCCGTAAACAACGCCCATTTCCAACTGCCGGACTCCTGCTTAATGGCTACAATTGTAGCAATACACGGAAAGTATATCAATACAAACACCATATAACAGAAAGCCACCAATGGCGTAATAGGAATACGTTCAGCAAGACTTACCACATCGGCTTCCGCATCATTCGTATAAAGTACTCCCAGCGTACTTACCACCAATTCCTTGGCCCCTACACCCGAAAGTATGCCGATACCCAGTTTCCAATCAAAGCCCAATGGCTCAATAACCGGCTCCATTGCTTTCCCTATCTGCCCGATATAAGAATTCTCCTGTTGTTCGGCAACCGTCTCATATGCATTATGATCAGGATAATACCCCAACGCCCATATTACGATAGAAGCTATCATGATAATACCTCCCATCTTACGGAGATATTGCGCCCCCTTCTCCCACGTATGCCGGAAAATAGCTTTTGCAGTCGGCAGACGGTAAGGCGGAAGTTCCATTACGAACGGTGTATCATCCCCCTTCACCAGAAAACGGCTGAACAAACGTGCCAACAACACCGCCAACAGAATTCCTATCGAATATATAAGCAACAATATCAAACTACCATTGTTCGGGAAAAAAGCACCCACCAACAACAAATAAATAGGCAAGCGGGCACTACATGACATCAACGGATTGACCAACATAGTAATCAGACGACTTTTACGGTTCTCAATGGTACGCGAAGCCATAATAGCAGGAACATTACATCCGAAACCCATAATCAAAGGAATAAAGGATTTACCGTGCAATCCCATCTTATGCATAATCTTATCCATGATAAACGCTGCACGTGCCATATAACCGGAGTCTTCCATCAACGAAATACAGAAGTAAAGGATAAGGATATTCGGCAAGAAAACAATAACGCCCCCTACACCGCCTACGATACCATCCACCAAGAGATCTTTCAGCGGCCCGTCCGACATATTATCACGTATCAGATTTCCAATAACCTCTACCAACCATTCAATACCCATCATCGGATATTCACCGAGCACAAATGTCCCCTCGAACATGAGGTACATGAAAAGAAAGAAAATAGGAAATCCCCAAAAACGATGCGTCACAATAGAATCTATCACACGCGTCGTGTGTTCTTTATCCAAATGATTATCTACAAACGTTTCTTTAAGAGCACCGGAAATAAAGCCATATTTAGCATCAGTGATTGCTTGATCGCAGTCTTCATTCAGTACCTCGCGAATGCGTCGGCTTTCCTGATCGCGGGCAGCCATAATTTCTTTTCCATTGGGCAAGGAATCGACTAATTTCTCCAAATCGGGGTCATTCTCCAACAGTTTGATAGCCAAAAAACGGGTAGAATATTTATGGCGGATATCTTCATTTTCACTGATGACACGCTTTACCTCTTCGATGCTGCGCTCCAGTTCCGGCCCATGATTGATGTGGATATGGCGATAGAAACCATGATGACGTCCCTCCTCTTCCCTATGAGCACCAGCACTATAACCGGGTACATATTCCTTGTGCCACTCCCGTAAATCCTTCATTACTTCAGTACGCACATTCTCTTTCTGATCCAGAAAGTCGGCACCTTCGTAAATGCTGATAACGACATGAAACAGTTCCTCAATACCTTTCCCCGTACGTGAAACGGTAGGCACCATGGGAACACCGAACAATTGACTGAGTGTCATATAATCCAGCGTATTACCACTGGCTTCCAGTTCATCATACATATTAAGTGCCATCACCATGCGCACGTTCATGTCAATCAACTGGGTTGTGAGATAAAGATTACGTTCCAGATTGGACGAATCTACCACATTGATCACGACATCCGGTGTCTCATTAATGATATGATTGCGAACATACATTTCTTCGGGGCTATAAGCCGACAACGAATACGTACCGGGCAAGTCGACAATACGGAACTGATAACCTTGAAAATTAAAGTACCCCTCCTTGGCATCCACCGTAACGCCACTGTAGTTACCTACATGTTCATGCGAACCGGAAGCAATGTTGAACAGAGAAGTTTTTCCGCAATTAGGATTACCTACCAAAGCAACATTGATAGTGCGGCGTTTGCCAAGGGCGATGCGTTTCAGCACTTCGTCACCCGGATAAATATCTTCACTCATTCCGGGATGATAATCCTGTTTCGTAGCTTGTTCTTTCGCCTCCTGTTCGCTGATAATTTCAATCATCCCCGCTTCCTGACGGCGCAAGGAAATTTCATAGCCCATTACCTTATACTTGATAGGGTCTTTCAACGGAGCATTCAGCAAAACTTCTACGGTTTTACCTTTAATGAAACCCATTTCTACAATTCGTTTACGGAAACCGCCATGTCCCAGTACTTTAACGATTACACCTTTTTCTCCAGTTTTTAATTCGGACAAACGCATAGTCTTCTCTCTTTCATTAATTTTGGCGCAAAGATAAAAGTTTTGCATGTAGCACACAAATTATTTAGATTGTTTTTAAATAAGGAGCAAAAAAGGATATGTTTCCAAATGATAATTACCGGAAATAATCGAATAAAACGTATCTTTGCAACATGGATAAGAAGAAGATAGCACAATATATCGAGCAAGAGAAACTTTTCAGTCTGAAAGACAAAGTCTTGGTAACTCTGAGCGGCGGGGCTGACTCGGTGGCATTGTTGCGCCTGCTTCTTGACATGGGATATACTTGCGAAGCGGCCCACTGCAATTTTCACCTGCGAGGCGACGAATCGGACCGGGACGAAATGTTCGTCCGCAAGCTATGCCTGCAACTGGAAATTCCGTTACACATCCGGCACTTTCAAACCACAGAAGAAGCTGCAAAACGACACATTTCCATTGAAATGGCTGCACGAGAACTGCGTTATGCCTGGTTTGAAGAACTCCGCCTGCAACAGGGGGCTGACGTCATTGCCGTAGCCCACCATAAGGATGATAACGTGGAAACCCTCTTACTTAACCTGATTCGCGGAACAGGCATCAATGGCCTGTTAGGTATTCACCCCAAAAACGGGAAAATCGTTCGCCCTTTGCTGTGCCTCGACCGGAAAGAAATAACAGAATATCTGCAAGGAATCGGACAGACTTACGTAACTGACAGCACCAACCTGCAAGATGAGTATACACGTAACAAAATAAGACTCAATCTCTTGCCCCTCATGCAGGAAATCAATCCTTCGGTAAAAGAAAGTCTTCTCCGTACTGCAGAGCATCTGAATGACGCAGCGCTATTGTATAATAAAGGTATAGAAGAAGGAAAACAGAAGGTGCAGACTGGACAAAGCATCCGGATAGCCACTTTGTTAGAAGAGCCTGCACCGGAAACCTTATTGTTTGAAATCTTATTTCCATTAGGATTTAACGGCACGCAAATCAAAGACATTTTCACCTCTCTGAGTGGCCAGCCGGGAAAAATATTCCTTAGCAAAGACTGGCGTGTCGTCAAGGATCGGGATTTATTACTAGTGACTCCTGCCAACTTTTCCAAAGCTCCAACCGCATCATTTCCGGACGATCTTTCCCTACCCTTCCGCTTAATAATGGAAGAACAGGAAGTTACGGACAATTTCGTAATTCCCCGCGACCGGACTATTGCCTGCTTCGATGCAAACAAACTAAAACAGCCTCTCACCGTAAGGCTCTGCCAGCAAGGAGACAGTTTTATCCCCTTCGGCATGACCGGACGGAAGAAAGTGAGCGATTACCTCACCAACCGGAAATTCTCCCTTCCCCGCAAAGAGCAACAATGGGTACTTTGCAGTGGCAAACATATTATATGGTTGATTGGTGAACGGACAGACAACCGTTTCAGAATAGATGAAAACACCCGCCGGGTACTCATCATTAAGTTTATCCCGTAAAACAGTCAGCACTAATCCTTCTTCCTGCAATAGTTGAGCCTCAAAGCTACGAAATACAGCATCTTTGATTGCGAACAAAAAAAGGTTACTTCCTGCACGAACGGAAAATAACCTTTGATAGAAAATCCATTAATTGTTTAAATGATAATTCGTGGCTCCTTCTGCCGTACAAAACAATCTGCAAGCAATGCCGCAAACGGAGTGTCATACGTTCGTGCCTTAAACGGACAGCCTTTGACACAAGCACAGCACTTGATGCACTTTTCCGCAATCGTATTACATTCATCACCCTTTATAATAGCACCCGAGGGGCAATGAGCCGCGCAAATACCACAATGTGTACACAGTTCCGCATTCACTTCCGGCACACGTGGCAGAGGCATACCACTTTTCCGCAATTTTATCACCCGGCGCAGAAATTTGAATAAAGGCAAAAAAGGTTGACGGGGACGCTGAATGCGGTTCACATCTACCGGGCATAAATGTTCCATATCCACAGCCGCATTAATTTTTGTACGTAGTTTCGCACCAAATTCCTCAGCATACTGCAAATCGTATGCATCCGGACGCCCTGCAGCAACCGGATGTCTCTCCGTACTATAAGAATGTTCTCCTATAAACGTAGCTCCCGCAATCACTTTAAAACCTCGGGTAGAGGCAAATGCATCCAATTCTATCAAAGCCTTCTCATAAGCGCGATTACCATAGACCACCACTAATACTACCGGAGTCCCCGATGCACGAATTCCCCGCAAGCGTTCCATAGCCAAAGGAGCTACTTTACCGCCATAAACAGGCACCGCAATCACGGTCAACGCATTCTCCGCAACATCCACTTCGGCAGCCTGCAATGTTAAATCCGTCGTAATAATATTTGTTAGTCCTGTTCCGCGAACAATTGCCTCTCCAACTTGTTTAGAGGTACGAGTGGGTGAGAAACAGATGAGATGAACTTCGTTTATATCCATAATTTTATGTACTTTTTCTTAGTTTATCTAGCAAAGATAAAGTTTTAAAATTAAAAAAAAGACGAATTGTTTATGAAACCAAAAATATTTATTACCTTTGTGCCGTTGAAACAATCTGCGACTCCTAAGTGCGGGAAGTTAACCAGATTTCCGGTTCAATAATAAATATCCCATAATCATAGTATTTTAAAATAGGTATATTTGCCACGTTGCTTGTAACGACAACCGCAGCAGTGTGAACATATCTGTCCAATAACAAAAGAAATATTAAATCATTCACATATATACTGTATGTATAATATCATTCAATTGAACGACAAAAATTTGTCGGAACTTCAAACTATTGCCCAAGAACTGGGTATCAAAAAGACAGACTCACTAAAAAAAGAAGAACTTGTTTACAAGATACTTGATGAACAAGCCATCGCAGGTGCTACCAAAAAGGTTGCTGCTGAAAAGCTGAAAGAAGAGCGTAAAGTAGAAAGACAAGAGAAACGTACCCGCGTGACCGTAAAAAAAGAGAGTACTGACAAAGTTTTCACCGCCAATAAGAATGGCGACCTCACCAAGGCAAAAGCTGAAGCAACAGCTGCATCTGCCAAAGTACGTCCGGTGGAACCAGTGAAAACACCGGTAGCAGAAAAGGCTCCTGAAGTAACCGCAACTGCCACTCCTGAAAAAGCTGAAGAAAAAACAGCTCCGAAACGCAAGCCGGGCCGTCCCCGTAAAACTAAGGCAGAAGAAAAAACTCCCGTACCAGTTGTAAAGGAAGAGTCCCAAAAAGCAGAACCGGAACTGAGTTTTGAGGTTGAAGCACCAAAAGTGGCAGCGCCCAAAATAGCAGCACCGCAAGTAATCAAAAAAGCCGTAGTGGAAGACAGTCCCATTCTGTCAGAACCCGAAGATGACTTTATTCCTATCGAAGACCTTCCGACTGAAAAAGTAGAACTCCCCTCTGAACTTCTCGGAAAATTTGAAGCAACCAAGACGGAAACTCCTGTAGTGACACCTGCCGTGGAACCCGCACCCGCAATGCCACAACGACCACGCCTTCGTCCTCGCGACAACAGCAATACTCCTTACAACAATAATAACAATCGTAACAACAACCAGCGCCCTGTACAACAGCAGCGTCCCGCCCAACCCCAGAATAGCGGTGACAATTATGCTCCTGTTCCTGAACGCAGACCTGCGGTTGAACGCGAAAAAGTATACGAATTCGATGATATCCTGACCGGTACAGGCGTGCTGGAAATCATGCAGGATGGCTACGGTTTCCTTCGTTCTTCCGATTACAATTATCTTTCTTCACCGGACGACATTTACGTATCACAGTCTCAAATCAAACTCTTCGGTCTGAAAACCGGCGACGTTGTGGAAGGTGTTATCCGTCCGCCGAAAGAAGGAGAAAAATATTTCCCGCTGGTGAAAGTAGAGAAAATCAACGGACGCGACCCGGCTTTCGTGCGCGACCGCGTACCTTTTGAACATCTCACCCCGTTATTCCCCGACGAAAAGTTCAGATTGTGCAAAGGTAGCTATTCCGATTCCATGTCTGCCCGCGTAGTCGATCTTTTCGCTCCTATCGGTAAAGGACAGCGTGCTCTGATTGTGGCACAGCCCAAGACCGGTAAAACGATTTTGATGAAAGACATCGCCAACGCCATTGCAGCAAATCATCCGGAAGTTTACATGATTATGTTGTTGATTGATGAACGCCCGGAAGAAGTAACCGACATGGCACGCACCGTAAATGCCGAAGTTATCGCCTCAACCTTTGACGAGCCTGCCGAACGCCACGTGAAGATTGCCGGCATCGTATTGGAAAAAGCAAAAAGACTGGTAGAATGTGGTCATGACGTAGTTATCTTCCTCGATTCCATCACCCGTCTGGCACGTGCTTACAATACGGTTTCTCCTGCTTCCGGTAAAGTCCTTTCCGGTGGTGTGGACGCCAATGCACTACACAAACCCAAACGCTTCTTCGGTGCAGCCCGTAATATTGAAAATGGCGGTTCGCTCACCATTCTGGCTACTGCTCTGATTGATACCGGTTCTAAAATGGACGAAGTTATCTTCGAAGAATTTAAAGGTACAGGTAATATGGAGTTGCAACTCGACCGCAACTTGTCCAACAAGCGTATCTTCCCTGCTGTCAACATCGTTGCTTCCAGCACTCGCCGCGACGACCTGCTGCAGGAAAAACAGACACTGGACCGCATGTGGATACTTCGCAAATATCTAGCCGATATGAACCCGATAGAAGCTATGGACTTCGTAAAAGACCGTCTGGAAAAAACCAAAGACAACGACGAGTTCTTGTTGAGCATGAACAGCTAAAGTTACCTCTTTACAATATCGTACAAAAGCTTCCAATTACATCTAAAAGTGCAATCGGAAGCTTTTTTAAATTTTCCCCTTTTCTCTTAGATGACTCGCTGGTACAGTCCACCCTTGACCTGCTACCTACCCTTTGTGAATTAACCAGCCTACCTAATCCGGCAGACAAGCCAGGAATCAGCTTTGCTCCGCTACTGACAGAAAAATAGCAGACACAAAAACATCCATACGTCGTGTCTGAATGGCACAGCGAATACGAAGTAATCGTCAGTCCGGGACGCATGATACGAAGCCCCCACTACAAATACACTCAGATAGAGAAACCACTCTCCCGGATATCCCCACCACGAAGGTTCCTGTTCACGGGATATCATCAATCGCAAATAAAGCATCAAAATGCAAAAAGGGCGAGAGTTTTTCGGATATCTCGCCCTTTTTAGTTACTTTTGTCGCAAATAATCAAATAAATATCGGAATAAGCAAGGTGAGAATCAGTAAAACGATAATAATATTGTTGTTGATGTTATTTTACGGTACTTCCTACATCCTCTCTGCAAACCAGGATTCGGAAGATAAGCGCATACACCTTGTCGAACACTTAATGGATAATAACTTAGGTTATTCTCTGGAAGCAAAGTTAAGCGATATTCTCCGGTGGGAAGACGAACTGGCGGAAATGTACCGGAGAAAAAAAGATTATAAGCGCATGTTCCTCGTACGGCAAATGGCCTCCTATGCCCTTGCAGCCGACGGGCAAATCAACGAAGCATTAGAGAAAGCAAACAGCATATTGAGGCAGGCCACACAGATGAAAAACGATATCGGAATAGCCATAGCCCACTATGCAATCGGAGATACCTATCTCTGTGCCAATATGGCTAATGAGGCTGTCGAAGAATATGAGGTAGCCATGAATAAGCTATATAAAATCCCCGATTCCGGCAAACTTCAAGAAAGGGTGTTAATACAGTTGGCCCCTACCCTCATCAGGCTGAAACGTATGCCTGAAGCCCAAGCCTATCTGGACCGGATGGAGCAGGTGAACGACGATCACCACAGCCGTTTTATGGAGAATATTTTTCAAGCTTACTATTATCTCTATGCAAACGATCTGGATAAGGTTCGGAAATATATTCAGGAAACCGAAGAATGGTATGAATATTATCCATTCTATTTTCACAGTTCTATCCTGAAATACATACAGGCTGAATATGCAAAAAATACAGGCAATGATGAACAAGCTATAGAGTTATACAACGAACTGACAGACCACAGCAACGGCGCCAACACTTACAACAAATACCTAAAAATGAAAAATGCTTTGGCATACCTATATACCAAGCAAGGACAAGCCCAAGAGGCATGTACGGCATATCAGGACATCAATGCCGCCCGCGATTCTATCAATGCCCGCAATTACTCTTCCCAAATCAATCTTTTACGAACCATATACCAGGTGGATCGCCTTGAAATGAATAACCAAAACCAGCGTAACCGCCTGCTCTCCTATTCCATCATAGGTTGTATTCTTATCTTAGCCATATCTGCCGTATCGGTATTTTATATTCGTAAAATCAACAAGCGTCTGGCCAATTCCCAGCTCAAATTGGGAAAAGCACGGCAAAGCGCAGAAAATTCCATACGTACCAAAAGTCTTTTCCTGTCGAATATGAGCCATGAGATACGAACCCCGCTGAATGCCTTGTCGGGATTCTCCGGTATTCTGACAGATGCCAATATCGATGTTGCCACCCGCCAGCAATGCAATGAAATTATCCAGCAGAACTCAGATTTATTATTGAAACTGATAGATGACGTTGTCGACCTTTCCAGCCTGGAAATAGGTAAGATGCAATTCCATTTCGCCAACAACGACGCTGTGTTTGTTTGCCGCAATGTGGTGGATACCGTAGAAAAGATTAAGCAGACAGCCGCTTCCGTACTGTTTGAAACTTCTTTAGAGAAACTGGAAATATATACGGATGAGGCACGCCTCCAACAATTACTTATCAATCTGCTTATCAATGCAACCAAGTTCACCACAGAAGGTAGCATTATCCTGTCACTTGAAAAGCAATCGGAAGAAACAGCCTTGTTTACCGTAACCGATACAGGTTGCGGAATAGCGCCAGAAAAACAGGGACAGATATTCAACCGCTTTGAAAAGCTGAATGAAAACGCACAGGGCAGCGGACTGGGGCTTTCTATCTGCCAATTGATCGTGGAACGTTTCGGTGGAAAAATCAGGATTGACCCCGAATATAAAGATGGTTCCCGTTTCCAATTCACTCATCCTATTCATCCGGCAGACAGAAAGGAGGACATAGCATGAAACGCATCTTATTCATACTTGCCGTCGCACTGCAATGCGCATTTGTTTCTGCTACACATTCGACTGTTGCGGATAGTTTGTTGAATGAGTTGCGGGCACTCCCCCACGATTCCACCCGATTAAAGTTACTGGAGAAACTGGTACTCACAGAACAAAATTCCCCGCATTATATAGAATATGCAAAGGAGATGTTCGAAGAAGCGCAATTTCAAAAAAGCGACAAATACAGAGCCAGTGGTTCTTATTACAAATTACTGTATTATTATAACCAGAACGAAGCTGACAGCGTCAGCAAACTGGTAAACTATCTATTACCCATAGCTGAGCGTATGCAATATTGGCAGATGTATTTCAACGCACAGAAATTGCTTATCTATACCTATATTTATAAGGAGAAGTATGAGTATGCAATCAATGAAGCACTAAAGATGCAGGAAAAGGCAGAAACATTGAACAACGCCGGCGGACGAGTAGCCGCCTACCTTTGCTTGGCAAATGCGTACCACGAAACGAACCGTAAACAAGAAGAAGGAGAAGTACTGCAAAAAGCACATGAACTATTCTCTGCCCCTATACACTCCAGTATCCAAATAAATGTACTGGGGCAACTCATCCTTTACAGCAACAATCAGAATGATTACAAAAGCCTGAAAACCTATTTAGACCAGAATACCCGGTTAATAGACGGGTTACTTAAACAGGCCCCCGACATGTACGAGTCTTATTTCAACTTATTATTATTTTCAGAGATATTCCATACTTGTTATTATATAGGTATAGAGAAAACAGACTCCGCAAAAATACATATGGAGAAAGCGCAAAAATACATAACACCGCAAAGTTATCTTCCATACATTGCTATGTATTATAACGCCCATTCAGAGTATTATCGCTATATAAAGGATTACAAGAACGCACTTTCTTATGCAGATTCCGTCTTAATGAAGATGCAGGAATTTGCCCCTGGTCAGATTGATTACGCCAAACAACTGGCCCGTAAAGCTGACATCCTGCAAGAAATGGGCAGACATCAGGAAGCCCTGCCACTCTACGAAAAGTCCAATCACATCCAGGATTCATTGACTGTAGCGATATCAGCCAAGCAGCTCGAAGAAATTAAAGATATGTACCACCTCAATCAATTGGTATGGGAGCAGGGAAAATTAAGAAGCCGCGTACAGGTGACAATTCTCCTCAGTCTCTCAATCATACTTATTCTATGTATCGCTTATATGCTCCGAATCAACCGGATAAGAAAAGCCCTGAAAATATCGGAAAAAGAAACACAGAAAGCCACCCGGCAGACAGAAGAAGCCAATGAAATGAAAAACCGTTTCCTGTCTAATATGAGTCATGCCATCCGGGTACCCCTGAACGGAGTATTGGGATTCTCACAAATCATAGCCAACAACGAAATAGAAATGGACGAACCCACCCGCAAAGAGTATTCGGGCATCATCCAGCAAAACACAGAACAATTAATGCGTTTAGTCAACAACGTCCTTGACCTATCACGTCTGGAGGCCGGTATGATGAAGTTTCAGATGAGCGACTATGATATTGTACAACTCTGTAAGGATGCTGTAGGAATGGCACAAATGCAAAACCCCACCTTACACACTCATTTCCATAGTAATATTGATGAGTATATTATCCATACAGACACCAACCGGATAATGCAACTCATTGTCAGTCTTCTTATCTGCCCCCTTGCCTCTTTCAAGGAGGAACGTGACCTTCAATTCACTTTAGACAAAAATGGCGAGATACTCTGTTTCAAAGTAACCAACTGTCCGCTGGCAGACCTAAAATATGCCAATCAAGACTCTGCTTTGCGCAATGATGTCAACCATCTGTTGTTGAAACACTTTAGTGGCACCTATCAGGTAATCCCCGACAGCAAAGAGGGTCCGACAATTCTTTTCACTTATCCCGCAGCTCAGGCAGAATAATATTCTTGTCTCAAAAGGAGGTAGATACAGGGATTTTTTGTACTTTTGCGCCTCAATAAGAGTAATTTGTAATTTATAAATAGAATTATAGCATCATGTTCGATAATTTAAGCGAAAGACTGGAAAGGTCGTTTAAAATTCTGAAAGGTGAAGGAAAAATCACCGAAATCAACGTTGCGGAAACCCTGAAAGATGTGCGCAAGGCACTGTTGGACGCCGACGTAAACTACAAAGTAGCCAAAACATTTACAGATACCGTTAAGGAAAAGGCATTGGGACAAAACGTGCTGACAGCCGTGAAACCCAGCCAATTAATGGTAAAAATCGTGCACGATGAACTGACCCAGTTGATGGGTGGTGAAACGGCTGAGGTTGACTTGGAAGGAAAGCCGGCGGTTATTTTGATGTCCGGTCTACAAGGTTCAGGTAAGACGACGTTCTCAGGTAAACTGGCACGGATGCTGAAAACAAAAAAGAACAAAAAACCGTTGCTGGTGGCTTGTGACGTGTACCGCCCTGCCGCTATCGAGCAGCTACGTGTACTGGCAGAACAGATTGGAGTTCCGATGTATTCAGAACCGGATAGTAAAAATCCGGTGAAAATTGCGGAAAATGCAATTCAGGAAGCTAAAGCAAAAGGATATGATGTAGTTATTGTCGATACTGCCGGACGACTGGCTGTAGACGAAGAGATGATGAACGAAATCGCTGCTATCAAGAAAGCGATTAATCCGAATGAGATTCTTTTCGTGGTAGACTCCATGACTGGTCAGGATGCCGTGAATACAGCCAAAGAATTTAACGAACGCCTTGACTTCAACGGTGTGGTACTGACGAAGTTGGATGGTGATACTCGCGGTGGTGCCGCTCTTTCTATCCGTTCGGTAGTGAACAAGCCGATTAAGTTTGTCGGTACCGGTGAAAAGTTGGATGCTATCGACCAATTCCACCCCTCACGTATGACAGACCGTATCCTCGGTATGGGTGACATCGTTTCACTGGTAGAACGCGCGCAGGAACAATATGATGAAGAAGAAGCAAAACGTCTGCAAAAGAAGATTGCCAAGAACCAATTCGACTTCAACGACTTCCTGAGTCAGATTGCTCAAATCAAGAAGATGGGTAACCTGAAAGACTTGGCTTCCATGATACCGGGTGTGGGTAAGGCTATCAAAGATATCGATATTGATGACAATGCATTCAAAAGCATCGAAGCTATTATTTATTCCATGACTCCGGCAGAACGCAGCAACCCGGCTCTTCTGAATGGTTCGCGCCGTCAACGCATTGCCAAAGGTAGTGGTACAAATATTCAGGAGGTAAATCGCCTGTTGAAGCAATTTGACCAGACTCGCAAGATGATGAAAATGGTGACAGGCAGCAAAATGGGCAAGATGATGCCAAAGATGAAATAATAAAGATAAACTGCAAGCATACCAATCCCGCTAATTTCATATTTCAAATGAAGTCAGCGGGATTGTTGTTATATTCGGTTATTTGCTCTATATTTGCGATGCATGAGTTTCTGAAAGAATAGTAAATGACGGAAATAGTATAAGATAAATTATAACTAAAACAAAAATATTGATATGACATTAATTGACGGAAAAGCAATCTCGGAACAAGTGAAGCAGGAGATTGCTGCTGAAGTAGCGGAAATTGTGGCGAAAGGCGGTAAACGCCCTCACCTTGCTGCAATTCTTGTAGGTCACGATGGTGGCAGTGAAACATACGTTGCTGCCAAGGTAAAAGCATGTGAAGTTTGCGGATTCAAGTCCAGCCTTATCCGTTACGAAGCGGATGTAACGGAAGACGAACTTCTGGCTAAAGTACGCGAGTTGAACGAAGATGCAGACGTAGACGGATTTATTGTACAACTGCCATTACCCAAGCATATCTCTGAGCAGAAAGTAATAGAAACCATCGATTATCGGAAAGACGTAGATGGATTTCACCCCATCAATGTGGGACGTATGTCTATTGGGCTACCCTGCTATGTATCGGCAACTCCGAACGGTATCCTTGAATTATTGAAACGCTATCAGATAGAGACTTCCGGAAAGAAGTGCGTAGTATTGGGACGTAGTAATATCGTCGGCAAACCGATGGCAGCACTGATGATGCAGAAAGCTTATCCGGGAGACGCAACCGTAACCGTATGCCATAGCCGCAGTAAAGACTTGGTAAAAGAGTGTCAGGAAGCCGATATCATCATCGCTGCATTGGGACAACCCAACTTTGTAAAAGCTGAAATGGTAAAAGAAGGTGCCGTAGTTATTGATGTAGGTACTACGCGTGTGCCGGATGCCACAAAGAAATCAGGATTCAAACTGACTGGTGACGTAAAGTTCGACGAAGTAGCTCCTAAATGTTCATTCATCACTCCCGTACCGGGTGGCGTAGGGCCGATGACTATCGTTTCTTTAATGAAGAATACACTGCTGGCTGGTAAGAAAGCAATTTACCAATAATCCCGAATACCGGAAGAAGACGATTATGCCTATTTGGCTTCTTCCGGTATTTATTTTAACCTACTAATGGTTATGAGAAGAACACTCCCCTTCGCTTTACTTTTCTTTTTTGTATCATGCAATAGTGTGGCACAAGAACAAACAATGTCCGAAGCTTCTGACACAATTCCTCCTGCCAAAATCACATTATTATTTGTCGGTGACTTGATGCAACATAAGGCACAACTTGAAGCTGCGCGTACAAGCCAAGGGAACTATGATTATTCTCCATGTTTTTCTCTCGTAAAAGAACAAATAAGTAAAGCTGATATTGCCATTGCCAATCTCGAAGTTCCTTTAGGTGGAAAGCCCTATGCAGGCTACCCGGCTTTCTCTGCACCAGATGAGTTTTTATATACCATCCGGGATGCCGGTTTCGATATTCTATTAACCGCAAACAATCATTGTCTGGATCGAGGAAAGAAAGGACTGGAACGCACTATCCTAATGTTGGATTCTCTACATATCGCATACACAGGCACTTATAGGAACAAAGAAGAACGACAGCAACGTTATCCGTTACTTATTCATAAAAATGGATTTCGCATTGCCTTCCTTAATTATACCTATGACACTAACGGAATCAAACCCACCTCTCCCAACATCGTGAACTACATAGACAAGACGGTCATGCAGCAGGATATTGATACCGCCCGAACATGGCAACCCGATGCTATCATAGCCTGTATGCATTGGGGAAATGAGTATCAGTCTCTTCCCAGTCAGGAACAACGGCAGTTGGCAGATTGGTTATTGGAACAGGGGGTAACGCATATCGTCGGTTCACATCCACATGTCATACAGCCAATGGAGTTACGCACCGATACTCTTGCTGGAACACAACATGCCGTAGTCTATTCTCTAGGGAACTTCATTTCTAATATGAGTAAGGTAAATACTGACGGTGGTCTCGTATTCACATTAGAATTGGAAAAAGACACAGTTACTTCAGCTATTCCCAATATTCGCATTCGCCATTGCGGATACAATTTGGTATGGACAGCACGACCTACTCTCACCAAAGAAAAAAATTATATTATCTATCCAGTTGATTCTACATCTATTTCAAAGCTTCCGGAAGTAGCACGTAACTCTCTGAATATCTTCGTTAAGAACTCTCGAAAGCTCCTCCAGCAACACAATGCAGGCATTAGGGAAGATAAAAAATGATGCAAATATCTACAAAAATATTCCTCTAAATATTTGCAGTATCAAAGATAATACCTATCTTTGCACCGCGTTTGAGAAATGACGCAAACATGGTGACTGTAGTTCAGCTGGTTAGAGCGTCAGATTGTGGTTCTGAATGTCGTGGGTTCGAATCCCATCAGTCACCCAAAAGATATCCTCATAAGTATTTACCTTATGAGGATTTTCTTTTATTTATATTCACTCTTTAGTTGCAAATCAAGATTTCCTCCGATACTGCTGCGGAGATGTCCCTGTCTGTTTCCTGAAAAACGTACCAAAGTAGGAAGCATTAGGAAAGTTGAAGTAATCAGATATTTCCTGTATGCTCTTCTGCGTGTTCTTAAGCAATGAAATGCTCTTACGGATAATGGCTTTGAACACCAGCTCCTGCACCGTATATCCACAAATCGACTTGGACAGTACAGAGAGATACTTAGGCGACAAACAAAGTTTATCTGCATAAAACTCCACGCCACGCTGCTCCATATAATGCATTTCAATCAGCTGAATCAACCGTATGAAAATATCGTGCTTATGTCCTACCGAGGCTCTTTGAGTGATAAGTTTACGATTATAAATGGAACAAAGCCGATACGTCAGTCCCAACAATAACAACTTCTGTTCATAGTGATTGAATGTATTTTCCTCTATCCGTAAAGTGTTGTCCAGAAGAGACATATATTTCAGGACTTCATTCTCTTCACCTGTGCTCCATACGTAGCACGGCTCCGTAGCAAGTTGCGAATAAAGATGCATGGAAGTCACACAATTGCCTATAATATCACGTATCGGCTCTGTCTGGTAGACAAGAATAAATACTTCCGCATCTTCCGACTGACGGCATACCTGAAAGACAGAACCACCGGGAATAAAAAGAGTCTCATTCGCTTTGGCCGAAAAATCCTTCTGATTCAGAGTAAACATAAAACTTCCCTGACGGCAAACCACCAACCCCACTCCATTCACTTGAAACGGTTTCTTCAATGACTCAGGGAAATCACGAAGCATACCTTCCGAACTACAAACATCCTTTCCACTTAACAATGCATGGTTAAGACGAGACAAACGTTCCTGATGAGTATCCATAATATCACAAGCTATATTGAAAAACAGTGCTAAGTTAATAATTTCCGCTTAGGATAAGGAATAATCAGTACAAATATCATACAAATAAGGCAGCCGTATACAGTCCAGCCCGCCATTTCCTTTACGGCAGACAGGGTAGCCTGCACCTGAATCCGCCCTTTGGTAGACATTGCCGCCATATTGATTGCATCCTGCTTACTCTTTCCCTGATATTGCATGCCTTGAACAGTCTGGATAAACGAAGCGGAAGCCTCGGGATGAAGCATATCCACATTTTGTGCATAGCGGGTGACATAATGCTGCTGACGCTCCTGCAATATATTCGAGTAAAGAGCACCTCCGATGCCGGGTCCCAACACCATACGCACGGTAAGCATGACGCAAATCCAAGTAGAAAGGTACTTATAGGGCATGCGTTGCGTAGCATAGGCAGCCGTCAAGGCATAAAGGAACATCATGCCGGTGGCACGGATAATAACCGGATACTTCATCCGCTCGTATAATCCGGCACTCTGCACTTCGAAGTACATGAATACTGCCGACAATCCGAGAAACAGGAAACCGGCTGCAAACAGATACTTGAAATGCACTCCTTTAGAGCCCAATATCATAGAAGAGATAGCACCAATCGCATACCCTGCCATGCACCAGTTACCCAATGTCGCATTCTGGTAATTATCCAGTTTCATTCCGACACCCGTAAACACATTGACAAACATGGCACTCGAATTGAATATCATCAGTAACAGATAAAGCAAAATTCCCATACGAATGGTACGTAACTTAAAGACATCCAACAGGAAGTAATGTGAATGGCGGTTCTTCTCCATATAGAAAAAGATACAGGCAGATATAGCCGCAACCAATGTGGCAGTGCGGATGGACTCATCATCATACCAATCCAAGACCTTGCCATAAACCAGCACATAAGTGATGCACACCAATGTAATGCAGAACACCGCCACATTGCCGAACTGCCTGAAGTTGATAGGAAAACGGCGCGTAGCAAACTTATGATAAGGCATTGTGATAAAGATAACCAAAATGGAAAGCAACACAGTACCCATCATAAAATAATACACATACTGCCATTCATACTCAAAAGCCAGCCATGCCGTTAGCGATGTGCCCAATTGCCCTAAAATCATAAAGAACAGGTAAATACCCGGTTGGCTGACGCATCGGTCAATATCCAGTTTATTCCAACCCTTATCATCATCAGGTTCCAGTCCCGGAGTGATGTTACGGGTAGCTTCCATTCCGGCAGCGTACTTGATAAGCGTAAACAGATTGACCATCATCAACACCATCCGCAGGAAGCCCATGAGCAGACTGCAAAGCGCCAGAATAAATATACTGTCCGTCTCCGCACAAATATAGCTAAAGACATACATGAGCGAGAACCCCGCCAGACACATCATCTTCTCCCGGCGAATACACATCAAGCGATACAGGAAAGGAGCGAAAGCCGCCATTCCGATGGAAGTGACGAAATTAGTGAACTGAATATGCTCGGAGATGATGCCCAGTCCACTCATCATCTCGGTGCTGTTGACAGAGTAAACGCCACCCACCGTAAGGATGGGGATAAAGAGCAACAACATGATGATGATGCCTACCGGTTTAGGCACCCAGTTGTAGAAGGGATAGTTTTTAGGGTACGAGGGCATGGCATCAGAGTTTAGCTTTCACAACTACCATCATACCTGCCGCCAGTTTCCCATTATCTTCTTTGGAGAGATTGGTGAAATCGATACGAACCGGTATACGTTGCTGTATCTTCACGAAGTTTCCGGCAGAATTATCGGTGGGAACCAACGAATATTTAGAACCCGTAGCCCCCGAAATAGCTGTAACAGTTCCTGTGAATTCTCTATCGCTGATGGCATCCACCGTGATAGTCACCTCCTGCCCAAGATGCAGATTCTCAATCTGGGTTTCTTTATAATTGGCAACAATCCACTTCTGCGTATCGGGCAAGATGTAAGTGATGGTCTGCCCTGCCGAGATGAATTGACCTTCCTCCAAGGCACGGCGTCCCAACTTTCCGTCACAAGGGGCTACGACCACTGTATAAGACAGGTTCAGCTTAGCCATTTCCAAGGCAGCCGTTGCCCGTTGGATAGCAGCCTCGGTACTCTCACGGCGATGAGACACTTCGTTCACTCCCGAGAGAGCCGCCTTCCGTTGACGCCTCACGGCTTCCAGTTTCTTGTGTGTGGCTTCATATTCCGTTTCTATCTGCTCTAACTGAATGGGAGTTGCAGCATTCCGTTTCACCAGATTTTCATAACGTTGGCGGTCTTTCTCCAGTTTGGCCAAACGGATTTCTATTTCAGAGATGGAAGCATCGTAGACGGATGCGGTGGTTTGCGTAGTCTGCAAGGTGGCTCCAATGACGGTGGCGCCTGCCTGTGCATCCTTCAGGGCGGCTTCGGCTTCCATAACGCGGATTTTATATTCACGGTCGTCCAATACAAGCAAGGTGTCTCCCTTGCGAACTTCCTGGTGTTCGGTGAAATAAATCTTCCTGATATAACCCGAGGCACGCAGGTTGACAGGAGATATATACTGTTCTATTTGGGCATCGTTGCTGGTTTCGGTCTGCTTGTAATCTAGAAAGAGACAGACCACCTGTATGACTCCCCAAATCATGACACCTATTCCCAACAGGCTGATTACGACTTGCCAACGGCGTAATTTTCTCAACTTCTTTGCTTTCTCCTGATGCGTACTGGATGCGCTATTGTTTTCTACTGTTTCCATATTCGGATGTTATTGATTAACTTGTTATTTGACTAATGATTCTATTTGCCCGGTCAGTTTCAGCAACATAAGGTTGGTCACCCGATAGTTATAGTGGGCGCTGATGTAGTTGTTCTGGGCTTCGCTCATCCGCATTTCGTCTTGCAGCACTTCGGTCATCGAGGTGATGCCTTCGCGGTATCGGTCCATAGTGACGGTATACACATCTTCGGCGAGCAAATAATTATCTTTCTGCTTTTTGAAATTCCGTTGGTTGTTCATCAGGTCGTTGGTGGCATTCAGGTATTGGGTCTGCAAATTCTTGCGGGTGTTCTCCTGTGCCAGTTTGATGTTTTCGATATCAATGACGGCCTTGCGGGTTTTATAGCGTTTGTCCAGACCATCGAAAATGGGAACACGCAGCGAGAGGCCCAGGCCATAGGAACGGTACCAATGACCGGAAGGACCGGAATGAAACCAGTGGTAAGCCTTATCGGTGTAAGCGGAAAACATCCAGTTGCCCGTCAGATTCAGGGAAGGGATGTATCCGTAACCAATCATCTTCTTTTGCTGCTCGGCCAGTTGCCGTTGCGATTCCAGCAGTTGGAGTTCGTATAGGCTCTCCGAGAGTCCGGTCAATGCTACGGGGGTGATAGTTTCGGTATTCACCGGCACTAAGGCTATTTGCTTTTCTGCGGGATAATCGATGATGTATTTCAGCAGGTTCAGTTGCTGTTCCAGCATGGCCTGTGCATTGTCATACTGTACTTTCAGGTTTTCGAGATTGATGTTCACCCGTTTCACATCGACTTCCATTGCCATTCCGTTGTCATAGAAGGCCTGCGTGATGTTCTGCAATTCTTCAAGACGGGTGATATTGGCTTTTATCAGTGCAATTTGCTCGGCGGTGACCTGCCCCAGATAATACATTTTGCAGACTTGCAGGATGAGGTCTTCCCTCGCCTTTTCGTAGGTGAGGCGGTTCATCTCGTCCATCGTCCGCGCAATGGAGATGCTGGTGTAGAGGGTTTGGTTATAGAGTGGCATTTGGAGCTGCAATCCTGCGTTGGCACTGTATTGCAGGGTATGAGTCACATTGTAGGGATTGCCGTAAGCTGAGCCGTCGGTAACGGAGACAGGCGGGTCGATGTTATCATTATAATTGGCAAAACCATTGATTTGGGGCAACAATCGTGCCCGGTTCTCGGAGATGCCATACCTTCCCTTTTGTATCTCTTTCCGTTTACTTTGCAGGGACAGGTTGTTCTCGATGCCTATCTTCAGACAGTCTTCCAATGCCAGGGTATCTTGTGCGCCTGCACTCGCAACGGGCAGGCAGAAAAAGGAAAAAATGAACAGTAACCTTCTCATAACAATTATTTGATATTTGGAAGCAAAGTTAGCGGGTTAGTGCAAAAGGATGCTGTCTATATATCGACTGTTTATGTTCACATTTTCCCTTTTTATAGGGAGATGGGCTTCGCAATTGACAATTGACAATTGACAATTACCATTCGGAACAATTACCATTCGTGACAATTGCTTAAGCTCCATATAGCGCAGCCTAATTGTCAATTGTCAATTTTTAGCGGGCATTCGCCCGCTAAATTATCATTCATAATGCAAGCTAATCAAGAACATCTACTTATGTAAAAAAAGGTAAATGCAGGAAACCATAAAAACGTTTCAATTGTTACTTAAAAGATAGCATGACAACATGTATAACTAAAATAAATGATTATGGAAACAAACAAAAAACTAATCGCAGTCGTAGAAATTGGTGGTGACAAAGCAGTTCAATTCTGGGCAAGAGCCGACGACCTGGCACAGCAATACAATGGAAAGTCAACGGATATAGTTTATACAGTGGTGAAACTTCCCGACTCTGATAACCTGTTCCGCTTCTTTGCCGCTTCAAAAGAAGAAATGACGCATGAAACTTTGCTGGAATGCAGTCGTGAGTTTCTGGATGAATTGCTGACACTGATTCCCAGCGAATGTGTCAGGATAAAGATTGCGGAAGGTAAAGAAGAATAAAAAGAAGTACACCGGATACAGGTGGGACGAAGGATTGGGGGCACAGAAAGAGAGCAAATAGAAATACATTCACTATCTTTGCAATCGTTTTTGTAAACCCAACCCTATATAAAATGAAGTTACTCTGGCTCGACCTGAACAGTTCATACGCCCACTCCTCACTGGCACTTCCCGCACTGCATGCACAGATAGCCGACGACGACGCCATCGAATGGGACATCGTATCCGCCACCATCAACGAGAATGTGGGCATGGTAGCGGGCGAAGTCTACCGCCGCCGTCCCGACCTGCTTGCCGCCACCGTCTGGTTGTTCAACCACGAGCAACTGTTGCACATCATTTCAAGAGTAAAAGCCCTACTGCCCCAATGCTGCATCGTATTGGGCGGACCGGAATTTCTGGGGGACAACGAATTCTTCCTGCGCAGTAATCCGTTTGTCAGTTGCGTGTTCAGGGGAGAAGGCGAAGAGGTGTTCCCGCAATGGATAACCCACCGCAACAATCCGGCGGAATGGAAGAATATCCTCGGACTCTGCTACCTCGACTCCCACGGAAATTACATCGACAACGGCATCGCCCGCGTGCTGGACTTCCATCACCTCATTCCCCCCGAGAAAAGCCGTTTCTTCAACTGGAGCAAGCCTTTCGTGCAACTGGAAACCACACGGGGCTGCTTCAACACCTGCGCCTTCTGCGTCAGTGGTGGAGAAAAACCCGTGCGCACCCTGTCCATCGAGGCAATCCGCGAACGGCTGCAAATCATCCACCGACACGGAATAAAGAACGTGCGTGTGCTCGACCGTACTTTCAATTATAATACCCGCCGGGCAAAGGAGCTGTTGGAACTGTTCCTTGAATTCGCCCCCGATATACGTTTCCACCTGGAAATGCACCCTGCCCTACTTTCCGAAGAGGTGAAAGAGGAGTTAAAGCGCCTGCCCGAAGGGTTGCTGCATCTGGAAGCCGGCATACAAAGCCTGCGCGAGCCGGTGCTTGTGCAAAGCCGACGGATGGGCCGACTGTCGGATGCGCTGGAAGGACTGAAATTCCTGTGTGCCCTCCCCAACATGGAAACGCATGCCGACCTGATTGCCGGACTCCCGCTCTATCACCTTTCGGAGATATTCGAGGACATCCGCGTATTGGCGGAATATGGCGCCGGAGAAATACAACTGGAGTCCCTGAAACTGCTTCCCGGCACGGAAATGCGCCGCAGGGCGGAAGAACTGGGCATACAATATTCCCCGTTCCCACCCTACGAGGTGCTGCAAACCCGCGAAATCAATGTGGACGAACTGCAAACCGCGCGGCAACTTTCGCGCCTGCTGGATGGATTTTATAATGCTCCTGCCTGGCAAGGTATAACCCGAAGACTAATTTTGGATAACGAAACGTTCCTGCACGATTTTCTGGAACATCTGATACGGATAGGATTGATAGACCAGCCGATGAGTCTGGAAAAACGGGGCCTCATCCTGTATGAGTTCTGCAAGCGGCATTATCCCGAATATCAGTCGGAAGCAAGCATCGCCTGGATAGAGGCGGGCATGTCGCTGAAGAAGCTCCCGGCAGAACGGGTAAAGACCAAGCGGCAAGTTCCTCCCGGACATTGGGAAGTGCTGTATGGAGAATACAGGGAGAACCTCCGGCTTTGTTTCCTGCCGATCGGCGAGGAAGAAAACCGGGGATATTGGTTCGGCTTTGAGTCGGAGATACAGAAAATAGAGCCGGTGTTCAAGGCAAGAAATTAAATATACAAGACTACTGCTATCGGTTTCACAAAGATCATAAGCCCGCAATCTCTTCGGGAGTCAAACCGGTAGCCTTTGATATTAAATCGGCAGAAGTGCCAAGTTGCTTTAAATTACGAGCTATAGAAAAACATTTTTCTATACTACCTTCCTCACGTCCTTCAGCACGTCCCTCTTCTCGTCCTTCTTCACGTCCTTCCAGTCTTGACGCTTCCAATACTGACAAATGCGTGCGATACGCGTTTACGCTTCGCCAATAAAGTTCATTCTCCTCTTCGTTTAGAGAAGATACATCGGCAATTTCTTCAAGCTTCTCGAAGACTGCCTTGCGGGCCTTAAAAGGCATTCGTTTTAGTGTCTCCATATTCTTCAGCACATAAATCCAACGTTCAAAATCATTTTCACATTTCTCTTCTTCTTTATCAAACACCGGCAGAGCGATAAAAATGGGGCGCATCTTGTCGCTGAATAACTGGCCTGTTTCACGGTCGGCAAGAATGATGTCGGTACGTAACTTAACATTATCCTTGAGCAAAAAGTTCATGAAGAACACACCATATACAGCCTTGATGTCGAACATCCAGTCACCTCTCTGCCCCTGACGGGTAACAGCATGCGACAGGTAAAACAAGGCGCGTTCCCTGAAATAGGCCTGAGACTTATTCTGCATCTCAACAATGATCTTCTCTCCCGTGTCTGTGGTGCAATGAATATCATAAATCAGCGCACGGGCATCCTCCCACTCCGGCAGTTGTTCGTTGTTCAGAAAGGTCAGGTCAGTAATCACCCGCTCGCCCTTCAATAAGTCATTTAAGAAATCTATCAGTAAGTCCTTTGATATCTCCTGACCGAATATTTTCTTAAAGCCGTAATCGGTAAACGGATTGATAAATCTTCCCATGTCGTTGTTTTCTGTTTCTTAATCTACCCCTGCAAAGATAAACAAATAGCTTGAATAAGAGATAGATTTATACAATAAACCATCAAAAAAACAGGAGAAGGACGAATATGATATTTTTTTCATGCTCATTTGAGATTATGCCTTTGCCATGCAAAGGTTACGGATTAGTTATGCTATCTTTGCGACTTGGCATATCATCATCCGCATTGATGGTAGGCATCATCCGTATTGATGATAGGCATCATCCGCATTGATGATAGTCATCATCCGTATTGATGATAGGCATCATCCGTATTGATGGTAGGCATCATCCGTATTGATGATATATTAAAGATATAGATAAGTCTCGCTCAGTCGTAGCATCAAGGCTATTAAACCATAAAGAAAGGAGAAATCAACATGGCTTTCTACAAAAAACAAAAAATACATGGAAAGTGGTATCCGAGAGCAATAACCAAAGGTCGCCCTGCTACAACAGATGATGTGGCAAAACGACTGTCGCTTATGTCAACGGTAAGTCCGGGAGATACCTATGCGGTACTCGTAAATCTGGGTGAAGTGTTGGGCGAACTGATGAGTGCAGGTCGGTCGGTACGGTTGAAAGGTGTAGGAACATTTTATCTCACTTGTCAATCGGAGAATCAGGGAGTAGACACTCCCGAAGAAGTCAGTCCCCAGCAAATCACTGATACAAAAGTGCGCTTCATCCCCGAATACAGTCGTGAGCAAAACAACCGGGTGACCGACCGCACCCTCATCGACCCTTATCTGGAATGGGTAGACTTTGACGAAATAGGCAACAACAGCAACAAATAACCCCTCTTCAAGAGGCTGAACAAGACCAATTTCAACCCCACCATATGGAAAACCAAATCATCGAAAAAGTCGATTTCGCCATCGACGAACTGGAACCCAACTACTACGAATGTACCTTCGACAAATGCAACTTCTCCGGCCAGAGCATCGGCAGAGTTATCTTTGAGAGATGCACCTTCAAAGAATGCAACCTGTCACTGGTGAAAGCCAGCAACACCTCCTGGCTGGACGTCCTCTTCACCGACTGCAAGATGACAGGCATCAACTTCACCCTCAGCAACCGCTTCGGCCTGTCCGTGGAGTTCCGCAACTGCCTCCTCTCCTATGCCCTTTTCACCGAAATGAAGCTGAAAGGCACCCGCTTCATCCGCTGCGACCTGCAAAATGCCGACTTCATGGAGACGCAACTCCCCGAAGCCAAGTTCACCGAGTGTGACCTCTGCTACGCCTCCTTCCACCACACCAACCTGGAAAAAGCCGATTTCAGCACCGCCCGCAACTACGCCCTGAACCCTGCCGCCAACCGCCTGAAGAAAGCCCGGTTCTCCCGCTACGGGCTGGAAGGACTGCTGACGGGGTTAGGAATAGAGGTTGTCGACTAACACTTCACTTTGTAATTGAGGAGTGGGTGCCGTAGCACAAGGCAATGTAACCCAAAACGTAGTACCGACACCCACTTCCGAAATCACCCCGATGGTTCCGCCCATGTTCTCTGCTATAGACTTGCAAATGGGCAACCCTAACCCGACCCCTTGCACAAAAGAGTCTACTTTCTCGAAACGGTCGAAAACCAACGGAAGTTTATCTTGCGGAATACCGCAGCCTGTATCTTTCACACTAATCTTGACACCCTCATCTACCATGCTGTACGCTATATCAATATGGCCGCTTTGAGTGTTTTTCAGAGCGTTCGACAGGAAGTTACTCAATATCCGTTTGACATACTGAGCGTCAAGTTCCACCATATAATCCTGCTCCGGTTTATCCACCCGGACATCCAGCTTTCCGTCGGCCTTCATCCTGCACTTGGCAGCACTTTCCACAACGAGGTCCGACAGACAGAACCATGCAGGATACAGTTTAAAGTCTCCCGCCTCCAACTTCGAAAGCTCCAGAACATCGTCCACCACCTTCAACAAGAGTGCATTGTTATGCTGTATCAACTGATTATATTCCTTTTTCTCTTCCATGTCGTCCGTCATAGTCAGTACGCTTGAGAAACCGACGATAGAATTCAACGGAGTACGTATCTCGTGGCTCATATTGGCAATAAAGGCAGACTTCAACCTGTTGGCTTCTTCCGCTTTCTCTTTTGCTTCCCGCAAGTCCTGCTCCAGTGCCTTTCTCTTGTCAATCATCAGAGTTCCCCCCACCAGGACAACCGGTTCGCCATCTTCATCATACTGATATACGGCGCCATAGATTTCTCTCCACGAAAGAGTGCCGTCTTCATCCCGAAGCAAGAATTCCTCGTCAAAGAAGTCCGTTTCCTTTCGTTTAAGTCTGTCCAATGCCCGGTGGATGTTCTCCCTGTGTTCCGGCAGGATAAACTGCAGATGTTCGTCGGCATCGACTATTCTATCCGTTCCACCTTCACCGCCTCTTTTCCAGGTAATCTCTTTGCGCCGCAAATCCCATGTCCACAGCTTCATACCGGTAGCTTTCAACAGCAAGCGATGCTGAATATCCAATTGTTCCAACTGGCACCGCTTTTCTGTTGCTTCCGTAACGTCCACCGCCGCACTAATCAGCCAGCGGGGCTCGCCCTTGTAGTACAACAACTGCTTATACATATTCAATACATGTTCGCACCCATCAGCCAATATCAGATGCTGAAAGGTGTTCGATTGGCCGGAACGTATCGTTTCCCGGTCTGTCTGTTGAAAGGCAGAACAAATTTCGGGAGGCAGAACACTTGCGTTCTTCCCGATCAGGTCGTCCTGAGAGACACTATATAAATCTTCAGATTTCTTGTTCCAAAAGAGATAGTTACAGTTATCCTTGATGTCCTTCACCGTAGTCGGAATAGGAAGATTATTCAGCAACTCCCGCATCAGGAAATTGTCTTCCTTCATTTCTTCCCACTCTTTTACTGATATGCCATGAAGTTTATACAATCGGAAAT
Source organism: Bacteroides stercorirosoris (assembly GCF_900142015.1). GTDB lineage: Bacteria > Bacteroidota > Bacteroidia > Bacteroidales > Bacteroidaceae > Bacteroides > Bacteroides stercorirosoris. The sequence goes on from NZ_FQZN01000017.1 coordinate 35,831, forward strand.
AATAGACTATCGCTACAATTGAAACAACAAAAGCAATTTGAATGGTTAGACACAATATAAACATTGTATATACAGATTTTTGCCGTTATTATTTTGCAAAGGAATAAAATATCGCAAAAATAACTGATATACAGTATGTCATACATATAAAGAATTGTCTCCAAATGTATTAAAAAAAGTAATATATCATTGATATACAAAGTATTACCTTTCCAATTCTTTCTCTGCATTCTTAAACTCGGAAGGAGTCATTCCCGTCCTTGCCTTGAACAATTGGTGGAAAGTAGGCATACTGTTGATGCCTGACGCTTCGGCAATGGCACGCAATGTATATTCAGGATGTTCCTTCAATAAATGCATGGCATAATTCAAGCGGAGATTATTGAGATACCCGTTCAGATTGGTGTCCGTATTCTCTTTTATCATCCGGGCAAAACGGGTATTGTTCATCTTGACCATCCGGGCAAGTTCTTCTCTCGATATGTCGGCGGACAAATACAGGTTATCCCGTTTGATAATATAATCCAGCTTGCCAAAGATTATCTTGTTCATCTGGGCTTCCTCTTCATTGCCGTCGGATGCTTCCGGTTCTGTCTGCTCCGTCTCCGGGAAAGGCTGGTCTTCCGACACTCTCTCGGCATCAGCCCGCAAGCGGTTCATCTCCGTCTGCATGGACATCTGCTCGTTGATGCGCTCCACCAGCACCTGGTTCTTACGCTTGATTTTGCGGTTCTGCACCCACATACGCCACAGGAAGAACAGTGATAACAACGAAATGCAGAGGATGAAGACTAACGTAATGGTACGTATGGTAAGCTGGAAAGCCTGTTCCGCAATGCGGGCTTCCTTCTCGTTCACTTCGTAAAGGTTGTCCAGTTCCAGCGCGACATTGGTTTTATCACGCCGGTAGATGCTGTCCGTTATAGACAGGATGGAAGCACGCAGTGCGGCGACTTTCTCATAGTCTTTCAAGGCAAGATAAGCGTCTATCTCCCGTTGCAGAACGCCGACGTACTGGATATTCAAGGTATCTTGCCGGCGCATCAGCTCCTTGAAGTCGCGGCAATGGTCGAGTACGGCCTGGTACTGCTTGGTTACGAGCAGGTACGGGGTGGCATCGCGCTTACCGGCAGGAGTGTTATAGGCATGAGTGGACTGGTATTTTTTATGATACTCCTTCCCACGTTCCACATCTCCCAGCAAATGGCAGATGCGGGACAATTTGGAATAGACATATCCGTATTGCTGGTCGAGGAAAGCCTCACGCACTTCCGGATTGCCTTTCATTCCGTCCAACAGCTTCTCACGCTGCAAACCTACCTGCAAGGCGTCTTCCAGCCGGTTGTCGTTAATCAGGTATCCCATCTTCACCCCATAGAAATAGGAAAGCATCGACTTGCTCAGTTTATCTTTCCTGCCATCCAGCAGGGCGATTGCCTTATCGAAAAGCTCATACCCTTCCTCTTTCAATGACAGCATCCATTTGTTCTCGCCCATACAGAAGAGTAACTTACATTCCGACTGCCGGTCGTCGAGCCTGCGTGCCAATTCCAGCCCTTCAACCGCGTAACGGTTGCTCTCCTTATATTCGCTCAGGGTATGGGAGATGTCGGCCAGGGTTATGGTCATCTTCAACAAGTGGTCAGGGTGGTTCCCGGAGATAGAATCATGTACATAGGCCCGGCGGGCATAGTGGAATGCCGATTTGTCCTGATACAGGTATGAGTAGACCATGCTACGCAAATCATCCACCATGTATATGGGCAACGCCTGCTTTGTTTCAGCTTCGTCCAGCAGTTGCAACGCGCGTTTCGGCTCATCCATATAGATGTCCGTGATATACTGTTCCGTATATATATCCTTTGTTCCTTTATCTCCGCTTGCCAGGGCAGATGCTGACAGAAAGCCTAACAAGAGGAGACATATATAGAAATGTCTCATACGCTCAATCGTCTGTGTCTATTTTCTTATGGACTGCGCAGTCGGCGCAAATCCCTTTGATTACATAATTAATTCCCGTCTGCATGAATCCCTCCGGAAGCGTGACTGACGGGGCGTGCACACTCCGGATGCAATAGGTCTTATGGCAACGCTCGCAATAGAAGTGCATGTGCTGGTCTTCTACCGTACACATGCAGCAGTCTTCGCAAACGGCATACTTCAACGAACCGCTTCCATCGTCCACACCATGTATCAGGTGGTGGGAAAGGAACAGGGTCAGTGTCCGGAAAATAGTGGATTTATCAACCGTATCGAGTTTCTCTTCCAAATCTGCCATGGACACAGCCCGCCTCATCTCCATCATGGTGCGGAGAATCAACAGCCTCATCGCTGTAGGTTTGATATCCCGAAGGGACAATTTATGTAGATATACGTCTTTCATACTACTCAGAACTTCTTACCTAATATGCGGACCGAATTGAGAACAACCAGCAAAGCCACTCCGACATCGGCAAACACCGCCGCCCATAGCGTGGCAAAGCCAAAGGCACCCGCAATCAGAACCAATATTTTCACGGTGATGGCACCGATAATATTTTGCATCACAATCCGTCTTGTGGCCCGTCCGATGGAAATGGCTGTCGCCACCCGCGACGGTTGGTCGGTCTGGATAACCACATCCGCACTTTCGATGGCGGCATCCGAACCCAGCCCTCCCATCGCAATCCCCACATCACTGAGAGCCAGTACGGGAGCGTCATTCATACCATCGCCCACAAAGGCTACGGACACGTCCGGGGCAGAATTGAGCTGTTCCAGATGGACGGCTTTATCTTCGGGAAGCAGGTCACCGTAAGCCTTGTCAATGCCCAATTCTGCGGCAAAGATATCAACAATCTCCTGTTTATCACCAGATAACATTTGAATATTATCTATTTTTAAAGCCTTTAATTTTTTTATAGCATCCGTGGCATCCTCCTTCAGAGTGTCCGAAAGCAGCAGGCAACCGGCATACCGCCCGTCGACGGCACAGACTACGACAGTGGCTACACAGTCCGTCAGTTCTCCGGGTACGGATATCTTGCGGTCCTTCAATAGGCGGATGTTGCCGACAAGGACTTTGCGGCTTCCTACTTCGGCCTCCAGACCATAGCCTGCCAGTTCATTCAATGTAGTTACTTCCAGAGGTTCCACACCCCGTTCGGCTGCGAAGCGGACAACGGCTTGTGCCACAGGATGGGTGCTCTTCCTTTCTACGGACAGTACCAGGCGCAGCAATTCATCTTCCGGCAGACCGGCCGCCTGTATGGACGTCACGCGGAAACTGCCGGTGGTCAGCGTACCTGTTTTGTCGAAGACGATGGCATTCACGCGGGTGATGGCATCCAGATAATTGCTTCCCTTAAACAGGATACCCATACGGGAAGCCGCCCCGATGCCTCCGAAATAGCCCAACGGGATGCTGATAATCAGTGCGCACGGGCAGGATATTACGAGGAACACCAGCCCACGATAGAGCCAATCGTTGAACACATAGTCGAAGCCCGGATGCACCGCCGCAACAAGTGCGGGAAGGGCTACTATCAGGACAGCCAGAAGCACGACTATCGGTGTATAGATGCGGGCAAACCGGCGGATAAACAGTTCGGCAGGCGCTTTGCGCTCTGCTGCGTCCTGCACAAGGTTGAGGATGCGTGCCAGCGTACTGTGGTCGTAAGGTTTCGTCACCAGTATGCGCACTGCCTGTCCGCTGACAATCATACCGGCAAGGACATCACCGCCTGCGGAAACATTGCGGGGCATGCTCTCCCCGGTCAGCGCTGAAGTATCGAAAACGGCCTGCGGGTTTTGCAGAGTTCCGTCCAGAGGGACACGTTCGCCGGGTTTTACTTCAATGGTTTCTCCCACATTAACGTCACGGGGAGAGACTGTGCGGAGCGTGTTTTCACGATATACATCCACCCGTTCGGGGCGCACATCGAGCAGGCCGCGGATATTACGGGTAGCCTGGTTCACGGCTTTATCCTGCAACATCTCTCCCAGGGTATAGAGTAGCATCACGGCAAGCGCTTCCGGATATTCTCCGATATAGAATGCTCCGAGGGAAGCTAAGGCCATCAGGGAGAATTCATTGAACCAGTCTTTCCGCAAGATGCCCTCCCATGCTTCGCGCATCACAGGAAGTCCCACGGGCAGGAAGCCCAGCAGGAACCAGCAGAATTCAACCACCGGATGGCTGAACCATGTCCACGCCTGATGCTGGAAGATGATACCCGTGATAAGGAATATACCTGATAGCACCGGAGCTCCTATCTTACGAATCATAGATTGCTCTTTCTCTTTGCTCTGCGGAGAAGTATGTGTATGTGCACAACCACACTGACATTTTGTTTCCATAATCTTATATCTTATTATTTTGTCCGGTGCAAAGGTAAGGGATGGAGGGTGCAACCGGGTTGCAAAAGGCTTATACTTTTTCTTTCGCTTGCCCGAAAGAAAAAGTATAAAAAAGAAAGGGCCCGGGCTGAGTCTCCGGTGCTACTCCGGCACTGCCATGCACAGACGGGGCTCGAACTCGCTACGCTCAGACAATCGCCCCTTACCTGCGCCTGATAGCACCTACGTCTATGCCCGAAGGCTGCGCGATGCAGGTGGCTGCGCAATAATTATGATAGGTATGCATATCATATTCTATTTCTATATACCGCACTTCATGCACGCATCTCATACCCAATACTTACACTTCATATTTAATACTCACATCTTGTACCCAATGTACACATCTTGCCCCCACGCCGCAGGTCTCCCGGCCTCACTGTAGGGGCGTCAGCGGAGGCACTGTCAGGCGCAGGTAAGGGGCGATTGTCTGAGCGTAGCGAGTTCGAGCCCCGTCTGTGCATGGCAGTGTCGGAGTAGCACCGGAAGTGCAGCCTTGATTTTTTCTTTGGTATCTTTCTTTTGCATCAAGGCAAAAGAAAGTACGCCGCCTCCCAACCGATAATCGCCTCCTTCCGTACCTCCCCCCAATGGTAATTCCCTATGTCCCCTGTAGCTTTTATCACGCGATGGCAAGGTATCAGAAACGCAACCGGATTCCTCCCGATAGCCGTCCCTACGGCTCTGCAAGCTCCTTCGTGTCCCGATTTTGTTGCCAGGTCGGCATAAGTAGTCAAACCGCCCGCCGGAATTTTCAATAACGTCTCCCATACTTTCAACTGGAAGGAAGTGCCTTTTAAGTGCAGTTTTATTTCGTCCGGTTTACTCCAGTCCCGATAAAAGACAGAGAGAGCATCCTCCTGTTTCCGGTCGAGGCACTGCGTATAGGCAGCATTTGGAAAAAGCTGTTTCAAAGAACCGAGCGCCTCCTCCTCCCCTTCATCCACAAAAGCGAGATGGCAAATACCCTTATCAGTAGAAGCAACCATCACCCAGCCGAACGGAGTTTCGGCAAAAGAATAATTGATACGAAGCGCCTGACCACCGTTTTTATATTCCCCCGGCGTCATCCCCTCGATGTTAACAAACAAATCATACAGACGTCCCGTCCCCGACAAACCAACCTCACAGGCAGTATCGAAAAGTGAAGCATGCGTCTGTTTCAGAATACGCTTGGCATATTCCACATTCAGATATTGCAGGAAACTCTTCGGACTTATCCCCGCCCACTCCTGAAACATCCGTTGGAAATGAGCCGGACTCATATTCACATGCCCGGCTATCGTCTCCAACCGGGGCTGTTCCTGCCTGTTCTCTTTGATAAAGCGGATGGCAGCAGCAATGCGTTCGTAATTCAATTCTTGTTGTTGTTTCATTTAGCAAAAGGGATTATGGCAAAGCCTTATTAATAAAAGAATCACAGCAAAGACACCGCCGATATCTCCAGTTCCAGCAAGAACTGTTTGGCAGGAAGCCCCCCGCCATATCCCGTCAACTTGCGATTACTGCCGATGACACGGTGGCAAGGCACAAATATGGAAATAGGATTCGCCCCATTCGATGCCGCCACGGCACGGACAGCCTTGGGATTCCCCAACTTCCGGGACAGTTCTCCATACGATACCGTCGTCCCATAGGGAATATTCAACAGCTCATACCACACAGACTTCTGAAACTCCGTCCCTACAAAGAGTAGCGGCACACTGAACGTAGTCCGTTTGCCCGCAAAGTATTCATCCAGTTGGGTAACGGCTTGCGCCGTCACTTCCGAACTACCTGTTTCATAACCGGCATGCAGTCCATCCTGCATCCTCTTGTCAATGATGCCTCTGCGCTTCTCATCCACCCAGTCGCACATACAGAGCTTATCTCCGAAAGAACCAAGTATCAACTCTCCACACGGGGATTGATAATGTTGTATCAGAATCCTGTCCATCACCGTCATACACGTTTTTCGATTTATTCTTGTTCAGCATGCAAACATACGGACTTTACGGCTGATAACCGACCCGAAATATGCGAAAATCACTTCCACGCTCCTATTTTTCCTTTTTCGACAAGTATCAGTACTTAGAAGATTAAACATTCCCTAAAAGAACGTCGTTCGTAAAACTTCTTTCACGGAAAGACGGTTGTTATCATATAAACCCTAAAAAAACGAACAACATGAAGAATGTAGTATTGATAGGAGCAAGTGGTTTCGTTGGAACCGCCATCCTGAACGAATTGCTGAACAGAGGCCATAAAGTAACCGCCATCGTGCGCGATGCCAAGAAAATGACCGTCAGCAACCCGAACCTGACAATCGTCGAAGCCGACGTCACCGACACGGATGCCCTGAAAGAGGCCGGCAAAGGAAAAGACGCCGTAATCAGCGCCTATAACCCCGGCTGGAAGAATCCCCATATATACGAAGACACCTTGAAGAACTATCCCCTGATAGTGGAAAGCGCGAAACAAGCCAGCGTGAAGCGTCTGCTCATTGTAGGAGGTGCCGGAACCCTGTTCTATGCCCCCGGCAAGATGGTGATGGATGCTGATGATGTGCCCGCACAGCTTCTGCCCGGTATTAAGTCCTTAGGCGAATTCTACCTGAACACGCTCCGCAAGGAAAAAGACATCGACTGGATATTCCTCTCCCCCGCCGCCAACATGACACCCGGCCAGCGCACCGCAAGGTTCCGCATCGGAAAAGACGACCTGGTGGTGGATGCCAACGGAGACAGCAACATATCTGTCGAAGACTTTGCCGTAGCGATGGTGGACGAGCTGGAACAGGAAAAACATCATAAGGAACGGTTTACCATAGGATATTAAAAAAATAGAGTGTAACGAAGAATCTTTCTTTTTACTTAAATAAAGAAAGATTCTTCGTTACACTCTATTTTTCCGTATCTTTGCAACATTAACAAACACCTGGTACTATGTTCAAGGAAAATATGATTGCCCCCTGCGGACTTAATTGCGGCATCTGCCACGAAACCTTACGAAAAGAGAATCCCTGCACCGGTTGTCTGGGTCCCAACGAAACAAAATCCGACTATTGCGCCAATCACTGTAAAATCTCCGTTTGCAATATTCGCCAAACACTACCCGACCGCTTTTGCGACCAGTGCCCACAATTCCCTTGTAGCGAAATGACGGATAAAGAAATCTGGTATGCCAACACTTATCCCATGGTGGAGTCGCTGATGGGAAATTTAGCCCTCATACGAAAAGAAGGTATGGAAAAGTTCCTGCAATTGGAAGCAGAACGATGGGGATGCCCGTGCGGAGGAACTATTTGTGTGCACACAGGCATCTGTTCCGGTTGCGGAAAGGAGTATACCATCAGAAAACACAAAGAGTAGCTGTTCCTGACCGGACAGCCACTCTATGTTCTATTACCTGAAGTGGCATAAACACAGCGTGTTATTCCGCATTCTTCTTCAACCAATCCAACCTGCGCATATCAGGCAGATGCTTCACCTTAAAATTCTCAAACTTAACCTTAAATCCGTCTCCGTCCGGGCAGGCTGCCATCAACCCTACCTTAACGGAAATATTGTCTTGTAACCATGCATTGCGCATCATTATATACGTCTTATCATCAAAGGAATAGAAGATTTCAACCGCATCCAGACGACGGACTGCCTTAATCCAGATATATGGAACCGGCTTATCCAGAGTAATCACACTCCAATCACTTGTCTTATGGGTGACTACTGTACTCAGATTAAACTTTCCGTCCACAAACTCTATACCTGCTTTGATATAGTTCTCATGGTCGATGCGGAGCATTAGTCCCGCCTGGTCGAAACGCGCTTTATAATCACCTGTTATCTTCACCTTCGCCTCGAACTCGCCACCATAAACCGAATAATAGAAAGGAGCGTCATCTACCGTAAAACCATAATGGGAGATGCGCCAGTAATCGCTTTGCGGAGTGACAAACATCGAAAGGGTTTTATCTTTTATCTCCCACTGTTCGGGTTCATTAAACCATTGCATTTTCTCTAACGTCTGCGCAAAAGAAGTTTGCGCCACAATAGCCATCAACAGGCCAAAAAGTAATTTCTTCATTTTCCGTGTTATTTTAATTAATCGTTATTCTTGTCTATTCGGCACCATACTTCATCTTGTCCGCCTCCGTTATCTGACGAACCACCCGGCAGGGATTTCCAACCGCCAGCACATTGGCAGGAATGCTCTTGGTGACGACGCTTCCTGCACCGATAATCGTATTATCACCGATTGTCACTCCCGGCAGCACACATACCTGTGCACCAATCCACACATTATTCCCCACCGTAATGGGATAAGCATATTCAAGCCCCCGGGTTCTTTGTTCCGCATCCAGCGCATGACCGGCCGTATAGAAACCGCAGTTCGGCGCAACAAACACGTTATCACCGAATGTCACCTTCGCACCATCCAGAATGACGCAATTCACATTTGAGTAAAAGTTCTCTCCTATTTCGATATTGTAACCGTAATCACAATAGAACGGCTGTTCTATCAGAAAAGACTTTCCCGTCCTGCCAAACAATGCGCGGATTATGTCTTCCCGTTCCTTCTTCTGCGAAGGACGCAGGCGGTTCAGCTCATAGCATCTCTCCTTGCAGACGTCTCTCTCCGCCAAAAGTTCCGCATCACTATTGGCATCATACAACTTTCCGGCCTTCGCCTTTTCCTTTTCAGTCTCCATAATTTCCTTATTTTGATGAAATAACAATCTGTTTTCCTTACCTTTGCAAAGGTAAAGGCTTGCAGGCAAACAGGCAATACTGATTAATAACCATTTTTCGCCCCCTCACGCACCATGGATATCATAGATAAACTGAATGAAGAATTGCTGAAACAAACGTTCGCGAAAGAACGGAAACTGACGGAACATCTGGATGAGTATAAGCACATCGCCTCCATGTATGCGCGCACCGAGAATGCCATAGCCGTATTGAGCGATATGAAAACAAACACCAGCTACATCTATTATGGCGGGGTAGCGGAAAAACTCGGACTGGCAGAACGGGACACCAGCAAGACGGTTCATTCGATATGGGAAGAAGAAATATTCGGCCTGATGCACCCGGACGATTTACTGGAAAAGCATTTGCAGGAACTCCGCTTCTTCCATTTCCTGAAAAGCATCCCAAGCCGGAAACGCCGGGACTATTACCTCACGCACAACATGCGTATGCGGGATAATTCCGGCAGGTATGTGCACATTCTGCACCGGATATTCTACATAGCCAACGACTCAAACGGCAGTGTATGGCTGGCCCTCTGCCTCTACAACTTTTCCATAGATACCTCTCTGAACTGCATCATCATCAACTCCACCAACGGGCAAGTCTTGGAATTGGAAAAGCAAAGCTGCAACGACCTGCTGTCCGACAGGGAAAAAGAAGTCCTGCAACTAATTGATAAAGGGAAAATGAGTAAAGACATCGCCCGTATATTATCAATCAGCATAAACACCGTGAACCGGCACCGGCAGAATATTCTGGAAAAGCTGCAAGTGAGTAACTCCATTGAAGCCTGCCGGGTAGCAAAGGAGTTGAATTTGCTGCACGCCTGATAAGAATCGAGTTGTGCTATAAAAAAGTCTCAAAATTATCGTACCTTTGAGCGATAAGATAAAAATCTATTTCACATTCATATTATAATAATCCATGAACGATAAACTTAACATCCTTTGGACAACGGATAACAAAGACACAGTCTTCAATATGTTATCAATGTATGCCATCAATTCCTTAAATAGAAAATGGTGGGATAAAGTGAATGTCATAATTTGGGGAGCTGCAGCCAAACTGGCGGGAAATGACACGCAAGTGCAAACCGAAATATTAGAAATGCTACATACAGGAGTAACCGTTGAAGCCTGTAAAGACTGTTGCGACCGCTTTGGAGTAACAGAAACCTTAACTAAGCTTGGAGTATCCGTACGATATATGGGAGAGCCTCTTACCCAATACCTAAAAGCTAACGAGAAGATAATTACAATTTAAGATTTATATTAACCATGAAAGTGAGCACCTTTTTAGTCTGCATGTTACTGACCTCTTTATTCAGTGCCTGTAATGCCACCAAACGGAACCAACAGAAAGAACTGGAACAGCAAATCGGGCAAGTCCTGAAAGATAAAAAGGCAACTGTCGGCGTTGCCGTATTAGCTAATGATACAATCATTGCACTCCATAACAATCAGATTCATTTCCCCCTGTTCAGCGTCTTCAAGTTCCATGTGGCACTGGCCGTTTTAGACAAAATGGATAAGGGGCACGTAAGTTTAGACAGCATCATGGAAATAAAAGCAGCCCAGATGCTACCCAACACGTACAGCCCGTTGAGACAGAAATTCCCCGACCGGAATTTCGGCATATCCCTGGGAGAGCTGTTAAAATACAGTATATCATTGAGCGATAACAATGCCTGCGATGTACTCATTGACTACGTCGGTGGTATAGATAAAGTAAATAGCTACATAAAATCATTAGGTTTGAAAGACTTTAATCTGGCAGCTAATGAAGACCTTATGCACCAGGATGTGGCAACCCAGTATCAAAACTGGAGCACTCCGGAGGCAGTAGTCAGATTACTGAATATAGCCGACAAGCAAACACTGTTTGCCGCCGGATACAAAGATTTCTTATGGCAAATCCTGAAAGAGACTTCCACAGGTACGGACAAACTGAAAGGACAATTGCCTCCTGATGTTATCGTCGGACACAAAACCGGTTCTTCCGACAGAACACCCGAAGGCGTGAAAACCGCCGACAACGATGCAGGCTTCATTATCCTTCCGGACGGACGGAAATATTATATCACCGTCCTCGTCATGGAATCGCAGGAAACCGACCGGGAAAATGCAGCCATCATCGCCCGTATATCCAAGATAGTATATGATTCTTTAAATCCCAATATCCAATGAAAGAGAACAACGCCCCTCTCTGGCTCGAATGGGCCAAAGAACTCCAGTTCATAGCTCAAGCCGGACTGACCTATTCCAAAGACCCTTTCGACCTTGAACGTTTCGAACGTATCCGCGAAATATCAGCAGAGATAATGAGCCACCAGAGCGACCTGCCAGTAGAAAAAGTGAAAGGCTTGTTCTGCAACGAAACAGGCTTTCAGACACCCAAACTGGACACACGGGCTGCCATCTTCAAAGATGATAAAATTCTCCTGGTAAAAGAAAAGGCCGGTGTATGGTCTTTGCCGGGTGGTTGGGTGGATGTGAACCAGACCATCAGGACCAATACAGAGAAAGAAGTAAAGGAGGAAGCGGGATTAGATGTGAAAGCAGTCCGCCTGATTGCTGTGCAGGACAGGAATCTGCACAACATACCGCCATACGCATATAATGTTTGCAAGGCTTTTGTACTGTGTGAAGTAACAGGCGGAAGTTTTCAAAGTAACATCGAAACGACTGAAAGCAGATATTTCTCTCTGGATGAGATACCGGAGTTAGCGGAAGAAAAGAACAGCAAAGAACAGATTGCCATGTGCTTCGCTGCTTATCAGGACGAGAACTGGGAGGTGCAGTTTGATTGAGGCATCTTCTACAGCCTTTCAGCAAGCCTCCCCTATTCTATCTCCAGAATCTCCTTCATCCTCGGTCGGAAATCATCTCCCCATGCTTCAAGCAGTTCAATTATGGGAATTAAAGTTCTTCCGGTCTCAGTGATGGAGTACTCCGAATGGGGCGGAAGTTCCGTAAATATTTTCTTCTGTATCATTCCATGCATTTCCAATTCCTTTAATTGCTGGTTTATCACCCGCGGACTTGCATCGGTAAACAAACGATGTAGTTCACTGGGACGCTTAGGACCTGTAACCAGTTCCTGAATGATGCAGGATTTCCACTTCCCGCCAATCACCTCCATGGTAATCTTGATGCCACAATCAATATCAAAAGGAATTTTCTTCTTATACATATACTCAAGTTTTGCACAAAAATAGGAATATTGGAAGAAAGATAAAAACCATAATGATACATTTCGTCATTATCTTCAAAATCACCCTGTCTTCATGACTAAATGTTATATTCGTTTTATTACTTGAAAAAGACAGCAAACTATTTTCAGTTCGCCCTTGTTTATTACATGAAATACAGTACTTTTGCATAAAGAAAGGAGAACATATTATGGAACTGTCATTAAATCCCACGGAGTGGTATATGAAGTTATTAGCTCCGCTAAGCCCGGATATTAAATTGGATTTAATCAGCAAATTGTCTGAGTCTTTAAAAGAAAAGGTAGCTCATCCTGCAAAAAAGACACCTAATTCCGAAAACTTCTTTAGTGCATTGTCTGGTGCATGGGAAGATAGTATTTCGGTAGAAGAGGAAATGAAATACATCAGAGAAAGCAGGACTAGCAATAAAACCAGAAAAATGAATAATTTCTGATGAAGACCAAAGGCTATTTATTAGATACTAATATTTGTATCTCCATGCTTAAAAACCAACATGGTGTTCGTGAAGCAATATTGAAAGTAAAACCGGAAAACTGTTATGTATCCGAAATAACGCTTGGAGAACTTTATTTCGGTGCATCCTTCAGTAACAATAAAGAAGAACGTTTAAAAGACGTTGCTTTTGTGGTTGACCACTTTAAAGTAATTCCTGTTTCCGAAACATTACCTTTATTCGGAGATATTAAAGCGGATTTAAGGAGAGAAGGAAAACTAATTGATGATTTTGATATATTAATAGGTTGTGCAGCCATCCTTAATCATTTAACAATAGTCACAGATAATATAAAACATTTAGGCAGGCTGCCTGGTATCATTGTTGAGAACAGGACGAACCGCTCCATTTAAACTTGGATTTATTCTGGTAATATATAGCCAAATCGCCCCACTACATTATCATAGATGTAATGGGGTGTTTCTTTATTATATTGTACCCTCATACTCTATATCTCATGTAACAACTCATCCATAGGGATAAATTTATCACTATATGAATAATTTAGCCGTACTTGTATAAAACCGAAGGGCTTCCTATTTTTGTACCTAAAAAAATGAGAAGCTTTTTAGCATCCATCGCATTAATCATTGGAGCCACTTCAATGTATGCACAAAAAAACAGTAAAGATATGAAGAATGAAACGACTCCTCTCCGCCTGATTTACCCGCAATGGCAAGGTGGAATTGTAGATCACTGGATGCCTGATATTCCTGCGGAAGACTCTTCCAGAGGCTATTATTTAGGCGCACAACTCTTAAACCTGCTGGCTCCCGAAAGCAACCAGAAGACTGTGGAAGTTCCGGTTTCACTGGACATAAACGACCGGGCCATAGAGAAAGGCATCAGCGCCCGCAATGTCATCGTAAAACAAAGCAAAGCAGCACTCGATATACTTAATGAAAACAATCCGGACCGGATTATCACCCTCGGCGGGGAATGCTCGGTGAGCGTTGTCCCGTTCACTTACCTGGCGGCTAAATATCCTGACGATATAGCCGTAGTCTGGATAGATGCACATCCTGACATCAACCTGCCTTACGATGCATACAAAGGTTATCACGCAATGGCCCTCACAGCCTGTCTGGGTATGGGTGATGAAGAGATTATCAATATGCTACCCGGTAAATTCGATGTGTCCAAAACATTGATTGTAGGTTTACGTTCGTGGGACGAAGGTATGCAAGCAAGGCAAAAGGAATTAGGCATAAAAGGTCTGGCTCCCAAATACGTGGCGGAACATAGCACCGCCATCATGGAGTGGCTGAAAGGAACAAGAGTTTCCAAAGTCGTCATCCACTTCGACCTGGACGTGATAGATCCTGCCGACATGATTGCAGGAGTAGGCGTTGAACCTGACGGGATGAAGACCGAGGAAGTGATACGGGTGATTAATGATATAGCCGCCAAGTATGATTTAGTCGGCCTGACCGTAGCCGAGCCCATGCCCCGCATTGCAATCAAAATCAGAAATATGCTGAACCGCTTACCTTTATTTAAATAACAAGAAAAACACCTCTGTTTTTCCTCTACGATGAATGGGGCGTTCATCGTAGAAAAACAGGGGGAAACTCTACGGGGAACCAAGCATTCATCGTAGAGCTGGTAAAAGAGCGCTCTTTATCAGAATTTACGAAGTGTGAAATAGTAGTAATTCTCTTCTCCGCCGTTGAACCAATGCCCCGCGCCTTCTGTTGTCTGTGCAATAATAGAAAGTAATTTAGTTTTTAACCATTAAACCTTTTAAATTATGACTTGTAAAGATTCTCATTTTCTGATTGGACTGGGAGTAGGTTCAATCTTAGGAGCGCTGGCATACGGTTTTGCCCGCAGTTCAAGAGCTAAAAAAATGAAAGCAGAAGTATGCGATGCCCTGCACAGAATTGAAGGACATACCGAAGACTTGCTGGAAGCTGCTAAAGAAAAGGCATTGTATGCCGGAGAAAGAGTAGCGGACAGAGTAGCCGACGAAACTTCCGCCATTGCCGGAAAAGCAAATGACCTCAAAGGCAAAGTGCACTCACTGGCCGACGAAGCAAAGAAGTAAACGAACCGATTCTAACTGTAAAGGCAGAGAAAGACGGATAAATATCCGCTTTTCCCTGCCTTTACTTTTTTCGGTCACGCCAAATATCATTTATATGGCTTCCATCCATCAAGGTTCGTTTTTTATTCTTATTTTTGTGAGAAAATAAAAGAGTTATGATCCAGCCAGCAAAGCGTAAACGCATTCCTTACGGAATGATGAACTTTATTGATGTCCGTGAAGACGATTGTTACTATGTGGACAAGACGCATTATATCCCCCTTATAGAGAATGCGAACAAGTATTTCTTTTATATCCGTCCACGCAGATTCGGCAAGAGTCTGACTATTTCCATGCTCCACCATTACTATAATATTCTGGAAGCGGACAAGTTTGAAAAATGGTATGGCGACCTTTATATAGGCAAGCATCCCACTTCCGAACGGAATTCATATCTCATTATTTATCTGAACTTCGCTGTGGTAAACGCTGAATTGAAAAGCTACCGACAATCATTGGACGCACACTGCAACACTGAATTCAACTTCTTCTGCGACATTTATGCCCAATATCTGCCTGAAGGAATAAAAGAAGAAATGAATAAGAAGAAGGGAGCTGTAGAGCAATTGGACTATCTATACAAAGAATGCGTCAAGACCAATCAGCAGATTTATCTGTTCATCGATGAGTACGATCACTTTACAAACAAGATATTGTCTGAACCTTCCTGCCTGGAAGACTATAAGAGCGAGACACACGGAACAGGTTATCTACGCAGTTTCTTCGATACGGTAAAGGCTGGCACCTATTCCACTATCAAACGTTGCTTTGTGACAGGTGTCAGCCCCGTCACGATGGACGACCTGACCAGTGGTTTCAACATCGGCACCAACTATTCGCTTTCTCCGGAATTTAATGAAATGACCGGATTCACCGAAGAGGAAGTGCGGGCGATGTTGGATTATTATGCCACTACCTGCGAGTTCCACCACTCCACCGACGAACTGATAGAAGCGATGAAGCCTTGGTATGATAATTACTGCTTTGCCGAAAAAAGCTATGGAAGCACTACAATGTACAACTCCAATATGGTGCTTTACTTTGTAGACAATTACATCCGCAACGAGGGAAATATGCCCCGCAATATGATAGAAGAAAATATCCGTGTAGATTATAACAAGCTACGGATGCTTATCCGTAAAGACAAAGAATTTGCCCACGATGCCTCTACCATCCAGACATTGGTACAACAAGGATACGTCACTGGTGAGCTGAAAACAGGCTTCCCAGCCGAAGCGATTGCAGAACCGGACAACTTCGTCAGCCTGCTGTTCTATTTTGGCATGTTGACCATCAGCGGAACTAAACAAGGAGAGACACTGCTGACTATTCCGAATCAAGTAGTGCGTGAACAACTGTACAGCTACCTGCTCGATACCTACAATGAAGCCAATCTTCGTTTTGACAACTGGGAGAAAGG
The DNA here is from genome assembly GCF_900142015.1 of Bacteroides stercorirosoris. GTDB lineage: Bacteria > Bacteroidota > Bacteroidia > Bacteroidales > Bacteroidaceae > Bacteroides > Bacteroides stercorirosoris. Next base: position 52,169 of record NZ_FQZN01000017.1, read on the forward strand.
AAAACTCGCTTCCGCAATGGCCTATCGTGGCGACTGGAAAGCCTATTTCGACTATATCGCCGAATGCCTGCACCGCTACTCTTCTCAGCGAGACAGGCAAAAGGGGGAAGCATACGTGCATGGATTCACCCTCGCCATGACCGCACAAAACCGCTTCTACCGCCCCATTTCCGAGCAGGACAATCAAGAGGGGTATGCCGACATCTTCATGTTCCCTTTGCTGGAAATCTACAAAGACATGCTTCATTCCTATATCATCGAACTGAAATATGCCAAAGGGAAGGATAGCAATGAAAAAGTGGAGCAACTCCGTCGGGAAGCTATCACACAAGCCGAACGCTATGCTGCCAGTGAAACGGTACAAAAAGCAATAGGTACGACGACCCTGCACAAAATAGTAGTCGTTTATCGGGGAATGAAGATGGAGGTATGTGAGGAGATTAGTGAGTGAGCCTCCCGAATCAGTCCGGCAGGATACTCACAAAGTTCCAATATCTTAATCGCATTATGTTCGGTCGCTATGCCTTTCTTCAATTTATAGTCGAAGGACAAGACACCCTCTTTCACAGACTCGCTGAAATAATACAATTCATACTCCTGTTCCAGCATATCCGCCAGTTCAAGGTCGTGTGTGGAGACAAAGACTAAATTACCGTTTTTCACCAGCCATGACAGTACAGACTTGGCTATGGCTATCCGCTCTTTAGTGTTTGTTCCACGAAAAAGTTCATCGAGCAGGAACAAATGGTTACCATTGTCGCTTTTATCTATGAATTCTTTGATGGTCGTCACTTCCTGCATAAAATAGCTCTTATTTTCCATCAGGTTATCTCCCTGATGGATGGAAGACAGCAATGACATTTGCAGGTCCGCTTCAAAAGTCTCTGCAAAACAGGTATGGAGTGCTTTTGCAGCCAACAGGTTCACTCCTATTGTCCGCATGAAACAGGTTTTTCCTGCCATATTCGAACCGGTTATCAGTGCCGACTTTCCGTGCAGGACAAGGTCGTTCGAAACACAATTCTCTATCAGAGGATGATAAACAGACCGGATACGCAGCCTCTCACCCGCCTTGTTCTCTCCCGGCAGACAATAATAAGGTAAATTCTCCCTCAATATGGAGACTGAAAAGAGGGTATCTAAAAAGCCAATAAACTGGTAGATGCCATGAATGGCAGCAGACTTCTCTTTGAATAGTTTGAAAGTTTTCCCCACTGCATAAGCTTCATGAAGAAAGAATATCCGGGCAAGTTCGGCTACAATATAGAACAGAATAGCCATATCATTATCCAGCGTCATATTGAAACGGAAGTAGGAAATATACTTTTTCAGCCCTTCCACCTCCTTCAAATCATCAGATATACCTGGGATCACAGACGCAAACTCCCGCTTCTGCGCCAACCGTTCAGCCTGCCTTATCATTTTAAACAATTGGGGAATTGAGAAAAAGTATCCCTGTATCTTCGGCTTGCAGCGATAGTGCAACACGACGTTAGTGATGAAAGCAACGACAAACAGAGCCAGGAAATATCCTGAATGGGCAATCAAAGTCAAAGCAAGAAACAGGAACGGCAGGAAACGGCAAATGCTGATAATCTTCATCTCCTTACGGGAAATCTCCACATTGTTCCCCTCAATGATGGATACAATGGAGTAAGCGTCCGGCTTATTCAGTTCCTTCAAGGTCTTAGACAAGAAATCGCGCAATTCCGTATTTGCAGACAGTGAACCGAGCAAAGCCTCCTGCTTTCCAACGCCCGAAACTTTGTCCGACAACAAGAGGTAATACAGGTATTGCCGACCGATGGATGAATTGCAATAATCTATTTCTGCAAATAGATCATCCAGATTTAAATCAGCAACACAATTAGCGGGCAGTCCCGTTTCACTCTCTTCGGTTCTATAAAGGAAATAATTAGCGATTTCTGACATAAACAATAGCTTTTGATAGAATTTTATTCGGCTTCTTCCGTATCAAGACAGAAAGGATGTCCTGCCGGGTCAATCATAGTTCTTGAGGTTCTGAAAATCTATGAAAATCAAGTGAAAAAGCAATCATAATCCAACTCTTATTGAAATTTCTTATCTTCTTCGAGGAGTTCCTGACTAAATTGCTCCGGCGACAGAGGGGTAAAGAGTTCTATAAGATTTTCTTCGGGATCGCGCAGGTACAGGCAACGCATCCCCCAATCGGGCATATCCGTAGGTTCATTGATAAACATCACGCCTTTTGCTTTCAGAGCGGCAAAGGTTTCGTCTAAATTATCTACACTGAATGAGACCATTAACTTTTCACGCATCGCAACGGGCTGCTGTTTATCTGCATTGCCCACTGAAGGTGCCATCCAGTCGGATACAAAAAGGGTGAAGCCTTCTATTCCGTCGGCCACTTTAAAACTGGCGTATCCGCTGTTTTCATCTCCCCAGGCTGGTTCTAATCCGAGTTGTTCGGTGTAGAATTTAAAGCATTTAGCGAAGTCTTTTACTAATAATCTTACGTTGTTAAATCTCATTGCTTACAGATTAAGGGTTTATAATTTGTTTCTTAAATAGTTAAGATGCAAATATAATCATTCTATTGGATGGAATTTCAAAAATCCGTATTTACCTCAAAAATGATTCATAACCTACTTGTTATGAGACACGCATATCAGTACTTACCTTATTAATATATAAATCCTATACATTACATAAACAATTAGTATAGCGGAAGCCCTTTTTACTGCAATCGGGAACAATTGCATAGTTTATATGTTGTATCGTCATTTTCTCGCAGCCCCAAACCGCCTACCTTTGCAACATCGGAAATCAACAATAAAACTCTGATAAAAATAGTATGAAAAAGAAATTATTAACATTAGCAGGTTTGCTGATATCGGGAACGATTTTGGCACAAGACGGAGGAACAATTATGAAGAAGTATGAAAATCAATTGCCACAGGAAGGCAGGGGAAATGTGCACGTAGCTTATCAGGGAAAAGCTATCGACCAAATGATTTATGAATTCATGGAAGAACAGGGAATACCGGGCATGACGCTCGCCATCGTGCAGGCTCCCTACATCCCCCGTGTCGTAGGCTACGGAGTCACGGATTTTGAAAAAGGAAATCTGGCGGCAGCTAAAACCCTCTGGCCTGTCGGACCTATCTCTCAGGGATTTGCGGCCGTAGCAATCATGCAATTATACGAAAAAGGGAAATTGGATCTGAACGAGCCTGTCGGAAAGTATCTCAAAGATATCCCGGAAAGCTGGCAGAACATCAGCATACTCCAACTGATGCAACATAGTTCGGGCATTGCCGATTATCGTTCACAAAAGGGCTTCGACGTATCCGCCGATTATCAGCCCGTGCAACTGATAGAAACCGTAAAGGCTATTCCGTTGGCTTTTGAACCAGGTACGGATGTGAAGCAAAGTGCCACTAACTTCCTTCTGCTGACGTCTGTGATTGAAAAGGTTAGTAAAATGTCCTACCACGATTTCGTAAAGAAGTATCAGATAGACTATCTCGGACTTCAACAGACTTACTTTGGAGAAGACCTTGCGAAAGTAAAGCAGGAAGACGTAATCACTACCGCCAATGTGCACCAGACTTTCAAGAAAGATAAAGATTATATCAATCCATCGGAGACGACCACGGGGTATATAGAAAAGGATGGCAAGTTGGTAGCCGCCCCTACTGTTAGCCCGACGGCCATGAAAGGTTTTTCCGATATATGGGCATCAGCCGAAAACATCAGCCATTGGGATATCGGCCTTGCCGGAGGTGTGCTGATTGCCAAACCGGAAAACCGGGACATCATCTATAAACCTACCAGGCTTGCCAATGGAAAAATGATTCCCGCCATAGCCGGATGGCAGTTCTACAATCACAAAGGACTGATGGATATCAAGGGAAACGTATCAGGACATTCAGCTTTCCTGAGCCGCTTTACAGATGCTTCGGAGTTGGTATGCGTCACCCTTCTTGCCAATAAGGAAGGCGTAGACATGACCAATCTGGGACGCAAGATTGCTGCTGCCTTTGATAGCAGTAAAATGGGCACAGGAGCCAATGACAATCTGCTTTATACTTACGAAAGCCAGTTCTGTGTAGCCGAAACCGTGACACGCATCGAGCAGACATTGAAAACAATGGGTATCCCTGTATTTGCCATATTCGACCACGGAAAGAATGCCGAAGAGGTAGGTCTTGAACTCCGTCCGAACCAGGTGATTGTTTTCGGTTCACCCAAAGTAGGAACCAAACTGATGCAGGATAATCCAAGTATTTCCATTGAATTACCGTTAAAGATATCGGTATGGGAAGATAAGAACGGAAGCGTATGGGCCACATTCCCGCAAATGAAAGTGATGGCAGCAGAATATGGGCTTACAGGAGAGCCGGTAATTGGAAAGATGCAGGAGTTGTTAGAAAAGATAGTTATTCAATCGGCAAGTGTATATTAAGACAGAAACACAAAAATCAAGATAAGGAGGGTAAAAAAGATTTTTACCCTCCTTGTTTATCTCAACCCAATCCTTTATCCGCAATGGAAGTACTTCCTCACCAATGCCAACATTGCATCCGGATTGTTCTGTATATCACTACGCAATGTCTTGTCATCATAAGAGCGCAGTTTACTGATAATTCCGTCAATCATTGCAGGGCTGAACACTCCGTACTGTTCAAAAGAAGCACGTTGCTTTTCCAGACAATCAGCAGAAGCGACACAGCTATCGGGCAGTTGCGCCAGTTGCTTCAACTTGTCTTCATTCTCTTTCTTATGGATATTCACGTTTACATACGTCTTTTCTGCAATATCCAAAGCATTTTCCATCTCAAAGCCATGACGACAAGCCACCGCCAGCCCGGCTATCAACTGATATAAATCTGCCGAACCGTCGGGAGAGCGCATTTCTACAGTCTGCTTTTGCGTAGTGTCATAGTGACTCGGGGCTTCCAGCGGATTGGCCAACATACACATATCCGTCTTTGCCGACCAGCCCAACGGTACACGTACCAATACAGAACGGTTGCGGTCGCCCCAACAAATATTCGTCGGTGCCTCCTGGTGCGGAACAAGACGGAAATAAGAAGTAGGATTGGTATTGCCGAAAGCAGTAATAGAGGGTGCCAGCTCCATCATTCCTGCAATAGCTTTGCGGGCTGTCTCAGAAAGTATACCGTCTTTCAACATCTGATTCTGTCCGTCCTTCATAATACGCATATGAATATGCAGACCGGAGCCAGCTTTTCCTGTTGTGATTTTGGGTGCGAAGGTTATGTCGTATCCGTACTGATAAGCCAGGTTACGGATAACCCATTTAGCTATCATCAGTTGGTCGGCAGCACGGTCGGCACGTACCGGCAGGAATTCGATTTCATTTTGCTCATAGACTTTGCCATCGAGCGTGAAGTTACCCACTTCGGAATGACCGTACTTGATTTGTCCACCGGCTCGCGCGATATGCAACATGCAGTCCGTGCGGAAATCATTGAACTTGGCATAAGGAGCCGATTCATGATAACCACGCTGGTCGGTAGCCGGAAAAAGTCCGTCATCCTCTGCTATTACATAGTATTCCAATTCGCCCATAGCCTGAAATTCCATCCCCGTCACATCGGTAAATGCCTGGCAGGCTTTCCGCAACGTGTATTCCGGAGAGCTTTCCAACAGTTCGCCGTCTTTATTGAAGTAAGAGCAAAGCATGGAAAGCGTAGTTGTCTCAGCAAAAGGATCAATGAAAGCGGTACTGAAACGAGGCACCACATATAAGTCACTGCTACCCGCCTCGATGAATGAGAACAGGCTCGATCCGTCTACACGTTCTCCGCAAGTAAGTATTGCATCGAGATAGGCAGCATCGTTAATAACAAAATTCAGTGTTTTCAGTCGCCCGTCTGCAGCAGGATACATGAAGTTCACCATGCGGATATCGTTTTCTTTGATATAAGAAATGATGTCGGCTTTCGTAAATTCGGAAGCTGGCTTTTGAAGAGCGGCCACCAGTTGATTGGCGCTCATTGATAGTTCTTGATTCATAATACGTTGGTTGTTTTTTAAGTTTATTGTTACGGTCAACAAAATATTGTCATGTAATGATTCCCCACAAAGATAATATATATCTAATAAACTATTTGCGTTTTCGCACTGTTTATAATAAGAAGAGTTACATTAAAAAAACAAGGTTATGCAAAAAACTACCGACAAACCCGAAAACAATGAATTGATACTCCGTGACCATCTGGCGCTCGAACGTACCAAACTTGCTAACGAAAGAACATTGTTTTCGTATATCCGTACGTCGCTTTACCTCCTAACCGCAGGGATTGGAATATTACAGATTGATAGTATTTCACGTCTGGACAGACTTGCATGGATATGCATAGTCTCCGGAGTTATTCTGTTTTTGGGGGGCTTTGTCCGCTTTTGGCGGATGAAGAAGTATCTGAATCATATCCCCACTTGACGTAAACAGCTCCCCAGGCAAACCCTGCCCCAAAGGCTGTGAAAATCAGTTTATCGCCTTTCTTCAACTTGCTTTCAAAATCCCAGATACAAAGCGGAAGCGTGGCGGCGCTTGTGTTGCCATAACGCTCGATGTTAACCATCACTTTTTCAGACGGCACTTCCAAGCGTTGTGTTACAGCACTGATTATGCGCTGGTTAGCCTGATGAGGTATCACCCAGGCAAGTTCGTCTTTGCTCAAGTGATTTCTCTCAATAATAGATTCGCAAGCCGACGACATATTGGCTACAGCATACTTGAATACCGTGCGGCCCTCCTGATAAATATAGTGCATGTGATTATCCATTGTATAATAGGAAGGGGCGCATACAGAACCACCGGCTTTGATATGCAGGAAAGGCAATCCCTTACCATCCGTTCTCAAAACGGCATCCATCACACCATAATCTTCCGTGGTAGGCTCCAGCATGAAAGCTGCCGCCCCATCGCCAAAAATCGGACAGGTGGCACGGTCGGTATAATCTATTATTGATGACATTTTATCGGCTCCCACCACGATAATCTTCTTATAGTTTCCTGAGCGGATGAAATTCGCTCCTGTCTCCAGCGCATACAGAAAGCCACTGCAAACAGCTTGCATATCAAAAGCGAAAGCACGCGTTAAGCCCAGTCTTTCGCAGAGGATGGAAGCAGTTGAAGGTAAACGATAATCAGGAGTAGTAGTGGCTACAATCACCAGGTCAATATCTTCCGGATTGGATTTTGTGCGTTGCATCAATTGTTTTGCAGCTTTACGAGCCATATATGAAGTGCCGCGCCCCTCTTCATTCAGAATACGTCTTTCCTTTATACCGATACGTCCCATGATCCATTCGTCAGAGGTATCGACCATTTTAGAAATTTCATCATTGGTCAGGATATAGTCGGGTACATATCCCCCGACTCCTGTAATCACCGCATTTATTTGCTCCATTAGTGTTATAGTTTAGTACATTCTGAATTAGGTGGTTAATAGTGGCACTGGTAAAATGCGGGCGCAAATATACAGAAAAGAGGATGAATTCCAAGAATTGACCGAAAAACAGTTGTCCTTTTACCAATGAAAAGGAAATTTTGACCAAATTTTAGTTGAAAATTATTTCTTAACCCAAATATTGGTTATTTCGGAAATAAACATTTGATGCTTGGAGGATTCGTTTTTATATGATTCTTCCATGACCTTAGTTTTGTAGGGCTCAGTCAGATTGGCATAGTCCAATTCCTGAACAAACATCTTCTTACATTCAATAATCATTCTGGCTTCTCCAAAGCTCATTAACCCGGATGGTGTTTCCAAAGGAGTAAGTCCGGCTTCCTCTATCTTGTTTGTATCTCTTCCCGACCTTGTTCCGCATATACGCAGGGCATTGCGGTATTTCTCGTCAAAGAAACTGAGGGTGAAACTTTCCTCCTGTTGCAAGAATTGATAGGTATAGCGGGTATCGCGAATGAAGATAAAAGTAGAGGGACGCTCCCAAATATATCCGACACCTCCCCAACTGGCGGTCATCGTATTGTAGGAGCCTTTATTTCCTGCCGTAACAAGCATCCATTCTTTACCGATAAGTTGAATTACATTATCAGGCAGATCAGATGCCTCAATCTTATCATAGCGGGATTGCCAATCAGTAGAAGTGACATTACTTTTAGTATCTTGATTACCTGCTTTTTTATCACTACTGTTTGTACAAGATGCAACTAATAAGAAAAAACTGATTACCGGTAATAAAATCTTTGTCTTCATGGCTATAGGATAATAATTGATTGATCATTTAACAGTGCCCAAAGATAATCAAATTGCTCATAACTCCGATGTTAATGAGAAAGAGAAATAAAAATGAGGCCTACACTACGGTTTTAGAAATAATATCTTTCTATATTTGCATATTGCAACAACCCAAAACCGATTGCAATCAAAAAAGATTAATCATCATGAATGCTCAAACATATCCCCGTACAAATGATTTTCAGACTATTTACCTGAATACAGTTATTAAAAACCCCAATATTATTGTAGGTGACTACACGATATACAATGATTTTGTAAACGACCCCACACTGTTTGAAAAGAACAATGTATTATATCATTATCCCATCAATAAAGACCGGCTGATAATCGGGAAGTTCTGCTCTATCGCCTGCGGTTCCAAATTTCTTTTCAATAGCGCAAATCATACTCTGAAGTCCTTGGCAAATTATACATTTCCATTATTCTTCGAAGAATGGGGGTTAGATAAAAAAGATGTAGCCTCAGCATGGGACAACAAAGGTGATATTACTATTGGTAATGATGTATGGATAGGTTATGAGGCTGTAATTATGAGTGGAGTACATATAGGCGATGGGGCAATTATAGCGTCACGGGCAGTAGTAACTAAAGATGTTCCTCCCTACACTATAGTAGGTGGAACCCCGGCTAAAGAAATACGATTGCGCTTTGATGCGGACACGATTGCCCGATTACAAGAATTACAATGGTGGAACTGGCCTATTGAAAAAATACGCAGTAATTTACCGTTAATAATGAATGGAGAGATTGATAAACTCAAATATTCCTCTTTCACAGGAAATCGGTCTTAGTGACAACCATTCAAGGGTTATACATGAGGCGGATTTCCCGGAAACGTTCATATTCGAGATAGCATTTTTCCGCCCCATGATAAACTTTACTAATTTATGCAATAGTTATCGAAGAATCCAGATAAACATCCTGAATCGCATTCAACAACTGAACACCCTCTCCTATCGGTTTCTGAAATGCCTTTCTTCCGCTAATCAATCCCATTCCACCGGCACGTTTATTGATAACCGCCGTAACAACAGCATCGCGCAAATCCGATTCTCCATGAGATTCACCACCCGAATTAATCAGACCTACACGGCCCATATAGCCGTTAGCAACCTGATAACGGCACAGGTCGATAGGATGTGAAGTTGCAAGTTCAGAGTACATTCTTTCATCTGTTTTACCAAAATGGATGGCTGTGAATCCTCCGTTATTGGAAGGAAGTTTTTGTTTTACGATATCAGCCTTAATGGTCACTCCGATGTGGTTAGCTTGTCCGGTTAGGTCGGCTGCCGCATGATAATCCGTACCCTCTTTCTTAAAATCATTATTTCTCAGATAGCACCATAAAATAGTAGCCATACCTAATTCATGCGCATACTCGAAAGCCTGCGATATTTCAACAATCTGGCGACGACTCTGTTCCGACCCGAAATAAATAGTGGCACCAACTGCCACCGCACCCATATTCCAGGCCTCTTTTACTGTTCCAAACATTACCTGGTCGTAAGAGTTCGGGTAAGTCAGCAATTCATTATGGTTCAGTTTCACAACAAAAGGTATTTTGTGTGCATATTTGCGAGCCACGGCTCCCAATATGCCGAATGTAGATGCAACTGCGTTACACCCTCCTTCAATAGCCAATTTTACTATATTTTCAGGATCAAAATAGATTGGATTCGGAGCAAATGACGCTCCGGCTGTATGTTCTATATCCTGGTCGACCGGCAAAATAGATACATACCCGGTATTTGCAAGGCGTCCATGCCCGTACAAGGTTTGCAAACTATTAAGCGTACGGACATTCCTGTCAGAGTCCATCCAGACTTTATCAATCATATCAGGCCCCGGAACATGAATTAATTTCTTATCTATTGTCTTACATGTATGGTTCAGGTAATATTCTGCCTGTTGTCCCAACAAATCAACTGTTTTATTCATAATTATATCCGTTTTAAGTTATATGATAAGAAACAGTTTTCCTTTGTTTATTGTTTCGCTGTTTCATAGAATAAATGATTGCTTCTCTTTATGAAAACTTTTCGTATTTTTGCGGAAAACAGATTTATTATGGAAAATAGAAACTACCGATTCAGGAAAGCAACTCTCGCTGATATCCCGGAGCTAAAGGAGATGTACAAAGCAACTTTACGCGCTATCAACAAAGCTGACTATACGCCAGAAGAAATAGAGGATTGGGCTTCATGTGGGGATGATATACAACACCTGACCGATTTAATCACCAATCTATATTTCATTGTTGCACTGAATGAAGAAAACCAGATTATCGGATTTACATCTATACAACAAGATGGTTATTTGCAATCCATGTTTGTGCATAAGGACTATCAAGGCAGAGGAGTTGCAAGTTTTCTTTTATCAATGGCCGAAGAATATGCAATAGAACGACAAATCCCCATAATAACCTCTGAAGTCTGCATCACGGCAAAACCCTTCTTTGAAAGTAAAGGTTATAAGGTAATGCGTGAACAAAAACGAAAAGCAAATGTATTGTTTCTCACAAATTATTGGATGAAAAAAGAACTGTAACCGTCTTGCACTTAACCGAAAAAAACTGTTTTATTTTGCCATTCAAAATATTGTTCGTAGTTTTGCGAACAAACAAATAGAAGAGCTGAAGTGAAAGAGAAACAGTATACAGCAGAACAGGAACAAATTGCTCGCTTTGCCAAAGCAATGGGACATCCGGCACGGATGGCTATTCTTGCTTTTTTGGCAAACCAGGAAAGCTGCTTCTTCGGTGATATCCACGAAGAATTACCTATTGCTAAAGCAACCGTTTCGCAGCATTTGAAAGAGTTGAAAGAAGCTGGTTTAATTCAGGGAGAAATAGAAACTCCCAAAGTCCGGTATTGTATCAACCGACAAAATTGGGAACTCGCCCGCAAATTATTTGCCACATTCTTTGGTGACTACCAATGTACGGAAACATCGTGCTGTGGATAACAGCACTTTTTTTTGAAAAGAACGTTCGCTGTTCTACGAATTACGATTATAGTATAAACTTTAATACAGGCTAGAAATGGAAAATAATCAGAATCTGAAAGAATTAGTGAAGCAACGCTATAGTGAACTTGCTTTAAATGCCGATGAACCCAAAGGATGCTGCTGTGGCAGAAACCCGGCAAGCCCATCCAAGAAAGTATTCACTATCATGAGTGAAGATTATACAAACTTAAAAGGGTATGAACCCGATGCGGATTTAGGAGTGGGATGCGGACTGCCGACTCAATATGCTGACATAAATAAAGGTGATACAGTTGTTGATTTAGGTTCCGGGGCAGGAAATGATTGCTTTATTGCCCGTGCAGAAGTGGGTGAGAGTGGCAGAGTCATTGGCATTGATTTCTCCCCCAAAATGATATTAAAGGCTCGCAAGAATGCACTCAAGCGGGGATATACTAATGTGGAGTTCCTGGAAGGAGACATAGAAGAGATGCCTCTGCATGACAATACTGCAGATGTGATTGTAAGCAACTGCGTGCTAAACCTACTTCCCCAGAAAAATATGATCTTCAAGGAGATTTACCGCGTACTAAAACCGGGAGGACATTTCTGCATATCAGATGTCGTACTTAACGGAATATTCCCCAAAGAGTTTACAGATAATGCTGCCATGTATGCGGGATGTATCGCAAGTGCCATTCAAAGGGAAGATTATCTGAAAGAAATAGAAAAAGCTGATTTCATGGATATTCGCGTTGAAAGAACCAAAACAGTTCTTATTCCTGATGAAGTACTATATGAACATTTGGATGAAGACACAATTCGGAAGTATAAATCAGGCAATGTCGGGATTTACTCAATAACAGTAACAGGCTGGAAACCATAAATGATATAAATAAGGTATAGCGTGTAAAATCTATTTCCTATACAAATCTGATATGTCAGTCGCTGAGAAAGTTTGAACTTGCGGAATAACGAAGTTACTAACGAAGCAGACTAACGCTTACAGCGTTCTCTGCTTAGCCATTGATAGCAACAGTGCAAAACATGAAAATTATAAAAATGACATTGTTTTACTTACTATTGGCAAGTACCCTTTAGGTAGATACAGGTTTCATGGCTCAATGACACAACACTGTTCCGATTTATGTAAGTCTTTGAATATAAACATTTAGCATTTAGGTATTTACCTTCCTATAGTCCTTTGGTGATACTCCTTTCAATTCTTTGAAAACTCTGTTAAAATGTGGAACATCATTAAAGCCTACCGCAAAACAGATTTCCGAAACTTGTTTTTGTGAGTGTTTCAGAAGTTCACAAGCAGTATTCAAGCGATACTGGGTAACAAATTGTGAGAATGTCATCCCTTTGCATCGCTTGAAATAAGAGCAAAACGCAGAACGGTTCATGCCCACTTCGGCGGCAATTTCATCTAAAGAGATAGTATGAACATAATGAGCCATCACATAAGTACAAATTTGTTGCATACGTCTTACATCACGTTCAATGTTCATAGGTTTACCTGCAAAAATATGGTCGGAAGTATTGAAAATAATAGGTAGTAAGCGGAACATTTCGCACAATCGACCTAATTCGTCCATTTCGTTCATCTGAGATAATATTTTGCGAATGATACGAGAACTTTCCAGTCCAAACTTTAATGCATTAACAGGAAATGTAAGACTTGCTAAACGATTTCGCAATTCGGGAAATACCTCCATGCACCTCGTTACAAAAGAGTGACTGAAAGCAACCATCAAGTAGTGAATACACCCGTCACTGTCTGCCGATGAAGGTATATATTCCCAATAATGATGCATGGATGGTGGTATCAATGCCACATCTCCTGCCGAAAAAGATTGTAACGTATCACCTGCCATCCGAGTTCCATATCCATGTAACACATAATATAACTCCCATGCATCATGCTGATGCAATTTGGCTTCTATATGAGTATCAACTCGTTGGTCTATAAAGAAGAACGAATGATTTTCCACTTCGGGCAATTCATAAGGGATAATTACTTCTTCCATAATTGCATATAAATTAGTTCTATGCAAATATACGACAATTATACAAAACAATACCACAAATATGCAACAATAAACAGCCGTAACTTTGCTGCCGAAAACAATAAGTATAACTATTAAAATGTATTGTTATGGATTTCTATCAAGTATTAGAGAAAAGAAGAACCATCCGCGACTTTTCCGATAAGGAAGTAACGGATAAAGTGCTGGAAAAAGTATTATCGGCAGCCTTTAAAGCTCCGACCAACGACCATTTGCGACAGTTTGAGTTCATTGTGGTGAGAGGGCAAGAAAACATTGCCCGACTTATATCGCCAGTGGCAGAAAACACCAAAAACATTCAACAGACCGGACTTGAAGCCGCCGCAGATGTAATGGACAAAGACGGATATGCCATGTTTGTTGATGCGTTACCCAAACAACAACGTATGCTAATGCAGAGTAATTGCCTTGTTCTACCGTTTTTCCGACAAAAGGATTGTCCTCTGTGTCACCCGACAGACCAAAGTTCACTCAATTATTTCGCTTCGGCATGGGCGGCAGTAGAAAATATCTTACTGGCAGCAACCGCAGAGGGACTGGCGTGTGCGTTCCGTATTCCCATCGGTAACGAACCGGAATATGTAAGACACCTCGTTAATGCTCCCGAAGAATACGAGTTTACTTGTTTTCTTGCCATCGGCTATGCAGCGGAAAATGCACATATCTGCAAACAGAAAGAAATTTGGATAGAGGATAGAATACATCGTAATATTTGGTAATCTCAAAAATGAAAGGTTCTTAGTTACACAGAGCAAGAAATGAAAAAACGAAATCAAAAATTAGTGCCCAATAGTACCAGAAGTTCGCCAATTTCAGACTAAGTGTACCCCTTTTACGCTTTCTGTTGTCGGGGGTACGAGTTAGGTTACTAACTTTGTCTTTTAAAGGCTAAATGATGTCCGGTAGGGCAGACATAAGGGGATAAAAAAGTCCCACAAATCATTGAATTTGTGGGACTTTACTATTCATTATCCGGCTTTGTCCGGTTAATTCAGCGGAGAGACAGGGATTCGAACCCCGGGTACCTCGCAGTACAACGGTTTTCAAGACCGCCGCAATCGACCACTCTGCCACCTCTCCAAAACTTCTCTTTCAAGAAGTGCTTTTCTCTTAAAGCGGTGCAAAGTTACTATTCTTTTTTGATAACGCAAACATTTCTGCGCAAAAAAACAGCTTCTATACCTAAAATAATATACATACAAGAAGATTAGCCGATGCTACGAATCCTATAGCATCACAAGTAAACAAAATCACTGTAAAGCAAAGTAGGAATAGTTTCAATAGAATGTAAACTAAAGCAGGAAAGAACAATAGTATGTGACAACTCATTTAGTAACTAACAACTGATAGTGACAACCATTTTAGTATAAGTCAGACCATTATCAGGACAATGCAAGGGCACACTCGTTCCCATGAAGAGAAACGAGCGTTCCCACGAAGAGAAACGATAGTTCCCATTAAGGGAAACGACAGTTCCCATTAGGAGAAACTGCAGTTTCCATTAGAGGAAACTGTCGTTCTTATACGAAATCAGAAATGAGCCCTTTAGTCTCCCCAATTATATCTATCCACATAATCGTCAAAGTAGTCATCCAACTGGAGTCCGCACTCTTTGGCCAAACGAATGATATACTGCTGGTCAGCAGGCTTTATCAACCAGTCGCCTTTACGGGCAAGATAGTAGTTCTTGCGTCCGAAGTGTGAAATAAGCCGGCACCTGAAAGTATCGGAAACACTGACCGTCAGGGAATTCAGTAACTGCGTGAATCCTTTAGCATAACGCACTGTCTTGTTCGGACGATAATATTCGCATTTTCCCTTCATGGCTTGCAGTTTTTGAGGAGTCAGGGTGGGCAGGAACGGATATTTTACGGGAGCATGCTCCAAAGCTATGTGGCGCAGACAAGTAGAAGCCTTAGGGCAATCGGCAGATGCACATAAGCCAAAACCATAAGGCACCTGCGAGTAATCGAATGTTTCCATATCGTGTTTATTAATAATTGACGGCAAAGGTAAACAGAATAAATCGGGAAAAAGAGGAAAAGATTGAAAAGATTTAAGAGGAACAAAAGGTGATAGTGACGGCAAGTGATTTGCCGTCACTTTTGTCAGCACTAAGAACATAGCTAATAATCAAGCAGATACACCACACGAGTGACGGTAAAACATTTTGTCTACACTAATAACATCCTATCTATCAACAAGATAATATGAAAGTGACGACAACCGCCATAAAAACAAACTTTCCAGTGAGTGATGAAAGTGGCATACCTAACAATAGTTATTTTATGCTGTTCAACATAAAAAAGGCATATATATCCATACTATTACGGAAATATTTCCGTAATTTTGCAGCCCCAAAAGGATAACATTACATTTACCCACTAACAAAATGAATATTATGGAATTGAACAAAACCTTTATTGACGGGCTTTGGAGCAAAGAAATCAATGTCAGTGATTTCGTTAGTAAAAACATCGCGCCTTACACTGGAGACGCATCCTTCCTGCAAGGACCTACCGAGCGCACGAAAAAAATCTGGGAACTTTGTCTGAAAGCACTCGAAGAGGAAAGAGCCAACAACGGCGTCCGCTCTCTCGATCCCCATACCGTATCTACCATTACTTCACACCAGGCAGGCTATATAGATAAGGAAAGCGAGCTTATCGTCGGCTTACAAACGGATGAATTGCTGAAACGTGCCATCAAACCCTTCGGCGGCATCAACGTAGTGATGAAGGCTTGCCGTGAAAATGGCGTGGAAATAGATGATAAAGTAAAAGAAATCTTCACCCACTACCGCAAGACGCACAACGACGGGGTGTTCGACGTATATACCGAAGAGATCCGCTCATTCCGCTCACTGGGCTTCCTCACCGGACTGCCCGATAACTATGCCCGCGGACGTATCATCGGCGATTACCGCCGTCTGGCACTCTACGGCATCGACCGCCTCATCGAAGCCAAACAAGAAGATTTGCACAATCTGACCGGCCCGATGACTGACGACCGCATCCGCTTGCGCGAAGAAGTGGCAGAGCAAATCAAGGCTTTGAAGGATATTAAAGTAATGGGCGAATACTATGGTCTCGACCTCAGTCGCCCGGCAACTTCGGCACAGGAAGCTGTGCAATGGGTGTACATGGCTTATCTGGCTGCTGTGAAGGAACAAGACGGTGCTGCCATGTCACTGGGTAATGTTTCCTCGTTCCTCGATATCTTTATCGAGTACGACCTGGCACATGGAAACATCAACGAAACGTTTGCTCAGGAACTGATTGACCAGTTCGTAATCAAACTCCGCATGGTGCGCCATCTGCGTATGCAGTCGTACAACGATATCTTTGCGGGTGACCCGACTTGGGTGACCGAAGCCATCGGCGGACGCTTCAACGACGGACGTGTGAAAGTGACAAAGACTTCTTTCCGCTTCCTGCAAACGCTGTACAATCTTGGCCCTTCTCCCGAACCGAATCTGACGATATTGTGGGGACCTGAGCTGCCCGAAGGTTTCAAGGAATTCTGCGCAAAAGTATCAGTAGATACCAGCTCTATCCAATATGAAAACGATAATCTGATGCGCGAAGTGCGCAACTGCGATGATTACGGTATTGCGTGCTGCGTATCTTATCAGGCTATCGGTAAGCAAATCCAGTTCTTCGGCGCACGTGCCAACCTGGCAAAAGCCTTGTTGCTTGCCATCAATGGCGGCCGTTGCGAAAACACGGGTACGGTTATGGTAAAAGGCATCCCCGTACTAACCAGTGATGTGTTGAAATTCGAGGAAGTGATGGCGAATTATAAAAAGGTGCTGACGGAAATTGCCCGCGTTTACAACGAAGCGATGAACATTATCCACTACATGCACGATAAGTATTATTATGAAAAAGCGCAGATGGCGTTTATCGATACAAATCCGCGCATTAATCTGGCTTATGGCGTAGCAGGTCTTTCCATTGCCATCGACTCACTGTCCGCCATCAAGAACGCAAAGGTTACGGCACGCCGCAATGAAATCGGCCTGACGGAAGGTTTCGATATTGAAGGAGCATTTCCTTGCTTTGGTAATAATGATGACCGCGTGGACCACCTCGGTGTGGACTTGGTGTACTACTTCAGCGAAGAACTGAAGAAGTTGCCCGTTTACAAGAATGCCCGTCCTACCCTTTCATTGCTGACCATCACTTCTAATGTGATGTACGGTAAGAAGACGGGTGCCACTCCCGACGGACGTGCCAAAGGTGTGGCTTTCGCTCCGGGTGCCAACCCGATGCACGGACGCGACAAGAACGGTGCCATCGCATCGTTGAGTTCCGTAGCCAAGTTGCGTTATCGTGACTCACAGGACGGTATCAGCAATACGTTCTCAATTGTTCCGAAATCTCTCGGCCCGACTGCGGAAGACCGTGTTGAAAACCTGGTAACAATGATGGACGGTTACTTTACCAAAGGTGCACACCACCTGAACGTAAATGTACTGAACCGTGAAATGCTGGAAGATGCCATGGAGCATCCGGAGAAGTATCCGCAACTGACAATCCGTGTTTCGGGCTATGCTGTGAACTTTGTGAAGCTGAGCCGCGAACATCAGTTAGAGGTTATCAGCCGCAGCTTCCACGAAAGAATGTAATATGATAAACGTACACTCCTACGAAAGTATGGGAACATTCGACGGGCCGGGTCTCCGGCTCGTCGTTTTCCTGCAAGGTTGTCCGTTCCGTTGTTTGTATTGTGCCAACCCGGATACAATAGATGCAAAAGGGGGTACACCTACCCCACCAGAAGAAATCCTGCAAATGGCAATCAGCCAGAAAGCATTCTTCGGGAAGAAAGGAGGTATCACTTTTTCCGGTGGCGAACCAACGTTGCAGGCAGAAGCTCTTATCCCTTTATTCAAGGAACTGAAAGCTAACGGTATCCATATATGCCTGGATACTAACGGAGGTATTTGGAATGAAAAAGTGGAAGAACTCTTAAGCCTGACGGATTTAGTATTACTGGATATCAAAGAATTTAATCCCGAGCGCCATAAGAGTCTGACCGGATGTAATAATATCAAGACCTTGCAGACAGCCGCCTGGCTGGACGAACACGAACGTCCTTTCTGGTTGCGCTACGTGTTAGTTCCGGGATACAGTGATTTTGAAGAAGACATCCGCGGTCTGGGTGAATATCTCGGAAAATATAAAGGTATACAGCGGGTAGAAATTCTCCCCTATCACCGACTGGGCGTGCACAAGTACGAAGCTATGGGATGGGAATACAAACTGAAAGAAGTAAAGGAGAATACTCCCGAACAACTGGAACGTGCTGAAAGACTGTTCAAACAATACTTTGAGACTGTCATAGTCAACTAAATACAAGAAGGAAAAAAGGGACGGGTGATAACAATGTATGTAACGTTTCATTACATACATTGTTATCACCCGTTGCATATACAAGCATTTCCCTTGCCGGGAAACAGATATTCTCTTAGTAAGTCAGACGGATACCTGCCTGCAACGTAAAGTTGGTTGGATTTTCTTTACGTATCGTCTCTATCGCAGAACCGTCATCAAAGAAGTAAGAAACACCCGGCTCTACATAGATACCTACTCTATTACTTATATTATACTGAGCGCCCACCGCTCCCATTACCGAAAGCTGCACGGGCTTCACCGTTTCCTTTTCACCTCCTACCTTACCGTAAACGCACTTTTCTACCGCACCACCGGCAGATACATACATCGTAAAGTTCTTGTTATTTATAAAGTTCCAGTTTGCACGCACCGGAATACCGATGTAATGCAACTTCTGGTCTATCTTCTCCGAACTTCCTTCATACGTTATTTCGGATGCCAGCATTGTATAAGTCACTCCGGTCTCCACAGAGAAGTTTTTAGGTAATGACTTTCTTACAGAAACGCCAAAGCTGATAGGTTGCTTATGTTTGATGTCCCGGACAACACGCGTACTCTTCCGCAAATAAGGTACTCCGCCGTCAAACACCAGTTCCTGCCCTTCAGGAATGCTCAGGATGCCATTAGAGACATTCGTCAAATCCAGTTTATCACTAAACAACGGGCCGCTGTTCTGAGGAGTCTGCATATCACCGGCATTATCCAGTGAAACAAGACCACCCGTATTTCCTACAGACAAGCCTACCGCCCAGCCTTTTTCTTCTCTGGATGATTTCTTTTCAGAAGGCAAATGCAACTTATCCTTCCCTGAAGGACGGTACACTCTCCGGTCATCTTTCTCCTGTTTCGAAGATGTATTTTCCATTGCCTGTCCAGAAGTCACGTTTTCTTCCGCCACCTTCTCCGTTCCTTCTGAAACCGGAAGTCCTTCGTTAACTTCAGTCATACGTGTGCCTGCACCCTCACCCGGCAGTTCTTCACCTGTCCTCACGTTAGTTCCTTCCGTCTCCAGACGTTGTGCAACAAGAGATTGATGGTGAGAATCACTTCCTTGTTCCACCACCCGTCTGATTACAGGTTCCGGTTGTTCTCCCTGAGTAGCCGGTTTCGCCTGTTCCGGCAGAGCATCGGGTATTATTGCCAGAGCCGGCCCTGCCGAGCGGCGCACATCGTCCATCACCGGACTTTGCATCAGCCACAGGCTGACCGATGACACCGCTACCAGTACGACAGCCGCAGCCGTCATCGCCCAACGCCGGAACAGAATATTCTTTTTCGTCCCGACCGACATGGACGGAGAAGCCGGCAAAGCCTTCTCCAGCCGTTCCCAGCCGGTATCAGGCAACGGTTCGGAATAATCGTCCAACCGTTCCTTTATCTTTTTCAACCACAATTCATCATCTTTCATCATACGTCCTTTCCTTTAAGCATTGTTTCTCATCCACTCCTTCACTTTCGTAGCCAAAGCAGCCTTGGCACGTGTCAGCTGCGAAGCTGATGACTTCTCATTGATACCCAGCATCTGGGCAATCTCCCTATGAGATTTTTCTTCAAATATATATAAGTTGAATACGGTGCGATAACCGGCAGGCAATTCACTGATGAATTGCATCAGCACCTTCTGAGGAATAGTTTCCACTGTCGAAACATCTGGCTCTTCATACGTTTCGGGTATGTTGTCCAGTGCCTCCGACTGGTTGATTACATCATTCTTGCGCAAGTATTGCAACGCCGTATTCACCATAACACGCTCCATCCACGCCCGCAAGGAACCATCACCCCGCCAAGTGAATTTATCAAAAGAATCGAAGAGTTTCAGGAAGCCATCGTGCATCAGGTCTTCTGCTGTTTCACGGTCGCCCGTATAACGGAGGCATACGCTGAGCATCCGCCCTGCATAGCGCTCGTACAGCTCCTTTCTGGCAAGATTGTCTCCTTGCCTGCACCGTCCTGCCAGTTCCTGTTCTTCCATTCCTTCTTTTGACACGCGTTTATCTTATAAATGCAGCAAAGATAGAAATACTGCGCGGAGCGGACAAGAAAATAGTTCTTTTGTTTCTTTAACACTCACTTATGCAGTATTTCCCGGTCTATTGTATTTTCTAAGCAAACGGATTTTTTTAGATTAACACCAAAACCCCACAATTGATGAAGAAGTTAAGATTTTATTTGGTAGCAGTTATACTTACGGTTTTAACAATGCCAATGTTACAGTCTTGCCTGGATGATGATAACGATTATCGCAATACCCTTTTCACGATCGGTACCCTGGAGATAATTGACGGCAAAGATTATTTTTTTAATCTGGATGACGGTGATAAGATGTATCCCAGTGATACGGCCTATATACATAATTACGAATTGGTGAACGGACAACGTGTTTTCATCCATTTTCTTCCGCTGGAAGAAGACAAACCGGGCTATGAATATAATGTGAAGCTGATACAACTTGAAAATATACTGACGAAAGATATCATTCCTCTCACCGAAGAGACTGCCGACAGTATCGGTAACGACCGCATCAATGTCGCCGAACTTTGGATTACGGGAAACTATCTAAATATCGAGCACCAGTTCTTTCACAGCGATAATCCGGACAAGAAACATATGCTGAACCTGGTAATTAACCAAACCTCCGAAGCACCGGAGCCGGACGAGGATTACATCAATCTGGAGTTCCGCCACAATGCTTACAATGATGAGCAGCGCAAACCGGGTTGGGGGGTAGTATCATTCAAACTGGATGAAATAGAAAAGCAACTGGAAGGAAAAAAAGGATTGAAAATACTCGTCAACAGTATCTATGACGGGAAACGTACTTATACTGTAGAAGTAAACAAGAAGAAATAAAACCTAAACTGACCGATTGAAAAAAGAGGGTGCATTCCGCTAAGTGAATGCATCCTCTTTTCCTTTTCTGCAAAACTGATCTTGCTACTTATCGCTACCGATCATCTATTATAGATAAACAAAAAGCAATCAGGAAAAGAAAGGTCTCGGAAAGCTAGAAAAACATAAAAGTCTCGCAAACTCAATAATTTGCGAGACTTCATCTATTATTACATATACACTTTGCGGAGAGACGGGGATTCGAACCCCGGATACCCTTTAGGGGTATACACGCTTTCCAGGCGTGCCTCTTCAACCACTCGAGCACCTCTCCTTGTTCGGGGCGCGAAGATAGGGGAAGTTTTCGGAATAACAAAATTTCAAACCAACTTTATTTAAAGATTACAGTTCTGCTACTTGATACGGTCTTTCTATTCATAAATATATTCTATGATTTCATATAAGATATATGCAAGGTTCCTTCTTTTTTCTATCTTTGTGAAATTAACTCCAAAAACAATATTATCAATATGAAAGTCCCCAACATCCGCCTACTGAACCAACAATTATCGGCTCCGCAGTTTCGTCAGCCCAAAGAATTAGTATCCTGGATGGGAGCTATACAGGCGCAAGATTACACGATGGTCAGATGGGCTGTAGGAATGCGTTTGAAGTCACCCTCTCTCCGGATGGTAGAGGAAGCGCTGCATCAGGGAGAAATTCTAAGAATTCACGTGATGCGCCCTACATGGCATCTTGTAGCGGCAGAGGATATTCGCTGGATGCTGAAGTTGTCTGCCCAACGTATTAAATCGGCCAACGATTCATTTGCCAAAGGGCATGAGTTGGAAATAACGGAAAGTACTTTCACGAAGAGCAACCGGCTGCTCGAAAATATTCTTTGCGGAAAGAAAAGTATGACAAAACAGGAGATTGCCGAACAGTTCGGACATTCAGGACTTCCCGCCACCAATTATCACATAAGCCGGTTTATGGCACGCGCAGAGACAGAGGGCATTCTGTGTAGCGGCGAATGCAGAGGCAGACAACACACCTATGCACTTCTGGAGGAACGGGTTCCGCCGATGCCCGACCCTACAAAGGATGAAGCTTTGGCACGCTTGGCAAGAAGCTATTTTCGCAGCCATGCCCCCGCCACTTTGCAGGATTTCATCTGGTGGTCCGGTCTCCCGATAACAGAAGCCCGACAAGCCATTTATCTGATAAAGTCTGAAATGACCTCTGAACAATGGAGGGATCAGACCTGGTATATCCATAATACTTGCCGTACCCGTGGAAAGACATCCGGCAGTCTGTTACTGCTTCCTCCGTATGATGAATATCTTATCGGATACAAAGACCGCACGGACGCTCTGCCTAAAGAATATTACTCAAAAGCTTTCACTAATAACGGATTGTTCTACCCTGTGATCGCTCATGACGGACAAATCATAGGCAATTGGGACAGAACAATAAAGAAAAAAGGAAGTTACCCGGAACATTCATTTTTCCGGAACGGTGCTTGCGTTGACGAAGAAGTTCTGAGTCAAGCCAAACGGAAATATATGCAGTTTACACTGTGTACTCCATAACAGATATATTCAGAAAGAAAATCATACGCAACAAAAAAGCCTGCAAGTTATTGACTTGCAGGCTTTTATTAGCTTATCCAGCGGAGAGACAGGGATTCGAACCCCGGGTACCTCGCAGTACAACGGTTTTCAAGACCGCCGCAATCGACCACTCTGCCACCTCTCCAAAACTCCTCTTTCAAGAAGTGCTTTTCTCTTAAAGCGGTGCAAAGGTACAAATCATTTTTAATTCTACAAACTTCCTGCCATTTTTTTCGCGAATAAATACTACTTTTGCATCATGATATACCCACAGAACTTTGAACATAAGATAGGTTTCGACCAGATACGCCAATTGCTAAGCGAAAAATGCCTTAGTACATTAGGCGTAGAACGGGTGACGGACATGGCATTCTCTGACCACTATGAAGAAGTGGAAGAACGTCTGAACCTCGTCACCGAATTTATCCGTATTATAGAAGAGGAAGATAATTTCCCCGCCCAATACTTTTTCGACGTACGCCCGTCGCTAAAACGAATACGTGTAGAAGGAATGTACCTGGACGAGCAGGAGCTGTTCGACCTGCGCCGCTCGCTGGAAACAATACGCGACATCGTGCGATTCCTCGAAAAGGACGATACGGAAGAGGGAGATTCCCCCTACCCTTGCCTGCGGCATCTCGCCAAAGACATCCTGGCATTTCCACAGCTTATCCAGAAGATAAACAACATATTGTCACCTTACGGGAAAATAAAGGATAATGCCTCCTCCGAACTGGCACGTATCCGCCGTGAACTGGCAAATACCATGAACAGTATTTCCCGTTCGCTGAACAGCATCCTGCGCAATGCCCAATCGGAAGGTGTGGTAGATAAAGACGTCACCCCCACCATGCGCGACGGTCGTCTGGTAATTCCCGTAGCACCGGGACTGAAACGTAAAATCAAAGGTATCGTACATGACGAGTCGGCAAGTGGAAAGACAGTCTTCATTGAACCCGCCGAAGTGGTGGAAGCCAACAACCGCATCCGCGAACTCGAAGCAGACGAACGCAGAGAGATAATCCGCATCCTGGTAGAATTCTCCAATCTGCTGCGTCCCTCCATCCCCGATGTGTTGCAGTCCTACGAATTCCTTGCCGAAATAGACTTCATCCGTGCCAAAAGCCTGTTTGCCCTGCAAATATCAGGCATAAAACCCGCATTGGAAAATACGCAGATACTGGACTGGACTATGGCTGTACATCCGTTACTCCAACTCTCCCTTGCCAAACACGGCAAGAAGGTAGTCCCCCTGGAAATCGAGTTGAACAAACAGCAACGCATTCTTATCATCTCCGGTCCGAATGCCGGCGGTAAATCCGTCTGCCTCAAAACCGTAGGTTTATTGCAATATATGTTGCAATGCGGTATGCCCATCCCCATGCACGAACGTAGTCATGCGGGCATTTTCAGCAGCATCTTCATAGATATAGGTGATGAACAGTCCATCGAAGATGACCTGAGTACCTACTCTTCACATCTGACCAACATGAAAATGATGATGAAGAATTGCAATGAGCGCAGCCTCATCCTCATCGATGAATTCGGTGGCGGCACGGAACCGCAGATTGGTGGAGCCATAGCCGAAGCCGTACTGAAACGCTTCAACCAAAAACTAACGTTCGGTGTTATCACTACACACTACCAGAATCTGAAGCATTTTGCCGAAGACCATGAAGGTGTAGTGAACGGAGCTATGTTGTACGACCGCCACTTGATGCAGGCACTCTTCCAACTCCAGATAGGTAATCCCGGAAGTTCGTTTGCCGTAGAAATAGCCCGGAAGATCGGTCTTCCGGAAGATGTCATTGCCGATGCATCCGAAATTGTAGGCAGTGAATACATCAATGCCGATAAATATTTGCAGGACATTGTACGCGACAAGCGTTATTGGGAAGGAAAACGCCAGACCATCCGCCAACGCGAGAAGCACATGGAAGAAACTATCTCCCGCTACCAGGCCGAAATGGAAGACTTGCAGAAATCCCGCAAAGAGATTATCCGAAAAGCCAAAGAAGAAGCCGAACAGCTGGTACAGGAAGCCAACGCCCGGATTGAGAATACCATCCGTACCATCAAAGAAGCGCAGGCGGAAAAAGAAAAGACCCGCCAGGCACGTCAAGAGCTGACTGAATTCCGCGAATCAATGGAAGCTCTCGCCTCCAAAGAACAAGAGGAAAAGATAGCCCGCAAGATGCAGAAATTGCAGGAAAGGCAAAACCGGAAGAAAGATAAAAAAGCCAAAGATGCAGGAAACGGACTTTCAGCACAGGAACAGGAGGCACTAAAAGCCAAACAAGAGGCAGAACGCCTGGCAAGTATCGTCCCCGGTGCTATGGTGAAGATAAAAGGGCAGAGTTCGGTGGGCGAAGTAATGGAAGTGAACGGAAAGAATGCCGTCATCGCTTTCGGCAGTATAAAGACCACCGTGAAAGTGGAACGCTTGGAACGTACCAACACTGTTCCGCAAAAGGTGGACAGTTCTACCAAAAGTACATTTGTCAGCAATCAGACGCAGGACAGCATGTATGAGAAGAAACTGAACTTCAAACAAGATATTGATGTACGAGGTATGCGTGGTGATGAAGCCCTACAGGCAGTGACCTACTTCATTGATGATGCCATCCTTGTCGGCATGGCGCGTGTACGTATTCTTCACGGAACAGGTACAGGCATTTTGCGCACACTTATCCGCCAATATCTGCAGACAGTTCCCGGCATCAGGCACTTTGCTGACGAGCATGTGCAATTCGGCGGCGCAGGAATCACAGTCGTTGACCTATAAACAATATAACCATGAAATCAATCAAAGAACTCTACCGTATCGGTACAGGTCCCTCAAGCAGCCATACAATGGGACCACGCAAGGCTGCCGAGCTTTTTCTGGAGAAACATCCGGAAGCTTCCTCTTTTAAAGTGACCTTATACGGTAGCCTTGCCGCTACAGGTAAAGGGCATATGACCAATATAGCCATTACCGAGACGCTGCAACCTGCCGCTCCGGTAGAGATAGTATGGGAACCGAAAATATTCCTCCCCTTCCACCCCAACGGTATGAAATTCGTGTCTTTGGATGCAGAAGGTAAAGAAACGGATTCCTGGACGGTCTTCAGTGTCGGAGGAGGCGCTCTGGCCGAAGAAAACAATGGTGCATCTTCGGTCAACACATCGGATATCTACACCATGAACCACATGACCGAAATTCTGCAATGGTGCGAGAAAACCGGAAGAAGTTATTGGGAGTACGTCAAGGAATGTGAGGAAGAGGATATCTGGGATTATCTGAACGAAGTGTGGAAAACCATGCAGGCAGCTGTCCGCCGCGGACTGGAACAGGAAGGGGTATTACCCGGTCCGTTGAATCTGCGCCGCAAAGCCTCCACCTATTATATACGTGCCAGCGGATACAAACAATCCCTGCAATCACGCGGACTAGTATTTGCCTACGCTCTGGCCGTAAGTGAAGAGAATGCTTCGGGCGGAACCATAGTTACCGCACCCACCTGTGGCTCCTGCGGTGTGATGCCGGCAGTGCTTTATCACCTTGCCAAGAGTCGGGATTTCAGTGATATCCGTATTCTGCGTGCTCTTGCCACGGCAGGTCTTGTAGGAAATATCGTGAAAACCAACGCTTCTATTTCAGGAGCTGAAGCAGGATGCCAGGCAGAAGTCGGCGTAGCTTGTTCTATGGCTTCAGCCGCTGCCAATCAATTGTTCGGCGGCAGTCCGGCGCAGATAGAATATGCTGCTGAAATGGGATTGGAACATCATTTGGGCATGACGTGTGACCCGGTTTGCGGATTAGTACAGATTCCTTGTATCGAACGAAATGCGTATGCTGCCGCCCGTGCTCTGGATGCCAATCTTTATTCTTCCTTTACTGATGGTATGCATCGTGTATCTTTCGACAAAGTAGTGGAAGTGATGAAAGAAACCGGAAATGACCTGCCGTCGCTTTACAAAGAAACCAGTGAAGGCGGGCTGGCTAAAGATTATCGCCCTATGGGAGAGTGATAATTTAGCACATAGTACTAATTTAAGTGACGGGCTACAGCGCAGCAACTTGTAACTTGCGCCCGTAGCCCGTCACTATCTTACACCTCCGGCGGATAAATCGTATCATCCTTACCTGACACATCCACCGTATTCATCAATCCTCCATCTTCAGAGTAGAACAACTGATATTTCAGTTTTCCCTGCTCCACTTCAATCACATACTGCATAGGCTGCAACGGATAGAACAAGAAATAATAATCATCTTGCACCCAGTTGGCGTATTCACCATTAGCAAATGCAGTTTGTACGGCAGCCGGAACGTCATTCCAATACAATTCCGATTCCGTCATCTGCCAATTGGCGCTGGCGTCAAACCATATATTCGATTCTTTTCCATCCAGCCAACAGTCGGCAACGTAATACGATTTCTTCTGTTTCCACTCTATCCCTGTCGCACTCGGATATCTCTGTTTCAGAGCCTGTGCCACAGATTCCGGCACATTAATGCCTTTATCATCATTGTCATCATCACTACATGCGCTGAAGGTCATAGCAGCTATGCACATCATCATCGCTAACATCAAAAATCTTGTTTTCATCATTTTTTCCCCCATTAGTCATCCATACTGACAAACTGTCCTTTCTTATTAAACTTCAAAGAGAAATCATTCGCAAGTTCCACTTCTATGCCTACTCCCTTACGCTCTATCTTAGTAATAATCTCATTGGGGAAATTAGCCTTTACATAATCCTTAATGGAAACCGGGATAAGGGCGGCAGGCACAGCATTCTTCTTACAGTCTATTTCAGTCCAGTTACCTTTCTTGTCGAACTCGATCTCCGTACGGTCAGTCAGCAGCACTTCATACTTCTTGGATAAGAGTTCACTGTCTATCTTGATGTATGAAATCTGCGGTTTACTGAAATACTGATTGATAAAGTTACGCGCAGTCAATGGGAGTTCCTTTGCGTCTTTGGTAATGACATCACCTGCAAAAGCGAACTGAACGGCTACGATAGCCAATACGAGAATAGATAAAATCTTCTTCATAATCGTTATTCTTTTTAAGTGTTACTAATTTATTTCCTGTTTTTGTTCACACTGCAAATAACGACACAGAACTGGGAAAGATTTGGGAATACCCGCCTTTAGCTTTTCTTTTTAGGTTCTTTAACGAGCAAGAATACATGCATTCCTTCCTCCCATTTATAAGTCAGACGGAGGGAAGCGGAAGTAGCGATGGAACGGGCAATGGCAAGTCCCAGTCCGGTAGAATCCTTCTTACCATCAATGCTGCGATAGAAACGCCGGAACAATTTTTCTCCATCCAGGGGATGTTCACCGCTGTTTTTGATACTTAGCGACGAAGATGTAGTAACGATGTGCAATTCACCACCTTCCTGATTATGCAGTAAAGAGTTCTTCACCAGGTTGGAAACCAGAATCTGCGCCAGAGAAAGATTGCAACGGATTACGAAAGGCGTCTCCCCTTTGGTACGCATCAGATGAATATGTTTTCCTTCATATATATCCATCAGGTCGGGCAACAGTTCATCCAGCACGTCATCTACAGAAACATCCTCCGTCTCGGTATATTGCCCGTTCTCAATACGAGACAGCAGTAGCAAGGATTTATTCAGTCGCACCGCCCTGCCCAACGTAGCATATATCTCATCCAACTCTTTCAACTGCTCTTCCGTCATCGCCTCATTCTCGGCAAGCAATTCCACCTTACCGCGCACAATGGCAAGCGGTGTCTGCAACTCATGCGAAGCATTCTCGATGAACTGTTTCTGCTCTTCATACGCCTTATAGCTACGGTTTCCCATATCCACAGCCGCATCACCCAACTGGCGGAATTCCCGGATTTTCGTAGGATTATCAAGTACCGGAACCTCTTTTCCCGGTTGAATTTGCTTCAACCACTCCAACAAATGATGCAACGGACGAAACACACTTTGCAATATCAGACGTGTTCCGATGGACGTACAAATCAAAAACAACAGGAATAACGCCCCCAAATACCAGAGCATCGCTTCCACCATATCGTCACGCTCCAGAATGGAAATCATCAGTTCCAACTCATAATATTGACCGTCCGGCATACGGAAAGCGGTTTTCATCACCCGCACCGGCTCGTCCTCGTCTTCACTCTCTATATAGACGGTAGAGTCATAATACACTTCATCATAATCTTCCGCCTCTTCTTCAGAGATAGGGCGGAATTTATAAAAAGACATCAGCGAACCTTCCGTGTCAAGAATGGAAGGATCCATAAGAGCGTTACTAATCAATATCTTACCATAGTTTTCAAGTGTGTCATCCGTTTCATCCACCACTTCATCGACAATGGCATAATAAAACAGCATACCCCATACCGCCATCAACAAAAACAGCAGCAGCGAAAGCTTTCCGTAAGTATAGTGAAGCAGTTTCATACCTCAGAGAGTTTATAACCAAAACCATACACCGCTTTCAACTCCACGGTGGCTTCGGCCTGTTTCAGTTTCCGGCGAAGATTTTTCACTTGCGAGTAAATGAAATCCAATGAATCCGCCTGGTCGATATTATCCCCCCAAACAGACTCCGCAAGACTCATCTTATTGATGACACGGTTGGGATTGACTACGAAATAATAGAGCAAATCAAACTCTTTACGATTGAGTTGTAAAGGGACTCCCCCAACCTCCACCTGGCGCTTATCAGGATATAGCAGCAGATTTCCCACTGTGACGGATACATCTCCTTTAGCTTGCCGACGGCGGATTACAGACTTCACCCGTGCGTTGAGTTCCGCCAGATGAAAAGGTTTCGTCAGATAATCGTCGGCACCCAGTTCCAATCCCTCCACTTTATCATCCAGTGAGTCCTTGGCTGAGATGATCAGCACACTGTCGCTACGACGCAGACGTTTGAGTTCACGCAACAAATCCAGACCACTCCCACCGGGCAACATGATGTCCAGCAAGATACAGTCATAATCGTAGTCGTTCACTTTCTCCAATGCCGAATAATAGTCGGCTGCAGTTTCTACCACGAAGTTCTCTTTCAAAAGGGAGATGCGGATCGTTTCCCGCAAATCCGGTTCATCTTCTACAATCAGGATTTTCATACCGGCAAAGAAAACTCATAAATCAGGAAACTTTCTGGAATTCTCAATCTCAACTTACCTAATGCTGTCCGTTTGATACAAATCTTCCAGCAATTCTTCTTTCGCCATGGATATTTTTCCGTCGGGCGTAACCGTCAGCGACAACGGAATATAGAGGTCAGTCTGCGGATAGCAGATGCTTGCCGCATATACAATACCTTTCGGGGTGGTTTTATCATACACGAGTCCTTCGAGGATGGAGTGTTTCAGGAATTTTGCGTCCACCAGCGAAGCAAAATTCTCCTTTGTGAACACCTTATCCACAACGGATTTACCACCGGAAGTTATACGTAACGTGATGCGATTGTCCACGAATTTTTCTCCCTGCTCATTTATCACAATCGGCAGGCTGTCATCGGGTCGGCGAACCACGTTCGACTGATAATCCTTACCCTTATAAGTAAATGTCGTCTTAATATCAGACACCTGCATACGTTGCAAACCGCTGGCATCCACACTGTCTTTCATCAACACCTGTATGTCAACCCCATCTCCCTTTTTCTGTGAAGAACAAGCTGATAACAGCCACACCGCTATACATATACAGAAATAAAATACGTTTTTCATTCTACCATTTGTTTACAATTAACGGGAACAAAGGAACAAAAAGAGAGGCAAAAATACAAGGGAAAGGCAAAATAAATGAAAAACGGGCGAATTCATCATCCGCCCGTTCTAAACTAATACCTGCTTATATTTTATCATACCTATTGAATTACAATATTTATAGGACAAACAAAAAAGCGAAAAGTTTAATCACACTCTTCGCTTTAACAAAAAACAAGATTTAAAGACATTTATATTCTTTTTCCCCGCTATCAATCAATCACATACCTGACAAATTCAATACCGCCATATCACTATTTGTTCCGATTCGGAAAGGAGGCCCCCAAAGGGATAACCCGCTGGACACATAGATGTGTGCTTTACTCCATTTACGATAGCCATGGCTTTGCTCATACAGTCTGTCTGTCAGCCAACTGATAGGCCATACCTGCCCGTGGTGTGTATGTCCGCTGAATTGCAGGTCTATTCCTAAAGAATCTGTTTTCTTCAGATTATAGGGCTGATGATCCAGAACAATCATAGGCTTGCTATTTTCAGTTCGTTTCAATAGTTCAGGCAAAGAACGGCGCGAACGGTTGGAACGGTCGTCACGCCCTATCAGCTGCACTCCATTGGGTAATGTCACCACGGAATCACGTAACAACTGTATCGGAGTAGTCTTTAAGAAACTCACACAGTCATCAATGCCGCTGATATATTCGTGATTGCCCGGAACCATATAAATACCCATCGGAGCTTTCAGTTCCGCCAGTTCTTCCGCCATATTCTCTTTATACAACGGTATAAGGCTGTTGTCTATCAGATCGCCGCCGATAAGTATCAAATCGGGACTTTGGGCGTTTATCATATCCACATAGCGTTTCAACATAGCTTTTCCTGTCCCATTTCCTAAATGCAGGTCACTTACGGCTACAATCTTCATCCCCTTGCCATCTATAGGCTTATCAATCGGAATATTAATATTGTTTATCTGCGGATGAAGATAGTTATAGTAACCATACAGAAGCAGGCAGCAGGTGAAACCTAAAGCATAACAAAAACCATATTTCATTGTCGGTACAAACAGTCTTGTCACATCCGTCAGCAACAGAGCCATTACCATATATAACGTAAGCACCAGCCATGCCGAACCGACATTAAACATTGTTTTCGACAAGGTGGCAGGTATCTCCATGTGGCGGGTCAACAGAGCAATTACCAACGAGAACGCCGCCAGCCAGAAAAAGACAGACAGCAGAATCCTCAGAGGCAACGATGCACCGGACAGCATCTGCAATGCACGAATAAATACGTAAACATTGCCACCTATATAGCCAAGTATAAATATCAGGAAAAACATCCGCATAATTTTTATCAGTTTATATAGCCGCAAAAATATCGTCAAAAAGCCAACTAAGCTCCATTGGCTCAGTTGGCTTTATTCTTAATTATGATTTAATAACATACCTGACTATTTAAGTTTCAAGGTTTATCCGGACGACTCAAGAACCCAAGTTCAGCGTCCAAGCTCTACACAGAGTTTATCATCACTTTTACCTACACACTTACACCCTCGCTCTGCATCTCTTTATTCATCGGCAATACAGCGTGGTGTAAGCAAAGATGTATGAGGTGTAGGCAATTTTACCTACACCTCATACATTTAAGCATATCCCATTCATAATCTTAGGATTATGTCTTTTCAGCACATAAATCGTTAGTTTCTACAACCCTCTACTTTTCAGCTTTCCTTCGTCACTAAGACGCCGAATATGTCGGATAGCAGTATTTTTGTCATTCGTTCTTTTACTTTTTCGCATTCCCGCCCATTTCTGTGATGTCCAGAGTAGGGATTGGTTATGTTAATCTCCTATGTTTCTTCCGTTGGTTGCCTATGTTTCTTGTGTTGATAAGCAATATTTTTGCAGTGTTTACAGCTGTGAATCACGTACTTCACAACTCAGGGCTGACGCATTAAAAATATTTCATGGATAAAAGTTCACAAAGTAGTTTATTATCCCATCCTACTGCCTTTCTTTTCCCTTTTATGCTTCCTTTTCTTTCATTTTTCTTAATAACCATCAGTGCTATTTTATTCATAAGTGAAACGTTTTGTGCCGCATTTCCGGTTTTTCTGCCTGCATCTTCATCAAAAGAGACATACAACTGCCAATGCAAATTGTTTTAGTAGTGTTCTCTATGGTGGAACGCATTAGTATTCGCAGGCAAAGGTACTAAATTCTCCTATTGCTCTGCGAAACCATGTCATCAAAAATCCTTCGTCTTCTCAAAGAATCTCAAAAGCCGCGAGTTTATCTTATTTCAAGAAACCATTCTTATAGAAATCATAAGAAGATTCTATATTTTCCGGAGTATCAGCCTTTAAAAGCAACAGCAGTTCGCGAGTGAACTCCAAATGCCCCGTACCATTAGCGGTCACAATATTCTTATCACTGACAGCTTGTTTTTCCTGATATCCGGCTTCATTGGTATATCGTTCACCGGCAAACTGTTTCAGATATGGAAGCGTGTTACTGGTATGCTTCACATCGTTCAGAAAGCCATGTGCACCCATAAATGCGGACGCATTGCAGATAGCTCCTACTATTTTGCCACGTCGCAAGGCATCTTGCACGATAGGCACCACCAATTCCGATTCGGGTGATTGCCACTGCATGCCGCCTATCAGAATCAATGCTGCATAATCGGCAGGCATAGTCTGAAAACTATAATCCGGCACTGTACGGAATCCGCCTATGGAACGGACTTCATCCAGTGTCGGAGCAACTGTCTTTGGTGTATATTTCACTTCGCTACCCGGTATCACCCCGGCATTTAAAGAAATAGCGAGGAACGCGCCTTCCCAATCGGCATAATCATTCAATAGGAGAAATAAGACTTCCTGTTTCATTGTTTTCAGTTTTTAGAGTTTCATAATCGATCTGCAAAGATACACTAATATGCTAGAAACAAAAATACAGCGCAGTCTACTTAACTTATTGTCTGTTGGCCCTCTTGATATCCATCAGTGAAATGTTTTCATTCCGGTATCGGGCATTCGGATTTCGTTCGCCTCTTGCCAATAAAGGATCTTCATCATTCTTTTTGAACTGAATGGCTTTCTGCGGACAGTTTTGAATGCAGGCGAAACAGAAATCGCAATCTCCCTGCATGGTAATCCCATTTGAAGTAAATTCATAGTTTCCACGCGGACAGACCTCCGTGCAGGCTCCGCAACCGATGCAATTCTCCGTAACGACAAAATACCGTTCACTTTTCTTGAGAAAACCTACTTCAGGATCAAGTCCCGAAAGCGTCATGAATCCTGCATGCATCTGCCGCTCCTCTTCACTTACCGGTTCGTGCCACTCTCGCCTGCGGGAGATGTCCCCGGTGATTCGCTGCAAGTTCTCCGGAATATGCTTCTCTATTTTAATCTGTTCGTTCATGTCGAAGTTCGGCAACCAATTATCCACCATGATGAGCGTGGCAATATAATCAAATGGGTTACCCGCCTCGCGCGATATACCATCTCATATCTCTATCGCGTCGCATTTTCTCGCTCCATAAGTGAGAACTGCGAACTTATATCCTGCTTTCAGCTTAGCTTTCCTGATGAAGTTCCGCACCATATTGGGCGGCATATGGCCATATATCGGATAGACAATACCTATTTCATCCGCCTCGAACTCGTACTGGTTTTGTTTCACCATTTGCGGAATACTCAATAGCTGTCCTTCCTCCCCTGCCAATTGGCGGGCGACATACAAACAGTTTCCCGTAGCAGTGAAATACAAAACAATACGCTTCTTCTGTGTTTTTTCTGCACAAGAAGTCAAAACTGATAATCCTATTGACGAGGTGGCTACTCCTGCGACAATCATACCGATTCTCGCCAAAGCTTCTCTACGGCTGATTCCTTTATCTGTTCCCATATCAGATTCTAATTTGAGGTATTTATACTTTCGTTATTGACAAAACTCACTTTCAATAATGCAAAGTTACACGATAAATAAGGGCGCATCCATAGACGTATTACAGTTTCAAGCACCAATCTTACTGTATATGAAAGCAACCACCTTACAACTGAATAAAAACAATGAGGTGAGCACTATAAAAAACGCTGATATCATTGTCTTTATATGACAACAATATCAGCGTGATCCACTATTTATTACAGAGATGAAAGTTTTCTATAAAGGTACGACCTCCCCAATCACGGGAACCAGCATATTCAGCGAATCTTGTTTCTGCATATTCTTTTCGTTCATCAGAGGTTCATCCCAAGGATGCCTTGCCAGAGCATATTTGGAATGATGTACCGTCAATATTCTTTTCGCTTTCAGTTCTCTGGCAGCCTTTCCCATATCCGAAGGCATCAGATGGATGTACTTCCAGTCTTCATTATATTGGCCGTTCTCCAGAATGGCAAGGTCTATATCGGGAAAGCGTTTTCCGATTTCTTCAAAATGAGAATCATATCCACCGTCTCCTGCCATATATAGCTTCTGAGACGGAGTTTCCAACAGGAAGGACGCCCACAAGGTCTGGTTGGCTTTCAGACCACGCCCGGAGAAATGCCGTGTCGGGAGACAATAAGCGGTAAAGCCGTTATCCAGTGCGGCATTTTCCTGCCAATCCAATTCCACAAGCTGTTCTTTTCTGTATCCCCAATGTTCCAGATGTTCGCCGACACCCAATCCGCAAATCACCTTGCCCACCCGGTCTTTCAGACTTTTCACAGTGCGATAGTCCAAGTGGTCCCAATGATCGTGGCTGATTACCAGATAATCAATGTCCGGCATATCCTCCGGCTTATAAATATCGGTTCCCTTGAATGGTTTATTGACAAAGGACACAGGGGAAGCCATGCAGAATACAGGGTCAACCAGAATACGTTTTCCGTCTATCTGGATAAAGTAAGAGGAATGCCCGAACCAGATGAGTACATCTTTATCACGCTCCAATTTATGCAAGTCCGTTTTAATGGTCGGAACTGCATTCTCCGGTCTCAATCCTTCCGGCTTGCGGAACAGGAAGGAAAGCATCGCTCCAAAACGCCCCTTATCCGACGCCATCACCGGTGTCTGGTGCAGATTGCTGAACTGACCGTCACGGTAATGGGGCGAACGTTTGATTCTCTCCAAGCGCTCACCTTGGGGCAACCTGCCGAAGCTCGGCTGATTGATAAAAGCGAATACGGAAATGCATATTACTGCTATGACCGCTATTAGTATTCCAAACCACATACGTACTTTTGTTTTTCTCATTCTAAATTAGTTTACGAGCTACAACGTTTCCTGTTTCAACTGTTCCACAAACGCATCAATGCGTCTCAGTTCCTTAGGAATATTGATACTCTGCGGACAGTGGGGCGAGCATTGGTCGCAACCGATGCAATGGCTTGCCTGGCGCAGGCGTGGCACACTGCGGTCGTATCCTACAAGGAAAGCACGACGCGCCTGCCTGTAATTCTCATCCTGCTGGCTCTTCGGCACATTGCCTTCATTCACACATTTATTATAATGGATAAGCACAGCAGGAATATCAATACCATACGGGCAAGGCATGCAATATTTGCAGTCATTGCAAGGCACCGTAGGATATTTCAGCATCAACTGCGCCGTTTCTTCCAGAAACTCCTTATCATCCTCGGTCAGAGGAATCAGCGGGGAGTATGTACGGATATTATCTTGCAGATGCTCCATATACGTCATACCACTCAACACCGTCAACACCAGTTCCGGGGAACCGGCAAAGCGGAATGCCCACGACGCCACACTATCTTCCGGGCGACGTTGTTTAAGACGCGTCATGATATGAGTGGGCACATTGGAGAGGCGTCCTCCCAACAGCGGTTCCATAATGACCGCCGGAATATTGCGCTTCACCAATTCATCATACAGATAATCCGCATTCACATTGCGTCCCGAAGCATGTTTCCAATCCACATAATTAAGCTGTATCTGCACAAAATCCCATTTCACTTCATCGTGCAGGGAGAGCGCATAATCATATGTATCTACCGAACCATGAAAAGAGAATCCCAGATTGCGGATACGCCCCGCCTCCCGCTCTTTCAACAGAAATTCCATCATTCCGTTATCAATATACCGTGCCTTGAAAGCCTCCGTTCCGCCACCACCGATGGAGTGGAGCAGATAATAATCGATATAATCCGTCTGCAAATCCTCGAACGACTTGCGATACATGGCAATGGAATTCTCACGGCTATAATTACTGAAATTAGAGAGTTTGGTAGCAATGAACAGTTTCTCACGCGGATGACGTTTCAGCGCAATGCCTGTTGACTTCTCCGACCATCCCTGCACATAAACCGGGGATGTATCGAAATAATTCACCCCGTGTGCGATGGCATAATCCACCAATTCGTTTACGGCATCCTGGTCAATCATATCCCCTTTCCCGTCCGGTGAAGGAACAGTAGGCCAGCGCATACAGCCATAGCCGAGAAGTGAAACACGATCTTTCTGAGCCACAGAGGTGCGGTAAGTCATTTTATCCGTAGGCACCGGCGTAGATGCAGTACCTCCGGGCGTCACCCCGTCTTTTTGCTTGCAGCTATAAAGAGTGGCGGCAGCCGTAGTAGTGGCAGCACTGATACCCACTATTTTCAGGAAATCCCTGCGGTTTATATTTTTATTATGTTCTTCCATATATGTTTCTAACATTTATCACATTATCATCTTATATCACCCTATGTCTCTCATGCCCTTCCACATAAATAGCACTGAACGGACGTGCCGGACAAAGATTCTCACAGGCTCCGCAACCGATGCAACGCTCCACGTTGACGGCCGGGATTTTCGGGGACTTGTCATCATTCGCATCAGAAGGCACCATCGTAATGGCAGCAGCCGGACAATGACGGGCACAGTTTCCACAATTCACCCCGTCCGTCAGGGGCACGCAGTTCTTCTTAATCCACACGGCGTGGCCTATCTGAATAGACGATTTATCGGCCAGACTGGTGAGATGAATAGCATCCGTGGGACACACCTCGGCACACTTGGCACATTCCGGACGGCAATAACCACGTTCATAAGACATCTCCGGCTGCATCAATGTCATCAGATTGCCGGAAGGACGCAATACCTGATTAGGACACACCGACACACAAAGCTGGCAAGCCGTACAATGCTCCGTAAAGTTGCGCGCTCCCAATGAACCTGCCGGGAAAATAGGCGTCGTGCGCTTGGGAATCTTTTTATCTTCGATAACCGCCAGTCCGCCATCCACCTTTTTCTCTTGCGCTTTCAGCAAGGTGCTTGTGGCAAATATGGCTCCGGCAGAGAAGAAGGCACGGCGTGCATTATCCACCTGTTCCGGTGACACGCTATTCACCTTTCCGGCAGCCACCGGTTGCAGTGTTTCTTTACGCGGACGTTCATAGCGGATGGCTCCCTTCTTGCATTTTCCAATGCAATCCATGCAAGCCACACAACGGCTATAATCTATTTTATGGGCTTTCGGGTCGATGCAGGCCGCTTTACAGTTGCGTGCACACAGTCCACAGCCATTGCATTTACTGGTATCAATCACCGGTTTCAGCAAAGAAAAACGTGACAGGAATCCCAGCACCGTGCCCACCGGACAAATCGTATTACAATATGTACGTCCGTTGCGCCAAGCCAGCACAGCCAGAATGACAAACGTCAGGGCAGCTATCGCAAAAGTCCCCACAGCCTTCATCCACACGTCCACGGAATAAAACATATAGCTGTCCGCACGTTCCGCCAGATAGGCAAGCAGGTTATTTCCCCACTGATATACCGGGGCAAAGAGATTGGAGGCAATCCGACCATACGAACTGTAAGGTGCAAGCAGCGCCACCAGAGAGCCGACGCCCCCTATCAAAGCCAATATAAACACGCCCAATACTCCATAGCGCAACCAATTGAGTGCAGGCGAATAAGAGTAGCGGTTCTTCTTCCGCTTTTTGCCCAGCCATGAAACCACGTCCTGAAAGACACCCAGCGGACATATTACCGAACAATACACACGTCCCAAAAGCAACGTCAGCACAATCAGGGCTATCACAACCCCTACATTCAAGGCTAACAACGCAGGCAAGAATTGAATTTTAGCCATCCAGTCGAACCAACCATGCAGTGTCCCCGTGAAGTCGAGGAACAGCAGCGTAATCAGCACAAAGAAGAAAATGGCAACCGTTAGTCTGATTTTTCGTAACATACTTCTATTTTATGGAATATCATTTATAAACCAAATACTTAATGAACAGATAGCCACCCAGCACCTGCAATACCATTCCCGGAATACCGATACGGAAATCCTGAAAGGCAAGAGTGAAGTTACCCAGCATGGCCCACTCGCCCAGTG
This sequence comes from Bacteroides stercorirosoris, assembly GCF_900142015.1. Lineage (GTDB taxonomy): Bacteria > Bacteroidota > Bacteroidia > Bacteroidales > Bacteroidaceae > Bacteroides > Bacteroides stercorirosoris. The sequence goes on from NZ_FQZN01000017.1 coordinate 91,383, forward strand.
TGCCCGCAAGCTGATAAGCCAGAACCACCAATGCCAGCATCGGGACAGAAACACGCTTGAAGCGGTTGGCAACAGTTCCGGCAGCCATAGCCAGCAAGGCCGATTTCAGTAGTATAGCCGGAAGCATGCCCGCAGCAGGCATACCGAAAAGCAGATGATTCAAAACCGGAGAAAAGACAGCAGTCAGTAACCCTACTTTCCAACCATATTTATAAGCTGCGATAAGCGTAAAGAAATAAATGGGAAGCAGCGTGAGGCCGCCTTGCGGGATAAGATGGCAAAGCTGAGGCAGAGCCAGGTTGCCCAGAATGAAAAGAGCAGCGGCAAAATACGTTTTCACATTGCCGTAATCCAGAGAATACAGTCTGATAGTTGTTGTTTTCATAATCTATATACTTATTAAAAATTGATGTTTACTCCACCCATAAAAGTAGCTTTCGGCATCGGATAGCCGGCTATTATTTCGTAACGTTGTGCCAGCAGGTTCTCGCCACGCACATAGAACGACAGGTAATGGGTCGCTTTGAAGCTCCCCTGCATATCCCACAGCACAAAGTTCTCCTTGGTTTCCGCATCCAGGTCGGTATAAAGTCCTTTCACATATTGGATGCCCGTAGATGCGCTCCAACGTCCTTTCCTGAAGTTCACACCTCCGTAAAGTTTATGTTCGGGAGATGCCAGCACAGGATTCTCCATATGAAGCCAGCTATAATTTGCCGTGACACCCCATGTTGAATTGAACCGGTATCCTATGTTGGCTTCCGCTCCCCAGTTCTCAATCTCACCGGAGTTCTGGTTCAGCATACCGCTTCCGGCCGGGTTGGGAAGACGCAGAATCAGGTTTTCACCATTGATATAGAACACATTTACGCCGTATGACAAACGGTTTTCCATAAGGCGCTGCGAGAAGGAAAGTTCATAATTCCACAGTTTCTCGGGCTTCAAATCAGGATTTTGCGGAGGGAACATATACATTTCGCGAATGGTGGGATTGCGAAATCCCTTACTTGCCATTGCCTTGATTTCCGCATCTTTCGGGAGGTGGAAGGCCAGACCGACTTGTGGAATAAACTCCGTCCCTGTCTGCGAATGATGGTCTACGCGTGCACCGGCATTCAGTGTGAGCCAGGTGACGATGTCCTGCCGGAAGTCTACATATCCGGCTACTTCATTCAGGGATTTATCCGCCGAAGTTTCACGATGTCCGTCAGAGAATTTGTTCCATGCTTCACCGCCGAAATGAAAATAATCGGCTCCTACAGTCACCCGGTTCCCTTTGAAAAGTTGCAAGCTCTGATACCATGATACACCGAGCATCTGGTCGTTGGAGTTGAAGCGGTAGTCAAGCGGTTTTCCGCCGGGCTGGTAGCCGTCGTTTATCCAGTGGTCTCCCCAGTTATAGAAGAAACTCAATGCTCCCGAGGTCTTTTCGTAATGATTCTCCAGAGCAAAAGAGGTCATACCGCGAGTGATGCGCTGGTCGTTGTCGATATAAGGGCGACTTACCGACCCCGGATTGGTGGCATTGAAACGGGTGATATTCACATCTCCCCACAGCTTCCAGTTGTCCGTGAAGTCATAACCCAACTTGGCATAACCGCCGTATTGTTCAAAGCCCATATCGGCCCGATGCCCGTCCGTACGATTATAAGAAGCCGTCACCGTACTGCTGAAACGTCCTTTCCGGATGCGGTTGGTAGCTTCGGTCTGCAAGGTTCCATAAGAACCGGCACCGATGTTGATGCTTGTATTCACACCGTCTTCCTGCATCTTGCGGGTGACGATGTTGATGACGCCACCCATGGCATTGGAACCGTAAAGCACCGATGCCGGACCACGAAGCACTTCCACTCGCTCCGCCATCATCGTTTGGTAAGCATCGGCGATGGGATGTCCCATCAAACCCATATATTGAGGATGTCCGTCAATCAAAACCAACAGTCCGGTAGTGGGTAACCCCGCCTGTGCAGGACCTCCGATTCCACGCAGCGACATCTGTCCTGATGCACCTGTGGCCACACCATACCCCATCACACCGCGTGAAGTGGAGAAGAAACCGGGCACCTGGGAGTTCAGCACCGGAAGTACGGAAGCCTGTTGGCTCGCTTCAAGTTGCGGACGTCCCACCACTGATACGGTCATGGGCAGATGGCGTACATCCGTTTCGCTGCGTGTGCCCGTCACCACCACTTCATTAATAGCGTAGCTTCTCGCTACCTGTGTGCTGTCCTTGCCGGTTTGTGCTTGCAGGCTTGCCGCACTTATCAAGCAGCCTGTACATAATGCAAGTATCGTTCTCTCTTTTTTCATCTTTAAAAACACTCTTTTTATTCTATAATAGTTTTCGATTGCAAATATAGGGACTGTTGTCAACAGAAACCGTAGACAAATTACAGTAGTATATACCTAAATTACTGATTAACGTCCTGTAACCTAACCGTTATTACTCACCAGCCACGACTTGAACTCAGACGCTTTATTCTTACTGATATAGACACGTTCGGGAACCTCCACATCGAGCGTCACCAACAGGCGGCTATCGAACCAGATGGTTATATCCGTCACGCTGTTCCTGGCTATGATGAATTGCTTATTCGCCCGGATAAAGTCGGCGGGATTCAGAGAGGACATTATCTGTTCCAACGTCTTGGAGTACGGATACAGGGTCCCGTCTTTCAGATACACACACGTATTCTTATCCGCCGTATAAAAACACGAAACATCCCTCAGACTGACAGGCAGCAATTTATCTTTATAGGGAATCAATAGCTTGTCTTTATATCTGGGCGCCGGTGCCAACAGGTTCAACTGAGACAAGTATTGCAGAATATCCTGACGGGTCAGCTTGCTATACTTATCCAGTGCATGCTTCACATCCTCCACCTTCACCGGTTTCAGCAGGTAGTCCACGCTGTTCACCTTAAAGGCTTCTATCGCATAACGGTCGTATGCCGTCGTAAAAACAATGGGGGTTTCCAGTTCCATCTTGTCGAAGATGGTAAATGCCGAGCCGTCCGACAAATGTATATCCATGAATATCAAATCCGGAGCCGGATTGGATTGCAGCCAATGGATAGTCTGGGTCACACTTTCCGTATTACCGGAAATCTGAATATCATAGGAGACTTCCTTAAGAATATCTACCAGATTCTCATAAGCGGCAGTCTCGTCTTCTACAATAAGCACTCTCATATCGCTACTCTTTTGTTTTGATATTGATTCTATTTTTATTTTAAAGGGAGATACACCCGGAATGTTTCTTCATCGCACTCCACCCGGATTTGCTTGTTCATCAGCAAAGCGAAACGGCTTTCCAGATTCTTCAATCCGGTTCCGTTGGTATCGGGCGGAGAGAGTTTGGGGTAAACAGGATTGGACACCACCAACTCGTTCCGCTCGTTCAGCCGGATGGAGATTTCCATCTTATGTTCACTGTCTATCATATTATGAACGGTCACGTTCTCCACTAGTGGGAGCAATGAAAGCACCGGCAATGTCAGTTCATCCTGCACAGCCTCGTCTACCCGGATGGAGAACACCAGCTTATTGGCAAAGCGCACCTCCATCACGTAGCGGAAAGACTGGATGAATTCCAGTTCCTCCCTCAGCGTGACGAGCCCCTTCTTGTCACTCTGAAGAATGTAGCGGAAGATGTCGGACAACTCATGCACGTACATCAGTGTTTTCTCGTCATCCTTCTTGCGGATGAGCGATTGCACTCCGTTCAGTGAGTTAAAAAAGAAATGCGGGTTTATCTGGTTGGCCAATGCATCGCAACGGCTTTGCAAGTTCTCTATGCGCAGGCGCTCAATCTCGTGTTCCTTCTCCCGTTGTTTGGAGTAGAGCATGGAGATGTGACCGATAAGCGTGCAGAGGGAACACAGGATGAAGAATTGGGAAAGCAAGGTGCTGCCCAGAAAGTCGGTGCGGATGCCATACGAGGCAATCCAGTAGGAAACGGATGCAAACCCCGCGTAGGCAAGCAACGAATAGCCGAAGTTGCGGGCAAAGCGTTCCTTAAACTGTGCATCCGGTAGCCGGCGCAGATTATAGCGTATCAACAGGCTAATCAGTGCCCAGAAGAAAAAGAAACGGTAGGCGAAATACCAATAAAACCCTGCGCAAACTCCCCAGAATTGTATATCCCAGGGGAGGCAGGCTATGTTGGGATATATAATGAAAACCGCACTAATCAGGCTGACCAGCGGCAGTTTACGGCTTATGTAGGTATCGAATGAGGACATACGGTTTTCTTCTTTTCTGCAAAGAAAAACAAAATTATCGAGACGCGGTAGCGGCAAAAGAGGCAAAACGAAAAAACAGGGGGTAAAAGCGAATTTAACTTAAAAGGAAAGAGAGTGCATTAAAGATGAAAGAGGCAGAACTCACCACAGATTACACGGATTGACACAGATTAAAATTAAAAAATTGATTATCAAAATAGATAATCTGTGGAAATCTGTGAAATCTGTGGTTAAAAAGACTTTCTTTAAAGAATAGTCAGACTGACCCTTTTCCCCAACCCTTCGAAAATGCGGAAGAGAGTGGAAAGTTGTACATCTGCTTTTCCATTTTCGATACGTGAGATATAGGTTTTCTTTGTACCTATTTTCGCGGCAAGCTGCTCTTGGGTAAGACCGGCTTTCAGACGTTCTTCTTTCAGACGTTCTGCAAGAATAAAGGCTTCTGCACCCCGTTCAAATTCATTGCGTTCCGGTGTGCCTTTCTGCCCGTATTCCACATCCAATATTTCATCAAAGGTATGGCATCCTTTGACTGATTTTGCTTTAGCATTTGTTTCACTCATAGTCTATTTCCTTTCTTCTTTAAATCAAAATATTCTTTCATAATTGAGGTTGCCTTTTCTATTTCTTTTAGAGGTGTCTTTTGTGTTTTCTTTTGAAAACCATTAAAGAGCACAACCAGTTTTCCTTCATCAAAGCAACAGAATATGCGAAAGATATTGCTTTCCATTTCTATTCTTATCTCAAATAGTCCTCTGACATTCTCTATATTTCGAAAGAATCTGGAAGGAATATGTTCTTCTACACGCAGGAGATTGAGTACATAATTTATTTTTTGTCTCACAGAAGATACTTGTTTATCATAAAACTCTGCAAAATAATCCCCATGCACGATTATTTCTCTTTTATATTCCATTACTGTTTTATTTTACCGCAAAGTTAACTATATAATTAACTTACGCAATCCATTCCTGCACATTTAACATCATCTTATTCTTCCATTCCCTCTCCATCTCAGAATAAATAAGCGGGAATAGCACTTTCACCTGATTTATCGTGTGCCGATACAACTGGCTAATTGACACTTTGCATATTTGAACGGCTGAGAATGCGTTGTTTTTGTCCGGATGCCTGTGTGAATGAAAACACAGCAGTAAAAAGATGTAAGAACAAGACAAGCAGCAAGATACATAAATATATACATTTAAAATAGCAGGAAATAGGGGCTGAAATGACGGATACGGCAGTGCGAGGTGACGGTTGTACAAGTGTTGGATGCCGGAACTATAGATGTTAGGCGTCGGAACTATAGATGTCAGCCGTCGGAACTATAGATGTGACGCGTCAGAAGTATAGATGCAACGTGTCCGATATAGATATCCAACGTATAAAATCTGTATAAGCAGGGCTTGACGCATAAAGAAATAGTATATATATGCATATTAAGCGGATTACCATTTCTATTTCTTCCTTTTTGTAAAACAGCATTGTAAGGGAAATCGGTGATTAGTTTATCTTTTCATACCTATGTAGAGAAAGACCTATCTTTTTGTTATGACAACACAGCAAAGATATGTCTTTGAAATTTCTTTTTATATAAATTCCGGATATAATTTGGTGGTTATAAAAACATTGCCCACATTTGCACCCCGAAAACGAAGACAGGAAATTAAAATCCTCATCGGAGGGCATAATAATCAATAATTAGGATGCCGGATAAGATGAATGGTGCAAATCATTCATCCTGTCCGGCACTTTTTTTTATACTAATAATAACAGCTTTAGCCAAATTGACGAAAGAACAAGTTCAATGAAAGAGTTAGATTTGACACAAGGCAGCGTTCCGAAAGTACTGTTGCAGTTTGCAGTACCCTTCCTGATAGCGAATGCACTTCAGGCATTCTACGGGGGTGCCGACCTCTTTGTTGTGGGGCAATATGATGATTCTGCAAGCGTGGCAGCCGTTGCCATCGGCAGCCAGGTGATGCAGACCATTACGGGTATCATTCTCGGAATTACCACGGGAACCACCGTATTGATTGCCATTGCAACCGGAGCCAAAAACGACCGACAGGTGGCTTCCACAATCGGTTCGTCCGTGTGGTTGTTTTCAATTATCGGCGTGGTGCTTACGCTGGTGATGGTTCTTTTCCATAGCCGGATTGCCAGCCTGATGCATACTCCGGAAGAGGCTATGGCAGATACGAAGAGTTATATCCTGGTGTGTTCCGTGGGTATCCTATTTATTGTGGGCTACAACGTGGTGTGCGGCATCCTGCGTGGGCTGGGTGACTCGAAAACTCCCCTCTATTTTGTGGGACTGGCCTGCGTGATCAATATCGTTCTCGATTTCGTATTGGTGGGATATATTCATCTCGGGCCTATCGGGGCCGCCATTGCCACGGTTACAGCACAGAGTGTCAGTTTTGCGATAGCGCTTTGGTTTCTGCATCGGCGAGGATTTCACTTTGAGTTCACGAAGCGGGACATCCGGCTGAACAGAGTTCTGTCCAAAAGAGTGCTGACACTGGGCGCTCCCATAGCCTTGCAGGATGCACTGATTAATGTCTCGTTTCTGATAATCACCGTTATCGTGAACCAGATGGGAGTGATTGCATCGGCTTCACTGGGTGTAGTGGAGAAAATCATCGTATTCGCCATGTTGCCTCCGATGGCCATATCATCGGCCGTGGCAACCATGACAGCACAGAATTATGGTGCAGGATTGATACAGCGGATGAACAAGTGCCTACTTTCCGGAATAGGGTTTGCTCTCGTTTTCGGATTGTCGGTTTGCCTCTATTCGCAATTCCTGCCCGAAACGCTTACGGCTTTTTTCACTAAAGACCCGGCTGTGGTGGCTATGGCGGCGGAATATCTGCGGGGATACAGCATCGACTGCGTCATTGTCAGTTTCGTGTTCTGTATAAATTCCTACTTCAGCGGACAGGGAAATTCACTGTTCCCGATGATTCACAGTCTGATAGCGACTTTCTTGTTCCGTATTCCGTTGTCGTACTGGTTCAGCCAGATAGACAGTTCATCACTGTTCATTATGGGGTTCGCTCCGCCCATCTCGACAGTGGTTTCGTTGCTGATATGTATTTGGTATTTGAGATATAGCAGAAAAAAAACGAACGTACATTAACCCCAAAAATCAAGTTGTTATGGAAGCTTATTTGAAAAAGCTCTGTTCGGAAAACCAGGTTACCGAACAGGAAATGAAAAAGTTGTTGGCTCGCATGAAAATGATGCATTTGGACAAAGGAACAATGCTGGCTCCGGAAGCAGCCGATGAATCGGGTCTGTATATCATTGCCTCCGGCATTCTCCATGCATTCACCTCATGTGAAGGAGTGGACAAGACGATTGAGTTCTTGTCGGCGGGAGACACTTTGTTTTGTTATCACACAGACGAGTGTTCCGTAAAATCCCTGACCAAAAGCATAGTCTACTATATCGGTGGAGACGAAGTTGAAGAGTTATGCGCAGCCTCAACGTCGTTCGCCAATTTAATCCGCCAACTGACAGAGCATCAGCTCCACTTCAGAGAGGAGATGTATGTAAATGCGCATAAGCAGACGGTGAAAGAGAGATACTTGTCACTGTTTACCCACATCCCCGACATCCTGCACAGGGTTCCTTTAGAGTATATCACTTCTTATTTAGGAACGGAAGTCACCAGTCTGGGATATGTGGCAGGAAGATACTGATATGCATTTTCCCTACTTTTAGGAGTTATGCCCGATACTCATTCGGGCTTACTCCTACTACCTTCTTAAACAAACGGCTCAGATGGTGCGGATACTTGAAGCCCAGTTCATAGGCAACTTCGCTGACGGTTTTATTCTCATCATAGAGCCGTTCCTTTGCTTTCTCTATCACAAAGAGCTGAATGGACTCCTGAGCAGACTTTCCGGTTTCTTTCTTAATCAAATCACCAAAATAATTGGCAGAAAGATGCAGTTTGTCCGCGGCATATTGCACAGACGGCAAACCGACAGTTTGCGGCTGGTCTGATTCAAAGTAGTCACTGAGCAGATTCTCAAAGCGAACCAGGATATCTTTATTCAGGCTTTCACGCGTAATGAATTGGCGGTCATAGAAACGCTGGCAATGGTTCAGCAAAAGTTCAATGGTAGAAGCGATAATGCTTTTACTATGCTTATCTATGGCCCGTTCCAGTTCTTCCTGTATCTCCAGATAACAGTTAAGGATAATCTGACGCTCACGCTCGGACATGTGCAAAGCTTCATTTGCTTCATAAGAGAAGAAACTGTAGTCCTTCATCTTGCGTCCCAATGATGTGCCCCGCAATAAATCAGGATGGAATAGTAACGCCCATCCTTGCGGGTTCAATGTTTCTTTGTCGTCATCGACACCCGCCACCTGTCCCGGAGCGACAAAAACCAGCGTACCTTCCTGATAATCGTAGGTGCTGCGTCCATAAGACAACTCACCACATTTAAGCTGTTTCAGGAAGATACAATAAAAGCCGAAATTCTTGCGCCCGTGCTTTAATGATTTCAGCGTTGAAAAGTCGACCACACTGACGAGCGGATGTAATGTCTCCACTCCCACCGCCATATTATACTCATGAATTGTATTCAACTTTACGATTGCTCCCATATTCTTCTTTGATTTTATCCAATGACAAAAATAAAGGTTTTCTCTTAGCTTCCAAACATCCGCATCATTAAATCTGTAATATTGGTATGAGAAACTGTAATCTGTGCATGCACCTCATTTTCAAGCATTCAAGAAAGATTCTGAAACCGTAATTATGGTTTGCAAAGCAGTAATCTGTCTATTTACAAACACTGTCCCACGGCCTACCTTTGCAACATCAAAAACATAAAGAATAATCCCCTATCTCTTGATAGAGTCAAACTTTAAAATTAGCATAGTATGAGAACAAGAATTATTTCACTAATCGTAATTGCAATGACAACATTAGGTATGAATGTACAAGCACAGAGCTCCTCTACGGACAAGAAAGTATTGGTAGCCTATTTTTCCCGTTCGGGAAACACACGCGCGGTAGCCGACCACATCAAAAGCCTCACCGGAGGAGATATGTTCGAAATTCAGGTGGCCAAGCCGTATCCGGAGGAATACCATGCCTGCACGGAAGTAGCCAAGAAAGAAAAAGAGGACAATGCAAGACCAGCCCTCAAAACCAAGGTTGAGAACATGACATCCTATGACGTCATCTTTGTCGGTTATCCCAACTGGTGGGGAACGATGCCAATGCCCATCCTCACCTTCCTGGAAAGCTATGACCTTAACGGAAAAGTAGTAATCCCCTTTTGCACACATGGCGGAGGCGGCGAACAAAACTGTTTCAAGGATTTCGTGAAGCACATCGGCAAGGCAGACAGCAAGCAAGGCTTCCTTATCGGTGGTGGACAAGCCTCATCCGCCCGTCCGCAAGTAGAAAGCTGGTTGAAAGGACTTAAATTAATACAATAATCTGCAATGTCCGAGGATTAACAGCCCTATCAATTGTTTTTATAATAAACCAATAAAAAGATATAGTATGCAAACTGTAAAATTAAATAATGGCATAGAAATGCCTATTCTGGGCTTTGGCGTCTATCAGATTGAAGACCAAGCCCTCTGCGAACAATGTGTATATGATGCCATCGAGGCCGGCTACCGCTCCATAGATACAGCCGCCGCCTATTACAACGAAGAGGCTGTGGGAAGGGCTATCAAACGTAGCGGAGTTCCCCGTGAAGATTTGTTTATCACTACCAAACTCTGGATATCGGATGCTGGTTATGACAAAGCTAAGAAAGCCTTTGAAGCATCCATGAAGCGCCTGCAACTCGATTACCTGGATTTATACCTCATTCACCAGCCATTCAATGACTATTACGGTTCATGGCGTGCAATGGAAGAATTGTATAAAGAAGGGCGCATCCGCGCCATCGGCGTCAGCAACTTCATGCCTGACCGTCTTGCGGATCTGATTCTCTTCAATGAAATCGTTCCTGCCGTCAATCAGGTGGAGACTAATCCATTCTATCAACAGATTGAAGCAGAAGCATTCATGAAAGAAAAAGGTATTCAGATTGAATCGTGGGCACCGTTTGCCGAAGGAAAGAACGATTTATTCCGGAATGAAACGCTGGCGGCAATTGCAGGCAAGTATCACAAATCTATCGCCCAAGTTGTGTTACGCTGGCTGATACAGAGAAATGTAGTGGTTATTCCGAAGTCCATCCGCAAAGAACGCATTGTTGAGAATTTCAATGTATTCGATTTTGAACTGGCAAAGGAAGATATGGAAAGAATAGCCGCATTGGATACCAAGACAAGTTGCTTCTTCTCCCACCGTGACCCGAAGATGGTGGAATGGTTGGGCGGATTGCACTGATAATAAAAAAAACTCATAAAACTAAAGAGGGCTATTTCAAAAATCAAAGCAGTCCTCTTTAGTTTTAACTATTCTCAAATACTCTTCATTCAGTCTTACTCCTTGCAATAATCATCTCTATTTGAGGAATCAATGTTGGAATTATATTCTTAGCAACATCCCAAACAATCAGATAGTTTACTCCCATATAGTCATGAATCAATTTATCCCTCATCCCTGCCATTTCACGCCACGAAATTCCCTGCCACTGATATTTTATATCTGCAGGAATCTTTTTGGTAGCTTCGCCTATAATCTCAAGGCTACGTGTCACAGCACGCTTCAATGTTTCATCAGAGAGAAATTGATGCATAACAGCATTATCCGGCACAACCGAACGTATATAATTACATTCTTGCAATATATGTTGCAAATATGGAATGTAAGACTTACACATATTCTACCTCATTAAGAATGTGATTTCCAATGTATGGACTAAGCCCTTTAAAAGTCACAATATCCAATTTACACTGTTTAAATACACTTTCCAATTTATCACAAACAGACATAAAATTCTGATAAGTTTCTTTTTCCGGTTGAAAATCAATTAAGATATCAATATCGCTATGTTTCGTATTCTCTCCCCTTACCGTAGAACCAAACAGCCCCAACTTAATTACCCCATACTTGGATAATTCAGATTTTAATTGCGATAACTTACGAAGCACCGTTATTTTATTCATAATCATCTTCTTTAGCTGATGCAAAGATAAATGATTAATCGGAGAAACGGAAACAACAAGCTATTTTTTAAAGTGAGTGACAATCCTTTAAACGACGATATACCTGAAAGTGATATTTTCCTCCCCATTAAAAGATAATTTGCATACAATCTATACTTTTATAGAGTGTTTTAGAAATTGAACAGGTATACAAAACGACTTTTATGCCGATTACTCTATCTGAATACATGATATCTCAATACTGAAAAATGCAGTATTGTAGAGACGATTCACAGCCTATTTTGTCCGTTTCACCGTCTTATTTGAAATAAAACGGATGGATTGATTATTTTTGTCCCGCAAATAACGCAGCGTCTCATGAATATTACATTCCCCCAAAAACGGAGTAATAAAACTGACAGTGATTTTATTATATGGCATTTGACAAAGAATGAATTATTGATTGGACTCACCATATCTGTGATTCTGACTCTTTTTGCCAATTTTGCATTGTTAATGCGACGCTATGATTTAATAATGGACTCAAAAGGAGCCGGCATCACTTGGGAAATAGAGAAATATGATTTCTGGTTTTCCATAGTATGGTTCTGGCTCTTTTCTTTCATTTTATTTATCCTCTACAGGTGGATGTATAAATGGGGAAACATAATATTCCGGCGCAAGGAAGTGAAAACAATAGGGTTTGCAATGGGAATTATTATATTCGTGGCTTTCGGGCTATATCAGGCACATCCTGCATTGAAGAAGATAATCATCATGGAAAAGAAACATGATGCCATTACCTCCTATAATTTCACGGAACACGCAGTTTTTATAACGGAAGTCTCAAAAAAAACATTAGACGTGGCTCCAGATTCCATAACCTCCCCCAATAAGGCACAGATGGGAGTAAGTGCCGTTTTTTCAAGCACCAATTCATACCCTCTGCTGGTAGAGCATATTTTTGTCCTACTGACTATCATGCTAAGCATGCTTTTGCTCCATCTGCTTGATAAAAAGCAAGAAATGACACTGGAATATGAAAAAATAAAAGTCGAAAAACTACAAAACTCATACAATGCACTGATGGGACAAATTAACCCGCATTTCTTCTTCAACTCATTAAACGGACTCAATTCGTTAATCCGCATGAACGAACAAAACAAGACACTTGAATACCTGGAAGAATTATCCAATGTTTTCCGCTATATCTTGCAAAGCAATCACAAAACATTAGTTCCCCTTGATGAAGAACTACAGTTTGCAAGAGCCTATACTTATCTGCTCAGTGTACGTTATGAAAACAAGCTGTTCTTCTCAATCCGGATTGCAGAAAGCTGCCGACAGAAGAGGCTGCCTATTCTTAGTCTGCTCCCGCTTATTGAGAATGCCGTGAAACACAACATCATCAGCATGCAACACCCCCTGCAGGTTGAGGTTTATACAACATCCGAAGATTTATTAGCCGTATCCAATCCTATCCGCCCCAAAATGGAAGAGTGCGTCTGCAACAAGATAGGACTAAAGAATCTTCAGGGGCGCTATCAAATGCTGACCGGAAAAAGCATACGGATAAACAATTCCAACGGATATTTTGTAGTATCTCTTCCATTGTCTGATATATTGGAAATGTATGAAAGCAATAATCATTGAAGATGAAACAGCAGCAGTAAACAGCCTGAAAGCTATTTTACAGCAAAATTCAGTGGCCGACATTGAAGTGGTTGCCGAATTAGAAAGCATCGAAGACAGTATTGAATGGTTTCAAAGTTCATCACCACCGGATATCATTTTCATGGATATTCATCTGGCAGACGGTTTGGCTTTTACTATTTTCGAACAGGTAGAAGTTGCAGCTCCCGTAGTGTTTACTACCGCTTATGATGAGTATGCTTTACAGGCTTTTCAAGTGAGTAGCATTGACTATCTCCTGAAACCTATCACGCTGAATTCATTGGAGCATGCATTGAACAAATTCCTTCTTTTCAATCCAACGGAACGAAGAGAACATATCCTACGAACCAATGCCATGATTGAGAACCGGAAAGAAGTGAAAAAACTGTTGGTTATGCTTGCTGATAAGTTTTATCCGCTCCCGGTAGATGATATCTGCTATTTCTATACTGCCCGGGAAAAAGTTACGGCCCATACTTTTGACGGCAAAAAACATCCGGTAGACCGCACGCTCGACACACTTTATGAGCAATTGAACCAACAGAATTTCTTTCGCGCCAACCGTCAATTCATTATTTCACGGAAGTCTGTCAAAGACGTAGACCTCTGGTCAGGTAACCGGCTTTCCGTCAACTTGTTTATACCCGTTCCCGAACGCATTGTTATAAGTAAGGTGAAAACTCCGATATTCAAAAAATGGATTATGCAGGAAGAGGATTAAAAACATTACCCCGCTCTGTTGTTTGCTTCACCTGCAAAGAATCCCCGTTTGCCGGTACTTAACTTTTGTTAGCTGATATTTTCCTTTAATTTGCAGCAAATGATGAGAATAAATTAAACGAAACATTATGCTGAAATGTATAATTCTCGACGGGGATATTGCCACTCTCAATGAACTGATGGAATATCTGGAAAAGGTTAACCGCTCCCTAACGGAAGTAAATTCACTGTTTACCGCCAATAAGTTTAGCAATCAGTCTATTTTCCTCCGTGACGGAAATCGAATTGTGCGCATCAATCAGGAAGATATTCTATATTTGGAAGGATATGGAGATTACGTCAAAGTACATCGCACAGAAGGAAAGCCTATACTTTCGCAATTAACTTTAAAACACTTCGAAGAATGCCTTGAAGGAGTTTTTTGTCGCGTGCACCGCTCTTATATCGTTTCACTATCCCATATCAATTACATCGAGCATAAAAGAATCCGCATTGAAGGAGCCACCATTCCGATCAGTGATTCTTATATGCCTATATTAATGAGCAAACTGCACATGCAAATATAAGTTGACTCTACCGGCTATAGCACAAATTATAAATATTTTTAATGTATCACATTCTAAAAAAGAATTATCATGATTGACAAAAAGAATTTTAAAATGAGCAGATTAGCATTGTTAGTGCTCTCAACTCTTACCTTAATCTGTGAAACTGCAACTTCTGTCAGAGCACAAGGTTCCAATAACAAAATAAAGGTTTCTACTTCCCATATATGCAGCGCTACCGATTCTCACAATGGCATGCGGGCTATGTTTGCTTTTCTCAGGGAAAATATTGGATATCCTTCAAAAGCAATTGAAGCGAAAATGCAGGGAGATGTGACAGTAGGTTTCACAGTGACTAAAGAAGGCGCTATAACAAATAGTAGAATAACCAAGAAGCTCTACCCTGCTTTAGACATAGAGGTACTTGAAACTGTAAAAAGAATGCCTGCATCGGAATTTGTGGAAAAGAAAGGGCAAAAAGTCGACATGGATTATAAAATCACCATAAAGTTTGCTTTGCCAGACGATACATCACTCACAGAACCTGACGTATCGATTGTGGAAGTGGAAACGGAAGATCTGAAGATGACTCTGATGAGAGGCGAAAAAAAGGATGGAGTAAACAATGCTACTATAGCTACTTACGATTCATCTGTAAAAGATGATACAATTCTAACGAAAACGGTGATTACAACGGTTAGCGATGAATGAGATAAGAACACCTAAACTGATTTAAGAAGCTAACTGTCCAACAATTTAAAAGATTATTTGCATACAATCGGCATATTAGTTACTTTTGTAGAGTGTTTTAGAAATCAAAGCAATATATGAATAGAACAGATATACAAAATGGCTCTTATGCCGATTGCCCTATACGGATGATACTGGCGCGCATCAGTGATAAATGGTCTATACTGACTCTGTTTACCTTGACGCAAGCACCCGTAATGCGGTTTAATGAGTTACAGAAAACAATACCGGATATTTCACAAAAGATGCTGACCGTTACGCTTCGCACATTAGAAGAGGACGGACTTGTAAAAAGACAAATCTATGCACAAGTACCGCCTAAAGTGGAGTATTCATTGACAAACAGGGCAATGTCTCTGTTGCCACATATTAACTCTCTGATTTCATGGGCACAAGAAAACATGAATGATATTATCAATGACAGGAAAATACGCAATCAAAATGTCAAGAGTGCTACATAAAAGTCGGGTGAATGATTATTTGCCCCTACAAGTATCGCCATAATGCATGTAAGGGCGAATAATCATTCGCCCAAGATACACAATGAAATTCCTACAAATTCATATGTCCGATATATAACTTCCTTTATATCGCTTTCCAGAACTTCTGAAAGTCCTTATACCGTCCGTAGCAAACCAACTCGTCGCCAGCCTGTACCTGGTCATTTTCAGGCAATTCATTCATCACGTCATGCTCTGTAAAAGAAATGCCCAAACAATTTTTCAGCGTCTTGGCACGTTTCAATGCCAACAGTTTTAATCCGAATTCCTTGTCCAGATTCAGTTCATTGGCATAATATCCTACCATTTTTTCCGGCACGGTGAACTTTACCACATAATAATCCGTATCTACCCGGAACGTTTCCATATTGGAACCGAATTCCAAAAGATGCACCAGTCCACGGGCAGCATCCTCTTCAGGAGTCAGTATCCGTTCCAGTTCAAAGGCTTCGAGCACGGAGCGATGAACACCATCAATAGCCCTTGCATAGATATGTTTCACCTTCTGTTGTTTCAGCAAAGCCACTACACGGATAGAAGCACCAAAGTTCTCACCGATAGCCACTATCACTACATCCACCCCATTCAGAGGCAGGACAGAAAGTGCCTGCTCGTCCGTTGCGTCCAGCACAAAAGCCGTAGCGATTTTCTCTTTTATACTATCTACACGGCCTGCACTGACATCCGCACCAATCACCTCGTGTCCCAATGCCGAAAGTTCTTCGGCAAGCATGTGCCCGTAATTTCCTAAACCAATAATGATATATTTCATATAAATTGAAAATTGAAAGTTGAAAATTGAAAAATGAGTATCTCCTACTTACTACTAACTACTTACTACTCTAATTAATAATAATCTGCCCGCTCGGATATTGATATTTCGTATGCTTCTTTTGCTTGATGATACCCAGCATCAGCGTTATCAATCCTACACGACCGATGAACATCAGAAAGGCAACAAGCAATTTACTGTTATCACCCAATGTAGGTGTAAGATTCAAACTGGAACCTACCGTGCTCAACGCCGATACACATTCAAACAGAAGTGCCATGACAGATGCCTGGGGTTCCCATATCGTCAACGTAAAAACAAATACAAACAAAACACCGATAGACATCACTACCGTTGCATTGGAACGACGGATTGAATCGTAAGACAACTCGCGTCCGAAGACCTCTACTTTCTCCGTACCGCGAAGTACAGCAACCAGATTCAACACCACAACCGCAAATGCATTCACCTTGATACCGCCCGCCGTGGATTGTGCCGCACCACCAACCCACATCAGGAAAATATAAATAAGAACGCTCTGCACTCCCAACGAAGTCAGATCCACACTGGTAAATCCAGCTGTACGGGGACAGGTTGCATTGAAGAATGCTTGTGTCCATTTATCAGCCACGGACATTCCGGCAAAAGCGCCATTCCACTCAAAGAGGGCAATGAGTACCGTGCCAAGCACCAACAACAGGAAAGTCATAATAAGCACAATCCTCGTATTGAGATTATACAGATGATAAAAACGATGCCTGTCCCACTCCCACGTATGCAGAAATCTCCATATCCGACGCAAATGATGAAGCACAATGTCTTTCAAGTTCACCAATATCGGAAAACCGATACCACCCAGGATAATCAGCAGCGATATATAGATAAGGAATGGATTATGCCCTGTCATCACCAGCGGATTACCCAGATTGCCCGGCAGTGTGGAGAACCCTGCATTACAGAACGCCGAGATAGCATGGAAAGCCGAAAAAGCCACTTCTTCTTCAAATGTCATCCCCATCGTGCCGTGAATGTCGCTCCAGATGGCAAGCATCCCCGCCCCCTCGATGGCCAACGTAAAGCCCAATATATACAGCAAAGTGGAAAGCAGCGAGTTCAATGAATTAGAACTGACCATATCACGAACCACCAACTGATTGTAGAACGAAGTATTACCCATGAAGAACATAGCAAAGAAACTGGTCAGTGTCATTACCCCCAAACCTCCAATCTGTATCAGCAGGATAATCACTACAAAACCGGACGTGGTGAATGTGGACGCCACATCCACCGAAGTCAATCCCGTGACACACACCGCACTGGTGGAGATGAACAGTGAATCTACCCACGAAATACCGTTCATGGTGCATCGCGGCAGCATCAACAACCCTGTTCCTATGAGAATGATAATCAGAAAGCTGACAGCCAGAATCAATGAAGGGTTCGTACGACGCCCCAACAGCCGGACCAGGCCATTGGAAAGATTGAGGAACGAAAATATCAGCAGAAGTACTATGTGATAAAGCTTTCCGTCCAGAAACTCCCAGAAATGCAGGATAGCCCCTTCTTCTTCCGGCCGATGGAAAATGACGGGAATAAGAGTCAGATAGAGCAATATGGTCAGTACCCACGTCAGCCTGTTGAACTTACGCTTCGTATCCTGATATTCCAGCAGGATGCGCAGAGTGATTTCCGTCAGAAAAACGCCCCATACCAACTGATACAAGTGCTGCAATTGTTGAGACTCGTGTTCGGAAATAGTAAAGCCGTGTTCATATACCACTCCCACAATCAGCAGAATAGAAGCCAGGTAGGCTATGTAAGTCATCCCTGCAAGAAAAATCCGGATGTACGGATGAATCCATTTATTCTGATACAAAAAGAATTTGTGATAAATCTTCATGGAG
This sequence comes from Bacteroides stercorirosoris, assembly GCF_900142015.1. Lineage (GTDB taxonomy): Bacteria > Bacteroidota > Bacteroidia > Bacteroidales > Bacteroidaceae > Bacteroides > Bacteroides stercorirosoris. Next base: position 109,575 of record NZ_FQZN01000017.1, read on the forward strand.
ACATCAATTTAAAAATCGGGCAAACATAAGCAAAACAATGCTTATAGACAAAAAACAAAAGAAAAAAGAAATTGTTTTAAAAATAATAGTTACATTTGGCCTCGTAAAAATTTAAATTCAAGTAACCACCATGAGCAACAAGACAAAAAGATTCTTCCTTCCGGAAGAAGAAATTCCACATTACTGGTATAATATACAGGCAGATATGGTAAACAAACCTATGCCGCCTCTTCACCCGGGCACTAAACAACCGCTGAAAGCAGAAGATTTATATCCCATCTTCGCACAAGAACTGTGCAAGCAGGAACTTAACCAGACCGACAAATGGATTGAAATCCCTGAAGAAGTACGGGAAATGTACAAATACTACCGCAGTACTCCGCTGGTTCGCGCTTACGGACTGGAAAAGGCATTGGGCACTCCGGCACATATTTATTTCAAAAATGAAAGTGTCAGCCCGATGGGTTCTCACAAACTGAACTCTGCCATTCCCCAGGCATATTATTGTAAAAAGGAAGGAGTAACCAACGTTACTACCGAAACCGGTGCCGGACAATGGGGCGCTTCACTGGCTTACGCAGCCCGCCTGTTTGGCCTGGAAGCTGCCGTTTACCAAGTGAAAATCAGCTACGAACAAAAGCCTTACCGCCGCAGCATCATGCAGACGTTCGGCGCACAAGTCACCCCGTCTCCATCCATGTCCACCCGTGCAGGAAAAGATATTCTGACAGCGCACCCCAATTATCAAGGTTCACTGGGCACAGCCATTTCCGAAGCCATAGAACTGGCACAGACCACCCCGAATTGCAAGTACACACTAGGCTCTGTACTGAGCCACGTGGCCCTGCACCAGACGGTTATCGGTCTTGAAGCTGAAAAGCAGATGGAAATGGCCGGAGAATATCCCGACATGGTTATCGCCTGCTTCGGCGGCGGTTCCAATTTCGGCGGTATCGCATTCCCCTTCATGCGCCATAAGATTCTGGAAGGCAAGCAAACCCGTTTCATTGCTGCCGAACCGGCTTCCTGTCCCAAACTGACGCGCGGTAAGTTCCAATACGACTTCGGTGACGAGGCCGGTTACACTCCGTTACTGCCGATGTACACACTGGGACATAACTTTGCTCCTGCCAACATCCATGCGGGCGGTTTGCGCTATCACGGTGCAGGTGTCATCGTTTCCCAACTGCTGAAGGACGGTCTGATGGAAGCTGTGGACATCAAGCAATTGGAATCATTCGAAGCCGGATGTTTATTTGCCCAGGCAGAAGGTATCATTCCCGCTCCGGAATCTTGCCACGCTATTGCCGCCGCCATTCGCGAGGCAAACAAATGCAAGGAGACAGGCGAAGAGAAGGTCATCCTGTTCAACCTTTCCGGTCATGGACTGATTGATATGGCTTCTTACGACAAGTATCTCTCAGGCGACCTGGTGAACTACGAACTGACTGACCAGGACATTCAGAAGAATCTGGATGAAATAGGCAATCTGGCATAAGTCATCGCCGCATCAGTATATATTTGCCATACTGACCAGCGGTTCATAGAGTTTTTCTATGTCTTGTGCATCCATTTCAATATCAACCTGGTCCCCCGGAATCAATCGCATTCCGGGGGGCTTGTTGTCTTTACCATCCCGGTGTACATTGATGATAGCGCAATTCTCCGGCAATAACAGTTCATCCACCACCTTGCCATCCATATACGAACCCGTCATTACTTCCACCGAAAGTTTATAACGCTTCTGTTCCTGAAAAGCGGGGGTATTAATCATATCCTCATAAAGGGTCACATTGAAAGGCTTCATCTGAAGAAGTTCTGTGAAATAATAAGTCAATCCGCCCACCACTACCGACGGATAGAACACTTCGAAATGTCCCGTTATCTCAGTAATCAATACAATAGCAGTCAGTGGTGTACGAATCACCGCCACCAGGAAAGAAGACATGGAGATCAGCATCACATAGCTGATATTTTCCGGAGCAATGACACCATATCTCACCCCCAACAGACCAACAATCTGCCCCAGCAAACCACCGGTCACCAAAGTAGGAATGAAGTTTCCGCCCGGCAGACCGGATGAAACAGAAATAACCGTAAAGCCGAAGTGCAACAACATCATCGCCACTATCCACATGATTTGCGAATGGGCACCGGACTGTGCCTGTTGCAGAAGGAAGTTCTCTCCCCCACCCGTCAGATCCACCTGCATAAAGGAAATGATGTAAGCGACCAATAACAGATAGGACATCTTAACGTACACAGGAGACTTCACCGTGGCATATACCCGCTTAAAAGAAACCATTATCAGAGAATAAATCTTTCCACAAACGGATATGACCACAGCCAGCAATAAGAAATACTTTATCTGAATCAGAAATGAAAAGACAGGTTCCGTCACTTGTATCAGATGGTATGAATTGATCGGAAAAACCATGCTTGCCACGGCTCCCGCCACCACACCGGCCAGTAATGTAGTGATTGCGGTTTTCGGAGCATCAAAACGCTCGATAGATTCTATAACAAGGAGCGAAGACGCAAGCGGTGCGGCAAATGCGGCGGCAAGTCCGGCACCTGCACCGGCAGCAAGCAATTGCTTTCTTTCACCCCGCAGAATGCGTGTCCAACGGGCAACGAGGCAACCCACATACGAACCGATCTGCACAGAAGGCCCTTCACGTCCCAGCGACAAGCCTGCGGCAAAAGAGAGGATGCCGCCTGTGAATTTGGATATCATCTCTATGAAGGGGTGTTTATAAGAGATACGTCCGTTTATGGCAGCACGTGTTTGAGGAATACCTCCACCCGTGATAAGAGGCATCTTCATCACCAGCCATGATACGAATATCAATATGCCCCAAAACAATAAGAAAAGCGGAATATGCCAGTACCACGCCGGACGGGAAGAAAAAAACTCACTGCGGAGATGAAAGAAATAGTATAGGCAATAATGGTAAGGAACGGCGACAAGCCCCGTCAGCAGTCCTACGAAGATACTGACGAAGTACAGGCGTGCGTCAACCAATTTCAGTTTGACGACATACCATGTCCTTAGTTTTTTCAAGTCTTTGAGCCTTTGAAACATTCCCCAGGGTTTTCTTTTTATCAATTCAGGTATCTACAACAATTTAACCCTGTTGAAGTTTTGAGGCTTTACGTTTTTTACTTTTTCCCCATCATATTCAATCGTAGAATAGCATGCACCATAAAATAACGGCCCAACACGTTATAGTCCGTATCACGTATAGCAGTGGCTGAGATGGTACGCACCATAGAAATTTCCTGATGGAGGATATCATAAAGTTTAAAACGGAGCAGTAATTGTTTCTTTTTCAAGAAAGACTTCGACAACTGACAATTCCATATCAGATTCTTCCGGCTGTTACTGTCATATCCATATCCCGTACGAAGAAAATAAGTGATATCACTACTGTACTCAAATCCCCAGGGGAGATAATACTGCAAGTCTCCTCCAAGCTGATAATCGAATGTCTCCGTTCGCATATCTTTCACATTATTGTACGAGTTATTATACAGTACTTCACCCCGTGCGCTCAATTCAAGCTGCCGGGTGCGGAAAGTCAGTTGCAGACGTTCACGCGCGGTCAGGTGTTGCACGGAACTTTTCATGGGCTCTTCCTTATTCTGGGTGGTATATCCGTTCTGATTTCTGAATTGTAAATAAGAATAAGTACGGAACAGCCAGTTGGGATTCTTAAAAGGTCCGTTCAATGAAAAAGCCCCCGATGCCCTCCAATTCCCATTCATATTAACGGGCATCGTAGTTCTGCCTCCCGTTTCACTGTCGTAAGTGACCTGATTCGTCACACTGTTGAGCACATTCTCCACATAAAGCGACACAACCATATTGCGCTGACGTTTCGCATTATACGAATTATAATTCAGCGTAAACGTATTTGTATATGAAGGTTTCAAAGCAGGGTTACCAATGCGGACATTCAACGGATTGGACCTGTCAGCCACCGGTTGCAAATCACGGACACCGGGTTGACGTCCCCTTCCCCTGTATATGGCCTGCAACTGCGTGCGTTTAGAAAACTTATAACGGAAGTTCAGCGTCGGCGAAAAGTTAAGGACGGTTTTTCTCATCCGGTGCTTGGCTACCTCATCCAGAAAAGAGCGGCTGTCCAGCTTCTGAGGCTCCAAATCGACACCCACATTATAGTTATACTTCTTTCGGGAAGAACGGATAGCCATATTGAAGAGATGCGTACTGTATTGGCTCTCAAAACTATTGCTTGCCAATGTATCATAATCAGCGACAAAATCATCCATGCCAGCGTCCCAGTTATAGACAAAACGGTCAGAGCCGGTCACCCGATACTGATAGCTGTAGCGGAACTGGAGGAAATAACGGTTAGGCAAAGGTTCTACATACACCAGTTGCAAACGGTAATTATAACCGTCTCCTTCATCATCCATCCGCTGATTCACAACTTTCTCGGTATCATTTTTGAAGTAATGGGTAGTGGAAAAGTTTTTCCTGTCAGCAGAAGAGGCGTTTGTTCCATAATCCACCTTCAGAGCCAGGTTTCTTCCCTTCCGGCTGAACTTACGGTTAACCTGCAACATAAATGTCAGATTATACTGAGAATTATCGTAAAGATTGGAAGCAGTCCTCTCATTCAGCAACGTCTCGTCCGACCAACTTTGCTGATATCCACCGTTCTTTCTGTCACTCGCACTATAACGGTATTGCGGGCGGAATACCAGATTGGTCACCGAATCTATCTTCCACTCCAGGTAAGCATTGGCCGTCAGATTGTGGTTTTTCGTACGATTATTGTTGGAACTGCGGGTAATCGATTTATCCTGTTTCAAGAAGTTATCCACCGTAGCACGGCTATCCTCCGAACGGTCTATACCCGTATATTGTATATTCGAGCGAAGTTTCACTCTATCCCAGTCATGGCTCAAATTCATGCCCAAAGAACGTGAGGTAACCAGCCCCACTCTATTCAGAATATTTCCACTGGCAGCAGACGACTCCCGTTGCAACTCCGAGAACCCTTGATTGTTGGTATTATTCAGATTGCCGATAATGGTAAGTTGGGAATTATCCCGGAAACGGTTCAAAGTGTTGGCAAGTTCGTAGCGTTCTTTGCTGCCTGCACCCGCCATAAAGTTATTCATCCACCCTGTTTTCATATCCTTTTTTACCGACAGGTCAAGTATCATTTCTTCGTCCCCGTCGTCAATTCCCGTCAAACGTGCCAAATCGGACTTACGTTCATAAGCCTTCAGTTTTTCCACCATTTCCACAGGGAGATTTTTCAAAGCGGCTTTCGGGTCATCAGAGAAAAACTCTTTGCCATCTACCAGTATTTTTCTGACTTCTTTGCCATGAATCAGCAGTTTGCCATCTCCGTCAATCTCACCACCGGGCAACTGTTTCACAAGATCTTCCAGCATAGAGCCTTCGGGGGTACGATAGGCCGAAGCATTAAAGACCGTCGTATCCTGTTCTGTGACTGCCAAGGGGGCTTTACCCACCACTACCGTCTCACTCAATAAGAAGCCATCGGAAAATAGTGCAATATCCCCCAGATTCTGTGAAGTACCTCTGAATGAAGAAGGAATAGGTTTTGAAAAAGTAGTGTAACCGATGAAAGAAATCTCCAACAACAGTTTCTTATCTTTCGGCCAGACAACCGGTATCTTAAATTTGCCATCATCCGTTGTCGCTACGCCTGCAACGAAAACACTGTCCGGCAAAGTCAGTAAACGCACTGCCGCATACCCTACCGGTTGCTTCGTATCCCTATCAACAACACGACCGGCAAAGTTTCCTTTGCCGGATTGCGCATTAGCAGTCATACCCGACCACAACAGAACAACATATAATAATACGCTTTGGAAAGTCAGATATATACGCCTGCCATGCTCCATTCGTGTTTCTCAAGTAGGGTTAATGAAAATGTTACTTACTATTTGGAGCTGGTCTTCCCGCTACCGGTCTTTTTCCTTGTCCGTGCTTCTGGCCTTTTCTCCTGTCAAATTCTTTTCTAAATTTATTCGCATTGTTCTTCTCCGTCTGATAAATCTTCATGATTTGTTTGGGAGCCAGAATCTTGCGGAACTCATTGTAATACTTTTCGCGAACGTCCAGTATCTTACGGCTCTGAGCAAACTGGTCCTTGATCTGCTTTTCTATTTCCGCATCCGTCGGCACAGGCTTCGGAGTTTGTTTGGCTTCCGCATTGTTATTCCTCATCCGGCCTTTGCGGTTCATCATCCGGCATTCACGCAATTCTTTCAGATAATTCTCGTAAACCGGAGTGAACTTAGCTGCCGTAGCATCATCCAGCATCAACGTTTTCACCATCAGATTTGTCTGTCTCTGCATCATCTGTTCGGGCGTAGGGCGTTGTTTGTTATCCTTATTATCCTTGTTCTGTGCAGAAATCGTCTGGCTACCCATCAAAAGAACAGCCAAAAGTACATAAATAAACCTTGTTTTCATAAATTTCTTGTTTTAATTAATACCTAATTCAAAAATATATCATTTTCAGAAAAGTTGACGAGCTCTTCCAACTCCTCATCCGACAATTCATAAATCCATTTATCCGCCGGATCGCTACTGCTCCTTTCTACAGCCAGCATATCCGAAGCTCCGTTAGTAACATCTCCTGTGTGGAAATAAGACGGGATAAACAATACTCCGGCCAACACCGCCGCTGCCGCTATCGCAGCAGAGAACAATATTTGCAGGCGATGCTTCCGGCGCTGCCCTCCATACGTGCGTTCCATCACCTTTTGCTGCATATCCTCAAAGAAATTATCAGGAGTGCGGTAAGGCGTTTTTTTACCTATATCATCAAAATCAAATTCTTTATCCATCGTTCTTATCTGTTTAAGATGTATTCTTTTATTTTTTCTTTCGCATAGTGATAATTCACTTTGAGAGTATCGACCTTGCTATCCAGTATGCGGCTGATTTCTTCATAATCAAGCTCATCGTAATAGCGCAGGTTGAATATCAACCGTTGTTTTTCGGGCAAACTCAGTATGGCTTCCTGAAACTTGACCGCCAACTCATTTTCATAATCAATGTAGTCGGAGGCTTTCAGTTTACCAATCAGTTCTTCCTGCACTTCTTCCGACGGAATGGCTTCTTCATTCTTCCGTGTGTTCAGCAGGCGCAGGCTTTCGTTTGTCGCAATCCTGTAAATCCAGGTACTCAATGAGCTTTCGCCACGAAACTGCTCCCAACCGCGATATACCCGGATGAAGACTTCCTGAAGAACATCTTCTGCATCCTCATGCGACACCACCAAACGCCGTATATAATAGTATATAGGTTCCTGGAAGTTATCCATCAGCATTTTAAAACCCGTCTTGGGGTCGGAAGCATATACCTGCCGGATCTTATCCTCGTTTATCATCAATTCTGTTTCTTAGCTTTGTTAGGTTAGAAACATAAAAAGAGACGAAGTTAAATCGGAAAGTTCACTTTTTGCATTTATTAAAAGAGTGGTTAAAAATAAAGCAGAATACATTACTTCTATTTGAAGTATTTTTGCACATTATACAGGCCTTGCTTCTTTACTTTGCATTGCTTTATAATAAGTAATGTAGTATTGCAACTGTGTTGCAACGTTGCTGCTTATAGTTTGCAGTGACGTTGCATATAGCTTGCAGTAATACTGCATATGCTTTGCAGTGATGCTGCATGTGCTTTGCAGTAACGCTGCACCTGTCTTGCAGTAACGCTGCACCTGTCTTGCAGTAACGCTAAATCATTTAGTAAGGGAGATGAAGTGACGATAGCTGACTATCAACACTCATCTTGGTAATTGAAATATATTGTAATATGGGTTCCCACTGCGATAAATATCATTAGAAAAGTCCTTTTATGCACAATATAGGGGGATTGTCACATAGTTGCAAAATGCGGGTTATTTTTCTGATTTACAGCAGTGTGTGCTCGGAAGTGGTTTGGAAATCAGTGTTGACAAAACGTTTGTCGTCACTTATAAGCACATTGTCGTCACTGCCTTCAAACCCCGACAGGCAAAGGGTTTGAAGGCTATTAGTGCTGAAGTGCTGACAAATATTGAAAAAACTCGATTGAATGACCTGCTTATTACTAATCACTTTTGTTTCTTTCTGTAGGGATTTGAACAGAGCAGGCATTCATTGCGCAGCTCAAGGCTGAAAGCCTTTTATCTTATAGCCCAGGGCAACGCCCTGGGAATTGAGTAATGTTTATCCCTGCGCCCTGTAAGGGCATAACAGTACACACTGGCTTTTGCCCTTACAGGGCGTAAGATTGTGGGGTACAATTCATTCCCGGGGCGTTACCCCGGGCTATAAGATGAAAGCCTTTCAGGCTTGGGCTGCGCTAAATTATCATTTGATTCCTTTTTATACAATTATGAACAGAATAACAATAGCATAACGTATATTTGCAGAAAAAACAGTTCATTATGAGAGACCAAGCAGTATTAGTACGCAATGCGGTTAAAAATGAAATTCCCGCATTTGCACTGATCGGAAAAGACAAGTTCGCATTACAGACTTTAGAATACTATTATGCGCTGGCAAAAGAAGAATGCAGCGAAGAATTCCTTAAAGATTTAAGGGATTTGATAGACAACGATTTCAAGAAGTTCAAGGAAGAAAATCCAGAGAAGATTAAGGTGCCTGATATGTAACGGATGGACTATGGACGAGTCCGCAATATGCCATAAAAAAAGGCTATCTATCCCAGACAGCCAATCTTTTTGTTAACCTTAAATCTAATACTATGAAAAACACATTGCAAAGATACGGACTTTGGGGATATCTCCAAATTTTCAGCTCCGGACAGGCGTTTTTATAACATGGTTTAATAAGTCTGATGACCTTGTTAACTTCTCAAGTCCGTTGTGTTAAAAATTAACATGAGCAAAAACTAAGATGAAACTAAACTGCAAGATTATTGGATATATGCAAAAGAATTGTTAAATTCGCAAATAGAACGATTGCACTTTTTTCCTTTTACTTTGTTTATAGTATAAAGATGCGAAGTATTCATTTAAAATAAGGTTGATGTTGAAAGGAGTTATCTTCTGGTTGTGCATAGTGCTACCTCTCGCTTTGTTTGCGCAAAATGAGAGGAATGACTCCATCATGCATGATAGCCTCACCACCGGCAAGCAACAGGGAGGCTTTATGAAAGCTATAAAGAAGTTCCTCAACTTCAATGACTTCGACACCACCTACATAAGCCCCAACCGTTACAACTACGCCTTAATGCTGGACCACTTCACGAACTACGAGTATTACTCTGTAGGCACGGGTGCTCCCGAACCCCAGCGACTCCGCTTCACACCCAACCCTCATAACAAGATAGGCGCTTACTTCGGATGGCGCTGGATATTCTTAGGATGGTCTGTCGATACGGACGGACTTATCGGAAAGAAAAGCGGAAAAAACAGAGGGACGGAGTTCGATCTCAGCCTTTATAGTTCTAAATTAGGGGTAGATATATTCTACCGCCGTACAGGAAACGACTACAAGATACACAATGTGACAGGCTTTTCCGACCGCATCCCGTCCAATTACTCGGAGGACTTCAACGGCTTGAAAGTGAATATGAAGGGACTGAATCTATACTATATCTTCAATAACCGCCGTTTCTCCTATCCGGCTGCTTTCAGCCAGTCCACCAATCAACGCCGGAATGCGGGTTCACTCATAGCCGGACTCTCCGTGTCTACGCACAATCTGAAGTTCGATTACACAAAGTTGCCCGAAGTCATCCTGGAGACGATGAATGCCGGCATGAAAGTAAGACATATAAAATACACGAACATCAGCCTCAACTTCGGTTATGCTTACAACTGGGTGTTCGCACGCAACTGCCTTGCTTGCCTGTCACTCAGTCCGGCAGTCGCCTATAAGACCTCACGCATTGAAAAGGAGGCAGAAGAGCCAAGTGACTGGTACAAAAACTTCAATATAGACTTTATATTGCGGGCAGGTGTGGTGTACAACAACAGTAAATACTTTGTCGGTACCTCGTTTCTGGGCAGAACGTACGATTACTATCGGGATAATTTCTCACTGAACAACGGATTCGGTACACTGCAAGTATATGCCGGATTCAACTTCTATCTGAAAAAAGAGCACCGGAAGAAGAAATAATCACCGGGAATTACCAGAACTTATTATGTTCGGCGCTATATTCAAATCCGACGGACTGCAACAGTCCTACAATCATTTCCTTACTGACATTCATATCATCGCAAAGTTCGTCCAGCGAAGAATAACAATCACGCAGTTTCATGTTGATGAAGCTGAAAAGCATCATCGGGTCTTTAGGCAATTCCATTTTTTATACTAATACTTATTGATTCCGGCTGCAAAATTACAACTATCCGTATAATCTTACTCCTCCTGCGGGCCTATTTTTTCTATCTTTAACGCTACCTGCTCTATAATCTTGCTGAGTCCTTCCTCCAATGGAATGACATTGAAGTCCTCCCAGAAGTCTTTATCATATTTGTATTCTTCTTCGGCAAGAACCGTACGTGTCGGCAGCCTTTCGGCACGCGGAAAACGCACCACGTTCTCATTATCAACCCTGCACGTCACCATCTCGAACCAGGTATGCAGGATAGGATTACTGAAGAAAGCACGTTTCCGTTTCATCCTGAAGTACTGGTCACCACGGATATGATGAATATAATAAGTCCCGTTCCAGGGCTTGTAAGAGATGGTATATACTATCTTCTGAGCTGTAAGGTTTACTTTGGGCGCCTGGCGGACCACAAAAATACGTGTAGCTTTCTTGATGTGTTTAGGCTGCATCTCGATGCGTGCCTGCACCAAAGCTCCATTTTCCGAGTCGATGTACAGCGCTCCACAATAAAGCGGCTCCTTGACTGTGTGCCTTTGCTCAAAATAAACCACATTGACGCAACGGTCGTCTATAAAAGCGATGTCACCGGAGGTATATACATAGGGATTGTCCACTGCGTCAACAGAGAAGAAGTCCGGCAAATCTTTCATTATGTCCAGTTGTAGGCAAGCCTGGATGCCGGCCCTTATCTTAGCTACCAGGCTATCCGTACTTTCCCGGTTGTCAATCCGGCTCATCTTCAAGAGTTTCACCTGGTCGAAAGCATTTTTCTCCTTCAAAGAAGTTTTGTAGACCTTGAATACAGCTTCCGTCAGACTTTGGAATTTATTCTTCAACTGGACTCCCTCACGATAGAACGTGGTCAGATAGACGGGGTCCAATGAATAGTTTTCCTCGCGGCGTTCCAGCATTTCCCGCAACAGTTTCTTGGGTTCCACCAGCCTTATCAATACTTCCTGCAAAGGAACCACCTTAGGTTCCAGATTCAACACATTGTCGCGGCCAACCAACGTAGCCGCCTCAATGCTTTGCGCCATATATCCCAGATGGGAAAAAGAAAGGTTGCTGCTTTTCAGGGAGTCCGGCAAATGAAGCCGGAACTCCCCGTCTTTATTTGAAACATTACCTATTGAAGTTCCTTGAATTATGACTGACGCATTGGGCACAGGTTCACCCGTTTCCTTATCCCGCAAAACACCGGTGATAGTGGAGAAAGCAAATTGAATAACCACCGGGGGCTTTTCTGTCCTTACAACCCTTTCAGCAGGAGGCAGAATCAGGATATGCTGTCCTATCACTTTCAGCTCCAATGCTTTGTTGCCTATTATTTCATAAATGGCCTGCCGGACGGTACATTTCTGCCCCTTCGTCTTCACTACGGCATCATTATTCACCACCTTGCTGTCATAGACAAAAAGATATCCGGACTGCTCCGAAACTTTCCCCAGCAAGGCATATACCGTCCCTTTCATCCGTGGCAACCTGATGACACGTTCCAGCACATCTCCCCCATCCGCTTTCATGTTGCCGATGATGAAAAGCAGTCCCAAAAGGATGACGGGGAAACGGTGCTGTTTCATAGTTTTACAAATTAGAATCTATCGTTCGGACAAAATCAATTTATCACCTTCGCGGGAACACTTCAGAGTAAGTGCCCAACAAATCAGTTCAGCCACCGCTTCGGGCGAACTGTCTTCAAATTCGATAGTCAGCTTCCGTTTTCCTAAAGCTGACGAACCGGCCTTTATCTGCAAGGCAGAAGCTTCCGCATTTACTACTCGCAGGACATCTTCCAGACACTCGTCCTTGAAACGTATATTCCGGGTATAGCGCCCGAATGCATCGAAATCTGTCGTCTCGCTCAACTGCAACTGTTGCGCCTGTAACGTCACTGTTTCTCCTGCATTCACAAACACGCTTTGCCCGCCTTGCTTCATAGAAACCTTCACCTTGCCCCGCTGTACGGACAGTTTGAAGGGGCCATCCTCGTGACTACGGACATTGAAAGCCGTGCCCAGGACCTCTATCCGCACCTTCTCTGTTTCAATAAGGAAAGCTTGCGCCTGCTTTTTAGCCACATCAAAAAAGGCTTCTCCCTGCAGGTTGACCATTCTTTTGTCCGTAGCAAAATGTTCGGGATACTGTAAAGTGCTTTCCTGTGCCAGATAAACAACCGAGCCGTCTTCAAGGGTAGTGACCAGTGTAGACGACTCCCGGTTCTCTTGTGTCACCAGATTCAAATCTACATCCCCACTTCCCGGCACAAACCACAAGGCGGACGCCAGCCAGACAAAACCCGCAATCACGGCAGCCACCATCGTTCCCCATTTCAGGAGAAGCGTGCGGCGCACTGCACGTCCTCGTCCTGCCTCTGCCAACAGGTGGTCTTCATTCAAACGGGCATACAAACGTTCCCATGCCTCATCCGTCTTCGTCCTATTTTTATTCACTTCAATCATCTCGTAAGAATATAATTATCAATTTCATTTCGTAAGGTCCGGAGCGCTTTCGTCATCTCAGCCTCTACCGTCTTGACGGACAGAGAGAGCAGCGAGGCAATCTCCGTATATTTCTTTCCCTCCATGCGGTGCATTTCAAAAATCCGCAGTCTCCGTCCGGGCAGTTTATCGAGGGTGTGACGAATCAGCCCCTGCAACTCTTCATACTCCAACTGCCGATGAGGATCGGACGCCTGCTGAGCAGTGGCATCACTTGCCAATACATACTCCCGATACCGCTCCTTGACCTCCTTGTGCTGGCAGTATTGAAGAGCCTCATTGCGCACGGCCTTGTACAGATAGCTTTTTACGGACTGGAAAATCTGCAAGTGTTCCCGGTCTTTCCAAAAGACGTAAAACAATTCTTCCACAATTTCCTCAGCCGCCTCCATCTCTCCCGTAATGCCTGCGGCATACCAGCAAAGAGGGGAATAGTAACGGCGGAAGATTTCCTCAAACGCCTTTATATCGCCCTCTTTTACTTTAGTCAGTATGAATAGTTCATTCAGCATATCCCGGAATTATTGTGGTCTCCAAATATAAGCAAAACTATCTGAAATCTAACGTGATTGCTTTTTCAATTTGCTCACTGCATGCTCCAGAGACTCCGTAGGTTCAATAATGTTGTATGCTTTCCAGAAGTCTTCGTTCCAGTATTCGTCTACCATATCATAGAATACTTGCTTTTCCTTGAACGCTTTCTTGCTGGGAATGGCTGCGAAGTTACTCTCTTTCCTGTCCGTCACCACCATTTCGGAGAATGCCGTGTAGCTCGAAGAGAACAAACGCTTTTTCCAGTCGCACTTGAAACGTATTTCATTCCGGATATAATTCAGATATGTCCGTCCATCCTTTTCCTTATACGTCACCAGGTAAGAGACTTCCTGTGGTCTGAACCGCAACCCGAGAGGTTTCTTATGGAGAATAGCCTCCACCGCCTTCACCCTGTTCTGCATATCCAATGAAAACTCCGCACGGGTGAATGCCAGTTTCTCAAAATCAATATAGATTTTTCCGTAGAACAGCGCATACATCAGGCTGACTCTGGGGCGGAAACTGACCACGTACTGCATGCGGTTGTCCAGATTCACGGGTTCCTCTATGCGAAAATCATAGTAATTCAGGTTTTCTATGCTCAGCAATGCATCCCCATTCTTCACAATATCCAGATAGATGGAGAGATTAGGCCCGCCCACTACCTTAACAGCCAGTGTATCGCCCGTCTTCTGACTCAACAGCCGACGGCCCTTCTGCAACTGCACCTTATCATTCGACGGTTCACGGTCACTGTATGCCGTTTTAGAGACATCTATGACAGCTTCCGACACACTGATGTAACGGCGCCTCTTCTGTACGGTCTCCCGATAGAACGCGGTCAGCAGATTTTTGTCCACGGCATAGTTCGCCGGGATTTTCTTGATAGCCTCTTCCACAAGTCCGCGGGCGTTATTGCCGAAGATGACAATCTCATTCAGCATATTAGGAGCCGGCAGCATCCAGATTGTCAGATCGGATACATCTTTATTTTCTTTCAGGGAGATTTGAGTATTAAGATATCCGATATGGGAAACTTCCAGTCCACGAACGACTTCCGCATCCTTAATCTTCAAAGAGAACACACCGTCCGCATTCGTAACGGTTCCGATATTCGTACCGGGAACAGACACATTCACGTTTTCCAGCTTCCTCTTGTTATCCTTATTCTTCACTATCCCTGTGACAGTGAAATAGCTTTCAACTTCGTCCTGTGCCCATAGAGGTGAAACGTCCAATAGCAAAAATGCCATCAACCACCCAAATGTAATTCCAACTAACTTTTTCATCTTCGTATGATTTTAAAGGTGAACAATTCTTGTCTTCTACATATAAGATTGCCCAGAACTGAAAAACCCTATCAATTTACGAAGAAAAAATAAGGAAAATGTTTCTGAAAGGAAATATTTCCAACAAACCTCATCTAACCGCCCAATAGTGAAAGAATACAAAAACAGCCACTAATCATTTGCATATGCGAACATTGATTCAAACCTATTGTTCTCTTGCGATGAATAGACAAAGTATTCACCTTACAAAACATTTAACAGCTATGAGAACAATTCATCTGATAGTCATTCATTGTTCCGCAACAAAGGAAAATGATACGTTAACAGAAATGGAGTTAGAAAAGTCGCACCGGCAACGTGGGTTAAATGGTATCGGCTACCATTATTATATCCGGAAGAACGGGGATATAAAAAGCACACGCCACATTCGGAAGCCTGGGGCGCATGCGAGAGGTCACAATATTAATAGTATTGCGATATGCTATGAGGGTGGACTCAATTGTCATGGAGTCCCCAAAGATACACGCACCGAATGGCAAAAGCACTCCATGACAGTCTTACTCAGGACGCTTCTCATCGATTTCCCGCTATGCCACATCTGCGGACATCGCGATTTACCTCAAATGGCTGATGCCAACTCACAGGTAGAACCGGAATCCTGGCTGGAAGAATGTCCCTGTTTTGATGCCGCTACGGAGTTCAGGAATTTACGCCAATAAGGTTTCTTCAGAGGGGATCGCCTTTGCCCGTTATCTGTTCCGGTAATTCAGAGGTGAAACCCCTTTGTATCTTTTAAAGAATTTGCTCAGTACGGCCTGGTCCGAGAAATTCAGTTCTTCGGCTATCTGTGATATAGGTATATTCGTTTCATCCAACACCTTGCAGACTTCGCACATAAGTGACTGGCTAATCCAGGAGTACATCGTCTTGTTTGACAGTTCTTTGACCACACGTCCCCAAGTATTGGGGAGTAACGTATAATTTCACCAATTAAGACGCGTGCCAAATACGTGCCAAATATAAGGCAAATATCGATAAACATATCATAACAAGCCAACACCCTCAAAACGCAGAAAGAGCCGTAGGTCATTGCCCTACAGCTCATTCTTTTAATATTCTAATCGTTTATCAATCGATTTTACTTCACTTCCTCAAAATCAGCATCCTGCACATTATCACCATGCTTGCTATTATCCTGAGCACCGCCAGCTTGTCCGGCATTCATATCAGGACCAGCCTGGGCACCACCTTGTGCACCGCTTTGTGCATACATCTCAGCGCTTGCAGCCTGGAATGCAGTGTTCAATTCTGCCATTGCAGTATCTACCGCAGCCAAATCCTGTGCTTTGTGAGCGTCTTTCAGTTTCTGCAAAGCAGACTCAATCGGAGCTTTCTTTTCAGCCGGCAGCTTGTCGCCTAATTCCTTCAACTGATTTTCAGTAGTGAAAATCATTGAGTCAGCCTGGTTCAGCTTATCAATCTTCTCACGTTCTTTCTTATCAGCTTCAGCATTAGCTTCAGCCTCAGCCTTCATTCTGTCAATCTCGTCTTTGCTCAAACCGCTGGAAGCCTCGATACGGATTGCTTGTTCCTTACCGGTAGCCTTATCCTTGGCAGATACCTTCAAGATACCATTAGCATCGATGTCAAACGTTACCTCAATCTGAGGAACACCACGACGAGCCGGAGCAATACCTGTCAGATTGAACTGACCGATGGATTTGTTCTGCGCAGCCATCGGACGTTCACCCTGCAATACGTGGATGGTAACTTCCGTCTGGTTGTCGGCAGCTGTAGAGAAAGTTTCGCTCTTCTTGCACGGAATAGTAGTGTTAGCGTCAATCAACTTCGTCATTACACCACCCAGAGTTTCAATACCCATAGACAGCGGAGTAACATCCAGCAATACTACACCCTTGATTTCATCCGTCAATACAGCACCCTGCACAGCAGCACCCACTGCTACTACTTCATCCGGGTTCACACCTTTGGAAGGAGCCTTGCCGAAGAAATCTTCAACCAACTTCTGTACAGCCGGAATACGGGAAGAACCACCTACGAGGATTACTTCGTCGATATCAGCATTATTCAAACCGGCATCAGACATAGCCTTCTTACAGGGTTCCAGACAAGCTTGAATCAGACTATGAGCCAGAGCTTCAAACTTAGCACGAGTCAAAGTCTTAACCAAGTGCTTGGGCACACCACCTACCGGCATGATGTACGGCAAGTTGATTTCAGTGCTTGTAGAAGAAGACAATTCAATCTTAGCCTTTTCAGCAGCTTCTTTCAGACGTTGCATAGCCATCGGATCCTGAGTCAGGTCGGCACCTTCGTCGTTCTTGAATTCTTCTGCCAGCCAGTTGATGATTACCTGGTCAAAGTCGTCACCACCGAGGTGAGTGTCACCGTTTGTTGACAATACTTCGAACACACCGCCACCGAATTCAAGGATAGAGATATCGAATGTACCACCACCAAGGTCGAATACGGCAACCTTCATATCTTTGTTCGCTTTGTCGATACCGTAAGCCAATGCAGCGGCTGTCGGTTCGTTCACGATACGTTTCACTTCCAGACCGGCAATCTGACCGGCTTCTTTGGTAGCCTGACGCTGAGAATCGGAGAAGTAAGCCGGAACGGTGATGACAGCTTCCGTAACTTCCTGTCCTAAATAGTCCTCAGCAGTCTTCTTCATTTTCTGAAGAATCATGGCTGAAATTTC
Source organism: Bacteroides stercorirosoris (assembly GCF_900142015.1). Classification (GTDB taxonomy): domain Bacteria; phylum Bacteroidota; class Bacteroidia; order Bacteroidales; family Bacteroidaceae; genus Bacteroides; species Bacteroides stercorirosoris. The sequence continues at coordinate 126,990 of NZ_FQZN01000017.1, forward strand.
CTGCGGAGTATACAGACGGCCGTCTATATCCACACGCGGCATATTGTTGTCACCCTTTACAACCTTGTAAGGCATACGGGCAATTTCTTTTTGTACCTGATCCCATGTTTCGCCCATGAAACGTTTGATTGAGAACACGGTTCTGGTCGGGTTCGTGATAGCCTGACGTTTTGCAGGGTCACCCACCTTACGCTCGCCGCCATCTACGAATGCTACGATAGACGGAGTAGTGCGTTTTCCTTCACTGTTTGCAATTACTACAGGTTCGTTTCCTTCGAATACAGAAACGCAAGAGTTTGTAGTTCCTAAGTCAATACCAATAATTTTTCCCATGATCGTTACTATTTTATTTGTTATTATTCAAGTTTCATCTCGTCTGCCTCAGCAGCAGACGCCAATAGAAAGACAAACGTCGTGCCAAATTGTTCAGAAGGGTTGTAATTTTATTGCTTGGCAGAAAGGCTGTCAGTTTGGCAGAATTCTTCCATACTTTTCTGTCGAAAATTACCATATGTTAATCTCCGTCCTGCGCAAAAACACTACTTTTGCAGGCGAAAACAGGAATAGCCTGTATCTCGTAACTAACATATTATGGAAAGAGACAATATTGATTTTAAAAACATGGACATCGCGGCATTGTTCCGCAAATTATTACTTCCCACTGTACTGGGCATGATATTTTCTGCCCTATTCGTCATTACAGACGGGATATTCGTAGGAAAAGGTATCGGCAGCGACGCACTTGCAGCAGTAAATATAGTAGCACCGTTATGGTTATTCTCCACCGGTGTCGGGTTGATGTTTGGTGTAGGGGCATCCGTTGTGGCATCTATCCATCTATCTCACGGAAAGGTAAAGGCTGCCCGCATCAATATCACACAGTCCATAGTCATATCCTCACTATTACTGATAACCACCTCTACCCTATTCTGTTTCTTTGCCCCTCAGGTGGTGCACTTATTGGGTGGTTCGGAACGATTGACTCCATTGGCAGTGGAATATATGTTATGGTTTGTTCCGTTCTCGGTATTTACCGCCTTGCTCAATTCAGGTATGTTCTTCCTGCGTCTGGACGGTTCGCCTAATTTTGCCATGATGTGCAACGTAGTGGCTGCCGTGCTGAACATCATCCTTGATTACCTGTTCATCTTCCCCTTTGGCTGGGGAATGTTCGGTGCTGCCATTGCCAGTGCCGTCGGCACTACGGTCGGCGCACTGATGATAATCATTTATCTCTCCCGCCGCAAATGTTCCCTGCGCTTCTACCCTGTGAAGTTGAGCCGCAAAAGTATGCAACTGACCCGCCGTAACATAGGTTATATGTGCCATCTGGGTTCCTCCGCGTTCCTGTGCGAAGTAGCCATTGCCTGTATGATGTTTGTCGGCAACATCGTGTTCATCCATTATCTGAAGGAAGAAGGGGTGGCAGCGTTCAGCATAGCCTGTTACTTCTTTCCTATTATATTTATGGTGTACAATGCCATTGCCCAATCCGCACAGCCCATCATCAGCTACAATCACGGACTGCACAAGGAAACCCGTGTCCGCCGTGCCTACCTGCTGGCACTGAAAACAGCCATTTGTTGCGGTGCAGCTTTTGCACTGATAACCATATTGTTCAGTCCTGAGATTGTCTCCATGTTCATTGACCGCAGTTATCCGGCTTACGAAATAGCCAGTAAAGGCCTTCCCCTGTATGCCACCGGATTTATTTTCTTTGCAGCCAACATTGTTTCCATCGGCTATTTCCAGAGTGTGGAGCGGGCACGTTATGCCACTATCATCACCCTGTTGCGCGGTTTTGTCTTGCTGACGGCTTGTTTCTTCGGGCTTCCTTTACTCCTCGGCAATTCGGGTATCTGGCTGGCAACTCCGTTGGCTGAATTACTGACCACTCTCTTCATACTCATTATTTATATAAGGGCAAAAAGGAAGCGCGAAAAAAATATAGTATCTTTGCAACATGGAAACAATGATAAAGAAATTCTGCCAAAGATACAGACTCCCGGAAGAAAGCCTGCGTGAACTTTTGTCACACATGACAGAATATCACTTCAGTAAGGGGGAAACGATTGTACAAGAAGGAGAACGCAATACTAATTTTTATATTCTAAAGAAAGGTATCTGGCGCTCTTACTACATGATGGATGGAACCGAAAGCTCTCTCTGGTTTGCCGGAACAGGCGAGATAGCCTTTTGCTCATGGGGATACGTCAACAATGAAGTTTCTTTGGTCAATGTTGAATCCGTGAATGAAAGCGCCGCCTACTGCATTGCCAAATCCGCTCTGGAGGAACTTTTCAATAAATCCATCGGATTAGCCAATTTCGGCAGGAAAGTTTTTGAACAGGAAATCCTGCTCATTGACAGTTACACAGTGGCATACGGCACTCCCAGCGCCAAAGAACGCTACCTGACTTTAATGGAAGAAAACCCGGAACTATTGCAAGATGTCCCACTGAAACATCTTGCATCGTATCTATATATCACGCCACAATCTTTGAGCAGAATACGGGCAGGTCTGAAAAGAAGGAAATAATTCGTTAACGGACGCCTCAAATTTTCTGTCATTTCAGTTATGAATATGTTTCAACTTCTGATTCGCATGATTAGTTTGCACATCTAAGTGTAACCAACTTCCAGCGATGCCTGAATTAATTCTCTTCGCTCCATCAATTAAGTTTCTTCATTGCAAGAAATAAGTAAGACGTTTATAGGCAGCCAATGGGTTGGTTATAAGCGCCCAATAAGTCGGCTATAAACAGCCCACTGGCTGGTTATAAGCAGCCTACTATTTTGATGCATGAAAAAGAATTAATTATTGCACTGTAGGAAGTTAATTGATGCACAGCTTGAAGTTAGTTATTCCCAATCAGAACAATCGCATCAAAAGTTTGCTTCATTTCTTTTCCATTTTTATGCGGCATTTGTATCAAATATCAGCCAAACGATACCAATGTTAACAAAGTATCATGCAGGCCAAATACAGCTTTATTGTATTACCTTTGTGACCATAAACAAAAAACAGCATCCAATGGACATAAATCAGATTATCGATAACATAGGTATCCTCCCGGAAGCATCGAAAAATGCATTGAAGGAGATTATTACCGAAGTCACTTACCCCAAAGGACACATACTGTTCAGGGCGGATAAGGTGGAGACCAAAGTATACTTCATCAAGCGAGGGATTGTGCGTGCCTACACCGAGATGGCAGATAATGAAATCACTTTTTGGTTTGGACGCGAAGGGGATACGATAGTTTCAATGAAAAGCTATGTGAACGGGCAGAAAGGCTATGAGAATATAGAACTTCTGGAAGAGTGTGAATTGTATGAAGTGAAGAAACAAGCCTTGCATGAACTCTTCGGTAAAGACATACACATAGCTAACTGGGGAAGGGAATTTGCAGAACAGGAACTGCTCAAAACCGAAGAGCGGTTCATCAGCAGACAGCTTAAAACGTCTATGGAGCGTTACAGGGAACTGATGAATAACAATCCCGGCCTTCTGCAAAGAGTACAGTTAGGTTATATTGCTTCATTCCTCGGCATTACACAAGTCAGCCTAAGCCGCATCCGGGCAAAGTTCCGGTAAAATCACTTTTTATCATTTGTTAAACCAGAAGTCAGATCAATTCATGACCTTTGTACCTAAAAACAAAAGTTATGAGTTGGATATATTTAGTTGTTGCCGGACTGTTTGAAGTGGCATTTACATCGTGCATAGGCAAAGTGAAAGAGACAACCGGAAGCGAGATGTACTGGTGGCTTACAGGCTTCCTAGTTTCTATGAGTATCAGTATGTTTTTGTTGATAAAAGCAACGCAAACCTTACCCATCGGCACGGCCTACGCAGTATGGACGGGAATAGGTGCAGTGGGAACCGTATTGGCGGGGATATTGATATTCAAAGAGCCTGCCACTGTATGGAGACTGGTCTTTATCATGACACTGATCGGCTCTATCATCGGACTGAAAGTCGTATCCCATTAAAGCAAAAACAGGGTGTCAATCCAAACATTGACACCCTGTTTTTTTTATCTTCTGATTATCTGAATTATTTCTTCACCAACACCATTACCAGCGTATTGCCCGCATCGTAAAGGCCGATGCCTCCGCCTGCCAGTTTACCGAAAGATTTCACCTCATTCAAGGCTTTCATCACACGGCCTTCTACTTCCATATCCGGACAAGCCATCATGGTGCTTACAAGTTGCGGGAAAGAGATAGCGGATGAATTTTCATTATCTGCAACAAACCCGCCGTTGATAAGATTACAACCGGCATTGCCGTGTATTCTCTTTTCACTGAGATTGAATTCAATAAACGGTTGCTTTTCCATTCCTTCGGGTATAGCCTGACCACCGGCTTCGGAAATCATCCACTTACCACTCAAGTCTGATAGTTTCACTGTAGAAGCTTTCTTTTGTAATACAATAATAGGACGATTGGACGAACCGCACAGGGCTATGTTCTCCTTGCCCAACTTCTTATACTTCTTCACCTGTCCTAAAGCAGACAATACGTTTTGTTCCAATGTCATGTCCGGACAAGCCATACGGGTACTTGCCATGCCTCCAAGATCAATCGTGCCGGGCTTAGCGTTCACATCGAACGACCCCATCATACGGTTGCAACCACTGTTACCGAACACTTTTCCGGTAGTCGTATCAAAACCGATAAAGGGAAATTCCTGGTTAGGAGCGGGAACTACGGCAGCGCCGTTGATTTCTATGATATTCCATTCACCACTGATGGAAGACAGCGCCGCAGCATCTTTGGATGAGCGACAAGATGACAAAGCTACTAAAGCTCCTGCCATACAGAGAGAAACAAATACTTTTTTCATCGTTATTCGTTGTTTAAGTTAATTTTCGCGGGGCAAATATAGTGCAAACTGAGCGTATAAACAAATTTATTTGCATTATGCTGAAGTGAAGCCTATACTTGCTAAAGTAAATATATATATAAAAAATAACCCATAATGTGGGTAGTTTGTTTGAAGGCAGATGCTTTTTTCAGAAAGTATTTAGCAGGATTTTAATGTTTATCTGCGAATTAAATCCTATATTTGCTCACCAAAAATAAATGATAATTTATCGGCGTGCATCCCCTAAGCCTGAAAGGCTTTTATCTTACAGCCCAGGATAACACCCTGGGTAATGGGTGATCCCACAATCTTACGCCCTGTAAGGGCAAAAGCCCATGTGTGCTGTAATGCCCTTACAGGGCGCAAAGAGAAACACATGGCAATCCCCCAGGGCGTTGCCCTGGGCTATAAGATAAAAGGCTTTCAGCCTATCAGGCACTATCACGTCAATGAGTATGCCGAAAGGAAACCTTGCTCCAGCGCTACGCTGGTAAATTATCATTTATAACAATGTGAATTCAAATTTAACAATGTAATCAAAAGAAATGGGTAAAGTTCTTATTATCGGTGCAGGCGGTGTAGGTACCGTTGTTGCGCACAAAGTGGCTCAAAATCCGGATGTATTCACAGACATCATGATTGCCAGCCGCACAAAGTCCAAATGCGACGCTATCGTAAAAGCAATCGGTAACCCCAATATCCAGACCGCACAGGTGGATGCCGACAATGTGGACGAACTGGTAGCTCTCTTCAATAGCTTCAAACCCGAAATCGTCATAAACGTAGCACTCCCCTATCAAGACCTCACCATCATGGAAGCTTGTCTGAAAAGTGGGGTCAACTATCTGGATACAGCCAACTACGAACCGAAAGATGTGGCTCACTTTGAATACAGTTGGCAGTGGGCATACAAGAAACGTTTCGAAGATGCCGGACTGACGGCTATCCTCGGTTGCGGTTTCGACCCGGGTGTGAGCGGCATTTATACCGCTTACGCCGCCAAACATTATTTCGACGAAATGCAATATCTGGACATCGTAGATTGTAACGCCGGCAATCACCACAAGGCATTTGCCACCAACTTCAATCCGGAAATCAACATCCGTGAAATTACCCAGAACGGTCGTTTCTACGAAAACGGCGAATGGGTAACTACCAAACCACTGGAAATTCACAAGGATCTGACCTATCCGAACATCGGACCGCGCGATTCTTATCTGTTATATCACGAAGAACTGGAATCTTTGGTGAAGAATTTCCCCACCATCAAGCGTGCACGTTTCTGGATGACGTTTGGTCAGGAATATCTGACTCACCTGCGTGTAATCCAAAACATCGGCATGGCACGTATTGATGAAGTGGATTATAACGGAGTGAAGATTGTTCCGCTGCAATTCCTGAAAGCCGTGTTGCCTAACCCGCAAGACTTGGGTGAAAACTACGAGGGAGAAACCTCCATCGGTTGCCGTATCCGTGGTCTGAAAGATGGAAAAGAACGTACTTACTACGTCTACAACAATTGCAGCCACCAGGAAGCTTATAAAGAAACGGGGATGCAAGGCGTAAGCTACACAACGGGCGTTCCCGCCATGATAGGTGCCATGATGTTCATTAAAGGCTTGTGGAAGAAACCGGGTGTATGGAATGTGGAAGAGTTCAACCCGGACCCATTCATGGAACAACTGAACAAACAGGGATTGCCTTGGCACGAAGTGTTTGACGGAGATTTGGAAGTATAAATGTAAATGAAGAATTAAGTATGAAGAATTACCTTCGGCGTACTTTCATTGCGCAGCCTAATTCTTCATTCTTAGTTCTTCATTCTTAATTTAATAGACTATGCAAGTTGGAGATAAAGCGCCCGAAGTATTGGGCATCAACGAGAAAGGCGAAGAAATCCGCCTCAGCGATTATAAAGGAAAGAAAATAGTTCTTTATTTCTATCCTAAAGATATGACCTCAGGCTGCACGGCACAAGCCTGCAACCTACGCGATAACTATTCGGAACTGCGCAAAGCCGGCTACGAAGTGATCGGTGTAAGCGTGGACAATGAAAAATCGCATCAGAAATTTATAGAGAAAAACGAACTGCCCTTCACCCTCATTGCAGACACGGACAAGAGACTCGTGGAACAATTCGGAGTATGGGGAGAAAAAAGTATGTACGGACGCAAGTATATGGGAACTTTCCGCACCACCTTTATCATTAATGAGGAAGGAGTGATAGAGCGTATCATCACACCCAAAGAAGTGAAAACCAAGGATCACGCCGCACAGATATTATAGAAAATAAAAGAAATTAGTTAACGAGTTGACAAGAAGACAGAAGGTTCATGCCTTGTCAACTGATATCTGGCCAACTCGTCAACCCTAAATTATAAAAAGCAATATGGCAAAGAAAGACGAACTTATTTTTGAAAATGAAAATGGCAGCAAGATGGCGCCCAGCGAAAAGTTGAAAGCCTTGCAAGTTGCCATGGACAAGATAGAAAAGAGCTTTGGCAAGGGTTCTATCATGAAAATGGGCGACGGCATCGTCGAACAAGTAGAAGTAATTCCCACTGGCTCTATCGGACTGAACGTAGCACTTGGTGTCGGCGGCTATCCACGTGGACGTATCATCGAGATTTACGGTCCGGAGTCATCCGGTAAAACCACTCTGGCCATCCACGCCATTGCTGAAGCGCAAAAGGCTGGTGGTATCGCTGCATTCATTGATGCAGAACATGCTTTCGACCGTTTCTACGCTGCCAAACTGGGTGTGGATGTAGATAATCTCTTTATTTCCCAGCCGGACAACGGTGAACAAGCATTGGAAATTGCAGAACAGTTGATTCGCTCCTCAGCTATCGACATCATCGTCATCGACTCCGTAGCCGCCTTAACGCCAAAAGCAGAAATAGAAGGCGATATGGGCGAGAACAAGGTAGGTCTGCAAGCCCGGCTTATGTCACAGGCGCTGCGTAAACTAACCGGTACTGTCAGCAAGACACGCACCACTTGCATCTTCATCAACCAATTGCGTGAGAAGATTGGCGTCATGTTCGGCAACCCCGAAACAACGACCGGTGGTAATGCACTGAAATTCTATGCATCCGTACGTATCGATATCCGCGGAAGCCAAGCTATAAAAAATGGTGAGGAAGTTCTTGGTAAACAAACCAAAGTAAAGGTTGTAAAGAATAAAGTGGCTCCTCCTTTCCGTCGCGCTGAATTCGACATCATGTTCGGTGAAGGCATCTCACGTGCCGGTGAAATCATCGACTTGGGTGCAGAATTGGGTATCATCAAGAAAAGCGGCTCTTGGTTCAGCTATAACGACACTAAGATTGCCCAGGGACGTGATGCAGCCAAACAGGTCATCCTCGATAATCCGGAACTGGCAGAGGAGCTGGAAGGATTGATTTTCGAAGCATTAAAGAAAGACAAGTAATCTCTTATAATAAAGGGGAACCGGAACCGGTCCCCCTTTATTCAACAAACTATTTACACCTATCAGCCGGATGCCCTATTCCAGGTTTTCCAAACGCTCTTCCAGCATCTCCATGCTTTTCTCAAAACGTTTCCAGGTATCGGCATCCATCTGTTTCTTCAGATATTCGCTATCCTTTAGTTTACTTAAGTCTTTCAAACTTTTCAATCCTTTTAAACTTTCCAGGCTCTTCAAGCTTTCCAGACCTTTCAGTCCTTCCAATCCTTGCAAGCCCTCCAATCCTTTCAAACTATCCCATATATTGACATCAGCCAAGTCTAAATTACCATCAATACGATATACGTTGCCACCTTCATTCATACCGGTATTCTGATACATCATAATGTTCTGAATATCTTTCAGCGTCATCTCTCCCTCCAGATAGACAAACTTCAAAGTGGCTGCACCATCAATTATCATAATCAGTTCCTTCACCTTATCTCCTTTTCTATTAATATAGAATTCAGAACTGGATACGGTTCCTTTCTGCTTCATCAGCAATTCATATTTTGAAGACTGCACCAGCGAACGTAGGTCTTTACGCATGTCTTTCTTGATATTACTATCCATTGTAGAAAGGATCTGTACACAATCCAACTTGCCGGATACCTTTCCGATATAAATATCCTTCGTGAAAAGATTAGGGTTCATTTCGATCATTGCCTTCGAGATATAAACCGAAGATACCCCTTTCATATCATTATAAGTATTGAATATGTTTTTCTGCGCCTGGCAGAGCAGGGGTAGCAGCAGCAACGCACCTGCCAATAAAATTTTGTTGAGTTTCATAACCGTTTATCTTTGTATTTCTTTTTTTACTTCCTGATTCACTTTTTTCATATCCACCTGTGTCTCTTTTATCTGGGCAATACCCTGGTTCAGATTGGTGGAAACTTCCAATAATGTTGCCTGCAACACGCGATAGGCTTCTTCCGGGTCGGAGAATGTATCCTGCGGTGTAGGCGGACACACATCATTTCCCAACCTGTCGACTCCATATCCGATACCGATGAGCAACAATACGGTAGCGGCAATGCCTCCAATCCAGCGCCAGTTGCGTTTAGCATTGTTAGGACGGAAGAAGCGCTGTTCTTCTTCGGCCTTTTCATCAATCAGCAGGCTTAGTTTATCCCCCAACCCCGCAGGAACTTCCACATCTCTATCCGCAGCTTGATAAAGGCTAAGAAAAATCTCTTTATCCTTCAGCAGATGTTCAGGTACTTCCGTTGTTCTGAAATAATCTCTCAACGCCTCTTCCTGGCTCTCGGTAGTGTTCCCCTCGTAAAACTCGGCGAGCAGCCTTTCAATTTCCTCGACTTTCATAGTTATTCCATTTATTAAATTCCTCACGTATCTTTTTCCTTGCCCGGGACAGCAGTACACGGACGTTCGTAGAGTTCAATCCGGTCACTTGTTCTATCTCTTCGTAAGAACAGCCTTTGACGTCCCGCAGATTCACAATCCGTTGTTGCTGTTCGGGCAAGTGGGCAATGATATCTTTCACTTGTCTCGCTTCGTCACGTATCTCCAGATTATCTGTCTGAGAAACGTCCTGCACGGCAGTCAGTTCTACCGATTGTCTGGACAAAACGTACTTTCCCGAACGAAGCAAGTCAAAGCACATATTCTTCACCAAAGTGACACTGAACGCTTCCGGATTGCTGATAACCGTCAGTCCTTCCCGCTTATCCCATAGCTTCAGATAAGCTTCCTGCACCAGGTCTTCCGCATCAGCCGCATTCTCCAGTAGCCGATAGGCCACGCAGTACAGCTTGCGGTGATAGGGCAGAAACTCATTTTTAAAACTCTCAGCATCCATGGGCTTTTCTATATCTCAATCCTGTTTACTTGTTGTATCTATTGGTTAGACGTGGCGGATTGGAATTTTGTTACAAAGAAAAGAAAAAAAATCGCTCCTACCAGTCTTATGACTTATAGGAGCGAAACACTTTTACCCGAAATGCAAATAGCTTTTTTCGGATCACACATATTAAATCAGATTATGCCAATGCAGGCACTAGATATTTAGTCAGCAGATAGCCGCCGCCTACCAGCCAGATATAGAGAAGGAAAGCTAAAACAAACGGTTTGGCACCTGCTTGCTTAAACTTATCAATGCTAGTATCGGTTCCCAGTGCCGTCATAGCCATTGTCAGCATAAAGGTATCGATGTATTCAATCGCACCATTCAAAGGAATGTCCTTCACTGTTTCTGCACCAGTCAAGTATTGAAGGAGGGAGTTCAGACAAATAATTCCAATGAAACCAAAAGCAAACCAGGGAATGGCTATTTTGCTCTTTACCGGTCTACCTTCGGCATCTACACGCTTACGACCGGCCAAAGCGAAACTCATGATAACCAATACAGGAGCCAGCATCATCACACGTATCATTTTCGTGATAGTCGCGGGTCCGGCAATGCCCAAAGCATCTGTAGGATCCATTGCATTACCTGCACCTGCCACATGAGCTACTTCATGCAGGGTACTTCCTGTATAGATGGCAACTCCCATATCACTCAGTCCGTCGAGCAGTCCGGCACGATACATGATGGGATATAAAAACATAGAAATCGTACCGAATATAACTACTGTGGATACAGCAATAGCCGTCTTATGTCCTTCACACTTCACCACCGGCTCAGCACCCAGTACGGCTGCCGCCCCGCAAATGGCACTACCGGTAGAAGTCATCAACGCAGTATCTTTATCAATCTTCAATAACCTGCCCAACCAAATACCTAAAAATATGGTGCCTGCAACCACAATTGTATCAATTACGACTGCGGGAAGCCCTACTTCTGCCACTTGCGTTAGTGTCAGACGGAAACCGTACAACACGATACCCGCACGCAACACTTGTTTGGTACAGAACTTAATACCCGGCACCCATGTCTCTGGTAAGCGATTACGCAGACTATTGGCGTATATCATACCCAAAATGATACCAACAATGAGTGGACTGAATGACAGACTTTTTACGAAAGGAATCTCAGCAATATAAAAAGCTGAGAAAGAGAATAAGGCAATCAGCAAAATACCATGCAAAGTGTTGCCTCTGTTTCCGCGACTAAACATATGATTTAAATTTAGTATTAATAATGTTTGTTTTTTAATTGGCGCAAAGGTAAGCCATTCACATTATCCATCCTATTTAAATCTAATTATAAATTATAACCGAAAGTAATAATTGCCATCACAATTTCCGGTTATGGTGCATGGCAAACTGTATAAAAGCCTGTACCAACCCACTCTCCTGCCCTTGTTGATGGACAAAACAGAAGTCACGGAGCATAGACATAGCTTTAATTTCTACGACGCGGAAAGTACCGGCAGCCAGTTCCTTACAGATAGAGCGGATGGAAATGATTCCCATGCAGTCTGTGTTTTCAAGAAAGAGCTTGATACTTTCCGTACTGCCGAGATACATCAGCACATGAAGTGAAGAAAGCTTGATATTGTGCTGTAATAAAGCCCGTTCGATGACATCAAGGGTACCGGAACCACGTTCACGGAGCACAAGAGGAATATTCAGTAGTTCCTCAGGAGCTATTTCATCAGCAATGAACAGCTTACTTTTGGTACGTACAACAGCAACCAGTTCATCTTCCAGAAAAGTAGTATACTTTAAATTAGGGAGACGGAAAACGCCCTCCACCAGTCCCAAGTCTATACGATGCTCCTGCAAAGCAACCTCTACTTCACGTGAATTACCATTCATTAATGAAAGATTCACCTGCGGGAATTTTTTAATGAAACTGGCTAGTAAAGGAGGCAGGACGTACTGGGCAATAGTTGTACTGGCTCCCAGACGCAATTCTCCCATATATTCATTGTTCAGCAGATGCATTTCATACTCCAGCCGTTTATAATCTTCCAGAATCCGGTCGCAGTGCTCAAGCAGTAACTTCCCTGCTTCTGTTAAACTGATTTTGCTACCTTGCCTATCGAACAAGCGCGTCTGATAGGTACTCTCCAGCTCTTGTATATGCTTTGTAATGGCAGGCTGGCTGACAAACAACTCTTGCGAAGCCTTCGTGAAACTCAGGTTCTTCGCTACGGAACGGAAGACTTTTAAACGAAAATCGGACACGGTGTTAGTGATAAGTGATTAATAACAGAATTATTCCAGTTCCTCAGCCTTAATACCCAAGGCTCTCATCATGGAGTATCCCAACAAATCCCACTTACATGTAAGGGGGCGCGCCGGCTCATCCATATTGAAGAGGAAAACTTCTTTAGCTTTTTCCGGAGTGACGTCCCGCAAGTTTTCATCTAAAACTTCCATGAGCTTGGCACCATAATCTTCAATAAACGGAACCAGCATCAGACGTTTTACATCGGCTGAGTTTAGCGCTATAGTCAGCAAATCGAGATAGAGATTCGCGCGAGAGACAAGTCCTTCGGAAGTTACAGAAGTGAAAGTCAATTCACCTAACTGATTAGTGAATCCCACGCCGTTCAAGTCCTTTTTCAGGTCGGAGGGGTCACAATGAAGTAATGCGCTTGCCTGTCCGTCATAGACAAAAAGAACTTCTATATGATTATTCTTATCGCGAATTCCGGCATCTAACGCAAGGTAGGAAGTCCACTCCTCCACATAAATATCCTGCAACGGACGCCCCAACTGTAATTCAAAGTATCTCTTCAAATCCTTAACCACGTCATTGAAGTATGCTACATCCACTAATATCACATTCTCCGCGAGCTTTATACTATCTGTCATAACATCTCTGTTTTTATGTTTAAGCGATAAAGATACAATAATACTTTTAGCCATACACACGATTTATTTAAAATTTGCACATTTATATATTACGCCCTGCAATATTTATAAATGCAGCTACCAACACCCCCATGTAGGTAATTGTATTCTTTAAAGATAACCCCGCTATTATTAAGACAGATGACACTTCAGATTATGCGGAAACATTCACTGCCCTGCATAATGGAGTTCCAATAAAAGGTAACTTTACGCATTCCGACAAAACAAAGACATTTTGTCATCATTTTCTACAAATAATCTGTAATTTTGTCAGAAACAAGCCATTGGCAAATCTTTTGCGCCCCATTAGATGTTATTGAAAATGAAAAATAGAAAGGAGACATAAGATATGAATTTCAACAATTTTACCATTAAATCGCAAGAGGCGGTGCAAGAAGCGCTGAACCTGGCCAAGAGTCGCGGACAGCAAGCCATTGAACCGGTTCATGTGATGCAGGGAGTGATGAAGATAGGCGAAAACGTCACTAATTTCATCTTCCAGAAGCTGGGCATGAACGGACAACAGGTTGCGCTCGTGCTTGACAAACAAACGGATTCCCTGCCCAAAGTTTCGGGTGGAGAGCCTTATTTAAGCCGCGAAACGAACGATGTGTTTCAGAAAGCGACTCAGTATTCCAAAGAAATGGGTGACGAGTTCGTTTCACTGGAACACCTGTTACTAGCATTGCTAACAGTAAAGAGCACTGTTTCCACCATCCTGAAAGATGCGGGAATGACGGAGCGCGAACTCCGCAACGCCATCACCGAACTGCGTAAAGGCGAAAAGGTGACTTCACAATCCAGCGAAGACACTTATCAGTCGTTGGAGAAGTACGCCATCAACCTGAACGAGGCTGCCCGAAGCGGTAAGCTCGACCCGGTCATCGGCCGTGACGAGGAAATCCGCCGCGTGCTGCAAATCCTGAGTCGCCGTACCAAGAACAATCCTATATTAATAGGTGAACCGGGTACCGGTAAGACTGCCATCGTTGAGGGACTTGCCCATCGTATCCTGCGCGGTGATGTTCCGGAAAACCTGAAGAACAAGCAAGTATATTCACTGGATATGGGTGCGTTGGTGGCCGGTGCAAAATACAAAGGCGAATTCGAAGAACGTCTGAAAGCCGTCATCAATGAAGTGAAGAAATCGGAAGGGGACATTATCCTCTTTATCGATGAAATCCACACTCTGGTGGGCGCCGGAAAAGGCGAAGGTGCTATGGATGCCGCCAACATTCTGAAGCCTGCACTGGCTCGTGGCGAACTGAGAAGCATCGGTGCCACTACCCTCGACGAGTATCAGAAGTATTTCGAAAAAGACAAGGCACTGGAACGTCGTTTCCAGATCGTATATGTGAATGAACCGGATACCCTGAGCACCATCTCCATCCTGCGCGGTTTGAAGGAACGTTACGAGAACCACCATCACGTACGGATTAAAGATGACGCCATCATTGCCGCCGTAGAGTTGAGCAACCGCTACATCACAGATCGTTTCTTGCCGGACAAGGCCATCGACCTGATGGACGAAGCCGCCGCCAAGTTACGTATGGAAGTAGATTCCGTTCCGGAAGAACTCGATGAGATTTCACGTAAAATCAAACAACTGGAGATTGAGCGCGAAGCCATCAAGCGCGAAAATGACAAGCCGAAACTGGAACATATCGGTAAAGAACTTGCCGAACTGAAAGAACAGGAGAAATCTTACAAGGCAAAATGGCAAAGCGAAAAGACGCTGGTCAATAAAATACAGCAGAACAAGGTTGAAATCGAAAACCTGAAGTTCGAAGCCGACAAAGCAGAACGCGAAGGCGACTACGGTAAGGTAGCCGAAATCCGTTACGGCAAGTTACAGGCTTTGAATCAGGAGATTGAAGATACCCAAAAAGAGCTTCATGCCATGCAAGGTGACAAAGCCATGATTAAGGAAGAAGTAGATGCTGAGGACATTGCAGATGTAGTTTCCCGCTGGACAGGTATCCCTGTAAGCAAGATGTTGCAAAGCGAAAAGGACAAATTGCTGCATCTGGAAGACGAGCTTCACCAGCGTGTCATCGGACAAGACGAGGCCATTCAGGCTGTGGCTGATGCCGTCAGACGTAGCCGTGCGGGATTGCAAGATCCTAAACGACCAATCGGTTCGTTCATCTTCCTCGGTACTACCGGTGTAGGTAAAACGGAGCTTGCCAAGGCTCTTGCCGAATTCCTTTTCGACGACGAGAGTATGATGACCCGTATCGACATGAGCGAATATCAGGAAAAGCACAGCGTATCACGTCTGGTCGGAGCACCTCCGGGCTACGTAGGCTATGATGAAGGCGGTCAGCTGACCGAAGCTATCCGGCGGAAACCTTACTCTGTCGTGCTGTTCGATGAAATAGAGAAAGCCCACCCGGATGTGTTCAACATCCTGTTGCAAGTATTGGACGACGGACGCTTGACGGACAATAAGGGGCGCGTGGTGAACTTCAAAAACACCATCATCATCATGACTTCCAACATGGGAAGCGCCTACATTCAGAGTCAGATGGAGAAGCTGAACAGTGCCAACAAGGAACAGGTTATTGAAGAAACGAAGAAGGAAGTGATGAATATGCTGAAAAAAACAATTCGTCCGGAATTTCTGAACCGTATTGACGAAACAATTATGTTCCTGCCGCTGAATGAAAGCGAGATTAAACAGATTGTGGTACTCCAGATAAAGAGTGTACAGAAGATGCTTGCCCAGAATGGCGTGGAATTGGTATTGACGGATGGAGCTATAGAGTTCCTAACAAAAGTAGGATATGATCCGGAATTCGGTGCCCGTCCTGTGAAACGAGCTATCCAGCATTACTTGCTGAATGACCTGTCAAAGAAGTTATTGGCGCAAGAAGTAGACCGAAGCAGGCCTATTACAGTAGATGCCAGCGGCGAAGGGCTGGTATTCAGAAACTAAGTAGGGATATTCAGTAAATGTCCCTCTTTCTAATAAATTAAGAGAACAGTTTTACTTTACGTGAGCTTTTCTCTTAATTTTTTTCTGTAAAGTCTC
>NZ_FQZN01000004.1 GCF_900142015.1 Bacteroides stercorirosoris
AACCGTTTTTTGGGGGGAATGCTTAAAGATACAAAAAAGGCAACTAACTCGCAATGAATTAGTTGCCTTAAATTTTATTATTTTAGGAATATCCCTATGAAATCTATTGTGAAGGTATAAGTATATGCGTGCAACGTAAAATGTATTACAGCTTAGTTGCCTAGTTTATATTCTATATTACAGTATTATTACAGCATTGTTACAGCGCAGCCGCCTGCACCGCGCAGCCTTCGAGCATAGGCGTAGGTGCGTCAGCGGAGGCACTGTCAGGCGCAGGTAAGGGGCGATTGTTTGAGCGAAGCGAGTTCGAGCCGCAGTGTCGGAGTAGCACCGTAGACTGAGCCCGTGCCCTTTCTTTTTGATACTTTTTCTTTCGGGCAAGCGAAAGAAAAAGTATAATCTTACACATACCTCCGGATTAAATCGACAAATTCTTTCCCGTATTTCTTCTTCTTATATTCGCCAATCCCACTGATATTTCCGAACGCCTCCAATGTTGTGGGACGAGATATGCTGAGCAGGTGCAATACTTTGTCGGACAGGACGATATAAGCAGGAAGTGCTTCCTGGGATGCGAGCCGTTTCCGTAATTCACGCAGAGCTTCGAATAGTTCTTCGCTTTCCGTATTCGGTAATCCTAAAGGCAACTCCCTGACCGGAATGGTGGATTTCTTCTTCCTTCCTTTGGCAGGGGCGGTTTCTTCACGGCGAATCACAGCAAGCTGTGCCTGCGCCCGCCCGAAGAGAACATCGCTGCCGCTACTCGTTATTTTCAGATGGTTATTCTCGTTGTAGGCTATTTCAAAATAACCCATTTGCAGCATTTGCAACAGGTAATCCTGCCAGTCTCGGGCAGGTATTTCGCGTCCGGCACCGTAGGTCTTCAGTTGCTGATATCCTCTTTCTGATATTTCCGGACTAACGTTTCCACGCAGAATATCTACCAGAATACCAGTTCCTATCTGTTGTTCTGTGCGGGCAATGGCGCTTAGAGCTTTTTGTACAATGACGGTTCCGTCGAAACGTTGGGGCGGGTTCTTGCAAACATCACAGTTGCCGCAATCTTCCGTGGTGGTCTCTCCGAAATAGCTCAACAAGATACGTCGGCGGCAAACATCAGCTTCAGCATATTGTTGCATACGTTGCAACTTCTCCAGATTGATGCTCTGTTGCCCGCTTTCTGTCGCAAACTTCGTCAGTAAGATAAGGTCGGCCAAGGAGTAGAATAGCAGTGTGTCGCTTGGCAGGCCATCACGTCCGGCGCGTCCTATCTCTTGGTAAAAACTCTCTATACTCTTAGGCAGATTGTAATGGATGACCCAACGCACATTACTTTTATCGATTCCCATACCGAAAGCAATTGTGGCACAAACTATTTGTACACGGTCGTTGATAAAATCATCCTGTGCTTCATCTCTCCGGGCGGAAGAGAGTCCCGCATGGTAAACGGCTACACGGAGGCCTTGCTTTTGCAGCATTTGTGCCACAGTTTCCGTCTTGCTCCGACTCATACAATAGATGATGCCGCTTTCGCCGGGATGCCGGGCGATGAAATCCAGAATCGCTTTACTCTTTTCCTTCTGTTGATATCCCCGTTTTACGGTGAGGCTGAGGTTCGGGCGGTCGAAAGATGAGATAAAAACCTTCGGTTGATTGAGGTGCAACTGCCGTACGATATCTTCGCGTGTAATTTTATCTGCCGTGGCTGTGAGGGCTATGACAGGGATGTTTGGAAACATTTCGTGTATAAAACCCATTTGTGCATATTCCGGACGGAAATCATGTCCCCATTGGGAAATACAATGCGCTTCATCAATGGCAAATAATGAGATGTGCATATCTCTTAAAAGATAGTTGGCTTCTGCTATTAATTTCTCAGGCGAAATGTAGAGTAATTTCAGTTTTCCCTCCGTACAGGCACGGCGCATAACTGCATTTTCCGTCTCGTCGTTACTGCTATTCAGAGCACCGGCGGCAATACCATTGGCGCAGAGTGCTTCCACCTGGTCCTTCATCAGTGAAATCAGAGGTGAAACGACTACGGCAGTTCCTTCACACAACAGGGCCGGAAGCTGGTAACAGATGGACTTTCCACCTCCGGTAGGCATTAATACTAAGGTATCTCTGCCAGCAAGCAATGTGCGGATAATCTCTTCCTGTAAAGGACGGAAAGTATCGTAACCAAAATATCTTTTGAGCGTCTGTATCATTTTCTGGAATAAAGTTTTATCGTGCAAAGGTACATTAATTATCGTATATGAAACAAGTCAATAAACGTATTCATTTTATATCATAATCCTTTTCGCTAAAGTTAAAGTTTCTTATTAAATCGGCTTAAATGCTACTTTTCAACCTTTTTCGTTGTTTATGAATCAAAAATATGTACGATAAAAGTTGCGTATTACAAAAAAATGTCAGACTTTTGTAAAGTCTAAAGGAAAATCCTTCGGGCTTGCATATTTTAACAAACCCTAACCAGTTAATTCAATGAGTGATTTAGAAAACAAGAATCAGGAAGCGGCTCCAAAGAAGCGCCCTTACAACCTGAGAGAGAAAAAAGAGAAGAATGCGGCTTACCGTTCGTTAATTCGTCCGGAGTTGGCAGATGAATTGTATGACAGGATATTGAATATCGTTGTAGTACAGAAAAAGTACAAAGATCCCGATTATTCAGCTAAAGATTTGGCGAAAGAGTTGAAAACCAACACTCGCTATTTGTCAGCTGTAGTAAATTCTCGTTTTGGTATGAACTATTCATGCCTGTTGAATGAGTACAGAGTGAAAGATGCTAAACATTTATTGACGGACAAGAGATATGCCGACAAGAATGTGGAAGAAATTAGCACAATGGTAGGCTTTGCCAACCGTCAGTCTTTCTACGCTGCATTTTACAAAAATGTAGGTGAAACTCCTAACGGATATCGTAAAAAACACGCAGATAAGAAACAGTAATTCTGCGTTGAAGAATGCATAGATAAGGAAATATTCCGGAGCGTTTGTTTCGGAATACTTCCTTTTCGTCTTTTTTAATACCAACTCCATATCTCCCGACACATGAAGAAACAACTAATGATATGTGCCGCTTTTTCACTACTGACAGCTTGTAGCGGCTCAAAGACAACAACTGCCGAGGCAGATAAATTTGATTATACAGTGGAACAATTTGCAGATTTACAGATCTTACGTTACCGGGTTCCCGGTTTCGAAAACTTGTCGCTCCAACAGAAAGAGCTGGTGTACTATCTTACGGAAGCTGCTTTGCAAGGCCGTGATATTCTGTTTGACCAAAACGGAAAGTATAACTTGCGAATTCGCCGCGCATTGGAAGCGATATATAAGGGATATGAAGGAGACAAGAATACATCTGATTTTAAGGCGATGGAAGTATACCTTAAACGTGTGTGGTTCTCCAATGGCATTCATCATCATTATGGTACGGAAAAGTTCGTGCCGGGTTTTACTCCCGAATTTTTCAGGCAGGCTGTGTTGAGTGTGGATGCTTCTACGTTGCCATTGGTTGAGGGCCAAACCGCAGAACAATTGTGTGATGAATTGTCTCCCGTTATTTTCGATCCTGCGATTATGCCGAAACGTGTGAATCAGGCAGCAGGAGAGGACTTGGTGCTGACTTCGGCTTGTAATTATTATGACGGCGTGACGCAGAAAGAAGCCGAGGACTTCTATAATGCAATGAAGAATCCGAAAGATGAAACGCCCGTTTCTTATGGACTGAATAGCCGTCTGGTGAAAGAGAATGGCAAGATACAGGAGAAGGTATGGAAAGTGGGTGGTCTGTATGGACCGGCTATCGATA
Organism: Bacteroides stercorirosoris; assembly: GCF_900142015.1. GTDB lineage: Bacteria > Bacteroidota > Bacteroidia > Bacteroidales > Bacteroidaceae > Bacteroides > Bacteroides stercorirosoris. The sequence continues at coordinate 3,815 of NZ_FQZN01000004.1, forward strand.
AAATTGTATATTGGTTGAAGAAGGCTGAAACTGTGGCTGAAAATCAGGAACAGAAAGCGGTCATCACCAAGTTGATAGAGTATTACGAAACCGGTGACCTGAAAACATTCGATGATTATGCCATCTTGTGGGTGAAAGACTTGAATTCACTTGTGGACTTTGTCAATGGCTTTACTGAAAGCTATGGCGATCCGTTGGGAATGAAAGCAAGTTGGGAATCGCTGGTGAACTTTAAGGATTTGGAAGCCACGCATCGCACGGAGATCATCAGCGGCAATGCGCAGTGGTTTGAAGATCATTCTCCGGTAGACAAGCAGTTCAAGAAAGATGAAGTGAAGGGCGTCTCTGCCAAAGTGATTACTGCTGCCATCCTGGCAGGTGATTTGTATCCGGCAACGGCTATCGGCATCAATCTACCCAACTCTAACTGGATACGCAGCCATCATGGTTCCAAATCGGTTACTATCGGTAACATTACGGATGCTTATAATAAAGCGGCTCATGGCAACGGATTCAATGAAGAATTTGTGTACAGCGACGCTGAATTGAAATTAATAGATAATTATGCCGACCTTACCGGTGAACTTCACACAGACTTGCACGAATGTCTGGGGCATGGTTCCGGCAAGTTGCTTCCGGGCGTTGATCCGGATGCTTTGAAGGCTTACGGTTCTACGATTGAAGAAGCGCGAGCCGATTTGTTTGGTTTGTACTATGTGGCCGACCCTAAATTGGTAGAGTTGGGACTGACACCTAATGCGGATGCTTACAAAGCCGAATACTACACGTATCTGATGAATGGTCTGATGACACAGTTGGTTCGCATCGAGCCGGGAAATAGTGTGGAAGAGGCCCATATGCGTAACCGTCAGCTCATTGCCCGCTGGGTGTTTGAGAAAGGTGCGGCTGATAAAGTGGTAGAGATGGTAAAGAAAGACGGTAAGACTTACGTTGTAGTGAACGATTACGAAAAGTTGCGTGAACTCTTCGGTGAGTTGTTGTCCGAAATTCAACGCATCAAGTCTACAGGTGACTACCAGGCTGCCCATGACATCGTGGAAAATTATGCCGTGAAGGTAGATCCTACTTTGCATGCCGAAATACTGGAACGTTATAAGAAACTGAACCTGGCTCCATATAAGGGATTTGTAAATCCGAAGTACGAAGCCGTGACAGATGCGGACGGTAAGATAACCGATGTAAAAGTGACTTATGACGAGGGTTATGCAGAACAGATGTTGCGTTACAGCAAGGATTATTCTAATCTGCCTTCTGTTAATAATTAACTATAAATCATTGTTTTGTGGATCTACATGAACAACTGAAAGAAATAAAGACACAGCTCCGCCTCTCTATGAACGGGGCTGTATCTCAAAGTATGCGTGAAAAAGGGCTGGTCTATAAATTGAATTTCGGTGTAGAACTTCCCCGTATCAAGGCCATTGCCGAAGGGTATGAAAAAGATCACTCATTAGCGCAAGCCTTGTGGAAAGAGGATATCCGTGAATGTAAGATTATGGCGGGACTGTTACAGCCGGTAGATAGCTTCTTTCCGGAGATTGCTGATATCTGGGTGGAAAGCATTCAGAATATCGAGATAGCGGAACTTACTTCCATGAATCTGTTCCAGCATCTTCCTTATGCCCCTGCGAAGTCTTTCCAATGGATTGCCGATGAGCGGGAGTATATACAGACATGCGGTTTCCTCACCATCGCCCGCTTGCTGATGAAGAAAGGTGATATGGATGAACGTACTGCGAACGAATTTCTCGACCAGGCAGTTTGTGCTTTCATTTCCGGTTCCTACCACGTGCGCAATGCAGCTATGGCGGCCATTCGCCGCTTCATGCAGCATAGCGAAGAACATGCTTTCCATGTATGTCGCCGGGTGGAAGAGATGGAACATTCCGAATCGGAAGCCGAATTGTTGCTATATAATCTTGTAAAAGAAGAAATAGAATAAAATGATAGGGTGGTAAGGTGATAGAGTGATAAATACTAAGCAGCGGTCATCCTACCACCTTACCACTCTATCACTCTTTTTTTGTTTTTTTTCCTCTTTCTCATTTGCTTTCCGCAAAAAAGGCTTAACTTTGTTGGCTGTAAAAAACTGCGCCGCCAAAAAATGGAAAGTCAGAATGTGAAAGATACGGTAAAGCAGATATTCACTGAATATCTCAACGCGAACGGGCATCGCAAGACTCCCGAACGCTATGCCATACTCGATACTATCTACTCCATCGAAGGTCATTTTGATATAGATACTCTTTATTCGCTGATGGCCGACCAGGAAAATTTCCGTGTAAGCCGCGCGACTCTTTACAATACTATTATCCTTCTCATCAATGCCCGTCTGGTCATTAAGCACCAGTTCGGTAATTCCTCCCAATACGAAAAGAGCTATAACCGTGATACGCATCACCACCAGATTTGCACGCAGTGTGGCAAGGTGACCGAGTTTCAGAACGAGGAGTTGCAGCACGCCATTGGGAATACGAAATTAAGCAGGTTCAGTTTATCGCACTATTCGCTCTATCTGTATGGATTGTGCAGCAAGTGCGACCGGGCCAATAAACGCAAGAAGAAAAGTAATAACCATAAGAAAGAAAAATGAAAGTAGAGGTTCTATTAGGATTACAATGGGGCGACGAAGGCAAAGGCAAAGTCGTTGACGTGTTAACTCCGAGATACGATGTCGTAGCTCGTTTCCAGGGCGGACCGAATGCCGGACATACGCTCGAGTTCGAAGGGCAGAAGTATGTGCTCCGCTCTATTCCCTCGGGAATTTTTCAAGGTGACAAGGTGAATATTATCGGTAACGGCGTGGTGCTCGACCCGGCTCTCTTCAAAGCAGAAGCAGAAGCATTGGAGGCATCCGGCCATAACCTGAAAGAGCGCTTGCATATCTCAAAGAAAGCGCATCTCATCCTGCCTACCCACCGCATATTGGACGCCGCTTATGAAGCTGCGAAAGGTGATGCCAAAGTAGGTACGACGGGTAAAGGCATTGGTCCGACTTATACGGATAAAGTAAGCCGTAACGGTCTGCGTGTAGGCGATATCCTGCATAACTTCGAACAGAAATATGCTGAAGCTAAAGCACGTCACGAACAAATCCTGAAAGGTCTGAACTACGAGTATGACTTGACTGAATTGGAAAAGACCTGGCTGGAAGGTATCGAATATCTGAAACAATTCCCATTGGTGGATAGCGAGCACGAAATAAACAACTTGCTGAACAGTGGAAAATCAGTGCTTTGTGAAGGTGCCCAAGGTACAATGTTGGATGTTGACTTCGGTTCTTATCCTTTCGTAACCTCTTCCAATACCATTTGTGCAGGTGCTTGCACCGGTTTGGGTGTGGCTCCTAACAAGATTGGTGAAGTGTATGGTATCTTCAAAGCATACTGCACACGTGTGGGTGCCGGTCCGTTCCCGACGGAACTCTTTGACAAGACGGGTGACCAGATTTGTACGCTGGGACATGAATTCGGTTCGGTAACAGGACGTAAGCGCCGTTGCGGATGGATCGACCTGGTTGCGTTGAAGTATGCCATTATGGTAGACGGTGTTACCAAATTAATAATGATGAAGAGCGATGTTCTCGATTCATTCGAAACTATCAAGGCTTGCGTGGCTTATAAGGTAGATGGCGAAGAAATCGATTACTTCCCGTATGATATCAATGAAGGCATCGAGCCGGTTTATGTTGAGTTGCCCGGTTGGGAAACCGACATGACGAGAATGCAGAGCGAAGATGAATTCCCCGAAGAATTCAACGCTTACCTGACGTTCCTGGAAGAACAACTTGGTGTGCCCATCAAGATTGTTTCCGTAGGTCCCGACCGCGGACAGACTATTGAACGCTATACTGAGGAATAGTAAATTGTTATAAGGCTGCCCAAGAAAGTTTTGCTATTGGGCGGGCGAATGTTTATTCGCCCCTACAGGCAATGTCATAGCGCTTGTAGGGGCGAAAAACGTTTCAACCGGATACAACAAACTATTCCTTTTCAGACAAACTATTAGTAACCAATCCGTATACTTATGATGAAAACACCTATTATCTTATCCCTTCTGTTTGCAGTCTCCTTTCTGCCTGCAAAGGCGCAGACCTACGAACCGTCTGCCGAGAATCTGAAAGCCCGTCAGGAATTTCAGGACAATAAGTTCGGAATCTTTCTGCATTGGGGCTTGTATTGCATGTTGGCTACCGGAGAATGGACTATGACCAACAATAACCTGAATTATAAAGAATATGCGAAACTGGCAGGTGGCTTCTATCCTTCCAAGTTCAATGCTGCCGAATGGGTGAGTGCCATCAAAGCATCCGGAGCTAAGTATATCTGCTTCACAAGCCGCCATCACGAAGGCTTCTCCATGTTTCATACCCAATATTCTGACTATAATATAGTAGATGCCACCCCCTTCAAACGCGACATAGTGAAGGAACTGGCAGATGAATGTCACAAACAAGGCATCCGGCTGCATTTTTACTATTCCCATATAGACTGGTATCGCGAGGATGCCCCGTGGGGACGCACAGGGCGCGGAACCGGACGGCCTAATCCGAAAGGAGACTGGAAAAGTTATTATACCTTCATGAATAACCAACTGACAGAGTTGCTAACGAATTACGGACCGATAGGCGCCATCTGGTTTGACGGCTGGTGGGATCAGGATGCAAATCCGGATTTTGACTGGCAGCTTCCCGAACAGTATGCCATGATACATCGCCTGCAACCCGCTTGTCTGGTTGGTAATAACCATCACCAAACGCCTTTCCCCGGCGAAGACATACAGATATTTGAACGTGACTTGCCGGGTGAGAACAGAGCCGGACTTTCAGGACAAGATGTCAGTCATTTACCACTGGAAACTTGTGAAACCATGAACGGAATGTGGGGATATAAGATTACCGACCAGAACTATAAATCTACGAAGACTTTGATACATTATCTGGTAAAGGCTGCCGGTAAGGATGCAAACCTGCTGATGAATATCGGTCCTCAGCCGGACGGATGCTTGCCGGAAGTTTCTGTTCAACGCCTGAAAGAAAAGGGAGAGTGGATGAAAGTGTATGGTGAAACCATCTACGGCACACGTGGCGGCATCGTTTCTCCGCACGACTGGGGAGTGACAACACAAAAAGGGAATCGTCTTTTTGTTCATATCCTGAATTTGAAGGATAATGCGCTGTATCTGCCGTTGAATGGAAAAATGGTGAAAAAAGCCTTCCTGTTTAAAGACCAGTCTCCTGTGCGCATTGCCCGTGCCGGACAGGGAATTGTGTTGCAATTGCCGGAAACACCTGTAGATATGGATTACGTGGTAGAGTTACAACTTGTTGGGCAATAGACCTTTTTCGCTAATTCTTCCTAAAAGATAAGGGAAACTGTAGTAAAGCTCACAGTTTCCCTTTATTTTTGGCAAACAATTTGTATTGTATATAACAAACTACACATTTTTAATTACTAAAAACAGAAAAGAATATGGAAGGAATGATAGGAATACAATGGATTATCTTTATTGGTATAGCTGTAGTAAGCTGGCTGGTGCAAATGAACCTGCAGAACAAGTTCAAGAAGTACTCCAAAATCCCTACCGGTAATGGAATGACGGGCCGTGATGTTGCCCTTCAGATGCTGCATGACAATGGAATCTATGATGTTCAGGTGACACATACGCCGGGACAACTGACAGACCACTATAATCCTGCCAATAAGACAGTGAACCTGAGTGAAGGGGTATACGAAAGTAACAGTATCATGGCTGCTGCCGTTGCTGCCCACGAATGTGGACACGCAGTGCAACATGCGCGTGCTTATGCTCCGCTGACGATGCGTAGCAAGTTGGTGCCGGTGGTATCATTTGCTTCACAGTGGATGACTTGGTTGCTGTTGGGTGGTATCTTGCTGCTGAACACATTCCCGCAGTTGTTGCTGGCAGGTATTATTTTGTTTGCTATGACTACGCTGTTCAGCTTCATCACTTTGCCGGTGGAAATTGATGCCAGCAAACGTGCTTTGGTATGGTTGAGCCGTTCGGGCATTACGAACTCTTACAATCATAAGCAAGCCGAAGACGCACTTCGTTCTGCTGCTTATACGTATGTAGTGGCTGCATTGGGTTCACTGGCAACGCTGATTTACTATATCATGATATTTATGGGACGCAGAGACTAATTCTTCGTCTTTATATATAAAACAGAAAAACAGACCGTCTGTTCCGTGCGAACAGACGGTCTGTTTGCGTTAAGTAGATGGTCTGTTTGACCTCAACAGACCATTTGTTTAGGGTAAATGGACCATCTGTTTTATAGAAAACAACCCTATCTCTTTTCTTATCTCGATAAAAACCTGTAACTTTGCACTTCGTTTTTAAAAGTAATTGAAACTATTATGGCAGCAAAACCAAGTATTCCAAAAGGAACCCGTGACTTTTCGCCGGTAGAGATGGCGAAGCGTAACTATATATTCAATACCATTCGTGATGTATATCACCTCTATGGCTTTCAGCAGATTGAAACACCTGCAATGGAAATGCTTTCCACACTGATGGGAAAGTATGGTGAAGAAGGTGATAAACTTCTGTTCAAGATACAGAATTCGGGTGATTATTTTTCCGGACTGACTGACGAAGAGTTGCTGAGCCGCAACGCTGCTAAACTTGCCAGTAAGTTTTGTGAGAAAGGTTTGCGCTATGACCTCACTGTGCCGTTTGCCCGCTATGTGGTGATGCACCGTGATGAAATCACTTTCCCTTTCAAACGCTATCAGATACAACCCGTTTGGCGTGCCGACCGTCCGCAGAAGGGACGTTATCGTGAGTTCTATCAATGTGATGCCGATGTGGTAGGCAGTGATTCCCTGCTAAATGAAGTAGAATTGATGCAGATTGTCGATACCGTCTTTACTCATTTTGGTATCCGTGTTTGTATTAAGATAAACAACCGTAAGATTTTGACAGGTATTGCCGAAATTATCGGTGAAGCTGACAAAATTGTAGATATAACCGTAGCCATTGACAAACTGGACAAAATCGGTTTGGAGAATGTGAATGCGGAATTGAAAGAAAAAGGTATCAATGATGAGGCTATTGCCAAATTGCAACCCATTATTCTGCTGAGTGGTACGAATGAAGAAAAGCTGGCTACTCTGAAAGACGTGCTTGCCGGTAGTGAAATCGGTCAGAAGGGCGTGGAAGAAAGCGAGTTCATATTGAAAACCCTTGCTGCTTTCGGTTTGAAAAATGAATTGGAACTGGACTTGACGCTTGCGCGTGGTCTGAACTATTATACAGGTGCCATCTTCGAGGTGAAAGCCCTGGATGTGCAAATCGGAAGTATTACAGGTGGTGGCCGTTATGATAATCTGACAGGTGTATTCGGTATGGCAGGTATATCCGGTGTAGGTATCTCTTTTGGTGCCGACCGTATCTTTGATGTACTGAACCAGCTCGATCTTTATCCGAAGGAAGCCGTAAACAGCACGCAACTTCTTTTCATCAACTTCGGTGAGAAAGAAGCTGCCTTCTCTTTGAATGTGCTTGCTAAGGTTCGTGCAGAAGGTATCCGTGCTGAAATCTTCCCGGACTCATCTAAAATGAAGAAACAGATGGGATATGCCAATGCCAAGAACATCCCGTTTGTGGCGATGGTGGGCGAGAATGAAATGAATGAAAATAAGGTGACCCTGAAAAACATGGAAACGGGCGAACAGAGCCTTGTCACGGCCGAAGAATTGATACAAACTTTAAAGAAATAAAAACTTCATAAAAGAGTAAACCTATTGTAATCCATCTTGGTTATCTTTGTAGTACTAACCTAACAAAGATAACTATTATGGATGTTTTAGAACCGAAGTATTATGCAGCCATCGGTATGGTGATGACGCTAATAGCCGTAATATTCCTTTTCTTGATGGGGAGTGCTTTGGTACACTCTACCAAGAGTTTTTGGCAAGGATATTCAACGGAATTAAGTTGTGACCTGGATTTGGATGTCGAATAGACAGACCTAACGTTCCGATTTTATGGAGTTAACTTCTTGTAGGCAAGAACTTAACTTCCGGTAGACAAGGAGTTCACTTCTTGGATGCAAGGTTTTTACTCTTTTATAACTGTTCTTTAGCCCAGTAGGACTCCTTTCTTGACGTCTTTTCCGGTATAATATTCATAGAGTTTCACCGGATATCCTTCCCTGCCGGGAATGTTTGTATGTTCACTAATTAGTTTTTGTGCCATATAGGCTGATGAGAGAACGTTGCGGCAACGCTCTACCAGCAATGGAAATCCATCTCTTAAAAATGTTTTAGGCAGGGAATTCAAGGTTGTTTCAGCCGGAACGGATATTGCGGGTGCGGTTGAGGACTCAGCGGGTACAAGTATTACCTGGCGATAAGGAGTCAATGCCGCTTTTAGTTCATCCCATACAGTCTGGTATAAATCACTATTCTGGCTGACTCCCTTATCTTCGTAAAAATAGACATGACCGGACTCGTTGCCTCCCCAGTGTCTTTCTTCGATACGAATATTTAGGGTAATCTGGGATAAGTTCTCATTCATAGGTTTGATGATGAAATTCAAAGTTCTCCGTTCATCCGGTTTAAACATTTTCTTTGTAGAAATAGGCTTCTGGGCTTGTATGAAGCCAGCTTGTTTATCCAGTGATAAAATGAAATACTCATCATTCTGCACGAAGTCGATAACCCTGTCGAAGAGGATAGCCTCACTGGCATTTATATAGATTGTTTTGACAAGCTTTTCCGATTCTTGGGCAATGGCAGTCAAACTCATAAAAGACAATAGTAGTATCCAAAGAAAGTTCTTGTGTATCATATCGTTGAGGTTTTTAAGATTGCTTCTTGATATATACAAATTTCGGTATTAATTCCGAATAAAGCAAGATTTCTTCTGACTGTTTTATAGTGGTCTGTGTTAATTATCTTCGTTTCACTATGCCTACATATACTAATAAGATAACATTCATCATCAGTGCGTAAATAATGGCGGGTATAGCAATGATGTCATTATTGAATATGAACGGACTACTTGCGATGGCAATACTCTGAGCAGCATTCTGCATCCCTATTTCAATGATGAGCGTGCGCTGTTCCTTTCGGGTCAGTTTCATCAGGCGGGAGATTAGATACCCGCCACCCATAGCCAGTAATATCATCATGGTGATACACAATCCTAATCGGCCAATCTGTGCGGCAATCGTTTCGTGATGCTGTATAAAGAAGATGGTAGCCAATAAAATCAGTGCGGGAAAAGCCACTTTGGATAATACTTTGTGTATGCGTTCGGCAGCTTTAGGACAGAAACGTTTGGTCAGGACACCTGCTGCTATTGGGAACAGCATGAGTAGTAAGTTCTGGATGATGAGGCTTCCAACCGGTAAGTGTATGGTAATTCCGCTGCTATCTCCTGCCACCTGCGTAGCAAATTCCATTATGACGGGAATAGTGAACAAGGTGATAATGCTGCTGAGTGCGGTCAGCGAAACGGAAAGTGCCACATCTCCTTTGGCTATCATAGAGAATATGTTGGAAGAACTACCTCCCGGCGAACAGGCAATCAGCACCAAGCCGATAAAAAACAAAGGTTCCAGGTGGAACAGATAGCCTAACGCAAAAGCCAATGCAGGCAATAGCATAATCTGACCCAATAATCCCGCAATTACAGGATAGGGACGTTGGCGAAATAATTTAAAATCTTTAATTTCAAGTGTAAGTCCCAGTTCAAACATTAATAAACTGAGAATGGGCAAAACAATCCATATTGCATTCATGTTCTAAAATCGTTTTTTTGAAGTTGCAAAGATAGTGCAAATCGAAAGCAGAATTTTCATGCTTGCATGAAAAAGTTATGCTGAGATGCCGCCTGTCTTCTCTAAAGATAGTGCAAATCGAAAGCAGAATTTTCATGCTTGCATGAAAAAGTTATACTGAAATGTCAATTTGGCAGTTTTAGACTGACAGAAATCCAACTTTGCCGTTTGGCACGCTTTTCGCAATTTGTTTTACGTCTCGCCAAAAGTGAGATAAAACATTACTATAATATATATGTATAACATAATAAAAAAACAAAAGAACTATGAACATTAAACCATTGGCAGACAGAGTGCTGATACTCCCTGCACCTGCAGAAGAAAAAACAATTGGCGGTATCATTATTCCGGATACAGCAAAAGAGAAACCTTTGAAAGGTGAAGTTGTGGCAGTTGGTCACGGTACGAAAGATGAAGAGATGGTATTGAAGACGGGTGACACTGTTTTGTATGGCAAATATGCCGGTACTGAACTGGAAGTTGAAGGTACTAAATATCTCATCATGCGTCAAAGTGACGTACTCGCAGTGTTAGGTTAATATAGTAATTGTAAAATCATAAAATTGTAAATATCATTATGGCAAAAGAAATATTATTCAATATTGATGCCCGCGACCAATTGAAAAAAGGTATCGATACACTGGCAAATGCAGTGAAAGTAACTCTCGGCCCGAAAGGTCGTAACGTGATTATCGAAAAGAAATTCGGTGCTCCACACATCACGAAAGACGGTGTGACTGTAGCTAAGGAAGTGGAACTGTCTGATGCATACCAGAATACAGGTGCACAGTTGGTGAAAGAAGTTGCTTCCAAAACTGGTGACGACGCTGGCGATGGTACTACTACCGCTACTGTATTGGCACAGGCTATTGTTGCTGAAGGTTTGAAGAATGTAACTGCCGGTGCAAGCCCGATGGATATCAAACGCGGTATCGACAAGGCTGTTGCCAAAGTGGTTGAGTCTATTAAGTCACAAGCTGAAAAAGTAGGTGACAACTACGATAAGATTGAGCAGGTTGCTTCTGTTTCTGCCAACAATGATCCCGTTATCGGTAAACTGATTGCTGACGCTATGCGCAAAGTTTCTAAGGATGGTGTAATCACTATCGAAGAAGCTAAAGGTACTGACACTACTATCGGTGTAGTGGAAGGTATGCAATTCGACCGCGGTTATCTTTCTGCTTACTTCGTTACCAACACGGAGAAGATGGAATGCGAAATGGAAAAACCGTATATCCTGATCTATGACAAGAAAATTTCTAACCTGAAAGATTTCTTGCCTATCCTGGAACCTGCCGTACAAACCGGTCGTCCTCTGTTGGTTATTGCAGAAGATGTGGATAGCGAAGCTTTGACTACGTTGGTTGTAAACCGCCTGCGTTCTCAGTTGAAGATTTGTGCAGTGAAAGCTCCGGGCTTCGGCGACCGTCGTAAAGAAATGTTGGAAGACATTGCCGTACTGACCGGTGGTGTGGTTATCAGCGAAGAAAAAGGTCTGAAACTGGAACAAGCTACCATCGAAATGCTGGGTACTGCCGACAAGGTAACCGTTTCTAAAGATAACACTACTATCGTAAACGGTGCTGGTGACAAACAAAATATCAAGGAACGTTGCGAACAAATCAAGGCTCAGATTGCTGCTACCAAGTCTGATTATGACAAAGAAAAATTGCAGGAACGTCTTGCTAAGTTGTCGGGCGGTGTTGCGGTTCTTTACGTAGGTGCTGCTTCTGAAGTGGAAATGAAAGAAAAGAAAGACCGTGTAGACGATGCTTTGCGTGCAACCCGCGCTGCTATCGAAGAAGGTATCGTACCGGGTGGTGGTGTAGCTTACATCCGTGCGCTCGATGTACTGGAAGGCTTCAAGGGTGACAACATCGACGAAACGACCGGTGTTGACATCATCAAACGCGCTATCGAAGAGCCGCTGCGTCAGATTGTTGCTAATGCAGGTAAGGAAGGGGCTGTTGTAGTGCAGAAAGTACGTGAAGGTAAAGGTGACTATGGTTACAATGCCCGTACTGATATTTACGAAAACCTGCACGCTGCCGGTGTGGTAGACCCTGCTAAGGTAGCTCGTGTAGCTTTGGAAAATGCAGCTTCTATCGCCGGTATGTTCCTGACTACCGAATGTGTAATCGTTGAAAAGAAGGAAGATAAACCTGAAATGCCAATGGGTGCTCCCGGCATGGGCGGTATGGGTGGCATGATGTAATACCCGTTTTTTCCTGAATATATAACATAGTAAAGACCACAGTGTCTCTCTCAATGAGGGCACTGTGGTCTTTTTTTCTGTTTACTGGTCAGTATTTTCTCATATTTTCTGTATGTTATTACGAAACTGTTACAATTTAGATTAAAAAAGATATCTTTTGTTCGATTTTTGTGTTTTATAAATTAAAAGTGATACCTTTAGGGTCAAATAGGATTAACCTAAACAGAAAACCAATCAATTATTTAACCTTTTTAATAGCGAAAAGAGATGAACAAAAGCGACATCGGCCTGAACGCAGGCAAAGTTTGGAGGTTGCTTAGCAATTATGCCAAATGGGACTATGGGACTTTGAAGAGAAAGTCCGGGCTGAAAGACAAAGAATTGGGGGCTGCCTTGGGGTGGTTAGCTTGTGAAGACAAGATTGTATTACACCAGGAGAACGAAGAGCTCTACATTTTTTTGGGCGTGAATGTCTACATCGGGTAAGAAATGAAACAAACCGATTGAAAACCTAAACGAAAGCGTGGATTTAGAAAAATCCACGCTTCTTTTTTTTCTGCCGACAAATAATATTTTGTTCCTTTGCACATTCTTAGAAAAATCAATGTAATTATGAGAAGTTTTGCTTCAGACAACAATTCCGGTGTACATCCATTGGTGATGGAAGCTTTGAACCGGGCCAATCAGGATCATGCAGTAGGTTACGGTGATGACCCTTGGACAGAAGAAGCTGTCCGTAAAATAAAGGATGTTTTTGCGGCTGATTGTGAACCGCTGTTCGTCTTCAACGGAACGGGTAGCAATGCCGTAGCTTTGCAGTTGGCGACACGCCCTTACAATTTAATTCTTTGTGCGGAGACGGCACATATTTATGTAGACGAATGTGGTGCGCCCGCGCGTATGACAGGATGCCAGATACGTACCATCACAACCCCTGATGGTAAACTTACCCCCGAACTGGTGCGCCCCTATCTGAAGAATTTTGGTGAACAACACCATTCCCAACCGGGAGCAATCTATATCTCCCAATGTTCGGAACTGGGCACTGTATATACTCCGGAAGAATTGAAAGCACTGACCTCTCTGGCACATGAACATGGAATGTACGTGCATATGGACGGGGCTCGCCTGGCAAATGCTTGTGTAGCTTTAAACCTTGGTTTTAAGGAGCTGACGGTAGATTGCGGTATCGACATTCTCAGTTTCGGCGGAACGAAGAACGGGCTGATGCTGGGTGAGAGCGTGATTATTTTCAATCCGGATTTGAAGAAGGAAGCACTTTACGTGCGGAAGCAGTCGGCACAACTGGCCTCCAAGTTGCGCTATCTCTCCTGCCAATTCACGGCATATCTGACAGATGAACTCTGGAAGAAAAATGCGACGCATGCCAATGCGATGGCGCAGAAACTGTACGAAGGTCTGAAAGCATTGCCCGGAATACATTTCACTCAAAAGATGGAAAGTAACCAGTTATTCCTGACTATGCCTCGCCCCGTCATCAACAAGCTGATGAAATCTTACTTCTTTTACTTCTGGAATGAGGCGGAAAATGAAATTCGTTTCGTGACTTCTTTTGATACGACCGAGGAGGATATTCAGTCTCTGTTGCAGGCTGTGAAAGACAGCTTTTGATGTTCCTTTTAACGCACTTACCTGCATCGGACAACGCACTTACCTGCATCAGCCGATGCACTTACCTGCATCGGGCAACGCACTTATCTGCGTCAGCCGATGCACTTACCTGCGTCAAATGCTTCTTCTATTGATAAAAATGGCAGAAGCAAAAAGCTCCGGACCTTCGCAGGCATGGAGCTTTGGCTTGAAACTTTCTCCCTTGGGGGTGGGAGAAAGTTTACTGAAAACAAACCGATTGAATATTTACCTTAAATACCTTTGCATGATAACCTTTAACTAACCTTTTTATAATAACTATGTGTATGGCTTACATCCCTACCGCCTCAAGGACAGGTACGAAGGTGTAACCTTTTCGTTTCAGCGTTTTAATCATTTTGTCCAGATACCCGTTGTAGAACTTGTCTGTGCGGCGGTCGTCCGTGCCGAAGTGTATCAGCATCAAGTGCCCGTTCAGACCTTCTTTCTTTTCTACTTCCATCACCTTGTCGTAGATGAATTTACTGCTCCGGTATTTCTGTCCCATATCCGGCGTGGTGTAGTCGGCGTTAGTCATGGTGCCGGGAGTGTAGTTGATAACCTGGATACCCATATTCTTTGCCCATGCGGCAATCTCCTTATTATAATATTCGTAGGGTGGGATATAGACGGGAGCGTCTTTATACTCGATGCCTGCTTTGCGCAGACCTTCGTAACTTTTCAGCATATCCTGTTCAAACTCCTCACGAGTCACTAACAGTGAGTCGCGGTTTTCCCACGGCATATACAATAAGTGTCCATAACTGTGACTGCCTACCAGATGACCTTCTGCACGCAGGCGTTTTACCACATCAGGATACAGCTCATAAAATTCACCGGTGAAGAAGAAACCGCCCTTAATGCCATGTTTTTTCAGCGTACTGATGATGGCATCTGCGCCGTCGGCTTTATCAGCGGCAGTGAAGACGAGAGTTATTTGTTTCTTTGACGGGTCGGTACGGATAATGCCTCCGTTCACGTATACATTCTTGTCGCCCTGGATGCCTGCTTGCTTCATACCCTCTTTCTGCATGGCAGAGAGATAATAAGTGAGACAAGCAGTTCCGTCCATAGTCGGTTCATTCGTGGAATAATCGTGGATGGCATCATGATAAACCATCAGGTCGGGCTGGAAACGTTCATAATCCTGACCGGGAGTGCCGGGAATCCCCGTCATATTTACTCCACGCAGGCTTTCGAAGATGGTACGGTAAACCGGGCCGTCCACTACGCCGCCTGTGGTATTGCCTACACCTGCATTGAGTAGGGAAGAGTGCGGTTGCGAGGGATAATCTCCGTAAAGAGGAAGTTCCACAATCATACTGGTGCCCCAGGGATTGCAACCGAATAGCCAATCGAGCATGGCGGCTTCCATTTCTTTGTAAGTGTCGTCACCAGTTGTTTCACGATATAGACGGCATTGCGTCAGCATGGCAGTGGTCAGATTGTTTGAACACCAAGTATAGGGGATGCCGTGCATGAAGGGACTTTCGACAGCTTTTTCGTAAGTACGGACGATGCCTGCACGCATGTTGCGGATAAATTCTTTGCTGAGACGGTCGTTGTTAACGGTTGCCAGATGGTAGTGTCCCATGTTCATAAACGGATACCATTGATAATGACGTGCACTGTCGGCACCCATCCACGGGGTGACGGGTTCGCGGCGTCCGTATTCAACGGCTTGTTCCAGATACTTCAAGTCTCCGGTGCTTTTGAAAAGTTCCATGGCACCGAGTTCCATATCATCCACCCAGTTATCTTCTTCATAGATATAAGGTGACTTGACGGATGCCGTCTGGCAAGCACCCGGTTTCTTTACGCCTTCCTGATAGGCAGCATCGGCCTTTGCACCGATTTCGGCAGCAAATTCAGGATAGAAATCTTTCAAAAGGCGCGCGCCGAGGGCGAAGCAGGAAGCAAACTTACCCGCTGTGCTGGCTACACCGGTGGTGGCATTCATAAACTGACCGCGCACTTGGGGCTCGCCGCTACAGAAATAGACAGGGCGTCCCTTGCCCGGACCGTAACCGTAATCCACCTCGTCTTTGTTGGGCAGACGCATACCGGCATGGTCGCGGTCGTCAGCAATCTGATTGTACAATTCGCCGGGGGCCGGGTTCATGCGGTTCAGCCAGTCGAGGCCCCATTTTATTTCGTCTACGATGTCGGGAATACCGTTGGCGCCGGGAAGTCCGGCTGCATCGTAGAAATCACCGAAAGATTCCGGATTTTCCTGATAGGCAAACATCATCTGGTAGATGGTATTTGCGGAAGTAGTGGTGTATTGCAGGTAATCGGTAGCATCGTGCCAGCCGCCGCGGACGTCTATGTGCTGTCCTGTCTTGGTGGGGTGATACAGGATATAGCCGTCGTGCACATGGCAACTGTCTTTCAGGAAAGGATTGTAGCCGCAACGCTGCTGGCGCATGTAGTTCAGCAGGAAGTCGGCGGTGCCGTTGTACACGTGGTTGTTGATAGGGAAATTGGGAGAAACGGCTTTGCCCGCTTTCAGATAATAAGTTCCCGGCTTGTTGAAATCACTGAAATCCAGTCGATAGGTACTTTTCATAAGTCCCATCTTTCCGGTGGCTTTGGTGGAGGTGAAAGTACGGACGGTTTGTTCGGTGAAAGCATCTACCAGTGCATACTCTTGTATGTCAGCCGGTTCTTCGCTCATGAACACTGCCACTTTTACAGCTTGCGGCAAGTAGCCAAGTTGGTTAATACGTATCCATGCATCCGCTTTTACTTGCAGGACGATGAAAGTGAGTGCTACCGTAAGTAGCCAATGGTTACTTTTCATAATAAGTCAATATATTAAGGTTGGGGGAAATCTGCTCTCCGTAACTGCATTATTCAAATACAAATAAAGTGTTTTCTGCTTATTTTAGGAACTTTTAGTAGAAATAATTAATGGATGTTATGTGTTGTTTACATTATTTTGAATTTTAAGTAGTGTTAATGAGGATTGTATAAAAGGGATAATTGCTTGTGTGTCTTAAAGTTGTAGTTTATAATACTTCTTTTTAATTTTCGTTTACGTATTTTAGTATTCAAAAGGTGGGCTTGGTGCGTTATTTGTGATAAGGTATATAAGAAAAAACTAAAATTATAGACTATGGCTTATATAGATTATTATCAAGTCCTTGGGGTGGACAAAAAGGCAAGTCAGGATGATATAAAGAAAGCGTTCCGCAAGTTGGCACGCAAGTATCATCCCGATCTGAACCCGAATGACTCTACTGCCAAGGATAAGTTTCAGGCAATTAATGAAGCGAACGAAGTGCTGAGCGATCCTGAAAAGCGTAAGAAGTACGATGAGTACGGCGAGCACTGGAAGCATGCCGATGAGTTTGAAGCTCAGAAGCGAGCCCGACAGGAGGCGGGTGCCGGTGGTTTCGGCGGCTTTGGAGGTGGCGGCTTCGGTGGCTCGAGCGCAGGATATGGTTCGGATGGTAACGGCAGTTACTGGTATTCATCCGACGGGCAGGAGTTCTCCGGAAGTGCCGGTGGCGGTTTCTCTGACTTTTTCGAGTCTATGTTCGGACATCGGGGACGTAGTGGAGGCGCTAATGCCGGTTTCCGCGGGCAGGATTATCATGCAGATTTAAGTCTGTCTCTCCGCGACGCGGCACAAACCCATAAGCAGGTTCTGACCGTGAACGGAAAGAATGTGCGTATCACCATTCCTGCCGGAGTGACCAACGGACAAGTTATCAAGCTGAAGGGTTACGGCGGCGAAGGTGTGAACGGCGGTCCTGCCGGTGACTTGTACATTACGTTTGTGATTGCGGACGATCCGGTATTCAAACGTCTGGGCGACGACTTGTACGTAGATGTTCCCATCAATCTTTATACCGCTCTTTTGGGAGGCGACCAGTTGGTGGACACTTTGAATGGACAGGTGAAACTGAAAGTGAAACCTGAAACCCAGAATGGTACGAAGGCCCGTCTGAAAGGTAAAGGATTCCCTGTATATAAGAAAGAAGGACAGTTCGGTGACCTCATTGTGACTTATTCCGTGAAACTGCCGACGAACTTGACGGAAGAACAGAAAGAGTTGTTCCGTAAACTTCAAAGTATGAACTAAAAGGAGATAGCACCATGCAGAACGAATTAATCATAGTCAGCGAATATTGTCGCAAATGCCACATCGAACCGTCGTTTATAGACTTGTTGCAGGAAGGTGGGCTGATAGATGTAACAACTGAAGGTGGTGAACGTTATCTGACGTTCACCCAACTGCCGGACGTGGAACGTTACAGCCGCATGTATTATGACTTGTCCATCAATATGGAAGGGATCGATGCTATTCATCACCTATTGCAGCGTATGGAAGAGATGCAGCGGGAACTTCATGAGTTGCGCAGTCAGTTGAGGCTGTTCAGATGATATGTGGAAGATGTTTTAACCGGACATTGCTTAAGTATAAAACAAAGTGGCAGTAAGGTTTAAACTTTAGCTAACCAACATCCCCATGTTAGGATGACCAACACCCGGATGTAAGCACTACCAACACCCGGGTGTTGGTAGTGCTTACATCCGGGTGTTGGTCATAGTGAGGTTTAAGAAAGATGGAGAAAAGACTATAAAATTTGCCGGAGAAGATAGAAAGAAAGCGATGATATTAGTACGGAAACCGCTCTTAATTCTTCAGCGAAACTCTCTTCCCGAAGAAGAAAGGAGAGAGGCGTGCTTTATCCAGACAGAATGCTATGAAAATGCTACCATACAGGGTAGTGGCTGTGGCGGTGCAGAGAAAGCATATTCCTGTCGGGTCGAATGAAAAGAAAGGCAGAAAGAGTTTGGATAGTGCGGTAAAGACAGGGGAGAAAAGAAGAATTACCAATGTGTTCTTTCCGATGAACAGGGAAGCCTGTTTCGCTGTATGGGGGAGATGTTTGTAGATGTACAGCGAGAAACTGATGACCAGTCCGGTGATTAATATTCCTCCTAAAGTGCTTCTGTTCAGATTCTCCGGCTGACTGCACAGAAAGATCAGAGGGATAATGGCAAGAAAAGAAGCGGGAAAACAAGACAGGAACGAACGTTTGCTCAGATGGATAGCGGTGCCTGCCATGAAATAGAAAGCATTGGCAAATGTCAGCAAATGAAAGACGTAGGAGAAAAGTAGAAGAAGACTGCCTGTTGCCAACAGACGGATAAATGGATTTGCCCGGAGATAAGTATGCACGAAATAATGGGTCGTGCCACATAATATGAATGTGTGCAGATACCAGTAAGGCCCAATGGGATCAAGCAGCACTTTGCTGAATAGAACTGAGGCGCTGATTTCCTTTATCCCGTCCCAAACGGGAAACAGCGTAGACATGCAGGCATAACTGATTTCCATAATGGCGTATGGAATGAATATCCATGCCATCGCTTTCAGAAAAACTTTCGGCTTTTTATGCACATTAATCAGATAGCCCGAAATCAGTAGAAAGGCAGGCATATGGAAAGTATATACGATGCTTTTGGCATATGGATATTTGTCTCCTATATAGCTCAAGTGGAAGATGACCATGAGTGTGATAAACAGGCATTTCAGATAGTCCAGTTCATGGATACGGTTCCTCATGATTGTATCAGATAAAAGCATGAGGTACAGAAAAAATTGCGCAGATGCGGTATCGAACCGATGAGACGTGGCAACTTACGCGGTTTAAGGTGAAATTTCTGTTCGTAATGCGGATTGATAAACCAGAATTGTTTGTGAAGAACCCGATAGCGGGAGGTGGAGAGAAGTTTCTCGAATAGTTCGATGCTCGTCCGGCACTCCTGTATGTCGAGAAGCTCCTCGATGCGTGCCTGGCTTTCGCCGAAGCGGTGTAATAAATTGCCGTAAGCGCCTGCGGGTAATAAATGGATGAAAGGCAGACGGGAAACGCATCTGTTCCGGCAAATCTGCTGATGCCCTCCAAAAGGCATTTGCCAGGCAGGGAAGCTGACGAAGAGTATTCCGCCGGGAGCGAGGAAACGTTTGATATGTTCCAGAAAGCGGCATTTTCCGGAGATGTGCTCTATGACATCGTGAATCAGTATGATGTCGAACGCTTCTTCCAACTGTGTGATTTGAAAGATATCCGAGGCAATGAAAGTGGCGGGCAACCCTTCTTCCTGAAAAAACTGGCGGGCTTGTCGGATACGGTTTTCAGATAAATCAATCCCTGTAACCCGACAGCTGAGGCGGGCAAAGGGTACCAGATTTCCACCTTCGCCACAACCGATTTCAAGAATCCGGCTTTGGGGAGTGACGGAGGTGAATCGGTGAATGTAGGGAAGGAAATGAAGCTCACTGGTCGCTGCCAGTTCCTGAAAATAGGCCTTTCTGTTTTCGTGTCTTTGCTGCATACGTTTAGTTATTGTTTTGATGCAACAAAGTTAGGCTTGTACGGGCAGGGAAAGAAAAAAAACGGATGACATTCAGAAAATGTAATCCGTTGTAAATGAATGAAATTATATAATGGATTATGACATTTTACTCTTCGTCCGCCTCTTCCGTCTCTTCTGTTCCCATTTTTAGCTTCAACCGGCGTTTGCGTTGGGCAACGATACCGGTGTCGGTGTTACCGAAGCAAAGAGCGATGGCGAAAGTGCTTAATCCGGCAGAAGCGAGGCAGGAATAAAGCAAATCCGCTTCCGTCAGTTTGGGGTGTTGGCTTTGCAGTTGGCTGATGTGGTCTCCATAAATTTCGAAGATGACTTGTTTCAACTCGGCCTGTTCCTTTTCGGTCATCACTTTGATGTTCTTCTTCTCCTTACTGTTTTGGGCGGCAAGAGTGTCGAGGCGGCGGGAGATGGGAGTGCGACGGAAAGAAATGCTACGCAACTGGCTGATTTGTTCTTCCATTTGTTGCAGCATATGCTCTTTTTCGTGGCTTTCGGAGTGTAAGTTCTCTTTCAGCAAAGTTATTTTCTCGCGGAGATTTTTCAGTTCGTTCTCGTATTCCAGCCGGATGATGCGTTTCCGTTTTCGGAGAGTTTGCACAATAAGCAGGAAGATGAAGGCGGCGGTTACAAGCACTAAAATGCCTAAGCCGATGTACTGATGTTGTTTTTCTTTTATTATGCGCACTCTCATTTCGGCTTCATGTTGGTAAGCCAGTTTTTCCAGCTCGGTGGTTTTCTGTTGTGCGTAGATGGTATCTGCACTCATGGTGTAGGCAAGCAGGTGTTCGTAGGCTTTCTGATGGTTGTCGAGGTGCGATTCCAACTGGGCGCTATAAAAATAAGCCGGTAGCCTTGCGTCTATCTCCGGACAAGCCATTCCTTTCTTATAATAATAACGGGCGGAGTCTGCGTCGCCTTTCATGCGGTATACTTCGCCCAAAGTGGCATATTGTTTTGATGGTGATTGACCTGCGGGGGTATAGCGGATGGCAAGCTGTATGTAGTGGGCTACCGAGTCCCATTGCCTCAGACGCTGGTGTGCGTATTCAAAGTGGCTGTACAGTTCGCAGAGCATGGCGGAGTCGTTTACGGCATGTGCCAGGCACAGGGCTTTTCTTTGCAGCCGCTCTCCGTTTAAGGAGTCCTGCATATGGTTCAGGGCACTCCCCATACAGTTGAGACGGCTGCTCATGGCGAAGGTATCTTTCAGGATAGAGTCGCACACGTAGGCTTGATGAAGCATATCGTATGCTTTGTCGAATATGCGGTCCCACAGGTACATGACTCCTAAATTGTAACATACCACGGAGCGTTTGCTCAGGTCTTCCACCTCCGGAAGCACCTGGTAGTAGATTGCCATGGCTTTTTCCGGTTGTTTGTTCTTTTGCAGTTCGATGGCTTCATTGATGCGGTCGTCTATGCTCTTTTTGGGGCGCAGACTGCACGAGATGAGGCATGATAATAATAGTAGAATAGTAAACAGCTTCATAAGACTGTGTATTAAAGTATGCTTGCCTTTATTACTGGTAGCATGGACAATAGTAGACACTGCCGCCCAGTGTCTGTTGCCTGGCGGCTAATGGTAGTAGATTCAGGAATTTCTATCATAGCTGTCTAATTTTAGTTTTGACAAATGTACACGAAAAAATCTGATTCCCAGACATGCAGCATTATTTTTTTGATTATTTATTCGTTTGCATATCCAAACTTTCCTATCTTTGCGGCGTGAAACTACAAACTTCGAAAATATCCGCGTAATAACAGCCTGGTAATTCTTCTCTCAGGCTGGACTATTCTGTTTTGTTCGACATACTTCATGTCTCGGACAAATTTCTTGTACCCTTTTATTTGAAAACTTTACGGAGAGCATTTCTCCGTAACGATTCAATCTATGTATTATTTAAAAACAAAGAAATATGAAAACGAATATTATAGTAAGACAAATAACAGAAGCGGATTATCCTATCGTATATAATTTGATAAAGACAGCTTTTGAAACTGCCGAACACAGAGACGGAACTGAGCAGGACTTTGCCGTAGGACTGCGCAATGGCGGAAATTATCTTCCGGAACTGGACTTAGTGGCAGAGCTTGACGGGCACCTGGCAGGGCACATCATGTTTACAAAAACGTATGTCGCCCAACCGGATGGCAGCAAGTATGACGTCCTGATGGTAGCCCCGCTATCCGTGTTGCTGGAATATCGCAACAAGGGTGTCGGCTCTGCACTGATGAAGGAAGGTTTCCGCATTGCCGAAGCGTCAGGCTACGGGGCGGCTTTCCTGTTGGGTGATCCCAATTATTATCAGAGATTCGGCTATAAGCCATCTCACCTGTATGGCATCGGTCATGGAGTTTATCCGGCTGAATACCTTCTGGCTAAAGAAATCATTTCCGATGCTTTGAAGAACGTTACAGGGACAGTTAATATGTAGTTTACAAACATTTTATATACGAAATATCATGAGTAAAGAAGATATGTTAATCACAGAATTTGATTTTACACTAATTGCCAATTATTTTTCAGCTTTAGATCGTCAGGGACCGGGTGGAAAAGCTGAAACTTTGAAAGCTCTGAGCTTTATTACCGATCTTCCCGCCAAACCTAAAATAGCGGATTTAGGGTGTGGAACAGGTTTTCAAACGTCTGTTCTGGCTTCCAGTATGGATTGCTCTATTATCGCGATGGACCTGCTGCCCGAAATGGTGGAAGGTGTGAAAGCAAGAATCAAGCGGGACAAGCTGGAAGATAAAGTCACCGCATTGGTAGGCTCGATGACAGAGTTGCCTTTCCGTCCGAATGAATTCGATGTCTTTTGGGCGGAAGGTTCTATCTATAATATCGGCTTTGAAAAGGGACTGACCGAATGGAAAAAGTTTATCAAGCCCGGAGGTTATGTAGCCGTTTCAGAATGTTGCTGGCTGACGAACAAGCGTCCGGACGATATGGATTACTTCCTTCAAAACTTTCCCGAAATAGACAATGTATCGGGAAAACTGCGGATTATGGAACAGGCGGGTTATCTTCCGGTAGCACATTTTGTATTGCCGGAATATTGCTGGGTGGTCAACTATTATGCCCAGATGGAAACCCGTATGCGGGACTTTCTGGAAGAGAATAACAACAGTATGGCGGCGCAGAAGTTTGTTGATTTGATGAAGAAAGATATTCTTGTCTATGAGCGGTATAAAGAGTATTTTGGTTATGTGTTCTTTATAGGACAGAAATGTGATTAAATAAAACGAGAAGAAAAAATGAATAATTTATTGTTATATGGCTGGAACGATAGTCTGTTCCGGCAGAAACAGTCGACGCCTTTTAGTGGCTTGCCTCACGGGCGGGTTACGGTTACTCATAAGACTTGCTATGAGGTGGTGGCTGAGGACGGTTTATATCTCTGCGAACTGTCGGGAAATATTCTTTATGGCAGGATGCCGAACGAATATCCCTGCACCGGAGACTGGGTGATTTTTCAACCGACGGATGAGGGAAGAGGCATTGTTATGGATATTTTGCCACGCAGCCGGACGCTTTGTCGCAAAAAGAGCGGCACTGTGTCGGACAAGCAAATGATAGCCGCTCATGTGGATAAGGCGTTTATTGTGCAAAGTCTGGATGCGAACTTCAATGTGCGGAGGGCGGAGCGTTTCATGGTTCAGGTGCTGGAAGAAGATATTCAGCCTGTACTGATTCTGACGAAGGCCGACCTGGGCTTTAATGAACAGGAAATTGCCGACTCCTTGAAGCATCTGGCAGGGAAAGCACAAGTGTTTACGACTTCCATTCATTCACCGGAAACGATAGAGGCATTGCGCCGGTCTATCGGAGAGGGGGAAACGATTGTGTTTATCGGTTCGTCCGGTGTGGGGAAGAGTTCTCTGGTTAATGCCCTGTGTGGGAAGGAAGTGCTGGAAACATCTTTTATCAGTGACTCCACGGGCAAAGGGCGGCATACTTCTACAAGGCGTGAAATGGTGTTGCTTGAACATTCGGGCGTATTGCTTGATACTCCGGGAGTCAGGGAATTCGGCATCACTTCCGGCAGTGCTGATGTGCTGTCGTCCATGCTGGATATTTCTGATTTGGAAGGAACGTGCCGTTTTGCGGATTGCACCCATACCAATGAACCCGGTTGTGCTGTGATAGAGGCTGTTGCAAATGGCACTTTGGAACAGGGTGTGTACGAAAGCTATCTGAAGCTGCGCAGGGAGGCCCAGTATTTCTCTACCTCAGAGCATGAAAGGAAGGGACAGGAAAAGACGCTTTCGAAGGTACTGAAGCATTATGCCAAGAATTATAAGAAGGATAGGTAATTCGATACCTATGGGGAGTATGAAGGTGTGCCACGGTATACCTTCATATTTACTCCTCTAATCTTTGGTGGCTTTCTACGATTCATTTTTCTAAATGATCAACGATAATTGATAAATTATCAAGATTTTCATAGAACGACAAGTTTTGTCGTCGAGCCTCGTTATCTTTGCTACTATAATCATTAACTAAAATGAAAGTATGGGTAGAAAACTAGAAGGCCTGCAACGAATGCTGGTTATTATTAACAGATTGAAAGGACCTCAGCAATACGTTCCGAGAGAAGAACTGGAAAACTACATTGCACATCGTATGGAGGAACGTGACGGAAGTCCCGTAGACCTCCGCACTCTGCAACGGGATTTTAACGAGATAGAAGAGTTGTTCGGCATTCGTATCTGTTTTGACAAACAGCGGAAAGGCTATTTTATCAACGAAGAAGATAGTTTGAAACAAGAACAATACGATCGGCTTTTGCTGAACTTTGATTTATTGAATGCTATTGATCGAACTTCCAATCTGCACACTTACGTTTTGGCCGAACACCACCGTCCAATGGATTATGAATGTCTTCCATTATTGATAAAAGCTATTAGGTTTTCACATCCGGTGGCTTTCAACTATATCTATATACGTGAAGGAGGCAAGATTCGTGAAAAGAAAGTTCTTCCCCATTACTTGAAAGAAGATCAGCAGAGATGGTATCTCCTTGCCTACGACAACGGGACATTGAAAACATTCAGCGCGAACTGTATCCGCAATCTCCGGATTATTAATGAAGAGACCTTTAGGCGTAACATGGATATTGACGTGGAAGAGTTATTTAAAGACAGTTACGGCATTTGGAATCAAACAGACATTCCTGTTGAGGAAATCGAATTGAGTTATGATGCGCTTGACGGCAGTTTCTTGAGATCTGTCCCCCTGCACCATTCGCAGGAAATCCTCACGGATAATGAAGAAGAGTTTCGTATCTGTCTTCGCTTGCGTATTACAAATGACTTTGTAATGGCTTTATTGGCAAGAAGCCGTTCGCTGACGGTCATCAAGCCAATGCGCCTAAGGGAATGGGTGAAGAAGGTCTATGAGGAGGCGTTGAAAAGGAACGCTTAGTGGCAAATCAAATTGTAGAATTTTATATCTAAAGAAGAAGACTATGAGTAACGGTTGTAATAAGAGAAAGGCTAATTTACTGAAAGGTATAAGTGTGTTTTGTGTTTTTGCCGTCTTCGGCTACTACTCTTATCAAGATGCAATGAACAGAAGTATGTTGGAAAAAAGTCTTAATGAAAACGCTGCTCCTCCGCAACGTGGCTTTAGTTATAAGTCATCCCGACTAAAAAGTTCATCTGCATCGCAGAGAAATGTATCTTACAAGAAAGCTACAAAAGAAATTTATAATTCAACTTCCGATTATGCCAATGACTATGACACTTTCAATGAACATCTGGACGAATATCTTGACGACCCGGAAGATGAAATCACTTATCCACCGGAAATTTATGATGCGTTGGCGGATGATGAGGAAGAAGAACTATAAACCTAAACTTGGTGAATGTAAAGCTGACGTTTAGGCGGCTAAACCTCAGCTTTGGAATTTAGCGGCCTAAAAACAGATATTTATCAAAGGAGGTGCCACATAACAATATCCCCGTTTTGAGCTTGATAATCAATAAACTTTTTTGTAGCTTTGCAAAGTCTTGGCTTAATAGGTTAGGACATACATAGTTTATTGATGAAAGTGTAGCTTTTATCCTTCGTGGAAAGTCTGGTAAACTTTAAAAGTACGAGGAATAGCAATCACGCTCATCACTTGTCTGTATATGCTTACTCAAGTAATATACATTACAAGTGTGGGGATATTGTCTATTTGTACTTGGGCTTTACCAGACGCCTCCAACGAGATAGATGATATGACTCCACACTTTCTTTTTGATCATTAATGCCATTTAGGAGCCATAGTGGTACAAATAAAAGATAATCATGGAAACAAAAACAACGAATAATCCGACGATTGAAAGGATTATATTATCTAAAAGTATCGGTGTTAAAAAGTATGAATTTCCATATGTACTGCTTGCTATCTTATCAGGATTATTTTTCATATGTTGGATTCTTGCTCTCTTAAACCTTTTAGGAATTTCTTTTGAGAGTAAGAATACTACAAATGTTTTTAATACTCAAAGTAATACTCAAATTCCTAAAAATACTTTCACGAACGCCTTCATAGAAGAAACAGAAAAGCAGGAAGAGAAAGAAGGGAGAAAGGTTGATTTTCAGAATGTTGGAACTTGGAAAGGTAAAACTTTTAGTGGTGACAATTGCTCCTATACTTTATTAAAACATATCACAGATGGAACGTTTAAACTAAGAGAGAATAGTACTAATACTATTTTTGAATGTACAAAACGTTCTATTAAGAACAGTACAGACTACTATTTTGTAGATCCCGATATAGCAGACGTTAATGTCAATCTTGCATGCTTCAATCTTAAGAAAGGAGCAATAATATACATCATCCACAATTTTGATTATGATTCGATTGAACAAAAAAGCATGGACGGAATATTAGTGCCTTTTTCTGATAATAATGTGAGAATATATCTTGATATGCAAATCAATGGAACGACTTATTACTGTAATAATGGGAATCCTCCCATTAGTCGCATCAATGAAAATGGTGTTTTAGAGTATTATAATAGTGATGGCTCAAATGACCCAGTATATGAATGTTATGCCAAACTTCATTAATAGTAATATTATAAAATAGGAGAATAAAAATGGATAATAAAGAAAAAATAAAAGAGCTTACAGAATACGAAAAAGCACGAATCGAATTTTTAAAAGGAAAAGCTGAGTTTTTGCAAGGTTGTGGAGGGTGTTTGGCGATTACCAATAGTTTTTACTGTAATTGATTGATATTTAAATAAAAAGCCCACTTTGTTTTGAAAGTGGGTAACAAATCAGTAACAAAATAGCCTTTTTTTATTGGGCTTGTGGGCTTTTACAACACAAATATACTGAATCTAAATTAAACAGCCTAATTAAAATGTCCAACCTCTATTGGTGTTCAATAACAAAATCTTATTCGATAACAATTAAACGATTATAAATCTGTTTATTATAAACATATTCTTCCATTTTTCCTATGACTATTTTCCAATCGGTTATTAATGACAAATTTTGAAGTTGACCATTTGAATAAAGAAAATGAATATTAGCGGTTAGATAGTATTTAAGTTCTTTATTCTTAGAATTTTTATTCAGTTCTTCTAATTCACTCTTTAATTCTCGTGTGGGGTCTATTGTTGCAAAATCACTATCATAGTCATATAAACTTACTCTCAATCTACCACAAATAGATTCAAAATAGCTTCCATTATGCCCCCCATCGGATGAGATATATCCACAGTTACCGCCATAATAAAAGGTCTGGGAATATTCTCTACCTGTGACATACTCTGTTAAGTAAGAATTGTTTGTTTCTTTTTCACTGTCTTTGTCACACCCACAGAATAGAATTACTGTGAAAATCATAAATAATACTTTTTTCATAATCTGTTTATTTGAATAGTTGATAAATCATATCACAGACCATGTAAAAAATAACGTGGGCTTGCACGTTATCGGAGTAAAGGTACGACCAAGTAACCCACAGACCAATAATAAGTACAGCCCACGCATAGCACGGGCGTTCACTCATTACTCAACGGTCTGTAATTTTTATTGGTCGTTTTTTACTCCATTGAATAATAGCTAACGCTAATATTTCCAAATTTTACACGGCAAAGATAAGTATAAGTCAATAAAGGACAAAGAAAAAGGGCTGAATCTGTATTATTGTAGAATGCAACATAACCACATAGAATATTTTAGATTTTAGGGATATACTCTAAAATTTGCACTTGGGGTCTCTACCTGTTACCAATTTTTGGTAACAACATACAACTTATTATAAGGGTCTTGTAATTACACGTATGCTCCAACATTCTTAATCTCATCGTCAAGTTCCCTTATATCTTCATCGGATATAGAAACGCCCGCCTTGTTTGCCACTTCAATAATTTTCTTTTTTAGCCTTGTGTAGCACTTTCTGTCATTAAACACTTTTGCATCTTTTAGCTCTTCCAAAAAAGCCGTTATTTGGCTTTGGTCGCTTTGGCTTATCAAACGTGCCACCAACACATCAAAAGCATCTGAAACGGTCTTAATTTCACTCATAACCTTTGTTTTTAGCTGGTTTAACTTGGATATTGAAAAATAGTGTTTCTGCCACTTTCTTACAAGCAACCTGTAAAACTCACTTTCTGATAATGTCGAGGCTTGTACCTCTGGAACACCTATTTGTTGAGGTAGTCGCCCGTTCAATCTCATTTCATACTTTAGCAAATTGGTTCCAGCAAAACCATCTGGCATTATCAACCCTTTGGCATCAGCATCAGCCCTTTTATCGTAAAAACAAAATACTTTGGGTTGCTGTTTCCCTTTGTGCTTATAGTACAGCGTACCTACATCGAAGTGATAACGTGCCAACTTGGGCATATCGCCCAACTTTTTCAGATATTCATCTACTGGCTTCCTCATTACAAACTGTGTTCCAAATTCAAGCCCTGTAACTTTTGCCTCTCTCATGTCAATGTGCAAAGCGTCTGATAGCTTTTCTATCGCTTGTATGGTGCTATGTCTGTCAAGTGGGTAAACATTGCTTGGATACAGGTATTTTGCCAAACTGCCTATAATGGAGTAACCGCCTGTATAGATAGACACTTTCAACCCGTCCAGACTGCCAAAGATGCAAACTTCCCCCGTTTTAAGGTCGGTTTGCTCTTTTGCCTTATCCAGATAACCGCTTATGTCTGGTGTACCTCTCATTCTTGGGTAGAGTAGCTTTAACTTATCATACATTGTTACCAAAATTTGGGTACAACCTACAACTTATTATAAGGAACTTCTTTATTTGGCTTGTTTCCTCAAAGCATCCAATACTTCATTAAAGCCACCCATCACAAGTTGTTTGCAATAAGAGGAAATCAAGACTTTTGCACCATCTAAAACAATCAATTCAATAAAAGACGGTCTAATCTTTTCCGTTTCTGTTACCGCTTTATCGTCTTGGTGAACAATAAACAAAAAGCCATCATCTTTATACTCAAAGAACGGGTTAACCTTGTTCTTGGCACTGTATGTCTTATCTGCCAACGGGTAGCCATAAGCAAAGCCACTTAGTTTACCGTCCACAAAATAATCTTTCAAACCTGTAAAATTCAAGCCATTTTTAGCCTGTAGTCTTATAGATGGAACATTTGCGTTCTCTTTCAGCTTTTCCATAAGGTACATTGATACTTTACCGTTCCTGCCTGTAATAGTTTCTATCGGTGGATAATAACCCGCTTGTGCTGTCACTACATATTTGGGCGTTTTCTTGCTTGTTGCATCAAATTCCAGACGTGCATAATAAAGAATATTGGGCGTTATCATAAGTTTCCCCCTTTCTTTCCTGTAACCACATAGGCAATAGCCTGTTGTTCTGTCTCCTTAATGGTCGCTACTCGGTTCTGTTTCATCCACGCTTCCACCTCTGAACGGTCAAAGTATATTTGTTTCCCGTTTGGACGATAATAGGGTATCTGGTGGGTACACGTTAAGCGGTACAGGTGGGATTTACTTAGCCCCGTCAATAAGGCTACATCTTCCAATGTTAGCACATTCTTTGCAGCCAACAAGGAATAAACCAATATTTTGTTAATCTTTTCTTCCATTGTCTTGGTATTTATATGGAAGTTGTGCCTTAATGCAGTACGTTGGTCGGTTCTGCCTATTTGCACATTCAAAACGGTGTTACCAACTATCACCGTTGTAAGAACAATGCAAACATAAACAAGAAAATCAGCCTGATAGTAAACAAAAAAATAGCACTTAATAGCCACTCTATTTGTGCCTATTAAATGCTACTAAATACCATTTTTAAAGTACTCTAATTAGATAATAGGGTGTTCTTCATGCCGTCTATTTCATCGTTGGTAAACCTATCCTCGTTGATATACTTGTTGTAGTTACTTCTATTCCCAATATCGCCAAACTCGTCTTCTACGGCTTTGAATGTGGGTTTTGTTATCCAACCTATTTGTATTGCTACTTTTATAGTTAATGCTGCCTCTTTTCCTTTTTTCCCTTTCATTACAGCGTGTAACCTTTGAAGTCTGAAACCATCATCGTTTTGCAGACATTTTTTAAATGGTTTACTTTGTCGCCCTTGTTTTTGAACGGATTTTTGTTTATTTGGTAAACGAAATAATTTTTCTATAGGTAGACTTTCTTGGTTATTATTTATTGCAAATTTGCCGTTTAAGGCATTTTCTATTTGCCTGTAGAGGGTGGCACGCTCTTTTTCTTTTTCTTCAATCATAGCGAACGTTACACGTTCATACTGGGATGCACCATCATTCAACCACCTGTTAATTTTTCTCCACTTGCAAAGAAGTTCTGTAAGATACTCTTTCTCTGCAAGCCCTTTTTGGTCTTTATAGCCTAATATAAAGCCGTTTTCATCAATATTATAGTATTCATAGTTTTGTTTATAAATACCATCTACCATGTCCGTTATTTCTCTGTCAGATAGAATGTAATCAATTTCTGGAATTTTCACGTTACCCACTTTATTTGTTAAACACGTTATTTACAAGGTTTACCGCCTCATCTTTTTTCTTATCCACTATCTTGGCATAAATGGTAGTAGTTTTCACCTGTGTATGTCCTAACAGTTTGCTTGTTGTGTACAAATCAGCCCCTAAAGTGAGCATCATAGTAGCGAAGGTGTGCCGGGCCGTGTGGAAAGTTATCGTTTTTGTAATACCGCTATTTTGTGCCCACGTTTTCAGTACTACATTGATATAAGTTGCATAAGGCAAATGAAAGATTTTATCAGTGTCCTTTGCATCGTCCCGGTTGGGCATCCACTTTAAAGCCTCATCAGACAAAGGCAAATACAAAGTCTTTTGGGTTTTCTTCATTACAATCTTTACCCTGTATTGGCTACCGTCTAAAATAACATCGCCCCACGTCAAAGCCTGTATGTCACCTAATCTCAAACCACAAAAGCAACTGAACAAATAAGCCTGTTTGGTGGGTTCATTGATGCACTTGGAGGCTATCAGTAATTTAATCTCATCAACCGTCAAATATTCACGTGTGCTTTCTGGTATCTTAATCCTGTCGTCTGGATTAATCTTTGTGATAGGGTTGTAAGGTATAATTTCTTCTTTTACAGCAAGGTTTAAGGCACAATTCAAGCATCTAAAATAACCTGCTGTTGTTACTTTAGCCATTAGTTTGCCATCTTTTCTTTTGGCGTTATTCAGATAGTCGATAAAACCTAAACAATAAGACTTATCAACTTCTTTCATTGTAACGGTATCGCCTTTGTATTTTATAAGGTGCTTTATTGCTTTGTCTATCTGGATATGAAAAGCGGCACTTTGCCCCGTTTTTAGTTTGTGGTCGCTATAATGCCTCATCCAGTCAATCAAAAGCATCTTGGAACGAGAGGTGTTTTTTGTTACTCCTGCCTCATCGTTTGTAAGTTCTATAATCTTTTGTGCCTTAATAGCGTTTGCTGCCTGTAAGGTATTTGCATTTCTCGCCTTTGCCGTTTCATCCACTTCTGGAATGATATACAGCTTTAAAAATTCATAGGTTCTTTTACCATCCTTGTAAATATCCAGATAGAGGCTTTTATTGCCATTGGATAGACTTTTTGCCCTTAGCTTGATAGGTTCTTTGGCTTTGAGGGCTTTTTTCTTCTTTGCCATAGCTATAATGTTGATTTGTTACCACTGGCAAATATAGACATTTTTTGTTACTCGACAAATACAAGTAACAAACAAGTAACAAAAATAACTCAATAATTACCAAAAGAAAGACAAATCAAGCCTCATTTCCTATTGTAATAAATCACTCAAATAACTGATAATAATTGCTTTTAGTTGTAGTTTAATTGATATTGGTTTTTGTAGTGTAGGTTATTGGCAATACCTATCATACTTGTTATCTTGTTTTGTATATTGATTTTGATATCTATGATTCTTGCTCCGTTTATAGATTAACAAATAATTTAAATTTTATATCTATGGATCACAAATGTTATATAAATCAAATGGAAGATATACAAGTCCATATCTTAATATCGAATAAGATTGGTGTCAGAATTTGTTATTACAGAAAAATAATAAGAGTGTTGTTAGATGTATTATTAATACCACTAAGCATTCTTTTTTGCTATTTGCTCAGCATGTCTATTAAAAACTTTTACGCATACATATAAAATAGCTAAATATAAATTGAATATGAAACAGAGTAATATCAAAATGGAAAAAAAAGGGGAGATTGCTATGGTTGAATGCCCTTCCTGCAACAGAGTTATCGAAGCACCAGCAAAATCCGATATCATTTTTGAGTGTCCTCATTGTCACAAAGAATTAATTACCTTTGATAAACATAAAGAGCAGCTACAAAAGCAATACAATAATAATATGAAGCAGAAGATGCAAGAATCCATAAAGCAGAAGAAGCAACTATTGATATGGGGATGTATTATAACTTTTCTATGTCTGTTTGTTTACACTTCTATTATTGATAAACCAGATATGCATGCTATTTACATTATCACAAAGGATTATGATGCCGCAATTAATGTGGAAGTTGAAAAAGCCTTAGTGAAAGCAGCCGTGGATGGTGACCGAATGAAAACCTTGGAAATAATAGGGAACAAACAAACCATCCATTTTTATCAAGGAGATCAAGTAAAAATAACAAGAGATGTAGTACGAGGTTTTCCCGACCATTATAGGGTAGAAAGGCTTTCTGATGGAGCATCGGCTCTCATACCTGTAAAATATCTTGTAAAAAAATAATATATCAATTTGAAACATACATAATATGCCAATAACCATCAAACAATTAGTAGAAGAAGTCGGGTTGCCACCCATTGCCATTAAAGTGGTAAAATGGAATACCCCGATTGATTGCAAAAAAGGAGGTGTTTATATCGTTTCTTTATCGGAAAATGCAGAGTTGAACAGGACGATAGAAGAGGTCCCTATTTCAATGACTATTTTAGAAGCTTGGATTCAGAAACTCGGTTACTTTACTATTGATAAAGAAGAAACTCGAGATGCTGAAGTTATAAAAGGAAGACTGGCTGAGTTTTGGATTCCCAATGAAAACATATTATATATCGGAAAAGCACCAATGCGAAAGTCAAGTGGCGGAATTGGTAATCGGGTTCGGGAGTATTATAAGACTGCTATAGGAGAGGCAGGACCACATGCCGGAGGACATTGGATAAAGATGCTCAAGAATTTGAATGACTTACACGTTTTTTATGTTGAATGTCCAAATTCCGGTTGTATTGAAGCTGATATGTTATCCAAATTTGGCGAGCTGGTTTCTGATAGTGTTAGAGAGAGGTTATTTACAAAGGGACCAATACTTCCATTTGCTAATCTTGAGGGGGGAGAGGGAAAAGGAAAGAAAAAGCATGGATTGGGTCATATGAAGATAAAAAAACGTCCGTAGTTTTCTGGTTAGTTGTATGTTAAGTGAATGGCCGAGTCATTAGAATAAAAAGTGAACCCTAAAAAATCTATATCAGGATTTCTAAGGTTCACTTTTATTTTGATATTCTTCTAGATCTTATATTGCAGACCTCAATTACTTGCGATAGCTTTCCAGCTCCTTAGCCTTGAACTTGCGGATGAAATTGAAGTGTTTTTCTACTTCAGCTTCAGCATAGTTCAGATAAACAACAGCTGATTTTGCGAACAACTCAGGTGCTTTGGTTGCATCCTGGATGAGAAGATGAGACATTACGCATACAGCTGCCATTTCGTAAAGACGGCGGGCTACGAAGTCCAAGAGTTCTTGGTTGGCGGCTTCTTTCGTTGCATTGGTGACAGCCTCGAACTTATTCGTCATCTCTTTCAGGCGATCCATCAGCGGTTGCATTTCTTCACTGCAAGGAATTGTTTCATAATCACGGAGAGTAGCGGCATACGAACCGTTCGTTACGTAACGGATAGCGGCTACGGTCTGTAATTGAGTAGTGCCTTCATAGATGCTGGTAATACGTGCATCACGATAAATACGTTGGCAGGCATATTCCAACATGAAACCGGAACCACCATGAATCTGGATACAGTCGTAAGCGTTCTGGTTGGCATATTCGGAGTTCATACCTTTTGCCAGCGGAGTGAAGGCATCGGCAAGTTTGGAATATTTCTTCTGTTCCTGACGTTCTTCCGGAGTCAGCTTGCGTTCGCGGGAGATATCTTCCAATGCTTTGTAGATGTCTACGTAGCGGGAAGTTTGGTATAACAGGGCGCGGCCTGCATCCAACTTAGCTTTCATGATGGCCAGCATGTCATATACTGCCGGGAATTCGATGATAGCTTTGCCGAACTGTTTACGGTCTTTTGCATAAGCCAGACCTTCATTGTAAGCTGCCTGAGACAAACCTACCGATTGTGCGGCAATACCCAGACGGGCACCGTTCATCAATGCCATTACGTATTTAATCAAACCGAGCTTGCGGTCACCGCAAAGTTCGCATTTTGCATTCTTATAAACGAGCTCGCAAGTTGGAGAACCGTGAATACCTAATTTATTTTCAATGCGGCGCACGTCTACACCACCTTCGCGCTTGTCGTAGATGAACATGGAAAGACCGCGGCCATCCTTTGTTCCTTCTTCCGAACGGGCCAGTACGAGGTGCAGGTCAGCGTCACCATTCGTGATGAAACGCTTCACACCGTTCAGGCGCCAGCAATTTTCTTTCTCGTCGAAAGTAGCTTTCAGCATTACGCTCTGCAAGTCGGAACCTGCATCGGGTTCGGTCAAGTCCATTGACATGGTTTCGCCGGCACAGATGCGCGGAATGAAACGGCTGTGCTGATCTTCGTTACCGAATTCGTACAGCGTTTCGATACAATCCTGCAAAGACCAGATGTTACCGAAACCGGCATCGGCAGCAGCCACGATTTCAGCACACATGGTGTACGGAGTGATGGGGAAGTTCAATCCACCGAAACGGCGGGGCATGGTCATACCGTTCAGTCCGGCTTTCACCATGGCATCCAGATTCTGTCTTGTACCACTGGCATATTCCACGCGGCCGTTGGCACAGTGGGGACCTTCTTCGTCCACGCCTTCGGCATTGGGGTTGATAATCTCTCCGGTGATTTCTCCGGTGATTTCGAGCACCTTATCGTATGAGTCCATCGCATCCGAGTAGTCCTGCGGAGCGTAGTCAAATTTGTCTTTATCTTCGTATCCGCGTTCTTTCAGCTCGCAGATACGTTCCATCATCGGGTTGTTCAGTTGGAACTTCAATTCAGGAACTTCGGTATAAAAATTTGCCATAATCTTTTTATTGTTTTTAGTTATAAACGAAAATTGACGGGGATGGTGAAGTGCATGTTAACCGGATGTCCTTCTATCTTCCCGGGAGTGAATTTGTAAGTCATCGTCAAGAAACCTACCACTCTCATTGCTTCCTTGTCCAGTTCGGGACAAACACTCTTCACAACTTCTGCCATCTTAGGATTGCCTTCCTTGTCTATCGAACATTTTATGAGCACTAATCCTTGCTTTTTATCTTTTACGGCCTGCGGAGGATACTTGGTGTATTGGGCTATCAGTTTTGATAGCTCGGCATTTCCTCCGGGGAACTGAGGTAGTTCCATGTAAGGAATGAAGTCCAATTCTTTGCCATCAATATCATATAGATGCCCTTCGGAAAAATCGCCGTTCATGAGCTCCTCACGCTTCAAGGCTCCATTTTCATAATATTGCTTCAAGTTCAGCTTGCGCCCATTCTTGTAGGTCGATATTAGCCGTATTTGCCCATTGGGATAATACTCTGTCCGTTGTCCTACCAATCTTCCGTTTTTATAGAAGCACACTATGCTGTCATTTCCGTTGGCGTATGAATAGACGTGCTTGCCGTTTTTCGGAATTTTGTTCTGGGCATTCAGCATTCCGCATGCACAGAATAGGCATATAGTAATGATGACTCCCTTCATTTCGTTTATAAATTTACTTACTGTTTTCTTTATAGTATTTAATCATTTTCGGAATGACTTCTTCCACCGTGCCGTTGATTACATAGTCGGCGATGGTGTTAATCGGAGCATTCTCATCATTGTTGACAGAGATGATGATGCCGCTCTCCTGCATACCGGCAATGTGCTGGATTTGTCCGGAGATACCGCAAGCGATATAAAGTTTCGGACGCACCGTAATACCAGTCTGACCGATCTGACGATCATGGTCGCAGAAACCGGCATCGACGGCTGCACGGCTACCGCCTACTTCGGCGTGGAGTTCTTTAGCCAGTTCGAACAACATATCGAAGTTCTCGCGGCTACCCATACCGTAACCACCGGCTACGACAATCGGCGCGCCTTTCAGGTTGTGTTTTGCTTTTTCCACGTGGCGGTCGATGACTTTCACTATATAATCCGTAGTGGGTACATACTTGGCAACGTCGTGGTTGATAACTTCACCCTGATAGTTGGCATCGAGGATTTCTTTCTTCATCACACCTTCGCGAACGGTTGCCATCTGCGGGCGGTGTTCGGGGTTGACGATGGTTGCCACGATGTTACCACCGAAGGCGGGGCGAATCTGATACAACAGGTTTTCATATGTTACGCCTGCTTTCTTGTCTTCGTGCTCGCCGATTTCCAGTGAAGTACAGTCGGCAGTCAGTCCGCTGGTCAGTGCGGAAGAAACGCGCGGACCAAGGTCGCGACCGATAACGGTGGCACCCATAAGGCAGATTTGCGGT
The DNA here is from genome assembly GCF_900142015.1 of Bacteroides stercorirosoris. Taxonomy (GTDB): domain Bacteria; phylum Bacteroidota; class Bacteroidia; order Bacteroidales; family Bacteroidaceae; genus Bacteroides; species Bacteroides stercorirosoris. Next base: position 41,061 of record NZ_FQZN01000004.1, read on the forward strand.
TTTTCTTCCTTGAACAGGTTGATGAGTACAGAAGAGTGGGGCAGTGAAGTATAGGGGAACAAGCCCGGAGCGTCGAAGATGTGAAGACGGTCGACGCCGAAAGGCAATACTTGTTTTTCGATACCTGCAAGGTTAGTACCGGCAACCACGGCTTCCAGTTGGCAGCCCAGTTGATTAGCTAACTTGCGTCCTTTGGTAAGGAGTTCGAGACTTACTTCGGCAACTATGGTGCCTTCAATCTCACAATATACAAATACGTTATTCATAACTTTTATCCGATGGTGTGGTTAGCTAACAGTTCAACAATAAGATCTTCTACATCCTGGTCGCTTCCGGTCAGCGTGCGGCTTTCCTTGGCTTGGAAGGAGATGTTCTGAATGGCTTTCACTTTGGTGGGCGAGCCGCTGAGGCCGCATTGTTCCAGGTCGCCGTTGACGTCGGCCACACTCCATTCGGTGATGTTCAGATAAGGGTACTTCTCGTAGAGGTCGGCATAGGGCAGGACAGCGCCTTCTTTGGTGATGGTGGCTTTCTCCTGTGCACCGAGGGCGCGTTTGTACTTCTGTACCAGTTTGGCGTTGCGCGGACGGCAGGGTGCTGCGCTTCCGTTTACGGTGATGACGATGGGCAGCGGGCCTTCTACGGTTTCCACGCCTCCGTCGATATGACGTTTCACAACCACGCGTCCGGTGGTTTTTTCAACGTTCAGGATTTCTTCGGCATACGTAATCTGCGTCAGACCGAGTTTTTCGGCAACCTGCGGGCCTACCTGGGCTGTGTCGCCGTCGATGGCCTGGCGTCCGCCGATGATGATGTCATACTCGCCTATCTTCTTGATGGCAGTGGCAAGGGCATACGAAGTGGCAAGGGTATCTGCACCGGCAAAAGCACGGTCGGTCAACAGATAACCATTGTCGGCGCCGCGGAACAGTCCTTCACGAATTACTTCGGCTGCGCGTCCCGGTCCCATCGTAAGGATGGTTACGGTGGAGCCCGGATGTGCATCTTTCAGTCGGAGGGCTTGCTCAAGGGCGTTCAAGTCTTCGGGGTTGAAGATGGCGGGGAGTGCCGCGCGGTTAATGGTGCCGTCGGCTTTCATGGCATCTTTCCCAACGTTGCGTGTGTCGGGAACTTGTTTAGCCAATACTACGATTTTCAAACTCATGTTATTAATATTTAGTATTAGTATTTTTCAATATGTCAGCGCCGGGAATAGGAGTAGGAGGTCATAAAGTCCAGCTACTGAAATTGTCCGGTTAACTAATTATCAGCGTGCAAAATTAGTCAAACTGTTTGTTCTGACAAGAAATGAGGGCAAAAAATGCACATACGGGGAAGTTTTGAGCAAAAGAAAGAGCATCAGAAGAGGGGGATTGCTCTATGAAAGTACAGAAAATACAGTATTGTGCACTTGAGAAATATACATTCCCGTAGGAGAGAATTACAAGGATAAGTTTACGGAATATATTAATAGCAGGATGATGAAATGAGATTAGAGGTTAGTGATTAGTGATAAGTGATTAGTAGCTGCGCTATTACACCGCATGGTACTAATCACTTATCACTAACCTCTAATCACTTATTTAATTCCCAGCTTCTTCAACAGCGCCTTGGGCACTGCATCTTTGTGTACCAGAACATTGATAGTCTTGTAAGCAACGAAAGGCTTGGAAGCATACCAAGTGCCTTTGTACTTGTTGTTGGTACCCCAGGAGTTTTTCACCATATAGTATTCTTTGCCGTTCTGATCTTTGGCGATGCCGTAGATAAGCATACCGTGGTCATCGGTGGTTTCCCAATTGTCGAATGCAGTCTGGCGCATTTCCTGAGTAACGGTGATTTCCGGCAACGGACGGGAAGTCAGTTCTTTGCGCTTGTCGGCAGCAGTAAGACCTGTCCAGCGTGCCATGTCAGAACCTGTGAGTTCGGCACCACGGTCAGCATCGGGCATTACGGCGATACCGTCACGGGTGAAACCGCTTTCGCTGACGTCGCTACCCCAGGCTACGGTGTAACCGTTATTAACGGCATTGTCGATGACAGACATGAATTCCATCAAAGGCAGGTTGTAAGAAAGACCATTGCGCCAGTTGTCCTGGATTTCGATGTTCATCTGGGTGTAGAACGGATGGTGAGTGAATGAAGTCAGAGATACATAATCATCCGGATTGATGCCGAGAGATTCGGCAAAAGTCTTCGGAGTATATTCTTTACCCTGGTAAGTGAAAGTTTCGGGACATTTGCCGAGGTAAGTGTCATAGATAGCAGATAAACCTTGCTTCCATACTGGAGTCAGTTTGGTCAGTTTGCCTTTAGCAATAGCGTTTACGTAAGCACCGGCCACTGCATCCAGTTCATTGTGTACCGGCAGCGTGTCACCGTACATGATGCCCGGCATAGCTTCCTGCGGAACAAGACCGTAGTTTCTCAGGCAGAACATGATGTCGTAGAAGCTTCCGCCGGGTGAGAAAGAACTGTCGCCGTGATAGCGTACATAGTTCACGCCGCGGTCTACCATTGTGTGGTGCACTACAAACATTTCTGATAAATCATACTCTCCCTTGCCCATGCGCAGCAGTTCGCTTTCGAGGAAACCAAGTGCCGAGAAGCTCCAGCAAGTGCTCGAACGGTTTTGGTTTTTAACAGACGTAATCGGGTTTTCTTTAACGGTGGTGAAGATAAAGCCTTCTTCCGCCTTCGGAGTGTCTTGTGCTGACACATTGAAACTTAATAAGCCTAAAGTGGCAATAAGTATTGACTTTTTCATCATGATTAAATTGATTTTAATTGATTGTTACTGGCACAAAGATAGGGAGATTTCGGAAACAAAAGCTATCTTTGGAGCGTTAATTCAGATAATTATGGAGAAAAAGATACATATCAACCCAAAAACAGGATTGGTTCTTGAAGGTGGCGGCATGCGCGGAGTGTTCACTTGCGGCGTGCTGGACAGCTTTATGGACCGTGGCATCCGCTTCCCCTATACTATCGGAGTGAGCGCCGGAGCCTGTAACGGACTTTCTTACATGTCCGGTCAGCGCGGCCGCGCCAAGTACAGTAACATTGATTTGCTGGAGAAGTACCAGTATATCGGTCTGAAATATTTGTTGAAGAAACGTAATATCATGGACTTCGACCTGCTGTTTCAGGAGTTCCCCGAGCATATTCTGCCTTATGACTACGAGTCCTATTTCAGTTCTCCGGAACGTTATGAAATGGTCACTACGAACTGTGTGACGGGCGAGGCGAACTATTTTGAGGAAAAGCAGGATAAAGGCCGGGTGATTGACATTGTGCGTGCTTCAAGCAGCCTTCCGTTTGTATGCCCCATTGCTTATGTGGACGATGTGCCGATGCTCGACGGGGGCATTGTGGACAGCATCCCCCTGATGCGTGCCCGGAATGAGGGTTTCACGCATAATGTGGTGGTGCTTACCCGCAACCGTGGATACCGCAAGGAAGCGAAGGACATACACATTCCCTCTTTCCTCTACCGTAAATACCCGAAGATGCGTGAGGCGTTAAGTTGCCGTTGTCGTGTGTACAATGAACAACTGGAGATGGTGGAGCGCATGGAAGAGGCGGGAGAAATTACTGTAATCCGTCCGCAGAAACCTGTAATGGTAGACCGCATCGAACGGGATATTCAGAAGCTGACTGATTTGTATGAGGAAGGCTATGCGTGCGCGGCGAAGTATGATTTTCAGTGATTAATTAAGATATTGTAAACGCATTGCCAAATAATGATTGCCACTTTATGGCAATCATTATTTGGCAATGCGTTTCTTTATTCTTATCTTTGTCGGACTACAAACTTTAGGAGGTCTGATATGAACAATCCATTTGTAACCAACGGTTATGTTTCTCCGAAGTTTTTCTGCGACCGGGAAACAGAGACTAAGGATATTACTACGTTGTTGCTTAACGGAAATAACATAGCGCTTATTTCTCCCCGTCGTTATGGAAAGACGGATTTGATTCGTCATTGTTTTTCCCAACCTGAGGTAGCGGAACACTATTATACTTTTATAGTAGATATTTATGCTACCCGTTCGTTGCGTGATTTCGTGAATAAATTCGGAAAGGTTATTCTGGATGCCTTGAAGCCACGGGGACGTAAAGTCTGGGAGAATTTTGTGAATGCTATTGCTTCTTTACAGGCAGGCATCACTTATGATATAGGTGGAGTTCCTTCCTGGAACATAGGACTTGGTGACATAACCAATCCTGCCGCTTCTCTTGATGAGATATTCCATTATTTGCAGCATGCCGACCGTCCCTGCCTGATAGCTATTGATGAATTTCAGCAGATAGGGAAGTATCCGGAAGATACCATTGAGGCTACACTGCGTACCTATGTGCAATATTGCAGTAATGCCCGCTTCGTCTTTTCCGGATCACAGCGTCATCTGATGGGGACTATTTTTACCTCTCCCTCACGGCCGTTTTACCAGAGTGTCACTATCATGAATTTGCCTCCTATCCCTCTTGAAAAGTATACAGAGTTTGCCATTCGTCATTTTCGGGAGCACAAAAAGGTACTTTTGCCCGAGGTGGTGAATGTGCTTTACGACCGTTTTCGTGGTGGTACTTTCTACTTGCAGAAAATAATGAATATCCTTTTTCTGAAAACTCCTGAGGGAGCTACATGTGGTATGGAAATGATAGAAGACGCCATCAACTACATTGTTAACTTCACGGCAGATACTTATGCCGAATTACTATACCAACTGCCCGAAAAACAGAAACAAGTGCTGATTGCCATCAATCGGGAAGGACAGGCGCGCAATGTAGTTTCCGGTGCCTTTTCTAAACGTCATGGATTGGTATCTCCCAGTTCTGTGCGCTCAGCGTTGGCGGGATTGCTTGATAAGGATTTCATCACAAAAGAGCGTGACTCTTATCAGGTGTACGACCTTTTCTTTAGTATATGGTTATCTAAAGAGGAGCATTAATTCATAAGCGTACGAAAATTACACAAAACATAATGCTTCCCCGGCATTCGTAAGTTCAGTGCCGGATTGAATGAGATTCAGTATACGACTGAATAGGGTTCAGTCGTATACTCATCCCTATTCAGTCGTATACTGATTATACCCCCTCTCAGAATATATTCCAGACGGTCTTCGGGGAAATATATAACGAAGGTAAAAATTAGCTATGTTTCTCCGTTTAGTAATAGCTGACTTTCACGTTGCTGACTTCCACACTTCCCGAGTAGCTGTTAACAGACCACGGATTCTTCTGCATCCCATAAATGCGGTTCGTATAAGCCACATTGTCATTGATGTAGACCACACAAATCGAGTTGTCCGTGCAGATTGTTACATGATATACATTGTCGGAAGGAGTGGGGAACAGATAACCGTCTATTCCGTCAATGAAGCCTTTGCCTTCATCTCCCTCTTCCTCAAAGTTAATCTTCCGCTTGTTATTGTTATCTTCCGGGTTCACCACAATAGTGTAGTACTTTTTAGAGTCAGTGCCACGCACCAGAGAAATACCGAATCTATCCGCATTGCTTGCCGTCTTTACGGTAAACGAAATCTTGTTGCATACATTCAGGCGGTTGAAAAGTACATACGCATTGTCCGTCAGTGTGTAGCTGCCGTTACTTTCAGATACCCCGTTACTCTTTTCCATGACCTTCACGTCAGAATCGGTTGTATATTTCCGGCTGATACCTTCTATCAGTCCCAAAGACAGTGTTCCGTCTTCATGCTGGATGATTTTGTGCGCAACCAGGCTACCTGCCCATTCCGGTTCGTTGGGAGAAGCGCCGACTGCGGTGTTGTCGTTGCCCGAGCGGGTGGGGCACCATCCCCAGATATACCGGTTGGTACCATCCGAAGCTGTTTTTCCGGCATAGAAACCACGGGAATCGAGGAAACCTTCGTGGTCATCGGGCCAGATGCCGGCATCATTTGCTGTGGTGGCTTTCAGCTCGTCGAGGGTGCGTCCTTTGAAGTATTGCACCTTGCGTACGGCCGCATGCATTTCCGAATAAACCAGATACCACCAGTCGCCCATTTTGAAGACGTCGGGACATTCATAGAAACGGTCCCACATCATGGTCATGAATACACCGGCGTGTTCCCAGGTTTTCATATCCGCAGAGGTGTATTCCGCCAGTACGCCTTTGCCACTCTTCACGGTAGAAACGAGCATGTGATACTTCCCGTCTTCTCCCTCAAATACAAAGGGGTCGCGGAAATCGTTCTTGCTGTATCCGTCGGTGTCACCTTTCAGATAGAAAGTGCGGTTCTTGGTCCACGTCTTGAAGTCGGGAGAGGTGGCGTACATTACGACCTGCCCGTTCTGGGATGAAGTGGGTTGATATTTGTTGCCTGTATAGAAGGTATAGTACAAACCGTCCGAAGGATTATAGATTGTGCTTCCCGTTCCGATGGCTGCATCCTGTTCCGCCAGTCCGCCGCAGGAAATCAGTTCTCCCATAGAGGTGTATGAGGCGGCATCTTGGGTACTTACCGCCCATATAGGGTGGTAAGTGCCTGCCTGGTTCGGGCGGTATTCCTGTAGATACATGATTTTGAAATCCCCTGCCTGCGCATCGTAAAATGGCATCGGGTCGCCTACATAGCCCACATAAGGTTTATAGTATGTATCGAAATTCATTGCGTCCGTCGAAGCAAAGTAAGTGGCTGTCCCGTTCCAGTCCTTTTGAGTCAGAACCGGATCATTGTCATCGTTGCAACTGCTGAAGGAAGTGACCATCATTGCAGCCAATGTAAGTGAATATATCATTGTTTTCATATATTAGTTTTTTATTTACCCGTTAAATAGTTGATTGCATTCTCTGTCAGTCTGCCCACATTGCCGTGGTACTTATCTGCCGAAGCGTCTACTCCGTAAGCATACCAGTCATAGCATCCCGAACCGATACATATAATTCCGCCTTTGGTGCCATCTGCCGGATATTCCCATGCCACGATGGCTCCGTCGCCGCCATAACCCAGGTCGATGCCGCCATGGTTGGTACGCCATACTTCATTCGTAGCATAGCCGCCCCAATCGGAACCGATGTGCCATTGTGCCGTGCTGTTGGTTGTCCGGTAGCCGGCATCGAAGGTGTAGACCTTGTCCGTTTCGCCACTGTTCATTATCAGGTTCTGATAGAGTGGGTGAGACTCGTGTCCCTGGATGAAGAAGTTCCAGGCACCACCGGTTATTTCACCGCTTTCTTCCGATTGTCCCCAGCAGTTGTTCGGGTTGTTGCCGTCCAGGGTAGCACCCAGTTTGGCAGCATAATAGGTAGCGTAGCGGGTGAGCAACAGGTTCATACCGTTGTTATACAGTTCCTTCATCTTCACCAGTGCGCTGACTGCCGCAGGGGCTGCATTATCAAATTTATCCATATTGTCGATACCGCCGTCTATGTGCAGGTGCCACCACATGAGTTCGCATTCGCTCAGGTCAACCCGTCCTGCCTGCACATCGGCAAAGGAGATGTACTGTGCGTTGGCAACATTGTTCAGCATCCAGGTGGCCGCCTCTTTCTCTTCCGGGTTCAGTTCGTCCAGCGTTGCTGCCAAGCCTATATATACGGCACTTGGAGCATCGGTAGGGATAACCGTAACCGTATAAACGGCAGTTGCGGTATTATACGAAACAGTGAATTCCACAGGGTTGGTAAAGTCGACCGCCTGACCGGATGCCGGCATAACTACCGCTCCTGCCGAAGTGGTGATTACAGGAACCAGGTTTCTTACATCCACCGTACTGGGGATGCGCACGGTGATGGTGCGTTTGCTTTGGTCAATCACTCCGGCGTATGCATCATTCAGCTTGAATGAAAGAATTTTGGCTTCATCATGCTTGATGTTGACCGTATAATCCAGAAAAACATCTCCGTTGGTCACTTTTACCACCTGCGGAAACGAGAAGTTCAGTACATCGCCCGCCTTTACCGAAGCTACGGCGCCTTCGGACACTTCAATACCCGTGACTTTCATTGCATCCGTGTCATACACCTCAGGAACTGCTACGGTTATGGTCTTGTTTGTCCGGTCGATTGCCCCTGCATAATTTTCATCCAGTTCAAAGGCGGTCAGCCATGTGTCGCCGTCCAGTTGAAGGTTGGATCTATTGTCATCGCTACATCCCGGGAGGGTAAACATCAGTGCAGTGCCCAGGAGAAGCGTATTTAGTTTATTCAATATTGATTTCATGATATTCTTGTTTTTAAAAGGTTACCAGTTACCGCAGTTCTGTGAATAGTTTCCATTGCTGGCGCTCATCTGTGCAAACGGAATAGGCAGATACTCATTCTTGTTTTTAGTGAATGACGCATTGGTGTAGATGGTGCAGTCGGCAGCTTCTTCGGCATAGAACTTGTTCAACACTTCTGCTGCTTCCCCCCATCTCACGAGGTCGAAGAAACGTTCCGATTCCAAAGCCAGCTCCACACGGCGTTCAAACTTCAGCAATTTCAGGGCATCCGCTTGTGAGTAACTTCCCGTATAGGGCTGCACGTTGAAGCGTACGCCATATTCCATTTCGTAGTCGGCGATGGCTGCCGTACTTTGTTTGGCACGGTTGCGCACTTCGTTTATCAGGTCGATGGCTTCGCTGGTGCGCCCGTCGTTCAGTTGGATTAATGCTTCGGCACGCATCAACAGTACGTCCGAGTAGCGCAGAACGATACGGTTCATCGGTGAACCCCACCAGGAACCTTTGATAAGGTAACCGCCATCAGGGTCTATATTGTGTTTCAGGGTGACATAGTAGCCATAAAGTCCGTTGCTGCGGCTCCAGGTAGTCGATTCGTCCATCATATACTTCTTATTGAACTCATACGGGAATCCGGGCATACCTACCGTGAGGAAAAGGCGCGGGTCGGCATAATCGGACTGTGAATTGTAATCACGGCTGTTGAAAGCATCCAGTAGCGGATATCCATTAGCGTCTGTCCTGAATGCGTTCACCAGATTCTGGCTGGGCTTGTAGAAGTCGCAACCGCCATCGGTGACCCCCGGAATATTGGGAACAATCAAACCGTAGGACCAGTTACAGTTACCGTTTTTGGTACCGTCGTTCATGGAGTATTGCATGGCCCACAGAGATTCAACGCCATTCTCGTACTGAGGTTCCGGACGGAAGTTATTCTGAAAGTCAGATTCCAGTCCGTAGCCGCCTGCCGACATGATGGCTTTGTCCGTGTACTGCACCACTTTCACCAGGTCTTCCGTGCTGATACTCGTCACTTCGTGGTTGTCCGCATTGTCTTGGTGATAAGCTTTATAGAGATAAGTCTTAGCCAGATAAGCTGCCGCGGCGGCTTTGGCAGGACGTCCCTTGTCGGCCTGCTTCACGGGGAGGTTGTCATAGGCGAACTGAAAATCGTCGGCAATCTGCTGCCAGCCTTCGTCGTTGCTATAGGTAGTATTGGAAAGGTAATTGTATTCTTCCGGTGACAGGTTGGCATCATTGGCAAACGGAATCTTCTTGTACAGGCGTTTCAGGAGGAAGTGTCCGTGGGCACGCAGGAATCTCATTTCGGCAATGCGCTGTTGTTTCAGTGAATAGGTGCTTTCGTCTACCTGCTCCAGAAGTTGCAGGGAGGTGTTGACGCGTGAGATACAGTTGTACAGGCGTTGCCACATGTCGCTGATGTTCCATGCCGTAGTCATGATGCCCTGCGAGATGTCCAGTGCATGGAATACGTCACCGTCTTCCGTACCGTTTCCACCTTTGTAGGCATCGTCCGAGCGTACGTCGTAGTTCCACATGGAGAAAGAAGAATTGATATCTTCGGCGGTAATCCACACGGCATAGGCGGAGATTACCAGATTGTCGATGTATGCCGGGTCCTTCAGTTGTTCATCGCTGATGGTTCCCTGGGGGAGCTGGTCTTCCAGAAAATCTGTGCAACTGCCGCACATCAGGGAAAGACCTAAAACTGCTGTATATATTAATTTTCTCATAAGTAATTGATTTATTGATTTAGAAACCTACATTAACTCCGAAAGTCAGATTCATCGGGATAGGATAACCATAGTTGGCATTCTCCGGGTCTACTCCGGTAAACTCCTTGCTCTTGATGGTCAGCAAGTTCTGGGCACTTACATAGAAGCGCAGACGGTCCATTTTCAGCTTTTGGGAGAAGGCTTTCGGAACATTGTAACCTATCTGTATATTGCGCAGTTTCAGGAACGAGCCATTCTCTACGAAATAAGTTGAAACGCGCTTCTCATTGTTTATATCGCTGCGCGACAGTGCCGGAATATCAGAATTCGGGTTAGTCGGAGACCAGGCATCGAGCACCCGTTTACCCTTATTCAGGAAACCGATGTTGAGGCCGCTCCAAAGGTCTGTTTCTTTTTTCAGGTCACTGATTACGTCTACTCCCTGAACGCCTTGCCAGAACATGGTGAGGTCGAAGTTCTTGTATTCAAGATAGATATTCAGACCATAGCTGAATGCAGGCGTCGGGTCGTATATCCACTTCTGGTCTTTCTCGTTGATGATGCCGTTATTGTCCAGGTCGCGCCAGCGGATGCGTCCCACTCCGGCACCTTCCTGGGTGGCATGGTTGTCAACTTCCTCTTGCGATTTGAAGATGCCGTCGGCCACGTAACCCACCTGCGAACCATTGGCATGGCCGATAACGCTTTGTACGCCATTACCGCCGAAAGTACCGTTGGCTGCTACGGTGGCGGGTAGTTTGGTGATTTCATTCCGGTAGGTGGAGACGTTGGCATTCAGGTCATATTTCAATCCGAATGAAGTCTGGTTGCGATAACCGAGATTGAGCTCCACACCCATGTTTTTCATCTCTCCGGCATTGATCCATTGGCTGCTGCCTTCGCCCATGGCTGCGATACCTGCCATCTGTACCAGGATGTCCGTTGTCTTTTTGTAGAACCAGTCGAACGAACCATACAGGCTTTGTTTGAACAGGGAGAAGTCGATACCCAGGTTGGTCTGTGTGGTTGTTTCCCATTTGATGTTGTCATTACCGATTTGGTTGCGCTTGAAACCGGATTGAAGAATGCTTCCGCCATTGGTTCCGGCAATGTCGTAAGAAGTGCCGTAACTCTGACCGCCTGATTCCGTCACACCATAGTTGGGAACGTAAATCGTGTAACGGGCGATATTGGAGATTTCCTGGTTACCGGTCTGTCCCCATGAACCGCGGATTTTCAAATCGTCTATCCAGGTGAGATTCTGCATGAACTTCTCACGATTCAGACGCCATCCCAGTGACACGGAAGGAAAAGTGGCGTAGCGGTTATTCTTACCGAAGCGTGAAGAACCGTCACGGCGAACCGTTACAGAGAACAGATATTTATCATCATATGTATAGTTCAGTTTTCCGAAGAAGGAAACCAGCGAATAACCTTCACCGGCACCGTAAGCCTGGGCAGTGCCCGAACCGGCATCCGGCCACATATAGTCGGGAGTCAGGATGGCGTAATCCTCTTTATAACCGGAGAAGTGAATATCATCTTCACGGTTCAGCTCCATACCGATCATGGCATCACCACGGTGCTTGCCGATTTCCAGATTATAGGTAGCAATGGCATTCCACATCCATTTCGTCCAGTGTTCCTGTTTGGCTTCCACGGCATTCTTGTCATTTGCCACGTTGCCTTCGGTAATCGGGTAAGTGAAGATGCGTTGCGATTTCTGTGCATAGTCCAGTCCGAATGTGGAACGTACATTGAATCCTTTGAAGGGATTCAGGTTGATGTAGGCATCACCAAACATGCGCCAGTAAGTATAGCGGTTATCGGAGTTACGTTCCAGACGTGCCACCGGGTTTTCACGGTCGGGGTAACCGCCCACCGGACCTGCATATTCTCCGTTGATGTCACGCACCGGCAGTGAAGGGTTGAACTGCAATACATTTTGCAGGAACCCGCCCGGTGCCTGTACTTCCGAAGTGCGGTTCAAGGTGAAATGCTCTCCCACGGTCAGCACTTTGCCAATCAGATTGTAACTGGAGTTCATGCGGGCGGAGAAACGTTCAAAGTCACTGTCCTTGATGATACCCAGATTCTTGTAATATCCCAGAGAGAAGAAAGAGGAACCTTTCTCCGAACCGTTGCTTACAGATACATTGTATTGCTGGATTACACCTGTGCGTGTCGTTTCATCAAACCAGTCCGTGTCGGCAGCCGGTACTGTATTGGCGGAATCCAGATACTTGGACATGCTGATGCCGTTCAGTTGGGGATAGCCGTTGGTATCATAACCCCAGTTGTATTTATAACCCAGTGCATTGGTATTGGGGTCCTGTCCTTCGTTCACGTAAGCCTGCCACATGGCGCGGCCATATTCTTCCGTATTCAGCACTTCCATCTTATTGGTGTACATGGAAGCGGCGACGGATGCGTCGAAGTTGATTTTCACTTGTCCTTCTTTACCCTTCTTTGTAGTGATGATGATGACACCGTTTGCAGCGCGCGAACCGTAGATGGAGGCTGAGGCGGCATCTTTCAGTACTTGGATGGATTCGATGTCGTTGCCGTTCAGTTCGTGCATGCCCGATTTGGTGGGTACACCGTCTATAATATAAAGAGGATCATTGTTGTTCAGGGTTCCTATACCGCGGATGCGTACCGTGGTGTTTCCACTGGGATTACCGTCGGCTGTGATGTTCATACCGGGCACGCGTCCCTGCAAAGCCTTTATCGGGTTGTTTTCGTTTTGCTTGGCAATTTCGTCCATGCTGACTACGGAGATGGCTCCGGTCAGGTCGGCCTTGCGTTGGGTGGTGTAGCCGGTAACTACAATTTCCTGTAGCATTTCGGATTCTTCTTCCAGAGTGATGCTCAGTGAGGCTTGCGCTTTCACATTCACGGTCTTGAAGCCTATATAAGAAATAGTAAGCTCTGCACCTTGGGCTACGGATAATGTAAATTCGCCGTCGATATTAGTAATGGTACCGTTGGCGGTCTGATTGGTTTCTATTATTGTTGCACCGATGATTGGCTCCCCATCGGTCTTAGAAACCACCTTTCCTTGTACGGTCAGGCTTTGCGCCTGTGCAAGCGTGCACATCAGAAGAAATAGTGCAAATAGAAGTGATTTTTTTATGCCTTCCATGTTTTTAGATTTTAATTTAATAGTTTACTTTGTTTGTAATCGCAATGGATTACCTCTCAAAACCGGCTTTCCCGAGTCATGTTTTGATGTTGCAAAGAAAGGGGATTTTCGGGAAAGAAGCTGTAATTTATGTTTCGGATGCTGGTAAATTTGATACAGAATTGATAAGAAATGAATTATTTCACCACAGATTACACAGATTAGCATAGATTTAATTTGTTAATAATCAGAGATTTCTTCCCTAATCTGTGTAAATCTGTGTAATCTGTGGTGCATCAAAACCCATCAAAAATGAACTAATCTTGCCTCGACCTCCCCTCTGGTATCAATTTTGTTAGTTTATGAAACATAAATGGCAGCTTCTTTCCCTGAAAATCTCTTCCTTTGCAAAGTGCTTTCCCGGGCAACCAATTATTAACTGTTTTTTTAATACCAAGAAACATCATGAATCTAAAAAACTATTTGTTAACAGCACGGTGGACTTTCGCCTTTATAATAGGTACTGTATGGTCTGTTTTCTCGTGCCAGGCTATTAATCCTCCTTTCGTGATTAAACATTTAGGCGACGGACAGAGCATTGTCCAGATTGAGAATCAAAAGAAATTCCTGTTGCTTCCCGTAGAAGAAACTTCTCCGGAGGCTAAACTCTATATGATTGCGAATAATGACGTAGTGCGCAACATGAACGTCCGTCTGGCTATCAATAAAGTAGATTATTTTGTTCCGGTGGATCTTTCCGGATTTGATAATCAATCACTCTCCTTTAATTTCCAGCTCATCCCCGACACGGCCATTTGCTGGAATGAGATGAAACTTTCCGATACTTTCGATACTGCCAACTGTGAAGACTTCCGTCCGCTCTATCACTTCACCCCTCAATATGGATGGATGAACGACCCGAATGGCATGGTCTATAAGGATGGTGTGTATCACCTGTTTTATCAATACAACCCGTATGGTTCCATGTGGGGAAATATGCATTGGGGACATGCCATCAGCGTTGACCTTGTGTCCTGGGAACACCAGCCGGTAGCCATTGCACCCGATGCATTGGGCACCATCTTCAGTGGCTCTTGCGTAGTGGATAAAGATAATACGGCAGGTTTCGGTGCCGGAGCCATCATCGCTTTCTATACCTCGGCAAGCGAGCGCCAGGTGCAGAGCATGGCTTATAGCCTTGACAATGGGAAAACCTTCAAGAAGTATGCACGCAATCCGATACTGACTTCCACCCAACGCGACTTCCGCGACCCGAAAGTATTCTGGCACGATGCCACCGACAAGTGGATTATGGTACTTGCCGTAGGTCAGGAAATGCAGTTCTACTCTTCTGCCAACCTGAAAGACTGGACCTATGAAAGTAGTTTCGGTGAGGGTCAGGGTGCTCATGGCGGTGTCTGGGAGTGTCCCGATCTGATTGAACTGCCCATCGAAGGCACTGAACTGAAAAAGTGGGTATTGATTTGCAACATCAACCCCGGAGGACCTTTCGGCGGTAGCGCTACCCAATATTTTGTAGGAACCTTCGACGGAAAGACCTTTGTGAATGAATCCCCGAAAATGACAAAGTGGATGGACTGGGGAAAAGACCATTATGCTACCGTAACATGGAGTAATGCTCCCGAAGGACGCCATATAGCCCTGGCATGGATGAGCAATTGGCAGTACGCCAACAATGTGCCGACCACGCAATACCGCAGTGGCAATTCCGTTCCCCGCGATTTGAGTCTTTATACTTCGGACGGCGAGACTTATCTGAAGTCATCCCCTTCGCGTGAACTCCTGACATTACGCGGAAAAGGGGAGAAGAAGCGTTCTTTCAAAGTAGACCGTACCTATAATATGGATAAACTTCTCGCTGACAATGCCGGTTCGTATGAAATAGAGATGACCATCAAGAACAGAAATGCGGAAGTCATTGGTTTCCAACTTTTCAACTCGAAAGGGGAAGAAGTGGATATCTACTATAATTTGGTAGAGAAGAAGTTTGCAATGGATCGTACCAAAAGCGGAATCGTATCGTTCAGTCCGGACTTCCCTGTGGTAACATTCGCTCCGATAGAAGATAACTATGAGATGAAGCTACGTATCTTTATAGATAAGTCCAGTATCGAGATATTCGGTGACGACGGACGTCTGGCGATGACAAACCTGGTATTTCCTTCGGAACCTTATAACCGTATCAGTTTCTATGCTAAAGGTGGAAGCTACACGGTAAGTTCATTCCAGGTTTATAAGCTGAAATAGCTAAATTTGTGATGAAAACACATTCGTAAGAATGTTCTGTTTTTCCTCTTCCCCGTACCCGAACCGTATCAACTCCGTATCATCTCCGTAGCTATAGAACCGAATTTGCTACGGCCTTGCTACGGAGTTGATACGGACCGGGTACGGGGAAGACCTTTAAATTGTCCTGTTTCTCTTTTATTCCTCTATCTCAATCGTATATTTTCCTCTGAACGTTTCTTCGGGTTGCAGATGCTGCACCCAATCCTTATCCTTATACTCACCTGTGTAGTGTGCCCTGTCACACCGCCCATACCACGGCTCTATGCAGACAAACGGAGCATTCTTTGCCGGTGGCGACCATAACCCCACCACGGGAGCATCAAAATGCAGACTGAGATAAGGTTTCTTCTCCTTATTATATAGAGTCACCTTTCTCACCTGGCTGCCTTCCAGTATCAGTGCGTCCTTATCGAATGTATGTGTATCCAATGGCAAAAGTTCATCGGTCAGTTTCAACGGGTATTCAGTGTCCGGGTCGGCACAACCTTTCTCGGAAATCAGGATATATTTCAATCCGCTTTTCTTGTTGAACCCGAAGAATCCCCGTTCCTGAGTTTCAGCATCGAAATCCGGGTAATAGAATGCCGGGTGTGCACCTATCTGGAAGTGCATTTCTTTTTCTCCGGTATTCTTCACTTCCCACATGACGTCGATTTTCTTGTCGCGGATGCGGTAACCGATTTCGAGGCAGAACGGGAAAGGATATTTCTTCAGCGTTTCTTCGTTGCTGACCAGTTGATAACGCAGTTCGTCATTCTGTTCTAATATTAATTTGAATTCCATGTCGCGGGCAAAACCATGTTGCGTGAGCACATAAGTAGAGCCTTCATTCCGGTATTCGTTTTCCCATACGCTACCTACAATAGGGAAGAGTACAGGTGAGTGGCGTTTCCAGAATTCCGGTTCAGCCTGCCACAGGTATTCTTTTGCGTTGGCAAAAATGCTGCATAGTTCTGCTCCATGTGCAGAGACTTCGATGCTAAGTCGTCCATTAAAGAGTGTTTCCATCTTGTTGTTTAAAAAGTTTCTTTGTATAATCTCCCACAAAAATAGACAAAAAGACAGATAATAGCTCTCAAATAGGCGTAAAAAAGAGCTTCGTATCATAATTGCTACTCTTTGTAACAAAAGTGATACCCTATTGTCTTAAGATTCGCTTCCTTTGCAACGTGCTTTCCCGAGCAGGAATATACTTAAATTAATACCATAGAACAATGAAATCTAATTCTTCGTTATCTAAGCTTGTCCCGGTGATGTTCTGTTTCTTCGCCATGGGATTCGTCGATTTGGTGGGTATCGCCTCCAATTATGTAAAAGCCGATTTAGGTCTGACAGACTCACAGGCTAACATTTTTCCTTCGCTGGTTTTCTTCTGGTTCTTGATTTTCTCCGTACCGACGGGTATGCTGATGAGCCGTATCGGACAGAAAAAGACGGTACTCCTTAGTTTGGTGGTGACATTCGCTTCCCTTTTGTTACCCGTTTTCGGTGATAGTTATATGTTGATGCTACTTTCTTTCTCTTTATTGGGGATTGGAAATGCATTGATGCAGACTTCACTGAATCCGTTGCTCTCTAATATTGTCAGGGGTGACCGGCTGGCAAGTAGCCTAACTTTCGGACAATTTATAAAAGCGATTGCCTCATTCCTTGCACCTTACATTGCCATGTGGGGGGCTACGCAGGCTATTCCGTCCTTCGGTATGGGTTGGCGCGTGCTGTTCCCTATTTATATGGTGATAGCTGTGATTGCGGTTTTACTGTTGGGACAGACGCAAATCACCGAAGAGAAAGAGGAGGGAAAACCTTCCACGTTCAGCCAGTGTCTGGCTTTGTTGGCCAAACCGTTCATTTTGCTTTCTTTCATCGGCATCATGTGCCATGTGGGAATTGATGTAGGTACGAATACCACCGCTCCTAAAATCCTGATGGAGCGTCTGGGCATGGGACTGGATGACGCCGCATTTGCTACGAGCCTTTATTTCATTTTCCGTACGGCAGGCTGTTTCACGGGTTCTTTTATTCTGCGGAAGATGAATGCGAAGTCGTTCTTTGCCATCAGTAGTTTCCTGATGTTGATTGCAATGATCGGGCTTTTTGCTTTCCATTCCAAAACAACTATTTATATTTGCATAGCGTTGATAGGTTTCGGTAACTCGAATATCTTTTCGATTGTCTTCTCGCAGGCGTTGCTATATATGCCGGGCAAGAAGAACGAAGTTTCCGGTCTGATGATTATGGGACTTTTCGGCGGAACCGTATTTCCGTTGGCAATGGGACTGGCAAGCGATGCGGTAGGGCAGAGCGGTGCGGTAGCGGTAATGACTGTCGGAGTGCTATATCTGCTGTCTTATACTTTGAAGATTAAAAAATAACTTTATATCTAACCATAATTCATAATTATATCGAGTATCATGAATAAAATCATCGTAGGAATGGGTGAAGCACTTTGGGATGTGCTGCCCGAAGGAAAGAAAATAGGCGGTGCGCCTGCCAACTTTGCATATCATGTTTCACAGTTTGGTTTCGACAGCCGTGTGGTGAGTGCCGTGGGGCGTGATGCTGACGGTCAAGAAATATTGGATGTATTTGCCCAAAAGAAGCTGGCTTGCCAGATAGAGCAGGTGGATTATCCTACAGGTACGGTGCAGGTAACTCTGGATGCTGTGGGTGTTCCTTGTTATGAGATCAAAGAAGGCGTGGCTTGGGATAACATTCCCTTTACTGACGAACTGAAACGCCTGGCTCTTTCCACCCGTGCGGTTTGTTTCGGTTCGCTGGCACAGCGCAGCCCGGTGAGTCGTGCCACTATCCAGCGTTTTCTGGATACGATGCCCGACGGGGATGAACAGATTAAGATTTTCGATATCAATCTCCGCCAGGGGTTCTATACGAAAGAGATACTTTGCGAGTCTATGCGCCGTTGCAACATTCTTAAAATCAATGATGAGGAGTTGGTGACTATTAGCCGTATCTTCGGCTATCCGGGGATTGACTTGCAGGATAAATGCTGGATACTCCTGGCTAAATATAATCTGAAAATGTTGATTCTGACTTGCGGCACGAACGGCAGTTATGTGTTTACTCCGGGCGTTGTGTCTTTCCAGGATACTCCGAAGGTTCCGGTTGCCGATACCGTTGGTGCGGGAGATTCGTTTACTGCGGCTTTCACGTCTGCCATACTTAGCGGAAAGCCGGTGCCTGAGGCTCATAAGTTGGCGGTGGAAGTTTCTGCCTATGTTTGTACACAGAGCGGGGCTATGCCGGAGTTACCGGCTGCTTTTAAGAGTAGATTGGACTAAGCTCCTGAGAGGTTACAATTAGATTATTTTCTCCTTTATCATTACTGTTCTGATATGGTAATGGTAAAGGAGATTGATTTATAGCACCTATATCACCGCACAAAGCTCCTCCACCTGTTTCTCAAAACTATCCCTCATCTTTGCCTTATTTTTCACCACACTCCGGTGATTATAAATCGTCTGCGGGGAATAGAACAGGAGAGTGGCTATCTTGGAACTATCCTTAATCCCCATCCGTATTAAAGCAAAAATGCGAAGTTCCGTAGTCAGGATTTCCCCCCGCTTGGGTATAATCTCTTCTCCTTCGCGCAACAGGGAATTAAATTCCTTTATAAAGTTGGGATACAGATTCAGGAAAGCCGTATCGAAGTTTACGAAGAACTCTTTGGCATCCGTGTCCGAAAGCTTGGTTGCATTGGCCAGTCTCAGTAAATCGTCCGTTTGCTTTGCCTTTACCTTGCGCTTCACTAAATCCTGGTATTTATTCAGTTTATCTATGTAGGCGGCACATAAATCCATAAACAGACTCACATACTCCTCGCGCGTATGATTTGTATCTACCAACGCTTTATTCAGATGTTGCAGTTCCTGGTTCATATCCGCCAATATCTTTCTCCGCTTATGCAACTGGTTCATCTGCCGGTAAATATAAACCAGGGAAACCACCAGTCCGATAGACAAGAGACTGATACATATCAGTGACCATTGTAACCGCTGACTTTTGATAAGATTCTGTTCCTGATAGGAAAGCACGATGGAGGGAAACTTCCTCGCTATTTCGAGCATACGGAGGCGGTTGTTGTAGAACATGGCATCTTTCAGAGAATGGTTTAAGTAACGGTTCGCACGTGAAACTTCTCCGCTTCTGTTCTTGAAGATATATAGAGCCAGTTCCTGTAAAGCTAGATTCTCTTTCAACGGGCACACCTGATCGGAGATGGCTGCCATTATCAGGTAATTTTCATATTCTTCCCAATTATTGGTTTGTGAGTACACCAATGCCAGTCCGTAAGTCACCATGGCATACAACCGGACATTGACTGGCAATCCTTCCAATGCTTTTTTATAGTAATCTTCCGCTTCGGCATACCTGCGGTGGCGATAGAGATTCTCACCTTTCCAATAATGATGCAGCGGTGAACCGGCGGGCAGGACACTGATAAGTGAATCCTGATAAAGCATCTCCTTTTCATAATAACGGGGAGCATATACTTTATCGTTGGAATATTCGGCCCACATACTGTAAGCCCATTCGTAAGCGGTATAATATTCTATCCGCAATGCATCGTCCAACGTGCGGCTGTCTATCTGTTTCAGATTTTGAATGGATTCGCTGAAATATCCCGAAGTGGAGAGGAGTATGGAACGGTGAATGATGCTCAGGTTGCGATAGGCAGGATTGGAAAGTTGCGTAGCCACTTCTTCTTCCCGGTCTACGTAGAACATCGCCGAATCGAACCGGTAAGTATAATATTCCTCATAAATGGCGTTGTACAACCGGAAACGCTCATCATCTCCCATAGCCGGATAGAGTAAATGCTTGAGACTGTCAATCCGTGCCTCCTTCTGATGTGAATATTGACTGCGCAGTTTCAAGGCAGCTTCCAACTCTCCGGACAAGTCAATTCTATTTGCAGCACGGAAAGGCAGGAGTACGAATAACAGAAATAATCCCGATAATAAGCATTTCTTCATAGGGTATATTCATTAAAAGTAGACAAATACAAAGATAACAAAAGTTTCCGGTAAACGGGTACATCTACTTGCTTTTCTAAAATGGGTGCTGACAAATGATTAATTATAAGCAGTTTATCCTTTGTGTCCCTCTCCTGTCAATCTACCTGGCGGCTACCTGCAGAAACAGTACGTTATTATACCCCCTAACTTTGCCCTCGTTGAAAGACAAGGAGTGAAATCCTCTCCGGTTCCTTCTTCAGAATGTTTAATTTTAAATCAATGAATATTATGAAAGTCAATCTCTTTTCTTGTGTCATACCGATGATACTCTCATTCGCTTCTTCTGCAATGGCAAGCAATCCGGTGGAAGTAAACGACACCATTAGTACAAAGAAATCGGAAGGCAGTGAACGCAATGTGATGCTGAATGCTTCGGATGCCAACAAACCCCGTGAAATTCAAATCGGACTCCCCAGTGAGGATGTGAATGTATATGAGAACGGACTACCTGCCGTATACTCTTCGGCTGTACACAAACTGGCTACCCATTGGCGCAGCGATGCCAGCCTGGGCGAGGTGGGGCTGATGAACCCGTCCGAATCTGCCATCACTACCGGAAACATCGCTTATTCGGTGAACGCTTTCTCCAAGTTAGGGCAGAAAGAATTCAAAGGAGTACTGAATTACCACACCAACCACTTCGGCTGGCAGAATGTGGACATGAATGTATCCGGTGGCATTGGCGACCATTGGTTGTATACCGCCAGCATTTATCAGAATTTCGACCCGGGCAGCTTCGCCCCTAAGTTTGAAAACTTCAGCGACCGTACTCAGCTCTATCACGCCGGATTGACCCGGCTGTTCAATAACAACCGTGGGAAGTTCTCCGTCATTTATAAATTCTCGAAAAGCAATGCGCTCGGCTCGATGATTAACGCGGCTCCCTTTATTTATGTAGGCGATGGCAGCGTGAAAGAAATTCCGGGCTTCAAGCTGGGGACTTCCTCGTATGCTCCCGAAGGTGGACGTTTTCAGTACATGGATGTGACGGATGGTAAGATGAAAAGCGGACGCTTTGGCGATTTCACCGGAAACAAGGCGCATGAAGTAGCTATGCTATTCGACTATACCTTCCGCAATAATTTGAACTGGACACTTAACGCCAAATTCATGAATGCCCCCGAAGCCAATTATGTAGACTTTGGCGGTAGTAATATCAGCGAGGCGACTGTAACAGATGGTCTTTTCCTGGATGACTCCAAAGAAGCCTACACCGGACTGGTGGAAGGAAGACGCACCTGGTTGCACTTCGGCAAAGTGAAGAACGTCCTGCTTACTTCCGAACTGAAAAAGAAAGTGGGCAACCACGATATGAGGTTAGGGTTGAACGAGTGGTACTACCACCTGGATTATCATTCTTCCTCTTTCCAGTGGATAGGAACCGTTACTGAATACCCGCAGATACTGAATCGCCGGGAAGCCGACGGAAGCACCAATAAGTTCAGAGGTTTCAATGAGCTAAGTCCGGAATATACCAAAGGAACTGAAAACAAACTGGCTGCCTACTTCACGGACAACTGGCAAGTAACTCCGAAGCTTAATGTTTATTACGGTGCCCGCCTGGAATACTACCGTATGTCTGCCGACCAGATACCTTACGGACGTTATGCTGGTTTTCATATCGGCGATACCCATTCATATACGGACAATGACGGCAACATACTTTCTACTGAAAAGATAGAACCCCATAAAGTGGTAAAAGACAAGCTGAATTATGCAGCAACCGCACAATTCACTTATAAGATAACAAAGAACTTCGGTCTTACAGCCGATGGAACCATTGCCACCCGTTTCCCCCGCATCAACGAGTATGCCGGAACAGGTCCCACCGAGGAACAGTACAAGCGTGTCACCATCCCTTTGCTGCGTGGCGGATTGTTTTATCATAACAACTGGATGAACCTGACTTCCATGATTACATATATCTCCAAGTCGAACAACATCGACCAGCAGAACGTAACGAAACCCGGTACGACGCAATCCAAAACCACCTTATTAATATACGACATCAAGACCCTGGGCTGGACTACCTCGGCAGAAATCAATCCGTTCAAAGGTTTCCACCTGCATGCCCTGTTCACTTACCAGAAGCCGACCTATAACAACTATTTCATCAAGTCCCCCTTTGAAGGAGTGCCCGACCTAAATGCCAACGGCAACATCGTGAAAGAAATTCCGCAGGTACTTGCTGAAATAGATCCCAGCTACAACATTACTCCCGACCTGCGCGTATGGCTCAGCTTCCGTTATTTCGGAAAGACGTATGCCAATCTGACCAATGCCCTCTACTTCAACGGCCGTTGGGAAACCTTCGGCGGCGTAAACTGGAAGGTGAACAAGCATCTCTCCTTGGGAGCTACGGTTGTGAACTTCTTGAATCAGAAGGGTGCCAGCGGCACTATCAACGGTGCCGAACTGTTGAGCAAGGAAGAAGCCGGAAAGTTCAAGGATCACTATATGAGCGGTAATTATTTGCGCCCGCTCACTCTGGAATTCAGCGCAAGTCTTTCATTCTAAATTATATTTAATCTATTTTTGTAACTAAATTCATCGTACACCATGAAAAATTTACTCGTAACTCTCTTTGCATTCGCATCCCTGACGTATGCCCATGCAGCGGAAAAAGAAACTATCCGCATTTCTACGGACAACACCGACCTGGTGCTCCAGGTAGGCGAAAACGGTCGCTTGTATCAAACGTATCTGGGCGAGAAACTCTTGCATCAGCAGGATTTGCAGAACTTCCGTTGGAATATACATGCCGGGTCGGACGGTAGTGTGAGCAAGCGCGGCTGGGAAGTGTATAGTGGTTCCGGCAATGAAGATTACTTTGAACCTGCCATCGCCATCACTCATAATGACGGCAATCCGTCGACGATTCTTTATTACGTTTCTTCCTCGTCCAAGCCTGTAGAAGGTGGTACGGAAACCGTGATAAACCTGCGCGATAACCAGTATCCGGTAGACGTGGCACTGCATTATGTGGCCTATCCCAAAGAGAACGTCATCAAGACGTGGAGCGAGATAAAGCATCAGGAGAAGAAACCTGTCATGCTCTCCACCTATGCCTCCACCATGCTCTACTTCAATAATTCCAACTATTACCTGACCGAGTTCAGCAGTGACTGGGCAAAAGAAGCGCAGATGAGCAGTCAGCAATTGCAGTTTGGCAAGAAAGTGATTGACACGAAGCTGGGAAGCCGTGCTGCCATGCACACCCATCCCTTCTTTGAAGTGGGACTGGACCAACCGGTGAACGAACACCAGGGCGATGTCTTGATGGGTACACTGGGCTGGACGGGCAACTTCCGTTTCACTTTCGAAGTGGACAATGTGGGCAACCTGCGCGTAATCCCTGCCATCAACCCTTATGCATCGAACTACGAACTGAAACCGAATGAAGTGTTCACCACTCCCGAATTCATTTTCACTTTAAGTTATGATGGTGCCTCGCAAGGCAGTCGCAATCTGCACGAATGGGCACGCAACTATAGTCTGAAAGATGGTAAAGGCAGCCGTTTGACCCTTTTGAATAACTGGGAAAATACAGGTTTCAATTTCAATCAGGAGATACTTGCCGAGTTGATGAAGGAAGCCAAGCATTTGGGAGTGGATATGTTCCTGTTGGACGACGGCTGGTTTGCCAATAAATACCCGCGTAAGAATGACCATGCCGGTTTGGGCGATTGGGAAGTGACCCACGATAAACTGCCCGGTGGTATTCCCGCCTTAGTAAAAGCTGCCAAAGATGCGGATGTGAAGTTCGGCATCTGGATTGAACCGGAAATGGTGAACCCCAAGAGCGAACTCTTTGAGAAACATCCGGACTGGGCCATCCAACTGCCTAACCGCGAAACGTATTATTACCGCAATCAGTTGGTACTGGATCTTAGCAACCCGAAAGTGCAGGATTATGTATATGGCGTTGTAGAAAACATTATGCAGGAAAATCCCGATGTCGCTTTCTTCAAGTGGGATTGCAACAGCCCCATCACCAATATCTATTCCCCATATTTGAAGAATAAACAGGGACAGTTGTATATTGATCATGTCCGCGGTATCTATAATGTTCTGAAACGTGTAAAGGCGAATTATCCCAATGTCCCGATGATGCTTTGTTCCGGTGGCGGTGCACGTTGTGATTACGAAGCATTGAAGTACTTCACAGAGTTTTGGTGCAGTGACAATACCGATCCGGTGGAACGTGTCTATATCCAGTGGGGCTTCTCCCAGTTCTTTCCCGCAAAGGCTATGGATGCCCATGTGACGAGTTGGAACAAGGCGACTTCCATAAAGTTCCGCACCGACGTGGCCTCCATGTGCAAACTTGGTTTCGATATCGGTCTGAAAGAACTTACTGCCGATGAACTGACTTATTGCCAGACAGCGGTAGCCAACTGGAAACGTCTCCAGAACGCTATAATGGATGGTGACCAGTATCGTTTGGTTTCTCCGTATGAAGGGAATCATATGGCGCTGAACTATGTAAGTAAAGATACAAACAAGGCGGTTCTGTTTGCTTATGACATTCATCCGCGCTTTCAGGAAAAGCTGCTGGCGGTGAAATTGCAAGGTCTGGATCCGAACAAACAGTATAAAGTGGAAGAAATCAACTTGATGCCTGCCGCGACTTCCGGGTTGGTAGCTAATGGAAAAGTATATTCCGGTGATTATCTGATGAAAGTCGGGTTGGATGTATTGGGGTTAGGACAAACTCAGAGTCGGGTTGTTGAGCTGACTGCTCAATGATAGGCTGCTGACGAAGTTTTTCTTTCATTATCTTGATTTGCACTGTCACTGTGCAGAATATTTAATAAATTGCACTGTGATAGTGCAATTTATTTTTATATTTGCGATACTAATACCCTAAAAAATATGGATGATATCGCTATATGTTGTATGTCGGGTGGATATAAGAATGTGTTCACGCATGGTGTTCTCAAAGTGGTGCTATGCTGCAATCTATACAACGGTTGTCGGCAGAGATTAAGGAGCATCTATGGGAACCGTCAGCTGGGCGCCTGTTAATAGCGACCAGCCGGGTGAAGACGGAAGAAGCAGCCTCAGGCGTCCAGGTACTACGATTCATTTTATAAAACCTGATTATGAACTGAAAGATATGGGAGTGGATTATTACACTATTACCGGTGACGGATTGGAAGATGCGTATAATTATGGTTTGGCTAAGGGATTAGAGTATCTATGGTCTTAATAGTTCGGGCTGAACTATTAAGCTATCGTTTGAATTTATCTTCAATGCTTTGCTGTTTCGCATTTTGGAAGTATATTTGTCATCGTTGCAGAATACTCCTGCATGAATAAACAGATAAAATTAAATTGCAATGAAGATTATCGGTAGTGAATGGAGATTAGGGCATTGGTTTGCGGTAGCATCAGCTTCGGATACCTATTATGTGAAGCTGGCTAACAGAATACGCGATTATATACGTTTTGCCGATCTTAATGACCTATTAACGGATTTTGAACAGCACAATCTGGCGAAACTCATTACTTTCTATTTTGAAGATGTTATTTCCGATGTGGGGATATGGCGTGCTTTTGTTACGGCCCATAAGGAAATGTATGGCAAGTATCTGCCTTTCTATAACGTGGATGAATCGCAATATTATGCGGATGAAATAAACCTGGAAGATATTTGTTTCCTCATATGGATGGGCGTACAGCAATATCAGAAAGGAGTTTTTATCAATCCTGAAAATCCGGGACTGATGCAACTGGCGGATAAGCTGTATGCCCTGTTGGATAAAGAGTTTGAGAATGCACCCATCAATACGGAACTGGTAGAGAAAATGTATAAGTCCGAATGGTTTGAAGATTTCTATTTGCTGAAAGATTGGTGTGCACAGTTTTATAGGAGCGCCTATCTGTTGCAGGACGAACGTGAATGGGATCACCAGGATGAGGTGGATGAAGAATTCTCCGAAATGTTAGAAGACGATAACGTAAGAGATTATGCTGTGGCGTCTTATTTGGCTATTAATTCCAAAATAGGCCCTTTGGCATTGACCGTACCCGAATGGGCACAATATATACTGAAAAGCAAGGGCATGAACCGGGAAGCGGAGTTATTGGCCGGCATAAAGTGTTTGCCCTATAATCTGTATTTGCTGAAGGAGCATGATGCGGATGTACTGGTAGTGGAAAGCCTGGATGGAACAGTTTATACGGTAGACCGTTCGTCCATGGATTCTTTGCAGGATGACATTCTGGAGAAGCATAACGCATTGCTCACTTCTTTGGCTTTTTATGATAGTGATAACTGGCAGGTTTGCGGCATAACCTCATGGGTTGAGAGTAGCGAAGTTTTTTATAAGATGCGTGAGGAGCAGGAAGAGGAGAAAGCGAGCGACCGGGAATTGTATGATAAATTGCTGCAAGTGACTGGAAACTACCCGTTGATTTACTTTGCCGGCTGTGAGGATTTGATGCAATGGCTGGGTAAGCACATTGGATTTTCTCCGGATTTTGTGCCAACGGAAAGGATGGAAAATGGCAGGAACATTGCAGTCTTTATTCTTCCGGACGGGCAACTTTCTATTCTTCCGGATGGAGCCCTTTATATAAAGGATGAGCGGAATCCTTATTATAATCCGGAGCAGGCGAAGAGGCAGGCACTTAAAGTTATAGTTGAACCGTCTATGACATCAAAAGAAATGCTTTACTATCTGTTGGAACGCCAGATGCTGCCTGATGCACAGATTAATTCGCTGCAAGGCTCCGAACGTGGGCGGCAATTAATTCAGGAGAATATTGATTTTGTGGCCCGTTTCAGCCGTAGATATAAATATTAAGGAGGGGATGCTCAAAGTGACTTTTGCCTCCTCTTGCATATAGACTTTTTCGGTACTTTGACCTAATACAATGAAGATGAGAAGAATTTATTGGCTGTTGATATTGATACCGGTTTTTATTGGAGGATTATTGGCTTCGTGTACCCGGAATGAGCCTCGTTTCCGTATCGGGGTATCGCAGTGCAGTGATGATGAATGGCGCCATCAGATGAATAACGAGATGCTGCGTGAAGCACTCTTTTACGATGGGGTAGAGGTGGACATCCGTACCGTGAAGGATGACAATGTCCGCCAGATAGAAGACATCCGTAACTTTATAGAAGAAGGTGTAGATTTGCTTGTAGTTGCTCCCAACGAAGCCGCTCCTATTACTCCGGTGGTGGAAGAAGCCTACGACCGGGGAATTCCCGTCATTGTATTCGACCGTAAGATACTTTCCGACAAATACACCGCTTACATCGGTGCGGACAATTATGAAATAGGAAAGGCGATAGGCCGCTACGTGGTTAATATGCTTCAGGGGCAAGGTAATGTAGTGGAAATATCAGGCTTGACAGGTTCCACACCGGCGATGGACCGCCATCAGGGATTTGTCTCCGCCATTTCACCTTATCCCGGTATTAAACTTCTGGCAAGTGAAGATGCCGGATGGTTACGCTCCGAAGCAGGGCAGAAAATGGATACCTTGCTGGCACACTTCCCTCAGATAGATGTGGTGTATGCCCAGAATGACCGTATGGCGGCAGGTGCTTATGCCGTTGCCCGGCAGAAAGGCAGGGCGGGAGAGATGCGCTTCATCGGTACGGATGCCCTGTCCGGTGAAGGCTACGGCGTGGAACAGGTGTTGAAAGGAGAACTGGATGCCACGTTTATTTACCCTACCGGTGGCGACCGGGTGATACAGATGGCCATGGATATCTTGAACAAACGCGGTTTTCCGCGCGAGACCATATTGAGTACTTCCGTTGTGGATGCCACCAACGCCCAGATAATGCAGATGCAGACCACGCACATCGCCACCCTTGACGGAAAGATAGAAACCCTGAACGGAAAGATGAACCATTATCTTGACCGTTATGCAACGCAGCAAGTAGTACTGTATGGTAGTCTCCTGGTACTTTTACTGGTCATTGGCCTGTTGGTTGCCGTTTATATTTCTTTGCGCACCAAGAATCGTCTGAACCGCGAACTTTCCCGCCAAAAGGAGAAACTGGAACTCCAAAAGCTACAACTAACCCAGCAAAAGGAACAACTCATCCAGCAGAAGGAGCAACTGGAACAACTATCCCACGAATTGGAAGCGGCCACCCATGCCAAACTGGTTTTCTTTACCAATGTTTCCCACGATTTCCGTACTCCGCTGACACTGATTGCCGACCCTATCGAACAGCTTCTTACTGATAAATCCCTCGGAGAACGTCCCCGCCAGTTGTTGGAACTGATGAAGAAGAATGTGAATATTCTCCTTCGCCTTGTCAATCAAATCCTCGATTTCCGTAAGGTGGAGAATGGGCGTATGGAACTTCATCTGGAGCCTTTCGACCTGTTGGGCAATTTCCGTAGCTGGAACGATTCCTTCCGCATGGCCCTGCTGAAAAAACATATCTCTTTCTCCTTCGAAGCCATGCCCGATGTGGATTTCCGCATCATGGCGGACTGCGAGAAGATGGAGCGCATCTACTTCAACCTGTTGTCCAATGCCGTGAAGTATACCCCTGAGAATGGAAAGATAGTCGTGAGCCTGCAAGCCGATGTCGCGAGCCTTCGCTTCTCTGTCTTCAACTCCGGCAGCTACGTTTCCTCCCAGGAAGTGGATGCCATCTTTGAGCGTTTCTATCAGATAGATGGTCATCAGGCGGGCACAGGCATCGGACTGGCTCTTGTACGCGCCTTTGTAGAAATGCATGGCGGGCAAATCACTGCTCAGAGTGATGAGAAGGGAACGACATTTACCGTCCTTCTTCCGGCTCAGAGCATTTCCCAATATCATCCTACCGTGGTGACGCTGCCTGCCGAAGAGACGGAAGTTTCCGCTACGTTAGTGGAAAGCGAGTTATCGGCTGATGAAGAGGAGGCAGGAGCAACGGGACGTCCCACAGTATTGGTTATTGATGATAATGCCGATATCCGTCATTATGTAAAGACGCTGCTCGCCGAAGAATATCGGGTACTGGACGCACCGGAAGCAGCTACAGGCATACGCCTTGCCATGAAGTACGTCCCCGACGTGATTGTTTCCGATGTAATGATGCCCGGTATGGATGGTGTGGAGTGTTGCCGCCGTCTGAAAACAGAATTGCAAACTAGCCATATCCCTGTCATTCTTCTCACTGCCTGTTCGCTCGACGAGCAACGCATCCAAGGATACAATGGAGGTGCGGACTCTTATATCTCCAAGCCTTTCAATTCGCAATTGCTCTTGTCCCGTATCCGTAATCTGATAGATTCCCGTCGTCAGCTTCGACAGTTCTTCGGTGATAACCAGACGTTGGCGAAAGAGAATATCAGCGATATGGATAAGGATTTCGTTTCCCGTTTCAAGGCTCTTGTGGAAGAGAAGATGAGAGACGCGGAACTGAATGTAGAGGACTTGGGCAAGGATATGGGATTGAGCCGTGTACAACTTTACCGTAAGTTGAAGTCACTCACCAACTATGCGCCCAATGAACTGCTGCGTCAGGCTCGCCTCAAAAAGGCGGCTTCTCTGCTTGCTTCTTCGGAGATGACGATTGCGGAGATTGCCTATGAGGTTGGTTTCTCTTCTCCTTCTTATTTCACGAAGTGTTACAAGGAGCAATTCGGTGAAAGTCCTACGGATTTCTTAAAGAGAAAGAATTTATAGCTTTACAGGGGGAGGAAACAATAATAATTGCCTACTTTTGTAGTCTGAAACAGGAATAGACATTTTATGAAATACAATCTTTGTTGCATTGGATATATTACTTTGGATAAAGTAGTTACTCCGAAAAAGACAGTGCACATGCCGGGGGGAACATCTTTCTATTTTGCACATGCCATCAAACATTTAAGTACAGAAGGTTTTCAACTTGTCACTGCTTTGGCGAATAGCGAAATGCCGGTGGTAGATGATTTGAGGAAAGAAGGTATTGAAGTGAAAGTTCTTCCCAGTGCCCGTTCTATCTGTTTTGAGAATATTTATGGTGAGGATACCAACGAACGGAAACAGCGTGTGACGGCGAAAGCCGATCCTTTCACGGTTGAAAGTCTGCAGGATGTGAATGCCCGTATCTATCATTTGGGCAGCCTGTTGGCAGACGATTTCTCGTTGGAGGTCATCAAGTCTCTTGCTGGCAAAGGTTTGCTTTCTCTTGATGTGCAAGGCTACTTGCGTGAAGTGCGGGATGAAGAAGTGCTGGCAGTGGACTGGACCGAGAAAGAGGAGGCTTTGAAGTATATCCATATCCTAAAAGCCAATGAGTATGAGATGGAGGTTCTTACGCAGTGTGTGGATCCTTATGATGCCGCATTGAAACTGGCGGATTGGGGAGTCAAAGAAGTATTGCTGACATTGGGGGATAAAGGTTCGCTTATCTATGTAGACGGACGTTTTTATGAAATACCTGCCTATCCGGTGGAGAATGTGGCAGATGCTACCGGTTGCGGAGATACTTATATGGCGGGTTATCTTTATATGCGTAATAAAGGCGCTTCCTATCAGGAGGCCGGTTGCTTTGCTGCCGCTATGTGTTCGGTGAAGTTGCAAAGCTATGGTCCGTTCAGCGGAACGGAAGAGGAAGTTCTGGAACTGATAGGAACAGTTATCAGTCAATAATATCAATCAAATAGTATCTCAAATTCTTCTCCCGGGGAGGAGGGAAATTTGAGATACTACAGTTTACAACAATACTTGCTTATTTCAACATCTGCGGCAAGTTTTCCCTTCCCCAGAAGTAATAGACAGCCAGACCTATCCAGCTAGTCAGCAATACAAGGATGGCAACCAATAGTTTTTTCACTCCATCCACATTCCATCTCATAATTTCGAGTACTGCTTTGACGGCAAGCACTACACCGATAATCCAAATAATAAATCCGATCATAATGTTCGTTGTTTTAATTTGATTTAGAAACAAATAAAGGCTACAACCGGTTCGCGGTGCAGCCTTCATTTTTCAGAGTTTATATTTTCTTATTTCAATGACTGAAATTATTCAGCATCTGCACCCCAGTTTTCACGCGCCAAACGCTTGTAGCTGTTGTAACGCCACTTAGCATTGTCTTCAGCTGCCTGGAACAGTTCAGCAGCTTCCGAAGGATATTGCTTCATTACTGATGAGTAACGAACCTCGCTCTTCAGGAAGTCCTGGAAGCCAGCCCAATCCGGTTCTTTGCTATCCAACTGGAACGGATTCTTGCCTTCAGCTTCCAAAGCCGGGTTGTAACGCCACAAGTGCCAGTAACCACACTTAACAGCCTTTTCTTCCTCAGCCTGGCTCTTACCCATACCTGCCTTCAAACCGTGGTTGATACACGGAGCGTAAGCGATGATGAGTGACGGTCCGGGATAAGCTTCAGCTTCACGGATTGCCTTCAGAGTCTGAGCCTGGTCAGCACCCATAGCAATCTGAGCTACGTAAACGTAACCGTAAGTAGTAGCCATCAGACCGAGGTCTTTCTTGCGTACACGCTTACCGGCAGCAGCAAACTTAGCGATAGCACCCACCGGAGTAGCCTTAGAAGACTGACCACCTGTGTTAGAGTAAACCTCAGTATCCAGAACCAGGATGTTAACGTCCTTACCGCTGGCGATTACATGGTCAAGACCACCGTAACCGATATCGTAAGAAGCACCGTCACCACCGATGATCCACTGGCTGCGTTTTACTAAATATTGAGTCAAGCCTTTCAGTTCCTTGCTGATCGGGCAGCCGGCAGCGATGCCTTGCTCGATGATAGCCTCGATCTGAGGTGCAAGTTCTTTAGTCTTGTCTGCATCGTACATGTTTTCAATCCATGCTTTCAATACTTCCTTAGCTTCAGCAGGAGCATTTTCGCCTTCCAGAATCTGGTTGAACAGTTTCACGATACGGTTGCGCATCTTTTCATTAGCGAGCTCCATACCTAAACCAAACTCACAGAAGTCTTCGAACAGAGAGTTTGCCCAAGCAGGACCTTGACCCTTTTCGTTCTTAGTATAAGGAGTAGAAGGTACTGAACCGGAGTAGATAGAAGAACATCCTGTTGCATTAGCTACCATTTCGCGGTCACCGAACAACTGAGTGATCAACTTCACATACGGAGTTTCACCACAACCGGAGCAAGCGCCTGAGAATTCAAACAACGGAGTAGCGAACTGAGAGTTCTTTACGTTAGCTTTAACATCAACCAGATGTTGCTTGCTTGCTACCTTTTCAGCGCAGTAATCCCAGTTAGGAACTTGGTTCAACTGGCTTTCCAGATGTTTCATAGTCAAAGCTTTGCCACCCTTCTTCGGATTACCCGGACAGATGTCGGCGCAGTTACCGCAACCCAGACAGTCGAGAACGTCAACCTGGATACGGAATGTCATGCCGTCGAATACTTTACCTACAGCTTTCAGCATTTCGAAGTTTGCACCCTTCTGCTCTTCAGCATCCAAAACGAACGGACGGATAGAAGCGTGAGGACAAACATAAGCACACTTGTTACACTGGATACAGTTTTCAGCATTCCATTCAGGAACGAAAGCAGCTACACCACGTTTTTCGTATTTAGCTGTACCCTGATACCAAGTACCGTCTTCAATACCCTTGAATGCAGATACGGGCAATAAGTCACCGTCCTGTGCATTGATCGGACGAACTACTTCGTTGATGAATGCAGGATCGTTGTTTTCAGTCTTAGCATCGTCAGCCAGATTAACCCAAGCAGGATCAACGGTCAATTGCTTGTATTCACCACCACGGTCAACGGCAGCATAGTTCTTGTTTACGATATCTTCACCCTTCTTACCGTAAGACTTCTGGATGAATTTCTTCATCTGTTCTACAGCCAGGTCAACAGGAATTACGCCTGTGATACGGAAGAATGCAGATTGCAGGATTGTATTGGTACGGTTACCCAAACCGATTTCCTGTGCAATCTGAGTTGCGTTGATATAGTATACAGAGATGTTGTTTTTAGCGAAATACTTCTTCACGCGGGTAGGCAGGTTCTTAGCCAGTTCTTCGCCTTCCCAGATTGTATTCAGCAGGAAGGTACCGTTCTTGCGCAAACCACGGGTTACATCATACATGTGCAGGTAAGCCTGAACGTGGCAAGCCACAAAGTTCGGAGTGTTTACCAAGTATGTAGAACGGATCGGAGTATCACCGAAACGCAAGTGAGAACAAGTGAAACCACCTGACTTCTTTGAGTCATAAGAGAAGTAAGCCTGGCAGTGTTTGTCGGTATTGTCACCGATGATTTTCACAGAGTTCTTGTTAGCACCTACTGTACCGTCAGCACCCAGTCCGTAGAATTTAGCTTCGAACATGCCTTCGCCGCCCAATGCGATTTCTTCTTCCTGAGGAAGTGAAGTGAAGGTTACGTCGTCTACGATACCGATAGTGAAGTGGTTCTTCGGCATCGGCATAGCCAGATTCTTGAATACGGCAATGATCTGAGCAGGAGTAGTGTCCTTAGAACCCAAACCGTAACGGCCGCCTACGATTACCGGAGCATCAGCTGCACCATAATAGCAGTCTTTTACATCGAGGTACAACGGTTCGCCGTTAGCACCCGGTTCCTTCGTACGGTCAAGAACTGCGATAGTCTTAGCAGTCTTAGGCACGGCAGCCAGGAAGTGCTTAGCAGAGAACGGACGATACAAGTGTACGGCAACCATACCTACCTTTTCGCCATTAGCCATCAAGTGGTCGATAGCTTCGCGGGCAGCTTCGGTTACAGAACCCATAGCGATGATTACGCGTTCTGCGTCTTCAGCACCATAGTAATCGAACAAGCCGTATTTACGTCCTGTGATTTTAGAAATTTCATTCATGTATTCTTCTACAATAGCAGGAACTGCTTCGTAGTAGTTGTTGCATGATTCACGGTGTTGGAAGAAGTGGTCGGGGTTTTCAGCCATACCACGGGCAACCGGATTCATCGGATTCAATGCGCGGGCACGGAATTCAGCCAAAGCTTCCTGGTCGATCAGCGGAGCGAGATCGTCGTTTTCCAACATCTCGATCTTCTGGATTTCGTGAGAAGTACGGAAGCCGTCGAAGAAATTAACGAACGGTACACGAGCTTTGATAGTTGACAAGTGAGCAACACCGGAGAGGTCCATAACTTCCTGTACAGAACCTTCTGCCAACATAGCGAAACCTGTCATACGGGTTGACATAACATCCTGGTGGTCACCGAAGATACACAGAGCATGAGAAGCCAGTGTACGGGCTGATACGTGGAATACGCAAGGCAGGAATTCACCGGCAATCTTGTACATATTCGGGATCATCAGCAACAGACCTTGAGATGCAGTGTACGTTGAAGTCAACGCACCGGCTTGCAATGAACCGTGAACGGCTCCGGCAGCACCGGCTTCCGATTGCATTTCCTGTACCAATACTGTTTCGCCGAAGATGTTTTTGCGTCCTGCGGCAGCCCATTCGTCTACGTACTCAGCCATCGTAGAAGAGGGAGTGATGGGATAGATAGCAGCTACTTCAGAGAACATATACGAGATATGCGCAGCAGCCTGGTTACCATCACAAGTAATGAATTTCTTCTGTTTAGTCATAACTAAATTGAATTATTATTAAGTGAATAAATCTCAATATAAAAAGCCGAACATCCAGAGTGGAATCTGATTCCCTCTTCCTATTTCCGCTTTGTGCAGGGCGTAGGTGACGCCGGGATTGTTCTTAATCTTCATTCCTTCCGGACAAATCTTGAAAGGCATCACATCGTCCACCAGGAACGACATATTCTTGTCGCCTTTGTTCACTTTATGGTCTTTCCATAAGGTGTTTGCGAAGAAGGTGTCCAGCACATCCTGTTCTTCCACTTTCACGGGATAGATGGAATACATCAGGTTGGAGTTGTGCATCATTATCTTCGATGGCTTCTTGGGGAATTCTTCTCCCTTCGGATATACCATATTGATGAGGCGTGCATCTGCCAGATATTTGATGTAGTTCATCACCGTGGCACGGGATGTCTGTATATCGTTTGCCAACTGGCTTACGTTCGGTGCTTTCGGACCGTCTACTGCCAGCATATAAAGCAGTTTTTTTATTTTAGGAAGATATTTCAGTTCGATCTGCTTGACAAGCAAGATATCTACTTCCACCATCATGTTCATGGTCTTCAGCAGATTCTCCGAGAAATTGCGCTTTTCCAGGAAGAAAGGGTAAAAACCGTGATGCAGGTAATCCTGCAAGTAATCCAACGGACGTACTTTGGAGAGAATACCTTTGGCTATCTGTTCGTGATTGCTCAGAATCTCTTCCAGAGTATAAGCGCGGAATTTCATTCCGGTTTGCAGGTTCAGGTATTCGCGGAAAGAGAAACCACGCAGGTTGTAACTCTTCACGATGTCACGCAGTTCCAGGTTCTCTTCTTTCAGTCGCATCACGGACGAACCGGTGAAGACGATTTTCAGATTTGGGAAACGGTCGTAGCACATACGGAGTTCCCGACTCCAGTCCGGGTGCTTGAACACCTGGTCTATTAACAATACTTTTCCGCCGCGACGTTGGAATTCGTATGCGAAATCAACGATACTGAAATTGGAAAAGTAGAAATTGTTCATATTGATAAAGAGACAGGAACGGTCGGTTCCGAATTTCTCTTTGGCGTATTGCAGCAGAAACGTGGTTTTACCTACACCGCGCGTTCCTTTAATACCGATAAGGCGATCGTTCCAGTTGATCTCATCCATGAGGTCACGGCGAACGGGGGCATTGGTATGCTCAACAAGATAGGCGTGTGTGCGGTAGAATGCTTCCATGCTGTTAAATTCGGTTTATCGGGCGACAAATATACACCTTTTTTGTAGAATTGCAAAGTAGAGATGGCAAAATATCTTTTTTCTTAGTTAAGTTTATATATTTGCTTTATCAGGTTTTTCTCCGTAAGTTTGCACCCGCAAAAAAATAAAGATTTATAAGTGTATGAAACTCTACGTATTTAACCCCGACACAGACATGGCACTGGCTAACAATGAGGAAAATTATATGGCTCCCGCCTCTGTCCGCCGCATGACTCAAGATCTTGCTTTATTACCCGTTTGGTATGCTCAGCCCGGCAGTGCGGTACTTGCTCCTTCGGCTTATAACGCCGATTACCTGCAAAAAATGAAACAATTGTTCCCCCTTTCCGTACAATTGGTTACCGAACCGGAGTTGCCCGATTATGCAGACTCTCAAGTCGTGCCGTGGGGATGGAATCTGGCTTTCCGCAAGCGGATGCTGAAAGGCGGCATCGCCGAACATAAACTTCCTATGGAAGCGGAGTTGCGCGAGTGTCGTATGCTCTCTTCCCGTGCGTATGGGATGGCTCTTGCTCTGACGTTTGAACTGAATAAAACCCTCAAACGCGTTTGTGGACGCCATTTTCTGATATCAGGAGAGGGAAAGGAATTCCGCGTTCCGGATATAGTCGATGATTTTAAGGACGGCTACCTGTTCAAGTCCGTGTGGTCGGGCAGCGGAAAGGGGTTGCGTTGGTGTCGCCGCGGTCTGGCGAAATCTACGGCTGATTGGTGTCGTCGGGAATTAGCGGAACACGGAGCTCTTATACTGGAACCTATATATAAAAAGGAGGGAGATTTTGCCATGGAATTCTACTCCAATGGCAGGGGGAAGGTACTGTTTAGCGGCTACTCGCATTTTATTACGGATGAGAAAGGTGCTTATCGTGGTAATATGTTGGTTTCTAATGAGGAAGTGGAACAGTGGATTCTACGGTATATCCCTTTGGAAGCATTTGTGGGCATTCGTGAGTATTTGCAGAAAGTTATAGAAGGAATTTATGGCAGGCATTATTCCGGTCCTATGGGGATAGATATGATGATCTGTCCGGATCAGAGAGGATATCCGTACGCCATTTATCCACATGTTGAAGTTAATGTGCGCATGACTATGGGGATGGTTGCCCGTCAGCTTTATGATAATTTCGTCGTTCCCGGTAGCAAAGGAATCTTTAATGTCGACAATTTCCCTTCTGCCGAAGCCTTGCGGGCGCGGCATGAACAGGATATGAAGGATTATCCTTTGGTAGTGGAGAACGGAAAGATCGTTTCCGGTTATTTGTCTTTGGTGCCGGTAACTCCTCAAAGTAAGTACCGGGCTTATGTGCGGGTGGAGGTGGGGTAACCTCCATGAACCTCACGGAACCTCACATAACCTCACGAAACCTCATTTAACCTCACATAACCTCACGAAACCTCATTTAACCTCACATAACCTCACGGAACCTCTCGTAACCTCCAGCCATTCCACACGCTATTCTTATCTTTATGGCTTTAAACTAACACATAAAGAAAAGATGAAAAGGAATTTCTATCTGCAACATCCGCTGATGGCGATGTACGATCCCAGAATGGAATATTTGCTGGAGAAGGAAAAGCTCAAGGGAACGGGAGCTTATTGGTTTGTAATTGAGAAACTGGCTATGTTGCCCGACTCATGCGGGGATATGAAGTATCTGCGCCCTTTCTGTAAAGACTATAAAATTTCTTTTGCCTATCTCAAAAAGATTATCTTCGGTTACGGACTTTTTGATTTTGAAGAGGACGGTTCTTTCATGCCTGCCGAACTGAATCCGATAGGCCAACGGGTGCAGGTACGGAAAGAAATAGATGGGGATGAAGATGAAAAACGAGAAGAAATTGCTCAGATAAATACCTCAAAAACGTTTAAAAATGCATCAGAATCATCCGTTTTTGAGCCGAAAAATGACGAAAAACAGCAAAAAACATCGGAAAAAAATGACGGGAATAATGCTGAAAATTCAGTTAAAGTGTTGAGCAATAGTGCTGTTTATGAAAAAGCGAATGCAACTAATAAAGAGAATATAAAAGATATAATAACAACATCATCATCAAAAAAAGAAAAAGAAAAGACTGCTGTTGATGATGATGATGATTTTTCCAATGCCGAACTTCATTGTCCGTTTGCTGGACTTTATTGGTTGGATGCCACACTTCATCGTCCCCAATGCCGTATCTTAGCAGGTGAAATGCCACATCCTATCGCCTGCAATGCCACACCTCGCACCTGTTCAAGTGTGGCGTTTCCTCCGTTCAGGTGTGGCATTGCAGACGCTGAAGTATGGCATTGGAAGAGCTACCTGCACGCTTCGCTTTCATTGCCGCAACGGTCCACGGCAGTGACGGCAAAATATCTCTTTGCCGTCCAGAAGCGGACGGGGGCATACGTGTATTCCGTTCCCTGTACTCGCTGGGCAATGATATTTTCCGGATTGGAGGTATCTACCGGATAAGTGTCCGAGCCGTAGATGACGTAGGCCGGTACATTGCGTTTGTCATTGTCCGTGGCAGGCATCCAACTGAGGTGGGTGTAACCGTCAGGTTGCCGGGTGACGGTGAGGTGGGTAGGGGCTGTCGGTGGAACGTTGTCTATCCATGGCATGGCGGGTTGCAGGGCAGGAGCGGTATAGAAGTTTTCTTCCAATGCGTCGTACAGTCCTTGGGTGTTGTCCATCAGATACTTCACGCGATAGTGGGCCTGACCTGCCAGTTTATGGGCACGGGTAAAGTTCATCTGGCGTTCCACCTCGTCCAGTGTCCAGTTGCCTTCGCTGGGGTCGAGGAAGTAGATGCCTAGGCCGGGGATGATTTGGCGTCCGTTGCTTTGTTCCTGCCAGTCGAGGACAAATGGGTAGAAATGATTACCGCGAAAGTAAAGCATGGGATATATCTGGTCTTGAATACCTTCGCCCAACCATCCTTGTGCATCCTGGTAGACTGTATGGAAAGCATTCCAACCACGGGAGGGATATCGCGAGGTATCTCGATATTTGCCTACGGGACAAGTGCTTACCTTTACCCACGGCTTCAAGGCTTTTACGCCTTTGTAGAGATGGCGGACAATTTCTGTGATGTTGTCTCTGCGCCATTGGGCGAGGTCACGGCCTTTGCCGTATTTGCGGAAGTCATACGTATCGGGAAAGCGCGGAGCATTCTCCGGGTAACGCAGATAGTCGAAGTGCATGCCGTCCACATCGTAATTGTTCACGACTTCGCGGACAAGGCTCATCAGGTATTCTTTGGTTTCCGGGTGTCCGGGGTTGAGGAAATATTCCCGTTTGTAAGGCACACAGATAGAGGCTTTCTTTTTAGTGACGGACTCTTTGCCCAAAGAGGTGACATGGCGGCGGTTGCCTAGTGGAATAGCCACCATCCAAGCATGACATTCCATTCCACGTTTGTGGCATTCTTCTACGGCAAAAGCCAGTGGGTCATAGCCCGGATCTCCAGCAGTCTTACCGGTCAGGATGGAATTGAAAGGCTCTATTTTTGAACGGTAAAGCACGTCACCCCGTGTGCGTGTCTGAAACAGGACGGTATTGAAGTTGGCGGCTTTCAGCCGGTCCAGTATCTCGATAAGTTCCGCTTTCTGCTTCCGGACACCTTCGGGCGTGGTGGCGCGGGAACGGGGCCAGTCCAGGCCATAAACGGCGGTCACCCAGGCGGCGCGTACTTCGTATTTGGGCGGACAGGCAGGAGTTTCGCCGGGGGATGGAGATTGCGCAGCGAGAGGCAGAAGAAAAGCTGCAAATAGTATAGCAAAAAATAGCTGTTTCATGATAAAATGGTTTTGTAAATGATAATTTACCAGCGTAGCGCTGGAGCAAGGTTCTCCTTCGGCGTGCAAGTAATCTTTCAGACACGGATGACACGGATGACGCGGATTCTTTTTTCCTTCGGTGTGATATGCCGGTATGTATAGCGCAGCTTTAAAAATCCGCGTCATCCGTGTCATCCGCGTCTAAAAGATTAAAGTCCGCGTTCGTCCGCCTTATCCGCGTACCCATTCCCTCGCCGATAAATTATCATTTACTTCTTGTTTTCTGTTATTTTTAGCGGCGAAGATAAGTAAAACACATGAGAAAGTTGTGCAGTTTCCTTAGAAACTGTTACATTTGCGACCATTAAAATTAATCAATTGACACGCCATGATTACATTTACGCTTTGCCTGCTGACATTGATAGCCGGCTATTTTCTTTACGGGCGTTTCGTTGAACGGATTTTTGGTCCGGACAATCGCAAGACGCCTGCCCTGACTAAGGCTGATGGGGTGGATTACATTCCTTTGCCTACT
The DNA here is from genome assembly GCF_900142015.1 of Bacteroides stercorirosoris. Taxonomy (GTDB): domain Bacteria; phylum Bacteroidota; class Bacteroidia; order Bacteroidales; family Bacteroidaceae; genus Bacteroides; species Bacteroides stercorirosoris. The sequence goes on from NZ_FQZN01000004.1 coordinate 81,547, forward strand.
TGGAAAATTTTCATGATACAGTTTCTCAATATTGCCGGATTGGGGCCTATTTTCGGTGCCATTATGGGAGCCAAGTTTGGAACGGCGTCCTATTTGTGGATTGTGTTCGGCAGTATCTTTGCCGGTGCCGTGCACGATTATCTGGCGGGTATGCTCTCCCTGCGTAATGGCGGCGAAAGTCTGCCGGAGATTATCGGACGTTATCTGGGGATGACCACTAAACAAGTGATGCGCGGTTTCACAGTGTTGCTGATGATACTGGTGGGAGCTGTTTTCGTAGCCGGTCCTGCGGGATTGTTGGCCAAACTGACACCGGACTATATGGATGCCACTTTCTGGATTGTCATAGTGTTTATCTACTATATTTTTGCCACTTTGCTGCCTGTGGATAAGATTATCGGCAAGATATATCCTCTTTTTGCCATTGCGTTGCTGTTTATGGCAGTAGGCATATTAGTCATGCTTTATGTGAAACATCCTGTTTTGCCGGAAATTTGGGACGGGTTGCAGAATACGCATCCCGATGCTGCTGCACTCCCTATCTTTCCTATTATGTTTGTCAGCATTGCTTGTGGGGCTATCAGTGGCTTCCATGCTACGCAAAGTCCGTTGATGGCACGTTGTATGACGAGTGAACGTCATGGTCGCCCTGTGTTCTATGGCGCTATGATTACCGAGGGTATCGTTGCTTTGATATGGGCTGCTGCCGCTACTTATTTCTTCCATGAAAATGGAATGGGTGAGAATAATGCGGCTGTAGTGGTAGATGCTATCACCAAGAATTGGCTCGGAACCGTGGGTGGCGTGCTTGCCATATTGGGTGTGATTGCCGCACCCATCACCAGTGGCGACACTGCTTTCCGTTCTGCCCGCCTTATTGTGGCAGACTTCCTGGGAATGGAACAAAAATCCATGCGTCGCCGTTTATATATATGTATTCCGATGTTTCTTGTCGCTATCGGTCTGTTGCTTTACAGCTTGCGAGACAAAGAGGGCTTTGATATGATTTGGCGTTACTTTGCATGGACCAATCAGACGCTGTCTGTCTTTACGCTTTGGGCGATAACCGTTTATCTGGTACGTGGGAAGAAAGGATACTATTATTATGTGACCTATCTTCCGGCTGTATTTATGACGGCTGTTTGTACAACCTATATCTGTATAGCTCCCGAAGGATTCGGTATGAGACCCGGTTTAGCTTTCGGTATTGCCATATTCTCGGCTTCGATAGCCGTAATCTGGTTTAATATCTGGTATTTTAAGACAACTAAAAAACTTCGATAATGAAGAAATTCAAGAAATCTACAAGCATCACGATTGCTCTGCTTATTTATGTAAGTGCCACGGCTGCCTATTTTCTGCCGCGTAACACAGTCATCAGCGATACGGAAAAGTACGTCACGGTCGGGGCGTCTTATGTGATTGTGTTAATTCTCTGGCTGGTGTTGCGCAAGAAAGAAGAGCTACAGCGGAAGCGTCGTGAAGAAGAGGAAAAGTATAATAACACCAAAAACTATAAGTAACAATGAAAAAATTAGCATTACTCGTATGTCTGCTCGTAGTCACAGTGGCTGCCCAGGCACAATTTGAGAAAGGAAAGTGGATTCTGAATCCTTCTGTTTCGGGTTTAGGCCTGTCGCACAATACGGATACGGACAAGACTTCATTCGGCATGGAAGTCAAAGGAGGTGCGTTTCTGTTGGACAATGTGGCGTTGTTGATACATGCAGGTGCAGCCTGGAATAATGGTGGCTCAGATACGGACATTTATACCCTTGGTGTAGGCGGCCGTTACTATTTCAGCAAGGTGGGCGTATATCTGGGTGCTGATGTCAATGTAGACCGTTGGGACTGGGGAACAAGTGATGATACGAAGTTCTCTTTCGGTGCAGAAGCGGGGTATGCTTTCTTCCTTTCGAAGACGGTGACACTTGAACCGGCTGTATACTGGAATGTGAACGGTGACCGTTCGGTATTCGGACTGAAAGTTGGCTTTGGATTTTATTTCTAATCATTATTTACAGTCAATAAAAAACGTTCCTTGCTACAAATGTAGGCAGGGGACGTTTTTTATTGAGGTACTCCTGTTATATTTCTTTCCTGTTTAACTCGTAGCTTTGTTCCCTTATTCGGATAACTTTTCTTGCAGGAACTGTCCCGTATAGCTTGCCGCACATTTCGCCACTTCTTCCGGTGTGCCTGCCGCAACAAGATATCCTCCCTTATCACCACCTTCCGGACCAAGGTCTATCACATAGTCGGCACATTTGATGACATCCATATTATGCTCGATGATGACAATGGAGTGTCCGCGCAGTATCAGTGCATCGAATGCTTCCAGCAGTTTGCGGATGTCGTGGAAGTGCAATCCCGTAGTTGGCTCGTCAAAGATGAACAGCGTGGGGTCGGCTCTTTCCTGACTCAGATAGTAAGCCAGTTTCACGCGCTGGTTCTCACCACCGGAGAGGGTGGAAGAGGACTGTCCCAGTTTGATATATCCCAGTCCTACATCTTGCAGCGGAGTGAGCTTCTTTACAATTTTCTTTTGCCCATGTTTTGTGAAGAACTCTACGGCCTGGTTGACGGTCATTTCCAGTACATCATATATATTGGCGTCGTGGAACTTCACTTCCAGAGTGTCGGCTTTGAAGCGTTTGCCGTGGCACGTTTCACATTCCAGTACAAGGTCGGCCATGAACTGCATTTCTACGGTGATGGTTCCGTCACCTTTACACTCTTCGCAACGGCCACCCTCGCTGTTGAATGAGAAGTAACCGGCACTGTACCCCATTTGTTTGGCAAGAGGTTGCTCTGCCCACAATTTACGAATTTCATCGTAAGCCTTGATGTAAGTCACCGGGTTCGAACGGCTGGATTTACCGATAGGATTCTGGTCTACGAATTCTACATTCCGCAGGTTCTGAAGATCGCCGCCGATAGAGGCGAATTCGCCCGGGCGCTCGCTGCATTCATCCAGTTCACGTTTTAGGGCACGAAAGAAGATGTCGCGTACTAATGTACTCTTTCCCGAACCGCTGACACCGGTAACCACGGTCATCACGTTCAGCGGGAAACGTACGTTCACCCCTTTCAGATTGTTCTCACGTGCACCGGTCAGTTCGATATAGTTGTTCCACGGACGGCGGTGCTCCGGAACGGGGATTTCTTCCTCGCCCAGCAGATAACGGACAGTGTAGCTCTCGCTGCCCGGCTGCAAGTCTTTCATATCTCCCTGGTAGACCACTTGCCCGCCCAGGCGTCCGGCTTTCGGACCGATATCTATGATGTAGTCCGCTGCACGGATAATCTCTTCATCATGCTCTACGATAACGACCGTATTGCCCAATTGCTGTAACTGGCGCAACACGTGTATCAGCTTGTCGGTATCGCGGCTGTGCAGTCCGATACTTGGCTCGTCGAGGATATAGAGCGATCCCACCAGGCTGCTTCCCAGTGAAGTGGCAAGGTTGATGCGCTGGCTCTCACCACCGGAAAGCGAGTTGCTGAGGCGGTTCAGTGTCAGGTAGCCCAGACCTACATCGAGCAGGAATTGAATGCGGCTGTTGATTTCCGTAAGGATGCGCCGGGCGACATCCGCATCGTGTTTGTCCAGTTGCAGATTATCGAAGAAGACTTTCAGTTCCGTAATCGGCAGGTCTACAAGTTCGGAAATGTTGCGTCCGCCTACCCGTACATAACCGGCTTCGGGTTTCAGACGTGTACCGTGGCATTTTGGACAGAGTGTCTTGCCACGATAACGGGCCAGCATCACACGATATTGTATCTTATACTGGTTCTCTTGTACCATTTTGAAGAAAGCATTGATGCCCTGGAAGTAGGGAGTGCCTTCCCACAGCATCCGGCGTTGCTCGTCCGTCAGCTCGAAATAAGGAGTGAAGATCGGGAACCCGGCTTTCTCGGCGCCACGTATCACCATATCCTTCCATTCGCCCATCACTTCACCGCGCCAGCATACCACGGCACCGTCATAGACGGAAAGTGAACGGTTGGGCACTACCAGATGTTCGTCAATGCCGATAACCTTGCCGAAGCCTTCGCACTCCGGGCAAGCCCCGATGGGAGAGTTGAAAGAAAACATCTGGTCGTTGGGCTCTTCGAAGGTGATACCGTCTGCTTCGAATTTCGTACTGAAACGGTATAGGCTGGTCGTTCCGTCGGGTTGATAGAAACGCAGCAGGCAAGCCCCGTCCCCCTCATACATGGCTGTCTCGGCAGAGTCTGTCAGGCGGCTTATCGCATCTTTCTCTTTAGATGCTACCATGCGGTCTATCAGCAGGAAAACCGTATCTTGTTCTTTGGGTTGATATTCATCGATACGCATCATTTCTCCGTTCACTTCCAGGCGGTTGAAACCTTGCTTCATGTCGATGTCCAACTGCTGTTTCATCGTGCGGTTTTCCCGCTGCAATATCGGAGTCAGTACGGTGTATCTTGTTCCTTCCGGATAACTCAGCATACAGTTTACGATGTCCTCAGTGGAATGTTTTTTTACTTCCTCACCGCTTACCGGACTGAACGTCCGCCCAATGCGGGCATACAGCAGGCGCAGGTATTCGTAGATTTCCGTGGATGTGCCGACCGTAGAGCGCGGGTTACGGCTGCTTACCTTCTGCTCGATGGCGATGGCGGGCGGAATCCCCTTTATAAAGTCACATTCCGGCTTGCTCATACGTCCCAGGAACTGGCGGGCATAACTGCTCAGACTTTCTACGTAACGGCGCTGTCCCTCGGCATACAGCGTGTCGAATGCCAGGGATGATTTACCCGACCCGGATAGTCCGGTGATGACGACAAGTCTGTTGCGGGGAATTTCTACGTCTATATTTTTCAAGTTGTTGACGCGTGCGCCTTTGATAAGTATGGAGTTGTTTTTTGTCATAATCAGAGTCACTAAAGTGAATTTCAAGCTACAAAGATAATCACTGTCATTCAAATATGTATAATGATTGGCAGGTTAAGATTTGTTATACTTTTAAATACTTGCTGACATACAAGCAGGAAAAGCAGTATTTTTAGACGATTTTTTAAAAAACAAACATCCTTATGCGATACCCCCGAATGTGCTTCTATGCGATTTTGGTGTGCTTGCTCTGTTGTTTCGAGACAATCGTCGGGCAAGAGACCATCGATTTGAAAGCGTTTGCTGACAGTGTACGGAAAGCTGCCGGTAAACCGGATTTTCTTCCTTTGGGTACACGTTTTCTGGAACTGGCGAAAGAACGGAAAGATACGACGTATATCAGTGATGCTTATGCGGCGATTGCAGGGCATTATTATGATTTGGGGGATACGGACAGTCTGCGTCTGGTGACCTACGAATATATGGACTGGGCGGAACGTTGCCATCGCGATACCGACCGTTATCAGGCATGGAGGCAATACATTCAGCGGATGACCGAAAAAGGTATGCAGGAGGAAGCGATGCGGGAAACTGAATTGCTCTGTAAAGATGCCGAACAACGGAAAGATAAATACGGTATGGCCTCCGGTGAGATGTGCATTGGTTATAACCATCGTGTTTTCGGTCAGAATATAAAACTCTGTCTGGAATACTACGACAGTGCATTGAAGCATTTTGAAGAAGGCAAGTACTACCGTGATGCCTACGTCGTTTCCCTCAATATCATTCAAACCTATCTGGCGCGTCAGGCTTATAGTGATGTTTTGCCTTATCTGGACCGCCTGGTACTGTTGCGGAAGACGGCCGAGGATAAGAAAGTGGCTATAGGAGAGGCTTTGTACATGCGCTATTATCAATTCCGTGTTATTGCGACTTTAGGACTGAAGGGGGAAAAGGCGGCCGAACCCTATATTCGTGAAGCGAATGTTTACTACCTTCAGCATAAGGATGCCGTTTCACGAGAAGGCTGGATTGGCTATAATATAATGTGTAATCAGACATTAGGCAATATACGCGGTGCCGTGGCTTATATGGACTCTCTCATTGACTACCAACGTTCTATTGGTAACCACTATCCGGGCAATTACAGGCAGAAAGCCATGATGCTTGAGCGGATAGGAGACTATAAAGCCGCATGCTATGCTTATGAGGAATATTCTCAGTTGAATGATTCTGTCCGCACGGCTGAAATGGATGAGCAACTGAACAAATACACCGCGCAGTTCGAAGTAGACCGTCTGAAAATGGAGAAGCTGGAACTGAGCGAAAAAATGAGTCGCGAACGCCTGGTCATTGTGTTCACGGCAGGTTGTGTGATATTGATATTACTTTTGCTCGTCACTTATCTGTATGTTCGTACACTTTCCATGAACCGGAAACTGGATGTTGCCCGTAAGGAGACACAGAAAATGAGCCGCATCAAGAGTTCGTTTATCCAGCATGTCACCCATGAACTGCGCACACCGCTTAATTCCGTAGTAGGCTTTTCAGCCCTGCTTGCCGAAGAAGGTCTGGATGCCGAAGATGCCCGTGAGTATTCCGGGCAGGTGGAGAAAAACAGCGCTTATCTGCTGGGATTGATTGATAATATCATCGATATAGCCGACATGGACTCACAGACTGCCGATATGCCCAAAGAAGCCGTTGATGCCAATGCCTGTTGCCTTGAATGTATAAATGAATTCGGCGGCAAGCAGAAGGAGGGTGTGGAATTGCAATGGATTCCGGCGCCGGAAGCTCCTGTAATACAAACGGTGCGTGCGTGGGTGAAACGTGTGCTTTCCCTTTTATTGGATAATGCCGGGAAATTCACCGAGAAAGGTGTCATTCGTTTGCAGTGCGAGGAAGACAAAGCGCATGGCATCGTGCGTTTCATCATCGAAGATACGGGTATCGGTATCGACCCTCAATATCAGGATACCGTTTTTGAACGCTTTTTCAAGATAGACAGTTTTAAACCGGGCACAGGGCTGGGACTCTCCATCGCCCGCCAGGTAATGGACATTGTGGACGGAAAGATTTATCTGGATACTTCTTATGCTGATGGTGTCCGTATTGTCGTAGAATGGCCAGTGAACTAAATAAACCCTTAACCAGATTTATAAAGAATGAAAGTAAGAACCCTTTTGTGCGTATGCGCCCTGTTTTTTTCTCTGGCAGTGGCAGCGCAATTCCAACCGGAAAAATATCCTAAACGTGAATTTCGTGCAGCATGGATACAAGCTGTCAACGGACAGTTTCGCGGAGTTCCCACCGAAAAGTTGAAGCAAACCTTGATAAACCAGTTGAACTCTCTGCAAGAGGCGGGTATTAATGCCATTATATTTCAGGTGCGTCCTGAAGCCGATGCCCTTTATGCCTCGCAGTTGGAACCTTGGAGCCGTTTCCTGACCGGTGTGCAGGGACAAGCGCCGGATCCTTATTGGGATCCTATGCAGTTTATGATTGAAGAGTGCCACAAGCGTGCTATGGAATTCCACGCCTGGATAAATCCCTATCGTGTGAAAACCTCGTTGAAGAACCAGTTGGCTCCGACTCATGTCTATAATATTCATCCCGAATGGTTTGTCACTTATGGTGACCAGATGTATTTTGACCCGGCATTACCGGAAAGTCGCCGCCATATTTGTATGGTGATAACGGATATTCTGTCCCGATACGATGTGGACGCCATTCACATGGATGACTATTTCTATCCTTATCCCCAGAAGGGACTGGATTTCCCGGACGATGCGAGCTTTGCCCGCTATGGCGGTGGTTTCTCCAGCAAGGCAGACTGGCGGCGCAGTAATGTCAATGTTCTTATTAAAAAGATACATGAGACTGTGCGCGAACTGAAACCGTGGGTTAAATTCGGTGTTTCTCCTTTCGGTATCTATCGTAACGAACGGACTGATCCATTGGGTAGCAAGACTAATGGCTTGCAGAATTACGATGATCTCTATGCCGACGTACTTCTTTGGGCCCGTGAAGGTTGGATAGATTATAATATCCCGCAGATATACTGGCAGGTAGGCCATCCGGTAGCCGATTATGAAACGTTGGTGAAGTGGTGGGCGAAGAATACGGAGAACCGTCCTTTATTTATCGGACAATCTGTGATGAATACGGTGCAGAATGCCGATCCGCAAAATCCTTCTATGAATCAATTGCCCCGTAAGATGGCGTTGCAGCGGGCTTATCAGACGATTGGCGGAAGTTGCCAATGGCCTGCCAGCGCTGTGGTGGAGAATGCCGGGAAATATCGTGATGCTTTGATTGCCGAGTATCACAAATATCCGGCTTTGCCGCCCGTATTCGAATTTATGGATAATGAGGCACCGGCTAAAGTGCGTAAAGTGAAGCCCGTGTGGACAGCTGACGGATATATCTTATTCTGGACAGAACCGAAATATAAGGATGAAATGAATCGTGCCGTGCAATACGTAGTCTACCGTTTCGATGCTAAAGAGAAAGTGGATATCAGTAATCCTGCCCATATCGTAGCCATCACACGTGATAATTTTTATAAGTTGCCTTATGAGGATGGCAAGACTAAATACCGCTATGTGGTGACGGCACTCGACCGGCTGCACAATGAATCGAAAACAGCGGCTAAGAAAGTGAAGCTCTAATACAATATCAGCCCTGCTATTCCGCAGGCCACAATCATTAATATCGGGTTGACTTTATACTTCCTGGTGCCTACAAAGGCTACCAGGAAGATAATGCAACTGATAATAAACGAGTACATATCTTCTTTAGGCGAACTGAAATTTTCCGTGTTCATCAGTACCAGTGCCGCCGAAGCCAAAAGTCCTACCACTGCCGGACGCAATCCGCTGAATACAGCCTCTACCGCAGGATGTTTCTGGTATTTCAAGAAGAATTTACTGATAGCCAGCATCAATATGAACGAGGGAAGTACTACGGCAAACGTAGCTATGACAGACCCCCATACACTTCCCGTAGCCGTGAAACCCACATACGTTGCCGAGTTAATTCCGATAGGTCCCGGAGTCATTTGGCTGATAGCCACAATATCCGTAAATTCCTGTGGTGACAGCCATCCATAACGAGTGACAACCTCACCTTGTATCATTGAAAGCATGGCATATCCGCCGCCAAAACCGAACAGTCCTATCTTGAAGAAGGTATAAAACAACTGGAAATAAAGCATGGAAACAATTATTAGTTATAAGTTATTAGTTATTGATGTGCAGCCCATTTTTAATTTTCAATTCTCAATTTTTAATTTGCGGACGGCGTAGCCGTCCGTACAAGTATCCTCCTACTCCGGCAATGATAATGACCCAAATAGGAGAGAAGCCGAGCAGCCAAATGATGAGGGCGGACGCCACAGGTATCCAGATATTGTATCGGCTTATTTTGGCCGATTTCGCCATGCTGAACGTGGGGGCTGCTATCAGCGCAACTACTGCCGGACGAATCCCTTTGAAAATCCGTTCTACAACAACATTATCCTTGAAGTTATGAAAGAACATGGCTATGGCAAGTATAATGAAGAAGGAAGGCAGAATCGTTCCCAAAGTAGTGACTATACTTCCGCGAATTCCCCGTAGCTTATACCCGATAAAGATAGATATGTTGACGGCAAGAATACCGGGAGTCGATTGAGAAATGGCGAGCAGGTCAATGAAATCGTTTTTGGCAATCCATTTCCGTTTATCTACAATCTCCTCTTCTATCAGGGGGACCATTGCATAACCACCTCCGATAGTAAAAACTCCTATCTTAGAAAAGAGGCCGAATGCCTCTAAGTATATATTCATAGTTATCTCCTCTCTCTATTCTTCTTTTTGTTTCCCGTATTGGCTCGGACTGACATTAAAATGCTTCTTGAATACTTCACGGAAATATTTCGCATCGCTGAATCCTGTCATTTCTGCAACCTCTGTTATGCTGTATTGTTGCTCTTTCAGTAACTGTGCCGCACGTTTCAGGCGAATCAGACGGATATAGTCTGCCGGAGCTTGGTCGGTCAAAGCCTTTATCTTATTATAGAAACTGGTGCGACTCATGTTCAGTAGAGAACATAACATCTCTACGTTGAGGGCAGGATTGTCTACATTATCTTCTACATTCTTCTTGACGGAAGAAATAAATTTCCAGTCGAGGTCGGTAGAACAGTTGATGCAGGCTGCATCGCTATTCTCGTCATCATTCAGTTCCAGATTGGCATATTTATGCCGCAGCAAGGAACGGTTGGCGAGTATGTTGGCAATCGTGGCACGCAGAATTCCTATGTTGAAAGGCTTCACAATGTATTCGTCCGCTCCGGTCTTCAATCCTTCGATGATGTTCCGGTCGTTGTTCAGTGCCGTAAGCAATATGATAGGGATGTGAGACGTCTCAATATCATTCTTCAATATATGACACAATTCGTCACCACGCATTTCGGGCATCATGATATCCGAAATAATCATGTTGGGCATGTACTCCTTGACTATGTCGAGTGCCGGTTTGCCATCGTTGCATACTTGTATATTGTAGCTGTCCGACAATGTATTGCGCAGATATTCCCTCAGCTCATCATTGTCCTCTACGATCAGTATTTTCGGAAGGTCACCATTCTGCTGCTTTTGTTTGGCACTTTCGTAAATGGTACTTGGCGGGATATTCTTAGGTACTCCCGATTCTGCGTAAACCACTTTTTCACTTCCCGGTTTAGGAGTGTGAATCGCTTTGCGGTAATATTTCTCTCCTTTCGGGAATGTGACTTTAATACAGGAACCTTTGCCTTCCGTACTGCTGAAGTTAATCTTTCCCTTGTGCAGATGAACAAGTTTCCACACCAGCAACAAGCCGATACCGCTGCCTGTAACTTTAGAGTTTATGGCGTTGCTGCCCCGGAAGTGTATTTTGAAGAGTTTCTTTTGTTCGGAAGCGGGAATGCCGATACCCGTATCCTTTACCTCCACGCTCCAGCTGTCTTCTGTTTCGGCGGTAAAGACGTGTACGCTGCCACCTTCCGGCGTATATTTCAAAGCGTTGGATATCAAATTCTTCAGAATAGAATCCATCTTGTCTTTATCAAGCCAGATATTCATGTATCGGAAGTTACTTTCGTAAGTCAGGCTGATCCGCTTCACATCCGCATATGCCCGGAAAGCATTGATCGTCTCCTCCATGTATGTGCTTAATTCATACTCTGACACATACAAAGATCCGGAATAAGTGTCTGCCCGCTCAAAATTAATCAGATTGGTGGTCAATCTCAGCAAGGCATTTACGTTTCGTATGGCAGTGTTCATGTTACTGCGTCCATCGGGAGTCAGATTTTCTTTTTCACTGAGTTCTTCCAGCGGTGCTTTTATCAATGTCAACGGAGTACGGATGTCATGCGCCGTATTGATAAAGAAGCGTATTTTTTCATCAGAAGCTTTTCGTTGTTTACGTAGGATGATGATACGCAATGTGATGATGGCAATTGCCGCAATGACCACTGCATAGAACAACAGTGCCCACAGGCTGAGCCAGATGGGTTGCTCTATCACGATATCCATACTGCGTTCTTCGAGAACAACCCGTCGGTCTTCACTGGAGATGGTGCGCACCCGTAATGTATATTTTCCCGGATTCAAGTTAGTGAACCGTATCAGGCAATCCTTTTCCGGACGGCTCCATCCATCATAGAAACCTTCCAGTTTCCACGAGTACAGAAGCAATGAGGGATAATCGTAATTGATGGAAGATACTTTTAGAGAAAATATATTCTGGTTATATTTCAGTCTCAGTGTTTTAGTCTCGTCTATATCCATTTCCAGCGGTGAACTCTCGTCGCCCGGATAAACGGTCTGGTAGAATACCCGCAAGTCACTGAATACCATCTGGAACTTATAGTCGCGTGGAATCATCATGTCTTTGTCAAACTCTATTGCTCCATCTGTACTTCCGAGGATAAAGTTCCCGTTCTTCCGGAGTGTGCCCGATGTTGAATTGAAGTGATCACTTTTCAAGCCCTGTTCCTTGGTCCAGTTATGGAATATTTTTGCTGTCGGATAATAACTGGTCAGACTGTTTTCGGTACTTAGCAGAATGCTTTTGTCTCCGTCTGAAAGAATGGTATATATGTTATTGGAGATAAGGGCGCAATTGTCCTTATGGAAATGTTCGAACGATTTTTTTTCATGATTGTAGATCAACAGACCGGAATTGCTGGTTCCTATATAGAGCAAACCATCTTTGTCCTGATAAAGTGCGTTGATGTAGAACGATTCTATCGGCATTGCTATATATTGATACTTCCCGGTTTCTATATTCAACAGGTTCAAACCTGTGGCGGTACCTATCCACATGTGCTTTTCATCTTTCTCTTTGATGTCCGTGATGCCGTTTAAGTCGGGGTAGAGCCGTATTTCCTTCGTTTGGAAGTTGATTTGCTTTAAGTTGTAATACCCACCCGACCAGATGCTTCCGTCCGATGCTTTCATGATGGAGCGTATATATTTGTCAGGTCGGATACCGCTACCGCCAAAAGTCGAGGGCGTGAAAAACTCAGCTTTCATCCGCTTTTTGTCTATCTGATAAATGCCAGAACTATATCCACCTGCCCAGATGATGCCCGGTGAAACTTCGCACAGGGAGATGAATACATGATTTTTTGTCAGGTTGATATTGTCGAATACACTGAGGAACGAATGCCATTGTTTGGTCTTCGTACTGTAGAGGCTGATACCGTTGTTGGTGGCAAACCATAAGTCACCATCATGGTCTTCAACGATGGCATTCACTTGGTCGTTGATGAGCGATTGCTTGTTGCCGACGGAATGTTTGATCCATTGGTAACTGGTGTATTGATTGTTGCGTACAGTAATGCCGATAGGATAGTTGGCCATCCAGATGCGGTCGCCGTCTACATAAAGATCATAGATACTATTGCCGTTCATGGCATTATAGCTGTTATAATCCGCTACAATATAAGGCTCGCATTTGTAAGTTTCCACATTCATTTTATATACACCGGCACCGTCTGTGGCTATCAATATCTCTTTGTCATTAAAAGCTTTGATGCGGGTGATACTCACGTCTTCCAGGCCGGCATTGAGCTTGATGGTCTGATGGAGATTCATGTCATATGCATAGACACCTCTCTGAAAGGTTCCTACGAAGAGCTTGCGGCTTTCTTTATGAAGGAATAGCTCATTGACCTGCATCTTTAAGTTGTCGAGCTTTTCGCAGGGGGAAAGGGTAAGAGTGTTGTCTTTCAGTTCGGCATGATGTATGCCGACATCCGTCCCTATAAAAAAGTGTTCAGGGTCAATCTCTTCAATGTCTGTGATACTCTCACCGATTTGGTTCTTGATGACGGTGGCTTTTCCGCTTTCGGTGTCATACAGATACAAAGCCTCTTCATTACATAACCATACCACATTATTGGTGTCGATGAAGCCGTAGCTTACAGGAGAAGGATTTCCTTTCACCACTTCATCCGGCAGCTTGTATACAAACTGGAAACGGTCGTGTTTGGCATCGTAACGGAATACTCTTCCTTTTTTACCTATCTCCCAGAGGGTTCCGTCCACGCCGACATACAGCCAGCTTAGGTTCAACATGGAGTTTACTTCTATTTCGCTGTCTATCAGTCGGTATTGTTTGAAGTCCTTACCGTCATAACGGTCTATGCCGTTATGTGTCAGAAACCACATATAACCTTTCGGACCTTTCTGGATGGCATATACCCTACGATTGCTCAAACCATCTTCTACGCCGATGTACTTGTAAGTTTGGGCGATGCAGAGGGAAGATATGTATATGAATAAAAAGAAAAGTATAAATTTTCTCATAACAGTTACGGTCGTTTTGTTATTGGGGGCATTTGTGAAATTAACGCAAAAATATGCATTTTGTTTGATAAAAGCAAAATGAAACTCGAATAATAATGGTCTATTTCTCTGATAGTTTGCATGAAAAAGGCGCAAGTTGTAAATTATAACCTGCGCCTTTGCTTTATTTGGATATTCGTAGAAATTACTTGGTTTTCTCTTCTATCCATTTGCGTGCATTGACGAAGGCTTCCATCCACGGAGTAATCTGGTCGCTGTGCAGGCGTTCTGCCGGGTAGCAACCATTCTGCCACGGGAAGATAGCACGTTCCAAGTGGGGCATGATTGCCAGATGGCGTCCGTCGGCACTGGCTATACCGGCTGCCGAGAAGTCCGAACCGTTCGGGTTGGCGGGATACTCGTCATAGCTATATTTAGCCACCACATTGTATTTGTCTTCATCGTATGGCAAAGAGAATTTACCTTCTCCATGAGCTACCCAGATACCGAGTTTGCTGCCACTCAACGAACCGAACATTACGCTGCGGTTAGTCGGGATGGTGAGGCCGAGGAATCTGGATTCGAACTTATGAGACTCGTTATGCAACATCTTGCCCTGTTTCTTATGTTCTGGAGTGATGAGGTTAAGTTCCATCATCAACTGGCAACCGTTGCAGACACCCAGTGAAAGTGTGTCTTCGCGTGCATAATACTTGTCGAGTGCTTCTTTGGCTTTCGGGTTGAAGAGGAATGCGCCTGCCCAACCTTTGGCAGAACCCAACACGTCGGAGTTGGAGAAGCCACCGCAGTACACAATCATGTTCACGTCTTCCAGAGTTTCGCGTCCGCTGATAAGGTCGGTCATGGTTACGTCTTTCACATCGAAACCTGCCAGATAGAGGGAGTAGGCCATTTCGCGTTCACCGTTCGTACCTTTCTCGCGGATGATGGCTGCGCGGATACCGGTCGGTGTGCGACGGTTCGGGTCGATGCCATATTGTGAGAATTTGCCTTTGAAGCCCGGCATGAAAGCGAATTCAAGCGGCTGCATCTTGTAGTTCTCAAAACGCTTCTTGGCACAGCCGTTCATGGACTGTTTGCGGTCGAGCAGGTAAGAGGTAGAATACCATACATCGCGCATATAGTCGATGCCGAACTGGTAAGTGGCATCATCCTTGGTGATGAGGATATGGCGTTCATCGGTCGGCTTACCGATTTTCACGAAGCCTACACCGGCATCTTCCAATATTTGTTTCACCTGCTCCTTGTGCTTGTCGCTCACCTGGATAACGATACCCGGGTTTTCGGCAAACAGAAGTTTCACGAGGTCATGTTCCTTCATCTTGTCGAGGCTGATTTCCATACCGCCTTCTACATTTGCGAAGCACATTTCCAGCAGGGTAGTGATGAGACCACCGGCTGATATATCGTGACCGGCAAGAATCAGGCCTTTGTTCACCAGTTCCTGTACGGCAAGGAAAGCGTCGCGGAAGTATTCGGCATCCTGCACTGTAGGCACTTCATCGCCTACTTTGCCCAATGACTGTGCGAAGGCGGAGCCACCCAGTTTCAATGTATCGAAACTAAAGTCTATATGATAAATCGTAGTCTTTTCATCATTAACAAGAACGGGAGAAACCACTTTCTTCACGTCCGAAACTTCGCCGCCTGCGGAAACGATAACGGTTCCCGGAGAAATTACTTTGCTGCCGTCGGGGTATTTTTGTGTCATGGACAGAGAGTCCTTTCCGGTAGGCACGTTGATTTGCAGTGCACAGCAGAAGTCGCTCAAGGCTTTCACGGCTGTGTAGAGACGGGCATCTTCACCTTCTTGTGAGCGGCAAGGCCACATCCAGTTGGCAGAGAGGGAAATACTGTCCATGCCTTCGGCCATTGGAGCCCATACAAGGTTGGTCAATGCTTCGCTCACTGAAAGTACCGAACCGGCTGCCGGGTCGGCAAGTGCGGCTTGAGGGGCATGTCCCAGTGAAGTGGCGATACCTTTCTCGCCACGATAGTCGAGGGCTACCACACCGCAGTCGCTCAATGGTAACTGCAATTCGCCCTGGCATTGCTGGCGGGCAATCTTACCGGTTACGGAACGGTCTACTTTGTTGGTCAACCAGTCCTTGCAGGCAACTGCTTCCAGTTGCAATACGTTCGTCAGGTATTCGTGCAGTTTGGATTGCTCGTATTTCGGCATTTCGTAGTGACGTTCTACGGTCTTGTCTATCATGTAGGTCTTGGGAGACGAACCGAACATTTGTTCAACAGCAAGATCGAACGGACGTACACCGTCAGCCTGCTGGAAAGCAAAGCGATGATCGCCGGTAGTTTCACCTACCACGTACATCGGGGCACGTTCACGTTCTGCCACTTTACGCACATGTTCGATGGCTTCTTCCTGAATGAGCAAGCCCATACGTTCCTGGCTTTCGTTGGCGATGATTTCTTTGGCGGAGAGTGTCTTGTCGCCGATAGGCAACTTGCTCATATCGATCATACCACCACATTCTTCTACCAATTCGGAAAGGCAGTTCACGTGTCCTGCCGAACCGTGGTCGTGGATGGACACCACCGGGTTGGTTTCTTCTTCGCAGAGGGCACGTACCACGTTGTAGGCACGTTTCTGCATTTCGGCGTTGGCACGCTGCACGGCGTTCAGCTCGATACCGCTACTGTAGCGTCCGGTATCTACAGAAGATACGGAACCACCGCCCAAGCCGATGCGGTAGTTGTCACCACCGATGACGACTACTTTGTTTCCGGCTTCCGGCGTGCCTTTCAGGCAGTCACGTTTCGTGCCGTAGCCTACGCCGCCGGCAAGCATGATTACTTTGTCGTAGCCGTAAACTTCTTCTCTTTCCTTATGTTCAAAGGTCAGCACGGAACCGCAGATTAGCGGTTGCCCGAACTTGTTGCCGAAGTCGCTGGCGCCATTGGACGCTTTAATCAGAATCTGTTCCGGAGTCTGGTACAGCCATTGGCGTACAGGGAGGATTTCTTCCCAGAGACGTCCTTCGTCGGTGCGGGGATATGAAGTCATGTAGACAGCAGTTCCGGCAATGGGCCATGAACCTTTACCACCACCCATACGGTCGCGGATTTCACCGCCTGTACCGGTAGATGCACCGTTGAAGGGTTCTACGGTTGTCGGGAAATTGTGTGTTTCAGCTTTCAGTGAGATAACGCTCTTGATGTCTTTCACCTGGAAGAAGTCGGGCTTAGAGTGGTCTGCCGGAGCAAACTGTTCAATCACCGGACCTTCGGCAAAAGCTACATTATCTTTATATGCTGAAATAATCTTATTGGGGTTTTCTTGGGTTGTTTTCTTAATCATCTGGAAGAGAGAAGACTCTTGTTCCACACCGTCGATGATGAACGTTCCACCGAATATTTTGTGGCGGCAGTGCTCGGAGTTGATTTGTGCGAAACCAAATACTTCAGAGTCTGTCAACTTGCGTCCGAGGTCTTGCTCTACTTTCTTGAGGTAGTCCATCTCTTCTTTGGAGAGTGCCAGGCCTTCTTTCTCGTTGTAAGCTTCCAAATCTTCGATATGGATGATCGGTTCCGGCTTACGGTTGGTGGTGAATACTTCCTGATTCAGACCTTTATACATGCGTTGCAGCATCGGGTCGTGGTCAGCGTTTTCATCTTTTACGGGGAAATACTCCTCGATACGGATGATGCCGTCCAGTCCCATATTCTGGGTGATTTCTACGGCGTTCGTACTCCAAGGGGTAATCATTTCGCGGCGCGGACCAACGAAATGTCCTTTCAGGTTGTCTTCACTTTCGAGGGTGGCTTCTCCAAAAAGCCAGCAGAGTTTGTCGATGTCTGCTTGAGGAAGTGCGTGCTCGCATTCTACGGCTATCACGCTTTTGGATGGGGTTCTGAAAAAAAGAATCATACTGAATATTTATGATTTATGAATTATGATTTATGCTTGGGGCACTCCGGAAAAAGCAGAGAGGCGTTTACGGGAGATGCCGACTTTTTTTCTTTGGCGCAAAGATAATGCAAACTGAGCGCAGAATAAAATGAATTATTCATTTTTTATGCCGAGGTGCAGCTTATCTTCGCTTTTCTGGCAAAGATACGGAAAATCGTTGGGGGAGAGAAAGAAAAGGAGATAAAAAAAACTCGCATCTGCTTTGCTGATTTCATTCCCGTATTTTAGAAGCATGAAAAAAAGATAATCCTCATGGAACTTGTAAGAAATATGACTTATATAATCAAAAAGTCATGAAAAAAGTCAGCTAATGCAATTCTCAGTCGAAAAAACGTTAACACTATTGGCTCGTCTCGCAAAAAAGTACGATATTTGCAGCCATGATTGAAATAAGGACCATATTCGATATATTATGGAAGGGCTTTATTATCGGGGTAGTTGTGTCTGCTCCGCTGGGGCCTGTCGGCGTGCTGTGCATTCAGCGTACGTTGAACAAAGGGCGTTGGTATGGTTTCATAACAGGACTGGGAGCCTCGTTGAGTGACATTGCTTACGCCTTGCTGACAGGGTACGGAATGAGTTTCGTATTCGATTACGTCAATAAAAATATCTTTTATTTGCAGTTGTTCGGAAGCATCATGCTGTTGGCATTTGGCATTTATACGTTTCGCAGTAATCCCGTCTCCTCCATCCGTCCTGTTTCTACCAATAAAGGTTCTTATTTCCATAACTTCATAACGGCGTTCGCCGTCACACTATCCAATCCACTTATTATTTTCCTGTTTATTGGACTCTTTGCACGCTTTGCCTTTGTCAGCGAAGGGGTGTTGGTGTTTGAGGCGGTCACCGGATACCTGGCTATTGCACTGGGGGCATTGGCATGGTGGTTTGGCATCACTTTCTTTGTGAATAAAGTCCGTACGCAATTCAACCTGCGCGGCATCTGGATATTGAACCGTATTATCGGAGGCATTGTCATTGTTGTGTCTGTGTTTGGGTTGGTGTTTACGCTGATGGGCGAATCACTTTACTGACAAGAAACATAAAATCATGAAGATAGCACAACAACTGAAAGCGAAGAATATCGCGGAATACCTTATATATATGTGGCAGGTAGAGGATTTGATACGCGCCAACGGGTGTGATATCGATAATATCCGCGAAAGTATTATTTCCCGTTATCCCGAAGAGGAACGTCCCGCATTGGAAGAATGGTATGGCAATCTGATTGATATGATGCGCATAGAAGGTGTGAAGGAAAAGGGACATCTGCAAATCAACCGTAACGTAGTGATGAACCTGACAGAGTTGCATGGCGAATTGCTGGCATCTCCCAAATATCCTTATTATAGTGCAGCCTATTTTAAAGCATTGCCCTTTATAGTGGAACTGCGCCAAAAGAACGGAAAGAAAGATGAGCCGGAACTGGAGACGTGTTTCGAAGCTTTGTATGGGGTCTTGCTGCTGCGTTTGCAGAAGAAGGAAATCACACCGGGAACGGCGAAAGCAATAGAGTCCATCAGTAGTTTTATTTCCCTGCTTGCCAACTATTACGAGAAAGATAAAAAGGGAGAGTTGAAACTGGGGGAGTAATGTTGTAAAGTGGCTGATAGTGGGGACGTTACTTTGATTGTGAATCGTAAATAATTAAATCTAAAATAGAGAGATGAGAATATTAGTAACCGGAGCCAACGGACAACTTGGCAACGAGATGCAAGTTCTTGCAAAAGAGAATCCGCAACACACTTATTATTTTACTGACGTACAGGAACTGGATATCTGTGACGAACAGGCTGTACGGGCGTGCATTGCTGACAATCAGATTGAAGTCGTAGTGAATTGTGCTGCTTATACGGCAGTCGATAAAGCGGAAGATAACGAAGAGTTATGCCGTAAACTGAATGAAGAAGCTCCGGGAATACTGGCACGTGCCGCTCAGGCTAATGGTGCTGCAATGATACAGGTTTCTACGGACTATGTATTTGATGGCACGGCGCATATCCCTTATACAGAAGAGTGCGAGACATGCCCTAACTCTGTTTATGGGTTTACCAAGTTGGGCGGAGAGAAGGAAGTCATGCAGAACTGTGAAAAGGCGATGGTGATTCGTACCGCCTGGTTGTATTCTATCTATGGAAACAACTTTGTGAAGACAATGATTCGTCTGGGACGTGAACGTGAATCGTTGGGAGTCGTTTTTGATCAGATTGGTACGCCGACGTATGCGAAAGATCTGGCAGTTGCTATCTATGCAGCTATCAATCGTGGAATTGTTCCGGGCATTTATCATTTCAGTGATGAGGGCGTGTGCTCCTGGTATGATTTTACGGTGGCTATTCACCGCATTGCAGGCATTACGACATGTAAGGTTAGTCCGTTGCATACGAATGAATACCCGGCAAAGGCACCCCGTCCGCACTATTCGGTATTGGATAAGACGAAAATTAAGAAAACGTTCGGTATCGAAGTTCCTCATTGGGAAGAAAGCCTGAAAGTGTGTATCGAGAAGTTGAATGAAGTATAAATGATACCTATATAATCATATATGGCAAATAATAACGAAATAGAGAGAAGGCGAACCTTTGCTATTATCGCGCATCCGGATGCCGGTAAGACGTCATTGACCGAGAAGTTATTGCTTTTCGGTGGGCAGATTCAGGTGGCTGGTGCCGTGAAAAGCAATAAGATAAAGAAAACGGCTACATCCGACTGGATGGATATAGAGAAACAACGTGGTATCTCTGTAACCACCTCTGTGATGGAGTTTGATTACAAGGATTATAAGATTAACATCCTCGATACTCCCGGTCACCAGGACTTTGCCGAAGATACCTACCGCACGCTGACCGCTGTAGACAGCGTTATTATCGTAGTGGACGGTGCAAAGGGTGTGGAAACGCAGACGCGTAAGCTGATGGAAGTGTGCCGTATGCGTAATACACCGGTAATTATCTTCGTCAACAAAATGGACCGTGAAGCTAAGGATCCTTTCGACTTGCTGGACGAATTGGAGGAAGAGTTATCCATTCATGTACGTCCACTGACCTGGCCTATCGAAAGTGGTGTCCGTTTCAAGGGAGTTTATAATATCTATGAAGATAAGCTGAACCTTTTCCAGCCTTCCAAACAGGTGGTTACAGAGAAGGTAGAGGTAGACATCAATACCGAAGAACTGGATAAGCAAATCGGTGCGCAATTGGCTGATAAACTGCGTGGTGAACTGGAACTGATAGATGGGGTCTATCCTGAGTTTGATAAAGAAGAATATCTGAAAGGCGAACTGGCACCTGTATTCTTTGGTTCGGCACTGAATAACTTCGGTGTGCAGGAGTTATTGGATTGTTTTGTGGAGGTAGCTCCAAGTCCCCGTCCGGTGCAGGCGGAAGAGCGTGAAGTGGAACCGGAAGAACCGAAGTTCACCGGTTTTGTCTTTAAGATTACGGCGAATATCGACCCAAACCACCGTTCCTGTATTGCATTTTGTAAGATTTGCTCAGGTAAATTCACGCGTAATGCTCCTTACCTGCATGTGCGTCATGGAAAGACTATGCGTTTTTCTTCGCCTACACAGTTCATGGCACAGCGTAAGACGACTGTTGATGAGGCTTGGGCAGGTGACATCATCGGGTTACCGGACAACGGAACGTTTAAGATTGGTGATACGTTGACGGAAGGGGAGATGCTTCATTTCCGTGGTTTGCCGAGTTTCTCGCCGGAGATGTTCAAGTATATAGAAAACGCTGACCCGATGAAGCAGAAACAGCTTGCCAAGGGTATCGACCAACTGATGGACGAGGGTGTGGCGCAGTTGTTTGTCAACCAGTTTAACGGTCGGAAGATTATTGGTACGGTGGGGCAGTTGCAGTTCGAGGTTATCCAGTATCGTCTGGAGAACGAATACAGTGCGAAGTGTCGTTGGGAACCGTTGAGTCTGTATAAAGCTTGCTGGATAGAGAGTGATGACCAGGAGGAACTGGAGGCTTTCAAGAAACGTAAGTATCAGTATATGGCGAAAGACCGTGAAGGAAGAGATGTCTTCCTGGCAGATAGCGGTTATGTGCTGCAAATGGCCCAGATGGACTTTAAGCATATTAAGTTCCATTTTACCAGCGAGTTCTGATCGGTAGGACTGAATTTTTTCAGAATTTAGTTTCTTTTTGTAGCGGTTTTGATGCACCACAGATTACACAGATTTACACAGATTAGGGAAGATATCTCTGATTATTAATAAATTAAATCTGTGCTAATCTGTGTAATCTGTGGTGAAATAATTCCTTTCCGCACCGATACGAATAAGAATTTAGCTTCATTTGTCCTGCTCCATAATAGCTTTTTATTATGGAAAATCTTTGTTATAAGAACACCTCTGCACCCAGCAGATTATTAAAGTAAGTCGCATTACGTTCATCCTCCAATCCTCCGTCAAGGGTGAATAGCAGTTGATACCTGGTCTGCGTATTTGCCATACCCACTATTACAGAAATCACCGATTGCTTTTCGGGAAACTGGACCAATGTAACATTTTGTACCATCCCATCAGAATACTGGCTTGCAGCAAATGCATTATAAACTGCGGCAGGGACTTCATCCATCGTTTCCCAGTCTGTTTGCTTCATTGCCCACGAAGCATTGGAATTGAACCAGACTTTGGTGTCGAAGCCATTCTGTATAAAGTCCGCTACATAATACGCTTCGTCCCGCGACCAGGCTACATCTTTGGCTTGGGGGTACATCTTCTTTAGGGCTTCCTGCACATTGACAGGAGCGTAATCGGCAAAAACCGGAACTGATGCCAGAAGCATCAGAAGCAGAAAAGAAAACTTCAATTTATTCATGCTCATATTTTTTTGTTAGGTCTTAGGTTATGGTTTGGTAGACAACGCTATTCCATGTCTTTTGTTTGCTTATTTAACACAAAACATCACTGCAAGGCACTCTGTGGCTGTTTTATGTCTCAATTTTATCCTTTTATGTCCGAAATATGCTTTCGCGAATCCCCTCCCTCCGTTACTTTTGCCAACAGAAAACCAACTTTAATTTGATGACATGAAGAGACACATTCTACTCCTGGTTACTTGTTTACTGACGGCAGTTGTCCCGGCACAAAACAAGGTATCAAACAACGTACAGTCCCAAGTACGAAAAAATATCCCTACTGTTTATGTGGATGCCAACGGCGTCATGCGTTGGTCCGATACCCGGAAAGAGACTTCTTTCTTTGGCGTGAATTATACCCTGCCTTTTGCCCATGCTTACCGTGTAATGGGCTATCTGGGCATTGACCGCAAAGCTGCGATCGATCGTGATGTCTACCACTTTGCACGTCTGGGACTGAATGCTTACCGCATCCACATTTGGGACGTTGAGATTTCCGATGGCAAAGGCAACCTGCTGGAGAACGAGCATTTGGAATTGCTGGATTATCTTATCTTTAAATTGCAGGAACGTGGTATTCGCATCGTTATTACTGCTCAAACCAACTTCGGCAATGGCTATCCCGAACGTAACCAGCCTACCGGCGGCTTTTCCTACAATTATGATAAATGTGCTGTTCATAGCGATGCAGAGGCCATTGCCGCGCAGGAAAAATATATTGCCGCCCTTGTGCGCCACGTTAATTCTTACACAGGCTATGCCTATAAAGACGATCCTTACATCGTAGGTTTTGAAATCAACAACGAACCCTGCCATCCGGGTACGGTAGTTGAAACGCGTACTTATATCAACAAGATGTTATCTGCCTTGAAACGTGCAGGCAACCGGAAACCGGTATTCTATAATGTCAGCCACAATCAGCATGTGGTTGAGGCTTACTACGATACTGCCGTTCAAGGTACTACTTATCAGTGGTATCCCGTGGGGCTTGTTTCCGGACATGCCCGTAAAGGAAACTTCCTGCCCGCGGTAGACCGCTACGATATTCCTTTCTCCAATTTGAAAGGTTTCAATAAAAAGGCGCGTCTGGTTTATGAATTTGACCCTGCGGACAATCTCTATTCCTATCTTTATCCTGCCACTGTCCGCACTTTCCGTTCTGCCGGCTTCCAGTGGATTACACAGTTTGCGTATGATCCTATTGATATGGCGGCATATAATACCGAATATCAGACTCATTACCTGAATGTGGCTTATACTCCGAACAAGGCTCTTGGTTTGATGATTGCCGCAGAAGTGGCACAGAAAGTGGGCAGGGGAGAGAGTTTTGGAGATTATCCGGCAGATACGCTGTTCAATGACTTCCGCGTCAGCTACGTACAGGATTTGAGCGAACTGAACGATGGAGAGAAATTCTACTATTCCAATACGACGCAGACCCTTCCGAAAGATGTTTCACGGCTTCGTGCCATTGCCGGATGCGGCAGTTCTCCCGTTGTCCGTTACGAGGGTACAGGTGCTTATTGGATAGATAAGTTGGAAGATGGTGTCTGGCGCCTGGAAGTTATGCCCGATGTAGTGCAGGTGAGCGATCCGTTTGCCAAACCTTCTTTGGATAAAGAAGTGATGCATATCATTTCCAATGCATGGGATATGGTGCTGGATTTGCCTGACTTGGGTAAACATTTCCAGATAAATGGATTAGATAAAGATAACTCCCGACATACTGCCGCCACGAACGGTACCATTTCCGCCCTTCGTCCCGGCGTTTATCTTTTGCAACGCGAAGGCATATCCGCCTCCGGAACCTGGACTGCCGATACCCGTTGGCAAAACATCACCCTTGGTGAATACGTCTCCCCAACTCTCCACTCTCAACCTTCAGACCTTGACTTCATAGTCAATCATTCTCCGGTGAGAACTGTTGATGCCGGCAAAGACCTGACCATACAAGCCACTGTAGCCGGTAATGAACAGCCCGACTCCGTTATCATCTATACTGATAAAATCTCCTTTTGGAATGAAAAGAATCCATCTATCAAGATGAACTATGCAGGTGGTTACACATACCGTGCCATTGTTCCTGCCTCAGATATAAAAGAAGGTTGTTTTAGGTATAACATCGTTGTTTGTCGGGGAGATAAACGACAGACATTCCCTTCCGGGGTAGCCAAGAGTCCGCTGGATTGGGACTATACCACGGCTACCCTGTGGGAGACGAATGTAGTCGTTTCTACGAAGCCACTTTCTTTACTGGAAGCGGGAGATACCGGCAATAACCTGGAAGTCTATACCTTACCGGAGTGGAGTCGTACCAATCGTGAATTGATTGAGAATGCCCCAACGGAGAAACCGACTCTCCGCATTACTTTTGAGTCCAAGGACCCTAATCCGGTCTTTTTCCTTCGCCGCTATATCAAAGATGACATTAGCGGCCGTCCTGAACGTCTTGCAGCCGGCCGTAAGCTTTGTCTGCACGTGAAGAAGATGCCGGAAGGACTTAAAGCAGGTTTCATTACTTCGGATGGATATACCTATCTCGCACCGTGTACGGCTGCAACGGATGATATCATTCGCATTCCTCTCACGGAACTGCGACAGACCAATACCGCCCTGTTGCCTCATGCCTATCCGGTTTTCCTCGACAACTATTTCCGTCCGCAAACGGAGATTCCTTTCCGGGTGGAAAAGATAGAAAGCCTTGAACTGTCCTTTGAAGGAACTGCCGGGAAACAAGCGGAAATAGAAATAGGCGGCATTTGGCTGGAATAAGTAACACTTTTAAATTAAATACCAAGTATGAGAAACAAAACCTTAAAACATCGCGTCACAGCTTTTCTATGTCTGCTGTGCATCGCGCTATCAGCAATTACGAGCCCGCTTTCCGCTCAGGACGGAAGAAAAGTAACCGGGCATGTCGTAGACGACACGAACGAACCCCTTATCGGCGCCAGTATCCTGGTGGTAGGTACCAGTACCGGCGTGATAACCGATCTTGATGGAAACTTTTCCATTGTTGTACCTTCGGGAGCTACCACTTTGCAAATCTCCTATGTGGGCTATGAAACTATGACTGTTCCCATTCCGGACAACAATACCGTGAATGTAAAGATGAAAAGTGACTCTCAGGTACTGAGTGATGTGGTTGTTATCGGTTACGGAACAACCCGCAAAAGTGACCTGACGGGATCTGTCTCTAATGTCAGCAGCAAGGATTTCAATTCCGGGCTGATTTCCTCGCCCGAACAACTGATTAACGGTAAAGTATCGGGTGTACAGATTATGAGTAATAGTGGCTCGCCCACAGCCGGAAGTACCATCCGTATCCGTGGCGGTGCTTCGCTGAATGCCAGTAACGACCCGCTTATCGTGTTGGATGGCGTACCCCTTGAAACGGGTGGTATCAGTGGTAATGACGGTAACTTTTTGGCATTAATCAATCCGAGTGATATAGAAAGTATGACCATCCTGAAAGATGCTTCGTCCACCGCCATCTACGGTTCGCGCGCGTCAAACGGTGTCATTATCATTACTACCAAGAAAGGAAGTACTGACCGTATGAAAGTGAGTTTCACAACTACCAATTCCATACAGACTCGTACTAAATTGAACGATATGCTCTCACGCGAAGAGTTCATCAATGTGGTCAATACTCAGGGCTCGGATGCACAGAAAGCCCTGCTGGGTAATGCCAACACGGATTGGAATGACAAAATCTATCATAACACTTTCGGTACGGACAATAACCTCAGCCTGTCCGGCCGTCTGGCAAAGAACTTTCCTATCCGTGTGTCTTTAGGTTATTATAACCAGGATGGTTTGGTGAAGACGGACAATGCAGAGCGTATCACAGGTAGTGTATCCTTATCTCCCAGTTTCTTTGACGACCATCTGAAACTGAACTTCAATGTGAAAGGTTCGCGTAACGACAACCGTTTCGCCAATTCAAATGCCATTTGGAATGCAGCAACCTGGAACCCTACCATTCCGGTTTATTCGGGTAACAATACGTTTGGCGGATACACTGAGGCTACTGACAATGTAGGGCAGTTGGTTACAGGTGGTACGGTCAATCCTCTGGGGGCTCTCAAGCAGTATAAATCAACCAGCCGTGTGTCCCGTGTGGTTGGTAACTTTGATGTGGATTACAAAATGCACTTCCTGCCCGAACTGAAATTTCATGCTACTTTGGGGTATGATTATGCCAAGGGACAAGGCAAGATATATGTTCCGGCTGAGGCAGCCCAGTATGAGACAACTCATGGGCGTGATTATAAATATGGCCCGCAAAAGAATACCAACCGCCTGCTGACTACTTATTTCAATTACAATAAATACCTCGACTCCTGGAAGAGCAGCATTGATGCCACTGTGGGATATGATTATCAATACTGGAAGAGTACTTCCCCTCAATACAGTGAACTGAGCACATTAGGCGAGATACAAAGTACGACTGCCGCTTCCGACGAGCGCCATGTGCTTCTCTCTTACTATGCGCGTCTGAACTATACTTTTGATTCGCGTTATATGCTGACGGCCACCATGCGTCGTGATGGTACCTCTCGTTTCAGCAAAGATAACCGTTGGGGAACTTTCCCCTCTGTAGCTCTGGCCTGGAGAGTCAGTGAAGAGGCTTTCCTGAAAGACAATGCAGTGTTGAGTAACCTGAAACTCCGTGCCAGTTACGGTGTCACCGGTCAGCAGGATGGCATTGGTAACTATAATTATCTGCCCGTTTATACAGCCAGCCAGAGTGGGGCGGAAGCACAGTTCGGCAATCAGTACATCACCACCTACCGCCCTGAGGCATACGTCTCTAATTTGAAATGGGAGACTACTACCGCCTGGAATGCCGGTTTTGATTTTGGCTTCCTTGAAGACCGTATTACCGGTAGCTTTGATTACTATACCCGCCAGACCAAGGACCTGTTGGCTACTGTTGCCTCTCCCGCCGGTACTAATTTCGATAAGAATATCCTGACCAATGTGGGTAATGTAGATAGTCAGGGTATTGAAGTTTCCCTGAACGCCAGTCCCATTCAAAGCAAGAACTGGAACTGGGATGTCAGCTTCAACATGACCTGGCAAAAGATGAAAGTCAAGAACCTCTCTCTGGTAGAAGGTGGTGCTGCCACCAACATCTCGGCCGGTGCCTCCATTGACGGACAAAATGTGCAGGTATTGAGCGAAGGCTACGAACCTTATATGTTCTACGTCTATAAACAGCTTTACGATGCCGAAACCGGCAAACCCATCGAGGGAGCTTATGCCGACCTGAACAATGACGGCGAGATAAACTCAGGTGACCTTTATCGCTATAAATCACCTACACCCGACTTTATCTTCGGCTTCAGTACTTCGCTGAATTATAAG
Organism: Bacteroides stercorirosoris; assembly: GCF_900142015.1. Lineage (GTDB taxonomy): Bacteria > Bacteroidota > Bacteroidia > Bacteroidales > Bacteroidaceae > Bacteroides > Bacteroides stercorirosoris. The sequence goes on from NZ_FQZN01000004.1 coordinate 109,433, forward strand.
AAGTGGACGCTGAGCACCAGCTTTCGTGCCAATGTGGGCAACTACGTATACAACGGCATGGCTATGAACACCGGTGCCTGGGAGACGATGAGCTATAATGCGTTCCAGTTGAATAACGTGCACAGCAGTTATCTGGAAACCGGCTTCCAGAGGCGCCAGCACTTGTCGGACTATTATGTGGAGAACGGCTCATTCCTGAAAATGGATAACCTGTCACTATCCTACAACTTTGGCCGTGTATGCCGTTGGCTCAGTTTGAATGCTAGTGTCATGGTGCAAAACGTATTTTGCATAACCAAGTATTCGGGTGTTGATCCGGAGGTTCCGAGTGGAATGGATTCTTCTTTCTATCCCCGCCCGCGCACTTACTCACTCAGCCTGGGACTTGAATTCTAATCTTTACCATTAAAAACAAGACATATCGTATGAAAAAGATATTCTATACCGTACTGCTTTTTGCCGGTACACTATTCACAACTTCCTGTTTGGACGACCTCAACCAGTATCCGCATACGGAAACCACTTCGGCTGATGTTTATACGTCCGCAGCTAACTATAAAGCCGTTTTAGGAAAACTTTATGTGTCTTTCGTCATTGCCGGACAAGAAAAAGGCGGCGGAGATAAAGACCTCGACAGTAACTTCGGTTACGACTATATGCGCTGTTACTTCAATATGCAGGAATGTGGCACCGACGAGGTGGTCTACACCTGGTTGGGAGGCGAAAAAATGAGTGGACTTACTTATCTGAGTTGGGATGCCAATGATGCGTGGGTGTCCGATACGTATTATCGTATTTACTACACCATAGCACTTTGCAATGAATTCCTGCGTAATGCCACCGACGGGCAGATTGAAAAATTCAGTGAGAGTGAGCAGGCGGAAATACGCCATTATCGGGCTGAAGCCCGTTTTCTCCGTGCATTGGCATACTATCATGCACTCGATCTTTATCGTAACATACCTCTTGTCACCGAGAATGATCCTGTAGGCAGCTATCTGCCGCCACGCTACACTGCTACACAAATGTTCGAGTATCTGGAGACGGAATTGAAAGATGTGGATGCAGACTTGTTGGACCGCACAGAATGCGAATACGGCCGTGCCTGCAAACAAGCCGCTTATGCCCTGTTGGCACGCTTATATCTCAATGCGGAAGTTTATACGGGTACTGCCCATTGGACGGATTGCATCACCTACTGCAACGAAATCCTGAAAGCGGGTTATACGCTGGAAGGTGATTATGCCAAACTGTTCAATGCCGACAACCATAACCGTACCAATGAAATCATCTATGCTTTTCCGGTGGATGCAACACATACCGTATCGTGGGGAGCAACTACTTATATCATCTGCGGAGGCGTGAATAACACTTCCGATACTCAGGTACCTGCCGATTACGGTGTATCTTCCGGTTGGGGTAATTTCCGCCTGCGAGGCGAACTTCCCGATCTTTTCAGTGATGGCGATGGCCGGGGGATGTTCTATACTGAGGGACAGACCAAAACAATAGATGTAGTGGAAAACCAAAGCAACGGTTATCTTCCGGAGAAATGGACTAACTTGACTGATGCGGGCGAAGCCGCTTCCAATAGCAACGACGGTGGTGTGAATACCGATTTCCCGGTTTTCCGTCTGGCGGATGTCTATCTGATGTTGGCTGAGGCTGTAGTGAGAGGGGGAGAAGGCAGCAGCCGTTCCACAGCTTTAGGTTGTGTCAATGATTTGCGCAGACGTGCCTTTGGCAACGATTCGGGGAATATTACCGACGGACAGTTGACCACCGACTTTATTCTTGACGAGCGTGCCCGTGAACTCTATCTGGAGTGTGTCCGCCGCACGGATCTGATACGTTACGGCAAGTTTACCACTTCCAGCTATCTGTGGCAGTGGAAAGGCGGTGTGATGAACGGACAGGCAGTAGACAACAAATATAACATTTATCCTATTCCGTCCACCGAACTGACGGCTAACCCGAATCTTTATAACGAAAACTATTAATTCTATACTATATGAAGACAATGAAGAATTTCCTTCTCCTTCTTGCGGCAGTTTTTAGTTTTGCCTCTTGCGAAAAGGATGAAGACAAAATATATCTGAGCAGTATTCAATCCGGTGAACTGGTTGCGACGGAAAGTACAGTCGTCTTGTCGCAGGAAAACAGTAATGACATTGTCCTGTCTTTGGCATGGACGAAAGATGCCTTGCAGATCAGCGACCCTGCTTTGTCGGCTATTGATGTGACCATCCAGACCTTGCAGGTTTCCACTACTCAGGATTTTTCGGGTGTGGTGAGCGAAAATGTAGAAACTTCCCTCTCGAAGGCTTATACCGGTGCTGCCTTGAATGCACTGGCCAAGAATATCGGTGCCAATCCTGATGTGGCGAATAACGTTTATTTCCGGCTTGCTGCGCAGACGGGAAAGAATATGATCCCTGTTTACTCTAATGTAGTCACAGTAGCGGTCACTCCCTATACGATTGACATGAGTCTGGGGTATATTCTTAATGCCGATAAGGCAGAAACCGGTGTGACACTCTATTCGGCTGCTTCCGACGGGCAATATCTGGGTTTCATGGGAGCCACCGCCTGGTACAACTTCTTTATGAAAGAAGGTGATGGAACGGTTTGGGGTAATGATGGCGTAACAGGAACGGCCTTTCTGATGTCTTCGGAAGAATCCTCCTGGAACTTCTGGTTTCCCGGAATGGGCGGTTGTTATTATGTGGATGCAAACACTAACAAGAAAGCCTGGTCGGCCCTTTACATACCGTCTCTTACGCTTACAGGCGATGTGGCAGGTACAATGACTTTTGATCGTCCGAATGTGAAATGGACGTATGCATTTAGTGCTGCACAGGCGGGAAATATTACATTCAAGGTGAACGGAACCGGTCGTCTATACGATTCTTCTACGGGTACTGATGGTTCGGATAGTGATGCCAACTTAGGAATTGAAACTCCTGTAAGTTTTGCGCAAAACGGAGAAAATCTTATCTTTGGCGGAGAAGCGGGTAATATCACAGTGAATGTTCCGGCAGCGGGAGAATGTACTTTGGTTATTGATTTGAGCAATCCGAAACAGTGGACGGTAGAAGTAACCAGTGGCAGTGCCGAGCCCGAACCGGTGAGAGAGACTCTTTATATGCTGGGTATCAGTGAAGGAGAAGGTGACTGGAACTTCAATAACTACCTGCGGCTTTATGATGAGGATAATCTGGGATATGCCGGTGTGGCGGATGTTAATTCTCCCTGGGGATATCAGATTGCAATAGAAGAAGGTAATTGGGGAGATGTTTATAAATTGGGCGAAGGCGATGCCAATGCCGGAACGTTAGCTTTTAATGCGGAGAACAATATTCCTGCACCAGATGGCGGTCTTTACTTCTTTGATGTATCATTGAAAGCATTGACTTATAAACTGACGGCTATAGGCGATGAAATTTATGTTGCCGGTCTTAATAAACTGGAAGGTGAAGACTGGACTTTTGAACCATTGCCCGCTACAGCTACCGGTGGTGTATATAGTGGTAGTATCACTATCACCCAACCGTCTGCCTGGGGATTTAAGATTTATCTTTTTAACGGAGACTGGAATTATGTTTATGGCGGAAGTGCCGGAAAACTCTATTATAAGAGTAATAACGGCATCACGGATGATGCCACGCTGGCACCGGGTACGTACACTCTGACTATAGATTTAATTAATGCAACCTATACTATTGAATAAAGGATATCAATTATGAAATTAATGAATATATTATTAGCCGGCCTGCTCCTTTGGGGAGCAGCCGCTTGCAGTGACGATGATAAACCGACATTTCCCGAAGAACCGACTTATGACATGACCGGCTTTGCCAAAGGCGCCGATGTCAGTTGGTTGACACAGATGGAAGCGTCGGGAAAGAAGTTCTACAACGCTTCCGGTCGTGAAACGGAGTGTATGACTTTATTGCGTGATCTGGGCATGAACTCCATCCGCCTGCGTGTATGGGTGAATCCTTCGGATGGTTGGTGTAATAAGAGTGATGTTGTGGTGAAAGCCTGGCGTGCCCATCAACTGGGTATGCGGGTGATGATTGACTTCCATTACAGTGATGTATGGGCAGATCCGGGTAGCCAGTATAAGCCTGCCGCCTGGGTAGGACTTTCGCTTGATGAACTGAAGACAGCAATTGCCGACCATACCAAAGATGTGCTGAATGCCTTGAAAGAGAAAGGTATTACTCCCGAATGGGTGCAGGTGGGTAATGAAATAACTCCCGGTATGTTGTGGGATGAGGATGCCACAGTGAGCGGTGCCACGTATGACGTTCCGAAGGAGGGCGTGACTTATGCGAAGAATGAGAAGAACTTTGCAGATTTTATCACAACCGGTTCGAATGCAGTGAAAGAGGTATTCCCCAATGCAAAAGTTATCGTACATTTGCATGATGGAAACAATAACGGTACCTATCGCTGGATATTCGATATTCTGAAAGCCAATAACACTCCTTATGATGTCATAGCTATGTCCCTTTATCCCGGAACAGATAACTGGCAAGAGATGGTTGCCGCCTGTGTGGCCAATATGGAGGATATGGTGAGCCGTTATAATAAGGAGGTTATGATTGCCGAAGTCGGCATGCCCTGGGATGAGCCTGAGATCTCAAAATCTTGCCTGACCGAGCTGATTGCCAAATCTAAAGCAATCGAACAGTGTCTTGGCGTCTTCTATTGGGAACCGCAGTCTTATGGCAGTTGGAACGGATATACGTTGGGAGCTTTTGATGAAAGCGGTAAACCGACTGTTGCACTGGACGCATTTAATCAATAATATACCATCATGAAAAAACTATCGACTTTATTCTTAATGATCTTACTTGCTGCCTCCCTGCAAGCGCAACGCAGCGAGTCTCTTCTTGAGAAGAACTGGAAATTCACCAAAGGCGACGCTCCGGAAGCTATGAAACCGGAGTTTGACGACCGCAAGTGGGAAACCGTAACCGTGCCTCACGACTGGGCCATCTTCGGTCCTTTCGACCGCAGCAACGACTTGCAGGAAGTGGCGATAACGCAGAACTTCGAGAAGAAAGCTTCTATCAAGACCGGGCGCACAGGCGGGCTTCCTTATGTGGGTATCGGCTGGTATCGTACAACCTTTGATGTCACTGCCGATAAGCAGACCACTCTTGTCTTCGATGGCGCCATGAGCGAAGCCCGTGTCTACGTCAATGGGCAGGAAGCCTGTTTCTGGCCGTTCGGTTATAATTCTTTCCATTGCGATGTCACTTCTCTTTTGAATAAAGACGGTAAGAACAATACTCTTGCTGTTCGTCTGGAAAACAAACCGCAGTCTTCCCGCTGGTATCCCGGAGCTGGGCTTTACCGTAATGTACGTGTAGTGACTACCGGGAAAGTGCATGTTCCTGTATGGGGCACACAATTGACTACACCCCATGTAGCTGATGAATACGCTTCAGTTCGTTTGTTGACCACTATTGCCAATGATGAGGGGAAAGATATCCGTATCGTTACGGAGATTATCTCACCGGATGGTAAAGTTGTAGCAATGAAGGATAATACCCGTAAGATTAATCACGGTCAGCCTTTCGAACAAAACTTTCTGGTGGATGCTCCTTGTCTGTGGTCACCGGAGACACCTTATCTATATAAGGCAGTTTCTAAAATCTATGCGGATGGCAAGCAAACGGATGAATATACTACCCGTTTTGGCATCCGCAGCATAGAAATCATAGCTGATAAGGGTTTTTTCCTGAATGGTAAGCACCGTAAATTCCAGGGTGTGTGCAATCACCATGATCTTGGGCCGTTGGGCGCGGCTATCAATGTTGCCGCTTTACGCCGCCAGCTTACGATGCTGAAAGATATGGGCTGTGATGCTGTCCGTACTTCCCATAATATGCCTGCGCCGGAATTGGTGCAACTTTGTGATGAAATGGGATTCATGATGATGCTGGAACCTTTCGATGAGTGGGACATTGCCAAATGTGAGAATGGTTATCACCGTTATTTCAACGAGTGGGCGGAGCGTGATATGATAAATATGTTGCATCAATATCGTAATAATCCTTGTGTTGTGATGTGGAGCATTGGCAATGAAGTTCCTACCCAATGTAGCCCCGAAGGTTATAAGGTGGCTTCTTTCTTGCAGGATATCTGCCACCGCGAAGACCCGACGCGTCCCGTAACTTGTGGTATGGACCAGGTGACTTGTGTCTTGAAGAACGGCTTTGCCGCCATGATTGATGTTCCCGGTTTCAACTATCGCGCACATCGCTATTTGGAGGCCTATGAGAAGTTGCCGCAAAATATAGTGCTGGGTTCCGAGACATCTTCTACTGTCAGTTCTCGTGGTGTATATAAATTCCCTGTAGAGAAACGCGGCGATGCAAAGTATGAGGATCATCAATCTTCAGGTTATGATCTGGAACATTGCTCCTGGTCTAATGTGCCTGATGAGGACTTTGCCCTTGCCGATGATTATGACTGGACTATCGGGCAGTTTGTCTGGACAGGCTTTGATTATCTGGGTGAACCCTCACCATACGATACGGATGCCTGGCCGAGTCATAGCTCGCTGTTTGGCATCATCGACCTTGCCAGTCTGCCTAAAGACCGTTACTATCTTTACCGCAGTCTTTGGAATAAGCAGGCTAATACTCTTCATGTTCTTCCTCATTGGACTTGGCCGGGTAGGGAAGGGGAGAACACCCCTGTGTTTGTCTATACGAGCTATCCGTCGGCCGAGCTTTTTGTTAATGGTAAGAGCTTCGGCAAGCAGCGTAAACTCACTGCCGAAGAGAGTAAAGCATTGCAGGGGAAAGATGCTCTTGCTTTGCAGCGTCGTTACCGCCTGATGTGGATGGATGTTCCTTATGAACCGGGTGAAGTGAAAGTGGTCGCATACGATGCTTCCGGCAAATCCGTAGAGGAAAAAGTAATCCGTACCGCTGGTAAACCTCATCATCTGGAAGTGATTGCCGACCGCAGTCAGCTGAAAGCCGATGGTAAAGATCTGGCTTACATCACCGTCCGTGTAGTTGATAAAGACGGCAATCTTTGTCCCGCTGACAACCGGCTTGTTAATTTCTCCGTGAAAGGTGCCGGTCGTTATCGTGCTGCTGCCAATGGCGATGCTACTTCGCTCGACTTATTCCATTTACTGAAGATGCCCGCCTTCAGCGGTCAGTTAACGGCAATTGTTCAAACGGCTGAACAACCCGGCGAAATCGTTTTCGAGGCTAAGGCTAAGGGGGTGAAATCCGGTAAGATTGTGCTGAGAACTTTAAAATAATTGTGTAACATCTGATTTAAGAAAATCTTCCATCCCCACTATGCATTGTATTTATTACAAATGCACGGTGGGGATGAATAGTATCTATTTGACAAATTGTATTTTAAGTTGGCTGAGAATCCATTGTTTCTGTCCTGATGCTGGTGAAAGCTGAAAGATGCGAATGAAAGTAAGCAAGTGGCAGATTGATTGAGGAATATCGAAATACTTACATTTATTCTGGAGTAGAATATCCCTTGAAAGTTACTCTTATAAGTGAAAAGCATGATGCAAATAAGTGCTTCAGCCGGAAGTAGTAACCCTTTTGCCCATAAGTAGTAACCATATCACCTATAAGTAGTAACCATATTGCCCATAAGTAGTAACCCTTTTCTGCATAAATAGCTTTTATAATAGTAAGTATATGCAATAATGACGAATTTTTATTCCTTGTTTATTCATGGAATATGCCGGAATGCAGTCTTGAATTTTTGTTCGTGTTATGGAATATGTGCAAATGTAATCGTTGTGAGAACAAATTGTGAAATTGGTTTTCTTTTTGATATTTCATGAAGTTTTTCTATTTGAAAATGCTTACTATATCTATCAGATCTTCTTTTGAAATATAGATTCTTTATCTGGCTGTAGTTGCGCAATTCCGTGCAATCGTTTGCACTGTTGCTATTGCATATTTCTTATGTTTCTTATATTTTAATATTTATATAAAGCATATTTTTGTTGCGTCATGTTATAGATACCTTATAAAAGAAAAAGCAATCGAAAGATAATTTCGAATAATAAATATAGGTAATTAATATTGTTAACTTTAATTTTTTAAATGCATGAAGCAAGTTAATCTTAGAATCTATCGAATGATTCTTCCCCTATTAGTAGGGTTATTCTTGTCTGTAGGCGTTTATGCACAGAACATCACCGTGAAAGGGCATGTAAAAGATGCCACGGGATTGGAAGTGATAGGCGCAAATGTCGTAGAGAAAGGAAATCCTGCGAATGGTACAATCACTGATTTGGATGGAAACTTTACGTTGAGTGTTCCGCAGGGAGCTATGCTTACTATCTCTTTTATCGGTTATAAAACAGAAGAAGTGAAGGCAGCTCCGATGGTACTTGTTCAGCTGAAAGATGATGCTGAATTACTGGGTGAAGTTGTGGTAATTGGTTATGGTTCGGTTAAAAAGAACGATTTGACGGGATCAGTAACCGCTATTAAGGCTGAGGAAATCAATCGTGGTGCTATTACTTCTCCTGATCAGATGCTTCAAGGTAAAGTACCGGGTTTGTTGGTTACTCCGGCTTCCGGCGACCCTACTGGTAGTGCTACTATCCGTATTCGTGGTGCTGCCTCTTTGACAGCTAGTAATGATCCGTTGATTGTAATTGACGGTATACCTATTGCAGGTAACGGTGCTGGTATGGCTAATCCTTTATCAACAGTTAATCCGAATGACATTGAATCTTACACTGTATTGAAGGATGCATCAGCAACTGCTATCTATGGTTCGCGCGCTTCCAATGGTGTCATAATGATTACAACTAAAAAAGGTAAGGGCGACAAAGTTCAGGTGAGTTACAACTCAAGCTACAGTATCAAGCAGAATACCTCCACGTTGGATGTAATGAATGCTGATCAGTATCGTGAAACAGTGGAAAGGGTGTATACAGGCGAACAACTGACACTTGTTAAGAGTATGATGGGAAATGCCAATACAGATTGGCAAGACCAGATTTATCGTACAGCCTTTTCTACAGATCAAAACATTAGTGTGTATGGAAATAAAGGTGGTCTTCCTTTCAGAGCTAGCTTAGGTTATAACTATAACGAAGGTACATTAAAAGTCGGTGACAATCAACGTGCTAATGCTTCTATTAGTTTGTCTCCCAAATTCTTTCAGGATCATCTGTCGGTAAATGTGAATGCAAAAGGTATCTATAATCGTGCTAATTATCCTGATAACGGTGCTATTGGTTCTGCTATTTCTTTCAATCCGACTGTGCCCGTTTATTTTACTAATGCTGATGGTAGTATTGACAGAACCCAATGTAACGGTTACTGGAACTGGGTGTATGCTGATGGTGCTGCTAATACAAATTCAGGTATCAATCCATTGTCACTGTTAGAAGATGTTTATAATGTGAATAATACTTGGCGTTCAATGGGTAATTTACAATTGGATTATAAGATTCATGGATTCGAAGATCTTCGCTTTAACTTGAACTTGGGTTATGATTTTTCTCGTACCACAGGTGACAAGTATAATGAACTGGGTTCATTTATGGCTAAAAAAGCTTCTCCTGATACCTATGAAGATTACAGTAATCAGAACTCAAATACTTTGTTAGAGTTTTATGCTAACTATAACAAGGAATTCGGAATTCATCATCTGGATGTAATGGGCGGTTATTCATGGCAACATTATTACGAAAAATTCAATAAGATTATTTATTATAACGATAACCGGACTGAAATTTATAATCACACTCCGACAAACTGCAAAGAATACTATTTGGTATCTTTCTTTGGTCGTGTAAATTACTCTATTGATTCTAAGTATTTGTTCACTTTCTCTTTGCGTGATGATGCTTCTTCCCGTTTTGCTAAGGACAACCGTTGGGGATTGTTTCCGTCAGCAGCTTTTGCTTGGAATATGGCTGAAGAGAATTTCTTAAAGGACAATTCATTTTTCTCAAGTATGAAACTTCGTCTCGGTTGGGGACAAACTGGTCAGCAGGATATAGGCGACAACTTCTATCCTTATCAAGCCAAATATACAGAGTCTTCATCTCCTACTACAATGATTCCTTGGGGAGATGGTTACATCACTACTTTGGCTCCTAATGCTTACAATCGCAACATCAAGTGGGAAACTACTGAAACTTTCAACGTTGGTTTGGACTTCGGTATTTTTGGTGGACGTATTAATGGTAATGTAGATGCGTATTATCGTAAGACTTCTGATTTGCTGAACAATATCACGACACCTATGGGTAATAACTTCTCAAATACTGTGATTTCTAACGTAGGTAATATGAAGAATATGGGTGTTGAATTCAACCTTAACTTCATTCCTATCGAGAAGCAAGATATGCGCTGGACTATCAACGTGAACGGTACTTATCAGAAGACAGAAATTACGAAGTTGACCAATGATGATTCCACTTATTTGGGGGTACAAACTGGTGCAAATATGGGTGGTACCGGTGGTTATACTTCACTTCACCGTGTGGGATATGCTCCTTACACTTATTATCTCTACCAGCAGGCTTATGATGAAAATGGCAAGGCTATTCAGAATGTATTGGTTGATCGCGATGGTGATGGAAACATTACAGAAGCTGACCGTTACGTAACAGGTAAGAGCATTACACCTAAGTTCTTCTTCGGTCTTAGTTCTCAGTTTACTTACAAGAAGTGGGACTTTGGTTTCAACGCTCATGGTTCATTTGGCGGTTATGCCTTGAATCGGGTAGCGATGAATAATTCTTCCGCTTTCTCTGATGACTATACAAAGGGATATATTAATAACTTATCTACTAACGTATTGAAGACTGGCTGGACAAGAGCTATCTCAACAGAGCAAAAATATTCTGATATGTTTTTGGAGAATGCTTCATTCTTCCGTATGGATGACATCAATGTGGGATATACTTTCGATAAATTTGCTCATTGGAAAGGTAATATCCGTGTAGGTGCTTCTGTACAGAATGTATTTACTATCACTAAATATAGTGGATTGGATCCTGAACTTACAGCGACAGATGGCGTAGACAATAATATTGTTCCTCGTCCACGTCTCTATACGGTACGTCTGAGTATTAATTTCTAATGATAGAACGGATAAATTATGAAAAAATATATTTATAGTTTGGCAATTGCAATGTCAGCTTTGACATTGAACTCTTGTATCGGAGACCTGGATACGATGCCATTGAATGAAACGGATAAGACAGCTGAACAGGTCTATGTCACCTTAGGTGACTTTGAAAAAGGTTTGGCTTACATTTATGGATCTTTCTCTTTGGTGAGCCAGAGTGATCCGGGTTCGGCAGATATCAATGTGGGTGATGCCGGTGCCAGTGAATTGGTACGTCAGTATATGGTGTTGAACGAAATGTCAGTGGGTTCATTGAAGTGTGTCTGGGGAGATGCTTATGTAGCTGACCTGCAGAATAACTCTTGGACGACTGCACCTAATGATGCTTTGATTGCCGTTTATACACGTTGTATGATGATTGTCACTCGTGCAAATGAATTTTTGTTGCAGAGTGATAAGAAAATAGATATGGAAGGTATTAAGGAACTTCGTGCTGAGGCTCGTTTCCTTAGATCGTTAGGATATTACATTTTGCTTGATCTCTTTGGAAATCCTCCTTTTGCCTTACCCGAAAACATAGGTGGTGTTTTGCCTACGCAAATAGGTCGTGAAGGTTTGTTCAATTGGATTGAATCAGAGTTGAAAGCTATCATTTCAGGTGAAGGTGGCGAAGCTCTCCCGAATAAAGGTAGTGTTGCCTATCCCCGTGCAGATAAAGGCGCAGCTCAAGCCGTCTTGGCTCGTATGTATCTGAATGCGGAAGTGTATACAGGAACGGCTCGCTGGGCTGATGCCAAAGCGGCTGCAGAAGCTGTGATTGCTATGGGTTACAAGTTGTGTCCGAATTATGAAGAACTCTTCATGCAAGATAATACGGAGAATCTGAATGCTCGTAATGAATTTATCTTTGCGATAGCTTATGATCGTGATAAAACTCAGAGCTATGGTGGAACAACTGCTCTTATCAATGCTTCTTTGGGTGAGGATGCCAATAATGGTATCGCTGCTGCATTAGGCTATCCGGCAGGTACTAAGATTAGTCGTGACCAGTGGAATGGTTATCATGTTCCTAATGAATATGTAGCGAACTTTGACCTCGTTGGTGTAGATTGGGAGGCAAAAAGTGGGTTCGGTTATAATCGTGAAAAAAGTGATCGCCGTGCTTTCTTCTATAATATAGGCGGTGTGGAAGCTTATGATAAGGCAAATGTTAATTCGGGGTGGAGATGCTGGAAATTCAATAGTAGGGCTTCAGATGGTACCCTCTATTCTACCGATAATTATACTATCTTCTCATCAGCTGACTTCCCGATGTTCCGTTTGGCAGAAATGTATTTGATTTATGCGGAAGCGCAAGCTCGTTTGGACGGTGGAACTACAACAGATTCTAAGGCAATGGGCTATATTAAGGAATTACGTGATCGTGCAGGTGTGACGACTCCGTCATCCATCAATTTGGATTTTATCTTGAAAGAACGTGCTTGTGAGTTAATGTGGGAAGGTCACCGTCGTACAGACTTGATTCGTTATGGTTACTTTACGGCAATGTCGTATCCTTGGCCGTATAAGGGTGGTATACCCGATGGTAAGGTTGCTTTGCCTAGTTATCGTACTGTTTATCCTCTGCTTCAATCTGATTTGAGTGAAAACCCAAACTTAGTGCAGAATACAGGTTATCAATCTAATAATTAAAACCCAAATAAGAGATTTATGAAACTAATTAAAAATATAATGCTATTGATGGCTGTCGTGCTGTTTGCTGCTTGCGAAACAGACATTGATACGCCTCAAGTAAATAGCTCCGATAAATATATTGCTCCTGTTATTGGGCAGTGCAGTGATATTATTGTGAATGCTGACAACTCTAAGGATGAAACAGTTGTGTTTTCTTGGAAAGCCGCTGACTTTGGTTTACCTGTACAAGTGCTTTATACTGTTTATTTAACTAAGGGCGATAAATCTGCCTTGGTGGGTACTTCTTCTACTACTTCTTTGGCTATTGCTAAAGGCGATATCAATGGAGTTGTAATCAATGGTCTTGGTGTTAATCCTAACGAAACAGCAGAGGTTCAGGCTTATGTTACAGCTCGATTTGCAGGAACGGATGAGTATGAAGCGATTAAATCCAATGTTTCAAACTCCTTTAAGGTGACTACTTATGCAGCTCCGCTGAAGAATCTGTATGTAGTAGGTTTCTTCAATGGTTGGAAAGAAGGTGAAGCTGTTGAAATCTGGGAAACGAGTGCAGGTACTAATGTTTATGAAGGTCTCTATGATTTCTTTGAAGATGGTACATCTGGACATTCAGCTTTCAAAATTATTTCCGAGCGTAGCTGGAGCGGAGGTAACTGGGGTTACGATGCTTTCAAAGTAGATAGCCACTTTACTGGTATTGCTGGTGGTGATTTACAGTTGCCTGCCGGATTCTGGAAGATTTCAGTAAACAGAACTGCAATGTCAATTGATGCTACTCCTGTTTCAGCCGTTGATGTTGTAGGCACATGTAATGGTTGGAATGCTGATGCTCCAAGTCTTTTGACTTATGATCCTATTCAAAACGCATGGCTTTCTGAACCTTTGACTTTTGAGGCAGGAGGTGAATTCTTGATTCGTCTTAATTCAACTTATGATAATAAGTATGGTGCAAGTGGTAATTCAAGTATCGCTATACCTGGTGGTCTTGAACTCGTAACCAATGGTGGGGATAATATTAAGGTTGATAATGCGGGTACTTATATTATCAAGCTTCATGCCAATCGTACTCCTTTTGTTGTAGAACTAATTAAGCAGTAATAAGTTATAATCTTAAAATTGAATGATTATGATAAAATATTTAAAATATATGTTCGTAGCAGCTATCGTAATGATAGCTGCCACCGGATGCCAGGAGGATTGGGAAGATACATTTTCAAAAGAGCCTGCGGCACCTGAACTTGTGAACAATGGAATGATTCTGATGACAAAGAATACAATGTCAGAGTCTATTACATGGGCGTGGTCTGCTGCCCGTTTTATGCAAGGTGAAGTTTCCTATGCACTTTATGCACAATATGGTACCACTGCTGCTGTGCAGGTAGGAACTACTACGAAAGATTTGAGCCTTACAGTAACAAAGACTGATTTTCACACTTTACTGGAAGGAATCTCTGGTATTCCTGAAAATAACTCATTTGATCTCGCTTTCTATGTAGTGGCTTCGGATGCTAATGGTAAATATGAGTCTGCTAAGCAGTCAATGAAAGTATATTCTTATGGTGATGCGGTGTCAGCAGTAGTTGCTGCTTCCGTTTCAGAGTTAGTGCTTGACATGAATGATCCTGCTGGTGAAGTGCAATTGTTGAGTTGGGAAGCTGCCCGGCTAACTTATAACGAGGCTATCACTTATGCCGTTTCCGTATCCTACGATGGTGGAGAGGCTGTTGAAGTGGCTAAAGATTTGACAGGAACCACTTGTACGAAGACCGTTGACGAATGGAATGAACTCGTTGTAGCTACCGGTGCTCCCGAAGCTGTGCCTGCTAATGTGCAGTTTGTTGTAACAGCATATTCGGAGACATATCCTGATGGTGTACCTTCTGCACCGTTAACAGTGAAGGTTACTACTTATAAGGCAACTTATCCGGCTTACATACAACTTACCGGTACGGATAAGAAGATTCCACAAAGTACATTAACCAAAGGTTTGTTTGAGTGTTTTGTAACTCTTGACTCTGATGCGAACTTTAAATTACTTGATCCGGACTCTGAAGCTCAAGTTGGAAGTGACGACGCTGAAGCTACTACCGACGATAAAGGAAACAAGGTTATAAACGGCACTATAGGCGGTAATACAGCTATATCTCTTTCTGCCGGAACGTATCGTATCAGTGTAAGCATGAAGTTTAATACCCTTCAGATTGTGAAAATAGAGTCTATGGGGCTGATTGGTTCTGCTACAGTAGGTGGCTGGGATAAGGAAACCCCATTGGTATATGATGCCGTGGCTAATACATATTCTGTGGTTACTACATTGACGAAAGATGGTGAATATAAACCTCGTGCTAACGACAATTGGGGATATGCAATTGATGCAGATGGTATATTTAGAGATGGAGGTGATAACTTTAAATTTGAAGGGGAAACCGGTGAATATAAAGTGATTGTTGATGTGAACAAGCATCCGTTTACAGTGAAAGTGTTGAGTACGGCATTCCCGACAGAAGAATTCATTTATATTCCGGGTAATCATCAAGGTTGGAATCCTGCAGTAGCTCAGGCTCTCCGTACAAGTGATTTTGATGGAGTTTATAAGGGTTTCAGTAATTTGAATGGTGATTTCAAATTTACGAAGCAACGTAACTGGGATAATGGTGAATACAACAGTAGTCACTTCTCTACTTACGAGGGTGGACTTGCACCGAGTACCGATGGTAGTAATATAAATATGCCGACGGCTGGTTTCTATTATATTGTTGCTGATGTAATGAATGGTGAACTTACAGCTACGGCTACTACTTGGGGTATTATTGGTGATGCTACTGCTGACGGTTGGAATTCTGATCAGAATATGACTTGGGATTCAGATAAGAAGTGCTGGACGGCTACTCTTACGTTGACTGACGGAACTATGAAATTCCGTGCTAATGATGGGTGGGATATTAATGTCGGTGGAAAGGTTGATGATCTTTCTTTCGGAGGAGATAACTTGTCCGTTAGTGCAGGTACTTATGATATTGAATTGTATTTGGAACGTACGGATTCTGATGTAATGTACTGTACAATGACAAAGAAATAAGATAGGTTGATTTTTATAAAAATAAAGGCTGTCTGGAGGAATTATTCTACAGGCAGCCTTTTTAAATATTCTAAATCGTATTTGTAGTAAGTTGTACATCGGTAATAGCTAAATATGTAATACAATGAAAATGAGGTTCCTTTTTATAGCATTTGCTCTGCTGCTATGTCATTATGGTATTGCGCAGCAAACCGTTTCTTTAGGACAACTTGTAGAGTATCCTGGCTTTAACTCTTCAATTGTCACCCCGCGTGATGTCTTTGTTTGGTTACCTTCTGATTATTCTTCAAAAGAGAAGTATGATGTTCTTTATATGCATGATGGTCAAATGCTGTTTGATGCGAATACCACTTGGAATAAGCAAGAATGGGGGATTGATGAAGTTGTAGGAAAACTCCTGAATGAAAAGAAGATCAAACCCTGTATTGTTGTAGGAGTGGCAAACATCCCGGAAACGAGATATGCAGACTACTTTCCTCAAAAAGCATTGAAGAACTTACCGGATAGTGTGGTTCCGGGTGATGTGGGGTTTAATGCGGATAACTATCTTCGTTTTTTGGTAGAAGAAGTTAAGCCTTTTATTGATAAAAAGTATTCCACGAATAAAAGTGTCGAGCATACTTTTGTGATGGGTTCCAGTATGGGGGGCTTAATTTCACTATATGCACTATGCGAATACCCGGAAGTGTTTGGAGGGGCTGCTTGTATGTCAACTCATGTCCCTATGATATTAAGCAATGAACTCTCTAAAGAAAAAGCGGACCAATGGTCGGAAGCTTTTCGGAATTATCTTGATAGGAACCTTCCAAAAGCTAACAGCCGTATGATTTATATGGATAGGGGGGATGCCACTTTAGATGCTTATTATCCTCCTTATCAAGATAAACTGGATAGTTTGATGGCAAGGAAGGGCTGGAAAGCTCCCATGTGGATATCTAAGGTCTTTCCGGGAGCCGGACATACGGAGGAGGATTGGAATAAGCGTTTGGATAATCCGCTGATATTTCTTTTGGGAAGTGAAAAGAAGAGTGCTATTTGTGATAATCACGATAAGAACCTTTCACCTGATGATTATTTGATATCTAAATTTAAGGAAGCAGACATTGTTTTGTTGGCTGAAGATCATGGGGTGAAAGAGAATTTGGATTTTGTTCGAAACATGATACCTAAATTGTATGAGAATGGTATTTATATGTTGGGAATGGAGTTCGGGGCATACGAAGATCAAAGACAATTAGATTCATTGATAAATGCACCAAAGTATGATGAACAATTGGCTCGTCAGTTGATGTTTAATTATAATACCCGATGGGCTATCGTCGAGTATATGAATATTTATAAGGCTGCATGGGAGTGGAATCATTCGTTACCGGAGCAAGCGAGAAGGTTCCGTATTCTGAATATCAGTTATCGGTATAATTGGGAAGCGTTTGAAAAGGTGAGAACACCGGAAAATATGAAAAAAGTTTTTCCTTTGGGGAATACGGAAGATTTCAGATGTGCTCTTTTAGAACGTGAAGTGTTGTCTTGCCATGAGAAAATATTGGTTTTGACAGGGACAATTCATGCATTTACATCTTATTTTTTTCCTTATTATGATTATACTTCTCCTGATTTTGTGCGCTATGAAAAGCGTTTCTTAGGAAATTTGCTCTATTCAAAATATGATACGAAAGTAGTTTCTGTGGCTTTACATCAACCTTTCTTTAATTATCCAAATCATCAGCCTGCATTGGTTTCTCCAGCAGCAGGAAAATTGGAAGTGGTAATGAGTAAGTACAACAATAAACCTGTTGGTTTTGATTTGAAGGAGTCGCTTATAGGAGAATTACGTGATCATAGTTACTACTCAATGGGGCATACAGACTTTACTTTAGCGGATTTATTTGATGGATATATATTTCTTAAACCTATAAAGGAATTATCTTCCTGCACTACTGATTATAAATTTATGAATGACGGAAATTGGGAAGAGGTTGTTCGTAATAGCCCTGATCCGGATTGGCATCCGCGTCCACAGAACAAAAGGCAGTACTGGGAGACAGTGACAGAATTCATGAATATTGAAAAGAGGTATGAAAACGTCCAATGAAGTGGGAAGTAGGAATAGATGCATTCTATAGGCAGGAAAGTAAGTGTGAAAATAGTATTTTCTTGCTTATAGAATGCAGTATTTCAGTTTTTAGGTATTTACTATATAAGTAGAAACCTTAAAATATATTACTTATGAAAAACTTATTATTTTTTGCCTCTTTATGTATGGCTATTTTGTATACAGGGTGTAGTAGTGATAAAAATAATGATAGAGCAGAGGATTGTTCTGATGTAATTTGCGATATGGCGTTTTTGAGTATTCCAATTACAATAAAATACGAAGATGATACACCTGTCGTATTGGATAGTTATGAAGTTATAGAAGTTGCTACAGGAAAAGTGCGGGATGTTCCTAACTGGGGGGAAGTTTTTCACACATATGCCATCGCTTCAGATCTTGATAGAGAAGAATTCTTTGGAAAAGAGATTGAGTTGCAGCTTGTTGGTAAAATAGGAGAAAAAACAGTAGTTACTGAAAACTATGTTGTTTCAGCAAACTGTTGCCATACTTATTTAGTAAAGGGTGATAAGGAGGTTGTAGTAAAGGATAAGGAGCTTCAGTAGGTAAAGGCTGCCATAGCCCATCCCTAAAATCCTAACATTGCAGCTGGAGGAATGTTCAGTACCCGGCAAAGTAATCTAGTTCAGCAACCGTAGGCTTTTCTATTGGGTAATGTTCCTTTTCGTAAGCAATCACTATATCAGACATAACGGTGAGTTCCACTGCATTCTTATCGTTTGCAGGGGTATTATCATCAACCAATGGTAGAAGCATCTCCACTCTTGCTAATGCAAACTCGTATTGTTCTTTTGTTACTTTATTCATAATCCTATACTTTACAAACTTGCAAACTTGCAAAACTTGCAGCTCCCTCACACCCACACACGTACGCGCGCGAGGAGAGGAATTGAAACGAACGATGATAAAACTCGAAAATGATCGGAAAGTACCGGTGAGCAGGGCAAACTCACCAAAATAAGTATCCCTTCTTTTACTCAAGGAATAGAAGAATCTGTGCCGCTTTGTGAAAGCCTTGCAAGCGGCACAGATTATTGATGATAGTTTTATCTTTTTCAGAAAGGTGATAGGCCGAGCCAATTGAAAGTCAAAATTCACCTTATTATATACGTGCGCGTGTGTGGGTGTGAGGGGGCTGCAAGTTTTGCAAGTTTGCAAGTTTCGCAGAGCTCTTTTTTTTCTCACTTGGGAAAAAATATTTCTCCAACTGGAAAAAAATATTTCTCTAATAAAACCGATGAAACCCACCAAATCCCATAAGCTGATTTCCGGTCCGTTATATTTTTGCCGACAGAAACCAGTTGATCAGGAATGTATGCTTTGATTCATGCAACCGTTTGCACTACTTCTTTTCCTGCTTCTGTTTCAAGTACTTGATAATCCGGGATAACTGGTGTACTTTTGAGCCATTAACCAATAAATTGATACCGCATGAGAAGACTTTACTCCTTTTTTATTTGTTTGCTGGCAGTGGTTGCCATGCAAGCGCAAATAGTAACCACTACTCCGGCTTTTCCGACGGAGAATGATGAAGTCACCATTATTTTTGATGCAACGAAAGGTACGGCAGGGTTGAAAGGCTTCACCGGGGATGTGTATGCACATACGGGAGTGACAATTGGGGGCACAGCCTGGCAATATGCTCCGACATGGGGAGATAACTCGGCGAAGTATAAAATGACTTCATTGGGAAATGATAAATGGCAATTAAAGCTAACTCCCAGTATTCGTGAATATTATGGCGTTAAGAGTGGCGAAACTGTAACGCAGTTAGCTTTTGTGTTTCGTAGTGCCGATAAATCGAAAGAAGGAAAAGAAACAGGTGGCAAAGATATCTTTGTTGATGTACATGCCGCCGGTTTAACCGTTCGCTTCGACCAACCTGCTGAAAAAGAAAATATACTTATCGGTACGCCTCTTACAATTGAAGCTTCTGCCTCTACGGCTTCCGATTTGAAACTTTATGTAAACGCTACCGAAATAGCTACTGCAACTAATGCTACTATTATTTCCAAATCTTATACATTCTCAACAGCCGGAAGCTATACGTTGAAAGTAGAGGCTACTGCTAATGGTAAAACAGAATCCGCAACACAAAAAGTAACAGTACTGAATGGAACAAGTACTTCGGAAACGATGCCTAAGGGAGTACGTCCCGGTATTAACTATGTCAGTGATACGGAAGTAACTTTGGTGTTGCAGGCTCCGGGTAAAAAGTATGTGTATGCGGTAGGTGACTTTAATGATTGGACGCCTAAAGCAGACTATCAACTGAAACAAGACGGTGAATATTTCTGGATAACTCTTTCAGGATTGACTAAAGGAGAAGAATATGCTTTCCAATATTTGGTAGATGGTTCTATCTATGTGGCGGACCCCTATACAGATAAAGTTTTGGATCCTTGGAATGACCAGTATATCGAGAGTACAACATATCCGAATTTGAAAGCCTATCCGACCGGAAAAGCGGAAGGTATTGTTTCCGTCCTGCAAACAGGACAGGCTGCTTATAACTGGAAAGTGAAGAACTTTGAGCGCCCTGCTTCTGAAAAGTTGGTTATTTACGAAATGCTGATTCGTGACTTTACCGAGGAACATACCTTCAATGCTGCGAAAGAAAAACTGGAATATCTAAAAAATCTGGGAGTAAATGCTATTGAACTGATGCCCATCAATGAATTTGAAGGAAACACGAGTTGGGGTTATAATCCCTCGTTCTATTTTGCCGTAGATAAGTATTACGGTACAAAAAATGATTTAAGAGCTTTCGTGGATGAATGTCATAATCAGGGGATGGCTGTCATTATCGACCTTGTGCTGAATCATAGCTTTGGCCAGTCTCCTTTCTATCTCCTATATAGGGATGCGGATGGAAAACCTTCTGCTGATAATCCGTGGTATAATCAGGAGTCGAATATCAAGAATCCGAGTCTTTCATGGGGATATGATTTTAATCACGAGAGTGAATATACGCGTGCTCTGGTAGATAGCGTAGCCGGCTTCTGGATGTCAGAATATAAAATCGATGGTTTCCGTTATGACTTTACAAAAGGATTTTCCAATACTCCTTACGGAACGAGTGATTGGGCAAATGGTCCGGATGATGCACGTATTGCCAATCTGAAACGTATGTCGGCTGCTGTACAGGAACGGCAACCGGGTGCTTATGTTATTTTTGAACATTTGGCAGCTACCAGTGAAGAAAAGCAGTTAGGAGATGCGGGCATCTTGCTATGGCGTAATAAAAATGAAGCATATTGTGAAACTGCTATGGGATGGAGTGGCTCAAAAACCGATTTTTCTGGTTTGTTTGCAGGGACATCCGGTATGCCTGCCGGTAGTTTAGTGGGATATATGGAAAGTCATGATGAAGAACGTACAGGGTTTAAAGCCTGGAAATGGGGAAATACCGGAGTAATAGCATCAACTACGAGTACAAATACCGGAATGAGCCCTGCAACAGGAAGTAATATTAATCTCTCGACCCGTACCAAACGTTTAGCCACCAATGCGGCCTTCTTCCTTACCGTACCCGGACCAAAGATGATCTGGCAATTTGGTGAGTTAGGATATGATTTCTCTATCAATAACAATAGTGACGGTACTAAATATGATGAGCAGGGTGGATATCGTACAGACCCTAAACCAATCAAGTGGGATTACTTTGAAGATGCTGACCGGAAAGAATTATACCAAACATATGCGACTTTGTTAGATTTACGCCATTCCTATCCTGAACTGTTTGCTTCAGACGCAAAGTTTAGCTGGAAAGTCGGCATTTCTAATTGGGACAGCGGACGTACCCTATCCGCCACTTCTGCTGATGGAGAGAAATCTCTTGTCGTAGTCGGAAACTTTACACTGGCAGACAAAAACCTCTCAGTTTCGTTCCCCAAGACAGGTACTTGGTATGAATTGTTGAAGGATAATGAACAAATGACTGTATCGGGCACGACGCAGACGGTTGATGTTCCGGCTCATGAATTCCGTCTTTTCACCAATTTTAAACCTACTTTGACGGATATCGAAACAACTACTCCGGATGCTGAGAAGACTTTGATATACTATAATAAGGGGATAGATACTTTAGTGTTGCCTGCCGGAGAAGCTAAACGCGTAGAAGTGTATTCTGTCAATGGTATGCTGGTTATGACACAGGAGAACTGTACTTCTGTAGGTTTATCCGCTTTGCCTGTTGGTTACTATATGGCACGGGCTTATCTGGAAGATGGAAGAGTACAGGCTTGTAAAATTATGAAATAGGTTAGTTGTTGTAAAATGGTTGATAATAGAGTTTGTTTGTGTTTTTGGAAGAAAGCTGCCGGTATATTGCTGGCAGCTGCTTCTCTTTTAGTAGTTTCTTGTGGTGAGAATATGAAGGAATTGTCTCCTTTAAGTATCGATGAATTAGGTGTTTCCATCCCCAGCGGCCATTCCCGTGAATACTCCTATACCGATAAGAGCGGAGGATTTTATTATGGAATGACTTCCACGGATAGTTGGGGGGACTGGTATGCAGGATGGAACGTAAATGCGAAACGCATTTTTGCTGACTACCGTTTGTATGTGGATGGCGAAAGACTGCTTCGGAAGAATGCCCATGTAAGGGTGTATCCGGACAGGTTGATGCGTCATTATGATAAAGCAGTAGAAACATTTTGTTTGTTGGATAAACCACGCTTACTATATGTACGTATGGATAGCATACAAGGAAAACTCGTTTCCTTGATGTTGGAAGGAGAGAATGTGACTGATGCCCGGAAAGACGGCAATTCAGTAGTTTATACGGCAAAAGAATCACCCGAAAATGTGGTGCGTATGGCACCGGCTAATGGAGTAGCCATCGAATTTAATGATAGCATAATGACTGTTCCGGCTTCTTCAGGCGGTTTCCTAATTGCTTTTGGTACGGAAGAAGACAGTCGGGAAGCCATAGAGGGTTTCCGTAAAGAAGGAGAGAATTGGCTGACAGAACGTAGTCGGCGTATACAATCTCTGCTCAATCATAATCCTTTGAAAACGAATCTGGATTCTTTGGATCATGCACTTGCCTGGATTATGCTCACTAACGACCAGCTGATAACTTATCAACATGGCGGTTACGGCATGTATGCCGGTTTGCCTTGGTTTACGGACTTCTGGGGAAGGGATATGTTTATCTCTATGCCGGGTGCAGTGCTTTGCACCGGACAATTTGAGACAGCACGTGATATCCTTGCATCTTTTGCCCGCTATCAGGACACTGTTTCCACTTCTCCCACTTACGGACGTATTCCCAACCGCCTGAATCTGGAAGGTGTTCTGTATAATACCACCGATGGAACGCCCCGCTTTGTGATGCAAGTACACGATTATCTGAAATATACAGGTGATACGGCTTTTGTGAAAGAGATATATCCTTCGGTAAAGATTGCTACAGATGCCTCTTTGCGTCTGTATACCGATGAGAAAGGTTATCTCACTCATGCCGATGCGGACACCTGGATGGATGCCAAGCGCCAAAGTAAATATCCTTGTTCGCCACGTGGCAACCGTGCTGTAGATGTGCAAGCTCTATGGTATACCCAGTTGATGAATGCTGCGGATCTTGCCCGTTATATGAATAGGGAAGAGGATGCCAGGCGCTGGAATGATGCGGCGGCACGTCTTCGTTCAAACTTTGAACGGGATTTTGTAGATACTGCCACTCAATTTGTTTACGATCATTTGAATACAGACGGTACCGGTGATACGCAAATTCGTCCCAATGCTATCTATGCACTGGATCTGATTTCTGATTCAAACTTAAAGATGCATGAAACCAAAGAAGTTTGGGAACGTCTGGTATATCCCTGGGGTGTGTCGTCACTCGATCAGGATGACGAACAATTCCATCCTTATCATGAGCAGTGGCATCGTTATCATAAAGACGATGCTTATCATAACGGTACGATATGGCTTTGGAACAATGGTATGGCAATGCAACGGATGATAGAGAACGGACAAGCGGACATCGCTTATACTTTATTCAGGAATATGAACCGCCAGGCTCTTGCCGAAGGTGCTGTCGGCAGTCTGTCGGAGAATGCGGATGCATGGCCGCGTGCCGGACAGACGTGGGTGCGGCGTAGCGGGACTTTCTTGCAAGCATGGAGCAATAGCGAGCATATCCGGGTATGGAATCAGTATTTCCTGGGAGTGCGTCCTGATATGCTCAATCACTCTATCACCCTTGCTCCGCAGCTTCCTTCCGACTTGAAAGAGGTGGACAGCCGGGTAAATATTGGGGATGGCATACTTCACATGATTATCTCTAAAGAGAATGCCAATGGAACATATCGTTATGAATGGAATGGTGCTCCTGTAACTCTCAAATTGGATATTGATTCTTATCAGACATTGGATGTTCCGGTATCGACCGGTAGTTTGATTACTGCAAAAGCGGATGGAGCGTGCATGACTGTAGAAGTATCTGATGCTTCCGGTAAGAAGACAGCCAATCACATTGTAGAGCCGGATGCTGCCAAAGTAGAAAAGAAAAAACTGCAAGATGCTTATTTCAGCGATACTCACTTTGCAAAGCCTTCTTACAGGGAGAATATAAAGAGTATGTCACGCTATTTTGATCCGCCATTGACGTATCAGAGTATAGAATAAGGCTATTCGTAAATCTTGTTCAACAGTCTGTTCAGCCATTCCCAGCGGAAGCGGAACCAGCGGCGGGTGCTACTTTGTTTCCCGCCGAAACGTAGAACGAAGTCACGGTAACCATGTTTGCGGAAGGGGAGACCGACATCCATAAATTCAAGATGGCGGTAGCCCCGTTTCTTGGCATCGGTGAGGGCATGCCATACGGCAAGTATACCCGGATATTGCAGGGCATAAGTTTTGCGCATCCCACCTGAAAACCAGAGATAGGCATTATCCTCGGAATAGATGCAGGCACTGCCACCGATGATTTTATCTTTATACGTAACTATGAATATCTTACTTTGTTTTCCTTGCACCATTTCTTTTTCCATATGCTGGAAGAACTCTTTGCTGGGAAAGTGGCGGCGTATTTTTGAAGAATAAACATGGTGCAGCATTTGGGAGAACGACTGTATCTCTTCTGTGTTGTGGACTTCCCGTACTTCTGCGCCATTCTTCAATCCTTTCTTAATCTGCCGGATGCGTGATGGACTGAAACGCTCTTCTACATATTCCCTGCTGTGCAGGGAGTTGCGTACCTGAAGCCAATTGATGGCAAAATAGTGGTTCTTGCGGAAGGATTTATAACCGAATAGTGAGTTCTCCAGATTACGGAATTCAATGAGGAATGCTTCCCGCAATGCCTCGTCAGTCAGCCGTTGCAACATCTCGCCAAAGACAAATTCCTTGTCTGCCGTTTCATCAAAATACTCTCCCGTACCATAGATTTCACACCTTTTGATAATGGCAGGAGGAAACAGGCGGACACTCTTTCGTATTGCTGCCAATAGCTTGGCAACGGGTTTTCCGCCTTCGGATGCAACGATGAGAAGGGGCGTGTAACCTGTGGTTGCTTCATAGATGCGAAACAACTCGATGGAGTGAAACGTATTTTTGCCCGGTAGTTCCGGGATGTCATTCCCGTGGTAATATGTCGTTAGTTTCAGAGGCATTGACTGCAAATTTAAAAAATAATCTTGTATCTTTGCACTATTAAACAATAATTTAGCTACGAGCTACAGGCTACGGGTACCTTGCGGTATGATAGCATAAACACTTGTAGCATGTAGCTTGTAGTTACTCAACTTAATAGATATGGAAAATTTCAGTGAATTACTAAAAGTTCGCCGTAGCATGCGGAAGTTTACGGATGAAGAGTTGACACAGGAACAAGTTGTTGCTTTGATGAAAGCTGCATTGATGTCACCCACTTCCAAGCGGACAAATGCATGGCAGTTTATTATGGTGGACAATAAGGAATTGCTCGAAAAACTATCACATTGCAAAGCGCAGTCATCGCAGTTCATTGCCGATGCTCCGTTGGCAATTGTGGTGACGGCCGATCCGTTGGCAAGCGATGTGTGGATTGAAGATGCTTCCATTGCTTCGATTATTATACAGTTACAGGCAGAAGATATGGGCTTAGGCAGTTGTTGGGTACAGGTGCGTGAACGTTCCACCGCTACCGGAATGCCGTCCGATGAATATGTGCGTGAAGTACTCGACATTCCCTTGCAGTTGCAGGTGCTCAGTGTCATTGCTGTCGGACACAAGGGCATGGAGCGTAAGCCTTTCAGTGAAGAACATCTGCAATGGGAAAAGGTTCATATCAATAAATTTGGAGGAAAGTAACGGTGGCCGCAACAAAAGCAAACAATAACCGCGATACTTACAAGGCTACGGCCATTACATTGATTGTTTTCGGTATACTTTATTTAGTGGATAAATTGATTCATTTCTCCAGTATCGGCTTGCCGTGGGTGATGAATAAGGATAATTTTCTGCTATACACAGCGATTATATTCCTTATTTTCAAACGTGATAAATCGGTGGGACTGGTGCTGATAGGCTTGTGGCTGGTATTGAATTTCGGATTGATAACGGCACTGCTCGGCACGATGTCTGCTTATCTGTTGCCGGTGGCCCTGCTGGTTCTTGGAATTATTTTATATTGGTTGGCTACAAGATGAAAAGAAGTGTGCAAGATACGCCGATAGTCTTTATCGGTGCCGGAAACCTGGCGACAAATCTGGCTAAGGCTTTATACCGGAATGGTTTTCGCATAGTTCAGGTGTATAGCCGTACTACCGATGCTGCCCGTACATTGGCGCAGGCGGTGGAAGCGGAATATACGACTGAACTTTCTGAAGTGTCAAAAGAAGCCAGGCTCTATATCGTTTCTCTGAAGGATGACGCTTTCGTGGAATTATTGCCGGAAATCGTTGCCGGTAAGGGAGATGCATTGTTGGTTCATACGGCCGGTAGTATTCCGATGAGTATCTGGGACGGGAGAGCATCGCGCTATGGAGTATTTTATCCTATGCAGACATTCAGTAAGCAACGTGCTGTGGATTTCCATGCGATACCTTTCTTTGTGGAGAGTAATTCGCCGGAAGATACGGAATTGCTGAAAGCGGTTGCTTCGGTGCTTTCGGAGAAAGTATATGAGGCGACTTCCGAACAAAGGAGAAGTCTGCATCTGGCAGCGGTGTTTACCTGTAATTTTGCCAATCATATGTATGCCTTAGCTGCTGATTTGTTGAAGAAATATAATCTTCCATTTGATGTGATGTTGCCTTTGATTGATGAGACTGCACGTAAGGTGCATGAACTGGAACCAAAACAGGCACAGACAGGACCGGCTGTGCGCTATGATGAGAATGTAATCAATAAACATGTGGAGATGCTGGCGGATGAACCGGAGATGCAGGAATTGTACCGGTTGATAAGCGAGAACATACATCATTTGCAAAACAAGCAATGATTGTGGGCGTAAGAAGCAATGTTTTGGCCTATAAGAAGCAATGTTTCGGGGTAGGACAAGCATTGTTTTTTAACGAATAATCTTATAAAAAATAGTTGAAGTGAGTACCATTAATTATGATCTGAAAAAGATAAAAGCTCTCGTGTTTGACGTTGACGGCGTCTTGAGTGCCAACGTTATACCAATGAGTCCGGAAGGAGAACCTATGCGTACCGTAAATATCAAAGACGGCTATGCTCTTCATCTCGCTTCCAAACAAGGGATGATACTGGGTATCATTACCGGTGGACGTTCCGAAGCGGTACGCAAACGCTTCATGGCTTTGGGTATTCCTTCCGAGGATATCTACATGTCCTCTTCTGTTAAAATCCATGATTACCATGATTTCCGTAACCGTCATGGGCTGAAAGATGAAGAAATCCTTTATGTAGGCGATGATATTCCTGACATAGAGGTGATGCGTGAGTGTGGTTTGCCCTGTTGCCCCAAAGATGCGTCTGCGGAAGTGAAAGATGTTTCCTGTTATATCTCCCATGCCAATGGTGGCTATGGATGTGGACGGGATGTTGTGGAACAAGTCTTGAAAGTTCAGGGGCTTTGGATGGATGATAAGGCATTCGGATGGTAGGATGACAGGCAAATTGAAAATTAATGATTAAAAAACAAAGAGGCGATGTTGGATAATTTGAAGAAATATAAAGTGATACTTGCCAGTAATTCTCCCCGGAGGAAGGAGTTGCTGGCAGGTTTGGGGGTGGACTATGAGGTGCGGACATTGCCCGATGTGGATGAATCTTATCCTGAGACTTTGCAGGGTGCGGATATACCTTTGTATATTGCTAAAGAAAAAGCGGACGCTTATGTTGCCATGATGCAACCCGGCGAACTGATGATTACGGCAGATACCATTGTCTGGCTGGATGGACAGGTCTTGGGAAAACCGGTAGACCGTGAGGATGCCTTGCGAATGTTGCGTACTATGTCGGGACGTTCCCATGAAGTTTTTACGGGCGTATGCATCACCACTACCGAGTGGCAAAGAAGTTTCACAGCACAGACTGAGGTGCGTTTTGCTACTTTGAGTGAAGACGAAATAGCCTATTACGTAGATAGATTCCAGCCTATGGATAAAGCCGGAGCCTATGGAGTACAGGAGTGGATTGGCTTTATCGGCGTGGAAAATATATCGGGAAGTTACTATAACATCATGGGACTCCCTGTGCAGAAACTGTACAGGGAGCTATTGAAAGTGTAAATAAAATCTTGATTGATCGTTTTATTCAATCATGTCCAACATCAACGGAACATCCTCTTCTGCAATTCCTTGTTTGAGGAGACTCTTCCGATCTCTGTCGAATATTTCCAGAAAGGCATCCTTGCTGCCGCTCTCTGCCATAGCCTTGCCATACAGTCCGGCCGCTTTTTCTATACTGCCCAGCACCCATGCCACATGTCCGGCATTGAGGTAGTCGGTTGCGAGCGGTTTTCCGGCAAGAATCTTATCGTAGTATTTCATGGCTTGTTCGTGCTTGCCGCTGACAAACGAACACCAGCCGATGCCACGCCATGCTTTCGTGCAATCATTTTCCAGAAAGTCCAGTTTGAAGAAATATTGCAAAGCTTCATCATACCTTTTCTGTTCCGCCAGGCAACTACCGGTGTAGAACAATACATTCCGGTTTTCCGGCTGGATGGCTTCCACGCGGTGATAATATTCCAATGCTGCATCAAAATTCTTCATCTGACGATAACATGTAGCCAGATGGCGGAGCGTCCACAGGTGGCCTGGTTTCAACATATCAGCTTTCATGTAGGCATCCACGGCTTCCTGGTACCGTTTTTCTTTTTGCAGGCAGAAACCTGTTTTCTGGAAAATATCGGCATTAGCCTGTTTCCGGTCAATCAGCATCCGGTAAAGTTCCAATGCTTCTGCCGGATGTTCTTTGCGGAAGTGGAAGTCGGCAACGGCAGTCAGCAGTTCGGGATCGCTCAACAAACCTTTCAACACCGGGTTACGATGTAAAGCTATCTCTTCCTGGAAGATATTGTGGAACTCATATCTGCGCTGGTTCAACTTGAAGAAACGGTATAAGTCATGAATATACTGGTTGCTGATAACATCGGGGCGTTCGGCATATTGCTTCAGACTTGCGCTGTTTTTCTCTTCCATAAAGTCGCTTTGGTCTTGGGGAGTCATCTGGCTCAACATCATATCCCGTTGTGTCTGTGGCAACTGTGCGATGGTGAAGCAGAATGAATACTTATCGCTGTTGCAGAAGAACCCCGATTGAAGGATGATGGAGAGAACGGAACTTTCGCCTGACTGGTTCAGACCGACCTGATGAATGATGCTGGAGTGCATCCGGTCGAAAGGATAGAACCAGTTATGCGGTTCGCGGAAGAAAGGATATCCTTTGAGTTGTGCGAAGGTACTCATGTATACGTCGGCTCCTTCCAATTGTAAATCATTCATTTCACGTATCTTGTCTCCCAATCCCGATTGTTCGAATGCTTGCTCCCAGTCGGGGTTGCGGTCGTTCTCGTCCGTTTCTTCAAAACCGAATTTCATGTTGCGCATGATATTCACATTCTTCATCATCTCGGGGATGATTTCTTCCCGCATTTTCCTGTCAATCTTCTCGGTTTCCTGGCTGCGGAGCAACTGAATATAGACACGGTTCAACTGTTTGCTGAAATCCGGGTCTTCTTTGTAGAGTGATATGCGTGCTTCCAGTTCCGGATAAAGCGCAATGCGTGAGGGATAGAGATGCAAAGTGATGACAAGTCCCACCAAAGCTCTTTGATTTACCTGAGGATTGACGTGACGTAAGCCGTCGAGCAGCCAATTAACTTTGCGCTCATCAAAACATTCCATCAGGCTGAGGGTGACAGCACTGACAAACAGGCATAAATCGTTGACCGGTACGATTTCCGACCGGAGCATACTTTCTGCCTGCACCATTTCTTCTACGGTCCAGCTGCTGTTGCTCCATGTAGTGAGGAACATGACTTGCAAGGTCTCTTCATGCCGTTTCAGAATAGCATCCAGTCCCTGGTAGTTTGCCAATTGCGATACAGCCATTTCGTCTGTGAAACCTTCCAGAATCCTTTGGAAAGTAGAGAGGTCGTATGCTTTCGGAAGCTGGTTCGGATTTCTGCGCAAAGAGTGGTAATAGTGGGTAGACACCTCATCCAGCAGGGTAAGGCGTGTTTGGTCGGCTATCTCCCAGGTGTCAGCTAATAGCTGGCGGTATAGTTTCTGCCGTTCCGGGTCCGTCATTCCCAACTTCATGTATTGCAACATATATTGATAGGAAGTCTGGATTTGTTCCAACCGGTTGCGGAGGGTCCAGTCGTTACCATTGTACAGGAAAGCATCCAGGTGAACGAGAGCTTCTTTCAACCGTTTGTTTTCCAGTAGACTGATAATTTGGTTATATTGTTTTTGGATGGATTGTTCATTCATATTCAGGCCTTTCTTTAATACTTTATTTATATAAGGTACAAAAATAGTGCCAAAAAGGTTCGGCCTTTCAGAAAATACTGATGGCTGTTTTAGTTGTCAGTAGTTCAAGAGCTTTCATGCCCATCACGGAGTTACCTTTCGGGTTGAGTCGCGGGCTCCATACGGCTACTGAGTATTTGCGCGGACAAACAGCCGCAATGCCACCGCCTACGCCACTTTTACCGGGTAGACCCACCAGATAAGAAAATTCCCCGGCTTCATCGTAGAAACCGCATGTCTGCATAATGGCGTTGATACGCTTCACTTGCGAAGTGGTCAGTTCAATGCCGTCAAAGCTGAAGGGCCTGGTGTGGTCGGCAAAGGGGAGGAAAGCACGTGCCAGTTCCCGACAATTCATGCCTATGGAGCATTGGCGGAAATAGAAACGAAGCACCCGTTCGATGTCATTTTCTATATTGCCGTGATACTTCAGCATATTGGTGATGGCAGCGTTCAGATAACCGTATTCCCGTTCGGAAGTTGCCATACTTTCATTATACTGTATCATGTCATTTCCGCAAAGCTTCCGTACAAAAGAAAGATATTCTCTTTCGGGATAATCGAGTACTGAAAGCAGTACATCCGCCATTACCAGCGCCCCTGCATTGATCAGCGGATTACGGGGAATGCCCCGTTCCATTTCCAGTTGGAAAATGGAGTTGAATGCGTTGCCGGACGGTTCTACACCTATGCGCTTCCAGAGTTCGTTACCTATCCGGCCGAAGCTCATGGCAAGGGAGAAAACTTTCGAAATACTTTGTACAGCGAAGCGCTCATCACTGTCCCCCTGGGCATATTCTTTTCCTTCGATGGTACGCAGGCAGATGCCGTAGCGGTCGGGGTTTACTTTCAGCAACTCCGGAATATAACTTGCCGGTTCACCAGTTTGGGCATACGGTTGTATTTCCTCGTATATCTCTTTCAGGATTTGGTTGTAGTTCATGGTATTGATGGTTTTTCTTTAGAAGCGCACTTGCAACTGTGCTTGCAGCAGGTTGCTGTTGTCTCCGATGTGGCGATTACAGTATGTATATTGCGCTTGTACCCTGCATTTGGGATAGAACCAGTATTGCAGACCTACTACGTAATTGGTTTGTTTATCATCCAGCACCTTGCTCTTGTTGAAGTAATCGTAAGATGCTATTACGTCAAACTTGGGGAATACGTGGGCGGAGGCAGTTACATAGTAACCGTCACTTTTCACATGCCCGTCTTTTCCTGCAAGATACTCCGTGCGTACGTCAACCGGTTTGGTCTTGATGACTGCACCTGCCGACCAGCGGTTACGGGTGTAATTGTCACCTGTCTGTATATCCGGATTGAGGGAGGAAGTTGCTACTGCGCATCCTTTTCCTTTCACGAAAGAACCGCCTACAGATAACCAGTCCAACGGATTTACCATCAGGTTACCTACAATATCTTTCTGGTTGTTTTTATCTTTCAGGTTGATTCCTTGTCCGTTCATTAATGCAAAATTATAATTGACCAGTTTACCGAACAGGTCACCGTAAATCAGTAATCCCATATCGCGTCCGCTGGAAGAGCCATATAACGGGTCGCTGCCGTTGATTCCCGCCAGATAGTTAACGGATTGTGAGTAACAGTTTATCAGTTCCACATAACAGGGAGACATCGGGTTCTCAATCGTGTACATGGTTTTGAACTGTCCGATGCGGGCGGTCAGTTGCGGCAAGAATTTGTATTCGGTGTATGCTTCGAGAATTTTTCCGGTATTGGCGAAGCTGTACATGAAGTAGCACGTCCAGCGGTCGGTAATTTTTCCTTGTGCCATGAAGATGACACGTTTGATGTCGAATGTGTTGCTTGCTCCATCTGCGTCGTCGTAGGTATATCCCACCTGTGCATATCCGGCGAGACTGATACGGTCTTTAAGTGTGTTTACTACGTCATTCAAACAAGCATCTTGTGCGGTTGCCATCAAGGCGGAGAGCAAGAAGGCAAAGGATAACAGAGTTCGTTTCATTTCTAAATATAAGATTAAAAAAAGGCAACTCTTTGGAAAAAAGAGCTGCCTTTCCGTATGATAATGTTTATTCTTATTCGTTGATAGCAGCGATACCCGGAAGAACTTTTCCTTCGATTGCTTCGAGCAATGCACCACCACCTGTTGAAACATAAGAAACACCGCTTGCCAAGCCGAACTTGTTAACGCAAGCTACAGAGTCACCACCACCTACGAGTGAGAAAGCACCGTTCTTGGTAGCCTCTACGATAGCTTCGCCTACTGCACGTGAACCGTGAGTGAAGTTTTCGAATTCGAATACACCAGTCGGGCCATTCCACAAAATAGTCTTGGAGTTCTTGATAACGTCTGCAAAGATCTCTTCAGTCTTAGGACCGATATCCAGACCTTCCCAACCATCAGGAATTTCGTCTACCGGACAGAACTTCGTGTTGGCATCGTTAGAGAAAGCGTCGGCAATCTTAGCGTCAACAGCCAATACCATGTTTACACCTTTCTCTTTTGCTTTCTTCATCAGGTCGAGAGCCAGATCCAGTTTGTCATCTTCGCAGATAGAAATACCGATCTTGCCACCCATAGCCTTAGTGAAGGTATAGGTCATACCACCGGCAATAATCAGGTTGTCCACCTTGTTCAGCAGATTCTCGATGATTTCAATCTTGGAAGAAACTTTAGAACCACCCATAATAGCAGTGAACGGACGTTTAATGTCATTCAACACCTTATCAACAGCCTTCACTTCTTTTTCCATCAGATAGCCGAACATTTTGTTGTCCTTATCAAAGTATTTAGCAATCAGAGCTGTGGAAGCATGTGCACGGTGAGCAGTACCGAAAGCGTCGTTTACGTAGCAGTCAGCATAAGAAGCCAATTTCTTGGTGAATTCTTTCTGGCTTTCCTTAACAGCTTTCTTGGCAGCAGCTTTTTCTTCGTCCGTAGCATCTTCAGCCAAACCGCGGGGTTTGCCTTCTTCTTCAGCATAGAAACGGAGATTTTCGAGCAACAGCACTTCACCCGGTTGCAGAGCAGCAGCTTTCACAGCAGCTTCTTCGCCCATGCAGTCGTTAGCAAACTGTACCTCAACACCCAGCAATTCAGATAAATGATTCAGGATGTGTTTCAGAGAGAATTTGTCAGCCGGGCCTTTCGGACGACCGAGGTGAGAACCGATAATTATACTGCCACCGTCAGCCAGGATTTTCTTCAGCGTAGGAAGAGCAGCACGCATACGGTTATCATCTGTAATGTTGAAGTTTTCGTCCAAGGGCACATTGAAATCCACGCGGACGAATGCCTTTTTACCGGCAAAGTTGAATTGATCAATTGTCATAATACTCTATTTTATTTAAAAGTGTTACTGATTTCGTTTCGTGAGCGCAAAGATAATGTTTATTTCTTTTCTTTTGCTATGAAACCGTCATTTATTCTTTATCTTTCGGCTTCTCTTTGCTAACTTTATACTTCTCGCAATAATATTTGCACATCAATTGCAAACCGCAGTTGTCACATTGCGGTGTACGTGCCTGGCAGATGTATCGTCCGTGCAGAATCAGCCAATGGTGGGCAATGGGGATGTCGGCTTCCGGAATGTTTTTCACCAGTTCTTTTTCTACGCTGAACGGGGTGGTGCAGGCATCCGACACCAGTCCGAGGCGGTGGCTGACGCGAAACACATGGGTGTCTACCGCCATTGCAGCTTTGTTGAATACGACGGACTGAATCACGTTTGCTGTTTTGCGTCCCACACCGGGAAGTTTCACGAGTTCTTCCAGAGTACCGGGCACTTCACTGTTGAAGTCTTTCACCAGCATCTTTGCCATTCCCACCAGGTGTTTCGCTTTATTGTTGGGATAAGATACGCTGCGGATATACTCATAGATTACTTCGGGCGTACTGGCTGCGAGGGCTTCCGGGGTGGGGAAGTCGCGATACAATGGCGGAGTAATCATGTTTACCCGTTTGTCTGTGCATTGGGCGGAGAGAATAACCGCTATCAACAGTTCGAACGGGTCGTTGTAGTGCAGTTCTGTTTCGGCTATGGGACGGTTCTCCCGAAACCAGGCGAGGATTTTCTCGTAACGTTCTTTTTTTCTCATCGCAATTTATTTTTATGGTAATGTGGAGCTACTTTTCCATTAAAATAGAGCATGGACACGATGGTAAGACAGGCTCCGAACAAATAGGCTTTATCAAAAGTGCTGACTTCCGCAATATATCCTCCTGTCAGCATACCGATACCGATGCCTACATCCCAGGAAGTCAGGTAAGTGGAAGTGGCGGTACCGCGTTGGCTGTTGGGCGCCAGGTTGACGAACAGTGTGTTGTAAGCTGGAAACATGATTCCGAAACCTACCCCTAACAACAGTGCTACTGCAAAGAAAACAACGGTGCATAGCATGTTGTTCCAATTGATAAGATATACACAGGCTGAAAGCAGGAAGAAACTGAACACAACGAGATATAGTCCGGCAGAAATGACTTGCGTAATCTTTCCCCTGTCTACTATTTTTCCGGAGAAGATACGTGAAATGGCCATACCTATCGCCATAAAAGTAAAGAAGAAACCGGTAGTGGCATTGATGCCGATTTGTTTGGCGTACATAGCTACGTAGTTCGTTGTCATCCCATAGGGGATTGAAAGCAGTAGCAGACTGATACCTGCCGGAATACCTTTCAGCAGGATGAAGCGGTCGAGCGATATGGGTTCCCGCCTTACGGGGGGCTTATAGGGCGTTTTCACCAGACTTGCGCAAACAAAACCGGCGATACAAGAGCCCAACGAACAGCAGAAGATAGTAGTATAATCCACTCCCGCATCATGCAGAAACAATCCGGACATTGGTCCTACCGCCATGGCGATATTATTAGAAAGACCGTAGTACCCCAGTCCTTCGCCGCGCCGTGATGAGGGCATGATGTCGATGACTACCGTGTTGCCTCCCACCGTCACCATTCCGAATGATACTCCTTGTATGATGCGGAACATGATGAACAGCGTCAGTGAACCGGCAATGATATATCCGGCAAACATCGTCATAAAGATGAAGTAAGCCATCAGATATAGGGGTTTACGTGCAAAGCTGTCCAGGAAATATCCGGAGAAGGGACGGATGCATAATGCGGCTACCGTATAGCATGAAAGAATGATGCCGATTGTAGAATTACCCGCACTGAACACCTCGGACAGATAAAAAGGAAGTACCGGTATTAGCAACCAGAAGCCGAAGTACAGCAGGAAGTTGGCTGCAAGAATAAAGCAATAGCTGGGAGTGACAAGTCTATCTTTCATAATGGGCAGCTTGATGAATACGGGAAATATATCCGGGCGAATAATTATTCGCCCCTACATACTTTGTGAAATCCGGAATGGTAACCTTGAAATCCGGAACAGTGTATCATTGTAGGGGCGAATAATCATTCGCCCGGTATACATCAATTATTAGTAAGCGGCTTCGAATTCCTTCAAGAACCTCGTGTCGTTTTCAGAGAACATACGAAGGTCTTTCACCTGATATTTCAGGTTGGTGATACGTTCGATACCCATACCGAGGGCATATCCGCTGTATACCTTGCTGTCGATTCCGTTGCTTTCCAGTACATTGGGGTCTACCATACCGCAACCCAGGATTTCCACCCATCCGGTGTGTTTGCAGAAAGGGCAACCTTTTCCGCCGCAGATGTTGCAGCTGATATCCATTTCCGCACTTGGTTCCGTGAACGGGAAGTATGACGGGCGCAAACGGATTTTGGTATCTTCACCGAACATCTCTTTGGCAAAGAGTAGCAACACTTGTTTCA
Source organism: Bacteroides stercorirosoris (assembly GCF_900142015.1). Classification (GTDB taxonomy): domain Bacteria; phylum Bacteroidota; class Bacteroidia; order Bacteroidales; family Bacteroidaceae; genus Bacteroides; species Bacteroides stercorirosoris. The sequence continues at coordinate 146,149 of NZ_FQZN01000004.1, forward strand.
AGTCAGTGAAAGATACATCCTTATCTACGTATAATGCCTCTACCTGATGGAAGAAACAGTGTGCGCGGTAGCTGATGGCTTCGTTACGATATACACGTCCCGGGCAGATGATGCGGATAGGGGGTTGTGACGTTTCCATTACACGGGTCTGTACGGATGAAGTGTGCGTGCGCAGCACGATGTCGGGATGCGCTTCGATGAAGAAAGTATCCTGCATGTCGCGTGCGGGGTGATCTTCGGCAAAGTTCAATGCGGAGAACACGTGCCAGTCGTCTTCAATTTCCGGGCCTTCGGCGATGCTGAAACCAAGACGGGCGAATATATCGATGATTTCGTTCTTTACGATGGTGAGCGGGTGGCGTGTACCTAGTTCTACCGGATAAGCCGAACGGGTGAGATCGATGTCATCGCAACCCGTATCCTGACTTTCGAACTGTTCTTTCAAGGCATTAATCTTTTCCTGAGCCTTGTTTTTCAGTTCATTCAGTCTCATGCCGACTTCTTTCTTCTGTTCGGCAGCCACATTGCGGAAGTCTGCCATCAGGTCGTTGATTGCCCCTTTTTTACTGAGGTATTTGATGCGGAGTGCTTCCAGTTCCTCGGCATTGGCAGCTTTCAGTGCTTCCACTTCTTGCAGAAGCTGGTTGATTTTAGCTATCATATATATCTTTGTTTATTATTTTATTCCGAAAATACATAAAACGGTGCAAAGATACAATTTTATCATGATTCCGGTTGCAAACTCTCTAAGAAAATAAATCGGTTGTGAGGAAAATGCCGGTGTCTGGAATGTGGGATAACAATATATGGGAACCGGGACAACAATATATGTAATGCAGGATAACAATATATGTGATGACAGATAACAATATATCTGATTGTGGTCAGCAACTCTTCCGGTTTGTGTCAGGTTTGCATTTTTCCGACTTTTTTCAGTACTTGTGTTACACACATTTGTATTAATAGGGGGTAGGGGGTGCTACCTATTATTATAAAATGTGTGTAACAAGGGCTATAAAAAATATAAAGAAATACAGTTCTTTGGGGTGTGGGCGTTTATGGAAAATGCACACAAAAGCAAAAGTGTGTATGCTGAATTATATGCATTGAAAATAACTGTCTGATATCATAGAACGAAGGCATTGATATGAGAAAAAATGTTGATTTTAACATATTTCTTAAAAATACATCGTGAATAATCTTTTGTATAAGCAAATTTTTCGAATAGATATTAAAAAAATATATTAATGGGGCTCTCTGATAACAACTTGACACTTATTCAGCTATCTTTATTACAGAAACTAGTGGCCACAAGTATTTTTCATATTACTAACAATATCTGTATAATGTTCTGTCTATGACAAAAACATTGTAGGGTAATTAATTTGAAACTATGGAAATCAAGAAAACACCCAAAGCGAACCTGGAAAGTAAGAAACCGACTTGGTTACTTATAGGTTATGTAGTTGTATTGGCCTTCATGTTCATTGCATTCGAGTGGACGCGTGATATCCGGATTGACACAAGCGGCGGTATCATCGAGAATGTATTTGAGCAGGACATGGAAATTCCTATTACCACGCAACATGAACTGGCTCCACCGCCACCACCTCAGGTTACTCCTATTAACGATGTCTTGACAATCATTGATGATGATGCCCAAGTGGAAGAAACCACTTTCAGATCTACGGAGGAAACAGGTGAAGATGTGGAGATAAAACACATCTCCGTTACCGTAGAAGAGGATGTGCCTGTAGAGGATGAAATCTTTGAAGTGGTGGAAGAAAAGCCTGATTTCGCCGATGGTGGTATGATGGGACTGATGCGTTATCTGCGGGATAATATGAAATATCCTACCGTTGCTCAGGAAACGGGTACACAAGGGCGCGTGACTGTGCAGTTTGTCGTAAACAAGGATGGTAGCATTGTGGATGTTAAGGTGGCAAAGGGTATCGATCCTTATCTGGACAAAGAAGCCGTTCGCGTAATCTCCTCTATGCCGAAATGGAAACCGGGTAAACAGCGTGGCGTTCCTGTACGTTGCAAATTTACGGTTCCCGTTACGTTCAAATTGCAGTAGTGAAAGTTGTTAATACATGAGAAAAGAGATCGCCCGACTTTAATTGTTAAAGTTGGACGATCTCTTTTTGTGTATCAGTATGATATGAACTTGTGGAGCGTATGAGACTCGAACTCATCACCTCGACACTGCCAGTGTCGCGCTCTAGCCAGATGAGCTAACGCCCCGTTTCATTCTTTTGCCAACGTTTGCGGTAATTCCCACATTTTGGTGGCGCAAATATAATGCATTATTCTGAAATAATTGCTATGTTTGCGAAACAAAGTGAAAGAAAAAAATATGCTGATCTATAATACAACCTATCAAGTAGAAGAGGGACAGGAAGATAACTTCCTGATCTGGATGAAAGAATTTTATCTTCCCGAAGTGGAAAAGGCCGGTTCGCTGCACGCACCACGTATGGTTCGTGTATTGAGCCATCGTGAAGAGGGGAGCACTTGTTATTCCCTTCAGTTTGAAGTGGAAAACTCCGGTATACTGCATCGTTGGCATCTGGAGCAGGGGACTAAACTGAACGAAGAGCTGGTGAAGATATTCAAAGATAAAGTGGTCGGTTTCCCGACTCTGATGGAGGTGATAGAGTGATACAGCCGGTTAAGGAAAAGATAATTCTGGGTATCGACCCCGGTACGACCATTATGGGATATGGTGTGTTGCGTGTGCGGGGAACAAAACCCGAAATGATAGCTATGGGGATTATCGACCTGCGTAAATTCGGCGACCACTATCTTAAACTGCGTCATATACACGAACGGGTATTGAGTATCATCGAGAGTTATCTGCCTGATGAACTGGCTATTGAAGCCCCTTTCTTCGGAAAGAACGTGCAGTCGATGCTAAAACTGGGACGTGCGCAAGGCGTGGCAATGGCTGCTGCCCTCAGCCGGGATATACCTATCACTGAATATGCTCCTTTGAAAATAAAAATGGCTATCACCGGAAACGGACAGGCTTCCAAAGAACAGGTGGCGGACATGCTGCAACGCATACTCCACTTTGCAAAAGAGGATATGCCTACTTTCATGGATGCCACGGACGGTCTTGCCGCCGCTTATTGTCACTTCTTGCAAATGGGACGTCCCACGGTGGAGAAAGGATATCATGGCTGGAAAGACTTTATCGCCAAGAATCCCGACAAAGTGAAGAAATGAATCTTCCGGTACTAATCACTGAACAATTAATCATAAAAATAACTACCATGAAACTGAATGAACTTGCCTTGATTGGAGTGGCCGCAGCTACAGTGACCAGCTGTGCTCCGACAAAGAATGAGTACGCGTCTTATGAGTTGTATCCCGTCCGTTCGGGTAGCCTGACGGAAATGGAGTATACACCCGGAGTGACGAACTTTACGTTATGGGCACCCACTGCCGATGAAGTACGCCTGATGTTGTTTGATGCAGGCGATGGCGGTCACGCTTACGAAACTATTTCGATGACGCCCGACAAAGAAGGAACCTGGACTGCAAAAGTGGAAAAAGACCTGTTGGGGAAATTCTATACATTCAATGTGAAAATCAATGATAAATGGTTGGGAGACACTCCGGGAATCAACGCTAAAGCAGTAGGGGTGAACGGAAAACGTGCCGCCATCATTGATATGGAAGCGACCGATCCCGAAGGTTGGGCAAATGACAAACGTCCGGCACTGGCTTCTCCGGCAGATGCAATTATTTATGAAATGCATCACCGTGACTTCTCTGTAGACCCTTCATCCGGTATTCAGAATAAAGGCAAGTTCCTTGCTTTGACGGAAGAAGGAACATTGAGCCCTGAAAAGCTGGCAACGGGTATCGATCATCTGAAAGAATTAGGTGTGACGCACGTACACATCCTGCCGTCATACGACTACGCTTCTGTAGACGAAACGAAACTGGATGAAAATAAATACAACTGGGGATATGACCCGCAGAACTATAATGTGCCTGATGGCTCGTATTCTACCGATCCTTATAATCCTTCTATCCGTATCAAAGAATTCAAGCAAATGGTACAGGCATTGCATAAGGCTGGTATTCGTGTAGTGCTGGATGTGGTCTACAATCATACTTTCAATACCGCTGAAAGCAATTTTGAGCGTACGGCGCCGGGGTATTTTTATCGTCAGATGCCCGATGGAAGTTTCGCTGACGGTTCTGCATGTGGCAATGAAACGGCAAGTAACCGCCCCATGATGCGGAAATATATGGTAGAATCCGTATTGCATTGGCTCAACGAGTATCATCTGGACGGTTTCCGCTTCGACCTCATGGGCATCCATGATATTACGACCATGAATGAAATCCGCAAAGCAGCTACGGCGGTTGACCCGAGTATCATTATTTATGGTGAAGGTTGGGCGGCTAAGGCTCCCCAGATGCCGGAAGATTCGTTGGCTATGAAAGCAAACACTTACCGTATGCCGGGTATCGCCGCATTCTCCGATGAAATGCGTGACGGTTTGCGTGGCCCGTTCAATGATAATCATCAGGGCGCTTTCCTCGCAGGAGTTCCGGGCGGGGAAGAGAGTATCAAGTTCGGCATTGTCGGTGCCATCAAGCATCCGCAAGTAGATAATGACTCGGTGAACTATAGCAAGGCTTCCTGGGCGGAACAGCCTACACAGATGATCAGTTACGTTTCTTGTCACGATGATATGTGCCTGGTAGACAGGCTGAATGCAAGCATTCCGGGTATTACTCCGCAGGAGTTGGCTAAATTGGATAAATTGGCGCAAACGGCTGTATTCACTTCACAAGGTATACCGTTTATCTATGCGGGTGAAGAGGTGATGCGCGATAAGAAAGGCGTGCATAACAGTTATGAAAGTCCCGATTCCATCAATGCCATCGACTGGAAACGCAAGGCCGAACATGCGGATGTATTTGCTTATTATAAAGGATTGATACAGTTGCGCAAGAATCATCCGGCTTTCCGTATGGGAGATGCCGAACTGGTACGTAAACATCTGGAATTCCTTCCGGTAGAGGGAAGTAATCTGATCGCTTACCGTCTGAAAGAAAATGCCAATAGCGATGCTTGGGAAGATATCATTGTAGCGTTGAACTCACGTAAGGAACCGGCTAAGCTGACAGTTCCCGAAGGTAAGTACACAGTGGTTTGCAAAGATGGCTTCATCAGTGAAAACGGATTGGGTATGCTGTATGGTCCGGAAGTGATCGTTCCCGCTCAATCGGCTTTGATTATCTATAAATAAAGTGTATATCGCACAGGCTATTCGGATTTTCCGGTACCCATGAAATAATTGTCGCCCCTACAAGTCGCAAAACTTGTAGGGGCGAATCATTATAGCCCGTGATACATAGAGTGAGAGTTTCGGGCATTTATATTACAGTTTGTGTTATTCGTTAGCAATATCCGCTTTTCAGATTGTTTCGCTTTATTTACTAATTCAAAGTTGGTACATTGGGGCGGTTATATTGCTAATGCCTGTTCAGGAGATACTGATTGTTTCTTAATAAATGATTTTACTGTTTTGATTGATGGGGAAGAGGATGGTTGGCAAATACGCGCACCAAAACCGACATACTTCTGGCAGAAGCAGCCGTCTATAACCATACTTATTGTACCTACGCTTGCAGGCCAATATCTTTTAATGAGTGTTTTGCCCATCCTTATTAATATGTTATTGATACATGTCTTTAGATAAAACAGATTTTTCTCGGAAATTGTTTCCCAATATATGGATTATTTTTCATACGATTTGATTAAAAATGGGATATTTGATGAAAGTACCCCTCTTTTTGCCTGAATAAAGGGAAAACTTGGTATCTTTGCGGTATATTACTAAGCAAAATACGTCTAAAATGATGCAACCATATACTATATGTCTGGCGGAAGGTGTAGCCCGTAATCCGCTTGTTCGTTTAGCTGCACCCGTTTCAGTTTCTTTTCCGGCAGATGAACACATTGCTATCGTAGGTCCCAACGGTGCCGGTAAAAGTCTTCTGGTGGATATGCTGATCGGTAAGTATCCGTTGAAGGAAGGAATTTTGACTTATGACTTTTCTCCTTCCATTTCGCAGACGGTTTATGACAATATCAAGTATATTGCTTTTCGTGATACGTACGGTTCGGCTGATGCCAATTATTATTATCAGCAACGCTGGAATACCCATGACCATGACGATGTGCCGCTGGTCAGGGATATGCTTGGAGAAATCAAGGATGAAATGTTGAAGCAGGAACTCTTCGAGTCGTTCCGCATCGAACCGATGCTGGACAAGCCGATGATTCTACTCTCCAGTGGCGAACTGCGTAAGTTTCAGTTGACGAAGGCTTTGCTGACGGCTCCCCGTGTTCTTATTATGGATAATCCTTTTATCGGCCTGGATGCACAGACCCGTGAGTTACTGAATACTTTGCTGGAAGGTTTGGCAAAACGTTCTGCCGTACAGCTGATTCTTGTGCTCTCCATGATGGATGATGTTCCCGCTTATATAGGTAAGGTGCTGCCGGTAGCTAATCGTACGGTGGGACAGATGATGCAGCGCGATCAATATCTTACTATATTCCGGAATGCAGACGTGCCTGCTCCCGAAGATTTGCAGCAACGCATTATTGATTTGCCTTACGATAATACCAACTACGTTTCTGATGAAGTGGTGAAACTGAATAAGGTAAGCATCCGCTACGGTGACCGCACCATTCTGAAAGAGTTGGACTGGTCGGTGATGCGTGGTCAGAAATGGGCATTGAGTGGTGAGAATGGCGCGGGAAAATCTACTTTGCTCAGTCTGGTTTGTGCCGATAATCCTCAGTCGTACGCCTGTGATATCAGTTTGTTCGGAAGAAAGCGGGGTACGGGCGAGAGCATCTGGGAAATAAAGAAGCATATCGGATATGTCAGCCCTGAGATGCACCGCGCTTATCTGAAAAACTTGCCGGCTATTGAAATCGTGGCTTCCGGTTTGCACGACAGCATCGGACTGTATAAACGTCCGAAGGCTGAGCAAATGGCTGTCTGCGAGTGGTGGATGGATATTTTCGGTATTGCTGCCCTGAAAGACAAAGCTTTCCTGCAATTGTCCAGTGGTGAGCAGCGCCTGGCACTTCTGGCACGTGCTTTCGTAAAGGATCCGGAATTGCTGATACTGGATGAACCGCTTCATGGACTGGATACCTACAACCGCCGCCGTGTGAAGAAGGTAATTGAGGCATTCTGCCGTCGTCAGGATAAGACTATGATTATGGTCACTCACTATGAAACGGAACTTCCCGCCAACATAACCAATCGCCTGTTCTTGAAACGTAACCGCTAATACCCCACCCGGATAATGAGAAAACTGTTACTTCCTTTTTTGATACTTTGCCTTCTCATCTCCTGCAACGGGGAGAAAAAAATCGCAACTATCGAAAGGCCGCAGATAAAACCTGACTCTACCTCTATCGGAAGGGTTTTGTTCAAAAAAGGAAGATTGCTTGCCGGTGATTCTTCGAAAATAGACAGCACACTGTTTTACCTGAGGCTGGCTGAACGCTTCTTTAAAGAAGATGCGGATAAGGCGCAGGTAAACCACTACATTGGTACTGTTTATGTGAGAAGAAATGAATCGGACAAAGCTATTGATTATTTCCTAAAGGCCAGTCGTACAGCACAAGAATGGCAGTATGGCTATATTTGCCAGGAAGTAGCCAATCTCTATACAAGAATCGGACGCTACCGGGAAGGGATAGCCGGTCTGGATTCTATCCGAAAGATAATGGATAATCGCCGGGCAGTGCCTTATTATCATTTGGCAAAAGGAAATCTGTGGGCAGGGATTTGCGAATACGATTCGGCCGTTATCAGTTACCGTATTGCAGCTACTTCGCTAAACCGTTGGGTTACTGCCATTGCATCCCGGCGATTGCAATATCTGTATTCTTCCCTGGGAAAAGACGAGCAGGCTTTTAATGCGGCAATTTTGGCTGATGAACAACTTATGAAAGAGTTGCGGCGGGAAGAAACTATCAAGAGCCAGACGATGTATGAGAAAGCAAAGTTGGAGAATGAATTGAATCGCCTGAAAATAGACAAACAAAGGCGAGAGATAGGACTTCTGACTTTGGGACTTTGCTGTGCGATGGCGTTTGCAGTGACTTATATTGTTTGGCAACGCCGCAAACGGCAGATGTACAAACAACTCTGGCGGGAAGAGTCCTTGCGATTGGAACAAACCGAACAGCTCCTGAAGCAATCGGAAGAATTGAGTGAACTGCGTGAAAAGGAGAATCTACTTCGTGAATCGTTGTTCCGCCGTATGAAGTCGTTCCATAAAATTCCTTCTTTGGAAAAAGAAGACGAACTGTTGGAAGAAGAGAATGGCAGCCAGAACCGTCGCATAGCATTGTCCGACGAGGAGTGGGAAGATATACGGCAGACGGTGGATGGTAGTTATGAGAATTTTTCAGTGCGTCTGCGGGAGTCTTTTCCGAGATTGAATATGAAAGACGTCTATTTCTGTTGTCTGGTGAAAATCAATGTCAGTATTAAAGACCTGTCCGATATCTATTGTATCAGCCGCACCTCTATCAGCAGGAAGAAGCAACGGATGAAACGGGACAAACTGGGACTGACGGAAAACAATGAGACTTTGGATGATTTCCTGCGCCGTTTTTAGGTTTTTGTCTATATGATTATTTGCCTGTTCCTCTCTGCAAGCCTACCTTTGTCCCATTGTTTCACACGAAAAAAAATGAATCATGAAAAACAAACAATGGAAAAGAACAGGATGGGTGGCAGGCCTGATGTTCGGTTTATGTCTGAGTTCCTGCACAAACGAGGGGCGTAAAACTTATGCGCTGGACGCACAGCCGGTAGTCGGTTCGGTAGAAATGGTGAATGGAGATTCTGTATGGGTTTGTAACCTTGCAGCCATAAAAGATACCGCAGTGCTTCCGCTGAGTTGTTTTGCTGAAGAATTGCAGATTGTAAAATTGGACAACCGGGATGAGGCATTGGTGCCTGTGCGTAATGTGGTGATATCCGACAATTATATTATGGTATGGGGGAGAGACCAGACTCCTTTCAAGCTATTCGACAAATCAGGTAAATTCCTTTGCAATGTCGGTTCTGTCGGGCAAGGCCCCGGTGAGTATAAACTGATATATGACGCTCAGGTCGATGAGGCGGGCGGACGAATCTATCTGCTTCCCTGGAATGCCAAAGCCCTGTTGGCTTATGACATGAAAGGACAGCCCGTGCAGAGCATTCCATTGCCTACTTTAGTGCCGAAAGGTGTTTTCAAGGCGAATACGAAAGACTCTTTGCTTTCCGTTTTTCTCCTACCTTTCGAATATCTGCCTAACGTGGCATGGACACAGAAGTTCAACGGCGAAATAGTGGATACCGTACCTTCGCGGTATTTGGCTGTAAAACCGGATTTCAGTAATGAGGTATATAGTAATAAGAATGGTGCAGACTTTGATGTTTCTCTCTTTGTGTTCTGGGGGCGCCGTCCGGATAGCCTTTATCATTATGCCAATGGGCGTTTGAATCCTCGTTTCACTCTGGATTTTGGCAAGCAAGAGATTCCAATTCATGACTACAAAGAGTTGCCGTATCATTTTCTGGGCAGTACGTCGGTGGAAAAACAACTTGATGAAAGGCATTTCACAACTGAAGTTCCTGTTGATTTCATTATGGACAAACGAACTTTGAAAGGTGCATTCTATAAGGTGGAGAATGACTACTTGGGCAATATTCCTATCCAATGGTTCCCTTACAATTGTTCAAACGGGTATTATGCAGCCAATATGGAACCGGCTACCCTGAAAGAAATGCTTGAAAAATATCTGGCAGGAGCAACAGACATTTCCACTGCCGACCGGGAACGTATGCAAAAGCTGGCGGATAGTATTCACGAAAATGACAATAACTATATTTTGTATGCTAAATTGAGATAAGTGATGAAACGCTTATTCTGCGTCATATAATCCTCCTTGTCATTCTTCTCTGCCTGCAAATCGCGGGCGGAGAAGAATCCGCTTTTTCTCTACACATTGCCCGAAAATAAATAAGAGAAACAGAAACGGTTGCCACATTTATAATTTTATTATATTTGCAGCCGTTATGATGAAGTATGTACTTTTATTTTGCGCGTTGTTAGGTGTATTCCTCATGTCCGGATTCGACTCTGCATCCGACGGTATGAAGGAACACAAGGCGCTTAGTACGATAGATTTACAACAGGCAGAAACGCAATGCAACTTCTCTAAGGCAGATACGGAGCAATGTAGAAAGATTGTTTATGGCGGGGAATATACAGACAGAGCCATTGGCAACGTAGTAACTTCAGTCTCACGTTGCAACCTTCCTTCCTCCCAGCTTCTCCGATTCAACACTTCCTCCGTCATTGCTAAAATAGTCAAGTCCTTAAAAGTTTCCCTTCCCGAAGAAAAAAAAGTCTCTTTTCCATCCTGTATATCTTTAACTCAATATTCCAGCAGATACTATATCTATGCGTTGAGGCGTATTATTATTTAAATGTTCTTCTTTTTTTCGCTATAAGGCAGTCCCATGTCTTATACATCCCTTCATTTACTCTGTTCATACGTATTCCTGACGTAAGGAATAACCGGAAAGTTATGTCTTTACTGTGGGGCGTATGTGTGGTTTGTGTATTTAATAATCAATATATTATGGAATTTCTATTAGACTTTATTCTCCACATTGACCAGTATATGATAAGTATTGTGCAGGAGTACCACACCTGGACTTATGTGATATTGTTCCTGATCATTTTCTGCGAAACCGGACTGGTCGTTACCCCTTTTCTGCCGGGGGATTCTTTACTCTTTGTAGGTGGCGCGATAGCTGCACTGCCCGGAATGCCGATTGAAGTGAATATTCTTGTATTAGTATTGTTCCTGGCCGCTGTGTTGGGAGATTCCTGCAATTATATGATAGGGCATTTCTTCGGGCGCAGGCTTTTCAATAATCCCGATTCCAGAATATTCAAACAGAGTTATCTGGATAAAACACATGACTTTTACAAAAAATATGGTGGCAAGACTATCATTATAGCCAGATTTGTACCCATTGTCCGCACCTTTGCACCATTTGTGGCAGGGATGGGTAAAATGCACTATTACTATTTTATGCTTTACAATCTGGTGGGTGGTGCTCTTTGGGTAGCGCTTTTCTGTTATGCCGGATATTTCTTTGGCGACCTCCCGTTTGTGCAGGAGAATCTGAAACTGCTGATTGTAGCCATTATCGTGATTTCCATATTGCCTGCCGTTATAGAGGTGGTACGGGCAAAGCTTAAATAATCAAACATATTGGACTATTAACCTGTTTTTGAGCTAAGTATCTCAATGACACTTAATAGAGATAAAACGGCATTAATAGAAAACATTTTACGAATTTATCTGTTTTATATAATGTGGAGATGCGTCAAAAGTCACTTAGTGCATTCCGGGCGAATAATCATTTGCCGACATATAGTGCTATACTTTTGATGCAGCCCCGTTATTTTAATCACAAAAAACTGTTTATGCCATGAAGTTCTTTATTGACACTGCAAATTTAGACCAGATTCGGGAAGCCTACGATATGGGCGTTCTTGACGGAGTGACAACCAATCCCTCGCTAATGGCGAAAGAAGGTATCAAAGGAGTAGAAAACCAGCGGAAACACTATGTAGAAATCTGCGACATCGTGCAAGGAGACGTCAGCGCCGAAGTAATCGCTACAGACTATGAAGGCATGATTAAAGAAGGCGAAGAACTTGCCGCCCTCAATCCCCATATTGTAGTAAAAGTGCCCTGCATTGCCGACGGCATCAAGGCTATTAAATATTTCACTTCCAAAGGCATCCGTACCAACTGTACACTTGTGTTTTCCGTCGGACAGGCATTGCTGGCTGCCAAAGCGGGCGCCACATATGTATCTCCTTTCGTGGGACGCCTGGACGACATCTGTGAAGACGGCATCGCGTTGGTAGGCAAGATTGTGGAAATGTACCGTTATTACGGTTTTACCACTCAGGTGCTTGCCGCTTCCATCCGCAACACGGCGCACATCGTGCAGTGTATTGAAGTGGGTGCCGACGTGGCAACCTGCCCGCTTTCTGCCATCAAAGGATTACTGAACCACCCTTTGACGGACGCCGGACTGAAAAAATTCCTTGAAGACTATAAACGTGTAAACGGATAATAAAAAATACTCTATAAGCCTATCTTTCACGGATTTCTTGGATAATATTGGCGAAAAATAGAATAAAACAACTATTTTTGCGCTCAATATGAATATAAAATGAGAAAAAGCTGATGAAAGAAAGGCTTATAGGATTGATAAAGACGTATATTCTTTTCGTCTGTATCTTTATACTACAGAAACCGTTATTTATACTTTACTACAGTTCTTTGTACGCAGGTACTTCTTGGGCAGACCCTTTCCGGGTTATGTGGAATGGTTTGCCTCTTGACCTCTCACTTGCCGGATATCTGACGGCTATTCCCGGATTCCTCTTTATCGCTTCCGCCTGGACGCTTTCCAGTACACTCCGCCGCATCTGGAGCGGTTATTATCTTTTCATTTCCATTCTGCTCGCTGTCATTTTCATTGTTGATTTAGGATTATATGAATATTGGGGCTTCCGCTTGGATGCTACACCGCTATTCTATTTTTTCTCTTCTCCTAAAGATGCACTGGCAAGTATCAGCATATGGCAGGTGTTGGGAGGAATAATTGCTATGGGGTTGTATGCATCGTTGCTATATGTCATATTCCTGTGGGTACAGAAAGGCACTTGGAAAAGCATGAAGCTGCCATATCGCCGTTTGTCGGTGTCGGGTGTGATGCTGTTGCTGACCGGTTTGCTTTTTATTCCCATCCGTGGCGGTTTCACCGTTTCCACCATGAATACGGGTAAAGTGTATTTCAGTTCTAATCAACGCTTGAATCATGCAGCTATCAATCCGGCTTTCAGCCTGATGGAGTCCCTTTCAAAACAGAAAGACTTTGGCAGTCAATACCGTTTTATGGAAGCGGCACAGGCGGATGAACTGATGAAGACGCTGGTGGACCCGATGGTGCTGGATAGTACGGCTGTCATTCCCGATACTTTGCGTACGGCTTTATTCAAGACGGAACGTCCGAATGTGGTGTTCGTCATATTGGAGAGCTTCTCTTCCAGACTGATGACCAGTTTGGGAGGCGAGCCGGATATCGCTGTCCACATGGACAGCCTGGCAAAAGAGGGGGTGCTCTTTACAAACTTCTATGCCAATAGTTTCCGTACAGACCGTGGTTTGGTGGCCGTCTTGAGTGGTTTTCCCGCACAGCCCACTACGAGTATCATGAAGTATCCCCGCAAAACACAGCATCTTCCCGCCATTGCAGGTAGTCTGCGTGATGCCGGATATCAGACCAAATACTATTATGGCGGCGATGCCGACTTCACCAATATGCGCTCTTATCTGATTTCTTCAGGCTTTGAGGGTATCGTTTCCGATGAAGACTTTTCTGTATCAGAGCGTTTGAGCAAATGGGGGGCACACGACCACCTTGTCTTCAACCGGCTTCTGGAAGATATCAAAGCCGAGCCAGCGGACAGTGCTTCCGCAAAGAGTGCCCGTCCTTTCTTTAAAGTGTTGCAGACTTCCAGCAGCCACGAGCCTTTTGAAGTTCCATACCGTCGTCTGGCAAATGACCGTCTGAATGCTTTTGCCTATACGGATAGTTGTGTGGGCGACTTTGTGAAGCGTTTCCGCGAATTACCGCAATGGGAAAATACAGTAATGGTACTGGTGCCTGACCATGTGGGTGCATATCCTGAATATCTGGATAACTTGTCGATAGAACGTTACCAGATTCCTCTGTTATTGATAGGCGGTGCAATTGCCGAGCCGAGGCGTATCGATGTCTATGCTTCACAGCACGATATTGCAGCTACTTTGCTGGCTCAATTATCATTGCCCCATCAGGAATTTACATTTAGTAAAGATATGTTGAATCCCGCTTCTCCTCACTTTGCATTCTTCACCGTTCCAGATGCTTTTGGTATGGTGACGCCGGACAATCAGTTGATGTTTAACTGCGAAGCCAATGCTACGGCAGTGGACGAAGGTACGGCGAAAGGGAAGAATCTTCTTCCGGGTGAGGCTTACTTACAGAAATTATACGATGATATAGCAAAAAGATAAGGCAATTTATGATATCAGAAGTCTTGAATGAGGTAGTCAATATAGACACCAATCTATTTCTTTCCATCAACCGGATGCATAGTCCGTTCTTTGATTATTTCATGAGCACTTTTAGTGGTAAATGGATTTGGGTGCCTATGTATGCTGCCATTTGGTATGTGATGTTGCGCAATTTTCATTGGAAAGTGATGTTGTTTTGCCTGATTGCTCTGGCGCTTACCATTACGATTGCCGACCAGGTGGGAGCTACCTTGATACGGCCTTATGTGGAGCGCCTTCGTCCTGCCAATCTGGAGAATCCAATTTCCGATATGGTACATATCGTAAACGGATACCGTGGCGGGCGTTACGGTTTCCCGTCCTGCCATGCCGCCAATACCTTCGGATTGGCATTCTTTGTCTGGTTTCTTTTCCGGAAGAGATGGCTCACGGTGTTCATCATGGGTTGGGCATTGCTTACCTGTTATTCGCGCATTTATCTGGGGGTGCACTATCCGGGCGATTTGCTGGCAGGTGCGCTTCTTGGCTTGCTGGCGGCATATCTGGTCTACCTTCTTTTTATGAAAGTGAGCGGGTATAAGACCATGAAGAAAGTGCTGCATATCAATGCACCTATATTAATAGGAGGGCTGACGATAGTGGGGATACTGATATACTCCACGGTCATGATACTGTAGTTTATAGAACGCAACAATTATTCTTCAGAATTGATAATTCACTGTTATCATTGCTTCCCGCGGACGTATATTCAGTCGTGAAGTATAACTTTGTGTAGCCGAATAGGTCGTATAGGCATATTCTTTCTTATTGAACAGGTTATTCAGATTTGCCTCAAACCGCCATCTCTTTGTTTTATAGATAAGGGATGCATCTGCAAATACTGTGTTGAGATGTGTACCTTCACCCAGGTCATTCCGGTAGTGTTCGCCGGAAAGACATAAGTCCACTTGTCCGATGCTGAACATGAGGCGTAACCGTTGCACAAAATCCAGTAACGGGGTGAGGTGGGTATCACTTCCGATCTTACTGCCGCCATATCCCATCGTAGCATGATATTCCGCTTCAAAGACTTCGGCAGGCGACCAGATTAGTTTGGGTTCCACTTTCAGATAATCGTAGCGGTAGGCTTGCAGAAGGCTTTGCGATGTGCCGTCACTTCCCGGCAGTGAGGTGAGTTGTTCGCCGTTGTTGCGGCTGAGCAGTACGGTGAGGGAAGTTTTCAGATACCAGTCATATACGCCTTTGGACAGGGTGCTGCTGAGGGTCCAGCTATCGGTATGATTCGGATGCTCGCGGCGGGTGTAGACGATGGCGTCTTCGGAAACGCTTTGCTCAAGAAGCGTATTCCGGTTGCTGTGGTTATAGGTCAGTGAGGCGGTAACGAAGAATTCCTGTACCGTATTTTTATATTCTCCGTAAAGGTTGTAAGTCTGCTGAGTACTGGTAGGGAAGAGGCCGTTTCCGTTTCGCCAGGTGCGGTAATCGGTGCGGTAGAGTCCGGGGTATAGGTCGGTGATGTCTCCTGCTGAACGTTTCAGATTGGCGTAGAGGGAGAATTTCCAGTGATAATCCAGCTGATAACGCGTGTACAATGAAGGGTTGAAGAAAAGGAACGAACGTTGTTGCGAGAAGTATCGCTGGGCTTTCAGAGGCAGGGAGAGGCTGGATGACCATTTACCGCGTTCCAATTGGAAGTAAGGAGTAAGGTACAGGGACAGGTTTGAAGCGTTGAAGTTTGCTGTCTGATATTTTATTGCCGCCCATTCCCCTTGTACCCCTGCCTTATACTGCCGGGTGAAACCATTATACTTCTTCAGATATGCCGCACTGTTATCCGTATAGAAACTATGCTGGTCGAATTTACTTTTTCCTTCTTCAAGCAAGAGCGATGCCGGCTGATAAGCATAACGCGTAGCCGAAAGGAACTCCCACGTTCCGTTTTTCCCGTTCCGGATAAGGTTAAAGAAATTGCCTGCATTCAGTTGTGAAGTCCGCAGAGTCTGCCGGAGTTCTTCCGAACGGCCGCGGTTGAGTTCTCCGTCCACGGTGAAGCGGTTGGATATATAGTTCCGGCTGCTGTTGTCCTCGTAGCGCAGTTCCAGATTGGCTGCATCGCTTGTCAGGCGGTAGTGATAGGTCTCATCAATCCGTATGGTGTCCGTCGGCTGATAATAGATTTGGGTGTTTCCACGTTGCTGGCGGATGAGGTCATGCGTATATCCGGCTTGCAGACGCAGGCTCCGGTCATCGTTCCACTTGTACATCCGGTTGCCGTTCAGAGTGTGCGTTTCGTTGAAGAGCAACCGTTTCTTGTCCAGCGGCGCACTGATGCCCGGCTGGGACAGGAAGGCGGATAGCGGGATTTGTTGCCAGGCGGTTCCTGCCAATACCATTTGTTCCGTACTGAGATCTTTGCCGTTATTATTCGTCTTATAATTATAGACGCTTTGTTTCCCCTTGCCCAGTTGCAGGGTATTCAAACTGCCTTCCCACAACAGCTTGTTGCCGTCATCGCTCCCTCCTGCGCCTAGTGTGCCGTTTGCTATCCATTGGTCACGGGCTTTCGGATCCAGTTTCAGGTTCAGGGCCACTTCGTCCGAATTAATCTTTCCTTTCAAGGCTTTCACTGATTGATAATTCTCCATAATCTCCGCTGTCTTCACCGCTTTTGCATCCAGATTGTTATTAATCTGATTGTAGCGTCCGCCCGTCACGTCCATTCCTTCCACGAAGTAGTGGTTGATGGCTTTTCCTTTGTAGCTTACCCGCCCGTTCTCGTCTACATCTACACCCGGAAGTTTCTTCAGTACATCCTTTATGTGCACGTCTTTGGATGAGGCGAACTGGGCAAGGTCGTACCTCACGGTGTCTTTTCGCGTATGGATGCGTCCGGGACGTATCTGTACTTCTTTCAATGCGATTGCTTCCGATTGCAGATTGAAATTCTGGGTTCCGGCAGTACTGATGTCTCGCACTTCCCTTTTGTAACCCAACAGGGAGGCGCTGAGTTGCAGGGTGCCGCTGTGCTTCCATGCCAGACTGTAACGCCCTTTGGCATCCGTCAAGGCGTAATCTATCGTTATGTTTCCACGCATCACGCTGATCATGACTGCTTCCAGCGGTTGATTATTCTCCGCGTCGGTCACTGTGCCGCTCAGTATTTGGGCCTGCATGGAGTGGGAGAAGCAAAGAAGAAACAGGCAACTTATAATAGGAAGTACTTTATTCATAAACGAAAGTGAGTGAAAGGTTAAAAGATACACTTACCTACATCCGGGTGTAAGCACATCCAACACCCGGATGTTGGTGTTACTTACATGGGGGTGTTGGTATGCCTGACACCCGGGTGTTGGTAACAGAAACTTTAAGAGATAAGAGAGTGATTCTTTATTAATGTGATACGAATTTTATAATGCGGTGGCCGGGTTTACTTATTTTCCCCGTTCCAATGGATTATAAGGCACATTCTTCGGGTTCTTTGTTGCATTGCCGTGCTCGTCTTGTATGGTAACGGTTACATTAGGCATACTTCCCGTGATGAACCCCACCGGGTCGGCATAATATCTTTCGTGTACCTTGTCATACGCTTTGCGGTTCATCGGCTCATGCTTCTTTCCGTCAAAAAGAATGGGTCTGTACGTGTGGCATTGCTCCATTCCCATTGCCGTGAACGAGTAATGCCCCTCGCTGTCTTCGGCTTTCAGTATCAGCCCCGGCAGTCCGCAGAGTTTCCAGGGACCGTCACTGACCGGTATCTCTGCCGTGAACCATGCCGTCCATGTGCGCCCTTTGAACTGACATTCGGCTTTTCCGCAAAGGTAGGAAAGTACACTGTCGTTTTCAGCCAGTATCTTCCATTGCGGGCGTTCTTCGTTCTCTTCGCAGCGCAGGCGCGTCATGCCCGCCACTTCATCGAGGGTTGTTACTTTTCCCGAAGGATACCCTTTGAAGGTACGCTCGCTCAGTTTGCTTCCTCCGTATTGTTTCATGTGTTCGTTGATGGTTTCCTGCGAGGCTTTGTTGGCGAAGTCCACTGCCAGCACGGAGTCGCACACATACTTGGTGTAGCTGTAAAACTTGGAAAGGTTTTTGCCGATTTCCAGCATCATGGTTTCTTCTGTCACCTTTTCCGGCTTCTCCGGATTGGGGATGCAGCGTGTTTCGTATTGCACAAGAAGTTGTGCTTCGCCGATGGTGTCGTTCACTACTTTGGTCCCGTCAGAGACGATAATCTGTGCCTTTGCCTGCGGTGCGCACAATGCTGCAAGACATAAACTGAGGAAAATAATTTTTGTACTCATACGTTTCTACTTTTTAGGGTTCTACATTCCGGTATCAGTTTCTCGTGCTGCAAATCTATGCGGATTTTGCTTCCGGTGGGGGCGAAAGTTATTACTGAAATATTACGCGGCGGATAATATCTGCCTCGCGTGTACTTATATTTGCAAGGTAACGTTTACCTTTGCCGGTACTAATAATAAGCTTATGGAACGACGGATTAAAATAGTTTGGATGCTTTCTATCGTAGCGATGCTACTTATCACAGGCGGACAATTTTATTGGTTGCGTAACCAGTATCAGTATATGAATGATGAGCAGATTGACGACGTCTATAACTGCATTTTGCAGACAGCCGGGCAATATGATTCCATCCGTGCTCCGCAGCCTAAAAAGGTATTCAATAAGGCAAATATGTTCTTTTATAATTTGAATACGTATACGGACCTGAAAGGTATGACTACCATCAACGAACTGATACTTGGCGCGCTGAAAGGAAGAAATCTGGATAAAGAGGATGTCAAATATGTGGATATTGAAAGCATCACAATACATCAGAATGATTCTGCCGATACACACCAGGCTGATTCCATCAAAGGGAATACGATTAAGAAGAAGACATGGGCTAAACTGGATAGCCTGATACCGCAGGAGAGGGTTCTTTTTCTGGATTCGTTCCGGATTTCCATGCCTGATAAGGCTGTCCCTAACTTGAACTCCATTATCAATCTTTATAAGCTGGAGCTGGATGCACCTTTTGTATTGCAGCAATTTGACTCTTTGCTTGCCTTGCGCTTGGATTCTCATGTATTTACTACGAGATTGGAAGTTTCCAAAGATACCACTTTCCAGTGGGACCCGGTGATGAGGCGGGAGGGTACATTGCTGAATCCATATATTGAAGTGAGCTATCCTTATAATCCCTTGAAGCATCAGTTCGTTGTGGCTAAAGTCGAGATATCGGCACATGCTGTGTTGGTGCGTATGGGTTGGCAACTTCTTGGCAGCCTTTGTCTGATATTCCTGTTGGGGGTCTGCCTGCTGTTCCAGATAAAAACCATCTTGAAACAACGCCGGATAGATGAACTCCGGAAAAGCTTTGTAAATACCATGATACATGAACTGAAACGGCCGGTGCAGGCTCTGAAGATGTGCGTTGCTTTCCTCAATGACAAGTCCTTGCGCACGGACGAGAAAGCGATGGATGAAGTAATTCATGACTCCATGTCCGAACTGGATAATCTTTCAGCTTATCTCTCGAAGTTGCGCGACATGACGCGTGCGGATGATGAACATACACAACTATCCATTCGTACATTTGATATCAAAGAAACCCTGGAGAAGCTTATCCGCCTTTACCATGTGCCCGAAGATAAAAATGTTTCTATCGAACCTCATTTCAGTGAAGAAACTCTTGTGACGGCAGACCCGGTACATGTTTCCAATATCATCAGTAATCTGATAGAGAATGCCGTGAAGTATTCCGGCACGTCAGTGCATATTGTTGTGGATTGTCTTTTGCATAACCATCAACTGACGATTCGGGTATCCGATAATGGTATCGGTATTCCGGCTTCCGAACAGAACCGTGTGTTTGATAAGTTTTACCGGGGCAGCAATCTTCCCGACCGTTCATTGCCGGGTATCGGACTGGGGCTGAGCTATGTGAAGTTGCTGGTGGAAGCGCATCACGGAAACATTTCGTTGAGTAGCCAGACAGGTAAGGGGACGGAGATAGAAATCGTTATTCCTCAATAAATCTGTGATAATCCGTGTAATCTGTGGTGTAAAACAAATAGCTATATGAAACCTCTGAAGATACTTTTTGCCGACGATGATTTGAAGTACTCGATGTTGCTGAAACGCTTTCTTGAAAAAGAAGGTTATGAAGTGACTTATGCCGGAAACGGATTGATCGCCCTTGAGCAATTCCCGCTTGTGAAGCCCGATTTGGTATTACTTGATGTCAATATGCCCGGCTGTAATGGCTTTGAAGTTGCCGAACGCATTCGCGAAACGGACAAGCATGTTCTCATCTTCTTCCTTTCCGACCGTAGCGACAAAGCCGACCGCCTGCAAGGTTTCCAGCTTCGCGCCAACGATTATCTGGCAAAGCCTTTCTATCCCGAAGAACTGATAGCCCGCATCCGCGAGCGTTTTGACGCGCAACTTACCGATACAATAGAAGAAGAAACTTACCGCTTCGGCCAGTCCGTCTTTAATTACAGTACGAATGAAATCCGCACGGGAAATAATAAGGTGCTTATCACTTCCCGTCAGGCGGATATCCTTCGTTTGCTTGCCCGGCATCTGAATCTGGCTGTGGAGCGGGATACATTGCTGGCAACGGTCTGGGGAACCTCTTCTTACGCCAATTCCCTTGCCTTGAATGTGCAGATAACTTATTTGCGCAAGGCACTCCGCAACGACCCGGCTGTGAAGATCGAGTCGCTGATGAAGAAAGGGTATGTGCTGAAAGGATGACCAAAGTCATCCTTTGATAACTGCAATCGGTGACAAGGTGGTACGAATCTTTACCAGGTCTGCCTGGTTGGCCATTACTTCATCGATGTTCTTGTAGGCACCGGCCGCTTCTTCCAGATCTTTCTGTCCACGGATGGCATGTACGATATTCTGCGCTTCGAGGCGGGCTATCTCTTCTTCCAATGACAAGCTACGCACTGCCTCGGAACGACTCATGGCACGTCCTGCACCGTGTGAGGAACTGAGAAAACTTTCCGGATTCCCCAATCCTTCTACTATATATGAATGGGTACTTTGCGAACCGGGGATAATCCCTACCTCGCCCAGACCGGCGTGTACGGCGCCCTTCCGGTGTACAATGACATTCTCTCCGAAATGCTTTTCCCATGCAGCATAGTTGTGTGCAATGTTGATCATTGGTTCGAAAGTGGCGTTAGGCAATGCTTCGGCTATTATTTCTTCAATGCGTTCCATCATAAGTTTACGGTTGGCAAGAGCAAAAGCAACGCAATATTCCATTTCCGCCCAGTATTGTTTGAATTCCGGTGCACGCAGCGGGAGGAAAGCGAGTTTTATATCCGGCTTTACACTGGAATACCAGCGGGTATTTAGTGTTTCGGCCATCTGGTTATAGTAATCGCCTACCATCTTTCCTAAGTTCCGGCTACCGCTATGCAGCATAATCCACAGGTAACCGTCATTGCAACGTTGCAGTTCGATGAAGTGGTTACCACCTCCCAATGTGCCGACTTGCTTTCGGGCAGATACTAATTGGCGCTTCACTACTGTCATGCTGTCAGTGTCAAATCCGGTTGGCATGTATTGTTCATCTTGCGCGGTTTTATGATGCTCTCTTCCCAAGGGAATCCGTTTACGTATTCCTCGCATAATCTCTTTGCGAAGTACATCCTGTGGTATTTCTTCAACAAGAAGATTTGTTTTCACGGCACACATACCGCAACCGATATCTACTCCTACTGCGTTGGGGATTACTACTCCTTTCGTTGCCAGTACACCGCCTATCGGCATTCCTTTACCACCATGTGCATCGGGCATCAGGGCAAGGTGGCGGAACAGGAAAGGCAGTGTAGTCAGGTTGTTTACCTCTTCCCAAGCGTGAGCGTCCAATTGGCTTGCCCACAATTTTACGGTTACTTTGTTCATCTCAATCACTTTCATGTTTTACAGTTTTTATTGGTTGATGTTGCAAAGATTTGTACGAAGGTGCGCAATGTTTTTGCGCAGCATGAATTATTTTTCTACTTTTGAAAAAAAAGTAGATATGCCAGCCAATAGAAATGCATTAATAAGGTATAAGACGATAGACACTTGCCTGCGCAATCCTTATCGTCGCTGGACACTGGACGATTTGGTGAAAGCCTGTTCAGAGGCTTTGTATGAGTATGAGGGGATAGACAAAGGTATTTCGCGGCGTGCGGTGCAGATGGATATTCAGGTGATGCGGAGTGAGAAGTTGGGATATAATGCCCCGATAGAAGTGTATGAAAACAAGTATTACCGATATGCCGACCTTGATTATACCATTACGCGTCTGCCCCTTTCGCAGAACGATGTAGCGGTATTGTCGGAAACCGTTAATTTGTTGCGTCAGTTTCTGGATTTCGACTATTTCTCAGAGATGGCAGATGTGATTGGCCGTCTGCAGGATAGAGTGGCTGTAGCTAAACATCATTCTTCGGCAGTGATAGATTTTGAACGGAACAGGAATCTGACAGGTTTGGAATATCTGAATCCTATTTATGATGCTATTATGTATCGGCAGACGTTGCATGTGCGTTACCGTTCCTTCAAATCGCGCATTACTAAGGACTATTATATTTATCCTTATCTGCTGAAGGAATATCGTAACCGTTGGTTTGTGTTCGGTGCACGTACTGGGGACAGGGAATTGATAAACCTGGCTCTGGACCGTATATGGGAGTTGTCTCCGGCAAATGACATCCCTTATCATCTGAGTGAAGACTTCCGGCCCGAGATATTCTTTGAAGATGTGATCGGAGTGACTAAACACGAACGTTTGTCCAAGGCAACCATTCGCTTTAAGGCCGATAGCCGTCAGTCACCGTATATCCTGACTAAGCCTCTGCATGCTTCGCAAACATTGATAGAGCAATGCAAAGATGGGAGTATGATTTTTGAGATTACAGTAGTCCTAAATCCAGAACTCTATACGGTGTTGATGGGCTTCGGACCGGGAGTGAAGGTACTATCGCCTGAGAAGGTGGTGAAGGAGATGCGGAAGTTGTATCAGGAAGGATATGAGAATTATAAGAAATAGATAAATATCAGATAGGTGTAGGAGTAATGGAAAGTAATTTAATATGCCGCCAGCTATTGGCGGTGTGTTCCCTTATTTTTGTCCCCATAAATGAGAGAAAAAGCGGGCAGTTCCCAATATTTTTATTCTTTCGTATTTCTTTTACGGAAATCTTTTATACATTTGCCTATGTATAAAAAGAAAATATAAAAGAAAACGAAAAAGAGAACGAAAGATAAAATATTGTAGAACGTCGAAGACGTATTATTCTGAAGGTTAAATCTGGTAAATTCAACTTTTGGTCATGAATAATATAAGTCTGAGCATTGTTCACACCCGGATAGGGCGTGGAACTGCTTCGCTTATTTCATTGACCAAGGCTTACCAGAGCCGAACCTTCAAGAAATTTGGGATGTGGGTTCGCGCTCTTTTTTGTTGTTTATAGGTTAAATAATAGCTGTTTGTAAATATGAAAAACATGTATTTATTGGGAGTATTACTCCTGTTGCTTTGTTCTTGTTCATCTGCCGATAAAACACTAAGCGAGAAAGCGGAAAAAACAATTACTATGCTCGAAAATTTGCAAAAGGAAAATCGGATATCTGATGTCACTTTTCAGAAAGCACGAGAAAACGTAATGAAGTATGACCATAGAGGCTTCTTTGGGAAGTATTGGTTCTGGTTCGTATTCATAGCTTATGTAATCATCACTTTGGTAGTGACTTATGTAGAATCGGAAGAGAATCTGGATCGTGCTAAACCATTGTCTAAATGGAAAGTCTATTTGGTTTGGCTCTATTCAAGTTTGTGGGGAGGGCATATTTTCTTTTTATGGAATAAACACAATAATACGTTGGCTTCTATTTGGAAATGGCTTTCTTTTATAATGGTTCTTCTGGTGTTTATATTCAATTATACAGCAATCATGTATTTCTATGACACTCCAGGTTTGTTTGCTTTTTATGTAACCACTTGGAGCTGGTCAATGCCCAGTTCTTATCTTTTAAACTATTCGGTTGAAGTGGTGCGTTATTTATTCTTGATAAATGTTGTCGGTGGATTAATATTCATACCTTATTGGACTTATGTGTATAATGCCCGCTATTTTCGCCAACACTATGAGAATGATAAGATACTGAGTGGAAAGAGCGTTCAGGCAGATCGATTCTATAATAGGTTGTCTGCTCATATTAAGTCGTTGACTCAGGAACTGGAAGATATTAATAAATACGTCGAAGAAGACTATATTATTGAAGATCCGGATAAAGATCATAGTCTGTGGGGAGGTGTAAAACGCTTTTTTAAAAGTATTGCGACCTTAGGCAATTCCTCTAAATTGGAAAAAGAGATGGATCGTCTGCGCTTGTTGGGAAGTTGTTGTGATGATCTGAGTAGGGACATCAGCGAAACAGAAATGTATAACGATGAACTTTATGACTATTTGCAGAAATCCCGAGTGGCTGCATACCGAAACCTCTATTTGTCGAAAGAGTTGATAGGTATTATAAAAACGAAGATATCTTCCGAGCAGCAAAAACTATTGGTTGATGAGTTTAAACTGATAGAGGTACCTGCTAATATGGCTACCGGTGTGGCTTTCCGCGCATCAGATATACAGTTTAATGGGGATAACTTCTTGTCATCTGTAGGAATGGATATGGATTCTACGCTTCAGAATTTAGGTAGCCGGTTAGAAAAAGAAGGCAATTTATCTAAAGGGGACTTTATAGCGGCAGGCGTAGAGGCTGGATTGTCCATTGCCATTAACGGGATTGCTAATATCGTTGATTTATATTCACAGACCAAAGAGGCTCGCAGAGAAGTGCAGCAACAGATAAACGAGGCTCTGGAGTATATAAAGAAAGCCATACCAGCTATTCAGAGTTATCAGGCTGCCTTATTGCGTCAATCGGAAGTGCTGGTGGCATTGACTCAGTGCAATAAAGCATTTGTTTGTGCATATGAACCATTGCGTAAGCAGATATTTGGTGAGCCGACGTTCTGGAAGTATTTGGTAGGTGTAAAGAAAAAGCAAGAACTTTTTAAGACTACTGATTTCCGTAAGGACTTACAGCATCTTATTTTGGTGAGCAGTGAATATAATAAAGTCAATCAATCAAAAGTGTAATAAAAATGGGAGCAAAAGATGTTGCATTGCGAACCGCGGGTTCGTTATCAGCCTATGTTCGGAATAATCCTGAAATAGTGAATAGGGCCGCGGATATAGGGCAGAGAATAATAAATTGAGTAAGGAAATTAAGAAGTTGGAACTTCAGAGTGCTGTGCAGATTCAAAAGATAACGCAGCGTTATGAGTTATGCCGTGATGTGCTGACACAGATTTTT
This sequence comes from Bacteroides stercorirosoris, assembly GCF_900142015.1. GTDB lineage: Bacteria > Bacteroidota > Bacteroidia > Bacteroidales > Bacteroidaceae > Bacteroides > Bacteroides stercorirosoris. Next base: position 171,746 of record NZ_FQZN01000004.1, read on the forward strand.
GCAGAACGTAGCACGGCATTGATGGCTCACTATAAAACGTTGGACCAAGCATTGGGTTCTGATGACAGAGAACTGATTATTGCTTCTCTGAAAGGCATTAGTTCTATAGTTTCCCAGAATCCGTTGGAGAGTTTTGCTGAGTTTACCAAGGCTCTGGATAATGACGATGAAGTATTGAATTTGGATTTTTAATTGAATAACTTAATAATAAGAATTTATGGCACGTTATCGAATCACAGTGAAAATGCATGCGCGTTCGGCAAACATGGTTATCGAACCGGGGATGAGTATTGAAATCGCTTCTATGTATCCTCCCATTACCCATCTGCCAACCGCAGAACAGGTGAATAATATCTTTAAAGCTACGTTCGGAGTGGATTTAAAGAAAATGGGGATGTTGAATTCGGGATATTTGAGGGTGGATAGAATAGGATAGTTTTTGAATTTTATAGATAAATATATGGACGATATTTTATTAATTAGTGAGGTTGCGACACAAGAGGCTGTTTTTTGGTTTATACCCATAATTGCTTGGGCCGCATTAGCAGGGCTTGGAAGTGCCATTCTTATTGGAACTATTACATCTATTTGGGGCTCTGGCGATCATTTAGGAATGGCTGTTTTGGGCATGCCTGAGTCGGGTAAGACTACATGGTATGACTATCTTTTGAAAACGAATAGAAGTGGAATGCATACGGTTGATTCTGTAGAAATAGATGAATTTAAAATATCTTTTTCAGATGGTAAAAGTGTTATTGTCAAAAAAGGGAAAGATATCGGAGGTAATGAAGAAAATATTCGGATATATTATTCTAAGATGATAGAGGATAATGATATCGTACTTTTCTTTTTTGATATAGAGAAGTATTTGGGTAGCATGGCTTATGAAAGAGACGCAAACTCTAGGCTGGATTTTATTTATTTTTCATGGAAAGAAAAAAAAGAAGATAAAGATCCTTCTAAGGCTGTCTATTTGATAATGACGCATGCGGATAAAGTTTCAAATTCAAAGGAAGCAATAGAAAAAGTGCTGAATCGAATGCGTGGGCGTTCTTTCTCGGCAATAACTACGCAGTATACTGCTATTAATATGGTTAATAATGAGCAGCTTGAAGAATTGAAAAAAATAATATTTAGAGATGGAAAATGAGAAGATAATATTATGGATTCAGGCGAAATCAGTAGATGATGTGAATTTGCTGTTCCATAACGGTGTGCTTATCAACAAGGACGATGTAAACTATATGGAATTATATCGTAAGCTTGTGGAGAAAGATAAATATAAGAAAATCATATCAACGGATAACTTATCTGTATACAAGCAACATATAAAAGGAGAGCAATGCTATTTGATACATTCTAATTTTGCAGAGACGGATGTAGCTGGAAGGCAGATTGGTTTTATGGCTTTAGTTTCCGGTGCAGATAATTTATCTGACGCATTGGAGAAGTTAATTAATGAATCTAAGCCCTATGGTTATTCTTGTAGAAAATCAGATGTGGAAATTGTAAAAAAAAAGAGTGGCGTATCATTTAGAATTCTAATGTTGCTTGGCATACTGCTTTTAGTAATAATATTATTATATTGTATATGAATATTGATAATCCAAAGAATGTCATTCGGATTGAGAGAGATGAGTTGGCATTAAATTATAAATATAGAGAGGGAGGAGAATTCTTGAATAATATTGATATTTGTTCTTATGAATATGAATTCCCTGAATTGGATAGGAGGTATGATTTTTATCCGATTGAAATTGTACCCCAAGTGGGAGATACTTATGTAAAGAATCCTTTTGGAGAGAATGTTTACATAAAAATAGAAACTTTCTCTGATTATATTTTAGAGTGTAAAAGTAATTGTATCAGTAATATCGCACGACTATTGGGAGCGTCATCTTATTCTTTTGAAATAGAAGTAGAGGATATTAGCAATAGAAGTTGGGATTTGAAGGCAGGAATGTCATACTCTTCGGTGAGTGCTGAATTGCAAGTCAAAAGAGCCACTCAGGAAAGATTAAACAAGCGGTTTGCTGATAGAAAATTGTATTCTCATGGGAGAAGACCTACGGCTCAGGAATTTCGTGAAGCTGAAGATTTTGCCAAACAATATGGATTGTATACAGATAATAAGGTTAAGGCATTGTTGAATGAAAGAAATCCGAATTCGGTAAATATGGTGCGACAGATGTGTGTTACGTTTTCTTTGTCGCAAGAAATGAATCAGAGTCTGGATATAGCTTTCAAACTAAATGCGATGAAAGGTGTTTTTGGCTTGAATGCTGCATTTAATGAAGCCACAGAACAGAAAAAGACGATAAATGGGAAATTAGATATTCAGTTTGGGTGTGATTGAAATAGATTGAATGATATGAAAGACAAATTAGTAATATTATTGGCAAAAATAGGGGTTTTCTTTGCTAATTGTGATGGTTGTTATGATCAGTGTGAAAAGAATTTCATTAGAAACTTTATAGCTTTGCTGTCTGAGAAGAATTTTATAGATTCATCCACAAACGAAATACTTGAAGGTATAGAGGGGAAGGTTATTTCTATAGATATTGTGATTCAAGAAACAAAATCTTTTGTTGATCTATTGCAAGAAATAGAGAAAGATGCTTGCTTATCGGCTATCGAAGATTTTATTGAGCAGTTGATTAAATCTGATGGGGTAATTCATGCTAAAGAGGCTGAAAATTTCACTTTATGGAAACAAGGAGTTAGGATAATTAAAGAATAAATTCATGTCAGAAAGTATAAAAGAAGTTTTTGGGGGATGTAATCCTGATTATCCTTTGATAATAGCAAACCTCAATGTTGAGGCTTGTATTGTCAGTGACTCCGACATCCCTTCCGGAAGTGGCGGCATCAACGGTGAGCGCTATACTTACGGACAGTTATGCCATCACCCCATTATTCCTGAATTACTGCGAAAAATGGATAATATTCGATTGAAACAGTATGCGGAACTATGTAATGAACGTAATGCGGTGAAAGGTTTTCGCATGTTCAAAGTCGAAGGTGAGTACTGCTTTTGGGGATTACGGATTGGCCCGGTAGTAAAAACACCGTCAGTTTCAGAAATGAAGCAGATATTACTGAGGAATCCCCAAACAGCTCAGGCTGTGAAAGAGCATCGGGTTACGGCTGCCATGATACAAGCTGTTACCTACGACCTGCTACGTGAAGAAGTGGGTCGTTGTTGCGGAATCTCAAAAGAGGCAGCCGGGCTTGCTATTGGTAATCAACTGGATTGTGCACCTCATGAAGATATTTCCGGATATATATTTATGGTGCCCAACTGGGCGCATAAATGGTTCCGGCATGATGGATATGTTTCGCAGATGCTGAAAGAACTCTCAATGAAATTCTGAGATAATCTACAGGCGGCATGCGGTATACGCAAGCATTTTATATAAAATAATCCGGATGCCGCCTGTTTTTGGCTGAACCTCCCCCTAAATTTGTGCCCATAATTAAAATCATTATTCATTTAAAACATTGTGTTATGGAAACAAAAGGAAAGGGAGTGTTGCTTTGTGTATTGAGTGGTATGTTGCTGTTTGCCGGTGTGGTAATGTTGAGCTCGTGCGGTGGTGGTAAGTCGTCGCAAAGCGGTCCGACACTTGAAGGGGCTAAACAAGCTTTTGAGACTTACATTCAAGAGATGCAGCATGGCAATGCTCGGGAAGCAGTCCGCACGCGTTGTCGGGGAACAATAAAGGAAAATATGCAGAATACGATAGCTATGATGGATTTAATGGGAGGTGATGAGGCTCCCGGATACTTTAAAAACTACAAAGGAGTTGTCAAGGCGGAATTGTTGCCGGATTATAGCGACATCGCTTTGATAGTTGCCGATTTGGGAGATGGGGGAGAACTAATGTCATATGTCCTGCATTTTGATGTATCGGAAGAGTGGAAAATATATTATGCAGAATCTAAAGACTTGACTTTAATAAAAGGCTTCATTAATGATGAGATGTTGCAAAGTATTGGCATTTTCACGATTACCGACAGTGAAGCGGAGGACTATCTAAATTAAAGTGCTATGATTTTCAAGTATAAATTTTGTCTTTGGCTGATTGATACACTCAGTATCCAGCCATTAACTTTATCGGAAATACAGAAAAAGTGGTTGAATGCGTCGGCAAATGAAGATGGAGACCCGTTGGCTGAGCGAACATTCAATCGATATCGTCGGGAAGCAGAGTCGCTGATGTATGTTGATATCAAATGTGATAAGCGGGATGGAAACCTTTATAAGATTATCCGTCCGGAGGGTTTCAGGAATGATGATTTGCAGCAATGGCTGTTGAGCGCTTTCCGGGTTTCGAGTCTTGCGGAGCGTGTAAATCAGCGTGAGGAAGTGATGATAGAGCCTGCACCGCCTGCTGCCAGTCTATTGCAAGACATAATGAATGCGATTGACCGTAAGCATCCTCTTCGCATCTTATATAAATCGCATTATCAGGAGGAAAAAGAAATTGTTTTATTGCCGGCTTTTGTCCGTCTATTCCGGCAACGGTGGTATGTGATAGGTGAGGTTAGGGATAAGGAATATACTATGACTTGCGCACTGGAACGGATGAAAGAAGTAGAGCTACTGGAGGAGGAAAAAGTGAAATTCTCTCCAAGATTTCGGAATATCTTGAAACCGGAAGTTTACTTTGAACATTGTTTTGGGATTATCAGGCAGTTTGAACCGATTAGAATTTGTTTTCGTGCCTTTTGGCCGCAAGATGCCTATCTGAAAGACGTGCCTGTTCATTCCTCACAAATAGAAGTGGACCATACGGAAGATTATACGGATTTTGAGATATTCGTAAGGCCTACGTATGATTTGAAACAGGAATTGCTTTGGCATCGGGACAAGTTGGCGGTACTTGCTCCGGAGTCATTTCGACAAGACATGATACAAGTGCTTCATGCAACTTTATCCGGTTATGAGACTGGAGAAAATCATGCGATAGACGAATGAACAGGGCTTTTAATCTGTCATAATGTGTAGTTGTATATTCATTAGAAAGATATATCTGATATAAACAAATCACGCAACTTTATTTTGCCCTGTGACTGAATAGAGTTGCGTGATAATTTAATAGATATGGACTGACTATTTTATTTCTTCTAATGTTGTTTCTCCCTCATTTTGTATAAAGAATTTGCCCATCCACTTTCCTGTAATTTCTAATTCTTCACCGGTATTGGTTTCTGTGAAGCGGGCACGGAAAGTAGCATTAACTTCTCGTAAACTAATGATATGGCTGTAAATAAGTCTGTAATGAGGAGGTATGGTGGATTTATGGGTTATTTCTATTGTAAGTGGAATGGATTGCTTCTCTAATGAAAAGAGTACTTTCGGACCACTGTATATGTATGAAAAGTCGTCTGATGGGAGAGGGGTAAGACCATTAGGAACGTGAATTTCAATAGGGGCTTGTACTAAAAGTTGAAACAAGTCTGAATCACTTGTATAGAAGAATGAAGATTGTTGCACATCTGCTGTTGGGCTGACTTCTACTTCCATATTCTGGTCAGTGTTATTATCGACAAAGAAACCTGGTGCCGTTTGTTTAATGATTTTAATTTCATCATTATCTTGCATAGTCCATGCTACTTCTTTTAACTCGTAATTCTTTGCGACAGGTTCATCATCGTTACTGCATGCTGAAGCGCCACAAAGTACTATCATGGCAAATAATCCGGTTCTTAGTAGTTTTTTAATCTGTGTCATATTTTTGATTTTTTAGTTAGTCTATATGCTGAATCCTCAAATGTACAATAATTAATTGAGACAAAGGACATTTGTTGTGTTAAAAGTTCAACCACAGCTTAAAAGTAGATACTTTTTCTTCACTTACTGTTATTTTATCTTTATAAGCGGGTTTCACGTGCAGGATTATTTTCCCGTTAAAATAAGGAGCAGCATGCAGAATTGCATCTATGCAGACTATTACCTGGCGGTTGGCACGAAAAAAGCGTTTGGGGTCAAGCTGTTCTTCAAGACGGGTGAGGGAAAGGTCTATGATATGCTCTTGTCCGTTTTTAGTGACAGCAAAGGTGACTTTATTCTCTGAATAGAAATAGGCGATGTCACTGACTTGCAGAGTCCAGAATTTATCGACACCGGCAATCAGAAAACGGGTACGATAGGTTTTCTCCTGCTTTTGCAGGCTTTGGATAAAGTCTTTGATATAGTTCTCTGTTTGCTGGTAATTGCTGCTTTTTAATGTTTCATATTTCACAATGGCATCCAGCAAGCGCGTCTCATCCACAGGTTTCAGAATATAGTCTATGCTGTTCACGGTGAAAGCACGGATGGCATATTGATCGTATGCTGTCGTAAAGATGATGAGCGAAGAAGGGGTTGCTGCGGAAAGAAAATCGAATGAATTGCCATCGGACAACTGAATGTCCAGAAATAAAATATCCGGATGCGGGTGCGTACTGAACCAGGAGATGGCTTCCTCTACACTACCTGGTAATACTATAATTTCCCATTCGGGGCGCAGGCGCTTGATGGTAGTGGATAGCAAGCGTGCGGCGGGTACTTCGTCTTCAATAATGGCAGCAGTTAGTTTACTCATGAATTAAAGGGACTTTTACAATGAATACTTGATTGGAATTAGTGATGCTGATGTCGGTACCTATCATCAGCTTACAGCGGTTTGAAAGGTTTTGTAATCCTACACCCGAAGTTGTGTCGTTCTTTTTAGCATGTATCGGGTTGCTGACTATCAGAAAGCGGTCATTTACGCATATATTGATTTCCATAGGCTTATTGGCGTTGATGGAGTTATGTTTGATGACATTCTCCACTAAAAGTTGCAAGGTTAGTGGAGGAAGTTGGTAATCCATAGTTTCAGGAGGAATTGTAACATTGCAGGTGATGCAGTCACCCAATCTTACCTCGTGCAGGAAGAGATAGGATTTAATGAATTCAAGTTCTTCTCCTAAAGTGATCAGAGTTTTATCTTGCGATTGAAGTACATAACGGTATACATCAGAAAGATTTCTTGTGAAGCGTACAGCATTCGACGGATTGTATTCTATCTCGGCTATCAGTGTATTCAGGCTGTTGAACAGGAAATGAGGATTCAACTGACTTTGCAGGGCGGTATAGCGTGCGGCATTGTTTTCTTTCTGAAGTTCTGCCGCTTGCTGCTGTAAGCTGAGGGCATTCTTGATGGAGCGGTTGGCAAACAGCAGTCCCCAAATGACCAGCTCCACCAACCATACCGTTATAAGAATGCGTGCGCCGGGCCATTGGAGAGTGAAGAGATGCTCGGCGCCACCCAGCAGACGGGCTGCTACGAGCAAACCGTAATTCAGTAGCAGAAACAACAGGCTGATCCAAAAATAAACCGCTATGAATTTCCATTTCCAACGTAGATTATTGGAGTAAAGGTGATCCGTCCATGAGCTGATGCGAAGGGTGAAGCATCCCAAAACGTTGAAGGCGAAAATAACGAAAAGCAGAGCTCCCGGAGAATAAATCACGTCATTGACTTGCGGGGGAAGATCAGTGTAATTAGTTAGCAGTAGGAAAGAGAAAACTCCCAATCCGGAAAAGAGAAGACTATATAAGATTGTATTCCACTTCATGAGGACAAAATTACAATTTTTCATTAGAATTGGGAGGTTTAGTAAATGATAATTTAGCGGGCGGATGCCCGCTAAAAATTGACAATTGACAATTGACAATTAACAATTAGGCTGCGCTATATTGTGCTTAAACAATCGTTCCGAATGGTAATTGTCAATTGTCAATTGTTAATTGTCAATTTTTAGCGGCAAAGCCGCTAAATTATCATTTATACAGGTTTAGTGCCTTTATCAAGGCCGAGTATTGCCCTTGTGCAGTCGCTTTGGCTTGCACATGGTTTATCTCGGCACTCTGCCGATAGGTTTGTGCTTCGATTACTTCTACAATGGATATTTCACCTTCATTGTAGCGTTCCATAGCCTGGCGTTCATTTTCATGTGCCTTCTCCAGAGATTGCTGGCTTAGTTTCACCTGTTCCATGGCTTGTGACAGGCAGAGGCGGGCAGTCTGTATCTCAAGGTTGACTTTGTCCTGAATTTCATTCAGATTATCTTTGGCTATGCCTATCTTCTGCCTAGAAGCCCGTTTCTCATTCCGGCGTTTTCCCCATTCGAACAAGGGGACGCTGACCGTGGCATAGACTGCATAATTCGGGTCAAGGTCTGCACGCAGGTCATATCCCGGAGAGGAGTAACTTCCATCTGCTCCTACATATATCTGAGGCTTGTATTTCGAATCATTCAATTTCAGTGAGCTTTCTGCCATTTTTATCCGGTCGTGTGCCATCTTTATTTCCGGACGGAGCCGGGCAAGTGAGAGTTGGGTACTGTCTGGCAGGTTCATCGGGGGAACGATGCTGTCTATCGGAGTAGCTTCTTCCAAGGGCAGACCAATAAGGGAGTTAAATGCCATTACTCCTGTCTCAAACTCTTTCCGGGCTTGGAGCAGTTGGAAATCTGCGTCATTCAATTTTACTTCTGCCATCAGCAAATCCTGGGGATTGATGAGAGATACTTCCACACGTTCGCGTATAGTTTTGGCCAGTGAAGCAATAGAGTTGCGATAATCGGTAACGATGCTGACTATTTCCTGTCGGGCCACAGTATTCCAATATTGTATATCGGTTTGAAAACATACATCGGACAGAAGTTGCTCTTTCTGATGTGTGGCAAGGGAATGTTGATGTTGTGCCATGCGGATGCTTTCAAGCAGACGTCCTCCTGTATATATGGGTTGTAGTAGGGTGAGAGAAGCTCCGTACTTGGTGTCGCGGCCCTGTATTTCGAGTGCTTTATCCATTCCGGGCAGGTTCAGATTCAGTTCCAACGGGTTTCCGGTATATTGGAAACTGGCATCGCCGGAGAGTTTTGGTTTCAAGTCGGCACGGGCAGATTTTTCCAACTCTATGCTGGCAGCCAGATTCTTTTCCGCCGCTTTCAGGTCGTGGCTGTAGTCTACAGCCAACGACCTGTACTTCTCCAGCAGCGCACTCTGCTGACCAAAAGCGAACGGATCACACAACGATAAAATAAAAAGTATATATATCTTCTTCATACCTATTTCTCTTTTACTTTATAAAACAATGAATAGAGTGCCGGAGTGACGAACAGCGTAAGCAGTGTGGCAAATGTCAATCCGAAGATGATTGTGGCTGCCATGCCGCCGAAGGCTACATCGAACAATAGCGGTACCATCCCCAGGATAGTGGTTGTGGCAGCCATCAGCACGGGGCGGGTGCGCGATACGGTGGACTCGATGATGGCAGTGTAAACCGGAACTTCTGCCCGGCGCTGCACATGGATTTCGTCCAACAGCACGATTACGTTCTTGATAATCATTCCCAAAAGTCCTAGCCAACCGGCAATGGGGAAGAAGCCAAACTCGAAGCCTGTTAGCAACATACCCACAGCGACGCCGATGAGGGATAGCGGCAGCACACACAGGATAATCAGCGGGTCGCGGAAATTACCGAACAGTGCTACCAGAATGACCACCAGTGCCAGGAAAGCCAGCGGGAAGTATTTGGCTATGGCCTGCATTGCCTCGTGCTGATCCTTATGTTGCGAATCCCAGAAGAAAGTGTAACCTTCAGGCAATTGAATCGCTTCTATCTCTTTGCGGATTTCTCCATGTACTTCGGCCATCGTGTGTCCGGGTTTCACTCCGCACATGGCAGCCATAGAGAGCTGGCGGTTGTAAGTACGCATTTGCGGCCACTCCCAGCCGGTTTCAATGTTTTCGGTGACCTGTGATAATGGTGCGGAGTTCTGTCCGTTCCATACAGAGAAATCTCCCAGTCCGCGAGCGTCGCTGATATCGGTTCCGGCAGATTTCAGCAGTACGGGAACCTTTTTCTCATTGTCACGATACACACCTACAGCCAGTCCGTCATTAATGGATTTGACGGATTCCATCATGGCTGATTTGGTGATTCCCAACGCACCTGCTTTCACCGGGTCGTAGACGGGGCGTATGATGGGAGTCATGTTGCCCCATTCATTACGGGCATCTGCTACCTTGGGATTTCGGCGCATCACTTCGATGGCGACGCCTGCCAGTGAGTCGAGCACCGCAGGATCCGGACCCAGGAAGCGGGCTTCAATCACAGCCTCTGTCAACGGACTCAGTTCGAACTTGTTCACCTTGATGAGCGGTTCCGGATATAGAATGCGGATGCTGTCTTGCAGTAATGTACGCAGCTTTTTCGCATCTTGGGGCGAGTGGCTTTTCACCAGCAGCTGAGCATAGTTGGATTGCGGGCCAAAGGAGATGTTCGATAGGTAGTATCTTGGCGGTGTGCGTCCCACGTAGGTTGACACCGTTTCTGTCTCTTTCTGCTGACTGAGGTATTCTGTCATCTTTGCTACGATGCGGTCAGTTTCGTAGATATCCGTTCCTTCGGGTAGCCAAACATCCAGCGTGAAGTAAGGCTTTTCCAGTGCCGGAACAAAAACTTTGGGAATGAACCGGAAACTCCAGGCGGAAGCTACCAGCAGCAGTACCATGAGGCATACTGTGGCATAGCGGTGGCGGATAACAAAACGTAGCGCATTGCGAAAATGGTCGTACATTTTTCCTGCAAACAGTGCTCCTTTCAGTTCCCAGGGACGTGGACGGCGTACAAACTCCTGAATGAAGAAGGGCGTTTGCGTCAGTGCGAATACCCAGCTGAACATCAGCGACACTCCGATTACGATGACGAGCGATGACAGCAATTCGCCTGTGATGTGCGGTGAATAATAGATAGGCAGAAAGGTCAGTATGGCAATCACTGTGGCGGCCAGTAGGGGCAGTGCCGTGCCCGAACAAGCTTTCATGATTGCCACTCGCTTCCGCATTCCCTTTTGCATGTTCACCAGTGCCGAGTCGGACACTACGATGGCATTGTCCACCAGCATTCCCATGGCGATGATGATGGCTGCCAGCGACATACGTTGTAAGGCGATGCCTCCTGTCAGCATCACGATAAGTGTGGCAAAGATGGAGAACACCAGTCCGCTGCCCACCAGCAATCCATTCTTGAATCCAATGAAAAAGAGCAATATCGCCACTACGGTGATTACTGAGATAATCAGGTTGAGGATAAAGCCTTGGTTGGCTATGTCCGATTCATAGCCCTGGTCGTAGATGGAGATCAGCTCAAAACCTTCGGGCATGTATGTTTTTATGTTTTCTATGCGTGCTTTTACGGCTTCTGCCATATCCACCACGTTACCGGTGGGCACGGTAGAGATGGCGATGCCGACGGCCGGCTTTCCGTTCATGCGCATCAGGCTGGTGGCAGGTGTCATGTAGTTTTCGCTGATGGAAGCTATGTCTGACAACCGGAAGTGTTCTCCGGTACGGGAAACGATGGTGAGTTCCCGGATGTCATCCAATGAGTAGAAGTTGCCGGTAGATTCGATGCGGATGCGTCCCGGTCCGGCGGTGATGCCTCCTGAATCCACTACTTTGTTCCGGGCGTTGAAGGCTTGGGCAATGTCGGCTGTGGTGATGCCGCTGCGTGACATTACGGCCGGACTGATTGTGATGTCAATAGTAGGTGTCTGTGTACCGTTTATTTCGATTCGGGCCACATCTTTCACCTTCAGCAGTTCATTTTTGATGAGCTTTGCCTGGTCTTCAAGTTCGCGGTAGGTGTGGTTTTCGCTTGCCAGTCCGTAGAATACGCCGAGCACATCGCCAAAGTCATCGTTCACCACCGAAGGGCCTGCGCCTGCGGGGAGTTTGCTTTGCACGTCGCCCACTTTGCGGCGTAGCTTATCCCAAAGCTGTTGCATTTGGTCGGCACGGATTTCCTTCTTTACGTAGACGGTGATTTTGGAAATGCCTGCCCGGTTCTCGGTCTTCAGATAATAGAGTTCGCCCATTGATTGGATGGCTTCTTCCAGCACATCCGTCACCTGGCTTTGCACTTCCGAGGGGGATGCACCGGGATAAGGGGTCAGGACTAATGCCTGTTTGATGGTGAAGGGGGCATCCTCAAGTTTCCCCATCTTGATGTAGGCGAAGATTCCGCCGGCAAGCACCAGCAACAGCAGGAGGATGGTGACGGAACGGCGTTGCAGGAAATATTTGATCAGTTTCATCTTGAGTCTTTTTTCTTTAGGGAAGAGTGATTACATGATACGTACTTTCATTCCGTCGGACAGAAAGCGCAGTCCGCTTGTGATGACGGTTTCGCCTGTTTGCAATCCGGAGGCAATGCTTACGTAACCTTGGGGTAATAACTCGTTCACAGTTACATTGCGCTTTGCCACGATACCATTTTCCGGATTCACAGTCCATACATAGTTTCCTTCTGTGGGGCGGTTGCACAAAGCCCGTTGCGGAATGTATACTGACTTTGGCTGGGCCGCGTTGTCTGTTTGTTCGGTTGATACTTTTGTGGCAGGGCTGTCGAAGCGTATCTTTCCGGACATTCCTGCCAGCAACCGCCTGTCTTTGTTAGGCAACAGTGCCGTCACCAGATAAGAGAGGTTGTTCTGCGTGGTTCCTTTGGATACTTCCGCAATGCGTGCTTCCAGGTTGACTTCCGGTTGCACGTCTAATGTTACTTCTACGTCATCTCCCGGTTGCACACGATAGGCTATATCTTGAGTCACATAGGCTTCTATCTTCAGTTGGTCGATATCTATGAAAGTCACTACGGGCTGGCTTGCCTTGACATCCTGGAACTTTTCTGCATATACTTTGCCTATATATCCGTTGAAGGGAGCTGCGAGGCGGGTGTCTTCCAGTTCATTGACGGATGTTTCAAAAGCGGCTTTGGCAGAGGTGTACTCCGCCCGTGCTTTCTCGTAAGTGCTGGCAGAGAGATTATTCTTTTCATAAAGTGCACTGATACGCTCGTATTCGGCTTTTGCCTGGCGGTAGACGGCTTCGGCACGTTCGCGGCGGATGCGGTAATCGCGCGGGTCAATCTCTGCAATCGTTTCTCCACGGCGGTAGTGGTTTCCGGCATAGGCATCCAGCTGTTTGATGGGGCCGCTGACGCGGAAAGACAACTCTGTGGTGCGGAAAGGTTGTGTAAGAATGGGAAACTCCTTGGCCGTTTCGTCAGTGCATGTACTGACTGTGATGGTTTTTACGGTCAGTAATTCTTCTTTCTGAGACTGATTGCCTCCGCAGGCGCATAATATCAGTCCGAGGGTGAGCATACAAATAAGTCTTGCATTTCGGTTCATACTTCTTTTTCCTTTTAAATCCGGGAGACAAAAGTAGGCTGTTTTACATAGCTGCATCGAGTGTTTTTTGCTGAGACGGGAAAGAAGGAGGATGAAACCGGAAAATAGGATGACGAAACAAGAAGAGGCTTATTACTAAACAACCACCCCCTCTTTTCCGTTATTATTAATAAAACGGGTAAATATATGACGACTTTAGGTGGCTGGATGAACAAAATCCTTATAGGTTGGGGAGTAGACCCTAAATTTGCGAATACATTTGATGAAACCATTATCGCCATACTGATGATAGCTATGGCCGTAGGGCTGGATTATCTATGCCAGGCAATATTTGTGGGTGGCATGAAGCACTATACCAAGCGCTCGCCTCATCGCTGGAACACTTTGCTGATGAAGCGGAAAGTAGTACCCCATCTGATACATACATTACCGGGTATTCTGATTTACTTTCTGCTGCCCTATACTTTTGTGCATGGGGTGGAGTTGCTGGAACTGGCACAGAAGGTTTGTGCGGTGTATATAGTGGCTGCACTGGCTTTTGCCACGAATGGTCTGTTGCTTGTATTTCTGGATTTCCAAAATCAGAAAGACACCAGCAAGAATCATCCGATGAAAGGATTTATCCAAGTGTTGCAGGTGCTGGCTTTCTTTGTGGCAGCCATCATCGCTGTCTCCATTCTTATCGACAAGTCACCTGCTACGCTCTTTGCCGGATTGGGTGCTTCGGCGGCGGTGCTGATGCTGGTCTTCAAAGACAGCATTCTGGGATTTGTGGCGGGAATACAACTTTCTGCCAATGAGATGCTGCGCATCGGCGACTGGATTGCTTTGCCCAACGGAGGTGCCAATGGTATCGTCAAAGAGATTACACTCAATACGGTGAAGATACAGAACTGGGATAATACGATTTCTACCATTCCACCTTATACATTGGTGAACGGCTCTTTCCAGAACTGGCGTGGGATGCAGGAGAGTGGTGGCCGTAGGGTGAATAAGAATATCTATCTGGACATGACTACATTGAAGTTCTGCACTCCTGAGATGATAGATACTATTCGGAAAGAAATTCCTCTTATGGCGGATTATCAGCCGGTGGAAGGAGAAGTGCCTACCAATGCACAACTATACCGCATTTATATCGAACGTTACCTTTGCAGTCTTCCAGTTGTCAATCAAGACTTGGACTTAATTATCAGCCAAAAGGAAATGACGACTTATGGCGTACCTATCCAGGTGTATTTCTTCTCTCGGAATAAAGTCTGGAAGGAGTATGAACGCATTCAGTCCGATATCTTCGACCATCTGTTGGTGATGGTGCAGAAATTCGACTTGAAACTTTACCAATATTCTGATTAATAGATGAGCCGGAATTCTGCCCATACGGGGAGATGGTCGCTGTAACCTGCTTGGTATTTCATTCCGTAGAAAGTCCGGAAAGGTTGCTTCCCGCCGTATTTCTTATCTTCCGTCAGCAAGAAGGGTAGGCGGGATATACCGGCTTTGTCTTCATCGGCGTAAAGACCGGCAGAAGCCTGAAGAAGTGTGCCGGAGACGATGATGTGGTCCAGCAATCCCCATTCTCCCTGATATTTGTAGCTGCCGGAGTGCTTACGCTCGGTGGCTTTGCGGGTGAGTAAATGGTAAAGACTTTGCGGTTGCAGGAGGTTTTTATCAAGTGGTGGCGCTTGGGCGGCTATTACTTCTCTGATGGATTTATTGTCAGGATAATCATTGAAATCTCCCATAATGAGGATTTGGGGATGGTGGCGATGGAGATAAATACTGTCGGCTGCACTTCTAAGTCTCCGGGCTGCAAGGAGGCGGTAAGGTTCGCTTTCTTTGGCTCCACCGGAACGGGACGGAAGATGGGTGACGAAAATATCCAAAGTGTCTTTGTTGAGCAGTAAACCGGAAACATGAAGTATATCCCGGGTGGGGCGGAATTTCTTTTTGCCCGAGGCGTTCGGGATGGGAATGCTTTGGCAGGTAAGCAGTTTGAACATATCTCTTTGGTAGAGTAGGGCTACATCAATGCCCCGCTGGTCGGGTGAGTTTGTCATAACGTAGCGATATCCGGCTTCCCGCAGGGCGGAACGTTGTGTCAGGTCGCGCAACACACTGTCATTTTCTACTTCACAAAGGGCGACGAGTGCAGGAGGTGTCCAACCGCCTACGGCTGTGATGACACGGGCAATGGCATCCAGTTTCTTCTTGTATTTGCTATAATTCCAATGGCGGATGCCGTCGGGAAGAAATTCATAATCATTCTTTAGCGTATCGTGCCGACAATCAAACAAGTTCTCGACATTGTAGCTGACAATGCGGAATGAGAGGGTGTCTTTTTCGGTTTGTCCGTGAAGGGGGAGGAGAGAGAAAAACAGAAGGACAAGAAAATAGGGCATTGCAATCTTTTTATTCATAACATCCGGCATTTGGAGCCTTATCTTGTAGGCGGGATTTTCCGTTCCTGTCTGTCGGATATGCACTGGCATCCTCTTTTTTTCCTAAACTGATAGCTTTTGAATTTTCATTAAGATTGAAATTATACTCCTGTGTCCGGTTATCCATCAGAAGGAAGTTGTCATCCTTTTCCCAAATGACACGGACTATCCTGTCATTCTCTTCCTTTACCGAATTGATGAGGCTATGTGAGAAGTAGTAATTGAAAGCTATGTTTTCATTTTTGGAACGTCCTCCGTTAATTTCATCCGAGCCCGAACCTGCAATAATGCAATTGCGGAAGGTAGCGGAAGAAAGCGGATAAGCAATGTCATCCTGTTCGTTCCGAACCTGTAATGCCACACCTGTCCGTACATTCCAACTGAAATAATTCGCTAGCGTGCAATGGGTGAATGTATAATCTCCACCTAACAAGCTGACACAGTTCTCTCCCGCATTACTGATTTCACAGTTTCCTATAACAGCCTGGCAGGAAGTCAGCTCCAGTCCGTTTCCTGATACTTGTCGGATAATGGAAGACTCCAATATCAGCTTCCTGCGGTCCATCTTCGAAGAATCACAGCGGATGCCGAAACTTCCCCCGTGAATGTCGGCATAAACCAAATGATTGTCATAACTTGTTTCGAGGAAACGTATGCCGCCCCACTGTCCCGGCAGGCGGTCGTAAGTCAGATAAGGAAACAGCCGGTCTGTGCGGTCTCCCCGGAAAACAACCGGTGCGGAAAGAGTGCCTTCCACCGATAAACGACCATGTACCTGCATTCCTGCTTTTCCGTGGAAATAGAAGCGGGTACCTGCTGCAAGTGTCAGGTGTGCATCGGGGGCAACACTGATACTGTCGTAAATCAGTATTGGGCGTTCGGAGGCTATCAATGTATCTTTCTCGATCACTTTACCCCGGAAAGTAAAAACATCCTGCGCATAAGCCCGTAGCTTAACTTCTTGCCGGATGCCATTCAGCTGAAAGAGAATAGAGTCTTTTATCAACCTGATGTTGGTATTGTCCCGTTGAGGCAGAGTCGCTTCTACAAAAATGTAGAGGCTGTCTTCTCCTGCAATTTCTATGTCTGAGAATTGATTTCCCTTAATACCGTCCACATTGATACGGAAACCGGATTTTCCGGCATCGGCAAGAATGATGGAAGATATCAGCAATGTTTTCTTATGTGGATTGTATACTTTCAGTTGGCGGGTGGAAGTGGGAATACCGGTGAGTACGGTGTCCATATGCAACGTGTCTTGTGAGAACCAAAGTGTGTGCTTCGGGTCGGACGAATAATCATCCATGTCGTCGCAGGCGGCAAAGGACAACAGGAAAAGTACAGGAACTATATATATAAGGTATAGTGCTTTCGATTTCATACCGTACATTCTGTAGGTTCTACTAAATAACGGTGTTTCTGCCACTTTATTATATCTGTCGCTTTTATCTTACTGACTTGATGAGACGATGGTATATTGAAGAGAGTTACATCACTATGGGATGTTATGCATAAGATGGCATCTTGTGTTGTGAAAGATGGCATCTTGTACTACACAAGATGCCATCTTATACATGCTCCCCTTTAACTATCCGTATAAGAGGAATATGGGATGTGAGTTATTTCCTTATAGGAACATTGGCCAGGATATCCAGCAGGTGTTTCCAGAACTTATCTACCGTAGGAATCAACATCCGTTCATCGGGAGAGTGGACACCCTGCAAAGTGGGACCGAAGGAAATCATATCCAGTGAAGGATATTTGTCGAGGAACAGACCGCATTCCAGTCCGGCATGGATGGCTTTCACTTTGGCGTCTACACCGAACAGGCGTTTGTAAGACTCAACTGCGATTTCCAGTATCTCAGAGTGCGGATTAGGTTTCCAACCCGGATAACCGTCACCGAAAGTAACTTTGGCGCCGCCCATATCAAATACGGTACGTACCATATTGGCAATGTCCTGTTTGGAGGAAGCGGTAGAACTGCGTTGACTGGTTTCAATGCGGATAATGTTGCCCGGCTTCATCTTGACAGATGCAAGGTTGGTAGAAGTTTCCACCAGTCCCGGAATATCCTGACTCATAGCATAAACTCCGTGCGGACAGGCGTAGAGACTTTGCAACAGACTTTTCGTTGTGTCCTTGTCGATGGCTTTTGCACGGGCGTTTTCCGATTCTAATATGAGTTGCAGGTCGGGATCTACCACGGTGTATTCAGCTTGCACTTCAGCGGCGAATATGTTTAAATCGGCACGCAGGTCGTGTTTCTTATCTTCCGGTATGGCGATGATGGCATGAGCTTCGCGTGCAATGGCATTGCGCAGGTTGCCGCCGTCTATTTCACAAAGATACATATCGTACTTCTGGAAAGTCTGGCTCAGGAAGCGGTTCAGTATTTTGTTGGCATTGCCACGTTGCAGATGGATGTCTCCACCCGAATGTCCGCCTTTCAATCCTTTCACTTGCACCTTGCAGAAGAAATATCCGGCAGGTACGTTCACCTCTTTATATGTAAACTCTGCAACGGAGTCGACGCCTCCTGCGCAACCGATGAAAAGTTCACCTTCATCTTCCGAGTCAAGGTTCAGCAGGATGTCACCGTTCATGAAACCCTCTTTCAGGGCGAAAGCGCCAGTCAGGCCGGTTTCTTCGTCTACGGTGAACAGGCACTCCAGAGGTCCGTGCTGGATAGTGTTGTCTGTAAGGATAGCCAGTTCTGTGGCTACGCCGATACCGTTGTCAGCTCCCAGTGTGGTGCCTTTGGCTTTCAGCCATTCGCCTTCAATCACGGTTTCTATCGGGTCGGTGAGGAAATCGTGCTGCACATCGTTGTTCTTTTCACACACCATGTCGATGTGCGATTGCAGGACAACAGTCTTCCGGTTCTCCATGCCCGGCGTGGCGGGTTTCTTTATCAGTACATTGCCGGTTTCGTCGACCAATGTTTCCAGATTATGTTTTTCACCGAATGCTTTCAGATAAGCAATCATTTTCTCTTCCTTCTTTGAAGGACGCGGTACTTGGCAGATTTCATCAAAATAGTGAAATACTCCTGCCGGTTTCAGTTCATTCTTTTCCATATCAATAAGTTTATGAATGTTCGTTTTTAACCTCTCATTGCTAAATATGGTTAAATAGATTGCCTATTTTATCACCGCTTCTCTTTTTTTATGGTAAAAAAAGCGGGTTAGTCCATACAAAGCCCTATATTTGCACCACAAAAATAGAGTGATAGTCTATTTTTGTTGTTACAAAATTAGTAGAAATGCTCGATACAGTATTGATAAGTTTGTTAATAGTTGCTATTTGTATTGCATTATTAGGTCTGAAAGTCTTTTTTGTGAAAGGCGGGAAGTTCCCGAACGGGCACGTCAGTGGTAATAAGGCAATGCGGGAGAGAGGTATAGGATGCGCCCAGTCACAAGACCGGGAAGCACAGAAGAAACCCCGTTTTTCTATTGATGAATTGGAAAAAGCCTTAAATGATAGTATGAATTAATAATTTAAAAACTATATTTTTTACAAGTTATGAAGAGATTGAACTACCTCGTGAACGGTTTGGCTGCCCTTGCGCTTATCGTTTTATTTTCTCAATGTACAGGTAAAGCTGATAATCAAACGGCAACTACGTCAGGACAAGCTTCAGGTGAACTTTCTGGAATGAAGATTGCTTATGTTGAAATAGACACGCTTCTGTCACAATATAATTTCTGCATCGACCTGAATGAAGGTATGGTAAAGAAGAGTGAAAACGTTCGCCTGACGTTGAATCAGAAAGCCCGTGAATTGGATAAGCAGAAACAGGATTTCCAGACGAAAGTGCAGAACAATGCTTATCTGTCTCAGGAAAGAGCACAGCAGGAATACAATCGCATCGCTAAGTTGGAACAGGACTTGCAGGCTTTGAGCAATAAATTGCAGTCAGAGTTGATGAGCGAGAACGAAAAGAACAGTTTGCTGTTGCGTGATTCCATCAATGCTTTCCTGAAGGAATATAATAAGACGAAAGGATACAGTATGATTATCAGCAATACCGGTTTCGACAATCTGTTGTATGCCGATAGCATTTATAACATCACGAAAGAAATCGTAGAAGGACTGAACGCAAGATATTCTTCTCCGGCAAAGAAATAAATAGGTTTCTATTTTAAATAAGAGTCGTCCCCTTGCAGAGTGATCGGAATCACAATGCAAGGGGACGACTCTTTTCTGTTACCTGGATTTATAAAAACGTACCAATCCTTTGAATTATCTTCTCAAACTGCATCCGGAGGGGAGTTACCTGTTTTTGTTCCTGTTTAAATCATTTATATTTGCCTTATGATTTTTAATTCTAATCAGAAAAACATGATGAAAAAACTTTGTATTCTCTTATTCTTATCTATTTCGATGGGGGCTTCTGCTGTGGAGTATACCTTTTCACCGAAAGATGTACCGGCTATGAAGCAGTTGTTAGGCAGTGGGACTCTGCAACCGGGAGATGTTGTCGTACTGAAAGATGGAACGTATGATAATCTGGAGGAAGTGCATTTTACAGGTAAAGGTGTTTTCAGCAAACCGATAATCTGGCGGGCTGAAAATCCCGGTAAAGCTGTCATTTCCGGTAAATTGAGTTTAAGGATATATGGGGAACATTTGCAGCTGAAGGATTTACTCTTCTACAAGGCATGGGCGATAGGCCATGATATGATTGATTTCCAAAAAGAGAAAGGAACATATGCATCCTATTGCCGGATGACCGGCTGTGTGATTGATGAGTGTAATAATCCGGCAAAGGGTACACGACCTAATGAGGGAGACGAGTATTGGGTTGGTTTGCGGGGTACGAATAACCGGATAGATCATTGCTATTTTGCCAACAAGCGGGTAGGTGGTCTGGTTCTGCAAGTCTGGTTAAGTGCCGATAATCACTTGAACAATCATGTGATAGATCATAATTTCTTTGGCGAACGTCAGCCTTACGGAGGCAACGGAGCAGAGATTATCCGTATAGGGCATTCTTGGTCATCTCAGTGGGAATCACGGACTATTGTTGAGAACAACGTGTTTTTCAGGTGCAGCGGTGAAAATGAAATAATCTCTGTGAAATCCTGTCATAATGTATTGCGCAGAAACCTGTTTTATGAATCTGCCGGAGGACTGGTTTGCCGTCACGGGCATTATAATATTATAGAATCGAATACTTTCATCGGACATGGTCTTCGCGGAACGGCAGGTATCCGTATCATTAATCAGGGGCATACGGTTTATGACAATTATATTAAAGATGTGAAATCATTCGGTTTGCTGGTGCGCGTGGGAGTCTATGAACGCCCTACGGCGGAAACAAATGTAAAGGAGGAACCGTTGACTTCTTATCACCGGGTAGAGAATGTGGATATCGCTTACAATACTTTCCTGAACAGCTCATTGGAATTAGGGTCGGGGCGTGGGGAAAAGATGCCTCGTAATGTACGCTTCGCCCATAACTTATTTGCAGGACAGAATCCTGAACTGAAAATCGTGAGAGCGGACGAAGTGCTTCCCGGCTTTTTGTTTCTGGATAATCAATGGGCATTTCCGGATATAGCTTCTCTTCCGGCTGTGCCTTATGAACGAGTAAGAAGTGGATTTGATGCAGTTGATGCCCCTGTTGGTCTGGAGCGAAAGGAGAAGGAACGGATAGATGCTTGTATCTTTACTGTCGGTCCTACCTGGTATGAAGCAATGAAAGAGAATGTGAATTATATAGATATGCACCGATAATTTAAAAGAAATACAATCAGATATGAAACTTAAACTATCAGGAATTTTACTGGTTATGCTGTTGTTGGGAGTAGGGGGAAACTATGTGCAGGGCGGGAATTTACATCCCTGGCAAATGACCCGTGATTCTTTATTGTTGTTTGAAGGCATGACCTGTCGTTATACGGTAGATACCCCGGAGAATGAAGGGGTGGTTTCCACTTTGCCGTCGGTGTCGGACTTGAAAGAGCAGTTGGCCCGTTCCGGTGCGGGAGTTTTTCGTCTCTTCACTTCCAAAGGAAAGGAAAAAACAGATGGAATGCCCGTAAGTGGTGATTACCTGCAGGGTTCTGCTAAGAATCGTTTATCCATAGGAGTACGTAAAGGTGCATTGCCGCCAATGATAGAATTGGATCGTAGTGCATTTACTGTGAAGACTGCGGGAAACCTGATTCTTGATTTTTATGCAGGGCAGCGCAGTCCGATGACTACTGTTACCATCCGTATACCGGAAGGAATTGATGTGACACTGGATAATACGACGGTAAATATCATCGGACGTGGAGAAGTGCTTCTTCGTGACTTGCCCAAACAATCCGTTGGGCGGACCGGTACTAATTATTCCTATAAAAAAGTGGGTGATGTTGAAATCCATAAAGACGGGAAGAAAGGTACTCGATTAATTTTTAAACAGTTGGACTTCCGGCCTTCTAACGGACCGGATATCCGTCTTTGTTTCCGTGGGGTAGCGATACCCACCAAAGGAAACTATATATTTGAAGCAGACTATGTGACTTCTGAACCGGAAGTTCTTCATAGTCCGGTTGCTACGGCCACCCTTGAGGGATTGACGACTGTTGCAGATTTTACCCGGAATGCTTTGCGTGCATTTACTTATAAGAAAGACTGGGATCTGTCATTTACTTCCTTCCACTGGACAGCTCCCCGCAATGCGGAATCGGTCACTCTGTTACAATCGGCGGACATGGGAAAGACCTGGACTCCGGTAAAAGTGGAGATTTTGCCGGATGATGATTTCACTACCGCCGGTCGGTTACAGCCTGATCAACTGTATGCGTTTAAGTTGTTGGTGAAAGGAGGTGATAATCCGGGTGAATCTAATGTTGTCTGGTTCTATTCCGGTTTGCGGGATATTAAAACTACGGGAGTAAAAGGAGATGGAATAACAGATGATACGGAGGCCATTAATAAAGCTATACGGGAGATGAACAAACTTGGCGGTGGAATTTTACGCTTTACCGCAGGCACTTATAACGTACGGACTGTTCACCTTCTGAGCAATGTTTGGTTTCATTTGGATGCAGATGCGGTAATTCAAGGACTTCCGGGCGGAGATGCTCCTGAAGTCACTTGGTTCAGCGACCGGGCTTACCGTTCGGGGCTTTCACCTACGGACCCGCGGCCTTATGCCGATCCGGAAAACTTTCTGACTAAACAGGATGTAGGGCATACATTCTTCCGTAATGCCATGTTCTTTGGTGAACGTATTGATAATGTGAAGATAGTCGGTACAGGACGTATTACAGGTAATGGTAATCTTGTCACTTCTGATAAGGTCATGAACAATGCACCGGAGAAACGTTGTGACAAAATGTTCTCTCTGAAGCTTTGTACCAATGTTGAAATCGGCGGCTGGGATATAGGGAAAGATATGTGGTATGACCCGCAGAAAGATGAACCTTATTATATTGAAGCGGATAACCGGAAGAACTATGATGTCAGCAATATGCTGCATATAGACCAGGGCGGACATTTCGTTCTGTTGGCAACGGGTACAGATGGCATCCATGTTCACGATACCTACTTTGCTAAACATCATACCCGGAATGCTCGTGATATCTACGACTTCATGGCTTGTAATGACGTGACAGTAACAAATATCTATTCGCGCGTCAGTTCAGACGATATTGTCAAACCGGGTTCGGATTGTTCGTTGGGATTTACCCGTCCGGCACGTAACTATATGGTACGCAATATTGTGGGCGACACCAATTGTAATCTGTTCCAGATAGGTTCGGAGACAGCGGATGATATTCAGGATTTATATGTGGATAATATCTATGTGCTGGGTGCCAACAAGGCCGGTTTTTCTATTTCTACCAATGACGGGGGACATATAAAGAATGTCTATCTGAATAGTGGGAAGACCGGGCCGATACATTCACGTTCGGTCATGCAGCGCACCCGTGCCCCGTTCTTTATTTCCATATCCAATAGGGGGCGTGTACTGGGAGCGAATGTATCTCCTTTCTCTTTTACCGAAAATGGGAAAGTGCGTAAGGAATTGCTGGTAACCAATTCTAATATCGGGCAAGTAGAGAATATTGTGATTCGTGGCGTGGATATCGACGAGGTTTATGGTGGAAGTTCTTTCCGCGGTGACCGTTGGAAAGCCTATGATGGTTCTCAGGCTGAGGCGACTCCTATCGTTGCCGGTTTCAAATTGCCGGATACGGAGGTTGTAGAAGGCGGATTGACGTTCCGTTTACCTGATGGCCGACATACGGGATATATTGAGAATGTACAATTCCATGATGTGAATTTATTGGTGAAGGGAGGACATCCGGCAGAAAATGCGGAAGCCTGCCCACCTGAAATCGGAGTAGGCCGATATAATGTAGGTGATTTGAAAATCCAGCCTTCTTTTGGTTTCTGGGCACGGCACGTGAAAGGTTTTGTTCTGGATAACTGCAAGATAGATGCTGAACGGAAAGATGGACGCTATGCAGTGGTATTGGATGATGTCATCGGTGCGGAAATAAAAGAGCTACAGGTGAAAGACGGCATTACGGATAAAGAGAATGTAAAGACTTTCCGTAGCAAGGATATTGTTATTAAATAAAATGAAGAGTACATGAAAAAAATAGTAGTTTGCGTGAGTGTATTGTTGCTGTGTTGTGGAGTGAATTCTGCAATTGGGCAAACACAATTCATAGAGAATGAGGGGTGTCAGGATGATTTGTCTATGACTACTCCGAAGTTTAAGGAAGTTTCGTCTCCATTAGATACGTTGAAAAAATATATTCTGACTCCCAAAGCCTCTGCTACACCTCGTATTAATGGAGCCAAAATTTTTGGGGTACGTCCGAATTCCCAATTTTTATATACCATTCCGGCTACAGGAGAACGCCCTATGACCTTTTCTGTTGAGAATCTCCCGAAAGGGTTAAAGGTGGATGCCAAAACCGGACAGATCAGGGGGGCCATAAAAAAAGCTGGTGAGTATGTGGTGACATTTGTGGCAAAGAATAATCTGGGTGAGGCTAAACGTCCGTTCCGTATTGTTGTTGGAGATAAAATAGCTTTGACCCCACCTATGGGGTGGAACAGCTGGAACTGCTGGGGAAATGCAGTTAGTCAGGAGAAGGTGCTTAGTTCGGCGCGGGCTATGGTGGAAAAAGGGTTGATTAATCATGGCTGGCAGTACATTAATATTGATGATGGCTGGCAGGGACTGCGAGGTGGTAAACATCAGGCTGTGATGACGAATAGTAAATTTCCTGATATGAAAGCATTGGCCGATGAAATACACGGGATGGGATTGAAGATTGGTATTTATTCTGGTCCTTGGGTCGGAACGTATGCAGGACATTTAGGTTCTTACAGTGATAAGGCCGATGGTACTTATGATTGGGTAGAGAAATATGCTAATGAGTATTATCGTTATGTTGATCCAAGTAAAAAGACAAAGCATGGCATCAATTATCATCATGGAAAATATTCTTTTGTAAAGAATGATGTGCAGCAATGGATGGATTGGGGGATTGACTATCTGAAGTACGACTGGAATCCGAATGACTATTATCATGTGAAAGAAATGCATGATGTTTTACGTTCGTATAATCGGGATGTTGTGTATAGCCTTTCAAACAGTGCACCTTATGGAGATGCTCCCCAATGGGAGAAGATGGCTAATTGTTGGAGAACAACAGGGGATATCAAGGATACTTGGGAAAGAATGTGTAGTTTGGGCTTTGGCCAAACCAAATGGGCGCCTTACAATGGTCCGGGGCATTGGGTAGATCCTGATATGCTGGTAGTAGGAATGGTGGGCTGGGGACCAAAGCTGCATTATACTCGCTTGACACCGGATGAGCAATACACACACATGAGCTTGTGGGCTTTACTGGCTTCTCCTTTACTGATAGGTTGTGATATGGCTCAACTGGATGATTTTACGCTCAGTCTTCTGACCAATGATGAGATGATTGAAGTGAATCAGGATCCGTTGGGCAAACCGGGAATGATTGTGTCCCAACAAGGAGATGTGGTCGTTTATGCCAAACCTTTGGAGGATGGTTCCATGGCTGTTGGTTTATTCAATCGTGGAGACACTATGGCTCAAGGTAAACTAACCTGGAAATCTGTGGGTATTCGTGGTGAACAGACAGTTCGTGACTTGTGGAGACAGCAAGATGTCGCTAAATCGAATGAAGAGTTTGTGACAGAGATTGCTCCACATGGAGTACGTTTCATAAAAATCTATCCCGGAAATAGTCGTGAACAAGCCACCAGTGGCAGATAATAACAAGAGAATATGAAACGCATTTATCTATATTTTAGAGAAAAAACAGAGAAGGGAGAGGCTGCTTCCAAGCTTATGAGAATATTTCTCTTTTGGGGACTCGGCCTTTTTTCAACCATTTGGTTTTTGGTACGGGTTATTCCAAAGCCTTCTCGTGCCAGTTACCCGTGTATGCAGACAGCAGCACCGTTAATGTCTGCATTTGTCATGTATTTGCTTTCGTTTACGGGGTTTTGGATGAGTTTGCGTAAATTGCGTGAGGCATTTCACAATCGGAAAGTGGTGGCGGGAATGCTTGCTTTTGTAGCGTTATGTTTTTGCGGTACTCTGTTGTTGGTAGAAAATAGTACGGAATTGCTGGCTCAGACTTTCCTTCCAGTGAAGGAGCCTCGTATGGCATGGGGAAAAAATAATCCGGTAGGTGATGCTAAGGGAATTTTCCCGGGACGGGTGGTATGGACACATGCACCGGGAGCGGCCGTTTGGGAGAAAGGAAAAGGATTTTGGTTTGAAGACTGTTGGAACAATCAGGAAGATGCAGACTGGTTGTTGAGTCAGTCATTGTTATCATTGACAGGAGAGAAGAAGAGTAAGAATGCTTGGAAAGCCCTGTTTGTTTATTTCAATCGTCAGCATGGAAAAGGAAAACAGGGATATAAGAAAGGAGAGAAAATTGCTATCAAGATAAATCAGAATAATACTTTCTCTCACGAAGATAGCGAACAGTTGAATGCTTCTCCCCATCTGACACTTGCCTTGCTTCGCAGTCTGGTGTATGATGGTGGAGTTCCTCAGGAACAAATCACGGTTTTTGATGCCAGTCGCTTTATAACTGATGCTCTTTATCATAAATGCTATGCCGAATTTCCTAATGTGATATATCTGGATAATGAAGGTGGCAAGGGGCGTACCAAGTCAACTTATACGACTGATGCTATTCCTTATTCGGCAGATAACGGACGTTTGGCGAGAGGATTGGCTGATTGTGCTTTGGAAGCGGATTATCTGATAAATGTGGCATTGCTGAAAGGACATGGCGGACAGGGGGTAACATTGTGTGCCAAGAATTGGTACGGAGTGACGGATATCAACCGGGATTTCCGCAAGAATCAGCATAACAATTTTAATCAGGATCGTGGAGGGAAGCCCTGTTACATGACTTTTACCGATTATATGGCTCATAAAGATTTGGGACAGAAAACAATGCTGTTTCTGATAGATGGTTTGTATGGTTCGGAAAAGGTGAATGGCGCACCTTCAGGGAAATGGAAAATGTCTCCCTTTAATGGAAACTGGCCTTGTTCACTCTTCGCTTCACAAGATCCGGTGGCTATTGATGCGGTGGGAGTCGATTTTCTGAGTTCGGAATTTCCGCGTATGGCCGATGTGGATTATTGTGATATGTATCTGGTGGAGGCCGCTTTGGCAGACCGACCCTTATCCAATACTTTTTATGATCCGGAAAGGGATGGAACGGGAGTTGCCAGTCTCGGAGTTCTGGAACATTGGAATAATCCGGAGGAAAAGAAATACAGTCGTAATATGGGGAAGGATATTGGAATAGAGTTAGTTTATTTGCATAAGTAATACACTGTTTGCTTTGTGAGACGATTTTTCAAGTATTTGATGAAATACTGATAATCGTCTCTTTTTTATATCCCTATTTTTGTAACCAGGAAAAACAAAACTTTATATCTAATAAGAATGAATACAAGAATAAAAAAGTGGTTCTTTAAGACTTGTCCGAAGAGTGGGCGGATAGTCGGAATAAACAAGAAGAATGTTGTGTTGAAGATTTGCTTTCCCTTATTTGGACTGGCAGCCTTAATCTGGTTTCTGATACGTGTTGTGCCCAAACCTTCCCGGATAGAATATCCTTGTCAGCAAATCGCTGCACCTATAGCTTTATCTTTTGTGACTTTTGTCAGTAGCACGCTGGTGGGGTTCGGTGCGTGGAAGCGTTTCAAGACTTTGTGGCATTCACGCCGATTCAGTATGGGATTATCAGTATTGGTAGTTGGAGCACTACTGTCTGGTGCCCTATATATAATGTCCGTTGATAATTCGTTGATGGGGCAAGTGATACGCAAACAGATAGACAATGGCACGGATATGGGACATTTCACCCCAATTGATGCTCCGAACACTCCGATGGGGGTGGCGAAAGGTATTCATCCCGGACGTGTGGCATGGGCATACGACCCTAAAGCTGCTGCCTGGGATGGTAAGAGGGGGCTTTACTCTGATCCGGACAACAATAGCCAGACGCGCGTAGATGATATGATGGAGGGAGTGATTATAGCCTTGACCCGTCAAAATACGATTGATAAAGCGTGGGACGAATTGTTCCGCATTTTTAACTACAAGAAGGGCAAAGGGGCAGTGAAATATAAGAAAGGAGAGAAGATTGCCATCAAAATTAATCTGAATGACAATGGCGGAAGTAATATAATCGATGCTACTCCCCAGTCCGTATATTCTTTATTACACCAATTGGTTGATATAATGAAGGTTCCTCAGAATTGTATAACGGTGTATGATGCGCAGCGCCGGGGTATTTCTGCCGTTTACGACTATGTACAACCGTTGTATCCTGATGTCCATTATCAGAATTGGGGTGGATTTGTGCCCGATGTAATCCGCTACTCCAGTGAGATTACCGATGCCGGCGCCAGGAGTCTGGCACGTGCTGCTTATGAGGCAGACTATATGATTAATATGGCATTGATGAAAAGACATTCTGAACCAACGGATAAATGGCGTGACAGTGCTGGGCAGACGGCCATCACAGCTACCGGAAAGAATCAGTTTGGTTCTATTGGCAATGTGCCTCCCCTGCATCTTTCTATTCGTGACTGGTCCTCCTTCCGTGGCATGGGAACCTATAATTCTATTGTAGATTTGATGGCTCATGAGCGTTTGGGAGGAAATACGTTGGTATATCTGGTGGATGCCATGTATGTGAATCCGAAGCATAATGGTAAGGCGGTTCGTTTCCGGCTTCCTCCGTTTAACGACGGTTGGACTTCCAGTTTTCTGGCTTCTAATGACCAGGTGGCCATCGAGTCTGTGATACTTGATTTCATTTATTCCGAACTGCCTCTTTGTGCCAATGCCGACAACTTCCTGCACGAAGCGGCAAATATCGGTAATCCGCCTTCCGGGGTGGCTTACATGGGGAAAGATCAAGGTAGTCTGGGCGTACATGAACATTGGAATAACTCGACGCAACGGATGTATAGCCGTAATTTGGGCACTGGCAAAGGTATTGAATTATATCGGGTACCACTGGATGAGGGGCGTCCGGCTATTGAATACTTCTATGCGAAAGAGGATGCCCTGTATTATAAAACATCGAATGCTGACGAAGTGCGGTTGAATGGCAAACAGTTGGGAGATACTGAAGGTACCGTTCCCTTATCCATAAATAAAACAACGGACTTTTGTCTGGAAACTCTGAGAGGGGGAAAAGTTACCTCTTCGCAGCATGTAGTGGTGCGTCGTCTGGAGAATGTGGCTGTTTGTCGGGCAAAAGATATGGAAAGGGAAGGTTCGGCTTCGCTGAATGATGACGGTTCGGTGGAATTTAAAGGTGAAAAAGGGAGTTCGCAGGGAAGTGTGAATTGGAAAGTGAATCTTCCGCGTAAAGGGGAATACTATCTGGTAGTATCCTATACGGGTGGTAATCCGGTTCCTTCCTATTTATACATCAATGGAGAGAAGGTCAGTGAGAATATAGGTTATTTGGCCACCTCCGGAGAAACGCGCAAAGAGTTTGTTTTCCCGGTAGTGCTGGCAAAGGGCGCCAGTGAGTTGCGCTTGGAGCATCCGGGACGACGCAGCAACAAAATATATTCGGTGAACATAGCGAGAGAGATGAAATAAGATACTTATATTTAACAACCATGAAAATGAAAAAGAATTTATTACTGTTACTGGTATTGTTTGCATTGCCGTTTGCTTTGCAGGCGGAAACGTTCAATGTGAAGAAATATGGTGCACGAGGTAACGGCAAGAAGCTGGACTCGCCGGCCATCCAGAAAGCGATTGATGCTTGTCATAAAGCCGGTGGTGGCACGGTGCTCGTTCCTGCCGGAACATATCTGTCGGCCACTATTGTGCTGAAAGATAATGTAACTCTGCATCTGGAAAAGGATGCACTTATCCTGGGAACCACCGATTACAAGGCTTATGATAATCTTGACCCGTTCACAGAAGGGCTGGGTATTGATGTGGGTTGGGCATTGTTGGTAGCGGTAGATGCAAAGAATGTGGCTTTGGAAGGTGAAGGAGCCATTGACGGACAAGGTTCCGCTTTGAAAGAGCGACATATCAAAACTGATACCCGTCCGGAAGGGCAGCGTTGGGGATTGCGTCCTTTCCTGCTCCGTTGGGTACGTTGTGAGGATATACGTGTAGAAGGAGTAACTTTGAAGTATGCGGGGGCCTGGACTTCCCATTATTTTCAGTGCCGTAACGTGAACATTCATAATGTCACCATCCGCAGCTTCGGAGTGGCTCATAATGATGGGATCAATATTGATGGTTGCCAGCATGTACGTATCAGTAATTGTGATATAGTCAGTGGGGATGACGCATTGTGTTTCAAGACTACTTCCAGTAAGATGGGATGCGATGATATTATCGTGACGGATATGAAGCTGAAGAGTAATCAGGCCGGAATCAAGATGGGAACGGAGTCTATGGGCGGTTTCGAGAATATAAAAATCAGTAATTGCCACATCTATGACACGAAGAACGGTGGAATTAAACTCTTTTCTGTGGATGGTGCTCACCTGCGTAATGTGGAAATCTCCAATATCACGATGGACGAAGTACGTACTCCGATGCTGTTCCGCTTGGGTGCCCGTCTGAGTGTATTCCGCAAACATGAAGATACCCGGCAGCCAATCGGTGTTTTCGAGAATGTGGTGATTCGTAATGTGAAGGCGGTAGCCGCCGATAAAGCGCAGTTGACGCCTCCTTCCGGAATCTTGATTACAGGTATTCCGGGACATTATATCACAAATCTGACTTTAGAGGACATACATATCCGTTTGCTGGGTACGGGGACGCCCGAAGATGCCCTGTCCGAGGTTCCGGAAGCGATAGACAAGTATCCTGAAGTGAAAACGTTCGGTCCTAAGATTCCGGCATACGGGGTATGGGCGCGTCACGTGAAAGGCTTGAAGCTGAAGAACGTCACGTTTGAATTGAAGAACCCGGATGCCCGCCCGGAAATCATTTGCGAGGACGGGGATATGCAGATTTATAAATAATCGGTGAATATGCGAAAATTTATTAGTGCAATATTGATAGGGTCTTGTGTATTGACCTATGCCAATGCGCAGACACAGTTTCCGGTCACCAGTCCAGATGGTTCTATATCTTTGGTGTTGAAACTGAAAGATAAAGAACTTTATTATGAAGTAGAAAAGAACGGAGTGAAGGTATTGGTTGAGGCACCTGTACGTCTGACCATAGATGAATCGGAACTTTGTAACTCGGTCGAAGTTCTGTCTTCGGATACATATAAGACGGATAATACTTATCCTATCCGGGGTAGTCATTCTTTGGCAGTAGATAAAAGCAATGGACAAATTATCAAGTTACGAAATAACAGTTTGAAGACCGATTTCTCTTTGGAGGCGAGAGCTTATAACGATGGTGTTGCTTTTCGGATGATACTTTCCGGTAAGCAAGGAGAAATAAGAACGCCGGATGAACATACCTTATTTACATTGCCGGTGGGGAGTACGGTGTGGTATCATGATATGTATTGTCACTATGAGGGCATCCATCAGAAAAAGGATATTTCTGAAATCATGCAGGGAGAATGGGCTGCTCCTCCGGTAACGGTGCAATTGCCGGGAGAATCCGGTTATCTTTGTATAACAGAATCTGCTTTGATGAATTATGCCGGTATGTCATTACAAGCAAATGGTAAGAATGGTTTTGAAACGAAACTGGGACATGCACAACCGGCCGGATATCCTTTTGCCCATGATTATAGTCTGGCAGAAGCCCGGCGGTTATCGAAACCGGCAGCTTTGGCAGGTACTATAATAACTCCCTGGCGTACAATCATAATAGCTGATAATCTGAATGAGTTGGTGAATTCCGATTTGATAACCAACCTGGCTCCGGCACCGGATAAACGACTATTCCCGAAAGGAATAAATACTGACTGGATTAAACCGGGACGTTCTGTATGGTGCTGGCTGGATGGTGGAGCACGGACAGTGGAGGGAATGAAAGAATTTTCTAAACTGGCCGGAGAGTTAGGGTTTGAATATAATACGGTAGATGCTTTTTGGTATCGCTGGACAGATGAACAGTTAAAAGACTTGGTGGATTATTCGGCTCAGTTTGGAGTTAAAATCTGGTTATGGCGTCATGGCCGCGATATGCGTGATCCTCAAAAACGCAAAGAACTGTTTGAGCGTTGTCGCAGACTGGGAATTGTCGGCTTGAAACTCGACGCATTCTCACATGAGTCAAAGGAATTTGTCGATTTATATCAGTCATGTCTGAAAGAAGCGGCAGAATATAAACTGATGCTAAACATTCATGGCAGTAATAAACCTGCGGGTGAAGTGCGTACATGGCCGAATGAGATGAGTCGTGAAGGCATTCGTGGTTTGGAATATGGTAAAAATCAGTATGAGTGGAGTACGCATAATACCACTTTGCCTTTCACCCGTCTGGTAGCAGGAGCCGGAGATTATACCCCCGTTGTTTTTGGAGAGCGTCGTTTGGAAACTTCTTGGGTGCATCAGGTGGCTACGGCACTTGTTTTCAACTCCTCTGTCATATTCTTCGGTTCACATCCGAAAACGATGCTGGATAATCCGGCTGTGAAGTTGCTGAAGCAAATACCTGCTACCTGGGATGAGACGGTGGTATTGCCATCCAGTCGGATAGGTGAGGTTGCTGCATTTGCACGAAGAAGCGGGAAGACTTGGTTTCTGGCGGTGCTGAATGGACAAGAGGAACGTTCCCTGCAATTTCCCTTATCATTTTTGGGTGACGGATGGTATGAAGGAATGGTTCTGAATGATCGGCCGTCGGATGCTGCCGCTATCAAGACAGAGCGCGTCTTCTGTAGAAAGTCTGATGCGCTGACGGGGCACATGCGTACAGGTGGTGGATATATTGTGATGTTTACTCCTCAAGAATAATTAGTGATTAACGATAAATACCATGAGAAAACTATTGAGCGCAGCAATGTTGCTGCTGGCGGTATTGATGGCCGCTTGTACGGCTCCCGACACATGGGAGCTGGTGTCTAAGGACAATAATATCCGTTTCGTTCTGGAAAACAGAAAGGACAAAGGTGAAGTGAATCTTAGCTATTCTGTTTATTATAAGGATACGCTGGCGGTGGAGAAATCTCTTTTGGGGCTGGTGATGGATGATTGCGAATACGGAAAAGATGCGCAGTTTGTTTCCGCTTCCCCTGTAAAAGACATCAATGACGCTTACCGGCTGAAATCTGGAAAGCAGCTGAGCACTGCGGACAATTGTCGTGAGCAGACATTTACTTTCCGTACTCAAGAGGGGAAACAATTCAATCTCATTGTGCGGGCATACAATGACGGTGTTGCTTTCCGTTATGGATTTCCGGAGGCTGACGGACAGATGCATACCATCCGGACAGAGCATACGGAGTTTGCCGTACCCGTGAATGGTAAGGCATGGATACATCCATACGATTGGAACGAACGCCGCAAGCCGAGCTATGAGCAGTATTGCCGGAACGAAATAGATATCCGTTCGGAGTGCGGGCACGGACGTGGCTGGGCATTTCCCATGCTGTTCAATACCAACAGAGTTTGGATGATGATAACAGAAGCCCATTTGGATGGCTCATATCCTGCCACCCATGTTGATAATGCCGGAACAGACAAGGCTTATAAAATCCGTTTCCCGGAAGTGGAAGAACCCATCATTCCCGATGCAGTGGAGCCGGTATCTGAATTGCCCTGGTTCACTCCCTGGCGGGTTATTATCGTAGGAGACAACCTGAATACGATCTTCCGGACGCAGATAGTTTCACACTTGAATCCGTCCTCGGTAGTGGAAGATGAGTCTTGGATAAAAGCTGGACGCGCTTCTTGGAGCTGGTGGTCTAATGGCGGTACTCCTCGTGATTATAAGGCACAGTTGAAGTACGTAGATCTCAGTGCCGAGATGGGTTGGGAGTACATGCTGATTGATGCCGGCTGGCAGCGCATGGGTAATGGCGGAACCATGGAAGACGTGGTGAAGTATGCGCAGCAGAAGGGTGTTGGTGTCTGGTTGTGGTATCACTCCGGTGCGGGACGTGACAACGATTCTGTACCTGTGCATCGCCTGATGAGTGACCCTGAATTGCGCCGTGCCGAGATGAAGCGCATCAGTGAAATAGGAGTGAAAGGCATCAAGGTCGATTTCTTTGATACGGACAAGCAGCGGATTATCCGGCTTTATCCGGCATTGCTGAAAGATGCCGCTGACCATCACCTGCTGGTAGACTTGCACGGGGCGACTTTACCCCGTGGCTTCGAGCGTACCTACCCGAATATGCTGACCACCGAAGCCATCCGCGGTGCGGAACCCCTGGGACGTCAGGAACGTTGTGACCGGGCTGCCGGACACAATGCCACAGTTCCTTTCACACGCAACGTTGTAGGCTCGATGGATTATACTCCGGTGACCTTCTCCGACAAAGTCCGCCAGGGGGTGCCTGCCCTGCGCAAGACAACCATGGGACATCAACTGGCGCTGGCCGTTGTCTTCGAATCCGGTTTCCAATGTCTGGCGGATAAGGCGGAATCTTATCTTTCGCTGCCGGAGCAACCGAAACAATTCCTGAAAGAGGTTCCGGCTGCCTGGGATGAAAGCTGCCTGTTGGCCGGTTATCCGGGAGACTATGCAGTGGTGGCGCGTCGTGCGGGTGATGTATGGTATATCGGTGGCATCAGTGGTAAGGAAGAAGAGCGGGAAATAGAGTTTGCCCTGCCTGAAGGATGTGTCGGTAAATCATTTACGATGATTACAGACGGAGGAGATAAAGACAGTTTCGGCTATATGCCTGTAGAGAATGCGAACGGGACGGTGAAGGTGAAAGTGCTGCCGAATGGTGGTTTTGCCGGCATTATCCGCTGATAATAATACTATAATAATCAAGAGAAAAAGAATGAAGAAGAGATTGATTCTGGGGGCGATGGCCCTGTTGATGTTACTTCCTGCCAAAGCACAGATTGCTTGGCAGCAAGTGGAGCCCGGCGTTTGGAAAGGCGTTGTGGGTACTCCGGAAGAATATTCATTGTTGAGTGTGGCGGGTGTGGCGCCTCAGAAGGAAGGTTTCAGCCGTCTGCCCGAAGTGGCGTTGCCCGGACTGGCGAATGAAATAGTGGGCGTAATCCAGGATGGCAAAACGAGTCTTCGCATCCCCTTGCAGCGGAAAGAGCAGTTGTACGGCTTCGGACTGAACTTCCAGACTGTGCATCAGCGTGGTAAGATACTGAACCTGCATGTAGACCACTACGGTGGCCGTGACAACGGGCGTACACATGCTCCGGTGCCATTCTACATTTCCAGCCAGGGATATGGCGTGCTCATCAACTCTGCCCGCTACCTGACGGTATATGCAGGCAGCGGTGCCCGCAAGGACAGTCCGAACGCTCCGGTTGCGAAAGACCGTAACATGGATAAGACGTGGACGTCAGCCCCTTATTCGGATGCCGTTTCCATTCTTGTTCCTGCTCCGGGGGCGGAGATTTACTTGTTTGCCGGACCCACTCCGATGGATGTCATCCGGCGTTACAACCTGTTCTGCGGTGGCGGTACCTTGCCTCCACGCTGGGGACTGGGCTTTACTCAACGTACAAAGAAGCTCTATACGGCCGATGATGTGAAGAAAGAGGCGGACGAGTTCGAGCAGCGCGGCTTCCCGCTGGATTTTATCGGACTGGAACCGGGCTGGCAAAGCAAGGCATACCCTTGCACGTTTGAGTGGGATGCTACCCGTTACCCCGATCCTGCCGGTTTCGTGAAAGAGATGGCGGACAAGGGCGTGCGCATCAACTTATGGACTAACCCGTATGTATCTCCCGAATCGAAGATATATAAAGAAATGTATCCGGTCAGCGGTTCGCACACGGTGTGGTGCGGCATCGTGCCCGACCTGGCAGGCGGGAAAGCCCGTAAAATCTGGATGGATAAGCTGGAGCAGGAGCATGTGAATATCGGCGTCAGCGGTTATAAGATAGATGAAGTAGACGGCTACGACCGTTACGTCTGGCCTGACGTGGCAACCTTCCCCAGCGGAATAGCGGCCGAGCAGATGCGCCAGACTTACGGACTGTGGGTGCAGCGCACCACCGCGGAACTCTATAAGAAGCGCAACCAGCGCACCTTCGGACTGGTTCGTGCGTCGAATGCCGGTGCCGCTTCTTTCCCCTACGTGATTTATAACGATTATTACAGTCACCAGGACTTCATCACGGCTCTGATAAACTCCGGTTTCAGCGGTGTGCTTTGGACTCCGGAAGTACGCAGCTCCAAGTCGTCTGAGGACTGGTTGCGCCGTTTCCAGTCCGTGGTGTTCTCGCCGATGGCGATGATTAACGCCTGGGCAAGCGGGACAAAACCCTGGACTTTCCCCGAAGTGGAGAAACAGATAAAGGAATATGCCATGTTGCGTATGCAGATGATGCCGTATTGGTATTCGGAGTTCGCACGTTATCATTTCGACGGCATCCCTCCGTTCCGTGCCATGAATCTGGAGCCGGGCTTTAATCCCGAACAGGGAAGCGCAGCGAAGTTGTCCGATGCCCATCTGGAGGATAATCCGTATCTGGAGGCAGTGTCGAAGGAGATTAAAGACCAGTATATGGCGGGCGAATACTTGTTGGTGGCTCCGATGTTCACCGGACAGAAAGAGCGCACGGTGGTGTTGCCGAAGGGGGACTGGTATGACTTCTATACGGGTCGCTACGTGGGCAATGGTGAGAAAATCACTGTCACTCCGGGGCTGGACCGCATTCCGGTGTATGTGAAGGACGGCGCCGTCCTGCCATTCATGGAACCGCGCCTGCACGCGCCGAAAGCAGGGGAGAAGGTGAATCTGGAAATCCGCCATTACGGAAAGGCGGACGGGGCTTACCGCCTGTATGACGATGACGGCGAAACCTTTGACTACGAAAAGGGGGCTTACTCCTGGCGCGATATCAAGGTGACGCGCGACAAGAAGGGTAAGCTGAAAGGCACTATCTCCAAAGCAGAGAAGGGCAAGCCGAACAGCATAGCCAATGTGACTTGGAAGTTCATGACGGAAACAGAATGATAACTCATAATAATTTAACCACGAAGCAGAATGAAGAACCTGTTAACTACCTGTTTATTCCTTTGCTGCCTCCTCGCAGTGCGTGCGGCAGACAATCCTAACGTGAAGAAACTCTTCACCGTGACATCCGGCGAGCTGAAACTTACCTTCATGGTGGGTACGGACAACCGCCTTTATCAACTGGCCTTTGGCGATGCCTCCCGCGAAGTGACGCCTCCCGCCAAGATGCCCTCGCGCGAGTGGGAATTCCTGCCGCCTTACGGGAATGGCGTACTGACGGAACCGGCCATCCAGGCCACCCACGTAGACGGAAACACCTCTACGGAACTCCACTACACAGCCCACCGCACCGAGACGCTGGCACCGGGTGTGGAACAGACGGTCATCTCTCTGAAAGACCCCGCCTATCCGTTTTCGGTGGACATCTACATTAAATGCTATGCGGACAATAGCATGATGGAGATTTGGAATACCGTCACCCACAACGAGAAAGGGAAAGTCGTGTTGCACCGTTTCGCCTCCGCCTCTCCGGTGGTGAAGGCGAAGGAGTATTGGCTTACCCAGTTTGCGGGCAACTATAAGCGCGAAGCGACCCTGAGCGAAGAGCGCCTTTCGGAAGGCGTCAAGATACTGGACTCCAAGTTGGGCGTCCGTGCCCATCAGATGCGTATTCCTTCTTTCATTCTCAGTCTGGGCGGTCAGGCGCGGGAGAACGAAGGGGAAGTGCTGGCGGCTTCGCTACGTTGGAGCGGCAGTTTCCAGTTTGCTTTCGATATGGACTGGAACAAGAACCTGCGCCTGCTCACCGGCATGAATCCGCTGGGCTCGCAGTACAACCTGGAACGTGGAGGAACGTTCGCCACACCTGCCATTCTCTACGCTTATAGTCGGCAGGGCAAGGGCGAAGCCAGCCGCCGTTTCCACCGTTGGGCCATGGCGAATGCCGTTCGCGATGCGGAGAAAGACCGCCCCGTGCTGCTGAACAACTGGGAGGCTACGCACTGCGATTTCGATGAAGCCCGTCTGAAACAACTCTTTGACGGTGCCCGCCAGACGGGTGCGGAACTCTTCCTGCTGGACGATGGCTGGTTTGGTAACGGCCCTTACTCCCGCGATGATGATAAACACGGGCTGGGCGATTGGGAACCTTCCACGAAGAAGTTGCCCCGCGGCTTGTCGTACATTGCCCGTGAGGCTCTGAAGCGTAAAGTCGGTTTCGGCATCTGGCTGGAACCTGAGATGGTGAATCCGCAGAGCGAACTTTATCAGAAGCATCCCGATTGGATCATCACCCAGCCGGGACGTGAACCGATACTCGGCCGTCATCAGGAGATTCTCGACCTGACCCGTCCCGAAGTACAAGCTTACGAGTGGGACATCATAGACCGGACCTTGCGCCCCAATCCGGACATCACGTATGTGAAGTGGGATTGCAACCGTTACATCACCCAGCCGGGTTCGTCCTACTTGCAGTCTGCCGACCAGAGCCACCTGTGGATAGACTATAACCGGGCGCTCTACCGGCTGATGGATCGTTTTGCTAAAGGCTTCCCAAACGTGATGGCGATGCTTTGCGCCGGTGGTTCGGGACGTGTGGATTATGGTGCGATGCCTTATTTTCACAGCTTCTGGCCCAGCGACAACACTGACCCGTTGGGACGCATCAAGATACAGTGGGGTTTCTCACACTTTTTTCCTGCCAATACGATTTCGGCCCACGTCACCCGCATGGGCAAGCGCCATCTGAAAATGGCGATAGACGTAGCGTTGAGCGGGGCATTCGGCATCGACCTGGCACTGGACAAGGCCACTGCGGAGGAGCGTGCGCAGATAGCCGATGCGGTGAAGCTGTACAAAGAGCGCATCCGTCCGCTGGTGATGCGGGGCGAACTTTACCGGTTGGTGTCTCCTTACGAGTCTCCGTTGGCATCTTTGAGTTATGTCTC
Source organism: Bacteroides stercorirosoris (assembly GCF_900142015.1). Lineage (GTDB taxonomy): Bacteria > Bacteroidota > Bacteroidia > Bacteroidales > Bacteroidaceae > Bacteroides > Bacteroides stercorirosoris. The sequence goes on from NZ_FQZN01000004.1 coordinate 210,971, forward strand.
TACGGATAAGAAGCAGGCGGTGGTCTATCTCTATCAGACGAAGGACGGCCGTGAAGCCCGGGTAAAGCTGGGTGGACTCGATGCCGGGAAGAAGTATCGCATTGAAGAAGTGAGTCTGTCCGAGGGCATGGCTTCGCGTTTCCCGGCAAACGGCAAGGTGCTGACGGGGGCGGAATTGATGAAGCAAGGACTGGAGAACCCACTGAATGCGCAGTTTGAAAGTGCAGTACTGATGGTAGAGACGCTTTAAATAAACTGCGCCCCCGCAGGGGTATGCTCCTGCACCCCCGCTGGGTTACGCCCCTGCACCCCCGCTGGGTTATGCCCCCCTGCACCTCAACTTTAATCATTAAATACAATAATCTTATGAATCGGAAAATTACCCTGTCATTACTTTCCTTTATCTTCATCAGTCTGCTGTCAACGGCGCAGACCAAAGACCGTTGGACCATTCAGGACGATGGTTCCATCCGTTGGGACATCCGTAACGACATCCCGCACAGCGACCATCTGGAGATGAGCGGCCAGCAACTCTCCGTAGTCCTCCGTTACGGTGTGGACGCGCAGCAACGCTTCCATCTGAACCGTAGCCTCGTCTTCCCCATGCTCCGCATGCTGCCCAATAAGACTCAGAACAACCTGAAGCAACGTTTCGACCTCAATATCCCCGCCCTTGTCACCGTTGACGACCAGACCCTTCTGAACGAACAGGTGCGCGACATAACCTTCAACGGCCTGATGCGTGTAGAGAGCAGCTTCGGTTACATCCACCGGCGCAAGGAACTAAAGGATGCCGTGCAGCTGACCCGCTTGCTCTACCCTTCGGCCAATGCTGCCCGTTATTGCGAGGAGTACACCTTCAAGAACAGCAGCCCCAACCAGATTACGCTTCGTGTACCCGATTGGCACGTGGCCTATACCACCCCCTCGGAAGCCGGTGTATACGGTGCCTATTGCATCGAAGCCTCCCTTTCCAAGAAAGGGACTTTCGTCTTGAAGCCGGGCGAAACGCTTGAGTTCTTCGCCCTCTTTTCCGGCCGGAAGCTCTCGGATGCATTGCCGGATGCCTCGCCTGCATTGCCGGACACCTCACCTGCACAAGAGAATGCCGCCCTTTCGCATATCAATATCCAGGATGAGCGCACCGCCCGTGAAGCCCTCATCCGCCAGTGGTGGGATAAACTGGTGCTCGACACCCCCGACCCGGTGCTGAACCATATGTTCGCCTTTGCCAAGCTGCGTGGTGCCGAAAGTATCTACCGCACCAAAGGCGGACTGATGCACGGTCCCGGCGGCGAGGCCTATTATGCCGCTGTCTGGGCCAACGACCAGGCGGAATATATCAACCCCTTCTTCCCCTTCCTGGGCTACGAAACAGGCAACCAGTCCGCGCTGAACTCCTTCCGCCACTTCGCCCGCTACATGAATCCGGAATACCGTCCTATTCCAAGTTCCATCATCTCCGAGGGCGTCAGCTTTTGGCATGGCGCGAAGGATAGGGGAGACGGTGCCATGATTGCCTACGGTGCCGCCCGCTACGCCCTGGCTCGTGGCGACAAGGAAGAGGCGCGCGAACTGTGGCCCCTCATCGAGTGGTGCCTGGAGTATTGTCACCGCAAACTCACCCCGGCAGGAGTCGTCGCCTCCAATTCGGATGAACTGGAAAATCGTTTTCCGGCAGGCGACGCGAACCTCTGCACCTCGACGCTTTATTATGACGCCCTGCGTTCTGCCGTCATGCTGGGGCGCGAACTCGGTGTACCTGCCCGCCAACTGTCTGCCTATCAGCAGCAGGCCCGCAATCTGGAACGGGCGATAGAGCAGCACTTTGGTTATGAGATAGAAGGTTTCCACAGTTATCGCTATTATGAAGGCAATGACATTCTGCGTTCCTGGATTTGCATGCCACTCGTCACGGGCATCTACACCCGTGCCCAAGGCACCATCGATGCCCTCTTCTCACCCCGCCTCTGGACGGACGACGGACTGCTGACGCAAGCTGGTACCGAAACTTTCTGGGACCGTAGCACCCTCTATGCCCTGCGTGGCACCATTGCCGCCGGAGAAGTGGAGAAAGGCATGAGCTTCCTCAAGAAATATTCGCACCGCCGCCTGCTGGGCGACCATGTGCCTTATGCCATCGAAGCATGGCCGGAAGGTGACCAGCGCCATCTCTCCGCCGAAAGTGGGCTGTATTGCCGCATCTATACCGAAGGGCTTTTCGGCATCCGCCCCACAGGGCTGCGCAGCTTCGAGATGACACCCCGCCTGCCGCAGGGATGGGAGTACATGAATCTGAACCGTGTATGCGCTTTCAACTCCGAGTTTGATATCCGCGTGTCCCGTGCCGGGAAAAAACTGCATGTGGAAGTTCTGAAAGGAGGTAAGGCCGTGTTGAAGAAGAATATGACGGAAGGCACGACGGTGAAAGTGAGCCTGTAGTCTTTCGTTCTCTTCATTCAAATCAGTACAGAAATGAATTATTTCACCACAGATTACACAGATTAGCACAGATTTAATTTATTAATAATCAGAGATATCTTCCCTAATCTGTGTAAATCTGTGTAATCTGTGGTGCATCAAAGCCCATCGGAAATGTTCCATTATCCCATTCCTTTTCTTACTTTTGCATAGACAAATTATCCATACTGATGAAATCGAAAGCCTTACTAACTCTCTTCGTCTGCTTCTTGTCCGCCTTATGCGCATGGGCGGGGCATTCCAAATACTCCTTCTACTATAGCCAGAAACTCAACGAAGGAATCTCCCAACTCTCCATCATAACCATCTACCAGGACACCCGCGGCTACCTCTGGCTCGGCACCCGCAACGGCCTAAACCGCTACAACGGCAGCGCATACACCGTCTTCCACCACCACTCCGGCGACTCCCTCAGCCTGGCGGACAATGAAGTGAACGACATCTGTGAAGACCACTCAAACTACCTCTGGATTGCCACCAGTCACGGCCTAAGCCGCATGTGCCTCCGCACCGAACGTATTCGTAACTACTCCATCCCGGACGGACTTCCCAATGCAGGCATCCTCTCACTGATGGTCGATGCTTCCGGCAGGGTATGGATCGGTACCCGTAACGGTCTTTGCCGTTACCTTCCGGAGCAAGACCGCTTCGAAAGGGTGGAGTTTGCAGAAAACTTCAACGGCTCGGTCACTGCCCTGCTGGAAGATAAAGCCGGCAACTTCTGGGTGGGCACAGTGACGAACGGCGTATATCAGTGCAACAAGCAGATGCAGACAATCAACCATTACGACCGCCAGTCGGGTCTGCCGGACAACAGCGTTTCCACTCTTTACGAAGATTCCTATCACCGCATCTGGGTGGGTTGCCAGCAAGGCGGATTGAACCGGATTGATGCCCGGAACAATGAAATAACCTCTTATACCTCCGCCAATAGCGGTCTGAAGAACAACTACGTCCGCTGCCTTGCCGAGTGGGGCGGTGAGATGCTGATCGGTACCTTCGACGGCATCTATGCCTACGTGCCGCTCACCGACCAGATACACGAGGTAACCAGCTATGACGAACCCGGCCGCACCCTGGGACATTTCTCCGTCTACTCTTTCTGTCTGGACCATACCGGCACCTTATGGATTGGCACGTATGCGGGAGGTGTCACCTGGTTGAGTTCCCTCACCGACCGCTTCATCCATCATACGCCCGGCAAAGCGCTGAACCTGCAAACGGGCATCTACGGTTCAGCCTGTGTAGACCGGCAGAAACGTCTGTGGATAGCCACTGAAGGTTACGGACTGCTGCAATATGATATTGCCACGGGTGAAGCGGAGTTTTATTTGATTGACAAGACGAGCTATTCCGTCCACAACGCTAATGTAATCAAGACTGTATATGCCGAAGATGATTGCATCTGGTGCGGTACGGCATTGGGGGAGATCTATCGCTTCGACCTTGCAACCCGTCGCTTCACGCTGTTCTATAAATATCCGGTAGAGCTTGTCATATATGACATCGTGCGTGATGCGGACGGTAATTTGTGGGTAAGCAGTTCAAAAGGCGGATATACAATGACCTGTTTCACCCCTTCGGGCGAACGGAAGACGGAGTTCAGGGGACTAAAGGGAGAGAAGCTCTATTTCTCCTCCATCCGTTGTCTGGCAGAAGAAAGCCCCGGTGTGTTGTTGATAGGGATGCGTTCTGCAGGGCTTCATCGTTATGATACCCGTACCGGAGAACTGACGAACTTCAACTCTTCTCATCCGGAGCGGGAACGGCGGATACCGAGCAATTATATATCTTCCATATTACCCCTCAAGTCCGGTGATGTATGGGTGTCTACTTATGGAGGCGGCATCTTCCAGCTGGATAATCAGGGCGGCATACTTCGCTGGGTGACCGAGAAAGACGGATTGATGGGCGGAGACATCTGCAAATTGCTGGAGGGAGCGGACGGGAATCTCTGGATGAGTTCGTTGCAGGGCATATCCTCTTATTCACCGTCGACCGGAGAGATTAAGAACTTCCCGTTCAATAATGGCATCCAGTTGCGCGAGTTCACTTACCGGGGTGGGGTGGCTATGCCCGACGGTACACTGTGCTTTACCGGAAACGATGGTTTCATCACTTTCTACACACCGGATATGCCGATGAACCGCTTCGTGCCTCCGGTAGTGCTGGAAGAACTGTTAGTGAATAACCGTCCGGTGCAGGCGGACGACGGGACGGGCATACTGGATGGCCTGCTTAATGAAACAGCGTCCATCAGCCTGAAGTATAACCAGAACAATCTGTCGATAAGCTATAAAGCGCTGAACTTCATCAATCCGGAAATGAACCGGTATGCCTATAAACTGGAAGGTTATGATACCGACTGGAACAATGTGGGCGAACGTAGCACGGCTTACTACACCAACCTGCGTCCGGGCACCTATCTCTTCCGGGTGAAAGCATGCAATAACGATGGCGTGTGGAACGAAGAGGGAAAGACATTGAAGATAACCATTGCCCCGCCTTTATGGGCTACCTGGTATGCTTTCCTGCTTTATAGTCTGTTGCTGATAGGGCTGGTTTATGCGATACTCCATTATTTTAATGCCCGTCGGCGTTTGAGGGAGAGGCTGCGGATGGAGCAGAAAGAGAAACAGCAACAGGAGGAGTTCCATCAGGCAAAGATGCATCTGTTTACCAACTTCGCCCACGAGCTGCGCACACCGCTCACGCTGATTATCACCCCCTTTGAAGAGTTGATGAAGAGGCTTGATATGGGTGCGGAGCTGCGCGACAAGCTGGGAATCATTTATAAGAATGCGCAACGGCTTCTGCTGCTGGTCAATCAGTTGATGGATTTGCAGAAGAACCAGAGCGGCACGATAGAGCTGAAAGTCACGGAGAACAATGTCTATGAGTTTATCACAGAGATATATTGTGCCTTCAATCAGATAGCGCAGACCCACGAGATTACTTTGACGCTGGATTGTAAAGACCGGGAGTTCCGGGCCTGGTATGATAAAGTATTGCTTGAGAAAGTGGTGTTCAACCTGCTTTCCAATGCTTTTAAGTATACACCTGCGGGGAAGGATATAAGTATGTCGGTTCGGTGCATTTCTGCCGGAGAACTGGGGCAGGAGTATCGTAAAGAGGTGGCTCCCTCCGCCATGTATATGATGTTGCAAGTGGTGGACGCCGGTTGTGGCATACAGCCGCAGGAGCGTGATAAGGTCTTCATGCCTTTCTACCGGGTTCCCGAAACTTCGGGGGTGAATGTTCCGGGAACGGGTATCGGCCTCAGCCTGGTGCATTCCATTGTGCAGTTGCATAAAGGTGCCATTCGGATCGAAGATCGTGAAGACGGGCGGGAAGGTGCACGGTTCGTTGTTCTGCTTCCCGTCTCCCGTGAAGCCTTTACGGAGGAAGAGGCGGATTCCATGCCGATGGAAACGATTGGTGACACGGCATTTGCGCAACCGGTGGAAAAGCCGCAGGCAGCTGTTGTCGGAGAAATCGGTTCCAAGAAGCCCGTCATTCTTTTGGTGGAGGATGACAAGGATGTGCGGGATTACCTGCATAAGTCTCTGGAAAGCGACTACGAAATCATAGAAGCGGCAAATGGCGTGAAGGGATATGACAAGGCGGTGCAGTGTTTCCCGGATTTGGTGTTGAGTGACATTATGATGCCCAAGCGGAACGGGCTCGAACTCTGCTCTATGATTAAGAACGATATCCGCATCGGACATATTCCGGTGATACTGATGACCGCACGTTCTATGGTGGTGCATATAAAGGAAGGTTTCCAGGCAGGAGCGGATGATTATGTAATCAAGCCTTTCAGCATGGATGTGCTTCGCATCCGCATTCAGAGTTTGCTGCAATCGAGGGAACAGTTGAAGAAGTTGTATGGCAAGCGCTTCTCGCCCGAGGTGGTGGGAGTGAGTGTCAGCTCGGCAGACGAACGTTTCTCGCAGAAACTGTATGAGATTATCGAGAAAAACATCTCTGACCAGAATCTGGGCATAGAGATGCTTTGTGACCAGATTGGTATTAGCCGCGCCAATCTTTACCGTAAGATAAAAGCCATATCCGAACTTTCTCCTACCGAGCTGATACGTAATAAACGGTTGGAGGTGGCATTGCGTTATCTGAAGGAAACCAATATGAGTGTCTCGGAAGTGGCCACCCTGCTGGGATTCAACAGTCACTCTTATTTCTCCAATTCATTCAAGGCGTTCTATGGCTTTACCCCTACGGAATTTGTGCAGATGAATAGTGCGAATAAAGAGTAGGTGCTAAAAGTCACTCATTCCGGCTAATTCCGGACAAGAGGTTAGTGATATGCCTCTTTTGCTGACGGAGGCTTTTTCACCACAGAGGACACAGAGTTTTTATACTTATAATTCAGAGATAATTATAATCTCTGCGTCCTCTGTGTCCTCTGTGGTGAAAAGAATCATAACCGCAAAGAAAAGCACATTTCTCTTATTGCCCCCCCTCCCCATGAGATATTCCTTTTTTGTCTCAAACCGTTTTCTCCGATGTCTCAAAATGCTTTCTTCCTTCATTTTGAGACATTATTATAACTCTATGAGACACTATTGATAGCCCCCGGACAGGTGATGCCCTATCTTTGTGATGTGAAAAACAAGCAAAATTTAATCACTATGAGATATAAAAGTCGCAGCATCACAACAATCATGATACCGGTATTATTAGTGGCATCATTATTTGCATTCACTACTCAAACTACAGAGCAACCGGAAGGAACTCCATTGTTCATAACCGGTATCACTCCTTATAAATCCGGGATGATTGTATCTCAGAAAGGAGTCCGGAAAGTATCCATCTATTCATCGGACTATAAAGAACGCTTGCAAGAGTGGGAGTTGGACGAGATACCTACGGGAGTTACCACCGATGAAGACCGGATTTATGCAACGGTGGCAGGTGAACATAAGAACGGTGTTTACTTTCTTTCCGCTTCCGACCCTTCCAAAAAAGAATTTATAGAGACAGCATCCGGTGCCTGTGCTCCGCTGGTGAACAACGGCAACGGTAAACTATACGTTTGTAACCAATTCGCCGGTACTGTTTCCGAACTGGATAAGAACGGTTCGGCCGTATTGAGAACCGTGAAAGTGCTGCGTGAACCGAAATCGGCCGTATTGGATAAAGATGGTAAACATTTGTTTGTTACGAACTTCCTGCCGATGCAACGGGCTGATTTAGATACGGTGGCGGCTTGTGTATCAGTGATCGACGTCGAAAACTTCCGTAAGATAAAAGACATACAGTTGGCGAACGGAAGCAACGCCCTGCGTGGAATGTCGCTTTCCCCCGATGGCCGCTATCTGCTGATTACCCATAACCTGGGACGTTTCCAGGTTCCCACTTCCCAATTGCAACAAGGCTGGATGAACACCAGTGCCATAAGCATTGTGAACTTATCTACTCTCAACTTTGAGGGTGCAGTGTTGCTGGATGAGCCGGAACGGGGAGCTGCGGGCATTTGGGACGTGAAGTGTACGGATGATAAGATTGTAATCAGCCATTCCGGTACACATGAAGTCAGTGTGATAGATTATCCGGCATTCATCCGGAAGTTTGAGGCATACCCTCAGAAGGACGCTTTGGCGTATGACCTGCGTTTCTTGTACGGTCTTCGCAAACGCGTGGCTCTGGAAGGAAACGGACCTCGTTGCATGATGTTGAAAGATGGAATGGCAGTAGTGCCTACCTATTTCTCGGACACACTGAATATAGTAGATTTGAATACAACCGATGTTCAGGCCGTCGCTATGGTGAAGAACCGTACGGAGAGCTGGGTGCAACGGGGTGAGAAATACTTCAATGATGCGGAGCATTGTTTTCAGAACTGGCAGTCGTGCAACGGATGTCATCCGGGAGATGCGCGTATGGATGCCATGAACTGGGATCTGATGAATGATGGCATCGGCAATTCCAAGAACTGCAAGAGCCTGTTGCTCTCTCACGTCACACCGCCGTGCATGATTTCCGGAATCCGTGCTTCTGCCGAGCTGGCGGTTCGTGCGGGCTATAAGCTGATTCAGTTCACCGACTTGCCCGAAGAGTTTGCTGAATGTGTGGATGAATATCTGATTTCATTGAAACCTGTTCCCAGCCCTTATCTGGTGAATGGTGAGCTTTCCGAAAAGGCGAAGCGGGGACGTAAGGTCTTTGAGAAGTTCAATTGTGATGAATGCCATTCGGGCCCTTACTATACGGATATGCAGTTGCACCGTATCGGTGATGACATCGAGTTTGAGAAAGGATGGGACACCCCTACATTGTGTGAGGTGTGGCGTACGGCTCCCTACCTGTTCGACGGAAGAGCGGCTACGATGGAAGAAGTGTTCACGGTACATAAGCATGGCATTGAGAAAAAGATATCAGCCAAAGAAGCGGAAGAACTCGCGGAGTATGTGAACTCATTATAATAATGAAGAGGAAAAGACCATGATTACACACGAAAATATAGAAATCATTCACCGTTTCTTTCAGGTGGTTCAAGCCCCTTTCGAGGAGATGCTGACGAACTTGCTGGCAGACTACAAGTCGGTTTATACCCCTGTACGTATGGTGATATTCGGTGCGCCGGTAGGTAATGAAGAGTACGTAGTGCGCTTTGCCCGCATCAGGGAGGCGGTGAAGGAATCGTTTGGAGACAACGGCCCTTTGGTAAGCTATGTGGCGCAACCTCCCCAGACAATGGGACTGACGATGGAAGTGCACGAAGTATTGCTGACCGGACTGGACCGGATTGAATACCGGAGCCGGGAAGGAATGCCGTATATCACCATTGAAAGGGAAGGATGCAAGCGCTTGTTTCTGAGTGGCGTGACGGGAGATGTGCTCCGCCAGAACATCCGCGAGCAGTCTCACGAGGTTTTCTCAAAGATAGCCGGAGTACTGGAAGCGGAAAATATGCCGGTTTCTACCATTATACGCCAGTGGAATTATATCGAGAAGATAACGGCCTATGATGCAACCGGTCATCAGCACTATCAGGACTTCAATGATGCCCGTTCCCTGTTTTATCATGGGGTGGAGTGGGCAACAGGTTATCCGGCAGCTACCGGTATCGGTACGCAATGGGGAGGCATCATGATTGATTTGGATGCGTTGCTCTGCAAAGACAGGAGCGTTCAGGTGCACGGGGTGGATAATCCCCTGCAGGTTGCCGCCCACGCTTATTCTCAGGAAGTGTTGCTGGGAGAGGCCGACAAGGCACTGCTGCATAAGACGACTCCCAAGTTCGAGCGTGCCAAAGCTGTATGGAAAGAAGACCACGGCTTTATCTACGTCTCCGGCACGGCGGCCATCCGTGGCGAGCAAAGCCTGGAAGGAGTCGGGATAGAGAAACAAACGCTGGCAACGCTTGAGAATATCGAATATCTGGTATCGCGTGACAACCTCAACCGCTCCGGTATTCCTGCAACGGGAGATGCCACACTCATCACCTTCCGGGTTTACGTGAAGCATTGGGAAGACATGGAAGTGGCGAAACGGACCGTGACGGAACGATATCCGGACTTGCCTGCCATTTATACTCTGACCGACGTGTGCCGTTCGGAACTGCTGATAGAGATAGAGGGGATGGGCATTCTCTGTTGAGACTGATTATTAACCATTAAAATAGAGTGAACATATGAAATTAAAAGAAGTATTAACCTTGGCATTAATTGCCTTCTGCGGCGTAGGGATTGCCTCCTGCACGGCAGAAACTAAAAAAACAGAACAAGTTATGACACAGGAAAAGACTGCGTATCAGAAGAAGTACACGAATGCTGACTTCTACAAAGATGGTAAGTTTGACCAGGAAGCTGCTAAGAAAGCATTCCTCGACATGTTTGATTTTTATGGTGTGCCCTACACTCCGTTGATGGAGAAGGATATCTGGTTTACGGATTTCGGTCTGGGTGATTTTGAGAATGTAGGTATGGGTGGTATTTTCTGGGTGAACGATCCCGAATACGGCTATTTCGCACATGCCATTTATCTGTTGCCGGGACAGATGATTCCGGAACATGCTCATGTGAAGACTAACTTCCCCGCTAAGCACGAATCGTGGATGGTAGAACACGGATGGGTGTATAACTTCTCCGAAATAGGTGACGAAACTCCGAATGCTCCCGCTATTCCGGAATCCCACGGCCCCATCAAGAGCAAGAATTTCGTGAAACAGAATGTAGGTGATGTTCTTCGCCTGAAAGAATTGGAAACTTTCCACTTCATGATGGCGGGTCCCGAAGGAGCCATTGTTGATGAATGGGCTTGCTACCATGACAACGACGGTCTGCGTTTCACCAACGGACAAGCAGCTTTGTAAAACCTGAATATATTGAATACCATGAGAAAGATAAATCATTTTGGAGTGCCCACCACCACACCGCAACCCGGTGAAGTGTATGCCGAAGGCTTGAAAGTATGGCTGACCAATTTCAACGAAAGCCCCAACAAGATAGAATACCTGCGCTTTGAGGAAGGAAGCTGGATGCCGGAACTGATTCAGAAAGTGGCTCACATTGCCTACGAAGTAGATGACCTGGAAGCTGAGCTGAAAGGCGCGAAGGTGTTGGTGGAACCGATGCCGGGCGGAGAGAATCTGACGATTGCCTTTATCGAAGAAGAAGGCATTGCCCTGGAATTAATGCAGTTTGATAAATAACTAAAAAAGGAAAGAAAACATGATGAATAAATTCATAAACGATCCGGATAACCTGACAGCGGAATTGCTGGAAGGATATGCGATGGCTTATAGCAATCAGGTAGCTATTGGCGGAGAAAATATAATTGTGCGTGCCCATGCAAAGGCAGAAGATAAAGTTGCTGTTATCACTTTGGGCGGTTCCGGCCACGAACCTGCATTAAGTGGTTTTGTAGGCGACGGTATGTTGGACTGTTCCGTGGTTGGTGATATCTTCGCTGCTCCGGGAGCCCAGCGTTTGTTCCAGGCTTTGCAGATGTTCAAGCGTGAAGCCGGTATTCTGTTGGTTGTGCTGAATCACTCCGGTGACGTGATGAGTGCGAATATGGCATGCCAGTTGGCGGAACGCACAGGCATCAAGGTGAAGACGATTCTGACCCACGATGATATCAGTGCCGGACTGGATGTGCCGGATGACGACCGTCGTGGCCTGGCAGGTTGTGTTCCTTTGATTAAGATTGTAGGTGCAGCTGCCGAAGAAGGCAAATCCCTGGATGAAATTATTGAAATCGGCGAACGCTTCAATGCGAGACTGGCTACGCTGGCTGTCGCAATGAAATCCTGCACTCATCCGCAAAACGGCATGACCATCTCCGATCTTCCCGATGGTGAAATCGAAATCGGTATGGGACAGCATGGCGAAGGCGGTGGTGGTCGCAAACAACTGGTTTCCGCCGATGATACGGCCGAAGAAATGATAGGGCTGCTGATGAAGAAACTGCAACCGAAAGCCGGAAACAAGGCTTTGCTCATTATCAATGGTGTAGGTGCAACCACGCACATGGAGATGAATATCGTCTATCGCAAAGCTCATCAGGTTCTTGAAAATGCAGGCATTGAAGTTGCTTCCGCCCGTATCGGCGAGTTGCTGACTGTTCAGGAACAGGCCGGTTTCCAGATGATTCTCGGTTTGCTGGATGATGACCATGTAGACTATCTGAACAATAGAATGTCGAACGCTCCTTATTGGACGACTATCGGTAAATAAAAAATGGATAAACTGACAATAGATGATTTTAAGAAAATGCTCCGTAATGCACTGATGTGCATTACGGAACGTTCCGACGAGTTCTCAAAGCTGGATGCGGTGCTGGGCGATGGCGATCATGGTACGGCTATCGTACAATCCATGTCCGCCCTTGTAGCGACGGCTGATAAGGGAACTGAATTCAAGTCCATGCTGAATGATATGAGTTTCAATCTGATGCTCGAAATCAGTGGCTCCACAAGTACTTTGCTGGGAGGTTTCTTCCTCGGTATGAGCGATCATGCGGCAGGTACCGAACTGGATGCCGCAGGCGTGAAAGCTATGTTTGCAGGCGGACTCGAAGGTGTGAGAAAACAGACGAAAGCAAAACAGGGAGATAAAACAATGATGGATGCCCTGATTCCGGCAGTAGAGGCGATTCAGGCATGCGATTCCACAGATGTGAAAACCATCCTGACGGCAGGTGCCGAAGCTGCTGTGAAAGGTGCCGAAGCTACTAAAGACATGAAGGCAAATTTCGGACGGGCCCGCAACTACGGTGAACGTTCCATTGGTTATGCCGACTCCGGAGCATCTTCCTGGTCGTGCATGTTCGATGCATTTGCAAAGGCGCTATGATTCGGTAGCTTGTCGGACAGGTATGCAGCAGTCACCTGCATGGTAAATGAAGTTATGAACAATATTAATATAAGTAAAAAGAAATGGCTGATTTAGATGATTTGAGAGAAGGCAGTAACTTTGGTTTAGGCGTTGTCTCTTCTAATAATAATTTTCATGTAAAAGGCGCGGAGAACCTTCCGTGGGGTATGAAAGACCGCTTGTCGCGTATCTTCAACCCGAAAACAGGCCGTACAGTGATGCTGGCATTCGATCACGGCTTTATTATGGGACCTACGTCCGGACTGGAACGTATTGATTTGAATATCGTTCCGCTGATTGAGTATGCCGATTGTCTGATGTGTACGCGTGGCATTCTCCGCACAATGATACCTCCCACAACAAACAAACCCATCTGTCTCCGTTCCGATGCGGGCACTTCCATCCTGACAGAACTGAATGACAATGTTCTGATAGACGTTGAAGACGCCATTCGCATGAACGTTTCGGCTATGGCCGTGATGCTTTCCATCGGCGATGCTGCCCACGAAGCGAAGACGGTTGCCAATCTCTATAAGGCTGTCGATAAAGGTGCCCGCTATGGAATTCCGGTGATGGGTGTGACGGCTGTGGGCAAGGATATGGCGCGTGATGCACGTTATTTTGGTCTGGCTTCGCGCATTGCTGCCGAGAATGGCGCCAATATCGTGAAAACCTATTATTGCGATGGTTTTGAGAATGTAGTGGCAGCTTGTCCTGTTCCTGTGGTGATTGCAGGCGGAAAGAAACTTCCCGAACTGGAAGCATTGGAATTGTGCTACAAAGCTATCAGCGAAGGTGCTGCCGGCGTGGATATGGGACGTAACGTATTCCAGTCCGAAGCTCCCGCTGCCATGATACAGGCTGTTCATGCAGTGGTGCATGATGGGTTGAAGCCTGAGCAGGCGCTTGAGCTGTTCAATGAACTGAAGAATAAGTAATATCGACAATAAAAAAGAATGATGAGGATTTATATCATTATTGGGGTCATTCTTTCCATGACATTCCGGGTGGCGGCACAAGATAAACTCTTGGTTGCCGGCTCTGGAAATCCGGATATTCTGCTGGTAGACAAACAAACCGGCAAAGTGGAGTGGAAACATGCTTTAGAAAAGGGAGAAGAATGTAATACGGTTGCTCTGACACGTAAAGGAGAAGTGCTGTATTCCTATAAACGGGGTGCCAAACTCGTGACCTGGGACCATCAGGTGGTTTGGGATTATCAAACACCGGACAAAACAGAATTGCAATCAGCTACCTTGTTGCGTAACGGAGGCGTATTACTTGGAATATGCGGTAATCCCGCCCGATTCATCGAACTGGATAAGAACGGGAAAGAAGTGAACGAAGTGCTTCTGGACTTGGATGTGGAAAGACCCCACAACCAGTTCCGCCAGGTGTTTCAGCTCAGGAATAAGAATTATCTGATACCGGTGATGGCGAAACAGAAAGTGCTGGAAGTAACCCGTAAAGGGAAAGTGGTGGCGGAACATCAGATTGACGGCAAAGCCTTTTCGTCACTCGAACTGAAAGATGGAAATTTGCTGTTGCCTTGCGGAGACGGGCATTATTATATGGTGATTGACCGTCGGACAGGAAAGGAACTGAAGAGGACGAATGCCGGTGATATACCGGGAGTGTCCTTGTTGTTTGTCGGGCAGATATTACAGTTGGAAAATCAGAACTTATTGATTTGTAATTGGTACGGACATACGAAAGACGCTACAGTGGACGAACCTCAGTTGATAGAAGTGGATAAGGACGGCAAAGTGGTATGGCGCTTGCATGACAAGAAGAATGTAGGTAAGATATCTACTGCCTGTTATTTGAAAGATTTCCGGTTACCGGACTTGAAATAGGAGATTAACTTTAGAACAAAGTATTATGAATAAGAAATTATTAGTAATGTCGGTATGCATTGCTTTATCGCTCCCTGGCATGGCACAGCGGAGGGCAAGTGCAAAGGTGAAAGCGCCTGCTACGTGGGCGGAAAGCATTGCTGCGGCTAAGAATCAGGCCTATGCGGAGATGCAGAAGACTTGTTTGCCCGTTGCATCGAAGGTGATTAAGGCAAAGGAGGCGGCAGTACCTTTTTCGGCTGACGTGACCGGACTGGATGAGATGGTACTCTATACCTGGGGCACTGTGGACGGTACGGGAGACGACCAGGCTGTATGGGCGAATGCCAAACTGACGGCAGCAGACGGTTCATCTGTCTGGCTGAATGATTTAAGAGATACATTCAAAAAGACTGGCAGCGGTGGCTTGCGTTTCAATGAGAATGCCAAGGGACAAAATGTTGTCATGAAGGGCAAAACCTACAAACGCACGATTATGGCAAATGCCAACGCACAGATTGTTGTGCCTTTGGATAAGAAATATGTCCGTTTCGAGGCAGAGATTGGGTTGGAGAACCGTTCTTCCGCAGGTACGGTGATTTTCCGTTTGCAAGGCATTACGGGTTCTGAAGCCGCTGCGGATATCGTGAAGAAATATCAGGCGGAAGCCACGGCATTCCTGCCTTTCGGTGGAAGCGATATGAAGGCATTGGTTACAACCTATGATGCCAGCATTGAGAAGCATATCGTAACCGAAGTGACAAACTTGCTGAATGATAAAACCTACTTCACCGCGCAGATAGCCCAGATAGCTTCGAAACCGACGTTGGATGAACAAGTTATCGGTTATCTGAACCTGGCGCAGGATGCAATGAAAGTGTATCGCTTGCAGGAATCTCTGAGCTGGCTCAATATGCGTGCCATCGAAGAGGCTTATAAAGATATGGCCCAGGATGCCGGTTATGATAAGAATACGAATCAGGCAAGACTTGCCGAACTGAAACTGTTGACCGGAAAAGGTTTTTCCGGAATTTATAAGAATGACGCGTCGGCCATAGAAGCAGCTAACAAGGCTTTGCGGCTGAAACGTGATATCTTGCTGGCAAACACTGCCCTGGACATGGACAAGATTATTGTCGGCCGTTATAAAATAGGTACTTCCGCCCGTCAGGTGAATCCGCGTGCCCTGGGTACTCAAAACAATAACTGGTCTAACCAGACTTCCGCTTCCCGTGGTGGTTTCAATGCGGAAATTGCAGAATTGACCAATCTGCGCGGAGATGTTCAGAGCCGGACTATTTTTAAGCCGACCAACGGCTCTTCTGTTCCCGACCTGAAACTTCATTGGGATGCCGAGCGCCTCATGTTCTCTATGGTAGACACTGACCGCCGCTGGCAGGTGTTTGAAGTGAAACTGGATGGTACCGGTCTGAAGAAGTTGATTGAGACACCGGAGAAAGACCTGGAATTCTTTGACGCCACCTATTTGCCCTCCGGCAAGATTATCGCCGTTTCCAATATCGGCTATAACGGTGTGCCCTGTGTGAATGGTAACGATGAAGTGGGTAATATGTGTTTGTATGACCCGAAGGATGGCTCATTGCGCCGTCTTACCTTCGACCAGGATGCCAACTGGGCACCTACGGTAATGAATAACGGCCGCATCATGTATACCCGCTGGGAATATACCGACCTGACTCATTACTTCTCCCGCTTTGTGATGCACATGAATCCGGACGGAACCGAACAGAAATCCCTGTACGGTAGCGGTTCTTACTTCCCGAACAGTACGTTCGATGCCAAGCCTTTGCCCGGTGGTTCTTCACAGTTTATCGGTGTGATTTCCGGTCACCACGGAGTAACCCGTTCCGGACGTCTGATGCTGTTTGATCCTTCAAAGAGCCGTAAATCAGAGAAAGGTATGTTGCAGGAATTGCCTTTCCGCGACCGTAAGATTGAGCCGATTGTAAAAGACCGGTTGGTAGACGGTGTATGGCCTCAGTTTATCAAGCCCTATCCGCTGACTGATAAATATTTCCTCGTTACGGCAAAATTGAACGAAAGTGCTCTGTGGGGTATCTATCTGATAGACGTCTACGATAACCTGACGCTTATTGCCGAATTCGAAGGAGAAGGTCTCATTTGTCCTACTCCGGTGGTGAAACGTCCTGTTCCTCCGATAATTCCGGAGAAAATAAAGCCGGGAAGCAAAGAAGCTACCGTATTTATTCAGGATATCTATGAGGGTGAAGGTCTGCAAGGTGTGCCTCGTGGTACAGTGAAAGCATTCCGTGTGCTTGCTTATGAATATGCTTATAATAAGACTCCGTCCGACCATTGGGCACAGGGTGTTCAGAGTGGTTGGGATATCAAACGCCTGTTGGGTACGGTGCCTGTTGAAGAGGACGGTTCCGCTATCTTCACGATTCCTGCTAATACGCCTATTTCGTTGCAACCGTTGGATTCTGAAGGACGTGCCATTCAGTGGATGCGTAGCTGGCTGACAGGTATGCCGGGTGAAACCGTTTCTTGTGTCGGTTGCCACGAAGACCAGAATCAGCTTCCCATCCCGAAACGTGTGAAAGCCTCGGCAATGGCTCCCCATGCCATCACGAAGCCGGAAGGCGGAGTACGCTCTTTCACTTTTGATTTGGAAGTACAGCCGGTGCTCGACCGTGCTTGTATTGCTTGCCATGATGGTTCTAACAAGTTGGCCGACTTTACCGGTGGTAAAATCGACAAGTTCTCCGGATTTGGAGTCAGCTATTTGAATCTGCATCCTTACGTATACCGTCAGGGTCCTGAAGCAGAAATCGAAGTACTTGATCCGTATGAATATCATGCTTCTGTAAGTCCGCTGATTAAAATATTGAAGACCGGACATCATGGAGTGGAACTGACGGATAAGGAATGGCAGGCCCTTTACAACTGGATTGACTTCAACGCTCCTTATCACGGCAAGTTCAATGCCAACGAATTCAAGGGAGTGGAACAGATCAGCCGCCGCACGGAACTGACAGAGAAATATGCAGGTTCCGGTGTAGATTGGCAAGCTGAAATCCGTTCGTATGCCAAATATCTGGAAGGTCAGGGAAAAACTGCTCCGGTGAAGCCTGAGAAAAAGGAATATAAAGATAAGGAAGTGAAAGTGAAAGGCTGGCCGTTTGATAACTCCGCTGCGCAGGCTATGCTTGCTAAAGAAGGAGATACCAAGATGAGCATCGAACTGGCTCCGGGCATAAAGATGAACTTTGTCCGCATTCCCGCAGGTTCGTTTGTGATGGGTAGCAACAGAGGACATTCCGACTATTCGCCTGCTCACAAGCAGGTAGTGAAGAAAGCTTTCTGGATGGGTGAAATAGAGGTAAGCAACGAGCAGTTCCGCACTCTCTTCCCCGAACATGACAGCCGCTTCATCCGTCAGTTGTGGAAAGACCACGTACATCAGGGCTATCCTGCCAATAATCCGGAACAGCCTGCCATACGTGTAAGTTGGGAAGAAGCAATGGCATTCTGCCGGAAGTTGAGTGAAAAGACCGGTATGAAGATTACCCTGCCTACCGAAGTACAGTGGGAATGGGCTTGCCGTGCCGGTAGCGACAGTGAGTTCTGGTATGGTTCTTTAAACACAGATTTTGGTAAGTTCGAGAACTTGGCAGATAAACATCTAAATCAGATGGCTGTTCGTGGTGTAAATCCGATGCCGATGCGTGAGAATGATGCTTGGTATAAGTACTATACTTATCAGCCTAAAGAGAATGGTGTGGATGACGGCAATATGTTGATGGTGAAAGGCGGTGGCTACCAGGCCAATCCGTGGGGATTGTATGATATGCAAGGTAACGTTGCCGAGTGGACTTCTTCTGATTACTGTCCTTATCCTTACAATGAGAAGGCGCAGGGTGCCGGTACGGAAAAAGTAGTCAGAGGAGGTTCGTGGAACGACCATCCGAAGACATCTACTGCATATTATCGCCGGGCTTACTTGCCTTGGCAAAAAGTATATAATGTAGGTTTCCGTGTGATTATCGAAGATTAGAGAACAAGCTACAAGCTAAGACAGTTACAAGCTACTAGCTACGGGCGCCTTTCGGCGTGTTACTTACGAATAGAACTATCTTCATTCCCCTCCTCCCAAGAGGAGGAGAATTGAGATACTTCGGTTACTATGCCGAAAGGTACTGGTAGCCTGTAGCTTATAGCCCGTAGTTTATAACTTGTAGCCTGTATCTTGTAGCTCGTCACTTGTATCTTGTCACTCGTAACTATTATAATATGAAAACTATAGGTTTAGTAGCTGGTCCGTGTAGTGCGGAAAGTCGTACACAGATGTTGGAAACGGCAAGGGGATTGAAAGAGATAGGTGTAGGCACATTGCGTGCCGGCCTGTGGAAACCCCGTTCGCGTTGCGGGACATTTGAGGGAGTGGGTGAGGAAGGACTGGACTGGATGCGTGAAGTACAACAGGAACTGGGACTTCGGGTTATGACCGAAGTAGCGCTTCCCTGTCATGTGGAAGCTGTGTTGAAAGCCGGTCTCGACATGATATGGTTGGGTGCCCGCACAACGGTCAATCCTTTCATGATGCACGAATTGGCGGAAGCCCTGCGCGGATGTGACATTCCGGTGTGGGTGAAGAATCCGGTATGTCCCGATGTCGAATTATGGATTGGTGCGGTAGAACGCCTTCAGCAGGCGGGATTGAAAGATGTACGTATCATTCATCGCGGATTTTGTACGGTAGACAGTTCTCCATACCGTAATGCCCCTCTTTGGGAGCTGGCGGAACGTTTTCATACTCATTTTCCGGAATTACCTTTCTATTGCGATCCGAGCCATATCGGTGGAAAACGTGAACTATTGGCTGCTATTTGCGGGAAAGCTATATCTTTGCATGCGGACGGACTCTTCATCGAGTCTCATTGTTGTCCGCAGGAAGCTCTGTCCGATGCAGCCCAGCAGTTGACGCCGTCGGCATTGGCAGAGTTATTGAAAACACTGAATGTCTCAATTGAATGATGTAAGCATGGAAAAAGTACGCTCCCTCCTGAAAGTGATGTTCACCTCGTGGAAGATTACGCTGGTATTGCTGATACACTATATGATATTGCTGGCAGCCGCCACCTTCGTCGAGAAGTCACAGGGCACGGCAATGGCGAGAGAAGTGATTTATAACAATCCGCTTTTCTATCTGTTACAGTTATTGCTGGTTCTTAACTTCTGCGCCATAGCCTGGCAGGGGCGCCTGTGGAAGCAACGCAAGTATGGAGTATTGCTCTTGCATATTTCTTTCATCGTGATATTGCTGGGTGCGTTGGTTACCAACATCTTCGGTTTTGAGGGCATTGTACACATCAGGGAAGGGGAGACTGCGTCGCATATGCGTACAACGGAAGACGACGCCCGTCCGTTACCTTTCTCCATCCGTCTGGATGATTTTAAGCTGGTCCGCTATCCCGGTTCCCACAGTCCTTCTTCTTTCGAGAGCTTCCTGACCATCTGCACGGATGAGGGCGAACGGAGCGAGCACATCTACATGAATAAAGTGATTTATGAACAAGGATACCGTCTCTACCAGTCCTCCTACGATTCGGATGAACAGGGGACCGTGTTAACGGTGAATAATGACAGGATAGGTACGGCTATAACGTATGCCGGATATTTGTTTCTACTTGCCGGTATGCTGCTGACCCTGGCTGACAGGAAATCCCGCTTCCGGCAATTGGCGAAGCAACTGAAGCATACGGCGCCTATTCTCCTGCTGGCTTTTATTCCTGCCGTTTCGTTTGCCCAAAAAGCCGATACGGAACTTTTGCTGAAGAGCACCATCCCCGTGGAACAGGCCGAACAGTGGGGACGCTTGCAGGTGCAATGTCCTACGGGGCGCATTGAACCGCTGGATACTTATACCGATAAACTATTACGTAAAATCTACCGGAGTAATTCTTTCGAAGGCCTCACCTCCGAACAAGTTATCATCGGTTTTCTGATGAATCCGGCTTATTGGGGCAACGTACCCTTTATCCGTCAGACAAATAAAGAGTTGCAGCAGGCGTATTCTCTGCCCGAAGGCAAATATCTGCGCTTCCTCGACGTCTTTGATGAGGGCGGCAGGTATCTGATAGCGGATGCGGTGGATAAAGCCTATTCCCGTCCTGCTGCCGAACGTTCGCGGATGGAAAAGGATCTGCTGAAACTAGATGAAAAGGTGAATATATTATATTCCCTCCAACAAGGAAAGATGCTTGCGCTGTTCCCGCTTCCCGGAGATACGGGCGGGAAGTGGTATTCGCCCGGAGATGATTTGAGCGTGTTCTCCGGAAGAGACTCCCTGTTTGTTTCTAAAATCATGCCCTGGTATCTGGGTGAAGCTGTTGATGCCTTGCGGACGGGTGACTGGGGGAGTGCGCAGGAAGTTCTTTCCATGATGAATGTGTATCAGCAGAAGCAGAGTGCAACACCCTTATTGACGAAAAAGCAAGTGGCTTGGGAACTGTTTTATAACAAAGCGCAACTGTTCTTCTGGTCGGCTATGGGATATATGGCTGTGGGGCTGCTGTTACTGATTTTCGTTGTATGGCGATTATTGAAACCCAAACGCTGGTTCAGGTTCGTTATCATTCCATTAGTCATGCTGGTGGTTCTGATATTCTTGCTGCATACTTCCGGAATTGCTATCCGCTGGTACATATCGGGACGTGCTCCCTGGGCCAATGCTTACGAGTCGATGATATACGTTGCCTGGGCAACCGCTTTGGCGGGACTTTTATTTATCAAACGTTCTTCCATGACGCTGGCTTTGGCGGCTTTCTTTGCAGGCATCATCCTATTTGTGGCCAACCTTAACTTTATGGATCCCGAAATCACACCACTGGTTCCGGTTCTGAAGTCCTATTGGCTGATGATACACGTGGCGGTGATTACGGCAAGTTACGGATTCTTTGGCATCAGTTTTCTGCTCGGACTGCTCACGCTTGCTTTTATGGGTACAAGTAATCCGTCGAAGGTGGTTTTGTTGCAACCACATATCCGGGAACTCCGCATTATTAATGAAATGTCTTTGCACATCGGACTTTATCTGCTGACGGCAGGAATTTTTCTGGGTGCTGTCTGGGCCAATGAATCATGGGGGCGCTACTGGGGATGGGACCCGAAAGAAACGTGGGCATTGATCACGATGGTGGTTTATGCTTTCATCCTGCATGCCCGTTTTCTGCCTGCTCTCCGTTCGGACTACGCTTTCAGTGTGATGTCCGTGTTGGGACTGGCTTCGGTGCTGATGACGTATTTTGGTGTAAACTACTATCTGTCCGGGCTCCATTCTTATGGTGGAGGTGATACTCCGCCGGGACTGGCCGCGATATTCATTACCTATGCCTGCGCTTTTGCGCTGATAGTATACGCCGGATATAAACAGCACAGAGAGCAGGTTTAATGATAATCTCATAATCCTTAAAAGATACTCTTCCCAACATGGGGGTGTTGGTCGTACTAACATCCCCATGTTGGTATTACCAACACCCCCATGTAAGTACTCCCGACACCCCCATGTTGGTAACTGTATCTTTTAAAGATAAAGCGTAAAGCCTTTAATGAAAAGCCTCGTATCTTCTATTTTGAGCTAATAGTTCAAGCATTTGAAACAATCTTTCAAACTGCTACGGGGCAAATTCCCTACATTTGCCTTAGTTATTAATCTGCTAACAATGCTATGAAATGAAGACAAACAATGCTTTATTAATTCTATTTGCCGCCTTTTTAGGCTGGTGTGGTACGATGAATGCCCAGAAAGCAGGATTGGAAAAACGCATGGAAAATGCCGATCCCAAAGTTATAGGCACACGTATCGTTAATAAGTTTCTCGTAACTCCCCATACTCGTTTTGGCAACCCGCGTGCCGAGAAAGCACCCAATTATGTCACATATCCGGATGCCTGTACCTGGCTGGGGGCTTTGTGGTTCAGTCAGGCGGTGAAAGACAGTGAAATGCAGCAGCGGTTGAAAGAACGTTTCGAGCCCTTGTTCACTACCGAAAAGAATATGCTTCCCCGCATGGTACATGTGGACTATAACGTTGTTGGGGCTGTTCCTCTGGAAATATATATGCAGAAGTTGGGCGACCGGAAATACTTTGATCTGGGGATGAAGTATGCCGATACCCAATGGGAAGTTCCTGCCGATGCCAAACCGGAACAGAAAGAATATGCCGAACAGGGCTATTCGTGGCAGACGCGTGTATGGATTGATGATATGTTTATGATTACCACTATCCAGTCGCAGGCATTCCTGGCTACGGGCGACCGGAAATATATCGACCGTGCCGCTGCCGAGATGGTGATGTATCTGGAGAAAATACAACGTCCGAACGGGCTTTTCTATCATGCTCCTACGGCGCCGTTCTTCTGGGCGCGCGGTAATGGTTGGATGGCTGCGGGCATGTCACGCCTGCTTTCGGTGCTTCCGGAAGATAATCCCAACCGTACGGCTATAATGAAGGCTTATAAAAAGATGATGGCTACTTTGTTGAAACATCAGAACGCTGATGGAATGTGGCACCAGTTGATTGACGAACCGGCATCTTATAAAGAAACTTCCGGTACGGCCATGTTCACGTATGCCATGCTGGTGGGAGTGAAACACGGTTGGTTGGACAAGAAGAAGTATGCTCCTGCCGCAATGAAAGGATGGCTGGCGCTGGTTTCTTATATAAATGCCGATGACGAAGTGACGAACGTTTGCGAAGGGACCAATATAAAGAATGATAAGAACCATTATATGAACCGTAAGCAGATTACGGGTGATTTGCATGCCCACGCCCCACTGTTGTGGTGCGCCACGGAGCTGCTGACGGAATAAGCCTATATTAAGAAGAAGATACCCCGGGATTATTTGGGGGAAATGGAAAAATGGTATATCTTTGTTTTGAGGATAATACAATGAAAACACGTTTTGACCTATGAGAAAATATATTTGTTTGCTAATTGTCTTATTGGCGACTTTGAAGATTTCAGCACAGAATAATGAGAACTTCTATTTTTCGAACCTGAATCTGAAAGATGGTTTGTCTCAGATTTCCGTGCTTAGAATATTCCAGGATACAAAAGGGTTCATCTGGTTCGGTACGCGCAACGGGTTGAACCGTTATGACGGAAGCGAATTTGTGATATACAAGCACGATCCGAAGGACTCTCTGTCGTTGAGTGATAACCACATCTGGGCTTTAGCCGAAGATAATGACCGGAATTTGTGGGTTGGTACGGCACGCGGTTTAAACAAGCTCGACTTAAAGACCAACCGTATCACCCCTTTTGTTGATGAACGTTACGGAGCTTTTGCCAAAAGCGAAGTACGCAGTCTGACCGTAGACTCCCGTAACCGCCTTTGGGTGGGAACAACCAAAGGGCTGTACCTCTACATTCCGGCCATGGACGTCTTTCAGCGCATCGACCTGAACGGGAAGATTAAAGATGAATTTATCTCCGTGATTTACGAAACCAAGCATCAGCAGATGCTGATAGGGACTTCCACGAAAGGATTGTTCGTCTGCGATATGAATATGAAGGTGCAGAGGCAGCTGACTACCCGGACACAGGGACTTCGTCTGCTTGGCAACAGCATCTCTACCATTTACGAAGATTCTAACGGAACCTTATGGGTGGGAAGCGGACTCAGTGGCTTGTATCGTATCAACTTTGAAAAAGAGGAAATCGTGACTTATCATAAGGGGAACAGTATTTTGACGAGTAACAGTGTCCGGGCCATATCGGAGTTGCACGGGATGTTACTGGTCGGTACGTTCGACGGACTGTATACGATAGACCTTTCCACCCATTCTTTCTGGAAGCATACGGATGCCTCGCTTGAAAAAGGAAACTTGAGTCATTTCTCCATTTATTCTTTATTTGTAGACAGGAGCCAGACGGTATGGGTGGGTATGTATTCCGGCGGGGTAAGTTATTCCAGCCGCTTCAATAACCGCTTTGATTTTCATGACCCGGCTACGATATTTGATGCTTTGTTCGGCATATATGGTTGTATGATCGCTTCTCCTGACGGTTGTCTGTATATGGCGACGGAGGGCAGGGGATTGCTCGACTATAACCTGGGGAACAGGCAATACGCTTATTATCCGATAGATAATGCCTCCAAACTGCAATATAGCCAGAATATCATAAAAGGGCTTTTGCTGGAAGGTGATGTGCTGTGGTGCGGGACGAATAAGGGAGCTATCTATCACTTCAACACCTGTACCAAGAAATACACATTGTATTATCAGCTTCCGAGGGATATGTCCATTTACTCCATGCTTCGCGACAAGGATAACAGTCTGTGGGTTGTCTCTTCCGATTCACGTATGGGTGTCATGCGCCTGTCGGATAAGAAAGAGATGCAAACTCATTTTCCGGTCAATGGCGGGAAAGATAGTTGCCTGTTTGCCAGTTCGCGCTGCATCCTGAAGTTACGGGATGGAGTGGTGCTGATTGGCAGCCGCAACGATGGTTTGATAAAGTATGATTTGAATAAGGGGGAAGCGGTTTATTATGATACGGATGAAAAAGAACCTAACCGGTTGCTTAACAATTATGTGACGAGTATTGTGCGCGATAGTTCCGGCCGTATCTGGATCGGTACATTCGGTGGTGGCATAGCCCTGTATGACGAAGAAAAAGGAATCATAAAGACTGTGACTAAGGAACAGGGCTTGATAGAGAATGATGTTTGTACCATTGTGGAGGATAATGAAAACAACCTATGGATCAGTGCAAGTAACGGCATCTCCAAATATAATCTCAAGACGGAAGAGTTTACCAATTATAATTCTCTCAATGGTATCGGCGTCTACGAGTTTACTCCCCATAGCGGTTTGCTGTTGCCGAATGGTGAGATTTGCTTTAGCGGGAACAATGGTTTTGTGACCTTCAATCCGCAGGAACTGCAACTGAACTCCTACGTGCCGCCGGTAGTGTTCACAAAATTGGTTGTAAACAATCATGTGATTGAGCCGGAAGATAATACGCGTATATTGAATTCCGTATTGGATGATATGGAAGAGATAGAGTTGGCTTATAATCAGAATAATATTTCGATTAGCTATTGTGCCTTGAATTTCGTATTTGCCCGTCAGAATCAGTATGCTACTTTCCTGAAAGGATATGATAAGGACTGGAACTATATCGGCAATCGTCGGGAAGCTTACTACACGAACCTGAGTCCGGGAACGTATGTGTTTGAAGTGAAAGCCTCGAATAACGACGGAGTATGGAGTCAGCAGACGCGCAAGATACGTATCACCGTACATCCGCCTTTGTGGAAAACCTGGTATGCTTATTTGTTCTATGCCGTGGCTTTCGTGTTTATAATGACGCTTATCATGTATTATATATCGAAGAAGCAGAAGCTGGAGCGTGAATTGCAGTTCAAGCAGAAAGAGAAATTGCAGTTGGAGGAATTCCACCAGGCGAAGATACGTATGTTTACCAATTTCTCGCATGAGCTCCGCACTCCGCTTACACTGATTATTGCACCTTTACAGGAATTGGTGTCCATGCAGGAATTCTCTTCCAGTGTGAGGAATAAGCTGACTCTGATATTCAGTAATGCCCAGCGACTGTTGTTGCTCGTGAACCAGTTGATGGACTTGCGTAAGAATCAGGAAGGCAAACTGAAACTGAACATCACTAAAACGGATATGAATCCGTTCATGCAAGAGATTTACTATGCTTTCAATCATCTGGCGGCAAGGAAATCCATTGATTTTACTTTTGAGAAGAAAGAGGAGAGACTGTCGGCATGGTTCGATAAATCTATCATTGAGAAAGTGATTTTCAATTTGCTGTCCAATGCAATGAAGTTTACTCCGGATAATGGCAAAGTGGTGTTCTCCTTATCCAAATGTACTTTCGCTGATTTGTCTCCGGAACAGCAGACAGAATTAAAGGCATTGCCTGCGGATACCAAGTTTGCCTGTTTCTCCGTGGCAGATTCCGGCAAAGGCATTTCCGAAGATGAGGTAAAGAATATTTTCGCTCCTTTCTATCAGGGGGAAGATAATAACAAAGAGAATGTCGGTACGGGTATTGGATTGAGTTTGACACGTTCTATTGTGCATCTGCACGGGGGGGCTATTACCGTATCTCATAATCAGCCTACCGGTACGATTTTCGAAGTGTATATTCCTATCAGCAGCAATGCGTATGATGCCAGCCAGTTGGTGGAGGAAGAAGACGGGCAGGTGGTGGAAGATGTGATTCCATCCGCTCATGAAATGCGTTTTGATATTGAAAAGAAATGGACGGTGCTTCTGGCGGAAGATAATGATGAGGTGCGGACATACGTCAAAGAATGTCTGGAACCCTACTTCTATGTGTTGGATGTGGATAATGGAAAATCGGCTTTGGATTTGGCTTTGGAGAAATATCCGGATTTGATACTGAGCGATATCATGATGCCTCAGATGGATGGACTGGAGCTGTGCTCGCGTGTGAAGCAGGACTTGCAGCTGGGGCATATTCCGGTGGTGCTGATGACTGCCAAGTCTATGGTGGTGCACATTAAGGAAGGATTCTCGGTAGGCGCCGATGATTATATTGTGAAGCCTTTCAGCATGGATGTGTTGATTTGCCGTATCAACAACCTTTTGGAGTCTCGTGAAAAGTTGAAGAAGCTGTACGGAAAGAAATTCTCGCCGGAGGCAATGGGTATTGAAATCGTTTCGGGTGACGACCGTTTTACCCAGAACTTCTTTGAGATTATCGAAAAGAATATCTCGAATCCTGAATTGGGGGTAGATTTACTGAGCCAGGAGTTAGGTCTGAGCCGTGCCAACCTGTACCGGAAACTGAAAGCGGTGACAGAACTCTCACCGACGGAGTTGATACGTAATAAACGTCTGGAAATAGCGGCCAAACTTTTGTTGGAGTCCAGTTATACGGTTTCGGAAATATCTGTTTATACAGGTTTCAACAGTCATGCTTATTTCACCAACTGTTTCAAGTCGTTTTATGGCTATTCACCTTCAGAATGGGTACAAAGGCATAATGAAAAGCGGGAAACTCCCAAGTAGTTTCTGTTTTATATACTGCTTGGAATAGAATTCCAAATGAATAAGACAATATTGAAAGTTGCGCTAAGATAAATCGCCTATCTTAGCGCAATCTTTTTATAGAGAGATTGTATAAAACCAATATAAACATTAGTGAAAGTAACTATTATGAAATTTAAAACAGGATTAGTATCGTTATTGGTCGTATGTGGAGCATGTAGCCAAGCGACAAAAGAAGTAGATGTCGTAAAAGACAGTTTTGATTTTGCCGGACAGCAGTTGAAATATGCGTTTACGCAGGTAGACTCTGCCAAAGCCAGCATGCCGGAAGAGCAGTTGAAGAAAAAGCCTGTTTCTCCCCGTACGATAGAGGATGACGGAACTCTGCGCCTGGTGGCATCGAGAGATTGGACCAGTGGTTTCTTCCCCGGTGAATTATGGTATATGTATGAATATACGCAGGATGATTTCTGGAAGAAGCAGGCACAGGAATTCACTGCCAATATAGAAAATCAGAAGACCAATGGTGGCACACACGATATGGGATTCAAAATGTATTGTAGCTTTGGTAATGGCTACCGTCTGACTCATGATGCAACTTATAAGGATATTCTGTTGGAATCTGCCGCAACGTTAATCACTCGCTATAAACCGACTATCGGTTGCATCCGTTCGTGGGATCATAGCCGTGATAAGTGGCAATGCCCGGTTATCATTGACAATATGATGAATCTTGAATTGTTGTATTGGGCATTTAAGGAAACGGGTGATTCGGTATACTACAACATTGCAAATACGCATGCCCGCACTACGATGAAGAACCATTTCCGTGATAACTACAGTTCTTATCATGTGGTGGATTATGATACGATTACCGGAGAAGTGCTTCATAAACATACACATCAGGGATATAATCATGAGTCGGCTTGGTCGAGAGGGCAGGCATGGGGATTGTATGGCTATACCATGTGTTACCGTGAAACGAAGTTGCCCGAATTCTTATCGCAGGCTGAAAATATAGCTAATTACATTTTCACCAATCCTACCATGCCGGAAGATATGGTGGCTTACTGGGACTTTGACGCTCCGGGCATCCCGAATGAACCTCGTGATGCTTCTGCCGCTGCGGTAATGGCTTGTGCCATGTACGAACTGTCTATGTATAATACGGAGAAATCGGCGCAATATAAGAAATGGGCGGATACTATTGTTGAAAGTTTAAGTAAGAATTATCGTGCCCGTTTGGAAGGTGACCGTGGCTTCCTGCTGCTGCACAGTACCGGCGCACATAATTTTGAAAGAGATGTGCCTTTGGTTTATGCTGACTATTACTTCCTGGAGGCTTTGCTTAAGAAAGCTAAACTTGAGAAGGAAGGTACGGCTATTTTGTAAACCATGAAAAACCAATAGGCATGAAACGTTTTATTTTATTGTTGGTGATAGCTTGTTTCGTTGCAGGTACTTTCCAGGCGAAAGTACCTGTAGCGGATAATAAGATTCGGTTGACGGATAATTGGGAATTCCTCCGTCAGGATGTAGGGAACATCTGGGAACTGGTTCGCCCCGTGAAGAAAGGACAGCCGGAAGAACAGCCTATATGGACAAAGGTTACTCTGCCCCACTGTTTTAATGCGGAGGATGCAGTTGACCCGGACTTGAATTATTATCAGGGGCCGGGTTGGTATAAGACTCGTCTGAAACTGAATAATCCATACTCCAACGGACGGATTATTCTGGAATTTGAGGGAGCAGGCCAGAAAACGGATGTATATATCTACATGACTAAAGTTGGTAGCCATATCGGTGGATATGACAGTTGGAACGTGGACATAACGGATGCGGTGCAGGCATTTCTTTCGAGTAAGGAGGCTGAACGCTTTGGAGGTGAAGTACCTTTGAGCATTCGTTGTGACAATACGCGGGATGCCGAAATGATTCCTTCGGATTTGTCGGACTTCAATTTGTATGGCGGAATTTACCGCTATCTGAATCTGGTGTACTTGCCGGAAGTGTCCGTTGCTTCCCTTCGGGTGGAGCCGGTGCTGGATGCCAAGATGAAGAAAGGTGCGTTAAAAGTATCCGGTACGTTTTATAATCCTGCTGACGTGCGTGAGGCATCGGTAGAGGTAACTGTGAGAAATGCTAAAGGGGACGTGGTATCCACGCGGACTCTTGATAAAATAACTCCATTGGGGGATTTAGCCCTCTTGGACGTTCAAATGGATAAACCCCAGCTTTGGGATGTGGACAATCCTGCATTATATACTTGCGAAGTTACTGTAACGTCCAACGGACAGAAAATGACAGCAAGTGAACGTTTCGGTTTCCGTTCGTTTGAATTCATCGAAAAAGGCCCTTTCATGCTGAATGGAAGACGTCTGCTGCTGAGAGGTACGCACCGGCATGAAGATCATGCAGGCGTGGCTGCTGCCATGACTGAGGAGCAAATGATACAGGAAATGAAGATGATGAAGGAGATGGGAGTGAATTTCATTCGTCTGGGACATTATCAGCAGTCTGAAATCATTCTGAATCTCTGTGATGAACTGGGCATTCTGGTCTGGGAGGAAATTCCCTGGTGTCGTGGCGGAGTCGGTGATGAGAACTATCGCGGGCAGGCTAAAAGGATGCTGACGAATATGATTACTCAACACTATAATCATCCTTCGGTGATTATATGGGGATTAGGCAATGAAAACGACTGGCCGAATGATTTTCCTGAGTTTGAACAGCGTGAAATACGGAGTCTGATGAGTGAACTGAATACTTTGTCCCACCATCTTGATGCTGGACGTAAGACGGCTATCCGCCGTTGCGCTTTCTGTAGTGATATTGTAGATGTATATTCTCCTTCTATCTGGTCGGGTTGGTATCGCGGTGTCTATACGGATTATCAGAAAATGTCCAGGGAAGAGATGGAAAAAGTGAAACATTTTTTGCATGTAGAGTGGGGCGGGGATAGTCATGCAGGGCGTCACGCAGAGGCTACCGCTCCTATACGCAAAGAAGGAGAAAGTGATGGGGATGCTGCTCTGAACGGTTCGGCTTTGGTATTGAAGAAGGGGGATTGGTCGGAAAGTTATATTGTGAAACTGATAGACTGGCATCTGAAGGAACAGGAAACAATGCCGTGGCTGACAGGTGCCGCTTACTGGCCGTTTAAAGATTTTTCCACTCCGGTGCGTCCGGATAATCCAGTGCCGTATATGAATCAGAAAGGAGTGGTAGAACGGGACTTTACAAAGAAAGAAAGCTATTATGTGTTCCAATCTTACTGGACACAAAAGCCGATGCTTCATATCTACGGACATAGTTGGCCCGTAAGATGGGGAGATGCTGATGAAGAAAAAGAAATTCTGGTCTATTCAAATTGTCCGGCAGTGGAATTGTTTGTGAATGGGCAAAGCCAGGGAGTGCGTAAGCGTAATAGCCAGGATTTTCCTGCTGCCGGTTTGCGATGGAATGTAAAACTTGTCAAAGGTCAGAATGCGCTTCGTGCCGTGTCTGTAGGTAAAGAGGCTCTTTCGGATGAATTGAGTTTTGAATATCAGACCGAGAAATGGGGAAAGGAACATGCGTTCAAAGTAACTTCTACACCCCGCGAAGACGGCACTGTTGAAATAGAGGCACAATTGGTAGATGCCAATGGCGTCAGATGCCTTGATTCCAGGATTTTTGTGTATTTCGATATTGCCGGTGACGGGGAATTGATACAGAATCAGGGAACTGTAACAGGCTCGCGTAAGGTACAGGCACGCAACGGACGGGCACAGATTCGGGTCCGGACACAAAACGGCACTTCGTGTGTGGCGGTGAAAGCTGATAAGGTCAGAACTTCATTTATAACGGTACAGTAAAATTATGAAAAAGGTAGGCGTTTTATTTTTAGGGATATGTGCTTTACTGGTTGTTTCGTGTACATCGGACAAAGGTGGTAAGGACTATGTGAAGAGTGTTTTGAAACAAGGGATACTGGAACGTGCTGCTGCGAATCTGAAGGAAGAACCGGTAACGGTTACTGCTTTCATAGCAGAGCGTAGTGCGGGAGATGTACACGACTTCTATTCGGAGGGTGATTATTGGTGGCCGGATACGCTGAATCCTGATGGACCTTATATCCGTCGGGATGGTCAGACTAATCCGGATAATTTTGTGGCTCATCGTCATGCAATGATACGTTTCAGTTCGATTGTGGGTAATCTGACTTCCGCATATTTGCTGGTGCAGGATGAGAAATATGTAGATGCAGTACTGGCACACGTGCGTGCCTGGTTTGTGAATGAGCCGACGCGGATGAATCCTAATTTGCTGTATGCACAGGCTATTAAGGGAATCACCACTGGCCGGGGTATCGGTATTATTGATACGATACATCTTATGGAAGTGGCCCAGTCTTTATATCAGTTGGAAAAACTGGGAGTGCTTTCTGAAAATGATATAAAGTCTACCAAACGCTGGTTTGCCGATTATCTGAAATGGATGTCCACACACCAATATGGCATAGACGAGATGAACGCAAAGAATAATCATGGTACCTGCTGGGTGATGCAGGCCGCTGTGTTTGCCCGTTATGTAGGTGATAAGGACATGCTGGATTACTGTAAGAAGCGTTATAAGGAAATATTATTGCCTAAACAGATGGCTGAGGACGGCAGTTTTCCTTTAGAAACTGCGCGTACAAAACCTTATGGTTATTCTCTTTTTAATCTGGATGCAATGGCAACGATATGTCAGACACTCTCGGATAAAAATGATAATTTATGGACTTATACGGCAGAGGGAAGCAAGAATATGGAAAAAGGTATTAATTTTGTCTATCCTTATGTGCTTGATAAAGAAAGCTGGATTTATCCGAAAGATGTGATGTACTGGGATGAATGGCCGGTAGCCCATCCTTTCCTGTTGTTCGGAGCTTTGCAAACGAATAATGAAAACTGGTTGTCTACGTGGGCTCATCTGGAACATTTTCCGGTGACGGATGAAGTGGTGCGTAATCTGCCTGTACGTAATCCATTGATTTGGATATAGAAACACATAATTGGCTTTATATTTAAACTATGAAACAGATTCGGAAGATAATAGCGGGAGTTTATGTACTGTGTGGGTTGGGCACGGTATTTCCTGCAATGGCACAAAACAGGGAAATGAATCAGCGTACTACGGGTATGGTGGTGGAAGGGGAGGTCACGATGTTGGTTACTCAGGAAACCACTACCCGTTATCGGCGGACTACTTCTCAGGGTGTGCCTGGTGCAAAATTAGAATATACCCCCGGAATTACTCCGGAACGACTGGCACTTCCTTTGTCTGAGACGGTGATGGCAAGATATCCGGATTACCGGATGGCTTACTGGAAAGATTATACCTATGTGCAGGGATATATGTTTGAGGCAATGGACCGTCTGGGACAATTGACCGGCGATGGCAAATATCAGGAGTACATGAAAGAGTATATAAATCATTTCGTAGATGGAGATGGAAATTACAAAGGGGGCGGATTGACCAATCTTGATAATTTCATGACCGGTTCAGCGTTTTGTACTCTGTATGGGCGTACTGGTGATGAAAAATATAAGAAGGCGGCCTTACAGATATTGAAAGCTGTTGATAAGTATCCCAGTTCGGACGGACAGTTCTGGCATGGGAACCGTAGTCCTAATATGTGGATTGACGGTGTATTTATGATGCAGATGTTCCTGATACGTTGTGCGCAATATGTGGGGGAAGCAGACTATTGCTATGATGTGACATGCAGGAATATTATCGCTGCCGCCCGCCACTTGCAACGTCAGGATGGGTTAATATTGCATGCCTGGACCACAGAACCGGAAAAAGCAGTGTGGGCAGATAAATCTACGGGACTTTCGCCGGAGGTATGGAGTGAAGGAATGGGATGGTATGCTTTGGTGGTTCCGGAACTGCTTGCTTTGTTACCCAAGACACATCAGAACTATCAGCAGGTGCTTGATATTTATTTGAAAATGTGTAAAGGACTGAAAGAGGTGCAGGATAAGAAAACCGGTGGCTGGTTCATGGTGGTGGATAAAGGAGATAATCCCCTGAATTTTATTGATCCGTCCGGAACTGCGATGTTTGTATATTCCATTCAGCGTGGTGTTCAATTAGGTTTACTGAAAGCTAAAGAGTATGCTCCGGTTGCCGAAAGGGGATATAAGAGCTTGTTTCCTTTTATACAGGTGAATGAAAGAGGTTTGCTGGATGTGATAGGTGCGTGTGACGGTGTAGTGATTAAGAAGAATTTTGTAGAATATGTTACTGTTCCCAAAATCTTGAATGCGAAAGAGGCAGTTGCCGGTATATTGTGGGCTTCTGTTATTATGGAAACGGAACAATTGAAAAAATAAATAAGAATGAGAGTTTTACGTAGTCTGATTATTGTGGGGGTATTGCTTGCAGCAGTTTCTGTTCAGGCCGGCAATACAGGTGAATTGGTGCGCATCAAGCAGAATTATTCCAGGATGTTGGTACCTTCGGGTGAAGATCCGTTTGGCTTGTTCTCCATACTTTCGTCCATTCAGCCGGAAAAAGAAATTTCGGACCAGGCGGTTGTGGAATTACATCAGCGTTATCCTTTCGATTTAGAGAAAATAGCAACCTATCTATCTTCCTTTACGGCAGCCGGTATGTGGCCGGACATTAATTATGAAGATAAAAAACGTTCGGGATGGGAACCTAAACTTCATGCGGAACGTATTCTGGAACTGGTGAAACTTTATAACTCCAAGCAGACTGATTATTATCATTCTCAGGAAGTAGAAAAGGTGATTCATAAAGCATTGGATTATTGGTTTACTGCCAAACCCGTGTGTCTGAACTGGTGGTACAATCAGATTGGTATCCCTAAAACACTGGGTACGGCTTTCATTTTGTTTGAAGAGAAACTTACCCCGGCTGAAAAGCAAAAGGCTATCACTGTAATGGAAAATGCAAAGTTTGGAATGACCGGACAGAACAAAGTATGGCTTGCCGGAAATGTGATGATGCGTGCGCTGTTGCAGAATGATTATGAATTGGTGAAGATGGCACGCGATACGATTGCATCTGAAATTGTGACGGGTGGGGCAGAAGGTATAAAAGATGACTGGTGTTTTCATCAGCACGGAGCTCAGCAGCAATTTGGCAACTACGGGCTTTCATTTGTCTCCGGAATGAGTTTCTTTTCCGGATTGTTTTCCGGGACTTCTTTGGCTTTTGATGATAAGCAGTTGGGTATTTTGAGTACTTTGATTGATAAAGGTTACCGTTGGGTAATCTGGAATGGGATGATGGATGTGAATGCTTTAGGGCGTCAGTTGTTTCATCATGCACCTGTGCATAAGGCTTTGAGTCTTGCATTTGCCGCTTCTGAGTTGGGAGGAGGTGAATCAGATGCATGTAAGGCTGTAGCTGCGGCTTTGCTTCGCGATAATTATCCTGCACCTGCTCAGAACATACTGACGGGGCATAAACATTTCTGGCAGTCGGACTATACGGTTTATCGGCGTCCTTCCTGGATGGCTTCCATAAAAATGGCTTCCGATCGTATTATCGGTGCGGAAATGATGAATGGAGATAATATGAAAGGCTATTATATGGCGGATGGGGCAACCTATATTTATAAGGATGGTAAAGAATACCTGGATATTTTTCCTCTTTGGGATTGGCGCAAATTGCCGGGAGTGACGGCTTTTGAGGATGATGCACCCATGCCGTTGATTAAAAGTTATCAACCTCGCAATAAGGGAACTTTTGTCGGGGCTGTTTCGGATGAGAAACAAGGTATGACTGTTATGGAGTTGAATCGTGCCGGAGTGAAAGCGCATAAAGCATGGATTTGCACAGATGACTTTGTTCTTTGTTTGGGAGCAGGTATACAGGCAGATAGTAATCTTGTCGTAACGACTTCGATAGAACAATGCCATAAAAAAGGAGAACTTCTTTCTTGGGAAAAAGGACAATGGAATGTTGTAAATGGAAAGCAGGAGGCTACAGCGGGAGAACATCGCTTTTTCCATGATAATACGGGATATATCGTATGGGGGAATGGAAACAAAATGGTTGCTGAAACGGCGAAGCGTACAGGGCGCTGGTATGATGTGATGCAGATGTATCGCCAGGAAGAGGTACAAGGAGAAGTCACTACCCTTTATCTGAAACATGGTGTATCTCCTAAACAGGCTACATATCAATATTTGATATTGCCGGTGGCAGATAAGAAAAATGTAGCTGCTTTTGATTTGTCGGATATCCGGATACTTCGTAATGATGCTGTTGCACAGGCTGTTTATGCAGAGAAGAAGGCTACTTGCTGGATAGCTGCTTATAAGCCGGTGCAACTGACGGTTGCGGCGGGTATCACACTGAACATTCAGACTCCCGGAGTTTATATGATACGGGAGAGTGGGGAAGGACGATACATGATAAGTTGTGCCAGTCCGACGCAACGGGAAGATATTGCAGAACTTGAATTAAACCATAAACAGATACGTATTTCTCTGCCAAATGGGAAAGAGAAGGGTAAAACCGCTTCCGTAGAGACTGTAATTCGTTAAAAAGCATCTTTTGAATCATTTCTCCAAGCGATTGAAATAATATTGCAAGCCTTGTTTGTAAGATACGCCTATTTTTGTTTCTGAGAAATAACTGATAGACTATGAATACACACAAGGCTTTTCTTTTAGGTTTGGCATTGTTGGGTACCAGTTTGGTGAAAGCCCAATTTGCAATGGACGCTTATAAAGCAGTCTTTACTGCTCCGCCCCAACACGTTCCTACAACTAAAACTCCGGATGCCCCTTTAGCTGGTAACGGAGATATAGGTATTACGATGGGCGGTACTCCTGATAAACTTTGTTTCTATATCGGTAAGAATGACTTTTGGAGGGCTTATCCGGTTTATCCTGGTGGTATTGCACTGCCGGGCGGACTGGATATTTCGATAGACGAACTCCGGGGAGCTTCGTATTATGCAGAACAACTGCCTGGTTCGGCCGAGATCGCAGCTAAATTCTCAACTTCCCGTTGTGAACTGAAGTTATCTGCATGGGTTGCGGCAACGGATAATAAGGTGATAATAGAGTTGGAGTCGGATAAAGCGGTAACTGTCCGTTTGCGCTTGTGGGCTGCCGAGGGGAATACTTCGATTACGGCACACGGCATTGATAAAGTGATGTGGGTGAGCCGTTCATTTGAGAATACGGAATTATTGCGTTGGCCCACTCATGTGGCACTGGCCTTAAACTCAAATACTGATAAACTCTCTCTTACACCCGGAAGGAAAATGCAACTGGTGGTATCTGCCTATACAAATCATGATACACCGGATTGGAAAAAGAAGGCAATCACGGAGGCTGGAAAAGTAACGGAATCAGTGATCGGACAGTTGAGAAAAGAACATCATACTTGGTGGGATAATTTTTGGAAACAGTCTCATATTAATATTGGTGATAGTTATTTTGAGAAGTATTACTATCAGTCTCAATATTTGTTTGCTTGTTCTTCTCGTGAGGGTAAGTTCGCACCTGGAATCTGGGGGCCATTTGTTACGCGTGATGAGGCTGCATGGGGAGGCGATTATCATTTAAATTATAATTATCAGGCACCTTACTGGGCGTCTTTTTCTTCCAATCATATTAGCTTGACGGATAATTTTGACCAGCCTCTATTGGATTATATGGAAGCCGGTAGGAAACATGCGCAGGAGTTGTTGAATTGCAGGGGAATTTATTATCCGGTAGGTATTGGTCCGAAAGGGCTATGCACGGCAATGTGGCCGTTAACTCCGGAAGAAATGCTGGATAAATATGCGACTCGTGAAAACACAATAGATGGTGGCTATAAGTTTTTGGGGCAAAAGATAAATGCGGTGTTCAGTGTCGGGAATATGCTGATGCGGTATTATAGTACGTATGATGAAGCGTATGCCCGCAAAGTATATCCATATCTTGTTGCCTGTGCTGATTTTTGGGAAGATTATCTCTCTTTAGAAAATGGACGTTATGTTATTCGTATGGATCACTTCAATGAGGTAATGCCCAATAAACGTAATGGGGGCGTTTGGCGTAACAGGTTAGGTGACTTTAATTCTACTCTTTCTTTAGGGCTGGTTCGTATGCTGTTTCAAGGAGTGATGGATATGAGTGATTTCCTGTCTGTAGACCGTATGCGTCAGTCCCGTTGGAAAGATATTTTAGAGAAGTTGAGTGAATATCCGTTGGGTATCGCTGAAGACGGGCGCCAAAGTTTGAAGAATATGGAGAGAGGACCTCAGAATAAGGATGTGCAAGCATCAGGTTTGAACAGGGTTTCTATTCATGGTCTGATTCTTCCGGGTGGAGTTGCTGGGCCGGTGACGGATGCCGGGTTCAACGCTATCTTATTGGATGATGTTGCGCATTGGGTAGAAAAGCAGCGTGAACCGAATGATTGGGGAAACACGTCCAATAACGGTATCGAAACATGTTATCCCGGAGCTGTGCGTGTAGGATATCCTTCGGATAAGATTTTATCTTATTTGAAGAAACGTATTGAAATGAATGTATATCCCAACTATTGGATTGTGCAAGGTGGTGGAGGTATTGAGACTTTTGCTGCTGTTCCCCTGACTATAAATGAGATGCTGTTGCAAAGTTACGAAGATGTTATCCGGGTTTTTCCGAATTGGAATTCAGAGAAGGATGCTTCGTTTGAAAACCTGAGAGCTTATGGAGCATTTTTGGTTACATCTACCTTAAAGCAAGGTAAAATTCAAGGGGTGACTGTCATTAGTGAGAAAGGGCGTATTTGTAAGATTGAAAATCCCTGGAAAGGACAGGCGGTATTACTTATGCGGAAAGATAAGAAAACGGATGTACTTTATGGAGAATATTTACAGATACCGACTGCGGTAGGTGAGAGAATAGAATTAAGTTTATATACAAAACCATAATTTAAGAATAGAATGAATAATGTGAAGAAATTAGTAGGCGGCATCGTTGCTGTGGTGCTTTGTGTAGGCATATCTGCTCAGACGAAATTACCACCAGGGTGGCAATCCAGTTATGTACAGGTCAGTCCAAAGGGAGAATTGGTCTATTATCCCGACAAACAGGGAAACACGATTCCGGATTTTAGTCGTGTGGGATATCATCATGGTGATAAATCGATTCCTCATTATCCGGTAACAAAGGTAGTATATCCGGCAGAAAATGGAGATAGTCGTCAGCGCATTCAGGATGCAATAGATGAGGTGTCTCGTATGAACCCGGATAAAGATGGTCATCGTGGAACAGTCTTGTTGAAACGTGGAGTATACCACGTTCACGGAACTATTCACATTAATACGGGTGGAATTATTTTAACAGGCGAAGGAGATAATATAAATGAAACCCGTCTGTTAGCTATTGGTAAGCAACGTTTTTCATTGATACAGGTATCAGGTGCAGGAAGAATGGAAGAAGTGCCCGGAACAAGAGTGAAGATAACGGATCGTTTTGTGCCGGTAGGAACTCATTCATTCCAGGTTTCCTCCGCAGAGAATTTTAAGGTTGGTGACCGCATTATTGTCTATCGTCCTGGGACGGATAATTGGATACATGATATTAAGATGGATCAAATAGTTGAGCGTAAGGGAACTCGCCAGTGGACAGCACAAGAATACAATCTTTCTTTCGAACGTGAGATTGTAAAAATAGAAGGTGATCGTATCTTTATAGATAATCCGGTAGTGATGCAGATGGAGGATAAATATGGAGGTGGTGAGATCTTTAAGTATACTTTTGCAGGACGCATCAGCGAAGTCGGAGTAACTAATATGTGTTTGGAATCTGAGTTTGAACATTATGAAGATAATCAGCATGGTTGGATTGGCGTTCAGTTTGATAAAGTGGAGAATTGTTGGGCGCGTAATCTTACCTGTCGTTATTTCGGCTACTCGGCTGTGAGTTGTGAGCGTAATGCGAAGAACGTGACAGTGACGGATTGCCGTTGTCTGGAAACAAAATCCTTGATTACCGGTGGACTGCGGTATTCTTTTAATAATTGGGGGCAGCAAAACTTATTCATGAATTGCCAAAGTACGGAAGGACGTCACGACTATGTGACGGGTGCCCGTGTATGTGGTCCGAATGTATTTTATAATTGTACGGCTTCGCAAACCTATGCCGATATAGGGCCTCATCATCGTTGGGCGGTCGGTACTCTTTATGATAATGTGATTACTGATGGGGAAATCAATGTGCAGGATCGTGGGAAGATGGGGAGCGGACATGGTTGGGCCGGAGTGACTCAGATTCTTTGGAATTGCCGTGTAAAGCGTGCTGCTGTACAGAGTCCTTGGACATCAGGTTATAACTATAGTTTTGGTATGAAAGGTGAAAAATATCCGGGAGTGTTTACAGATCGTCCTGATGGTGTT
Source organism: Bacteroides stercorirosoris (assembly GCF_900142015.1). Lineage (GTDB taxonomy): Bacteria > Bacteroidota > Bacteroidia > Bacteroidales > Bacteroidaceae > Bacteroides > Bacteroides stercorirosoris. The sequence continues at coordinate 251,063 of NZ_FQZN01000004.1, forward strand.
TGGGAAGGACAGAATGAAAAGAATGTTTTTCCCCGCTCACTTTATGTAGCTCAATTGATGGCCCGTCATAAGAATATGGACTTGCATATACTTACTAAATAAGTACTCAAAAAGGTTTGTAATTTGGTCTTGCAAAATTGTGATATGAAGTAATGTAGTGACTATTAGTTAGTTGTTGTTTTGTCCGTTTACAGATTATAACACTTTGAGATATAATTGATAGTATTTGATACAATCTTTAAATCTCATTTCGTAAAATTGTTGTTTGTTTGCAGAGGGAAAAATGATGATGTTTAACTTTAAAATAATGATGTATTGATATTATGTAAAAACAATCAAACCATGAAAACTCAAAAAGAATTCCAGGTGAAATCCCTTGTTAATTTAAGTCTAATTTAAAAAAGTAGTTTAATGAAAAAGAAAGAACACAAATCGAAATCGCTGTTATGGCGGTT